>CAYVRZ010000018.1:0-80475 GCA_964453895.1 uncultured Pseudobdellovibrionaceae bacterium | reverse complement strand
AAGCCCAATTGTGGGTGATTCTTTTCATCCACAAGTTGCTCCTGCTGTGGGCACATCTATCGCTCTTCACATAGGGCTTAAGGTCTAGGAATGTCTGTGGGCGCCCGCAGTACGATCCGCTGGCTCCGGCGCTTTATCTAAGATAAAACTACCCCATGGCCAACAACACTCCGACCGCTACAACCTATGACTTTATCATCGTCGGCGCGGGGATTGTCGGCCTAACCCTCGCGCGCGAGCTGGCGCTAAAAAAACAAGGCAAAATTCTAATCCTCGAGAAAGAACCTGAGGCGGGACTGCACGCCAGCGGGCGCAACTCCGGCGTCGTGCATGCGGGGATTTACTACGCCGCCGATTCGCTCAAAGCCAAATTCTGCGTGGAGGGGCATCGCAAGCTCACCGAGTACGCTGAACAGCACCGGCTCCCGCTGCTCAAGTGCGGCAAAGTGATCGTCGCCACTAAACCCGAAACCGTGGCCACGCTCGACACCCTGTTAGATCGCGCGAAGGTCAATGGCGTTGAGGCAAAAAAAATCACCCTGCAAGAACTTAAAGAGCTCGAGCCGCAAGCCAAAAGTTTTTCGCATGCGATTTGGTCGCCCAAAACGTATGTGATCGACTCAAAGGCCGTGCTAAAAAAATTAGTGGCGGAGTTGCGCGAGCTGGGTGTGCAGGTGGAGTTCAATCAACAGGTCCGCGCCGTCGATACGGCGGCCCGCGTGCTCGAGACAAAAACGCACAAATGGACTTACGGATTTTTATACAATGCCGCCGGCGCCTACGCCGACCGAATCGCGCACCTGTTTGGTGTGGGTTTGAATTACAAAATTTTACCCTTTAAAGGCCTTTACTGGAAGGCCAATGAGCCCTTCGCGGCCCAAATCCAGCGGCTGATTTATCCGGCGCCCGATATCAATATGCCGTTCTTAGGCGTGCACGTAACCCGAACGGTCGACGGCAAAGTGCTGTTTGGCCCGACGGCGATCCCCGCCTTCGGCCGCGAAAATTACTCGCTGTTCGGCGGTTTAGATTTGCTCGAAACCCCAGTCATCGGTTGGAATCTGCTAAAAATGCTCGTGCGCAACCCCAACAACATGCGCCGCTACGTGCGCGAAGAAATGTCACGCTACCGCGCCGCCAACTTTCTAGCCGAGACCGCATCGATGGTGCAAAAACTCGAACCCGGCGACATCGGCGAGTTTTACAAGGTCGGGATTCGCGCACAGTTGATGAACACCGACACCGGCCGCCTAGAGATGGATTTTAAAATTGAGAAGGGGCCGCACTCGATGCATGTGCTGAATGCGGTGTCGCCGGCGTTTACTTCGGCGTTTGCTTTTGCGAGTCATATTTCTGCGATAGAAAATTAGTCGGCCGTTATCCTTGCAGCGTAAGGCTCGAACCTTTTAATACATAGATATCGCCCGTATTAGGGCACTTAAAGGACCCATTGCCTTCAACCGGAAGGTCAATCCGCTCACCAAACTTCGACATCCAGCCGATTTGTCGTGCAGGTACGCCAACCATTAGAGCAAAGGGCTTCACATCGCGATTTACAAGGGCGCCAGCACCGATAAAACAGTATTCACCCAAAGTAATCCCGCAGACAATCGTCGCGTTAGCGCCAATCGTGGCGCCCTTTTTTACCAAAGTCGGTTTGTATTCACTCTTACGCTCAACGCCGGACCGAGGGTTTATGACATTGGTAAAAACCATGCTCGGCCCACAAAAGACTTCATCTTCCAAGATCACGCGATCATAGATAGAAACGTTATTTTGAATTTTAACCCGGTCGCCGATAACGACATCATTGCCTACATAAACATTCTGACCAAGGCTGCAGTTCACGCCAATTTTTGACCGAGGGCATACATGAACCCAATGCCAAATGCGAGTCCCCGCTCCGATCTGCGCGCCAGCATCGACTATGGCCGTCTCATGTTTTACAAATTCAGGCATTTTTAACTCTCATATTTCGCAACTGCTCAACGATCCGAATCGCAGGCCGAGCCGCCTCAATTCCATGTCCATTGCCCGCCAATATATCCGCATAAACTTTGCGATGAAGCTCGGTAAACCCTTCTGAGAATTCAAACTCTTCGCCATCGATTCGAATCGAGCGAAATGTAGTTTTCCCTGCGCTAACGGCCGCTGCCGGAAGATTCTTAGCGTCTATGGTCAAATACCAATCCACGTCGGCTCGCTCTAAACGCAACGAACCTCTCTCGGCAGCCGTCGAGTGCTCAAGAAGCTTAAGGTCCCGTACATCTCCGAAAATCCACGTAAGCATATCAAAAAAATGGATTCCGATATTCGAAGACAATCCGCCCGACTTGCCAACATCCCCTTTCCACGATTCGTGATACCAGGGACCGCGCGACGTCATATAGGTTAATTGAATCGAAAATCGATCCTTGTTTTGCGCCGAAATTTTCTCTTTTAAGGCCTTGATCGCATCATGAATCCGCAGCTGTAAAACCGTATAAACTTTGCGTCCGGTTTCACGCTCCACGGCGCCAATTTGCTCAAGGTCACTCTCGTTCAATACCAACGGTTTTTCGCAAACAACATCCGCACCCATTCGCAAAGAAGCCTGGATGTGGGACGAGTGCAAATAATTTGGCGAACAGATAGAAACGTAATCCAGCTTTTGGCCCTGCACTCGACCATTCTGCAGAAAATTTTGAAAGCGCTCAAAGTCCGTATAAAATGCGCAATTGGGAAAATATCGATCCATGATCCCGACTGAATCTTTGGGATCATACGCGGCCACCAGATTGTGACCCAAGGCATGGATGGCATCGAGGTGCCTCGGCGCAATAAATCCTCCGACACCAATCAGCGCAAAATTCTTCATCGCTATGCCTTTATCAGATTGTCGTGTTTGCCCGAATAAACGCCGCGTGTGTCGACGATCAGTTTCGAATTTTTCAAAATCAAATCGTAGTCGAATTTATCGTGATCAGCTGCAACAATCACACAGTCAAATTTTTGCAACATCTCCGCATCGAGCGGCACACTCTCAAGGTCAAATTCATGCTCGCGCATTTTTGGGAACTTCGGAACATGGGGATCCGAATATGATAGCACCGCTCCGTCCTCACGCAGCTTTTCCATTAAAATCACTGCGGGAGACTCCCGCATGTCGTCGATATTTTTCTTGTATGATATTCCTAGAACTAAAAACTTCGAGCCTTTGATCGATTTTTGCAGATCGTTCATTGCCTTGGCGATTTTCTTGATCACCCACCCAGGCATCCCATTGTTAATTTCGCCTGATAGTTCAATAAAGCGAGTGTGAACTCCAAACTCGCGAGCCTTCCAAGTCAGATAGAATGGATCAATCGGGATGCAATGGCCTCCCCAGCCGGGGCCGGGTCGATAAGGCACAAATCCAAATGGCTTAGTGGCAGCCGCATCGATGACTTCATGGATGTCTACGCCCATCTTGTCACAGACGATTTTCATTTCATTAACGAGACCAATATTGACCGCCCGGTGAATGTTTTCCAGCAGCTTCGTCATTTCAGCAGCCTTAGTTGAACTTACGGGCACAACGCGATCAATAACCGCGCCATAAAATGCCTCGCCGGCCTTCAGGCACTCTGAAGTATGGCCACCGACAACTTTTGGGATCGTCTTAGTCGTGTAATCTTGGCGACCTGGGTCCTCACGCTCGGGCGAGAACACGAGAAAAACATCCTTACCGACCTTCAGACCACGCTTCTCTAAACGAGGTACAAGTTCTTCTTCCGTTGTGCCCGGGTAAGTGGTGCTTTCAAGCGAAAGAATCTGTCCCTTTTTCATATGGGGGATGCACGCTTCAACCGTATTTATAACAAAGCTGAGATCCGGCTCACGAAACTTATTCAACGGCGTTGGAACGCACAAAACAATAGCGTCCACATCAGAGATTGAACGAAAATTTGTCGTCGCCTGGAGCGCTCCGGTTTTAACAAACGGACTCAGCTTGTGGCTTCCGATATGTTCAATGTAACTTACACCATCATTGAGGCGCGCTACTTTTTGGTCATCGATATCAAATCCAAGAACCTTAAAACCCTCTTCACAATACCGAAGCGCGAGCGGCAATCCCACGTATCCCAGTCCGACAATGCCAACAAAACAGGAACGGTCTTTAATTTTATCTTTGAGGCTTTTGGTTGTTAAAATTCTGCTTGAAGTCTCAGTTGTAAGTTCCACGAATCCCCTCTTCTAAACGAATAGAAATACCGCTAACGCCCAGCCTTGCCACACATTAATGCGCCGCATTTCACAATGCGCGTTTGCCTGCCTGTCAGGCACTCGGTAAGGTCGACCTTCAACATGAGAACATTCAAAAAAGAAGTACCCAAGATCGTCACTGTGGTTGGAGCTCGTCCCCAATTCGTAAAAGCCGCAGTTATCTCCCGAACTATCAAATCCACAGAAACCCCGACGCTTTCCGAAGTCATTGTGCACACCGGCCAACACTATGACCAGAACATGTCTGAAGTATTTTTTTCGGAGCTGGATATACCGAAGCCGCACTACAACTTAGAAATTTCTAACGGGCCTAACGACAAAATGGTCGACCGCATGGTCGAAAAGTTGATTCCCATTCTCAAGTCCGAAATGCCGGATGCCCTACTGTTGTATGGAGACACCAATTCCACGCTGGCTGGTGCGCTCGCGGGGGCACAGCTATCAATCCCCTCAGCTCACGTTGAAGCTGGTTTGAGATCATTTAACTTAAAAATGGCCGAGGAACGCAATCGCATTGAAACGGATAGGCTTTCATCGTGGCGATTTTGCCCAAGCCGAGAGGCCGTCAAAAATCTTGCAAACGAAAACATCGTCGAGAACAGCTTTATGGTTGGGGACGTCATGTTTGACGCCACTCAATATTTTTCAAAATTAGACAGAGCTTCAACATCGATCAAATCACTCGCGGGCCGCGGAAAGTTCTACCTCGCCACCATCCACCGCGCCGAGAACGTCGACGACCCAGATCGCACAAAAAGCATTTTCGACGCACTCTCCCAGATTTCATCGATAAATAACGTCATTTTGCCGCTCCATCCCCGTACCAAAAAGGCTATTGAGACCTATTTTGGCAAACTGCCACAGAATATTCAGTTTATCGAGCCGGTGGGTTACTTAGATATGCTTCATCTAATTCGGAATTCCTCAGGAATCTTTACCGATAGTGGTGGGCTTCAAAAAGAAGCCTATTTTTTAGGCAAACTTTGCGCCACACTTCGCGATGAAACAGAGTGGATCGAAACCGTCGAGTTTAAAATAAACCGTCTCACGGGTGCGAACTCCGAAGAAATTCTCAAGGCACATAAATGGATTGATGAAAATCAAGACTTTGAGTTTCCCACCAATATTTATGGGGACGGGCAAACTGGCGAAGCTATCGTGCGAATCCTGACTCAAGCACTTAGCCCGAACTGACTCATCCAACGGTCAAATACGTACCATCTCCAGGGCGCAAAGCCTGATTTACGCAACCCATTTTGTGAAATGTAATTCGAGAGACCATCGCGATCCATCCAATTCCATAGCGGCGAATCCTTCTTTAAAACATGCCCCTTCAGGTGATCCTCTTGTCGCTCATAAAAATCAAACTCGGGAGTTACAAAACCCATCTTATCTCTTCTTAAGAGAAGTTTTTCTGGAACAATTCCAGCCATCGCTGAGCGAAGCGGAGCCTTGGAGACGCCACCTTCATAGAACCATTCCTCTTTGCCCATCATTGCCCATTCGACAAGACGGTAATCCAAAAAAGGTGTCCTCGCCTCAATAGAATGAGCCATTGAGTTGCGGTCCTCAAACCGCAAAAGGGCCTGCATCGAATGGTAGAGATCAAATTTCATCTGCGATTTTAAATCAGCACCCTCAGGCTGCTCTTCCGCCTCAGATAAAGGGCGATAAATTCCACCCAAAAGGTTCCGGCGACTTTTAATCCCCGCAGCTTTCGAGATTGAACTTCCCACCAGACGCCAAAGCGCTGGGAGGTGGTCGAGAGTCCCACTTTTTCGCATACCCAAAATTCGCTGAGCCGCCTCAATAGGATTAGCTCTTAAAAAAGACCCAGCAAGATAACTCGGCACATATCGGTCGTAGCCGGCAAAAATCTCGTCACCGCCCTGCCCATCCAACAAGACTTTAACGCCAGCATGGCTGGCGGTCTCCATGACCTTCCACTGAGCGTAAATAGAGGTTGAAACAAACGGTTCATCTTGATGCCAAATAAGGCGGTCAAGATCTTCACCTAAGAGCCGGTCAAGGTCAGGAAAAACGGTGTGAGAAATGGCTCCAACCTTAGAAATCACTTCCGACGCGAACTGAAACTCATCGAACCGCGAATCCTCAAACCGACTTGTGAACGTTGCCTGCCGAAACCGCTCGTCCACCTTGTGCACAAGACAAACAATCGAGCTCGAATCCACGCCACCGCTCAAACACGAGCCCGCCACTACATCAGCGCGAAGGCGCAGCCGTACTGAGTCTTCAAGAAAGCTCCCTAAACCTCGCAGCCAATCTTCCTTACCGATGGGCTCGGGATTCTCGGAAAGCCGGTGATAAGATTCGATTTGCAAATCGATTTTACTTCCCACCGACCGGCAAATAGCAAATTCGCCGGGGAGAAGTCTAAAGATCCCTTCAAACATCGTCTCGCGGGTGTCATCCGATCGGCCCGTTTGCAAAAATCGGGCGGAATTAGAAAACTGAGCTCGGCCCGATCCAAAGCCCAAATGAAGCAGTTGTTTGATCTCTGAACCAAAGGCGAACGATGAACCTTGATCTCTGGAAAAATACAGCGGCTTAACGCCAAATCGATCGCGCGCCAAAAACAGCGATTCCTCAAATGAATCCCAAATGGCAAAAGCCCACATTCCGTTAAAGCGTTTCAGGCAATCGCGGCCCCAATGCTCATAAGCTTTTAGTAAGACTTCGCTGTCTGTGGATGTTTCAAATGTATGACCCAGTGAGCGTAAGGTCTCGCGCAGCTCGAGATAATTATAAATCTCACCATTGAACACCAGGTAGTAGCGGCCATCGTGGCTTTTCATCGGCTGCCGGCCTCGATCAGAGAGATCGAGTATAGAGAGCCTCCGATGACCGAGCGCAAGTACAGATCGACCACTGCCTTTTGGTACTATCTGAGAATTTAGAGGAACTTCACCTTGAGTGGGGCCAAAAAAAGCAAATCCTGAGTCATCGGGGCCGCGATATGAAACCAAATTGGTTGCCGCCACAAAGGGCGCCAGATCAATGGGTTGCCCATCCGCATGCAAAAGTCCTGAAATCGCGCACACCTAAGGTCTCCACTTTAATTGGCGAAGAAAGGGGCTACGTTTTTCTACCAACTTTTCCGAAACTTGCCGGGTGCGCTCGCACCAACTTTCGGTTTTTGAAGCCATAGTTACCGTTGACTGAAAAGCTTGAAGGATTTCACGGTGGCCAGCTAAGTTTTCAATCAACTGCGCGGCCTCATCCTCACTGTCACAAATCCATCCCCATTTTTTATCAGCGATGTCTTTGGCTGAGGCTTCATGGGGCCTTGTTAAAATTGGAACTCCGTAACTGACCGCCTCAAAAATTTTGTAAGGCATGGCAAACGAAAGATAGGGGTCCTTTTCTCTAAAAAGGATAAAGACGTCGGCCTCGCGGTAGAGTTTGTCTAAACCATCACTCGCCGTATGCACGATTTTAACAGAAGATGACAAATGCGGTTGATATCTTGCCGCCTGTTCGTCCCACTCCACTTTGCGACAACAAATTGTCAGCTCACAAAATTTCTCAAGACGCTTCGCCATTTTCATCATCGGAATCATGTCGTAGTAGGGCGGCAAAATCCCACCGACATAAAGAAGTCTAAGTTTATCTGACTCACTTCTCTGAACGTCTTTAGCTTCACTGCCCGACGGAAGCCCGCTAATAATACTTTTTCTGATCCAGAAAGGGAGCATTCCCTTCATTTGCACCGACGGAAGAAAGATGTGATCAACCAAAAATCGGTAAAGAAAAAGATCGATCCAATAAAAGGTTCGGCCCACTAAAGATTTAAACAAGCCAATCTGCGTTCTGTATTGAGGAAATCGCCAGTAAATGTCGCGGTAAAAAACGCCCACCGGTCCAAATTTGCGGCGAAACCAAAAGAACAGGCCAAAATCTAAAAAGGGATAGAGCGGAAGGTGATGGCTCTCGGTCAACATGGTCGGCATGGTCGACGCTTCCGAGTATAGAAAGTCGTATTTAACTCCGTTTTTTACATTTTCTTTAATCTGCCGAATCGATTTTTTTCTCTCCGCGCCAGTGCCTGCCACTACATCTACAGTAAAACCTAAATCTTGGAATGCCTTAAGCATTTTCACTGGCCTAAGGCGGCTCGCTCCATCAGGGAACTGATGGAGTCTCTCTGGGTGATGAAATATCATCCGGCGCTCGGTCATGGGTGATCTCGTAGGCATTTTGTTCAATTTTATATTATGTCTCCCAGCGAGCGAGAATATAATCCTTTATGCCAAAGAAAATGTTGCGGAGCACCATTCCTTTGGGGAGCCCGGGACCATTGCCGTTGCGGCCGCTGCTGCGCTTAGATAGTAATGATGTGTCGGATCTCGAAATTTTTCCGATAGGGAGTGGTTGTAGGCCGACCAGAGAAAGATCTTTCATTGCGCGTGCTTCATGCCCCAGTAAACGTCGGCAACCAGCCTTGGACGTTGTCTCGTCAAGAGCGGGCCTTGGGAGTCCGGAGTGATGTAGTCGTCAACTATTCAACCTGGCTTCAATACCCTGCCGATCGGGTAATTGGAGAAGTTGGCAATAAATCACTGTCAAATCGACTCTCTAGAACTTGGACCGGCCTATCTGCACCATTCCAATACGATGTGATGCATTACTATTTTGGCAGATCTTTATTGTACTGGGACGACTACGGCGTCGACGGTGGGATGCCTTTTATGGATCTTCACCTCGCTAAGAAGTTAGGGAAGAAAATATTTTTTACCTTACAGGGCTGCGATGCCCGTTTAGCTCGAGAGTCGAATCAGAGAAACGAATACACTCCCTGCCAGAACGGGAGATGCAGTGCCTATCAAACCTGTCTGAACACCTTGGACAACAAGCGGAAATATCTAATAGAAAAGGTTCTTCCGCTATGCGACCACGTTTTTTTTCTAAATCCAGAACTCGGGCATTATGTTCCAAATGGCGCCTTTCTCCCATACGCCAATGTTGACGTCGAAAAAATTGAATACGCACCCACGCAGCACCGCAAAACGCCGGTTATTTTGCACGCTCCGAGCGACCCTCTTGTAAAGGGCACCGCTGAAATCACCGAAGCGATTCGAAGTCTTCAAAGTAAATTCTCATTCGATTTTAAATTAGTTCAAGGTATCCCTCACTCGGAGGCTATGCAGCTTTACCAAGAGGCGGATCTTGTCATCGATCAAACCCTAGCCGGCTGGTACGGCGGATTCGCGGTCGAGCTTATGGCCATGGGAAAACCCGTTATGTGTTACATTCGCGAATCCGACCTCAAGTTTGTACCCAAAGAAATGGTTGCGGACATGCCCATCCTAAATATTTCGCTCGAGAATTTGAAAGAGAATATTGAGAGCTTTCTCGTTCAGCGCGAAAAATGGCAAATGTGGGGTGAGGCTTCTCGAAAATATGCTTTGAAATGGCACAATCCAAGACTGATAGCGACCTCCATGGTATCGCTCTACCGAAATCCTAAGCAAAAATTTTCACTAGATCTTTAAGCCTGATATTTTTCGATGACTAAACGAGCAACTGAGGCAGGCGAGTGCCACTGCTCCGCGTACGCTTCTCCCGACTGAGCGATTTGCGCAACACGGTCGCGGTTTTGCACAGCCTCGGAGAGAACTTCGAAGATATTGTGCGGCTCGATTCTCACCACCGAGTTTCGGAGAGAGGTGCCCATGGCCGGCGGAATAAAACTCAAGTCCTCTTCGGAAATTCGAACGGCTACAGCCACTCCCAACATCATCGCTTCAACCGCGGCTCCGCCGTACCAACCCATTATCGCCTGATCAACCAGCAAATCCGAATTTGCTACCGCGCTCAGAAATTCCAAGCGGGCAACTCGATCCAAGATCTTTACTTCGACATCATTAGGATAGGTCAGAACCAGCTTCTTTAAAGCTGGCACAATCACTTCCGACCCTTTTACACCCGCATCGGTCGGGGCATAGACAATGCGAAATTTTCCCTGAGTTTTCTTAACTCCCCGCTCTAGGCTCGGGGCAATCGCATAAGGAAGAAAACTAGATTTCTCCGGGGGGAGAAATCGCAAAAGATCCGGATTTAAGGCCCAAATGTGATCCACATACCTAGCCATTTTCTGTATGCCCTGACGTCGCTGCTCATCGAGTTTTCCGTCATTGCACTGACCATTGTAACAATTTGGATTGTGGCATGAGGCGACTTTAGTTCGAGCCATGGTCGGGAACTTTTGCCGGGCATCACACCCCTGATAGGTTACAAAAAGTTTCTGTCGCTTTGAATAAAATGGCAAATCGAACTGGTTCAAGCCCCGCGCGGGAATATGAAACAAACTGGAGCCAAAATTGAAATGAAGAACATCAAAGTCCTGCCGAGCCCTCCAAAAGGCCCTGGCCATGGCGCCGACCTTGCCGAACAGATTCTTTTTGTCGATTTCCAAACAGTAATCGAAGTCGTAGCCAAATTGATGCCTGGTGCGAGTTAAAACCTGACTATCAATGCCCAAAGCCCTTTCGCCCATAGAAAGGTGCCAGGGGTGACCGCCAACAAGAGTGGGAAGATGTAGAGCCTTCATAGACAATTTTCACTAATGCGTGGTGTTATAGCCGGACATTGTGATCCGGGCTCACAATTCTTATATATTACCGACATCCCATGCAGAAGGAATATCTCGATGCTTTCTCAAACCGATGAGTCGCTAACAAAGTCCTCGTTTCTTGATAAGTGGACGAACAATCAGGATTTGGCCTTTAAAGAAACTCTTCGCCCGGGATCAGACATTCAAAACTGGATTCTTAACCGCAACGGCTGGAAAACAGGGACTGAACTTTCCACATTTTTGGCAAACAAAAAGAGAGTCCTCGACGCCGGCTGCGGAAACGGCCGCGTAACTGCACTACTGAGGACTTTTGCACCCAAGTCATCTGAAGTCGTAGGGATTGACCTTACAGGCGCACAAATCGCCAAAGCCAATCTTGGAGATATTGCTAATACGACTTTTTTCGAAAAGGATCTCCTAGGTGACCTGACAGACCTCGGAAAATTTGACTTCGTCTATTGCCAAGAAGTTCTCCACCACACCTCCAATCCAGAAGGCGCTTTTCAAAATCTGGTAAAGAATTGCCTCGATAAAAGCGGCACCATCGGCATCTACGTCTATAAAAAGAAAGCCCCCATGAGGGAGTATGCCGACGACATGCTGAGAGATATTTTAAGAGGAAAGACCTACGAAGAGTCGCAAGAGCTGTGTCGCGAAATCACCGAATTGGGCAAAGCGCTCTCTGAAACCAATGTGAAGGTCACGGTCCCTGCGGTTAAGGCTTTAGAAATTCCCGCCGGCGAATACGATATGCAACGGTTTATCTATCACTTTTTCTTAAAGTGCTTTTGGAATCCGGATCTCTCTATGAAAGAGAATGTTGCGATCAATTATGATTGGTATCATCCGCAACTTTGCAGCCGTCATACCGTTGAAGAAGTGCGGGAATGGTTCGTTAACGCCGGGCTCAAAGTTACTCATGAGATCGTAGACTACTATGGGATTACGATGCATGGGCGTCCCTGTTAGCCAACTGGGTCGGCGAGACGTCCACCATAAAATCCATGAACATCGCACCACGTTTCGAAACTAAGAAACGTCCAAATCCAATAAATGTTGTTAGCCTTGCCACTAAAATGGTCGCGCAGCGTTTGCTGCACAAACTCGTCGTTTAATACGCCTCGCCGTTTAATAATCCAAGAGGACAATTTTTTTGCAATCCAGGATTGAAGCTGATTTCGGTACCAAGAGGCGTCTGGGGGACCGAATCCCATCTTTGGCTTTTTGTACACGTTCTCCGGAACCAAACCTTTGACCGATTCCCTAAACACTATTTTTCCCGCCTGGCGGTCATTGAGGTGCTGCCAAGGCAATGTGGATACAAAATCCACCAAATTGTTGTCGAGGAGCGGAACGCGAGTTTCTAAGGAATGCGCCATGGACAGTTTATCCTCAAGGACCAGCAGACCATGAAGATAGGTTTTTGCATCCACTCCCATAATTAAATCCCAGTAGTTATCGAATTCTGACTCGAGAAAATAGGAATCGATCTCTCGCTCTACTGAATAGCCATCGGCCAAAGCCAAAAAATCTGGCGTCACTCCGTTTGATTTTGTCTGGTCATTTAACCAAGGATTCAAAATGGCGCGATAGCGGTCCAAATTCCGATCTTTGCCCCGCTTAAAAATCGAGTCTCCGTGAATCTTGTGTTTAAGACGAGACATCAGATCTCTATTGGTGGGCAACGCCTGATACCTCCCTAAGTATCCGCCGTGAATCTCATCTCCCCCCATCCCAGACAGGACCACTTTGACGTCTTCAGCAACCCTTCCCGCGATGAGATAGTTCACATAAGACATCCCCATCATTGGGTACTCAAGAGCCGATATGACCGCCTCAAGAGTCTTAGGTAGGTCTTCGGGTGAAACCTCGAATTCATGTCGGGTCGCTTGGATGTGGTCCGCGACAGCACGGGAATATTCACGTTCATCGAAAATGCGATCCTCGCCCACCTGGTCCAAATTAAACACGCACGAATAGGATTGAACGGATTGACTCGACTGCCGGGCAAGAGCGGTGATTGCCGAACTATCTATCCCGCCCGAGAGATATGAGCTAACAGGCACATCCGCCATCAATTGCGATTTTACCGCGGCACCTAAATAACTTCGATGCTCGTCAACGACCTCGGGCAGCGGACTCTTTCGATCTCGAGAAAATTTATAATCCCAAAATTTATGTTCTGAGAATCCGGCTGCATCGGCGAGTAGGTACCCGCCGTTCTTAACCAGTCGAACATTTTTAAAGGGAGTACGTTCACGCCAATTGTTTTGCACACTTAAATACTCGAGTACTCCGTTATGATCTGGAGCTTTTTCGACAAGCCCGCTGGCGTGAAGAGCCCGAACCTCCGACCCAAATGCCAATCCGCCATTCTTAATTGTCGAAAAGTAGAGTGGCTTAATACCATAGCGATCCCGTGCCAAACACAAGGTCCGTTTTCTTTTGTCCCATATCCCGCAGGCAAACATGCCATTCAATTTGCCAAAAAGCTCGGTGCCCCACTCCGCCCACCCATTTACGAAAACTTCAGTATCTGAGTGGTCGGTATGAAATTTATGTCCACGCGCAATTAGCTCTCGCCGGAGTTCCATATGATTATAAATCTCACCATTGAACACGACCCAAATAGACCGGTCGTAATTGGTCATCGGTTGATGCCCATGCTCTAAGTCCAGAATGCTTAAGCGTCTAAAGCAAAGAGCGATGTCTTCATCTTTATAAACACCCTCATCATCCGGCCCACGATGCACGATCGATGAGGACATTTTGGCCAATTGCTCATCCGATACGTTCGTGCGGCCAAAATGAAGTACACCAGCTATTCCGCACATGCTAATGGGCCCCTTGAATTGGCGGGCTCTCGCGCATTTCGCGATAGAGCTCTCTCAACCGATCCCACTCGAGGTCGGCATTTAGCCCCTCCAGGGCGCCCCTTACATTGCCGCGCATACGCTGTCGCAAGACAGGGTCCTTAGTCAGTCTATTGATCGACTCCGCAATCGATTGTGGATTATACGGATCAAATGTAGCTCCGACACCGTAGGTATCTACGATCTTGGTTGGCTCGGGAAAATTGGCAACGAGAATCGGTAGCTCAGCAGCTAGATACTCAAAAATTTTATTAGGTAAGGCGTAATAAAAATTCTTACTGATATTTGGGAGTGTCCAGAGTCCGATGTCGGCCGATCTCGCGCCTTCAACCACCCGGGCCGATTCAATTGGCGGAAGAAGCGTGACTTTATCTCGAACATCAAACTCATGCATAAGTCTTTTATAGTGCTCGCCATAGTGATCCAGCCCCGGCCCCCGAATCACTAAATGTGCGCCCTCGACATGCTTCATAGCCTCAATCACAGGCTCGAGCAGGCGCGAAGGCCCCACTCCACCTTGATACAAGATCACGATTTTATCATCGCCAAGACCCAATGAGTGCCTAAAGGGGACTGCGGCACCGTCGAACACCTTCACCGGCGGAATATTGCGAACGATTGCCACTTTATATTTACCGCTCGTTTCAGACTCAATCATTTTGCCGATGGAATCACAAACAGTGATCGTTAAGTCGGACGTGCGAACCATTAGATGTTCAGCCAGTTTATAAACTTGCCGCCGAACCCAGTGATGTTTTTGGTAGCATTTCTTACGCGCGTTCCAACTTATATTTTCTGAGAACCATTCATGAAAATCACAAATCAAATAGCCTTTGCAGACTCGGGCTGCCACCAAACCAATTAAGCAAGTATTAAGGTCATGACAGTGAAAAATCAGAGGGTTGGATTTAATAACAGTCTTAAGAAAGTGTCGCCCTAATAAGAACGGAAATCGCGCGGTAAATCCGGCTGCATTTCTATCGACCGGACTGAATTCAATTCCATCCCCCCAGTCCGGCACTCCGCTATAGTTTGCGGGATAAAAAATTCGCACCGAATACCCATCCTTCACGAGCGCCCGAGCGGATCGTTCAACCCGGGGATCTCCGCTCACCTGAGAAATAACCAACATTGAGACTAAATTTTCGTCCTTAGATGGGAGGGTTCCTCGAACTGAGGTTGGCCAAAGATAGAAAGACGTAAAAGTGTAAAGAGATCGCACAAAATCGAATAAAATCCACGGCGGTAGCAACAACGGCCTTAAGTATCTCTTAATCGTATGGCTAATCGACTGTTCCAGGTCCAACCGTCCGGCAAATTAAGTGCTTGAAAAGGGTACTAATTTTCCTTATTCAGGATAGTCTACAACCCAATACCATTATAAAGTAAATTCGATGAACGCCAGAGCAATTCTAAGAAAAATAAGACGGAGAATTTCTTTGGCATACCTCTTTGACTTCGCATCGCTCAGACTTCTACATGCGGCCGCTGCAATTGGAGCCCACGTTACCAAGCGCCGAAACGCTCGAGGATTGACTCGCAGCGTCTGGGGCACAACGCCTATTCTTACCATTCATCTTAAAGCCGAATGTGATCGGCGCCTAGGATGGGAGTCTGAATCGTTGGTATTCAACAGCTACTTTATCACCCACAAATTTGATCGGAACTTAAAGAGAATTTCCACCGTCGGTAATCGCTTGTTTGGACCCCACTTTCGCCGACTCTTACTTGCGTGGGCACTTCTAAAATACGACGTGTTCCACTACTTCCAAGATCAAGGCATCTTAATACCCGAGAACCGAATGGTTCCTCTCGTGGAACTGGAAATGATAAAACGCTCGGGCAAAAAACTTTTTTTCTATACCTATGGCGGCGATTGCCGGACCCGAGAAACCACCCTCGCACTTGGCAAGTTCAACCTTTGCGCGGAGTGTACGGAGCCAAGGCGCCACTGCATCTGCGTTGACGAAGTTCAGTCAAACAAGATTGAACTTTATAGAAAGTATGCCTCTGCTTTAATTGCGTCGGGAGATATGACGGCTTACGTCGCCGGACACTACAACATGTATTTCTGGCCGGTCGATCTTGGACGTGTCGACTTGACCGGTGGTCCGCCCCTCTCAGATTCACTTGAACTAAAGATCGCACACGCACCGAACCACACGATGTTTAAAGGATCCCACTATCTCGAAAAAGCCGTACAGGAGCTCCGCGAAGAGGGACTAAAAATTAGCCTCCTTCGAAAATCTCAGGTATCCAACGACAAGATTTTGAATCTTTTCGACGAATGCGATCTTGTTGCGGATCAATTTATTGCAGGCGCTTATGGTTACACCGCGCTTGAAGGTCTCTCGCGAGGAAAGCCCGTTCTCTGTTTCTTGCGAGACGAGAGCATGATGGTCGAGCCGGCTCGCGCACCGGTCGTAAACTGTCATCCCGATAACCTTAAGGAAAACTTGCGTTGGTTATATTTGAATCGGCAAAAAGTAGGGCAACTCTCGCAATACTGCCGACCCTATATTGAGAAATATCACTCCATAGATGCTGTTGCAGCTCGGCTCGGACGAATGTATTTGGCGACAGGGCAATTTTCAGATGCGATCAATGAGCGGATCCTAAATAAGGTTCTTGGATTGGAGGGTCGCCTGGCGAAGATCAAATGCGACGCAATTTCGCCAGACCTGTTTCCGCCAGAGGGCTATCCAGGCAATTTACGCCAGTTAAACATAGCTTCGAACGACGTCTCTGAGGCTCGAATTTAACAACAGGTCGCGCCGTCCGATCACGTTCTTCAATTCTTTAACGTCTGCAACATAGTTACCCGCCCGAACGCGAGATGAAATTTCAAAAGCTGGCTCTCTTCCCACTTCAGACCCAATCAATAGGCCAAGCGTTTTAATCGATATCGGCTCTTCTCCTGCGAGATTAAAAATTCCCGACACCCGGTTAAGGACAAGACTATCGATACACTCAACCAATTGACCTACGTGAATCGGCGTAAAAACTAGACCCGAGCTTTCTGCGGGCGCTTCATCCGCCATTTTTTCAATCGTAATCGCCTGATTGGTTTTAACTCGCTCGACCAATTTGGGGATCAACATCGCTTTCTGACCGTCTCCATATACGAAAAAGGGACGCACGATTAAAAGACTCATTCCCCGACCAACTAGTCCCAGGCCCTCTTCCCCGTGGAGTTTTGAGAGCGAGTAGGGATTTACGCGTTCCAAGGGTGAGTCTTCATTTAAGGTCAGGATCGATGGTTTATAGACCGACCCCGTAGAAAAGTAGGTAAAGTGCTCAACGCCCGCCTCGGCGGCCCGCAATGCGATCTCGACCGGTAACTGAGCGTTCACCCGGAAAAGATGCGGGTTAGAAAATGGTTCCTGCCGGTAATGGGGGGATTGCGAAAGAAAAATTACCCTCGCAATTCCTTTTGGAAAATTGGTCCTCAAAGCTCCGTCCGAGCCAATCGCGGGATCAGATCCGGAGGACGACCAATTCAACACCTCTATGCCTTGAGCGGAAAAAAATTTTACTAATTCGCGCCCAACGAAGCCGTTTCCGCCGACGATCAGAATTCTCAAAGTGCAAGCCCCTCTTTTAGCTTTTCACTCACAAAAGATTGATCCTCTGAACTCATTCCAGGAAAAATCGGCAGAGTGATGGTCGTGTCTTCCATTTCAGCGGCGATCGGGAACCGGCTTGGCGCAATCTCATACTTATTTTTGTAAAACCCGAGCCGGTGCACGGCGTGGGTTCCGGGCCGAGTTTGGATTTTTGCCGCTTCTAGATGGTCCATAATACGGTTTCGGCGCGCAGTCCCGCCCTTGGCAATTCGAACAACAAAAGACTGATAGGTGTGGCCGCATTTTTCGTCCCTGATGTTGGGCAAAACAATATCACTCAGCCCGTCCAAGTAGTCCATATACCGGCGCGCACAAGCCGCTCGTTCTACTAGGAGTCGGTCCAACTTTTTAAGTTGAGCAACCCCAACTGAGGCCTGAATATCCGAAAGTCTCAAGTTCATTCCCAATCGATCAAAAAGGCCCATGGTGTACGGGCGGCTCTTGGTCGTGTTATCGGGGTGGCCAGTGGCTCCGTGATTCCGAATGCTCTTAATCGAATTTGCGAGATCCTCATTATTCGTGGTGACCATTCCACCCTCACCGGTCGTGATCACTTTTCTGGGGTGAAATGAGAAACAACCCAAATCGCCAATGGTACCGATGGGCTTACCCCGATAGGTAGTCCCAACGGCGCAAGCCGCATCCTCAATTACAAAAAGTTTGTGGCGTTTAGCGATCGCCATGATCTCATCCATTGGCGCCGCCAATCCAAAGAGGTGCACCGCCATGATGGCACGAGTGTTCGGGGTGATAGCGGCCTCGATTTTTTCTGGATCAATGTTAAATGTGTTCGGGTCGACGTCGACAAAAACTGCCTTTGCCCCCATATATTCAGCACTGTGGGCCGAGGTGACCCACGTAAATGCGGGGCAGATCATTTCGTCTTTTGAACCAAGACCTAGCGCCCATGTAGAAAGATGAAGTGCAGCCGTACAGGAAGTGGTGGCCAAAGCAAAACGGGCGCCATGCCTTTCTGCAAACTCCTTTTCAAACTGGGCTACAAACGGCCCTTGTGTCACCCACCCGGATTTGAGGCACTGCCGAAACGCTTCAATCTCCGACTCATCAAAACTTGGGCTAGTTATGTTCATGTCAATTCCTTAGAAGAAGATTAAGAACTTTATCGACCGACTCATCAATACTCAGAGTCTCAGTAGTTAGGTGTAAATTCGGTTCGCCCGGTCGCTCATAGGGTGCGTTGATCCCCGTAAACTCTTTAATTTGTCCGGCCTTATTAAGCTTGTACCAACCTTTGGGGTCTCGCTTCGCACAGACTTCGAGCGAGGCATCTACAAATACTTCTACAAAAGCATCTTCACCAACGATTTCACGAACCAGATCACGATGCTCTTCGAGCGGAGCAATAAAAGAAGCTACTACGTGAAGCCCCTCGTTATTAAACAATTTGGCGACCTCAGCCATTCTTCGAAGATTTTCCTGCCGAGCTTCTTTGGTAAACTTGAGATCCTTACTCAACCCTTTACGTAAAGAGTCTCCGTCAAGCCATGTTGCTGGAATTCCGGCAAGCTTCAATGATTTATAGACTCGCTCTGCAATGGACGACTTGCCCGCCCCTGAAAGGCCCGTAAATAAGATGGTCTTTCTCTGCCCGGGGTCCACAGTTCTTCGAGCCATGGACACTCGGTCAATAATCAACCCTCCGGCCACAGTTCTCTCAGTCGCAGGGTCCACTAAAATAAAACTTCCTGTTTCGCGATTCTGAGCATAGGGATCGAACGCTAATGGGCGAAGCGCACTGACACTGACCTTCGCAATCTCATTGAGCGAAATACCCTGAGCCGGTACCCGATCCAGAGTATCCACATCGATCTTATGATCTATTTCTTCAACTCTGGCGCGTGTCCAGGCTGTCCCGTGCTTCATCCAATAAATTTGCGACGGAATAAAGGCAGCCTCATCTAACCAAATTAAGTGAGAGTCAAATGTCGTATCGACAATCGGCATATTGTCAGGAGCAGCAAGCATGTCCCCGCGAGAAACATCGATCTCCCGATCCAATTTTAAAGAAATGGACTGGCCGCTACTTCCCGAACCGGTGCCCGTAGGGGTAGTCACTTCAGAAACTTTAGCCTCGTGGCCCGCCGGCAGTACTACGACCGGATCTCCCACCTTTATTTCGCCCGAGGCAATCCGTCCCATGTACAATCGACCATTGGGCGTTGGAACTACCCGCTGAACAGCAAAGCGAAACTCGGTGAGGTTCTGATCGCTCTTTGTGTAAAGTCCATCTAGAAGTTGCGACAGCGTGTCGCCCTCATACCAGGGCATTTTAGCTGATCGCGCGACCACATTGTCGCCATGGAGAGCGCAAACCGGTACGAAGCGAATATCTTTAATATTAAGGTTGGCCGAAAAGTCAGAGAATTGTTCCTTAACGGCCAGGAATTTATCTTCAGCAAATTCAGCGAGATCCATTTTGTTCACAGCCACGATTAGATGGCTTACACCTAACAGCGAACTTATGATCGCATGACGCCGAGATTGTGTGGTTACCCCTTTTGAGACATCTACTAAAACAATTGCGACATCAGATGTGGACGCTCCCGTAACCATATTACGGGTGTACTGGGCATGCCCGGGAGTATCGGCCAAAATAAACTGACGCTTGTCTGAGCGGAAGTACCTATAGGCGACATCGATGGTAATTTTTTGTTCCTGCTCAGAAGAAAGTCCGTCCGTAATCAACGAGTAGTCAAACCCACCCTCAAAGTCTTTGGATGCCTTTCGGATTGCCTCTAAAGTATCGAGCGGGACGCTATTTGTCTCAACCAGCAAACGGCCAATAAGCGTAGACTTACCGTCATCCACATTTCCAGCGGTCGACACACGAAGAAGGGTTGTCAAAAATAGCCCTCCTTCTTTTTCTTTTCCATTGAGAAACTTACGTCGTGATCAATCAAGCGAGTCACGCGCTCCGAAATATTAGAAGCCTCTAGTTCCGCAATAATTTCTTGAACATTGTTCGCTTCAGACCGCACCGCGCCCGTGCAGGGGGTGCATCCTAAAGTTCTGTAGCGACATCGGACTTTACTCATTTTTTTCGCAAAAGACTTTCCCAGCGTGCCTTCAAACGGGATAAGCCGATCGCCATCCTCAATAACCTCGCGCTCCGCTGAGAAGTAAAGCGGAACAACGGGAATGCGCTCGCGATCTACATATTTCCAAATATCAAGCTCAGTCCAGTTCGACAGCGGGAAAATACGAACACTTTCACCATCGTGAATTTTGGTATTAAAAAGACTCCACAATTCAGGTCGCTGCTTACGAGGATCCCATTGGCCATGCCGATCTCGAACGGAAAAAATCCGCTCCTTAGCCCTCGATTTTTCCTCTTCTCGCCGTGCACCGCCAATGGCCGCATCGACCGAGTACTTCTTGAGGGCATTTAAAAGAGCCTGAGTTTTTAAGAGTCCACAACAGGCTTGAATTCCTCGATCATAAGGATTTGTACCGGCCGCTATGGCCTCTTCATTGCGGTAAACAATAATCTCAACGTCTTTCTTACTTAGAATATTGTCGCGGAATTTATACATTTCAGGGAACTTAAAACCCGTATCCACGTGAAGGAGTGGAAATGGAATCGGACCTGGGGCGAAAGCCTTTTTTGCTAAATGAAGAAGGACGGATGAATCTTTTCCGACGGAATAAAGGAGCACAGGCCGTTCAAACGAGCTGGCCACTTCGCGAAAAATAAAAATGCTTTCAGATTCTAAGGCGTCGAGATAATTCATATTTGACCAGAGCCTTGCACGATAAACCAGCACCGGCGTTTAAGGTATTCAATGATTAGATAATGCCCTGCGTATAGATGTCTTTTCCGACCTCAGAAGTGTGTTATGACTTAAATAATTCAACGGGAAAGCTGAAATGACGAGCAACCCATTCAAAGATGAATGGCTCCAGAAATTCATCCAGACCCACGGGCGCGCACCGCGCATCCTGCATATTGGCAATGTTGGAAACAATGCGTTTTTAAATGCTTATACCCTCAACGAACATGGGTACGACTGCGACGTTCTCTCCTACGATTACTATCACGTGATGTCGTGCCCGGAATGGGAGCTCGGCGACTTTAGACCCGATGAGCTGGACGAGAATTTTCCTGACTGGACCTCAAAAAAAATCGCCGATTTTCAACGGCCTGGGTGGTTTGCTCAGGGGCCCATATATCTATGCGCAGAATACCTCCTTGCGAAGCGAACAGGAAAACGGCTCCTCGCCCGGATGGCTTGGAGAAGTCTTTCTGTCCACAATCGAACAGTGTCTCGCCGCTTTTACGATGCTCTACTGGATCGATTTTTTTCTATGATCCAGCAATCGCGCCACCCTGGACTGTCTAACTCCAATCCACTTTCACTCGCCGGCAAGATCAAGGCGTCAATTAAGGCAGTGCTACTAAAGCTTTTTAAACTCGATACAAATGAGTTTAGAAACAGCATCGACTATGAAGCCAATGCAGAAAAGTTAGTACAAGACTTTAGAGTTCGGTTCCCTAATCGAAGCGACAAATTGCATAGCAACGACCTCGCGCATTACAAGGACCGGGCGCAAATACTGGGCGCTGTTCTCAAAAATTACGATCTGACTATCGGATATTCTACGGACACCCTTTGGGCGATGATTGCTGGATTCAAAAAATACGTGGGCTTCGAACATGGCACGATTCGCGACATACCATTTGCCGATGATTTTCAAGGTCGGCTATGTGCGCTTAGCTATTCCATGGCTGGATCACTCTTGATGACTAACGCGGACTCGATCCCTCAGGCGCGGGCACTTCGCCCTAATGACACTAAAACAGTTTATGGGACTCACGGTTATAGTGCTCGGTTAATCCACGAACGCCTTGCGCTCTCGAAAGGTACCACTGAAGAGCGCCGCTTTGGTTTTTCTCGCGATACAAAAGTCTTCTTTGCTCCCGCTCGACATGATTGGGAAATCAAAGGGAATGATCGAATTGTTCACGCAATACTGAAGTTAAAAAACGAAAAGGTCGCGAACTTTCGAGTGATATTTGTCCTTTGGGGCAAAGATGTCTCTCGAACCAAGGAGCTAATCAATGAGTTGGAAGTTGGCGACTACGTGCGGTGGATTTCGCCAATTGGCAAGGTTGACCTTATCGCGGCATATTCGTCTGTCGATGCAGTGATCGACCAGTTCATCATTCCATGTATGGGCGGGATACCCATAGAGGCCATGACCGTCGGAGCGCCGATTATCACTAAATTGGACGACGCTCTAAATTCTGAGTTCTTCGGAGAAACCATTCCCCTTTTCAACTGCGAACACTCTTATGAGATCGCACGGGCTATGAAGACCGTGATTACAGAACCGCAAACGGTAAACTCCGTAATTGAGAGCTGTCGTAGATGGATGCAAGAGCACCATTCCGAATACACAGTGGTCACGGCCCATGCGAAGGCCTATGAATTGGCTTTCCGAGACAGCTAAGAAGTAGCCATCTGGCCCACAATAAAGTGTTGGACCTCGCTACTCTGACTATGAATAATCTTTATGTCTTCGCGTTCAAACCAGGACTCTAGTTCGTTTAAGTCATAGCGAAAGGCGTAGGTTGGATGATACCAATCAAAATTGACGAGAGTCGAATGATCCATACCAAACTGTTCGTTATAAAAACATTTCAGCAAATGGTAATAGACCAAGCTCTGAACTGAATAACTCCCCTTCTTTAAATTTAAAAAGGGCACATCTTCTGAAAGCTCAACCGGCTGCTCGATTTTTTGCAGTGATTCTCCTAGAATCGAAAACTGTCGGCAGGCCTCCCATGCTTCATCAGGTCCCATTTTTTTAATCACGGCGCGAAGAGCGTCGTCGCAAGCCTCACGACATATACTTTTCTTCCGATAGGCTGAAATTGCAATTTTGCCGCCTGGCTTAAGTACCTTTACCAAAGACGAGAAAGTACCAGAGGGGTCGGGTGTGTGGTGAATTGAGGCCCGACACAGAACATAGTCAAACTGAGTTGACGTAGGAAGAGGGACACTAATGTCCCACCTTAGAAGCTTGCCGCACTTTTCTAACAGAGGGATTTTCGGCGGAATATCAGACAACGCCCCATGAATGTCCGCGCCTACATAAGAAAGGCTCCCGTACGTATCTGCATTTACAATCTCATTCGCAATGCCTCCAAATCCGCAAGCGGCATCGAACACAGAGACGGGACCAAGAGTCGCTAAGGAACGTATCTCCTCAAAAATCGAATCCCATCCCAACGCGGCGGAAGCTAGAACCTTTTTAGATGCCGGTTGATCCTGCAAGAACTTTAGAAACCCCTTCTCGCTGCCCCACTGCTTCGAGTAGTGGGCCGCCGTCTCTGTTTTTTTGTCGGGAATCAGGTCAATATAACAAGCCTCGAGATTCGGGACTTTTAGGCTGCAACCCGCGCACTCTTTGTTCTCACTAAGCTTCAATCCACATTTAGGACAATTGATTTCAAATATTTCTCGATAACCGGATTCCATAATTTAAACCCTTTTCTCTTCGACGAAAGGCCGGCTGTTCCGACGGTCCATATCTCGCAAAATGCTTTTTATCGCCAATTCTACCTGCAATCTAACTTCAGGTATCGCAGTGGTTTCAAAATCTTGCCCCAAACGAGGCCATCCGACCGCAAAAATCCTACGGTCCAATACCCTTCCTACGGAGTCTGTGCACAATCCTAGGCCAAGTTTATTTGCCGATGCTAACTTCCGGGAAACCAACTTTCTCAAAATATGTCGTGGGTCACCGATCCCGCAGTCAAATCCGGAACTTACTATAATTCGGTCCACAGTCACGCTATCCGCAAGCTGTGATTTCCTTTCCTTATAGGCGATTTTAAATTCTTCACCTATGGAGGTGACTTTTGTAATTCTAGCACCAATCACCTTTAGCTGACCACGCTGCCTGAGGGCCCTTACGACTAAATCTGATGCGGGGGGCATCCGATGCCTGTGGACATCCCAATAGGGTTTAATGTGCCGAAAAAATCTATTCTTATCTAACTCAGAAAGGCCACTCCAAATCGCCGGCGTGAGCGGTCGAAGGGATTGCATTACGGACTTCCAATTCCCCTGCTTGGCTTCACTTTTCACCCGATGAACCAATTTTGATAGACGCCGCTCTGCCGGTAACTCAACTTCCCTAAGCTGGACCGGATAGTCGGATGTCGCATGTGAAGCTGGGATTAAACCTCGTCGGGAAAACGCATAAACAGGACCTTTATGTCCTCGGTTTTTAAGAATCGCGACTCCATCAACCATAGACAAACCAGTACCGACAAATGCAATTCTTTCGTTTACTCCCACGTCCTCCGCAATCAACCGAAAGATTGTTCTAGCAACTTTGGGTGACCCATCGAGGCCAGACAAATACTCAGGCAGGACAGGAGATGGCCCGGTTGCCAGCAAACAGAAAGCGACGGTGTAAGAAGTCCCTACTGAGTCTTCAACTTCAATGCCCGCAGGACCGACTCGAATGTCTACGACCCTTCTCTTAAATTCCAATACTGTAATATTTTTTCTACAAGCTAACTTAAGCGCCTCGCCCCACCTTGCTTTAACGTAATCTGAAAAGATCGTTCTATCACAAAAGGTGAACGGACCAGCATCCAATGGAATAGCCTTTTCTTTCATCCAGTTCAAAAAATCGTCAGTGCAATTAGGGTATATGCCCATGTGAAAACAAGGAACATTTAAGAGAAGACCCGCTGATTCCTTAGTATAACCCACGCCCTCGCGAAAAGCTCCCCGCTCGTCAAAAATGTGGATTACTATTTGATCCTTGGTCTCCTCAATCAAACGAATAGCAGCAATGGTGCCGGCAATACCTCCCCCGACGATTGTAACAATGCTTTCCCTGCTCACTTGATGTCCCTATTTGGGAAAACAAAGAAAAATGGGAAGTTTTCTAAGAAGAGATTTAGTTTCGTTTTTGAAGGCATCTCATTGCCGTAAAATGTGAAATACGAGTATCCGACGTCTTCAGCGCCCCACCTAGACTTGAACCTATAAAGACTTTCCTGATCCTTCCACGTCCCGCCCCAGTTCCAACTGTCAAACCCCCTTTTTGAAAGATCCGACATTGCCGAAAAAATTAAACCCGAAAGGCACTGACTCGCCCGATACTCATGCTTAATTACGGGGATGAAGTACTCTACGATTTTAGCATGCTTCAAAAGTAAAAGGGCCGACGCATAGGTTCCATGAAATTTTGCCGTCCATATTTCGTAGTCGCCTTCCATGTTCTCAAAAAGGCTATAGAAATGACTTTTAAGCTTCGGACGACCGCCAATCGCTGCCATATTTTCAAAATGAGTATCAATCAAAAATTCTTTAGCGGCCAGCCCTTGATCGATCCCAAAGACAAAACTTTCCTTTTTTGCTTTGCGAATCATATTTCGAGTTTTTGAGTGGAATCTGTCCATCAATTTCAGTTCATCGGACGCTTGGCTAATATCCGTCCATTGCCCAGTCCTGTGATCTATAGCGTGTCGCATACCCAACCTGGCCACCGTCCTGTTTATTTCCTCTGAAGACTTTGGATTGCAAATTACTGTCGCAAAATCTACCTGCTGCTCTTGCAAAAACTCATTCAGCTTTAAAAAGAGCTGGGAGAGGATGGCATCCCTATCCTGGCAGTCACGAATTAAAGGTGCACCGTGACTTCCAAACCAGGGCAAGGAGTTCATCACTTTTCCAATTCCACTCACTTCCTTAACGAAAAATGGAATTGCTCCCACCATTCTGCCCGCATGATCGAAATGAGCCAAACCCATCGACTCCATGCCTAAGGCAGCGCTCAAAAAAGACAAAAACTTGGGCGATTGATATACCAAAAAATCCCTGGAACTCGATTGCAGATCAAAATAATGAGAATCACGATTTAGCCCTGAGACTAGCTCAACCATTCTGGCTCCCTCGCGAATTTCGCGCGCCAACTTTCCACGGCGTGCCTTAACAACTCAAAATCTGGACCTGACTCTTTCTGGTCATGATTTTCGAATCTCTCAGGGATTGCCGAAAGGAGCGATGCTACATTGACATTCACCGAGCTTCCGACATTTGTGAGGAATTCATGCGTCGAGTTTATTACTTTCTCATACCGGGCCTCGACTATTCGCGCACTAGGTATTTTCCGCAACGATTCTTCCATCCAACATTCAATGGCAACCGCCTGAAAAGCGACCTGATCAATCGGAGAACATTTTAAAATTTTCTCGTGCTTGGGTGGGCGCATCGACCACCACCTCTCTCCGTCACCATATAGATCAAATCTTTGTTTAAGAACTGATCTCGCTGTGAAAAGAGCGTCCCGCCTGCAAACCACAAATACAGACTTTGGAAAAATTTGAGCTAGAAAATCGGCGTTGAGGGTAAACCAAGTATTATTCTTGAAGGCCATAGGTTTCTCTTGAACCGATTCCATGGCGGCGACAGAGCGCAGGAGTCCGGCCTTATCGAATTTCTGCCGATTTTCACTATTGAGAAAGTGATCCTTTTGACCTTTATCAAAGTAATGTGACCAAAAATAACCAAATTCATTAGGTTCTGACAAGCCCTCCGTGTTCCCACGGCGAGATCGATAGTTTGACGGCTTTGCCGGTCCGTTTATAGCTAGATCAATAAGCATTCCGACCGATGGAGCCATCCAGAAACGCGAGACAAAATTATTGACTAATCCAAAGACTCCGACCTGATTCAAAAGTTGGCTAACTAAAGTGCTTCCGGAGCGAGGCGGCCCCAATATAAACAAGCACGGCTTTAATGGCTCATCCAGACCCTCACTTCTCTCCAACTCTAAAGGTAGCAACAGCCGATTCATTTTAAATAACGCCTGTTCGCTGTCCAGATCTTTCCCGAAACTCGAGGTCAGGCCCTTCAACTGAAACGAATATTTTTCGTTCAAAATTGACCTTCTTGTTGAACACCATTTTCGCTGGAGCCTTGTTCGGCAATGGCCGAATTCACGGTACTTACCACAGGCACTCGACAGTTTATTTGACCAAACATCACTTCAGAAAACTCGCGATCTACAGTAAATTTTAAAATGTTTAACTTGCGATCGAAAATCTCACTATGCGGAAAATTGTGAACAGGCTCCCATCCGTTGCCGCTATAGACGTGAACGAAATAGTCGCCAGATGAAAAATAATTTTCATTAAATTGAAAGGTCAACATTACGTCGCCATCCGCGTCAGTAACATTCTCGCCCGCTAATCCACTCGATTGCCAGAACGCGTAGTATCCGTCGCTCCTTGTAATATTAATCCCAACGTCAAATACTGGAGGTCGAGTATTTATCCTCACCTGAACGTGGAGAAAAAACGGCTCCCTTTCCTTAATGGTACGAATTTTTTCCTTGGCATTTGGTCTCGTAAGATGACACGAGACAATTTCGACGGCGGGGCGCGAAAGTTTCTCTAAATTCTCAACGGCAATCGCAAACTCTGATTTTGAAACGCCTTCAAACCTGCCCGAAAAGTGAGATAGAATCCACCCGTCACGTCGTACATTTCTGTTGGTACAATCGAGTCGAATCCACGTGAGCGCTTTGAAATCAAAAACTTCAACTCCTAAGACTTCGTTGTCCCTGATTGACTTCGATTCAAATGAGATTGCGATATTTGCATCGCTGGAAGCAAAAGCACTTGTATCAAATATCACGTGACCGCCCCTTTTTCGCCCAGAGCGTGCCGATAGAAGTCGGCAGTCTTCCCCATCTCTGTTATATAGCCCTCCCCACTCAGAAGAGAAACTATCCAGCTCCACTGCAGCCGACGAGACACCACTCAAAACCTTAATGCCTTTGACAAAATGAGTGTCGGTGAACGTCTTAGAATTCAGATTTGTAGGTACAATTCTAAAAATCCTCTTTGTTGCCTCAATCTTTCCCAGCGAAATGCCCTTCGAAGACTGAGTTTCCGCAATTAAGCGATTGCCCGAACGAACCAGCGTGTCGGAATATTCCTGAGTTTCTTTCTCATAAGCGCCGACGACCTCAGGGGCAGAGCCCATCATTCTTACAACGCCTCCATCCAGCCAAATTGCTGTATCACACAAACGCAGCACGGCCTCGTTCGAATGACTTACAAAAAGCAGCCCCTTGCCCCTATCACAAAGCTCTTTCATCCGCTTGATTGCCTTTGCCACAAAGTAGGCGTCACCCACACTCAACACTTCATCTACCACTAAAATCTCCGGCTCGATCGCGGTAGTTAACGCGAATGCAAGCTTGGCGTTCATACCAGAGCTGTACGTTTTTACGGGCGAATAAATAAACGACCCAAGCTCCGTAAAATCGATGATTTCTTCCGTCGCCTCTGGAATTTTGTGCGGAGGGCATCCGCCGAGCAACAGATTAAATTTAATGTTATCGATTCCTGTTTCCTCGGGATTCAAAGTCGACGCAAGACTCAACATTGCCGAAATTTTCCCATAGATTTTTGCGTGGCCTAACGAAGGGCTGAGATTACCCGTTAAGATTTTAAGCAACGTGCTTTTGCCCGAGCCATTGTGCCCGATAATGCCAACGCGCTGCTTATTACGAATTGTGAAATTAACATTCTTTAGAGCCCAGAATTGATCGTGATAACGCCTTCCGGTCGCCATCTCCGCAAGTATATGCCAAGAGCGCCGATAAACAGGATAGGCCTTCCCCAGATCCTTCACCTCAATAAGCTTCTCTTCGCCGGGACTCATATTCGTTGCACTCCGATGGTGTACGCTCACTTAAATTTCGAGTAATGCGAAATGTCAATATGCTCTGACCTACCGTGGCGCGTTGACTGGAAAATGGCCGACGAGTAGTTATTGAATATCGCACAGCCTATTGAAAGCCCTATCTTAATACGAAGCCGATCTAACTCCAGACTCGGCACAATCGAAGGCCTAATTTTATTTAAAAATGTGATCGCACAGCACTACCGGCTGATCTTTCTAATGGCCCGCAGAGAACTGAGCGACAGGCATGCAGGGCAGACCCTCGGGTTAGTTTGGATGATCCTTCACACAGTTTTTCTTATTTCAATTTACGTTCTATTGTTCAGTTATATACTTAGGATTAAACTCGATTCCAACCAATCGATTCCGAGAGACTACACCACTTACATTTTGGCAGGATTGATAACATGGCTACCGTTTTTAGAATCACTCACGAAGTCTACTTCGATTATCACTTCTCATATTAATCTTGTTAAACAAACGGTATTCCCACTAGAAGTACTCCCCATAAAAGCTGTCCTTGCGTCCCTGACGCCCCTCTTGGTATCTTTTCCAATTCTTCTTGGGTACGTAGTGATCAATAGTGGGCCTCCGCCACTTAGTTATTTTCTCTTCCCCGTAGTTTTGTTGATGCAGACAGCTCTAATGTTGGGACTGTCGTATTTCTTCTCCGCAGCAGCAGTACACTTCAGAGATTTGAGAGAAGTAATTCAATCCGTAAGCATGGTTCTTCCATATGTTGTACCAATTTTTTACTCGCCAAGCAGCGTCCCTGAAAGCCTTAGATTCATTTTGTACTTAAACCCATTTAGTTACCTTGTATGGTGTTACCAAGATATACTCTACTATGGGTCTATCCAGCACACTTATGCATGGGCCGTGCTATTTGCGATTAGCATTGGGACTCTGATTCTTGGCTTTAGGTTTTTCATGAAGCTTAAACCTACATTTGGAAATGTCCTGTGAATGGAATCCACGATTAACCTCGCCTTTTGCAATGATTGCGACTTTCTCACTTGGGAAAACTACACGTCCACCCACGCGTACCTGGATGCATTAAACCTTCCTTGCGGCGACTCCTTTTGGCTGTTTGATCCTTCTGGTTCAGATATGGGCTTGTTCACTTATGACACAAATCATCCTGGCCCAAGGCACAATGAGATCCTTGAAGAGATCGCTGCGGGACGAATTGACATCCTACACAGCGCGGGCTCGTACGGAGAGCTCTTCAACAAAGGGTACAAGCCCGAACGAAAGCTTGTCGAAAAGGCACTTGCCTATCTCAGTAAGCACGCAAAAATTCCTCAAATCTGGACTAACCATGGAGATAGCTTTAACACGCAAAATATTGGCGGCGAGTTTCCTAGCCCTCACCATCGAGGAGATGTTCGAAACTCCGATGAATACATGCTCGACTTGCTCCGGGATCACGGAGTCAAGTATTTTTGGTTAGACCGCCTCTTAATTCCTGGAGCGGAAACTCCCTACAAAATACTATCCTCTGAGAAATGCCGCTCGGGACATGTGATCCAAACTTTCAGCCGATTTTGGGGTTTGAATCGTTCACCAAACGGTGAAAATTTAGCAGCGCAAATATCTTTAGAAAATATCTCGAAGATGCGCTCCATTAGACAGTCTGCAATCATATATCAGCACTTTGGCGCCCACCACACTCCTTTGGGAAAAGCATTCTCAGCTCCTCCAGGAAAAGCATTCGGAGAGCAGACAATGCGAGCACTTCATGATCTGTCAGAAATGCAGTCCAGAGGTGAGGTTAAGGTTTTGCGGCTAAAAGAGCTCTTGTTAAGCGAAGAATCTAAAACTCTCGCGAGCGAGAGCCAGCGCATAGGCCAATACGCGGTACTCAGCGAATCAGGCAAGTCCGACGACTTTTATTATAGGCAGTACAACGTAAGAAGTGTCGATTACTTTTCACAACGAATTAAACAGCTAGGGCTTTCGGGAGAGGCTGCTCTTGACGCTGGTTGCGGAGTTGGGCAGTGGTCCTTCGCTATGACCGATTACTTTAATAATGTATTCGCGATCGATTACAATGACGAAGCTCATGCAATAGTTAAAAAGATGTCTCAACTGCTTCGGCAGAATAGTCCCTTTTTTTTAAAGGGCTCCATTGAATCCATGCCCTTTGAAAACGAAAAATTTGATGCCATAGTATGCTATGGAGTGATTTTCTCGACAGACGTAGAAGTCACACTACGAGAATTTTTCCGAGTATTACGGCCAGGTGGGAAGGCATATATATGCCTAAACGGAGATGGTTGGTGCGACTATCTGATCCAAGAGCGGTTCAAAGACTCTTCAGAAGAGGTGAAAATCTCCTATTGCCTTACATTGTGGAATTCACTATTAGATCGCTCAGGCGGGCATGATTCTTTCTTGAGGCTTTTGAGAGATCCGCAGGTCAGGGAGATTGCTCAAAAGAAGAACCCTTCCACAGCAGAATTAACTGACTTAATTTTAAGTCTCTTGCCTAAAGACTATATTGAAATCTTCAACCGGTATGGCAACGAAACTAAGCGCTTACTAGGGTTGTATGTACACCAGTACCTGCAGTTGGCCGACCCCGCGAGAAGAACCCCCGCCCCGTTGCTTTCTACGGCATTTTCAGAAAAGATTTCTAAAAAAATTAAGTATGCAATTCGGAATTGTGTGGGTGAATCGGGAATTTTACATCTTTTGCGAATTAAAATTGGCGCAAGGAGAATTTTGAGACACTGGCATGCCGTATATGAGCGTTTTCATTCTCTGTTACATCCCTCCTTTTCCACCGTGAACGGCAACTCGGTAAAACTTATTTCGGAGATGGATTACCCAGACAGCCAACTCGGGGCACGTCCGATTACTAAATACGTTAATCTTGCTCCAGGCCGATCAAACCGGGCGTTCACACCTAAGGAATTTCAAAGCCTTACTCAAGCAGCTGGTTTCGAGTCTTTTAACTGGGGTGCCGATGGCGAAATATGTGGTCCGAAAATGGAGAAGCTTGTACGACCTATCTATGAAGCCACATACAATAACAACATTTCTGTTTGGGAATGTGTAATTCAGAAACCCTGAATCCTAGGTATAGTTCGGGAACGCAGGGGCATTGGAAAGCTCTTGCTTATGGTATTCAATCTCTTGGGCGGAGAGAGGAAAATTGAGAGGCGACCCCGAGTAGTCCCAATTAAATCCTGTCGCAATTGCAAATAACAAATTGTTATATACATCTTTCCATTTTGAAGCTCCATGGTTTTCCAAGGCCCATTCGCGTGATTTATCTGCAACCAATTTTTTTTGAATATTATTGGAATACAAGACTGAAAGAGCAGCGAAAATTTCCTCGCTGGTGCCACAGTTCAATACCGGAGGGGCTCCCCCAATATTAGTTGCTTCATACTGTTGGGCTTCGATCCGCATGATTACTGGAAGCCCAGTGAGCATTGCCTCTATTGCTGTCGCGCCATAGTAACCAACAACAAACTGATCTAATAGACAGTCCGCAGAACGCAGGTAATCGATCAAGCGAACTTTCCCAGCCATCGGTAAAAACAAAACTTTAGAGGGGTCGCCCAAAAACGAGGAGTGAAGCTTCTCTAAGTCGCTGCCCCATCCGAGCACGACTAAGCGTGCCTCAGGAACTACCTTGGCAAACTCCTTGAAGGCATTTAACGCCATCGATGAGCCCTTAAACTCTTCGTCTAAACGGGCCGTGCTCAGAACAAAAAATTCTCCGCCGATTTTCTGTTTCCACTCCGCCCGATACTTTGGCATTCCGGGCGAGTATTTTTCATCATCAATTATCAACGGAACATGAATTAGATTCTTTAAGCCATATCTTCTGGCGTGCGAGTAACTCCATGGATTTGATACAAGAAAGGATTTTGCTCCAGAAAATGCTTCTCGCTGCTCTCTTCCCAACCAGTCGCCTCGAGATGCCTCGAACCAAATCTCTCCACTTGACTGCGCGACCAAATAGTCCCGACCTGAGTGTTTTGCTAAATACGGGCATTGGGTCGCCAAAACTGAGTTGTATTCCCGGATTTTGCAAAGCATCGGGCCGAACGGGGCGAGCCAACTTCGATTGGCTACAACTTCATTAATAGCAACGACATTCTTGTGCCCAAATTTAAACCGGTCACTCGCATTAAGAGGCTGAGGTTGATCTAAAAAAACACCGTGCACTTCCGGCAGAACTACGCCATCACGCGCAAGATCATCGATTGTGCCCGACTTTCTTAGGACTTCGCCATCAAACTCTTCCCATCCCGGATGGCAGATAAAATTCCTGTCGAACGGAGAAATCAATACGTCGATGTCCAAGCCAAATTTACGCAACGGCGCGGCTCTTAAATACAAATTATTTGCCATATTTCCGACAAATGCGGAGCGAACTTTTACCCGCCGTGCCCAAAAGCGTTTTCTGCCTCTCTCCTGAATTCTGATGCAAAAATCTTCAACATCCTTCAAAACGGATTTCGTGAAGTCCCGCATACCTTTCAAGTTCGGCCCCGTCAGCCATGGATGCTTCCATGGTGTTCGGTCGAAGGAATGCCACGCATCGACAAGCGGCGGCTGAACGCCACCCTTATTATTTGATCGAGTTCGACCTAGACGCCAAAGTTGGAGACCCATAATTAGTATCGAGCACTATCATGAATCAAACTTCAACAGGACAAAGAGCGTTCACGACTAATGCGTCGCATCCAAAGATGGCTTAGCGGTGGAATATGCTAAGGTTGAGGCAATTTTCTCATCAAAGGTAAGGGCTCTTATGGACATTAGAGGCAAACGTTTTCTCGTCATCGGCGGCGCCGGTTTAATTGGCTCTCACGTAGTTGAAGAACTACTTAAAGACGACGTTAAGGAAGTTCTTATCTACGACAACTTCGCTCGCGGCACCCGCGAAAATCTTGCCGTGGCCTTAAAAGACCCTCGCTGCAAGATCTACGATGTCGGTGGCGATATCATGCAAACAGATGTGCTCTCGTCGGCGATGAGAGAAGTCGACGGCGTCTTTCACTTGGCCGCCCTCTGGCTCCTTCAATGCCACGAGTTTCCGCGCGTAGCCTTTGATGTAAATATCCGCGGCACCTTTAACGTTCTCGAAGCCTGCAAAGAGAACAACGTAAAACGCCTGGTTTATTCCTCTTCAGCTTCCGTTTATGGTGACGCGCTTTCTGAACCTATGACTGAAGACCACGCCTACAACAACACGAACTTTTACGGCGCCACAAAGATCGCTGGCGAACATATGTCGCGCGCGTTTTTCCACCGCTACAAACTTCCTTATGTGGGCATGCGCTATATGAATGTTTACGGACCTCGGCAAGATTACAAAGGCACCTACATTGCGGTGATTATGAAAATTCTTGACCGTTTGGATCAGGGTTTGGCGCCGATCGTCTACGGCGATGGCAGCCAAGCCTATGACTTTGTTTACGTGGGCGATTGCGGCCGCGCGAATGTTTGCGCGATGAAAGCCGACGCATCGGACGAGTTCTTTAATGTAGGAACAGGAGTCAAAACCTCGATCAAAGAAATTACCGAATTGCTGATCGACCTCACCAACTCCAAAACCCAGATTCAGTATGAGCCGGCTGGACCTACGTTTGTTAAAAACCGCGTGGGCTGCCCCAAAAAGGCTGAGAAGCTGATCAACTTCAAAGCTTCGGTGCCCTTGCGAGACGGCCTCCTGCAATTGATCGATTGGCGCGCCAAACATAAAGCTGAGGTTGAAGAACGACGAGCAAAGGCACAAAGGTAATTATTAATGTGCGGGATCGCCGGAGCATTTAACCGGAATGAACAGCCGGTTCTGAAGCATGATCTTAAACGGATGACGGATTCTATCATCCACCGTGGCCCTGACGGCGAAGGTCATTACGTCGACCAAAATATTGGGCTGGGCCATCGGCGACTCTCGATTATTGACCTTTCAGACAACGGCAGTCAGCCGATGATCACCGAAGACGGACGGTTTATCCTCACCTACAACGGCGAGGTCTATAACTTCCGCGAAATTCGCAAAGAACTGACTGACCTTGGTTACCAGTTTAAATCGCAAACCGATTCAGAGGTCGTATTGAAAGCCCTGGCGGCATGGGGGACTTCGGCCCTCTCGCGCTTCAACGGAATGTTCGGGCTCGCCTTATGGGATAAACAGAAAAAACAACTCCTTCTCGCGCGAGACCGCTACGGCATCAAGCCCGTTTATTATTGCCAATCTGGAAATACCTTTTTGTTTGGATCCGAGGTTAAGGCACTTATTGCTCACCCCGCCTTTAAGACCACCGTGGATCAAGAAGCTTTACTTGAGTATTTTACCTTTCAAAATTTCTTCACTGATAGAACTCTATTTAAAGATGTCCGCCTCCTGCCTGCCGGATCATTTTTGGTGATCGACAAAAAAACAGTCACACCGGTGGCTGAGCGCTTTTGGGATTACAATTTTGTCGAAACTAAAGAAGTTCGCGACGAGCACGAGTATATTGAAGAAGTACAGCGCCTTTTTGAGCAGGCCGTTCAACGACAGCTTGTTGGTGACGTTGAACTGGGCAGCTACCTGAGCAGCGGCATGGACAGCGGGTCCGTTACCGCTTTGGCTGCGAAACACCTTCCATATATAAAGACTTTTACTTGCGGATTTGATCTAAGCTCGGCCTCGGGCCTTGAGCTGTCTTTTGATGAGAGAGCGGCCGCAGAAGCCATGTCTTATCTTTTTAAGACCGAGCACTATGAGATGGTTCTTAAGGCCGGTGATATGGAGCGGTGTTTGCCCGCCCTCGCTTGGCATCTCGAAGAGCCGAGAGTGGGCCAAAGCTATCCAAATTTTTACGTCTCCCGGTTAGCTAGCAAGTTCGTGAAAGTAGCTCTTTCTGGCACAGGCGGAGATGAAATATTCGCGGGCTACCCCTGGCGCTACTACCGCGCGGTAGTGAACACCAGCTTTGATGACTACGTAGATAAGTATTATTCATTTTGGCAGCGCTTAATTCCTAATAATGTTTTGCAAGAAGTGTTCACCCCCATATGGGGCAACGTGAGCCACGTTTCTACCCGAGACATCTTTCAGAACGTGTTTTATCGGCATGCCAAAGAATTGACCCAGCCCGAAGATTACATCAATCATTCGCTCTACTTCGAAGCCAAAACATTTTTGAACGGCCTTCTCGTCGTCGAAGATAAGTTGAGCATGGCGCATTCGCTCGAAACCCGAGTGCCTTTTTTAGACAACGACCTGGTCGACTTCGCGATGAAGATCCCCACAAAATTCAAACTTGGGAATCTACACAACGTCGTAGCGATGAATGAGAATGATATTGAGAACAAACTGACTCAGTTTTTTGAGAAGACCAAAGATGGCAAAATGATCCTTCGCAAGGCGATGTCCAAATACATGCCCGAATCCATCTACAACAAACCGAAACAGGGCTTCTCTGCTCCTGATGCGAGTTGGTTCAAGGGCGATAGTATTGAGTATGTGAAGCGCGTGATTTACAACGATAAGGCTCGCATCTATGACTACATGGATAAAAAGGCCATCCGCCCTTTGGTCGAAGAGCATCTCGAAGGAAAGAAGAATAGCCGGCTACTTATTTGGTCTCTTCTTAATTTCGAAAACTGGTGTCAGAAATTTTTATAGCTAATGTCTAACGGAAAAGGCTTTAAACGCCAGCTTCTGGAAATGGCCTCGGGCTCCACAATAGCCCAGGCGCTTTCGCTTTTATTAATGCCGGTCATCACCCGCCTGTACCTTCCAGTGGAACTTGGTGAGTACGCGATCTACGCGGCCGTATCTTCAATTGCCGGGCTCATCGTCAATCTGCGCCTTGACCTCACCCTCGTCATCGCGAAATCCGATGAGGAAGCTCAACAACTCAGCTGGCTGGGGATTTTTTCGAGCGCTGCGGGCGGGCTCATCGTTTTTTTCGCTATGGCCCTTTGGGTAGGACCTAACCTTTTAGCTGTAATGACGGCCCTTTCCACCTTTGCGACCGGAACAATTCAAATACTTGCCAATTGGCTCAGCCGAAAACAGCTCTACACACAATTGGCATCGCGTTACGCATTCGAGAAACTTACCGTCCTGATCGCCAGCATCGGGTTCGGGCTGTGGGGATTTACGCAATGGGGTCTCGTCGTCGGCCAAACTTTGGGGCTATTTTTTGCCTTAACCTACATGGCTTGGATCTGCCGCCTTCCCATTCGAGAGCTTTCTCCACGTGGCTGGTTAGCTTTAGGCCAACGATTTTCAGACTTCCCAGGCAAGAACGTGCTGTCGTCAATTTTCTTTACGATGTCGGTCTTTTTACCGTCGATCTTTCTTGAGAGATTTTTTGGTAAAGAAGAATTAGGCCATTACAATCTGGCTTCACGAATGTTCGACGCTCCCGTGTTATTGATCGGGTATTCGTTCTATACGGTCTATTACCAACACTCCGCACGACAAGAGGGGGCAGAACGTCTCCCCTTATTTTGGAAGTCGTTGCGCCTTCTCTTTATTATTTTTGTTCCAGCCATGCTTGGCGCTGGATTGGCTGGCCCCTACTTATTTCCACTTGTCTTTGGGCCTAACTGGACTAGCGCGGGACAGTTGGCCCCTTGGCTTGCGCTCTACTCGGCGATTCGTCTTCTATTCGTATCCCAGTGGCCCCTCTTGATGGTTCAACGCCGACTTGGTCTAGAACTAATACTTATGGCTCTTTTGTTTGTCTCGCAGTTGGGCGGCCTTTTCTTGGGCGCCCACTTCACCGGAGACCTTGTGAAAACGGTTATTTGTATGGCAATGTTAGGATGCTTAGTTCACTTGGGTGGTCTAATTTTGATTCAGAGAATCCTTAAAAAAAGTGACACGCTCTTCCGGGATCAAAGCATAGTTTAAATATTTAAGCGGCGGATCTGGCTCGATGGAGCTTTTTTCTATGATCTGATCTTCAGTGAGTAGAAAATATTTGTACCGGCGCTTCGCGAAAAGCTCAGTCAAGGAGCGACCCACCTCGGCCGTGATCACTTCGGCGACTATCGAAGGGCGGGAACGATCAATAAGTTTGGCCGCTCCTTCCACCACAAATGGCTCAGTCGTTTCTGTATCAATCTTCATAACGTCCGGCGGCAGCACTCCCGGCTTACTTAAAAAATCATCGATTGAACATGTTTCAACATCCAGCTCTTCAAAGGTAGAATCGGTGAATGCCTTCTCCGAATTCTGCTCTGAAGAACCTACAGGCAACACGATTCCATTCGGCACCACAAACTTAATTCTTCCGCTGGCCTTCGAGACCGCCAACTGATGCGCATGCGCGTGCCTAAATTCGTTCGACTCAATATTTCTGCGCAAATAATGAAACACGCGAGGGACTGGCTCAAAAGAATGAATCTGTTTAAGGTTCGGATGTTTGGCCGCCATTAAGGTGTAAATCCCCGTATTGGCACCCACATCAAAAAAGCACTTGGCTTGAGAAAAAAGGGCCGTGAGTCCTCGAGCCGTCGCTGGGTCGTTCGCAAAAACGCCTGCAAAATAGGCGCGTGATGCAATCGAGTCCGCCCCGCGAGAAACCATGATAAATCTTCCAAATTTTCCATAGTTGATTTTTAAACGGCCCGCGGCCGGGAACACCCATTTCCCATGCGCGGAAATCTTTAAAGGCAAAATGCGAACGACAAAGCGTCCTAGAAGGTTAATTGGTGGAAAAAGTAAGAGTGTATAAATTAAATGCCGGATACGACGAGAGATCATGCCTTAAACACCTGAAGTTCTTCTCGGACAGTGTTCTGAGCAAAAAATTTCTGTGAGGACTGTTTCGCACCGCTGACGTCAGCGCGCGGAATATTTGGCAGCTTTGGCTCTGAATTGCTCAGGAACGCCACATTTGAAAAGTCACCAACCATTTCTTTGCATATTGAGAGATCAGACACCACCAGCGGCATCCCGGTGGCGGCGATCTCACACATCAGCACACCCTGAGAATCCAAGCGCGTTGGGAGAATCGCCGCCCGATAGCGATTCAAAACGGCGGGAATATCTTGTTGCGGAAAAATTTTGTCGATAACTTTCAAATTGTTTGGCGGAGATCTGTGAGAAAAATATTTCCCGCGCCCATAGACATGAAACGTACTTGAGGGATACTTTTCAGCTAGATCGCAAACGATATCGACACCATATTTAGAATCGTCGAAGGGCCGAATCGTGATAAAGTCCGCATCCTTCTCCCCTCCTTCTACATACTCAGCCTTCATAAAGGTGGGATGAATAGGATTATGAATTACAGTGGCTGAAACTTGCGTGTCTTTTAGATTAATTCCTATGGACCGCTCGGCTTGCTCGCGAATCCAATTAGAAACAAATATTAGCTTCAGCTCATCCCGTGACTTTAAAAAGCTCCGCCAAACTCGAAGCTTAACGGTATCATAGAGGTTTTGAAAAACTGGGACGAGCCTCCGTTTCCAGAGTCCAAGGAAGGGATAAGGCTTGGGATAATAAATCTTTCTGTTCAACCACTCGGTCATGTGAACGATAAATGTCAAATTCCGAATGGCTTTGCGATTTCTAAACAAAAATCGCAAATGATTGCGAAGATTCGGAGCGTGAAAGACTACGCTATCGTAGCTTTGCAATATTTCCTTAGGAACGCCATCCTCTGGGAAAATTTTAATGCCTTCCCACGAGTACTCTTTGCCAGTTGAGAAGGAAAGCACGTCTACGTGGTGGCCTTCACTTTTGTAAAGCAGATTGCGGCTATGCACGAACGCCATTGCACTCGGATTTGATTGGTTGGGATAGGCCTGGCAAACGGTCAAAATTCTCATGGCTACTTCCGTGCCGATATCGAAAAGCCCGCCATCGTATCTACGTCCCCAACATTCCGTAACCGCATGCCCAACTGTTTAAATTTATAAGTTATCCATCCAATCCAAGCCGGCGCCGCTCTTTTAAAGAAGCGAATCCAAAGACGATCGAGAAACGTGTGCACCGCGACCGACCAACGGCCATGCCCGACGACTTTCACATCTTTAAAGCCGAGTTCAGAAAATAGCTGCTCAACCGGCTCGCGGCGGAATACCCAAATATCGGTAAGGGGAATGGGGCCTCGAGGTCCATGTTTCTGCCCGACAAGCCCATAAACTAAACGAGGAACAAAGTTTTCGTACCGCATACCAGAAACACTCGGTTCACCAGTAAAGCAGACCACTCCACCTGGCTTAAGAATTCTATACATTTCTGATAAGAAAGTTTTGTTGTCAGGAAGGTGATGCAGAAACGCATTCCCCATTACGCAATCAAAAGAGTTTGATGGGTAGTCGGTATCCATGATGTTCCCGATTTGTGTCTCAATGCCTTCTATCCCCATCCGGTTGGCCCGGCGTTCAAGAATCTTGAGGGCATCCGGATTGATATCCAACGCAATACACTTTTTAAAAAGCTTCTTTCGCATCACGTTTAGGGCCACATAACCAGTTCCCGCGCATACATCTAAGACGTTACCGAATTCCTTCGGCTTAAGGACGTTGAGCTTGGCCTGAATATCGTCAAAGCACCAATCAGCAACCGGCAGATTATGGGCGTTCGCATACTCTTCATCCAACTGTGCGTTGGCTTCGATGACCTTCGACTGCCCTTCCTCCGACAACTGATAGTTACCGGCCAGAAACGGCAACAGAATGGGCCTGACATGGTCATTCAGCTGCGTTGGTTCGACGGACATAAGCCGTCATTTATAAATGGGAATTCCGACTTTAACAAACGGTGCAGACACGATATTAACGCTGTGCGCCTAGGTTGGGGTCGGATACTAGCCCCTCCTTTAGGATAGAGCCAGGGCTCGTTTCGAACTCCATCCCGTGTTCCCGCGGACCCATGCTACTTTTTGCGTTACGGTAAAAAGAACTGGGTGATGCACGCCGCGAGATAAGTCTGAAAAGGTCTCTACCTACTTTCGGTCGGGTTTTGGTGAAAAGTAATATGTCGTGCGCCATCACTATTTGCCGGTTTACCGCGTTCCATTGAATATTGGACTTTAGGTGGAATCTCCAAGGCCGTTCACGATTCAAGAAACCTGTCTACAAGTCAAATAAGTCATAGCACGTCAATTCCGACTTGAGACGCCGCGTGCTTAAAAATATAGCTAAACTAAATATAGGCTAGTACATATTTTATTTGATGATGTTAGCTACTTGGGTGACTCCAAATTGGAACTGGACCAAAAATTAAACTCAGCGCGAAAATTGTCGAGCTATGCATTTTCACCTCACCACCTCAATTCAATACAAACAAATTTTGATTCTAAATAATTTCTTACTTACCCTGAGTTTCAATGTTTAAAAGCCAAGGAGGCGACAAATGTTCATGAAGAATAAAATGGTCATTGCTACAGTAGTAGCGGGTTTAGCTATGGGGAGTCTTGCCATCGCCCAGATCGTACAACCGAAGAGCGTGGGGTCAGAATCGTTCTTCTTAATTGGAAGTAACGGCAACTCTCTGGAACTAAGGCCGGGCACTATTGGCACATCGTTTTCACTCACTCTGCCTGGATCCGACGGAACAAACGGTCAGGTGATGCAAACTGACGGCGCGGGTACACTCTCTTGGACATCTGCTGCGACCTCGGGGGTTCCCTCTGGAACTATAATCACATTTGCGGGCCCCGATTGTCCTACTGGTTATCTTCCTGCAGATGGCGCGTCGGTTTCTAGGGCTACCTACGATGCGCTGTTCGACGCAATCGGGACCACGTGGGGATCTGTGGATGGCTCGAGCTTTAATGTCCCCGACATGAGAAACAGATTTATGCGCGGAACCGGGACTAACGGCGATTTGAGTGGCGGGACTCCAGTGGGATTGGGTACCTATCAGGGAGATGTCTTCGCGAGTCACAGTCATGGATTTTCAACAAACACAGCTAATTCCTCAAATATAGCGAACGGAGCGGGCGTTTACATGTCCAACACCGCATTTGGAGCGGGAACCCACTGGATCGCCTCCACAAACCTAACTAACACTGTTTTGATTCAGAATTCGGGCGGCGCAGAAACGAGACCAAAATCCTACGGGGTTTTGATTTGCATAAAAGAATAAACTAAACCTTGAGAGCGGGAAATGTCCCGCTCTCTTTTTTAAGACGCCCCTTGAGCTATCTAGGCAACCCCCGTGTTGCAAGCGCATATAGAGCCGTGGCTCGAACCTGGAGCATCGGGTCGTGCTTCATCCGATCTAAAACAAGCGGATACACTTCATCCTTGCACACGCTCTTCAACTGTTGAGTGGTGGTATCACAAAACAAACCCAGACCCTCGATGACCATAGAGCGAATCCGTTCGTCTGGGTGAAGGTTGTCATTTTTGTCGATCAAGGGTTTCAACAAATCTATAACTCGAGCGTCGCTAGTGTCGTGGGTCGAAAAATAGAAGACCCGACTCATTAGACTTTCAGCGGCCGGGAATCCTCGAAGGCGAATCTGGAGGGAATCAATGAGCGCCTTGGTTGTAAGATACGGATCGCCGGAATCATAACGGCTGATGGCTAGTTTCTGCAGCCAAAAACCGTCGTGACCGTCGAGATAAGGGGGCTCGATCAACATCTGTGCAAGATGTGGAGAATCGGGAGGCAGCGACATCCAATCCGCCTCAATTTCGTCGTAGTCGTCGGTCGACATAAATCCCGTTCTCGACCCATCCGGCAGCAAGAAGTTCGACGATCCCACAACCCCTGGATTCTGAAAGTAATTGAAACGTACAATTGGCGAACTAAGTGCGCGGCTGGGACTGTTCAAAATTTCAAGATTTAAGCTGCCCGCCGCTTTCTCGTGATTGATCGCATCTGAGTTGCCGGGCTGATCTGCCATGGTGGCAAAGACGAGGCGTGACGATTCGCAGCCGATTCGGCCGAGCTCTTGAAGTGTTTGGGTTCGTAAATAGGGCGTGATTGCAGAAGTGGTGTTGGGATCTAATACTATGGACTCAAGGTTCTGGATTTCTGCATGAATTGAAGCGTCTAAATCTTCGCAGGCGATAGCTTTGCTGTAGTCAATATCAGACCCAAACAAACAGTCTTTGCACTTTTCAGCTTGCTCTAAACAGCCCGCAAGGCCCAATGCGGCCATGGCTATGCATATGAATTGAGTTCTCCAGAAACGTCCCACGATAAACCTCTCAATAGATTCATCTAGTTTACCCTGAAAGGGCGTCTCGAGGTGAGATAATACACAATTATTATTTAAACGTGAAACCAGCGTTTCAAAAAGAGAGAACTTCAGGCGCTCAAACTGACCTTATTTGGTCAATGTGGCGTATAAGTCCACACCCATAACTTGCGGAAGCGGCGAACGCAGAAGCACCGCCCTGGGAAGAAAAATAAAAGGCCCCTCGCGGTACGCATTTTCTAGACGGCATTGAACACTGGAAAATTTGCGACCTAAAGCTTGCAACGACCGTTTTGAAATCCAGTCCGTATGTGGAGCCGCCTGCCCCGCTGTATTTACATCCCTGCCCGCTCTCTGAACCAGATCTACTTCTTGAACAACCCCTCTATAACCCCGAATCTCACTGCGCCAATATCGCGCAGTGACTCGCGGATGCATTAAAATCCTTCGGTAAGAGTACGCGTAGTAAACCATCAGGGTTAATTGCCCGCCGGGCCGAAGGAGCTTCCAACAATTTTCCAGCGCAAGCGCCAAATTTCCAGTGTGATGAAGACTTCCAATCGCAACAATGGAATCAAAACTACCCGCATCGAACCTCGGCTCTAAAATACTCCCTCTCATGGCCAAGCCCGGCAAATCCTGCTGTCTCATCCTGTAGTTGGCCATATCGACCGGCCCATGCGCGATATCGAGGCCTATGTAGCTGGCGCCAGATGCAGCCAATTTTTGCGCCACTGAGCCGTAACCCAGGCCGACTTCCAAGACCTGTTTGTTCTCGAGTGATTCAAATTTTATATGATCGGTGAGGTAGGGATAGGAATTAAAGAACCATCTATCAAAACGCGCTAACGATTCGGGAGAACTATCAACTAGGCCGAGCGACTTTGCCCGCGCGGTTCCACAGAGCTCATCCCAAAACGCCATATTGTCTTTGGAGGGATCACTGTTTTCTTGAACGCCTTTTAACACGATGGTGCCCTAAGTCGTCTGACCCTGAAACGACAGCCGCGGCTCGCGTTTGGAGATCATAAAGTCCCAAATGCCGACCCAATAGCCGTAGCCATAGCCGATATGCAAAACAAAGCACGCGAACAGCACTTTAAACCGCTTGATCAAACCAACCCGACGGCCGGCCATTGAGAGTCCGGTCAAAACATAAAGCAAAATCGCAAAGCCGAGCAAAGGCCGCAACGGTTCGATGATCGCGATCAGCGGTGCTAGCACAACCCAAAAACCTAAAAATGCGGCGGGCACAACTTGTCGCATAGTTGTGACTGTGCCGTGCAGCTGATTTACAAAAACTTTAAAGTAACCGTACTGCGAGAATTGATGAAAGGCCTTCTTTAAAGATCCGCGCACCAAATAGGTGACCTTTGCATTGTGCACGTAAAAGATCTTTAGCCCACGCTCGCGCAACCTAAAATTAAACTCGTCGTCTTGATTGCGCGTGAGACGTTCGTCGAAAAAACCGACGTCGCGAAAAATAGATGAGCGGTACATGGGCACGCCGACCGTGTCGACAAAGGCGTCGATGCGCATGGTGCGGTAGTTGCCGGCGCCGACGCCGAATTTCGACTCCATCGCCAAGGCAATCACTTCGCCTTCGGGCGAGTTGGCCACGTGCTGGTAATCGCCGCCCACGCAGGCCACTTCGGGCCGCTCCTTTAAGGTTTTAATCAACAGCGACAAATAATCCGGTGCCATCACATTGCGCGAACCTACGATTTGAATATATTCACCGCGCGCATGCACGATGCCGATATTGAACGCGTAGGGCGTTAGCTTTTTCGGGTTGTCGATCATCTTGACCCGCGGGTCTTGCATCATCAGCGTGTGGATAATATCGCGTGTGCCGTCGTCACTCATACCATCGACAATAATCACTTCGATTTTTTCGTAATCCGACGCACAAATGGCCCGCACCGTGCGCTCGATCGCTTTACGTTCATTGCGGCAGGGAATGATCACCGAAACCAAACCACTCACGGGCGCGCCACCTTTAAAAATTCGCGCACCACAAGTTGCATTTGTTCAACCGTCATCTCGGGATAAAACGGCAAAGACATTATGCGCTCGGCGAATTTTTCGCTCACCGGGAACTGACCTTTTTTATATCCCAGCGGCGCAAACGCCGGCTGCAGATTTAACGGCACCGGATAATGCACGCCGTAGCCGATGCCGGCCGAATCAAACGCCTTGGCCACTTGATCGCGGTTTGCAACTTCGACCACGTACAAATGGTACACCGGCTCGGAACCTGGTCGCGGCTTAAGCACAGTAAAACCTTTGGCCACCAATTGCTCGTCGTAGGCCAAAGCCAACTCACGCCGCCGCTCGGTCCAACCGCTTAAGTGCGGGAGTTTGGCCGCGAGCACCGCGCCCTGCAAGCCATCCATACGAAAGTTGCCGCCAAAGAATTCGTGCAGATATTTATCGGTGCGGCCGTGGTTGACGTATTTTTTGATCCACTCAAAGGTTTTTGCGTTTTCGGTAATAATAAATCCCGCATCGCCAAAGGCGCCAAGATTTTTGCCCGGAAAAAAGCTGAACGTGGCCACGTCGCCAAAAGTCCCCACCGGGCGGCCTTGCCATTTGCACAACACGGCCTGCGCGCAGTCTTCGATCACTTTTAAATTATGAGTTTTGGCAAAGGCCATGATTTGATCCATCGGCTCGGCCAAGCCATAGAGATGCACCGGAATAATCGCCTTGGTTTTTGCAGTCACCTTGCGGGCGGCGTCTTGCAAATCGAACTGCTTATAGTCTTGCGTGATATCGCACAACACGGGCTTGGCGCCCACCTCGACGATCGGCTCAACCGTACCGAAGAAGGTGTGATTCGGCACCAGCACTTCGTCACCCGGGCCCACACCCACCGCACGCAGTGCCACCGTGATGGCCGACGTTCCATTGGCGCAACCCACACCGTGGGACCCGCCATGCGTTCGCAAAAATTCTTTATTGAGTTTGTCGACGCCCGGGCCTTGAATAAACGACCGCGAGTTCAGCACTTCATCCATCGCCTTGCGCAGTTCAGGCTCAATGCTCTTGATCTGCGCGCCCAGGTCCATAAACGGGATTTTTTCCATCTTAAACCTCGAGCCCCGCGCCGGCCGGCAACTGACCCAAGCGACACTTCTTCGGCACGAAGCGCAGGACCACTTCTTTGCCCGTCTCCACACTCTCGTAAATCGCCGAAATTAGTTCTAGGGATTTGCGGCCTTCGAGGCCGTCCACCAGCGCTGAGCGGCCGTCGAGAATGCTCTCGACCACTTTGTTTAAATATTCATTGTGGCCAAAACCATAAACGTTGGGCGGATTGTTGCGGAATTTTGCTAGCACGTCTTCGTCGCCGGGGGCGGCTTCGGTAAAATTCCAGGTTTTCATTTCGTTGACGGCAAAGCCTGCGATTTCAACCGAACCGCGCTCGCCGAGCACCGAGATTGAACCTTCAAGATCTTTGGGTCGTGTGGCCGTGGTCGCCTCGATCACGCCGAGCGCGCCGTTTTTAAAACGCAAAATCACAACGCCCGTGTCTTCGGTCTCGACATTCACTAAGGCCGTTGAGGTTTTGGCAAAGACGGACTCCACATCGCCCATCATCCATTGCAGCAAATCCACATGGTGTGAGGCTTGGTTGGCAAAAACGCCGCCGTCATAGGCCCAGGTTCCCCGCCATGCATCTTGATCGTAATATTTTTGCGTGCGGCACCAGCGCACACGCACCGTTCCTAAAACCAATTTGCCAAAGCGGCCGGCTTCTACAGCCTCACGCAGTTTTTTTACCGGTAAGTTATAACGGTTTTGCTTCACCACAAATAAGCGCACGCCGGCGCGGTCGCAAGCCGAGATCATTTGATCGGCATCGCTCAGGGTCAGTGCCATCGGTTTTTCGACCACGAGATGCTTGCCGTATTTGGCCATATCGACCGCGTGTTGCGCATGCAACCCCGACGGCGTGAGGATCGAAACCACGTCGATGTCTTTGGCCATTTTCTCCATCATCTCAAAGCGGTCTGAGAAGGCCGGCACACCGAATTTTTTGCCAATCACTTGCGCCCGCTCGGGCAGAACATCGCAAACGGCGGCGAGCCGTGCACCCGGCACCGCCCCACTCGTCAGAGCGTCGACATGTTTGGGAGCGATTCGGCCACAACCTAAGAGAGCGAAATTGAGTTTTGCCATAGGGATTAGGGATACCAAAGTGGCCCGCAGGAATCACGAATGGGCGTTGACGCTGCGCATGCGAGCCGAGCGGTCGGCGGCGCAATCGGGCTCTCGCCGGACGGGGCGAGGCTTATGGAGCACTCCGTTCGAAGTCAACCCATGGGGTGACTTCGAACGGAGTGCGCGAAAGGCTTGCTCCCGATAAAAAACCTCAAAACCGCCCCCGCCCACCAACTCAATGAGGCTTTGACCCCGCCCCGCTAAAACGTCATAAACATCTAGATGCAATCCCCGCTCAAACACTTTTCGCCTAAGCGATTTAGCTGGAAGCACGTCCTGGTCGACGCGATTCTGCTGCTCACCTCGCTGTACGCCAGTCTTTGGCTGCGCACGGGAGATTCGCGCTTTGACGAGCACGCCCACACGCTCAATCAGTTGGCGCTCGCCTTTGTCGGCATCCGCATCGTTATTTATCTCGCCTTTGGCGTTTATCGCAGCATGTGGCGGTATATTTCGACCACCGACGCGCAAACACTCGCGATCGCCACCGCCGTGTCGACGCCGTTGCTGATTTCGCTCAACTTTTTGAGTCGCGAACTGGGCACGCTGCCGCGGTCGTTTTTTATTATCGACGCCATTGTGGCCACCGCCTTTTTGATGGCAGTTCGCCTCGCGCGTCGGCAGCTTTTTGAAAAACAAATGCAGCCCAAAAAAGGCCGCGTGACCTTAGGCCGTTTGATTATTTATGGCGCTGGCCAAAATGGCCGCTTGCTCGCGCAACGCTTGCTTTCAGACCCGCAGCGCGACCGCGACTTGCTTGGCTTTGTCGACGACGACAAAGCGAAAAAAGACAAATTGATTCAAGGCCTGCCGGTGTTGGGCGGGCACGACGAACTCGAAGACATCTTGGTGCGCTCGCAATGTAGCGAAATGATTGTCGCCATCACAAATCCGGCGCCGGAGCTGATGCGTGAGATCGTGCTGCTCGGACGAAAACTCAATGTGCGCATTCAGCGCATCGCTCATTTTGACGCCGCTAACATCGCTCGCGCTGAGGCGCTGTACCGCCAAGTGGAGCTTAAAGATTTGCTCAACCGCCCGTCGGCCGAGATTGATGTTCCGGCAGTAAAAAATATGCTCGAAGGCAAAGTCGTACTTGTAACCGGCTCGGGCGGCAGCATTGGGGCTGAGTTGTCGCGCCAGATTGCGCGCTACTCGCCTAAAAAACTTTTGCTGCTCGATCACAGCGAATTTAATTTATTTGAAATCGACCGCGAGCTGCGGCCGAAGACCGACGACTTTTCGCAAATCATCCCACTGCTCGTCGATATCAAAGACGAAAAAGCCCTGGCCAATGTCTTCTCTAAGTACAGCCCGCAGGTCGTGTTTCATGCGGCGGCTTATAAACATGTGCACCTGGTTGAGGCCAACGCCGCGGCGGCCGTGCAAAATAATGTTGGCGGCACCAGAAATCTGCTCGAACAATGCGAAGCGCACGGGGTTGAGCGTTTTGTAATGATCTCGACCGACAAAGCGGTAAACCCAGTCGGCGCCATGGGCGCCACCAAACGGGTGTGCGAGTTGCTGACCACGCACGCCGGGCAAAAACTTAAAAAACCGTACAGCTCGGTGCGCTTTGGCAATGTGCTGGGCAGCAGTGGCAGTTTGATTCCGGTACTTAAAAAACAAATCGAAGACGGCGGGCCGGTTACGCTCACCCATCCGGATATGACCCGGTTCTTTATGCTGATCCCCGAGGCCGTGGCCTTGGTATTGATGTCGGGAACTTTAAGCCAAGCCGGCGATGTCAATGTGCTTAAAATGGGCGAGCCCATTCGGATTTATGATTTGGCCAAAAACCTGATTGCCCTTATGGGCCGGACCGAAAGCCAAGTGGCCATTGCCTTTACCGGCGTTAGGCCGGGCGAGAAAATGTTTGAGGAGCTGTATTTGACCGGTGTCGAGCTGACTACTCGCCATCCTGATATTTTGACCATGCCTAAAGGCGATTTGGGCTCGGGCCAGAACCTCAATATCGTGGCCGAGGCCTCGCGGCTTATGGAACTCGCTGACAAATTTGACTCTGGGCTGGTCGCGGAGCTTATCCGCCTCGCCAACCAGGCCCAAAAGCCAATGGAAGCCAACGTTTAGTTCACCCTTCCTTAAATTTCTCAATCCAAGACACTTGGTCCAGCCCGGGGGCAAATTTCTTTCTACCGGCCCGCTGAATTGATAGTCTAGAGACTGACACAGACACTTTTCGGGGGTTTGGCGAATGGTTTGGAATAAGGCCTATGGCTTTTCTGCGGCTGCGATTGTTGTTGTCGCTTTGATCATGGTCGGATTTCAAAACTGCGCTCCCGAGCAATATTTTAAAGCTCCAAAAAATGAAGAAGACAGCTCGTCGTCGAACGGCCCTGGGCCTGGCGGTGCAGGCGGCCTGGTGGTGCCGAACTCGGCTCGCTACGCGATCACGGTTGGTGAACTTAAACCCACGGCAGCGGGACTTGCGGCCGGGCAGTCGATTTTTGGCCGCGCGATGATGGTGCGCGACCTACAATCAGGCGCCACCGAAACTTTCACACACGCGATGGGCCTGCCGGTGAGCGCTGTTGCCGCGGCTCACGTACATGATCTGCCTTGCGGCGCTAACGCTGGTGGCGGTCACTACAAAATCGATTACGGAAATTTGGCCACTGTGCAGTCGAATGAAATTTGGCCGTCGCTCGCCGCTGGACCCGATGGCATCGGCTCTGGCTACGCGCGAGTTTCGCATTTGGCTCGGCCCGAAGCGCAATCGATTGTGATTCACGATGCGGCCGGCGCCCGCCATGCGTGCGGTTTGCTGCACTCCACGTGGTCGAGCGACGTAAAAGGCGGCTTGTTCGCCAATCTCGCAGCTGGAGCTACCGCCAATCCGAATTTTAGAGGAACCGCTTCGATCAGTCGCGCGGCCGGCTCAGGGCTTACCATCGTGCGTTTGTCGGTGAACGGTCTGATGCCGAATACGACCTATGGTTCACATGTGCACGCTTTGCCGTGTAACACTCCCGGCACGGTCGGCGGCACTGATTTTGCCGGTGGCCACTATAAACAAAATCCAGCGGTCACCGAGGTCGTCGCAACGGCCGCGGCTGAAATTTGGACTTCCTTCACCACCAATGCCACAGGCCACGGCGAAGTGCGAACGCAAGTGGCGCATGTCGCCCGCCCCGATGCACAGTCGATTATTATTCATGATCCGGTCACTCCGACCACGCGTTTGGCGTGTGTGGACTTAACTCAAGCCGGTGGCTTTGTCGGAACAGAAACTGGCATCGCTCGCTATCCGAATATTTTTGGCTCGGCCAAAATGGAACGGCTCGGCTCGGGTGAAACTCGCGTCAATATGTCGGTCAGCGGGTTGACCGCGGCCACGCAGTACACGGCTCACGTCCACGATCGTCCGTGCCATATCGCGGCCGGCGGCGGTCACTACAAGTTTGACTACAATATCGCAGCGGCCATTGAGTCGAATGAGATCTGGGTGCGCGTCACCACTGATGCTGCGGGCGCTGGCAGTGGCGTGACCACGGTCAAGCATATCGCGCGGCCTGAGGCGTACTCGGTCGTGATTCACGACGCCGACACGACTCGCCTGGCCTGCGTCGACCTTTACTAGGTCAATTCCTTCTAAATATTTCTTCTGTAACGACCACCGACTTCATAAAGAGCGGTGGTCATTTGCCCAAGACTGCACACCCGAGCGGCTGACATAAGCGCTGCGAAGATATTATCGCCATTGGTGGCGGCGAATTTGAGCTCTTGCAGAGCTTTTGCCGTCTCGGCGGCGTGCGACTTTTGATATTTGGTTACATTGTCGAACTGCTGCTTTTTCTCGGCCTGCGAGGCGCGCGCCATTTCGATTTTGGGCGGCACATAGCCGTCGGCCATGGTGGCCGGATCGACAAATGTATTTACGCCAACGATCGGCAGTTGGCCATTGTGTTTAAGGTGCTCATAGTACAGCGATTCATCTTGGATGCGCGAGCGCTGGTACTGCGTCTCCATGGCGCCAAGCACTCCACCCCGCTCGTTGATTCGTAAAAACTCTTCGAGCACGGCTTCTTCCACGGCCTCGGTCAGCCATTCGGTGAAATAGGCACCCTGCAGAGGATTTTCGTTCTTCGCCATCCCGAACTCTTTATTGATAATCATCTGAATGGCTTGCGCGCGCCGGACGGATTCTTCAGTCGGCGTGGTGATGGCTTCGTCGTAGGCGTTGGTGTGCAGCGAGTTGCACTGATCGAAGATCGCGATCAACGCCTGGAGTGTGGTGCGGATGTCGTTAAAGGCGATCTCTTGCGCGTGCAGCGAACGGCCCGAGGTTTGAATATGATATTTGAGTTTTTGCGAGCGCTCATTGCCGCGATATTTATCGCGCATCGCGATCGACCAAATTCGGCGCGCGACCCGGCCAATCACGGTGTACTCGGGGTCAAGGCCATTTGAGAAAAAGAACGAGAGATTCGGCGCGAACTCGTCGACCTTAAGACCGCGCGATAAATAATATTCGATGTAGGTAAAGGCGTTGCTCAACGTGAGCGCCAGCTGAGTCACCGGATTGGCTCCAGCCTCGGCAATGTGATAGCCGCTGATGCTGACTGAATAGAAATTTCGCACATTATTTTTTACGAAGTACTCTTGGATATCGGCCATCATCTTCAGCGCGAAGTCGATGGAGAAAATGCAGGTGTTTTGCCCCTGATCTTCTTTTAAAATATCAGCCTGAACGGTGCCGCGCACCTGCGCCAGCGTCTCGGCTTTCACCGCATCGATTTCTGTTGGAGTTAATTTTTTGCCCGAGGCTTTTTCGCGTTTCTCGATTTGCTGATCGATGGCCGTGTTCATAAAAAAGGCCAGGATCATGGGCGCCGGGCCATTGATCGTCATACTTACACTGGTGGACGGATCGCACAGGTCAAAGCCCGCATAGAGCTTTTTCATATCGTCGAGAGTCGCGATGCTGACTCCGCTCTCGCCGACTTTGCCGTAAATGTCGGGCCGCTCGGCCGGATCTTCGCCATACAGCGTGACCGAATCAAATGCGGTCGACAGCCGCTTGGCCGGCTCGCCTTTCGAAAGATAGTGAAAGCGTTTATTCGTGCGTTCAGGCGTTCCTTCTCCTGCGAATTGCCGAGTCGGATCTTCGTCGGAGCGTTTCAGCGGAAAAAGCCCCGCCGTATAAGGAAAAGCGCCGGGCACGTTTTCGAGTTTTAAGAATTTATAGCGGTCGCCCCAGTCGGTGTATTGGGGCAGCACCACGCGCGGGATCTCGAGTCCGGTCAGACTTTTGCGCACCATGGGCTGGCGAATTTCTTTATCGCGGACTTTGTATACGAATTCCGGCCCTGCGTAAGCCTTCTGTAAAGCGTCCCACGCCTCCAGCTCCTTAAGCTCCGAGTCCGAAAACGCCCTTCGCATAGTCTCAATCTTTGCGGATACTTGCTGCGACGCTTCCGAAAAAAGAACCTGGTACCTCTGGAGGGCGCCGAGGTCGGAGGCGAGTTGGGCTTTGGTGTGGACGTCTTTTTTGTATTGGCGAACCGTTGAAACGATTTCGGCTAGGTAATTTTGTCGTTCGGGCGGAACGATGGTTTGTTTTTCGCTGCCGCCGAGAGTTGCCGGGAGTTTGAACTGGAGCGCGCCCTTATCGACCAGTTGTCCGGTTAAGGCCGAGAACAGTTGGTTGACGCCTTTGTCGTTAAAATTTGAGGCTTGGGTCAAGAACACGGGCACGGCCGTTGAGTGATCAAAAATTTTGCGCGCGCGCCGATATTGTTTTTGCACGTCGCGATGGGCGTCTTGTGAGCCGCGCCGATCGGCTTTGTTGATCGAGACTAGATCGGCGAAGTCGATCATATCGATTTTTTCGAGCTGCGATTGGGCGCCGAATTCCGACGTCATCACATAAAGACTTAAATCACCCACTTCTAAAATTTTTGACGACGCCTGGCCGATGCCTGAGCTTTCGGCAATCAACAGATCAAAATCATAGCCCTTCATAAAGTCGAGCATCTTTGGCAAAGCCACGGCGATCTCGGAGCCCGAACCGCGCGACGCCACCGAGCGCATAAAGGTTCCACGACGGCTGAGCGAGTTCATGCGAATGCGGTCACCCAGCAGCGCGCCACCTGTGCGGCGTTTGCTCGGGTCCACGCACACCACGCCGATTTTTGAATCGGGAAATTGATTTTTAAAACGCACCATCAGCTCGTCGATCAACGACGATTTTCCGGCGCCGCCGGTGCCAGTGATTCCGAGCACCAACGGTTTTTTGCCGTCTTTTTTAGTAAAGCCTTTAAGCGCTGCCAAAAACGGCTTGGGGTCCTCTTCATTCTCGATGGCACTGAGCGCGCCGCCAAGCGCGGTCAACGGAATCGGTGCGTTGCCGAACATTTCGCTCTTGGCGCCAAAGTCAGATCCCCGCGTGGCATCGGCCACATCAAAATCGCAGGCCACAAGAATTTGTTTGATCATGCCCTCGAGCCCAAGCTTGCGCCCGTCGTCGGGGTGAAAGATCTGCGTGATGCCGTATTTTTCGAGCTCGCGTTTTTCTTCGTGAATAATCACGCCACCGCCGCCGCCAAAAATCTTTACATGCGAAGCGCCAGCTTGAACGAGCAGATCGCGCAAATACTTAAAGTATTCCATATGCCCGCCCTGATACGAGCTGATGCATACGCCCTGGGCGCCCTCTTGCAAAACCGCCTCGCACACATCGAGCACGCTGCGGTTATGGCCCAGGTGAATCACCTCGGCGCCATGATCTTGCAACACCCGGCGGATCACGTTGATCGCCGCATCGTGGCCGTCAAAGAGCGAGGCCGCAGTCACGATTCGGATGGGATTTTTCCAAGCTGAGATGGGTGCTGAGGGGGCTGTCATTATTGTCCTTGAAAGTTCGCGGGGCGCTTTTCAATAAAAGCCTTAATGCCCTCGCTGTGATCTTTAGTTTCAAATGTGCGACCAAAAAGATCGGCCTCAAGGCGTAAACCCTCGGCCAGAGTGCGGTCGTGACCATGATTGATGGCTTCTTTGACCCAGCCCACCGCGAGCGGCGCCCGCGCCGCCAAAGTCTCGGCCAGCTTCAACGCCTTTGGCATCAACTCAGCCGGCTCAGCCAACTCCGCAAATAGACCCCAGTCATAACCTTGCTGGGCCGAAAAAATCTCTCCACTCAAAGCCACTCGGCGCGCCAACGCCCGCCCAAGCACGCGCGACAACCGCTGAGTGCCGCCGTAACCGGGAATTAATCCCAAGGTCACTTCGGGCAATCCCCATTTGGCTTTGCTCGACGCCAACATAAAGTCGCACGCCAGCGCCAACTCCAAACCACCGCCGAGCGCAAAACCATTGACCACCGCAATCACTGGGCACGGTAGATCTTCAATTTTTTGCAACAGGGCCTGCCCGCGCGCCGCGAGTTCTCGCCCTTCAGCCGAAGTAAAGTCGGCCATTTCTTTAATATCGGCGCCGGCTACAAACGCTTTTTCGCCCGCGCCGGTGAGAAGCAAACAGCGCACTTCGCGCTTTTTCGCAATGTCGGTTAACGTTTCTTTTAATTCTGCGAGCAGCTGATTGTTTAGAGCGTTTAAAGCTTCGGGACGGCTTAAAGTTAATACGCCGATCTTATGACCGGCCGCCGTGGTTTGCGTATCGAACTTGATTGTTTGCATGGGCGCCTCACTTGCCTTCGTAGGTGTAAAATCCCCGCCCGGTTTTTTTGCCAAGCCAGCCGGCCTCAACATACTTCACCAGCAGCGGGCATGGGCGGTATTTGGAATCTCCAAGCCCATCGTGCAGCACATTCATAATCGCCAGACAGGTGTCGAGACCGATGTAATCAGCCAATTGCAGCGGGCCCATCGGCTGATTGGTGCCGAGTTTCATGGCTTGATCGATGTCTTCGACTTTTGCGATGCCTTCATAAAGTGTGTAAACGGCCTCGTTGATCATCGGCATAAGGATGCGATTGACCGCGAAGCCAGGCATATCTTTGACTTCAACAAACGTCTTGCCCAGTTTTTCTGCGAGCTTCGCTACGGAGCTGAACGTGTCTTGCGAAGTTTGCAAACCGCGAATGCCTTCAACCAACTTCATCAGCGGCACCGGATTCATAAAGTGCATGCCGGCCACTTTGTCGGGCCGCTTCGTGGCGGCGGCGATTTTGGTGATCGAAATCGATGACGTGTTCGAACACAAAATGGCGTTGGGCTGGCAAATCTGATCGAGCTCTTTAAATATTTTAAGCTTTAAATCGATATTTTCGGCGACGGCCTCAATCACGATGTCGCAGGATTTAAAATCCTGCATCGACGTCGACGTTTTAATTTTGCCGAGCAGTTCGGTTTTTTTCGCCTCAGTCATGGCGTCTTTTTTGATCAAGCGATCGCAGCTCGAAGTGATCGTGGCCATGCCCTTATCGAGCGCGGCTTGCGCGATGTCGACCAGCACCACGTTTAACCCCTGGGCCGCCACCACCTGCGCGATTCCATTGCCCATTTGTCCGGCGCCAAGCACTCCCACGGTCTGCGGATTCATAATCACTCCAATTTTTTAGAGACAGTTAAATACAGGTAAAATGTAATGGAAAAAGTTATATCCGGCCCTATTTTGGCAGGCAAACACTAAAAGCGCACAATACCGCTCGGTGAGAGCGTCCAGATCAGGCGCAGTTCGTCGTTGGGGATTTGCGCCGAGGCTTCCTCAAGCACCTTCGTGCCCACGAGCAGCAAATTCGACGAATGGGTTTTATTTGAGAGCATAATCCCGAGCGACACTTCTTGCTGGAGGTCGTTAGAAATTTTCAAATTTGGGTCGAAGTGATCGTAGCGAAGATGCACCGACAAATAGCGGTCGATCTCGACGCTCATGTCCATATGGCCGGCCACGAATTTTCCAATCACGTCGGCCTGCTCGCGCTCCCCCACGTAGTACTCGAGCGTCCAATCGAAGCCCTTGTTGTGAATGGCGCTGTAGATGCCGCCCATGCGCCAATGCGCCTCTTCAGTGGGATCCACGCCGGCCAAGGTGTCGCCCGAGAGAGCGGTGGTCGTGGGCTTGGTGCCGCCGGTTTGCCCAGCCATGCCGATTTCGAACTGCTCGGTTTGATAGCCCCAGCGCGCCGTGTACCAGAGGCGCCCATCTTGATCGGTGTCGCCCTCGCCGTTGTGAATGGCGAGCGCCGTATAAAAATTGTTGTGCGAAATTTCATAAGAGCCGCCCACGTCGCGAAGGAGCGCGACGCGCTCTTTAAACAAAAGACTGCGGGGAAAAATTAAATGCCGCTCCCACTGCCGCCCCTCGATCCCGAACTCGACGGGAATGCGACCAAAGCGAAAACGACCATACGGGTGATTGAGCTCGGCAAACGCCTCGACCAAGAGCACGTCGTCGTCGACCACCGCAGAGTAGCGGGCCGATGGATTGATCAATGACCTGGGTCCTAAGCGAATCACGCCGGCGAATTTTTCTTCGAGCTCCCAACGCAGAGCGAACGAACTCTCACCGATCGAAAAGGACCCGCGGCCACCTTCGCCGCTAAAAAAATTCGGCCGCAATAAAATATCATGAATCTTAAGAACTCCGATGTCCTCACGGGTGACGGCCAAAGCCGCCGATGGCCATAAAATGAACACGGCTAGGAGAACCCCTAACCCACGGACGATACACATACTTTTAATGGTAATTGAAACGCCACAGGCCACCTATAGCGGGCCCCCTAACGCGCCGCTTAACTAGACTAAAACTCGCTCGCGCGCCCGCTCCCTTTGGCGAGCTTTGTACTCGTCGTGCGAGGCGGGTCCAGAAAGGCTCTTAAGGTAGTGCTCATAGTCGAGGATCTGCACTTCATAAGGGTAAAAAAAGCTAAATGATTTTTGCGTCTCGGGCAAAGTCACCCGCACCAGTTGCCGCGTGATAAATTTCACGAAGCGATATTCGCGGCTGGTAAAAACATTGTGCTTCTCTAAAAAGCGGGCTTTGTCTTTTTCTTGATTCAGACGGGCTTTAAGAAGCGAGTCCACATCGGCCGGAGTCATATCCGAAGTCCGCGTCAGACCCTCAATCACATCGGAAAACAAATTCACTGGATAAAGTGTGTTGTTCGATTGCGATGGAATAATATTGGCCGGACTGACCACGTGATAATCCACCAAAAAGCGCATCACGCGAAACACATCAAACAAAGTCGGCGTCACAAAACGCACGCCGATTTTATCCATTAGACCAAACGCCACTTCGTCGGGCTTTGCCAGGAGTTTGGTGATGGCCGAGTCGGAATCTTTAAACGGCTTCATATCGAATTTTTGCAGCGGGATCGAGTCGCCGTCGGCCGCCACAAGCTTAATCCCCGAGACGCTGTCTTTCTGCACAAACTGGCGATATGGGCGAAAAATATCTTCTTGAATCTCAAGCGAGAAATAGTTGAACAAATCATTGTGCAGCTGCGACACCACATGCATCACGCGCAGCAGGGCACAGGTCCACCGGTGCAAACTCTGCTCGGAGCTGTCGCGCATCGAGGCGAGCAGCAACAAATTTGTAATGTCGTCGAGTTTTTTGGGGTCGGCGATTTCGTCGGGGATCGTCTCCCCGTCTTGCAGAAGCTGGGTGCGCATATAAATTACGGCGCGCGAATGAATTTGCCAGATTTTTTCGCGATCGGAATCGACCTGCATATCGTAGCCGTATGACTTTAGATACGCATGCGCCTCTTCTTTGGATTTAAGATTTAACTTTGGAGTTTCAACGACGGCCCGACCACCGATCAGGCCACCAAAAACTTCCGGGTCGAAATCCATGTTCAGCTTCATACTTAAAAGCTATCGACCCGAACTCCCTATTGGCAACGGAAAAAGCCGCAAGCCGGAACGGTGAACTGACCGAGTGTCATATTTTGCGCGTAGGTGTTGGTGAAGACGAAGGTGCCGACATATTGGTTACCTTGCACGTAGCCTTGCAACGTGACCACGTTGTACAGCGAAGAAAACGTGAGATTGACTTGACCGCCGAAGCCTTGACCAGAGACCCCTTGAAAGCCCTCTTGATCGGCACCGATATGAATCACCACCGGCGGAAGGACTTGGCCATCGGCCCCAACTTGACCGGCAAGATCATCCCAAATTTCGATATGCAGACGACCGGTGTTAAAAGCGGGAGCGTTATAGTGCGGAAGTCCATCGCCCCAAAAATAAATGCCGCGCGACTGCGACGGTTGCGGGCTGACATTGCCGAGTTGATCGCCCGAGCCTTCTAAACTCGGCATCGCTAAGGCTTGAACCGCATAGTAAAAGTTTTGATCCATGGCGCTCACATGACCATATTGTGTCGATGCGCTTGGACTTTGCGTCGAGGGCAGACCGGTTTGCGGATTCACACTGGGTATACCGCGCGCCAGGCGCCCGCGGGTCGTGGTCTTGGAGTTTTTCTTAGGTGCGCAGCCGACGGCGAGTACCGCAAGGCCTACAGCCAATAATGTGATGGTCTTTTTAGTGAACATAAATTCATCTCCTCGTATCGATACCTTTAGGATTACAAGCCCGGTGCCCGCCCGGGACGCTTAAAATTGAGGCTATAAGCGATAAGAGCCGTCGGTGACGAGCCTCGCTCACAGGTGTCGGTGCCGTTGACGGTCGTCTCAAAATGAGACACCTTCAAAGTTCTATTCAAGGAGACTTTATTTATGCGCTTTAAGGTTTGGGCCTTACTTGTTGTGCTCGCGTTCGGCATGGTCGGCTGCGCCAGCTACTTCAAACGAAAAGAATGCGAAAAAACCAATTGGTATCAGCATGGTCACGATGTGGCGATGTCCGGCAAACGGCTCGACGCCGATGCCTTTGCTAAAGAGTGCCAAAAAGTTGAAGCCAAGATGAGCTGGACGGACCTCGACACTGGCTTTAAAGCGGGCATGGGAAAATACTGCACCGGCGACAATGTTTTTGATGTGGGACGCGCTGGCAAGCCCTTTAGCTTTGATATGTGCGACGGCGAGAATATGGCTAAAATGAAGGCGCGACATCGAGAAGGCATTTTGGTGTTTTGCACTCCAAAAAGTGCCTATCATTTCGGCACGACTGGCGGAGTTTACCAAAATGTTTGCCCGAAAAATTTAGAAGCCGACTGGTTGCCCGAGTACCGCAAAGGCCGCAAAGTTTATTTGTCAGCCGTAATTGTTGAAAAAGAGCGCGAAGCGCAACGCCTCGACGGCGAAATTTATCGCCTTGAAAGTAAGCTGAGTCAGCTGCGGGTCGAAAAACTGCGCACCGAAACCCAATACGAACGTCGAACCCAACGGGTTTTTGACGGCGTGACCGGTACCTACAAGGAACAAACCGTGACCGGCCCCTCCGAAGAAGCCAAACAGCGGGCGCAACAAATTGGGCAAGAGATCTCGGGCGTGAACTCGGATATTTCGCAAACGCGCAGAAAAAGAGACGATCTCAATTCTGAGATTAGTAAAATGCGCACCGAGATGATAGCCTTATAGGCCGGTGGGGAATCGCTGGTTCTGGATATTTCTTTTTTTATTTTCATTTGAAGCTTCGGCGATTTCTGGATCGCTGAAGTCTTCGACCGACTTTTACCAACAAAAATTAGGCCCGCCGACCGACGAGATGGCACCCTTCGGCCAACTCGAGCTGAACGACAAACAAAAACTCAGCAAGCGTTGGCGCTTTCAGTGGAAGCTGGTGGCGCTCGGCAATTTTGAGGCGGCGAGCCCCGACGACAACGAGGACCGCTTTGCTCACGAGCAATCTTATCTCGATGTGCAAGAGGCTTTTATCGAGCATCGCGCCGGCAGCGCGAAATTCCGTCTCGGGTGGAACACGGTCAACTGGGGCGTGGTCGATGGGTCTTCGCCGTCGAATGTGGTCAACACATCGGCCTTTTTGCATCCGTTGCGTTTACCTCGTCGCGGCTCACCCATGGCTGAGGTGCAATGGGACGCCAGTGAGAAATTTGGTCTTTCCGTGCTCTATATTCCGCGCCAACCTCGGGCGGTTTTGCCCGCTCGCGACTCGCGCTGGCTCCCACGCGATGTTTTGACCAATATCCCAACCGGCGTCGCCAGCGATGCCGATGTGATCTTGCCGAGCGAAACCGATTATCAATATCTGCCCGACCGCGAACTCGACGACGCCCGCGATCACAACTACGGTGTGAAGTTAGTTTCTCATTTAGGCAGCTTCGACTTTCAGCTCACTCACTTCGAGGGTCAGTCGCCATTTCCGAAAGTGTCGCCCACGTTGACTTTGAACACAGTCGGCAATGACTTTGTGGCCTCGCCCACGATTGGCCTTCGGCAAGTGCAGTACCGCGTTCGCAACTCCGGCTTTGGCGCGACCTATGCGGGCGAGCGTGTGATTTTTCGCCTTGAAAGCGTTTACCAACACACCATCTCACAGGGCAATGGCCTGCAGCCATGGATTTGGTCCAACGTTGTGGGAGCCGAGACCAACTTTGCGATTGGCAGATCAACTTTGACGATTCTGACTCAGTACTACCACACCGAAATTCCCACCAAGGCCGACAATTTGATTTCGTCATCCTATCGCTTGTTCGACCGGACCGGAGTGCTAGGCTTACGCTGGCCGCTGAACGATCAGTGGATGTTGATGAGCACGGCGCTTTTAGAGACACAAACCCACGGCCTGTTCTGGACGGCCGGTGTAGAAAATAAAATCTCCGATTCTTTAAAAATGAGCGTCGCCTGGCGCGACTTCTCCGCCCAAGACCCCGGCCTAATCAAAACCTTCGACAAAAACGACCACGGCAATTTGGAGCTGACTTACTTCTTTTGAGGTTTGGGGTTGAGTCTCGGCGCTAATCTCTACGCCCGCGCCCATCCTTCTCGCGCCAGCCAAGATCGCGGCGCGCATAGAAATTCTGGCAGATCTACCTTACCTCGCTGATTATCGACGGCACTCGCTCTACAACTCTGAATCAACTCCTCAAGAATCGACCCAGCCGCTCGCCCTAAAAGCTCACGCCACCGGTCAAAGTGGGGCGCCGACGAGTAACGGTCGATGTGCTTAAGCAGCCGAGCGTGCTTCGAAAAATTGTGCAGCACATATATAAGCGTGTTCCGCATTTGCGTGGGATTGGTAATAACTCTTAAGTGAAACCGCCCTTGGAAGACCGAACCGCGCCCACCCACGATTTTGCGAACGGCCTTGCCAAATCGCGCGCCAAAACTTCGCATCCCGCGAGCCAGATGATCGTTGTCCTGAGCTTCGACGAGAATATGAAGATGATCCTTAAGCAAAGAGAAGTGAAGAATTCTAAGGCCAAACTTCTTTGCCCCTTTGGCACTGCTTTTAAAGGCCGCCGACATCTCCTCGCAGCGCAGGCTCCATCGGCTATCTTTAAGCTTTAAAGTCAGATGGAGTGGTTTTCGAAAATCCACCTTCTCGCGCCTGGAATGTGAAACTTCCCCGCTCCGGTTCTTGCGGCCCGCCCCACGCCGTTTGCCACCCCAGCCGTTGACCGCTTGAAACGTCAACTGCGCTGCGGTTTTGCGCTTGTTTCTGTTTTTGTGGGCTTTTGGCATTGGCGAAAATTAGTTCAAGCGAGCTCTACTGTCAACTTGATTTGGCGGTGGTTTGCGAATCTAAAAATTTCAATCTTTGGCTGGCGGTTCAGATGCCTCAACTGCGCTCCGACGAAGGTGCCTGAGCCGGTCCGACGAACCAAGACAAGATTTTACGGCCCCTACGGCAGGTCCCGCCCCCCTCCCCATCTCATTTCGAAACAGCTAATGGAATCCCCACCCCTCCTCTGAAAAGTGCGAGGTAAGCTGGAACCTTGAGGACTGGATGGATTTAAAGTTTCCCGCTTCGGCGGCCACTGCATTCTTTGTGGTGACCTTAATTTTTATTGGCTTTCAGAACTGCACACTGAACGACGGGCTCAAGTCGCAGGGCACGCGTTTGCTCTTGTCTCAGAATAGCTTCGAGGTTTCAGCGCCCACCTATTTGGCTCCCGGATTTGGTCCTTTGGGCGCGAAGTTTGCGAACGGGAAGATTTATGTCTTTGTCGGCAGCAAGCTCTTGTCTACGACCGACGGAACTAGCTGGGCCGAGGAGACTTCACAATTTTGGCAGACGTCTCTACAGCTGAGTGCGCAGGACAATAGCGGCGCTGTTTTGCAAATCGATTCAAATCCTCTGACCTTCGACACTCTCACTGGATCTTGGCAAAGCAACTATTTAGAACTGCAGGGGCCGAACGGACCCGTGCAAACGGGAGTGACACCGATCACAATTGAAAATCTGCCCGGAGCAGCCGTTGAAGGCTACCACACGTACGATCTCTTTCGCGGTGGTGATGCAAACTTTCTTTCCATTTATAGCGTTTTTCAATCGTCCGAGAATTGGCGAGGTGAAGTCGCCAATGCCTCGCACTCGGAAAGCTTTCTGGTGCGCGGGGTGCCCGGCGATAAGACTCGCTATGATTATGTCAGCCGCATCGCTGGAGTCGACGACTATAAATCTCTCTTAGTTGCGCGCGGCTTAACGTCCGATGCGATCCCTTTATACTTCGCCTCGTCGCCGCGCTGTTTCGCCTTTAATGAATTGCGATTGGTTTGTGCTTTGCGTGCCTCGGCCGATGACGACGATCACGCACGTCCTCTCTACGCCGGCGATATTTTCTCGGCGACCGATACCAATCCACCCGACACACGCGGTTGGATTTTTGGTGCGCGTGCCTATCCGCTCATCTATTTTCCGGCGTTGGATCCAAGCCTTTGGTACAAGGCCGGGGCAAGGGATATTCCACCCTTGATGGTCGCGGTGAGCGGTGACGGCGGATTAAGTTGGAGTCGTAAGTTGATCGCGGATCGAGGCGGAATCGACGCGCATTTCGCCTACGACCCGGCGAACAACCGATTGGTGCTCGCGTACGGTGGACTCACCTACCCGCGACGCTCGATTGCGATTCAAAGTTCAATGGATTTTGGCGCAACGTGGTCGCCTCCTCGGGTCGTGACCAACGACGATGATCTTTTTACCTCTGGCACAATCTATCTTGAGTTTATCTCATCGGGAAAATTTCTATTGGTGTACGATTCGCTCGAGAACTATTTCTCGTTCAACCCCGGCCCGACTCGCATACCCGACGGCGAGAGAGTTTTTGCTAGAACTATTCAGTTTTGAAAGAGTCAAATTTCCCGGGGAGAAGCCAAAGTCCGATAAAGCTTAAGGCCGATCCAAGCGTCGGTCGCCGCGTAGAGAAGTTGCTCATGAGTCAGCTCGCGGGCATCCCAGTTGGTTAGTTTTTTCTTTTTTGAGAGGCGCGCGTTTAAGACTTCTTCAGCCATTCCGCGGAGGCCAAAATTGCTGAGCCCTTTTGTTTTGGCGACGTCTTGCAGTTCGATAAAGTTTTTTGGGTCGAATTTAAAAACTTTATGAAGACCTTTGATATCATCGCGGATGGCGGCACCCACCTTTAAAACGCCACTGTCTTCTAAGGTTGCTTTGAGAATTTCAAACTGAGTGAGCGAATGCAGGCGAAACAGATAGGCATCCGAATCCGTCGCAAGCTGCAGTAGAGAAACCTTAAAAAAATCACCTTTTTTAAAGCTGGGTCTGGTTTCGGTGTCAAAACCAAATTCTTTAATGGACTTCGCCCACTCCGCGAATTCAGCGAGCTGATGATCCTTAGTGATCAGATGAATTTGTCCGGGAAAGGCAATTGCGTCGGTCATTGGCGAGATTGCTAATTCATCAAACGATCTAAGACCGCTTCCATAAAAGTGGTATGAAAAAACGGCACGTGGGGATTGTGTCCCTCCGCCTTCACCGGATCGATCACCCAAAACTCCACGTCTTTTTTAGAAGAGCATTCGCTAAATCGGCCGAGCTCCGTATTAGGGCCACGAACGAGACGCAAGAACTCGCGCCGCTCGGTGGCCGAAACCTTGCTGCTGCAGCCATTCCGCCTCAGCCAATAATCGACCGTTTCACGCCCACCGGCATAACGAGGATCGCTTTCATAAAGAATGGTGCCATCATTGACCGCATGAATCTGAATATACTTGAGCGGGGTTCGGTCGCGACAATCGGATTCTTTTTTATAGGTCCCGCCACCTAAAACGGCCACACCGGCAAACTGTTTTCCATCCTCGCAGGCGAGGCGATTGGCCAAAAAACCACCATTCGAATGACCGACCACATAAACGCGCGCGGGATCAATCGAGTAGAGTTTTTTCATTTTATCGACAAGGGCGAGAATATACCCGGCATCGTCAACACCGGTCTTGGCAAAATCGCAACAGGCATCGGTTGCATTCCAAAATTGATTGCCACCGATGTCTTTGCCGTCTTCACCCTTTGTGCCTTTCGGCATCACCGTGCCGTCGGGTTTCAGCAAAATAAACCCCCGAATCATCGCCTCAAGGGTCATGCCGAAGTAAAAATCCTGCCCATCCGCGGATCCGGTAAAACCATGAATCATCAGTACCATCGGCATCTTTTTCTGCGGGTCATAGGATTCAGGAATAAAATATTTCGCAGGCGCTCGTTTGAACTGCGGTAGAGCCAGGGTCGGAGAAATTTGATGCTTCGAAGTTTTAAAAAGACTCGCCGAGAAGGGCGTTTTCGACAAACTCGAAGTGGGCTCGCGGTACACCGGCGGAAACGGATGATTTGCAACTCGGTGACCGGGGCTTGCGCAAGAAACCGAAACAAAAAGAACGACGAAGACCATAAAATTTTTCATGTCTTATGGTAGCTCAGCTATTTGCAAGGGCAATATCGAACTCAGCGCAATGTGAGCGCCCATCCATTTTTGCCACTCCACTCGAAGTCACCCAGTGGGTTGACTTCGAACGGAGTACTCAATAGGCCCGACGACACCCGCGCCCGCCGCCCGCAGTTAACCTGATATCGAATATAACCCCTGCTAATTGTGTCAAAATGAGACACTCACTGCCAAGTTCTTAGACTCTCAGCGGAAATACGCCGGCTCCCAAAGAGGCCCGGATGTTGCCTTAAGGCACCCGCACAAGAGAGGTGCGTATGAAGTATGTGAGTTGTCTCTTAACTTTGTTTATTGCTGGTCCGGCCTTTGCCGTCGGCTCGCCCGACAGTTCGTCGCGAGAATCGAGCGTGCAGGTCGGGTCGAGCTGCCTTAATTTTCGATCGAAGGCTAGCTCCCGCAGCCGCGTGCAAACATGTCTGCGCTCAAACGCCACTATGCAGGTCATCGACTATCGACCCGGCGGTTATTCTAAAGTGATGGTCAACGGACGCACCGGCTATGTTTACTCAAAGTTTATTTCATCTCCGGCAACCGCCGGCCCCACAAGACCCCTGACAGGCGGCCCAATCGTACAGCTGCCTCCATCCGTAACCCGAGAAGAGCCTCCGGCATCCTTCGCCGGGGGCTCCCTCACCCCCGACGCGGCCCGTGTTCAATGGGGCACCAGCGCCGAGCGCCAGCGCTGGACGGCGGCCGCCTTAGCCGCGATCCGCGCCAACTGGTCCAAACTTCAAAACGGTCGCGATGTCGAAAGTTTTTGCCCTGGATATTCGCGCTCGAGCCGCGCCGAAAAAGAAAATTGTTGGCTGGTGATTGTCGGAGCCCTGGTTCGTCGCGAATCGAATTTCAAGCCCGGGACAACGTACCCCGAAGGCGCGCCTCTTTATTACAACAGCGTTGGTCTTTTGCAGCTTTCGCAAAACCCACGGGCGCGCGAATGCACGCCGGAGGGCGCACGCTCAGAGAGCGACTTGAAAAATCCAGAATTAAATCTTCGCTGCGGAATTCGCATCTTGGCCCGGCTGGTTGGTTCAAGAGGTCGCATCGCCGGACGAGCAGGCGCGGGCGCGTATTGGTCGGTGCTGCGTAACGCCGGAGAACACCGCGCGGCCAAGGCCGATGGCATTCGCAGCGAGGCTTCGAGAATGTTTCGGACTGAAATTGCCGGTCGCTTTCCGGATCGTGCCATTGCTGGCACTCCATCCGAAGAGCAAACGGCCATGCGCTAATACAAGTTAGGGTGCCGCAACCGTGGTTGAAACCGGGCAAAAGCGCAACTGCGCGTGCATACGACCCTGCGAATCCAGGTCCCAGTAGTAATCAGCCAATTGGCTGCTGAATAGGGGGACGCGGTCAATATCGCCGTCGCCGTCGATGTCCGCATAGATGTAAAGCAGCTGTTGGCTCACGTTTATAAATTTCGATGTACCCGCGATGCGCTTAAGGCTCAAAGTGTCTTGGCTGCAGTATACCTCGCCCGTAGCGTCCGAGCCGCACGTTCTCATGTCCAGTGCGGAGCCGGGTTTGCCAACTAATCGAGCGAACACAGAATAGAGCGTTGTCCCAGAATTTGTGGGATCCGGATTCGGCAGAGAAAATGCGGCCGTACCGTCCGTGCCATTGCGGTCAATTATATTGAATGAACCTTCGGAGAGAAGAATTTTTGTATTGCCATTTTGCACTACAAATAAAGAGTGACCATTGGTGCCCGTCATATCCGCGCTTTTGGACTTCAGCGCAATGATGTTCATGTTGTAGCAGCCACCGCCTGTGTTCCCCGCGCCAGCGGCAAATGCGGAATTGGCTAGCAAAAAAAGACCCGTGGCTAAAACTGAGTACTTTATTAACATACGACCCCTCGTGTGTGTTGTGTTGATCATCGTGTTGGTAGACGGGGCGAGTCCGAGAAATGTTTCGAACTTTCGGTAAAATTCGTAGCGGAGTTTTTAAGCGATTGCAATTGTAGAAACGCTATTCACCTTGAGCTGCCTGTCGAACAAAAGTTCACCTCATGCTCGGCCACTTCGACTTCGAGGATTGCCGTTTCTTTTGTCCCAATATGAGACGGAATCCGTCCGGCCTTTTGCACTAAACCAATGCCGTGTCAGACTAGAGAACATGAAGGTCTCCCCGATACTGCTAACTATCTATATGATATTTAGTTTCTCAGCTGAAGCCGAGGCCCAAGGGCGCTCGCGAATTGCCTCAAGGCTCGGCGGCAGCCAGGTTTGTAGCCCGAGTGACTTTGAACGCGACCCCGACGCGATTCGAAGCCAGGACGTGGTCTCTGCAGAAAGCCAAGAAATTCGCCGCATGGCCTATTATCTATCAGTCAAAATTGAAACCGTAAGCGCGGGAGGGCAAGTCATTAGTACGTGCTCAGGGTTTCGCACCGACCCAAACACGATAGGCAGCGCGGGCCATTGTTTTCTAAAGTACAAGGCCACGGCGCCAGAGAAGGGTTTGAGATTCCGCGCCGTACTTGTCGATCATGAGGGCAAAACTCGAACCGTTCCACTTCTTGCGCCTCAAGGAAAGTACGATGAGAAAATCGACGGCGCAGTGGCTCGCCTGGCCGAGCGCGTGGACATTCCAAGAGAACTTCAGTTTCCACCCTTAGCCAAAACGGGCTGCGACGCGCCTCGGGAGCCTTCGGTTCAATCTGGCGGTTTAATCGGCGCTCTCAAAAATGCAGGTCGCTCAGTTCAACGCTCCACTTTACCGGCGGCGTTTATGGTCGGCTATGGCGTGATAAATCAAGAGGGGCAAGGCCCAGGAGCCTCGTCTGTCACCGCTCAATGCCCGAAGATCGTACCGGTAAATAATATTAAGCAACATGGGCAATACCCGGCGCTGTGGGTGGATTTTGATCGCACGCGAGAAACAAAAGGAATTCAGCACGGCAAAGGTTGTTTTGGTGACTCGGGTTCGGCCGTCCTGTGCAAAGAAAATGGCAAGTGGGTATACGGAGGGATCGTCTCGGCCGTTAATCCCAATCGAGACTCCGGGTACCAAGATCTCTTAGGCCGCCGCGCGCGTGGTGAAGTGAGCTCTCTCGATGCCTGCCGAGATTCGCGAAACACCGGATTTTGGAACGCGAATGTGAGTGATCTCCGATCCGAGCTTGCAGAATTTGAGCGTGCTTCAATCGCCGAAGTTTACACGCCGGTCAAAAGCAACCCAGCCATTGTGGGAGATGCGAACGCGGATCGATAAAGACGCTCAAGCGCGCTATTGCTGGCTGACAAAACGCTAGCCACTCCCCCTGCCAAATTACGGCTTTAAAGTCATGGCCATCACTTAGGCCGCATTAGACAGGCACTCGCGTTGCAATTTGAACACAGCATAAGAGGTGCCCAATGACCCGCTCCATTTTACTTTTCAGTTTGATGGCCGCATTTTCTGGATTCTCAGCCCAGGCGCAAACCCCCAATGCGCTCGATCTCCAGCGCGAGATTCAAAACCTTGAGCGCACGGATTGCTCCGATTTATCCGACAAGGGTCAAGGCCAGGCCGCCGTGGCTTGCGAAGAGTGGCGCCTCAGCGAGATCACCCGCAAGCAACTTGAACTCAAAAAACTTAGAGATCAAGACCTACAAATTCACTCAAAGCCGGCCACATCTTCAAATGGATCCACTTACTTCCATGAGTTTTCTGGCGAAGCGGCTCGCTAACTCGCGCGAGCGAGTCACTTCGGATTGTCTTCATCACCCAATACCGCGGCCAGAAGCTTAGTGCCGACGTAAGACCCACTTTCTTCAAGCTCCCGCAAAATTGTTTGATAACTCGGGCGACTCGGCCAGTTTAAAACGGCAGCGGCCAGCGACTCGGCATTAACGGCATTTAAAATAAAATAGCTCGGCAATCCGTGAGCGATAATATCTAAATCGCGTGTGCCGTGCGCATCGCCCTCACGCCCCGCCTTAAACTCAAAGAACGGCAGCGTATAGTAGGAGTAGCTGTTGCAGCCGCCCCAATAGATCAATTGATAGTTCGAAGAAATCGAATAGTGCTTGGGATGCCACTGCAAAAGACCGCGAAACTTTGCGGCGTCAAAGCCCTCACCTACACGCGAGTGCCCCATCCAGGCAAAAACTGCGTCGTGGTCGTGAGCAAAACTCTCGGCAAACAGCACGATTTGATCGACTCCGGCGTTGATCACCACTTTGATGGTTGTTTCCACCCCATGGACCTTAGCGGTGAAGCGTCGGCCAATTGCTGTTTTGGAATAGGTGTACGGATATTGACTGGCCACGATCGGCTCTTCTCGCCATTCTTTGTTCCAGCTTCGTACTTTTTTTAAGAACATGCGATACTCATTGGCGCCCACATCCATATCTGTATCCGGGTTTGGCTCGTCGCGATCTTTGGCATAACCAAAGGCGAAGGTCATCGCGAGCTGCCTGCGGCCATCGGCACCGACGCGAATCATTCGGTCATATTCCGGAAAACTCTCGCGCTCGTTGGGCGTACCGCGACCAACAGTGAAGGTTACGTCGTCGTAGTGCTCGCCTTTGATATGATCACAGCCAAAGCGAAGCGGATCCCAAAAGTACCAAAAAAACGATGGCGTCGCGTGCTCGGGGTCCGAGTCGCCGCATTTTTTCCAATTCTCCGTGTACAGACTGGCGGTGCGTGGCACTGGCAGCGTGAATGACGCACGGTCAGCAAACATTTGATCGAGTATCCATAGGCCCCGATACTGAACCGGCACGACGACCTGATCCCGCACCAGCTCGGCGCGCGCCCAATCTACGGTGATCATATCTTCACCCTTGGGCCCGCCCACTTTGCGGCGCGTGCTGGGCCCAAACAAATATCGATAGAGGGGCCGAATTTGATCGGAAATTAAGCTTTGCCGATCGGCCGCGCTAAGGGCTTTGAGCTCAGAGAGGGATTTGAGTTCAGTAACAAAGGTACTCTCAAATGAAACTATATTTTCACTCGCCGTAGGCGACGAGAACAGCGGCGTCTCGGTCGGCCGGGCCGACGCCCCATTGACGCATAAGAAAATAAAAATTGAAAAGATATAGACACGCATGACTCCCCCCGGAGAATAAACTTGCGATCTGCCTAGGGCATATTGTGTGCCGAGCGTGGAAGCGATTGAGGCCACACGCCATTTATCCGGGGTGACTCAGGTGAGACAAAATATCAGAGGAGACGGGTCAAATTGTCTTGCGGGCAACTAAGACGTCGCGGCTTCACAACCGGTGCGGTTGTTGCGCTCGAACATATCTTTTAATGTTTTTAAGGTACCCGAAAGATCGGTGAGGTCCTCGGTCATCGTGGTGGAGCCGCTCGAGCCCGTGATCCCGCCACTCGCACTCGACTCGCACTTGGCTCTGGCCTCATCGGCGGCGCCCACACAAATTTTTTCGAAAAGCTCTTCACTCTCACGCGCAGTCTTTAGCCGCTGGGGGCAGGTCTTTGGGTCATTGCCCAAAGTTTCCATTTTTACCTCGTGCTGGCCGACAAAGGGGCCGCACTTTTTCTTGAACTCCTGAACCGCGTTATTGCATGGAGATTCTTGACCGAACATCAGAGTTGCAAAAAACAAAAGTTGAATCACACTCATCTAAGGCTCCTTGCCTAGGTTCGACTTTTTGCCGCGAAAGGGATATATGGCTGAAAGGTTCGCTTGTGAAAGTTTACAAGCGTAAGCCATATCGTCTTGGCTAATCCCAAAGTTTTCGCGAAAGGCCCTAATCAAGTCGCCGGTGGTCTTAGCCGGCTTGAAAACATGGATTGGCTTTTTCAACGGCTTTCTCATTATTTCCGTCCTTTTTGGTAGTCGTGCGCATCCATGATACGAGCAATTTTGATCAGTACTTTTTTCTCCACAACTCGATAAATAATTCGTCCCCTATTAGAAAACGAGGAAGCTCGATATCCCTTCCACTCATTCTCAAGCCCATGATCAGCCCATTTGGCCGCACATTGAAACTCGGGCGGTTGCCCTGCCGACTACTTCTTAACAAAACTCACCGGCAACATCAGGCTCTGCTTAAACAGCTTGATGTCGCCGTAGCTGGCCTTAAGGTCATTGCCAAAATTCCATTGTGGCATGGCCACTGAGGTTACTTTTTGATTCAAGAAATCGCGGGCGGAAGTACTTAACCGAGCGGTGTCTATTCGCTCATCCACCGCGCGCACGGCTTTGAACTCAGAGCGGAATTTGGCCGTGACGGGCATCGATGTGGGCACGACTTGCATCTGCAGAGTCTGCGATTTGATGGCCGCGCGAAAGGTACCGGTTACGTTTGATTTTAGATCGACGTAAGGGATGTAATTGCCCCGACTCGGGGCCCAGTCATAAATCACGATCGGCGCTCTCACATCGTATATCAGGCCACCGGCCGTCGATGATCCGGCGCGCACATTGCTCAACTGCGGATTGCCGTCGGATACCACATCGAACCAAAATACCGTGGAGGTTGCAAACTTCAAAAGATCGGGCCAAACCGTGTTGCTCGCGATTGAACTTTTGAACATATCTTGAAAGCCTTTTACTTGCGTCGACAGATAGCGCTTATTTAAATCACCGGTCACATGTAAGAAGCTCGCCACATGCTCCATGGCATTCTTCGGTAAGATAAATCCCGTCTCCGTCGCGGTCGCGTAGTCGGCATCCGCCAACGTGCGATCGATCACGGCGGGCAGAGTGCTTACGCCGTTTTTCTTTAACCACAAATAGCCAGGCACCCGGATCATACCGTTTGGCAGCGTGATCATAAATGTGGGATCCCAGCCGAGTTCTAGATTTTCGCGCAACATGGAGCTTCGGGTTTTCATCACTTCTTGGGTCATATTGTGCAGCGAGCGGTTCATCCATGCCAAAATTCCGTTCTGCATAAGGGTACGCATCTTGGCCTGATCCCCCACCACGGAGTCCACATTCTCGCGCAGCGTTTGTTGAATCACGTCGGGTCCGACGCACGCTCCGTAATTGGTAACCGCTTTAGGCGCCGAGGGATTGGCGACAAACTCAAATTCGCGCCACTGCACTTGAATATCTTGGCCGAAAATCCCCCACTGAAGTTTACCGCGGATTTTCCATAAGCCGTTGTTCTGGGTCCACGTGATGCCGCTGCACGAGCCTTCGACGTTAATAATAATAGTCACGCCGTCGACTTCGCGAACGATCGTGTCTTTGATTGCAAACTGGCCGACATTCAATACGGGGTTTTGCCAATACAATTCAAAAGACATTTCGCGTGCGTTGAGCATTTCGGTGTGCACATTCAATGTAAACGGGCCCTTGGCCTGCACTTGCGTCCACGCCGTCTTATATGGTTTTTCAAATTGCACTTCCGGCCAATCCCACACGGCCGACTTATTGATCTTGTCTGCCGTCAGCATAAAGACATTGGCGATCTGATTCGGATGAAGAATCATATCGCTATTAATTTTCAGCGACGCGACTTGCGCCGACGCTGGATCAATACAAAAGAACGCCATGAGAGATAAAAGTGTTTTCCGCATACTCTTAAGTATCGTCGTATTTAAGCCGTTAATCTAGATTGCATCTCAATTTAGAGAGAAAAATTTTAAATGAAAAAGACTTCGACAAAAACCATTCTCTTCTCGGCGGCGTGCGCGTTGTTTCTCGCCGTAGCCGTTCCCATCGCGGGATATTTTGCGTCGACGGTCTCCACCAACTATGACATGAATCAATTTCTCCCTAAGAAGCACCCTCTGCTGACTTGGGATCGCGAGAGTAAAAAAGTTTTTCACATTTCGCCAGCTACGCCGCACATCCTATTGTTAAGTCTGCCCAAGAACTCGAAGGCCGAGTGGCACGATATGAAGCACCTCGAGGCCCTGCGCAAACTGACGGACGATATTGAGAAACAACGGGTCGTCAAATCTGTAGTCAGTTTGGGCAACATTCAATCGGCGTTCGAACAAAAGAACCAGCTCATCGTCGGGACCCTCAGCGATCTGCGTAAGCAAGGCTTTAACGTCGCCAAGGTGATGGATGATCCGCTCTTCACCCCGAACTTGGTGTCTAAAGATGGCCGGCACACCGCTTTGTTTGTTATCCCCGGGCATCTGACTCAAGAGCAGCACAAGCGCCTGGTTTCAAAGCTCACTCACCTCGCCAAAAAGCATGTCAAAGGCGCCTCGGTGCAAGTCGGCGGCCCCGCCGCCATTCGCACACAGCTGATCGAATTGTTGTCGCGCGAGTTAATGGTTTTTATTTTCCTGTCGCTGGTCGGCGCCATGTGCGTTTCAAAGTTTATGTTTCACGGTTGGTCGATGATCCCTAAGACGCTTTTTGTGTTGGTGATCGCCAATATTCTCGCGCTCGGTATGGTCGGCTGGCTCGGACTCTCGATCAATATTCTCTCGAGCACGCTTCCCATTATTGTCACGGTCACAGCCCTGGGCATCACCAATCACACCATGGTTCGTATGAGTGCCGGCACTCACCTGCCCTACCGCGAGCGCATGGCGTTTATGCGCAAGCTGATGTTTGAGCTTTTGACTCCCCACACACTCACCGCCGCCACGACCGCCGCGGGTTATGCATGTTTGATTCCGTCTTACGTCACCTTGATATCGGACTACGGCAAAATGGTTTCGCTCGGCGTGCTGATTGCCGCGGTTACATCGTTGCTGATTGTGCCCAATTTGCTGCTGTGGACCGAATGGCCTTCACCCCGACAATTTTTGCTTAAGGCTCAAGGGTTTTCGTTCTTCTTAGTTCGCCGCGCGCGCATCTTGACTCCCGCCATCGGCATCTTGGTTATGATCTTCGCCATCGCCGGCACGCAAATCAGCTGGACCGCGCGGATGTTTGATGATCTACCCAATGGGCATCCCGCCCGCAACTCCACGCAGTTGATTTCAAGCAAACTCGGCGGCGTCGCCACTTTGGATTTTATGATCGGCACCTCGCGCTCCAAAGATACCTGGAAGACGCCGGAAAACATCCGCAAGCTCCACGACTTCGCCACCGAGTGGCGCAAACACAAAAAGGTCGGCAGCGTGCTGACCGTGGCCGACTTCCTCGCCACAGGCAACGGCAAAAACGACCTGCCAAAAAAACGTGCCGCAATTGCCGAGCTGCAATTCCTATATTCAATGGCGGGCGAAAGTCCGCTGAAGCAATTTCTATCGAGTGATGAAAAATGGACTCGCGTGGCGATTCGCCTGCCCGACCTGCCCTCGGCGCAAAACAAAGCTCTGATCGCGCGCATGACGGCGGATTTGCGAAAATCTTTTCCGCATTTGGAAGTCAAGGCCTCGGGCTTTGCCGCCATTGTTCCCACCATCAACGACGATATTTCTGAGCAATTGATGTGGGGCTTTTTTGAGGCCCTGTTTTGGATTGTGATTTTGTTATCGATCGCGCTGGGCTCGCTGCGCTGGGGTCTGGTTGCCGTGCTACCGAACTTAGTGCCCCCATCGGTGCTGCTCGGTCTGATGGCACTTTGCGATGTGGACATTAAACCCGGCATCGCGATTATCTTCGCCATTAGTTTAGGCATGTCGTTCGACAACACGGTTTATATTCTACTGCGTCTGAAATACGTCCTTAAGGCCAAGGGCGTGACATCGCGCCTGCCCATCTACAGCCTGATGAAGCGCGAAACCATGCCGTGCCTGGTATCAAGTATGGCCTTGATCGCCGGGTTCTCGATTTTCTTGTTTTCGATGTTCCCGATGAATAAACTGTTTGGAGTGTTTATGTTAATCGCCCTGGTCGCTGGACTGTTGGGCGACCTAGTGTGGCTGCCGGTGATTCTGAAGCGATTCCCCTGGCTGCTCCTTGAGAAAGGCGAAGGATATATGTTTTTTGAAGGCCTCTCGACCCGTTGGCGCCGCCTGGCTCACTTCAGCCCTTATATTATTTTGCTGATCCTGGGCCTATTTGCTTTCCGTTATAGTTACGCCGCACCCAAGGCCGACGTGAAAGAAATTTTGGCCAATGTTGAGAAACGTTCGGCACCACCGTCGGAGCGCGTGCAATTGAAAATGGTGATTCAAGAATCCGACGGCTCGAAAAAAGAACGGCAGCTGACCATCTTGCGCAAGAACGAAGGCGAAGCACGATCATTGATCCGTCTACAAAAGCCGTCCGACTTAAAGGGCTTAACGCTGTTGACTGTTTCGAGTGGCGACAAAGAAGATCAGTGGCTGTATTTGCCGTCCGACAAAAAGAGCCGCCGGATTTTGGGCTCGTCAAAAAAGGGTAAATTTTTGGATTCCGAAATCGCCTACGAGGATTTGCGCATTTCGATGTACAAGGATTTCGATAATAAGATTTTAAAGGACAACGGTAAAGTGGTCGAGATCGAGTCTAAAGCCAAAGCCGATTCCGAGTCCTCGTACGGCAAAATCGTCACCTGGGTCAGCAAAGCCGACTCACGCATCGAGAAAGTCGACTATTACGACAAAGACAACAAACTGCTCAAACGCGCGCAATTCACCAAGTACGAAAAAGTCGGCGACAACTTCTGGCGCGCCCGCAACGTGCAAGTCGTCAACGTGCAAGACAAACGCAAAACCCAGCTCCTCGTTCAGCAAATTTCTCTTAAAAAGATCTCCGAAGACGAAGTGTCTTTAAGTGCGCTCGAGGATTAGCGCAGCGGCTGTCGCGTGGGCGGCGCGCGAAGGCTGCGCGCGGCGGGCTTCCTAGCTAGTCCACACACCCTGGTGAATTCCACGCACACGGACTGCACCTTTAAGAAACTTCACCAACGGTCTACAACCCACTATTCGCAGAGCCAAATCAAAAACCAATCCCGATGGTATCTCCCAGAAACTTCACCAACGGCACCACACACCTTTTCGATTGTCACCCCCACAGCCCCACGCCCAGCGACCCCTTAGCCGCGGCCCCATCGATTCGCAGAGCCAAAGCAAAAACCAATCTCGCACCGCATCTCCTTTGACATTTTAGACGCGCTTTTATACCTTCGCTCACGTATGAAGCAGTTTGCACTTCTCAAAAACGAACCCAAAGAATATGGAGGCACACTCTTGCGCACGCGAAAAGGCCGGCGCGGGCCTCGTCCGCTCGATACAAAAAATTCGATGCATTTGGTGTTGCGGTCGTCGCAGGCCAAAGGGGCGTGGTCGTTTCGGCGGCGCGAGAATGCGAAAAAGATCAGCCAAATTCTGCGCAAGTTCGCCCATAAAAATGGTGTGCGTATTCATTCCATTGCGAATGTGGGCAACCACCTTCACATCCATCTTCAGCTTGGAAATCGCTTTGGCTTTAAGCCATTTATTCGGGCCGTGACCGCCGCTATTGCCATGGCGATCACGGGCGCGAGCCGCTGGAAAAAGACCGGCATAAAATTTTGGGATCTACGTCCGTACACGCGGGTTGTAATTGGGCGTCAGGCGTGGCTCGCACTCACCAAGTACATTCGCCTGAATCAGCTCGAAGGGATGGGTTTTGATCGCGAAACCGCGAAAGCTGTAATGAAATGGCCGGACATGGCGAGAGTGGTCGGCTCGACGGCGTAGCGCGCGCGAAAGCCAAGTGGAGAAGTCGGTGAATTGCCTTGCCCCTGTGAACACGGCGAAACAAAATTTTGGCCTGGGCAGTCGCGTTCCCAACCTAAGCTCGCGTGACCGGCCGACGCAGCCCCGCCGCCGACTCCGCCCTACACCGGTGACCGGTGAAAAGATTTCGCCCAGAAATCTTTTCACCGCTCACCGGTGACAAAAAGTCCAAGCCTGGCGCTTCGCTCAACAACATCACTAGGATGCCAAACAATGCCGTTTTCGGTCACCGGCGGCTAAACTCTGCAACAGAAAATTATCTCATCAGGCCCAATCCAGATCGGGTGTAAACTGAGCGCCGTTGTGGTTAGAAAAGTCAGGAGGTGCATGCGCAGATAGTAAGAGGTCGCCCCAGGAAGGGCCGGCGACCCGAAAAGGAGTTTGAAATGTCGAACCGTCACCTGTTTCTTTTGCTCACGATCGTCTTGGCAATTGCCATGACGTCGTGTGGGTCTAAGCCTTCGCCGGCGAGCCATTCATCGAATCCAGCGCCTCAATCGACGGTCGAGCTCAATCAAAAGAAACTTGCGCCCATTCCTGAAAATCAAATCGGTGGCGCCAAAGAACTGCTGAAAGCGCTTGGCCAAACCGGCGCACTGGATCGCCTTTTATTAAACGAAAGCGATCCGACCGAAGCCCAATTGTCACAACTTGCGCCAACATTTAAATCCGTCGCCGCCGATATCATCAAGCTATGTACATTCAGCCGCCACAGAACTGCGCCTGAAATTACTCCTGAAAAAATTCGCGTCGGTGCTCAGTTTACGTTTAGCCGCGACTATCAATCACAAGGCTCAGGCTGCCCCGTGAACCTTAAAAGCCAAACCGACGCCAATCTTACGTTTTGGTCGGTCGATCCAAGCAAAACAACGGGGACCATTCGGACGCGGGCCGAGATCAGCCACCAGAGCGAGTTTAAAGACGCTCGCTTTACAGAGATATTGGGCTACTCGGCGGCGCAGTTTAAATTTCGGGTGATCGAAGATGGACAAAGTGCCGGCACAGGCTCCAATCCGAAAGCAAAATCTCATTTTCGATCCTTCGGCGGCGGCCATATGACCCTTACGCAAAAGGGTCGCGTCGAACTGCGCACGCGGGTTGAACAACTCAGCGACCAAGGCAAAAAATCTGTGGTGATGCGCATTCGCGCGAAGACCCCGCAGGGGCAGAATTTTAATTATGCATTTCAGATTGAAATCACCGGCGGGGGCGGCGGCACCGGAGGCACCAACGCCGATATTAGAATCGTCAAAGCATATGTCGGAAACATTCTTTTGTCGGAAGGAGAGATCGGCGACCTACACGTCGCCACTTTGGCCGAGAGATTTATATTGTCCATCCATTGACCTCTGGATGGACGCTTCAGCAACGTATACCCCGTCGGAAACGGCGGGGTATTTTTCTGCACCGCTTCCGAAAAAAGAACCAGGTACCTTTAGGCGTAAAACTTGCGGCTGGTTTTGGCCATGTTCTGTAGCGGTTGGGTGGGCTTCAAGCGCGCGCCGCATTTGGAGGCGTACACTTCGAGCTCCTGCGCCACGTACTGTGTGCCGACCGAATCCGCGTAACGAAGCAATCCGCCCCGAAATGGCGGAAAGCCCATGCCCATAATCATGGCCATGTCCACATGCTCGGGCGAAGTGACGATACGATCTTCAACCAAAGCGAGTGCGGCTTCGTTGATCATCGTAAACACGCCACGCTCCAAACATTCTTTTTCAGTCAGCTTGTTGGTTGGCATACCAACGCCCAAATCGGTGTAGACCGATTTGTCGACAGAGAGCTGCTTGCCTTTAGCATCGTACAGATAAAATCCGCGGCCGCCCTTTTTGCCCAAGCGCTTGGAGTTGTACATCGGCTCAATCACCGACGGAACTTCGATGCGCGAACCCAATGACTTAGCAAAAATCTTAACGACCTTAATGCAAACATCCAGCCCCACTTCGTCCATCAAGCGGAACGGACCCATGGGCATGCCGAATTTATGCGTGTACCAGCGATCGACCACATCGACCGCCATTCCGTCTTGAAACAAGAACATGGCCTCGATCATATACGGCATCAAAAGACGATTGACCAAAAAGCCCGGGCCATCTTTAACAACCACAGGAATTTTGCCCATTTTTTTCGACAAATCAAAAATCGTGGCCGTGGCTTCGTCCGAGGTCTTTGGTCCGCGAATCACTTCGACCAGCGGCATTTTATCGACCGGATTGAAAAAGTGCATGCCGACAAAATTCTCAGGCTTCGGCGCGGCCTCGGCCATTTCGGTCACACTTAAAGACGAAGTATTGGTCGCGATGATCGTCTCGGGCCCGCAATGTTTCGCGGTCTCGGCAATCACCTTCTTTTTAATACCCATGTCCTCGACAATCGCTTCGATCACAACATCCATTTGCTTAAAGCCCGAATAATCCAAAGTTCCCGAGATCAGCGCCATCTTGGCGTCGAAATCAAACTTGGTTAACTTTTTGCGTTTTAGACCCTTACCAAAAATTTCGCTGGCGTGGCGAAAGCCGAGCGCCAGAGCGTCGTTATTGATGTCTTTCATGCGCACATGAAAGCCTTTGTCCGCCGACACTTGCGCGATGCCCCCGCCCATGGTGCCTGCGCCCAAAACGGCAATGTGCTTCACAGCGCGTGGTTTGACCTCTTTGCCTTCAACACCACTCTGCTTTTTCACGCTCTCCATCATAAAAAACAGATCGATCAAATTTTTTGAAATGTCCGTCGTGGCCACATCAATAAAACCGAGCATCTCAGCTTGAATGGCTTTGTCGCGATTGGAGTAACCGTAGGTCTGTTTAACAACTTCCAACGCCTTAAGCGGCGCCGGGTAAAAACCCTTCGACTCTTTGAGCACAGTTTTCTTTGCCTGTGAAAAGACCAATGGGCGCCCAACCAGCGAATGCATAAATGTATCCATCGCTCCGCGGGGCTTATACTTTTTGCGGCGCTTACCGCCGGCAATTTTGTCTTTAGCAAAAGCCAAAGCCCGTTCCTCAAGCTGCAAAGCGGGAACGCAGGCGTCGACCAGGCCGATTTTCTCCGCCTTACGGCCGTCAACGGCCTTGCCCGCCAAAATAATATCGAGCGAGTTCATTAGGCCAATGGTCCGCGGCAAGCGCACGCAGCCACCGAAGCCCGGAATAATCCCGAGCTTCACCTCAGGCAAGCCGATCTTAGTCTCGGCCGCGTCGGTGCAAATGCGATAATCACAGCACAAAGCCAACTCTAAGCCCCCGCCTAAACAGGCGCCATTGATCGCGACGACCGTGATCATGGGCAAATCTTCGAGCGCATTAAAAATAATATGAGCTTCCGCGAGCAGACTTGAAAACTCTTCTTTCGAATTGATGCTTTTTATTTCTTCGATATCGGCGCCGGCGATAAATATTTTCGGCTTACGCGAAATCATCACCACGGCCTGGTATTTGGAATTCTTCAATTCTTCAATGACATCTTTCAAACGCCCGAGCATGGGAGCAGAGAGCTTATTGACCTTTTCGCCGTAAAGATCCCACTCGAGCAGAGCGATATCGCCCTTAGGCACGATCTTTAAGGAATCTTGAATGCTCATACTACGACTCTCTTTCAACGATGACAGCTCCACCTTGTCCTCCTCCAATACACAGCGTTGCCAAACCAAATTGCACGTTTCGTCTCTGCATCTCTTTCATTAAAGTCACGACCAGGCGAGTGCCCGTGGCGCCGACCGGATGGCCGAGCGCGATGGCGCCGCCATTCACATTTAACTTCTCA
>CAYVRZ010000017.1:0-88423 GCA_964453895.1 uncultured Pseudobdellovibrionaceae bacterium | reverse complement strand
AGTCCGCCCACATTGTGATGCGATTTAATTGTGACCGAGGTTCCGCGGGGACTCACCGACTCGATAACGTCGGGATAAAGCGTGCCTTGCGCGAGCCACGTGCACTCACCCACTTGAGCAAAAGCCTTTTTAAATACATCGATAAATACCTTGCCAATAATCTTGCGCTTTTTCTCCGGGTCTTCAACCCCGGCCAGCTCGGAGAGGAACTCTTTCTTGGCATCATAGCCAAGCACATTCAGCCCCAGCTCTTTGTACATAACCTGCACGTTTTCAAACTCATTCTTGCGTAAGAGTCCGGTATCCACAAAAACGCATTTCACTTGGTTACCACCGAGCGCGCGGGTCAAAAGCGTGGCCACGACTGTCGAGTCGACCCCGCCACTGAGCGCGCAGAGAACTTTTTCTTTGCCAACTCGTTGGCGGATATCTTCCAGCAAATGATCTTCGATCAGTTTGGTGGACCAATTTTCTTTGGCCTTACAAAATTCAAAAAGAAACGCTTTTAAAAACTCGGTACCCATTTCGGTGTGGGCAACCTCGGGGTGAAACTGCACGGCCCAAAAGTTGTCGGCAATCATGGCGGCCGGATGTTGGCTTCCAGACTCGCCCACCACCTTCGCGCCAGGGGGCGCCTTGGTGATAACGTCGCCATGGCTCATCCAAACTTTTTGCGTCTTGGGCAAATTGGCGAGCGGCTCTCTCCATGTGACCGTATTAAAGCCGTATTCACGCTTGGTCGCGCGCTCCACTTTGCCGCCCAGTTCATGGGCCAAAAGCTGCATGCCGTAACAAATCCCCAGAATCGGCGCGATCTCGAGGAGCTCTTTCACATTGCGAACGGGGGCACCCGGTTCATCTACAGAATTGGGGCCGCCACTCAGAACAATGGCCACCGGCTTTTTTGCCTTAATCTTTTCAACCGCCGTATCAAACGGAAGAAGTTCAGAAAATACGCCCAACTCACGACAGCGACGGGCGATCAATTGGGTGTATTGCGACCCAAAATCCAGAATAACGACACCATTTTCAACCATCCGGAGAATCTACAAAACCGAGGCCATGGCGTCTAGCGAAAGAGGCCAAAAAACGGCCCCTACATTGAAAAAAAGGCCGTATCCGCACCGACGCTGACGCGCCTATTGCGAGCCAAGCTAGGCCCCACTCCTGCTTATATTCCCCCTTGGTCATGAGAATTTATAACGTGGGGCTTACAATCATTTTGGCGCTTCTGGCCTGCTTGCTCTTGATGGGTATGGCAGCGCCGTCTTCTCAACCAAAAAGTCAGTTTATCTCTGTGGGCCTTAAAGGTGAGCCTTTGTCTGGTGACGAATGCCTGGCTCGCTGTGTGGGCTGCCCTTTTCATGATCACCGCTACTTCTATAAATACTCGCTCAACGCCCCAACCATTGAGTCCGACAGCAAAGGGATCTTTCCCGTGTTCTATGGCGGCAATGTGATCTCAAAAATCGGCGACAAACGAGGCGAGCGCAAACATCGCGGAATTGATATCGCTGGCCCCACGGGCGCCGCGGTGGTCGCCGCGTGGACGGGAAAAGTTCACTTTGCCGGCTGGAACTCGCTCGGCGGTTGGGCCGTGATACTCAAACACTCCAACGGTTATGTTACGTATTATGCCCACCTCAAAGACAACCCGAAGCTCTACCCCGGACAAAGAATCGTTGCCGGCCAACGCATTGGTAGCCTGGGCCGCACGGGCAATGCCCGCGACACAGTTCCTCATTTACATTTTGAAGTGCTGTCTGGAAAAAAGGCGCTCAATCCGCTGGCGTTACTCTAAAACTGGCCCACCTTGGTGCGCATTCCGGCGTCCGAACTCTCACCTAACATGGCGAATCATATCCTTCTATGCTGCGGTTCCCAACTTTTCTAAGATTCTTTGATTGTGAGACCTGCAGTAAATCGCGATGTGCTCCTCGAGCCCCCGGATTTTCTTGGTCGTACACCATGTTCTTCGAAACAATCTATTGATGTTCGCGCGAAGCATGGCGCAAGTGTGATTGAGACTAAAGAGCGGATCAAATCCTCCGCTCTTTAGCTCGCCTTGGCCAACGACACATCCTCGGCGACCCTTGAAGGTTTCATAGTGTGCACTCGGAAAATAACTTCGCACATCGGCCTCGTAGTGTGGGTTTTGATCGGACTCGATTAAAGCTTTGGGCGACACGCATTCACGTAACTCTTCAAACATCTCTCTTCGTGCACGAGCCCTGTGATCGGGTCGGAATCCATATTTTTTTCTGGATTTACGAGCTAAAAGTCCCTTAGCCGGCATCGAGGCAACTTTAAAACCTAGGATCAACCGAGTCCGTTTTTCCACAGCTAAAGTTATAGAAAGTGGTTTGCATTTGCTATGCTCAAACGTTTCCATGTCGTCAAACTGGAGTTCATGAACAACTTTTTCTGAGCGAAAGTTCCGAAGCCAAGCTTCCGATTGCAATGCTAGAAATGTCTTCTTCCTTTGAACTGTCGTTCTGTGGATTTTTAAAGCTCTTGAGCACTCGCGCATGGAGACGCCGCTCCGCAAAAGTCGATCGAGCGGGAGATTCTTGCGTCTTTTGTTTTGATTGAAACAAGGCTCAAAAGTTGCGCTAGAAAAATGGCTTCCACAGACAAGGCATTTGTATCTCTGAATCCATCTGGAATCGGATTTCCGATAGAAGTGTCCGGTCCGGACAACTGTCCGGCCGGATCCACCCTTCGCTTCGCATCTATTGCAGTCTGGCCGCATTCGTAAAAAGAAAAGCAATCTCTACGCCAGGTTAGACTATTGAATGGGGAATCAATTGCGCAAAAAGGTGGGCCAGTTTTCGTTACTCTAGGCGGTAGTTCGGCGCCTCTTTAGTGATGCTGACATCGTGAACATGCGACTCGCGCAAACCCTGCGGCGACACGCGAACAAAGCGCGAGCGCTTTTGCAAATCGTCGATATTTTTCGCACCGATATAACCCATCCCGCTTTTTAAACCGCCGACAAGCTGATGCAAAATCCCACGCGCGGATCCGCGATAAGGAACCCGCCCCTCAATGCCCTCGGGAACCAACTTCTCGTGATCTGAGACATCGGCCTGGCCATATCGGTCTTTCGAGCCTTTTTTCATCGCGCCGAGTGAACCCATGCCACGATAGAGTTTGTAGGTTCGACCTTGATATAAAATAGTTTCGCCCGGGCTCTCATCAGCGCCGGCCAGCAAATTTCCGATCATCACTGAGTTCGCGCCAAGCGCGAGGGCCTTCGCGATATCGCCCGAAAATTTAATGCCGCCGTCGGCAATAATGGTTTTGCCTTTTTTACGAGCGGCCTTCGAGCATTCAATCACCGCCGACAATTGGGGCATACCCACGCCGCTGACAATGCGAGTGGTGCAAATACTGCCGGGGCCAACGCCCACCTTCACCACATCGGCGCCGGCATTTAAGAGCTGCTCGGTGCCATCCGCGGTGACCACGTTACCGGCCACAATCACGACGTCTTTAAAGGTTTTTGCGCACCAGCTGACCATTTCAATCACGTTTTTTGAGTGTCCGTGAGCTGTGTCCACACACAAAACATCGCAACCGGCGCCGACCAACGCCTGAGCGCGTTCGCGCGAGGTGGCATCCACCCCGATCGCGGCGGCAGCCATCAGGCGTCCGTGCTTGTCTTTTGTCGCCTGCGGAAAGGTCTGCGCCTTTTCGATATCTTTAATCGTGATCAAACCTTTGAGCATCCCATTGCTGTCGGCCACGGGGAGTTTTTCAATTCTATGTTTCTGCAAAATCGCCTTGGCTTGATCGAGCGTGGTGCCCACCGGCGCGGTGACCAACTTCTCTTGCTTGGTCATTAAGTTCGAAATCGGCTGATTGGTGTTGGTCTCAAAACGCAGATCGCGATTGGTGAGAATGCCGACCAACTTGCCATTGACGGTTATGGGAACGCCGCTGATCGAGTACCGGCGCATCAGCGCCAAAGCTTCACTGACTTTTTCCTCAGGCCCTAAAGTGATGGGCTCTAAAATCATTCCGCTTTCGTATTTTTTGACCCGCTCCACTTCAAAAGCCTGGGCTTCGATATCGAGATTTTTATGAATCACACCGAGGCCACCCATTTGCGCCATGATCTGGCCAATTTTGTGCTCAGTGACCGTATCCATCGCCGCCGAGATGACCGGCATCTTTAAATGAATATCGCGGGCAAAAAAGGATTCGGTGGCGACTTCGGTCGGGACGATTTCTGAATATTGTGGAATCAATAGGATGTCGTCGAACGTGTAGGCCATTGGTATTTGCATGTCATCCATGGGGGCTCCTTCAAGTCTTTGCATACCAGCTCATGTACTCGATATAGTTTTTAGCGCTTTGGGGCAAGAACGCGAGTTCGTTTTCTTTAAGCGGTCGTACCGCCTTAGCCGGGCGACCTATAATTAAATGTCCTTCGGGAAATCGGGCGTCTTCAGTGACCAACGAGCCCGCTCCAATAATACAGCGATCGGGTATTTCGGCTTGATCCATAATCACCGAGCCCATTCCCACCAGGACCAGGTCACCGATGCGGCAGCCGTGTAAAATGACGGAGTGCCCGACTGTGACCTTGCTGCCCACCACAGCCCCGCACTTCTTGTACGTGCCATGAATCACGGAGTTGTCTTGAATATTGGTGTCGTCGCCGAGCACGATCGGCATCACATCGCCGCGCAATGTGCAGTTAAACCAGATTGAACAGCGCCGGCCCATCGTCACATCACCAATCAGATCGGCCGAGGGCGCCACAAAACTGCCTTCACCTACGATCGGAGTTTTTCCTAGGAGGGGCAGAATCATATAAGCCTTTCGAGGCCGCCCTAAGCGGCCGTAGAGTATCTGGGCATCCGGTCAGTTCAAATACGGCAAACCAGCCTGCGGACGGCGCGATCGCGGCCCCATGGCGGCTTCCATCTTGCCGAGATCAACATCGATCTCTCGGCAGGTTTCTAAATATGCACGTGTGCAATAAAATCGCGCCCGCGCTTGCAAACAAAACGAGATCGCATGGTCGGCGCGAAAGCGCATTTCTTTTAGTTTTTTCGAGCCGGTAAACTTAAGCTCCACATATTGCTGATGACCCTTTACTTCTGAAAATCGGCACGCCTCAACGCCAACACCAAGCTCTCTGAGTACAGTCAGTGACACATCATGGGGAGTGATCGCAAAAGCATTTTGTGAAAGTGTAATGCCGGCATCGACCGGCGACAGCCATACGGGCAACACGCTCTCGCCGCCTTTTTCGCGAAACAACATCACGGGACGCGAACGCTCCATGCCGGTGCTGAGGCCGAAGGCCTCGAGTTCAATCACTTCGGATTTAACTTTCAGTGCTGCCTTTACCGTCTTCACCGTCTTCACAATACAATTTCTCCCTTCAAAACGAGCGGTTTGGCTTCCGTGATTTTCACGTCGACCGTGGCGCCGATCAGAGATTCGCTGCCGTTAAAGTGTACGAGCTTGTTGCCGGTTGAGCGACCTTGAACATTGGCCCGCTCTCGATCAAAGCGTTCGACCAACACTTTTAAAATCTGCCCGTTGTATTTTTCAGCCAGTTTAAAAGCGATCTCCCGGTGCTTGTCGAGAAGGCGCGCCAACCGCGCGCTTTTGACTTCATCGGGAACTTGGTCGGTGAACTTCGCCGCCTTGGTCATCGGGCGCGGTGAATAATTAAATGCGTAGATGTTTTCATACGGAACTTCGTCGATAAGAGTCATGGTGTCTTCGAATTGTTCCTCAGTTTCGCCGGGAAAGCCAACGATGATGTCCGTCGAGAGCACAGCGTTGGGCATTTGCTTAAAAATCGCGCTGACTCGACGCAAGTATTCCTCGCGCGTGTAGCCGCGATTCATCCGCTGGAGCACGGCACTATTTCCACTCTGAACGGGAAGATGGATGTACTCCATAATCTTATCACCGTGCGCGGCCATAACGTCGATCAACTCATCGGTAAAGTCTTTTGGGTGCGAAGTTGTATAGCGGATCCGTTCGATGTTGGTCTCAGTGGCCAGGCGCTTGAGCAACTGCGCGAAGTTTACACCACAATCCGAAGTGTACGAGTTTACGTTTTGACCCAGCAGAGTCACTTCGCGAACGCCTTTTTCGGTGAGCTTATTTATATCTTCGACAAGATGCTTAAACGGACGCGAGCGCTCGCGGCCTCGGGTAAAGGGAACGATGCAAAAGGTGCAGAAGTTATCGCAGCCCTTGGTGATATTTACGAAGGTGCTGACCCCCGGATTTCGGATCATGGTTTGAATATGATAGGGCTGCTGGTGCTCGAAACGCGCGGCTACGATATTTTGCCCACCACGCACTTTGCTTAAAACTTCTGGCAATTGATCGATGGCGTCGGTGCCCAGCACGAAGTCGATCAGCGGAATATCGAGTTTAAGTTTTTCTTTCTCCTGTTGCGCCACGCAGCCAGCTACACCGATCTTAAGCTTGCTATTGGCTTCTTTCAGTTTGCGGTAGCGGCCGACTTCGGAATGGACTTTGTGGACTGGCTTTTCGCGAATCGAGCAGGAGTTAATTATAATCAGGGAGGCCTGATCAGGGCTGGTGACGGGCCGAAAATTCATCATCTCGAGCAGGGTCATCATACGCTCGGAATCGTTCTCGTTCATTTGGCAGCCGTAGGTGGAAATGAACACACCGTCCCCCTGGCCTATTTGGGGAACTAAATTGGGTGTTATCTCGCTCTGCATAATGATTGGTGACGTCCATATAATGCTAAAGTAAGAACTACGTCAAAGTTTTCATAAGGAAATGCGATGCAACCCCGGTTAAAGACATCGAAAAAGTGGAATGCGATTCCCAAAGAATTGTCAGCTCAGATCAAACAGGTTTTTAAGCAAAGTTTTCAGTCCTATATCGGTGGCGGCACAGTCTTCGCCGATGGCCGCATCTATCCGAGCGAGATTCTGATGAGCATCGGCTTTAAGCCCGCAGGCGGCGGATTGAGGCAGTTCAACTGGGATATTTCGATCGAGTACAAGCGGGATAAAGACAACGTTATGAAACTTCTCACCATGGCCGTAGACGTGGCGGGCTCACTGTTCGAGCAATTTTTTACGGCTGAGAACGACCACGAATTTCCACGCATTTGGGCCGAAGTCGATTTTGAAGGCAAAAAAGTCTACGTTCAGTATCAGACCGAAAACCGCGAGCTAGAGGCAGAAGCGAACAAGCTACTCGGCCTCAAAGAAGACGAAGACCTAGCCGGCGGCGATTGGGACGAAGACGTAGACCCCGAAATCATCAAAGCCCAACTAGGCCTAACCAACGAAGATTTAGCAGAAACCCCCGAAGACCCAGAACCCGAAGCCCCCAAACCCGAAAAGCCAAAAGCAAAATCCCCTCCGACCAAACCCCAAAAAAAACCAACGACCCATTAATCTAAACTCTCCTAAATCGTGAAGCGCGAGGCGCCAAAGCCCGAGGCGCGGAGGCGTGGTTCACCCACGCCGCACAAGCCGAGTGGCGAAGGCAACGAAGCGATTCGCGATTTAGGAGAGTTTAAAAGTCTTCTTCGGTGCGTTCGCCGGCAGCCTCACCCATCCCACGCACCTCATCGATATAGTTCTGCGCCTCATCTTCCATTTCGTTTTCGATCGCGGATTCGTCGATCTCCAACTCTGCGATGGCGCCGAGGAATTCTTTTTCGCTACGCAAATCTTTGCGGAGCATCTCTAAGAATTTGTCGGGGTAACGGGCCGTTAGCTCCTCGATATAGCGCTCGAGTTTGCCTTCGGTGAGAATTTTTTTACGGACTTGGATCTTCTTCCAATGCAATAAATAATGAAATCGGCAGTAGGTATCTACGGCCGCGAGTTGATCGCAGTCGCGCACACGGCAAAAACGGCGACCTTCGGCGTCGGTCAAATAAACTTCTTCGACCGGCTCTTCTTCAACGGCCTCTACAGCCGTTGCGTCAGTAACCTCCAACTCCTTAACCTTGCCCTTAGCGGCCTTTTCTTTTTTGGCCTGCTTTTCTAAGAGTTTGGGAGGGATGGGTTTGGCCGCCTTAGCAACCTTTGTAGCCTTCACCGGCTTAACCGCCGCCGCCTTGGGCGCGGGAGTCGGCTTAGCTGCTTTGACCAGCTTTGCCGCTTTAATCGGCTTCGCTGGTTTAACTGCCGCCTTTGGGGCGAGTACCTTTTTCAAAATCTTCTTAGCCGCAGCCTTTATGCCAGCCTTTTTTTTGGCGGGCGGTGCGGTTTTTTTAGCGGCGGATTTCTTTTTAACGGGTTTCTTAGCCATGATGGCTGAAGTTGATGGATTTTACCCCCCCGGTCAAGGGTTTACTGCTGGAAGTGAATGGCTCCGGATTGCGTTCTGACGAAGACTTGGGCAAACGGTTTTGAACCCAGCGTGACCTCGCTCACCTTGCGCCCGTCACGATCTAAGATCGAAGGGATTTTTAGGCCGGAAATTTGACCCTTATCCGTGGTTAAAAAGACTTTGGCGCCGCCCTCTTTCCAGTCCCAGCGGACCGGCCCCGACAAGCTTTTGATTTCGACTTCACTCAGCGGCGATTTGCTAAGACGCCATTCCGCGCTATCGCCTTCGGCCTTTAAATTTCCGGAGCAAGAATCGATGTCCACGTGGCCCCGTGACAAGTGAATGTCCCAATCGCCCTTGCAGGCGCTCAAACGCAACTTCCCTGTTGTGCTCTCAATCTTGCCATCACCGACGGTCTTTTTTATTTCCATGTCTCCGCTGACCCAATGGACGGTCAATTGACCGGTGAGCTTAACGATTCGAACTCGGCCATGATCGCCCTTTAAACGCAAATCTCCGGCGAGTCCGTCCACCGTCACATCACTCGCCCCGAGCAAAAGTGTATAGTTGCCGCCACCGTCTTTGACGCTGACCCGGCCTTTCACCTGCGAAGCCTCAACTGGGGCCGCCCAGTTCGAAAATTCCAAATCTCCCTCACGCCAACTCACCGATACGGGGATGGCCGGCCCCTCAATGGACACATCAAACTCGGGCCATAATTCCTTACGCACGTGGGCACGCCATTGTTTGCCATATGCGGCACTGGACACTTCAAAAACCAAGGTTGAGCCTTGGCGATCGACGGATAAGCTCCAGTCCTGCCACTTCTTGCCCTTACTGTGCCTGACCTTTAGGCGATAGGTTTTGCCCGGTCGTCCGGTCAGCTTCACATGGCCTTTAACCCCACTGATTTGTAGTTTTTCGACTCCCAAGGCCCGGAGCTTTTGCTCGGGATAACTGACTTTTGAGGCCTGCGCCATGACGCCGCAAAAGATAAATGTGAAAAGGGACACCATGACTTAAATATACCTAAGGATAGACGAATGAATACAGCTTATATTTTGAGTGCTAGACGGACGCCGGTTGGAACATTTCAAGGAGCGTTTTCCTCTGTTCCCGCGCCGCGGTTGGGCGCCACGGCCATAGCCGCCGCACTAAAGGACGCCAAAGTTCAAGGGACCGATGTCGACGAATGCATCATGGGCCAGGTGTTAACCGCCGGAGCCGGACAAGCTCCTGCACGCCAGGCCGCGATTTATGCAGGCCTTCCTAATTCCGTACCATGCATGACCATTAATAAAGTCTGTGGATCTGGATTAAAATCCGTCATGCTGGCCGCAGATAACTTAATGCTCGGCCACACACAGATCGCTGTGGCGGGTGGGCAAGAAAATATGACGTTGGCGCCCCATCTTCTCGAAAACTCTCGCGCCGGCTACCGCATGGGAAATGTCACGACCACCGATTCGATGATCAAAGACGGACTGTGGGACCCGTACTCAAATTTTCATATGGGCAACGCCGCCGAACTTTGCGTGAAAGAATATAAGGTCACCCGCCAGCAGCAAGATGAGTTCGCTGTTGAAAGTTACAAGCGCGCGCAGGCCGCGCAAAAGTCGGGTTTGTTCGACGCCGAAATCACGCCGGTCGAAATGACCGTGAAAGGCGCGGTGCAGACTTTTACGACGGATGAAGAACCGGGCAAAGCGCGCTTCGATAAAATGGGCGAGCTGCGACCCGCGTTTGATAAAGACGGCAGCATCACCGCCGCCAACGCCTCAAAAATCAATGACGGTGGCGCCGCTTTGATTTTGGCCTCGGACAAAGCGGTTAAAGACAAAGGCTTAAAGCCAATCGCCCGTGTGGTGGCCCATGGCACGTTCGCGCAAGATCCAAAATGGTTCACCACCGCGCCCGTCAACGCCATCAAGCGCGCACTCGAGCGAGCCAAGTTGCAAATCAACGACATTGATCTTTTTGAAATCAATGAAGCCTTTAGCGTCGTGACCATGGTGGCGATGAAGGAATTGAATATTCCGCACACCAAGGTCAATGTGAACGGCGGCGCCGTGGCGATCGGGCACCCCATCGGTGCGAGCGGTACGCGCATCCTGACCACGCTGATTCACTCTCTAGGTCAGCAAAAAAAGAAATATGGATTGGCCACCTTATGCGTGGGCGGCGGCGAGGGCGTGGCCCTTATTGTTGAGAGGCTATAGATAAATATATGAACAAAGTTTTTAACGACGCCGAAAGCGCGATTCAAGGCGTGAAAGATGGAATGCTGCTGTTGTTTGGCGGCTTCGGCTTGTGCGGAATTCCCGAAAATGCGATCGCGGCGCTGGCAAAAAGCGGAGTCAAAAATTTAACCTGCGTTTCAAACAATGCCGGGGTGGACGGTTTTGGCTTAGGTCTGCTGCTCGGTAACCGCCAGGTGAAAAAAATGGTGTCGAGTTACGTCGGCGAGAATGAGCTTTTTGAAAAACTCTTTCTCAGTGGTGAGCTGGAAGTGGAGTTTACCCCGCAAGGCACACTGGCTGAAAAGCTGCGCGCGGGCGGCGCCGGAATCCCCGCCTTCTTCACCCCGACCGGCGTTGGAACCATAGTTTCTGAGGGCAAAGAGATTCGCGAATTTGGCGGCCGCAAATACGTGCTGGAACATGCCATCCGCGGCGACTTCGCCTTTGTTAAGGCGTGGAAGGGCGATAAATTTGGAAATCTTATGTTTCGCAAGACCGCGCGCAATTTTAATCCGGTCACCGCGACCGCGGGTCGGATCACGGTGGCGGAAGTCGAGGAGCTGGTTGAAATCGGTGAGCTCGACCCCGATCAAGTGCATTTATCCGGCGCGTACGTCCAGCGAATATTCAAGGGCCGCTTCGAAAATCGCATCGAAAATTTAACGCTTTCTAATTGAGGTTTTGCGCAATGACACTCATGACTCGAGATCAAATCGCCATGCGCATCGCGCAGGAAGTGGAAGACGGCTTTGTCGTCAATTTAGGGATCGGTATGCCGACCCTAGTGGCCAATCATATCCCGACCGATATTTTTGTCATGTTTCAGAGCGAAAACGGCATGCTCGGCATGGGGCCGTTTCCGACTAAAGACAAAGCGGACGCCGACCTGATCAATGCCGGAAAGCAGACCATTACGGCCATGCCCGGCGCCGCCTATTTTCATTCGGCCGACAGTTTTGCCATGATCCGCGGCGGTCACGTGGACCTGACCGTACTGGGTGCTATGGAGGTGGATCAACTGGGCAATATCGCCAACTGGATGGTGCCCGGAAAAATGGTCAAGGGGATGGGCGGAGCGATGGACCTGGTCGCGGGCGCCAAACGGGTGATCGTGGCCATGCAGCACGCGGACAAGTCGGGAAAGTCGAAAATTCTCAAAAAATGCACCTTACCCATCACCGGACTCCACTGCATTCACCGCGTGGTGACCGATATGGCGGTGATCGACGTGACCAAAGAGGGCTTCGTGCTGAAAGAGTATGCACCGGGCGTGACCATCGACGACGTCAAGAGACTCACGGATGCCCCGCTTAAGGTCGACCCGGAAGTTAAACAAATCAAGATCTAGGTCTTGTTGTAGCTCCTTTACAGTTCAAGCCATAATATAGAAATGGCAGGCGGAGTTAAGAAACTCGCAAAAGGCGACATTTTATTTCGTGAAGGCGATCCCAGTGACGCCATGTACGTGATTAAAGCGGGTCGCATTGCCATCACCAAAGCCAAAGGCGCCGGCGAAATTGTTCTCGCGGAAAAAGTAAATGGCGAGATGCTCGGAGAAATGGCCTTCTTCGACAACAAGCCGCGTTCCGCAGGTGCCAAAGCTATGGCCGACGCGGAAGTGATCTCGCTCCCCTTCGCCTCCTTGCACGCGCAATTTAAAACTTTTCCCGAGTGGCTGAAGGCGATGGTCAAGACCATCAACAACCAACTGCGTGACGCCAACACGCGCATTAAAAATTTAGAGCAAGCCTCCAAGGGCGACGAAGAAATGTTCCCGCCGCATATGATCACCCGCCTGTGCGCGATCATTTCGCTGGTGGGCTTTAAGAGTGGCGAGAAGCCGGCCGAGGGCCCGGGAATGCTGATCCCATATTCCATCTTGCGCGAGTATTGCATCCAGATCTTTCAACAGCCGACCAACAAGCTCGATAAGATGATGGAAGTTCTGCAAGCCCTCGGCCTAATGAAAGTGGAAGACATCGGTGAAGGCAAAAAACGCGTGACCATTTTAAATCACAAAGTGATTACCGACTTCACCGACTGGTACAACCGCTATCTGTTTACGGAAGAAGCGAAACGCATCACCGTTGAAGAAAAAGAAATGCAAACTCTCCGCGCGCTATCCTTTTATGGCAAAAAGCAAACGCCCGACGACAAAGGCGTGGTCAAAGTCAGCCTCACCGACATGCAGAACAACTCAATGAAAGATCTTAATTTTCTATTTAGCGTCAATGACGCTGACACACTTTCCGAAAAAGGACTGGTGCAAGAAAAGTCGTCGGAACAGGGCGGAAGCCTTTCGATGAAATTCAAACTCTCGGATGTCGAGAACGTTTTGCCGTTTTGGGAAATTGTTTACACCCTTAAGAAAATCCCCGGTCGCCGCTAGAAATAACTACGTAAATTTTTGTCGCCGGCTGCGCAGAGGCAGCTCATCGTCGGCCACCTCAATCGGATCTTTGGTGACGGTGTACACGCGAATGCTATTTGTCTTGGCCCGTTGCTGAACCGGCGTGCCCATGGTGACCACGACTTTGTCGCCGCGACTCACCATTCCTATCTTCACCAACAGTTCTTCAATCTGCGACAAGGCCTCTTCACTGTTTTGATAAGGGCGGATGCGGTAGGTTTGAATTCCCCACACCAGCTCCAGTCGGTTTAAAGCTTCGATCGAATGGGTGATGGCCACGATGGGGCAACGCGGGCGCGAACCGGCAATCAAGGTCGCGGTTTTTCCGGAGGTCGATAAGCACACCAAAGCTTTGGCGCGGACCTTCATCGCCGTGAGAGAGGCGGCGATACCGATCGCGTCGGGCACTTCTAGGTATTCGTCTTCGAGAGAAATATCATAGTAGAGTTCCGCGGACTTCTCCACTTCGACAATGATCTCGTGCATGGTCTGAATACACCGAAACGGATATTTTCCGCTCGCGGTTTCGGCGGACAACATCAACGCGTCTGAGCCATCGATGACCGCGTTGGCGACATCTGTGACCTCGGCCCGGGTCGGCCGCGGATTCTCAACCATGCTGTCGAGCATTTGCGTGGCCGTGATCACCGGCTTGTTCATAGCATTGCACATGCGAATAATTCGCTTTTGCGCCGCCGGGAGCTGACTTTGTCCGGTTTCGACCGCCAAGTCTCCGCGCGCCACCATAACCGCATCGCTAAGGTGAACGATTTCCTCTAAGTTCTGCAGAGCCTCAAGCATTTCGATTTTCGCCACGATGCGAGTACTGGGATTTTTGGCATCGATCAACTGGCGCAACTTTAAAATATCATTCCCGTGGCGAACAAAACTAAGCGCAACATAATCTACACCTTTAGACAGGCCAAACTCCAAGTCCTTCAGGTCTTTCTCGGTCAAGGCTTCGATCGGCAAAGAGGCGCCGGGAACATTCATCCCCTTGCGATCTTTTAGAATTCCACCATAGACAACTTCTGTTTCAATTTCGGTTTTATCTTTGGAGATCACCTTAAGCTCAATCAGTCCGTCGTCGAGCAAAATGCGCTGGCCTTCGCTCACCGTCTCGGTCAATGCTTTAAAGTCGCTCGGGATCAAACCCTGTTTGCCCAAAACGTCGCGAACAGTCACAAATACTTTTTTCCCCTCGCCCAGTTCGATTTGGCCGCCTTCGAATTTACCGACGCGGATTTTAGGGCCCTGCAGATCTTGGAGAATCGTGACGGGCGCGGCCCATTGCTTGGACAGCTCGCGAATATTCTGAATGACGCCGGCGTGCACATCGTGGGTGCCATGAGAAAAATTGAGGCGCGAAACATTCATGCCCGAAAGGAGGGCCTTTTCCAAACCTTCGCGCGAGCTGGTGGCTGGTCCGATGGTGGCAACGATCTTCACCCGGCGTTCAGAAAGCATCGAGTCCCTTTATCTTTCTCGGCGGAGCTTTAGGTCTTTTTCACTTCTGTGATTAAGGCGTCCATTTTTTCTTCATGGCGCCTGCTCAGTCCCTTGACCTGATCCGCGTGCTGCATTTGGACTGTACGCATTTGATCTTTGTTCTTTGAGTCGAGTTGGTCAATGGCGACTTGATGGGCGCGCTGCATCTCTTCCACGGTGCGCTTCATATTGTCTTCGCCGAGCTTCCGTTCTCGCAACATTTGGTCTTTTAGGGTTTGGATCTGCTTTTCGTACTTCGCCACTGTGGTCGCGAGTTTCTCGCTGTGCCGGAGCTCTTGTTTGCGCATGTGGTCCTGCATATTGCGCACGGCGATGTTCTTCTCGTCCTCAACCGCTAGCCGAGCTTTTTTCACTTCATCGGCCTGGAGTTGTTGGCCTGTGATGTGATTTTGCTGCTGCAACTCGATCATACGGGCTTTCTCGGCATTGGTGTCTTCATAGATCCGCATCACGCGCAAATCGGCATTGGTCTTGGTCTGCTCACCCCGGGCGTCGAAGTCGCCCTTGATGTTGGTGTAGGCCTCTCGATTGATCCGGTTTTGCTCCGCCATTCGCTCGCGAAAGAACCGATTCGAATGAACCAATTGATCGCCCATTTCCTTGCGCACGGACTGCACGTCTTCGCGATTGCGGTCGTTGGACATTCGCACCGCTTCGTCGCGCTGTTCCTGCAGATTCTCGACATTTTTTGTAAAGGCATCGCGAATATTGTTGATCTCACGATTCTGCTTATTTTTGAGCTGCAGCTCGTTGCGAACCTTGGCCTCTTTCAGATCTTCCTTTTCGTTCTCGAGCCGGCGGACTTGGTTTTCGACCCGATCCACCGTGGTGCTCTTGAGATGTTCACCACTAAACCGTTGAGCCTCGCGCTCCTTTTTCATGGCCTTGTCGTAGCGCTCGCGGGTTTTATCTAGTCCGTCCTCAAATCCGTCGCGCAAGATCTCTTCCGACTCCGTACGCAGTGAGCGCTCCTTTTGCACCGCGCGCACCAAGCTGTTGGAGCTGCGATGCTGATCTTGCATATGTTTGACTTCTTGGCCCTTTAAGCGGCCTTCGGCATTTTCACGATAGTCGCGATACTCTTTTTGCAAATGCCCGACGGTTTCATTCCGCTCACCCTTGACCGAGGCCATTTCACGCTGATGGTAGGACGCTTGCTTCTCGCGATTGGCCGCAAGAGAGCGAGCCTGAGCGTCACGATTCTCGGCCAAGGCCTCTTGATAGAGTTTGTCTTTGGTTTTAAGTGCCTCGGAGTAGTCTTGATTCAATTTTTCCATTCGCGCATCAGTGTTCGACTTTTGTTGGTCGATTTGTCCGGTGTTTGACTTGCGCAAATTCTCTTCGCGGCGTTGAGTCTCGTCGGCGTGCTGCTCCATTTGCTTTTTATACATTCCGCGAAGCTCGTCGATGTCGGACTGGTGGCGATGATCCCGCTCAGAAATGGAATCGTTCGACAACTTATGCAGCTGTTCCATTTGCTTTTGGTGAGCGGTCTTTAAGTTCTCCACCTCGGCGTAATGCTGCTCGCTGATCCGCCGCATTTCACGCTGATGCTTTTTCACCATGTCGCTGGCTTTTTTATTGTAGTCCTCGCGGTTGCGCCGAACCACTTGATCTTCGCGATTGTTGTTGGATCCGTCCGAACTGTTTATCGAAGACATAGTCATCCTCCTGATTTCTATGCTCTTTGAATAGGTTAGCATATGTAAGATGCGGCGGACGCCGCCCGGGCGCTAGCCTCGACTAGAGCTGGCCGTGCGGCCAGAGACCTATCCGTCGCAAGCCTTGTAGCCCCAACCGGTGTAGACAATTTCATAGTGATTGACTGGGAGATCCTGGCCCTGCGTGCGGCTGCGTGTGACCACCATTTGGTCAGGTCCCGCAAAGACACGCTGCCCGGGTCGAACGACAATATTGAAGCGTTTGGGAAAATCGTAGTCGACCAAAATGGCCGTACGTCCACGATGAAGCACGCCCACGGTGCCGCGCTCGCTCAGCATGCGGCGAACATAGTCATTGGTGGAGGAGATCGACCGGCGCGGCAGGCAGTTGCGCGATTCACGCGGTTCAGCGGATTTAGTGGTGGACCGGACAGCTGGTCCCAATGGACGCGCCCGCACGGGCGGCTTAACAACGGGCGTGCTGGCCGCCTTAGGCGCTGGCTCTGCAGCAGCAGGCGATGCCGCAACTTTCTGACTAACCTTTTGCGTGATCTTTTTTAATTTTTCGATGACCTTCTCTGTCGTTTTCTCAGCCTCAGAAGTCCCAATCTCAAGAGCCACGACGGCCGCCGCCATGGCCGCGGCCGTCGACGAAGATCGCGGCGAGCTTCCATCCTTAAGTTGAACTGCCGATTGCAATCGCACGTCGGGCTTGCCCCATTTTTTAGAGGCGCTCGACTCCTGGTCATCCGAGGCCCCAACCACAATCACCCCGGCGTTGTCGGCCGGCGGGAGCAGCGTCTCTCCGAGAGTCGGCGCAGTCATTTTAACTCCCGTGCCACTCGCGGTGACGCGCAATTGATCTTGCGACGCTGAAAAATTCTTAGAAATTAATTTTACCCGAGCGAAATAGGTGCCCGGCTCGATGTCGGCGTCAATCACTTCGCGGGGGAACAAAGATGAATTTTTAATCGACTTGTCCTCCAACAGCCTCTGCTCCTTTACGCCGGCCGCGAGGCGAACGTCCGAATTGTCGGTCAATATCAAATCTAAATCTTTGTCGGTTCCGGTGACAGCGTCTTCTTTAAAGTCATTCCAGGACAACACTAAACGTAAGGGGCATTTGGCCGTGCCCTTTGGTGGCGCGCACGAGATTTTTACGCCCTTGCTATCTTTCCCGCTAAAAAACACAAACTCATCGCGCCCCTCTAATTTGCCATCGATCTTCGCGATGCGCGTCGAGCGCCCAAAATTGCCTGCGGCATTGACCCAAACTATCCCCGCCGCCACGGCCTTGTTGACGAGAGCGTTGATAAATCCTTTGCCATCGCCGTTGCCGCCGTACTCCCAAACCTGCGAGTACAAAACCAAATCAAATTTTCCCTCGATCACTTTTTCAACCGCGTCGGCAAATTTCGTGTAGCCAAAAGTGTTGAACAGATGCAATTCGTAATCGGCCAAGGCCCCGCTCTTTTCGATCAATTGGGCGAAAATCTGCGCCATCAAAAGGCCATGATACGAGTTGGCGCTTATTCCGTCGGCGGGGCTCTCTTTTCCTGGGTGATACTTTGTTCCGCGCGGAAGAGACACGCCGAGCGCTTTCTCATACGAATTAAATCCGTTATCGAGAATGGCCACCTTGATGGTTTTCGCAAATTTTTTATTTTTAAAACTCGACACCTTCAACGGGCGCGCCATGGCCTCCAAATTTACGATGCGCGGAATCGTCGCCGACTCGGCGGCGAACGATGCCGGAGAAAGCACAAGCAAAAATAAAAACGTCATCGTTCGCACCACGCCACCGACTACCTGGATAGGTTAGTAATAACTAGGCCAGTTGCAGTACGTGTAATTGTAATAGGGGGTCGAGGCCCTATAGTACGGAGCATAACTGTAGTTGTACCCGCCGTAATTGTAATACGGCCGGTAATAGGCCGCGCTGGTATAAGACGGAGAGTACGAGGATCCGTAGTACGAGGAGCCGTAATAACTAGAGGATGGATAATACGAAGGCCGGGCATATGCGTACCCGCTACTCAGTGCGGACCCGAGCAATAGTCCGCCGCCCAACGCCAACCCGAACAACCAGGAGTTGGTACTTGTGGTCATATCCAATTCATTCCCGGAGTCATAGGCGATTCCGCGGGTCTCGGCATTGAGAGCCATCTGCTCAAATTTTAAGTCGGACGGCATCGTGCCCGCCGGGATTTTGTCTTTTAAATGCACGACTTCCACTTTGGATGGATCCCTACGATCTTCGCGAATGATCACGGTCTGCGGCAAGTGCGTGGAGAGTTTGATTTGTTCGGCCGAGACTCGCTCTCCATCAAGCTCGTGTGCGAGTGGCGCCACTGGCCCGAGAGCAAGAGCCAGAACGAGAACTGATTTTAGCATTTTATCCTCCTAGGAAAAATTGGCGGGAGGCTAGCATTGAATTTGATTTTCTGAAACGGCGGTCAACGCCGAGAAGTAGAGGTAAACTCTACAACTAGAGTTCGTTTTTCTTGCGGAACAACTCACGATATTTCGCGTCTTCGCGATCCTCGGCGGCCGCGCGCTGAGCCGCCTGATCGGCCGCCCTTTTCGCGCTGGCAATTTCGCGACCGGCACGCTCAAGATGCAAGCTGCTCACCGCCTCAACGGCTTCACGCCAATCGGCGCGAAACTCTTCGAGAGTCTGTTTAAAATCTTTCAGCTCACCGGGATAAAGTGCGGCCCAGCGCCGGGCGGTCTCGTTCCACGGTAAACTTTGCGGAAATTCCATATCGGCCCAGCCTTTGCTGGTAACCGTGCCGATTTCGACTTGCATTGCGGTTGGCAATAAATAATTCTTTTCTTCGCCCATTCGCTTGACAACCACACTGCCGCGTAAATTTTTGATTTCGACCTTGTCACCCCTACGCTCGATCAACATACGGCACTCCCCGCCGCCGCAAGAGAATGTGGCAAAGGGCGTTCGAAACGTCGCGAGCTCGGAGCCGTCGTAATAAAAGTCGCCGCGAATCAGCTGCACGATGTCTTCGGATTCGCGTCGGATCAGACTGCCCTTAGTCATTGTGAGCTTGCCGCCACTGAGTTCAAGGATCTCGCGTTTTTCGGCAAGGAAAGCGTCCGAGCGGTCTGCGTGCACATGCACATCGGCGCAAAAAAGAAATGCAAAGGCGATCGCACGCGCGAGCGTGCTCATAGGTCCATGCCCCGGAGAGACGATTTAGCTTGCGAGGCCACATCCCGCTGCGGGAAGGAGCGCAAGACCGTGCGGTAAATATCGACCGCTTCTTCATTGCGATTCTGGCTCTCGTAAATGCGCCCCAGACGAACCATGGCGAATCCGGTTAACTCGTGACTCGGAAACAACTCGATCATTTGCTGAATCACATTGGTGCACTCTTCCATCTCGTCCGATTGATAGTACCCTTCGGCCATAAGAAAGTAGCTTTCGGTGACATAGGGCGTGTAGCTGAACTTATCAATCAGCTGCTTGAAGGCCCGATTCGCTTGCGCGAACTTTTTATTGCGGTAATCTTCTTTGCCCTTTTCAAAAAGCGTTTTGGCGATCGTCGAGCGCAGGCGCTCGGAGTCGGGCTTAGAGATGGTCGAGGCGAGACTGCGAAACGGATACCCAGTCTCACCTTCGCCGTTTTTCTCAACGACCTCAGGCATTAATGTCGCAACATACTGCCGAAACTCAAGAAACTCTTCGGCGTCTAAATCGGAGCTCAGCTTGTTGTGTTTAAGCTCGGCGCGCAGATGTTGGATCTCGGCTTTAAACTCACTCGTGCCATTGAAGGTCTCACGCACTTTTGCGTAAAACTGCATCCACAGCAGAGTCATAAATAAGCATAATGTAACAAACGTATTGAGCTTCATACCGCATAGAACTTAACGGCAGAATTCAAAAAAAAATTGAGACGTATCGGCGGGTTAGCCCGGGCTACATGGCCTCAGGCAACTCGATCCCGAGTATTTTTAAGCCCTCTTCCAAGACATGATGAACGGCCTGGACCAAGGTCATGCGGGCGGCCTCAATATCCGGACCTTCGCCGAGGATTCTACACTTGGTATAAAACGAACTAAAACGATGGCACACATCAATCAGATACCCCGCCAATATGTGCGGCTTAAAGTTATCAAATGCATTTACGAGTGTATCCGGATACGCCATCAATGTGCGGAGCAGCTCTTTCTCCTCCGCCGACTCCAGCGCGAGCTTAAATTCTTTTTCGATCGGTTTGCCATATTTGCGAATTAAGCTGGCGCAGCGAACGCCGCAATACTGAACGTAGGGTCCGCTATCCCCTTCAAAATCCAAGGCGCGGTCCCAATCGAACTCCACGTTTTTAACCCGGTCATTGACCAAATCATTAAAAACAACCGCGCCGATGCCGACCTGCCGGGCCACTTTATCGGCGTCAGTCAAATCGGGGTTCTTGCGCTGAATCACTTCGCGCACCAACTCCACAGCCTTCTCTAAAACGTCTTCTAAAAATATGGCCGTACCTTTACGCGTAGAAATTTTGGCGTCTTTAAATCGGTACATGCCAAAAGCGATATGATGACATTGGCTCGTCCACGGATAGCCCATTTTTTCGAGCACCTTAAAAACTTGGCGAAAATGCAAAGTTTGATCGACCCCGACCACATAAAGATTAAGATCCGCCTTCAACTCATTCATTCGATAAATCGCGCTGGCGAGATCGCGCGTGGCATACAGAGAGGCGCCGTCACTTTTTCGAATCAAACACGGCGGCATTTCAAATTCGTCGAGCCGCACGACCATGGCGCCGTCCGACTCCTCAAGTAGTTTCTTTTTCTCGAGTTCGTCTTCCACACTCTTTAAGCGGTCATTGTAAAAAGATTCGCCGCGAACAAGATCGTGCTTTACGCCAAGCTGATCCCAAATGCGCTGATAGTCGGCCAGTGAGATCTCAACAAATTTCTTCCAAATTTCGACGATCTTCGGATCGCCGTCTTCGAGCTGCTTAAAAATTTTACTGCCGGCGGTTTCAAGTTCAGGATTGGACTCCGCCTCTTCGTGAAAGCGCACGTAAAGCTTGTACAGAGACTCAAAAGGTTCCTTGTCGAACGGATATTCTTTACCCCAATTTGCGTAGGCCCACGCCAATTTACCGAATTGAACTCCCCAATCGCCCAAATGATTGAGCCCCACCACATTGTAACTTTGCGCTTTCGCCAAATTAACAATAGCCTGCCCGATCACGGTGGCCCGTAAGTGGCCCACGTGCATGGGTTTGGCCACATTGGGCGAGCTGAAGTCGATCAGCAATTTTTTATTTAAACCTCGATCGCCATAGCCAATGCGTCCGCGCTTGCCAAAGACCTCACTCGCGACCAAGGCCTGAACGTATTCGGGTTTAAAAGTAAAATTAATAAATCCGCTGACCGGTTCGGCTTTAAGAATCTCGTTTGGTAGCGCGGCATTCATTTGCGCCGCAAGGTCGGCGGCCAATTTAGGCGGCGGCATCTTAGCCTCTTTCGACCAAGCGAACACCGGCAATGCCAAATGGCCATGCCCGTCGCGCTTTGGCGCCTCAAGCAAGTCTTCAATGGACTTAGAATCACGTTTTAACAACCCTGAAAAACTATGGCCAATCACGCCGCGAAGAATGTGTAACATGAGGGCAACCTATCATTGAGTGGGCTATTTATACACGGAGAAAGAGAGCATTTTATCGCGGATTCGCTTGGCCTTGTTGGCTAGAGCAGGGGTCGGCTGTTTGCGGGCCTCGTCGTAAACGGATTTCAACTCGTACCAATCTTCAAAAAGGATGTATTTGTAGCCGTTCACCAAGCGCACATCGTTCAAAGCCTCAAGGCCCTTGGTCGAAAGCTTTCCCCCGGCGGCGATGCGATCCGCCAGCAATCCGCTTACACGAAGCAGCGACAAGCGATCTTGCCAAATGGCAAAGGCATGGAGCTTTCGGACCCGCGAGATGTTCTTTTTAAACTGTGGGTCGTTGACCCCCAAGTTTAATTTGGCTTCCTTTTTAAGGTCCCCCGTATTCGCTCTAAAGATCAACTTCCCTTGCGGGAGCTTGACCTTCGAAAGATCCAAGGGCTGCTTGGGATTGCCGGTCGGCTTTAACCGGATGTAACGGTAGAACGAAGCGCCCGAAGTCACCTGACCCGCCATTCCAATCACTTGCACATAGACGGGAAAATCGGGCGAGCCATTGGTGCGCAAATCGACCCGAGCCTGATTGTTATTGCGACTTTGCACCGACAAAATCAATTCGGTCGGCGCCGATGAGACCTTTTTGGCAGGTAGAGGTTCATCCGGTTTTTCTTCGGTGACTTTGGGCGGCTCGGCTTTGACGGGTGGTTCGATTTCATCTTCCTCGGTGATTTCTGGAGTCGGTTCGTTTTCGGCATCGTAGCCAATCGGAGCGCTGCTGACTGTCGGCGGCACGGTCTCAACCACGGTGGTCGCTGGCACTTCTAAAGTGCGCTGCCGTTTAATATTTCGCGAAAGCACCAGCGCAACGGCGCCCAAGACTACGACCAGAATGGCGACAATACCCCAATCGACCCACGGCACACTTTTGCGTCGGCGCTTTTTTGTTGGCGCGGCGGGCGCGGGGGTTTGCGGCCGGGCCGCGATCACCGTCGGCTCATTGTCCGGATCGATCACCGGTTTCGGCGGAATCGGAAGCGGCGGAGGCGCAGAACGCTTATCGGGCTTCTCGGGTTTCATGCGCGCCAAATCTTTGGCCGACTTTTCTTTTTCCTTCTCTTTCGTCAGGTCCTTACCACCTTTGGCTTCTACCGGCGGTGGTTCAGGCTCGGGCATTTTTGCCCGCTTCATCTCCACGACATTTTTCATCAGTTCTTCCGCCGATTCCGGCGGGCGAGCTTTGATCGGCTCGGCCTTACGCAAACGCGGATTGAAATCTTCCATAAGGCCGATTCGCTTCCACTCGTTAAAGCCGCTGCGCCACACATAGTCCGTGTAGCTCACTCGGCCGGCCATCAGAGCTTCGCGAATTTCTTCAAGGGCGTAGGGGCCGGTGGTGGTAAAGTCAAAGCCGTCGGGGCTTTTGCGTTGCAAGCAGACCCACGGTTTCTCTTTCATCGCCGACTTCGACTGGCCCCTGAACTCCTCTTTGAAATCGGTGTGCTCAAGCGCCATGCGCCATGCGGCGTCACCCTCTTTCAAAATCAAATCAAACAGGCGGAGTTTGCCGTCTTTAATGCGCGACTTTAAATCGGTGGAGGTGACCGGACCCACCGTCTTGCCGCCATCCTGATAAAAATATGAATCTTCGCTCGTCACTTCTCTCCGCCCTCTATTCGGCGAATGAGGTCCCAATACACCTCAGAAAATTTCGCACCCTCAACGTTCACTTTCAAATACACCATCAGTTGTTGCAAACTAATATCCTTCGACCGGACTTTCTGAAAGAGACGTTCGCCGAGCAAGTTGCCCGTGAGGCGTGAAGCTTCGATATAGGCTCCCGGATCTTTTACCTTATAACGCGGACGGCGGAGTCGACCCGTCTGCACCCAAACCACTTCGCTCAGGCGATGGTCTAGCGCCAGCAGCAACGCCATTCGGCCTTTGTCCTTCGGGTTCGAGGCCTGGAGACGCAAGCGGAGCGAATCCCAATTCTCCGCCTTGCGCTTCGGGTTGATCCATTTGCTAAAGAAAAAGCCCATCGCCTCAGTCCACAACAGCGGTACAAAATTATTGGGCAGATCCCATAGGGTTTTTTTTCGGTCGGCCAATTGCGCGTGGATAAACTGCCCCGCCAGAGCCGACGCGTGATTGATGGTCGGACGAGAGAGATAGAGCCAATCTTTTTCGGGCAACAAGAAACTCAAATCGTGTTCGAGGTGATAGAGCAAAATTTTGCCAAAGCGCTTGGGCAATGAAACTCTAAGCCGGGCCAACGAGGTGCGAGAATTCGGACAGTAGACTTGAAGACGCGCCTTTGCCGTGGTCACTTTTAAATCTTTTTCGAGCACCTCCACCAGAGAGGCGACGTGGTCCGAGTAATCGATCGCCAGATCCTCTTGCAGATCACGATCGTACGCATGCTCAAGGTACATAAGGTAGCTTTGCCACTTCATCCACGGCGGTGAAAACATCACGCAAAAGCGATTGCCTTTGGCGGACCGCAAATATTCGGTAACGCCCTCCGACTGCACCTTGGCCAAGCGGAAATAAAGCTGCTCGACATCCTGAAACAAAATCATCAACTCGCCGCCTGGCGCATAAGCCTTCAAGCGCCGCGGCAGGTGCCGCTGCGCCAAATGCCACTCGCCCACCACCACATACACCAGCGCATCCGGGTCGGATTTGCGCATATCGTTGATCACTTTCGCCATGCTCTGATCGCGGCGGGCCAAACTGTCGGCGGATCTGGAGTTCAACCCCCGCACCTCAAAGCCGCGGTCCCGCGCCAGCTCCATCAGTGGCCGGTAATGCTCCCAAGGAAAGCCCCATGTCCGGTCCCAGTTGACCTCGGCTAAAAATCGCTTTTCGGACATCTTGCCGCTCAAGTAGGCACGGATCGCCTCACCGCCGTCCGCAGGTAAGCACTCGAGCGCCAATTTAATTCGCGCATGCGGCACCAGATCGCGCAAAATTCTTAAGTGGGCGCGTTGCGACTGCGAATAGGCATGAAAGTCGCCGCTCAGTAATACCCGAGCTTTGGCAAGAGCTCGGTTGAAATCAGACTCCCGCGCGGCCTTCCAGCCCCCGCGAAACTCCATGTCCAGGCTTTTTGCATATTGTCGAAGCGCCGGGGACGGCTTGCCGATGCGCAGTTCGACCTGGAATTTAACCTGATCGAGTAGATTTTTTCGGGTGCGGAGCCATTCCTGCTGATTGATCATCGCTAGACTAAAGGTGACAAACCGCTCAGCCGAAATCAAGCATTGCCTCCTTTGGCAAAACTCGCTCTAATGGGACCTGAACTTTCGCCGAGGATTTTAGACAGCTATGAAGAACCGAGTACGTCTAGCGCTGATGTCATCGCTAATTTCTGTCGCGGCCCATCTCTATTTGGCGCTCCACTACTATCCGCTCAAGGTGGGCTTCGCCGCGAGCCAGTCCTTGTGCAATCTCAATGCGAAGTTTGACTGCGATGCCGTCTCGGCCTCGGTGTATTCAGATCTTTTTGGCATTCCGCTCGCCATTTGGGGCGCGGTCACTAATGCGGTTTTATTTGGTTTGATTTTAATGAGCTGGCTCGAGTGGTCGGAACATCCGGAGCGCTTGCGCCGCTGGACCTTAGTGCTCGCGGGCGGAACGGCCCTTGCTTCAGTGGTGATGGGAGTCATTTCGATCGCCTTTATGCATAACTTTTGTATCGTTTGCATCGGGCTTTATGTGTTGAGCTTTGCGACCTTCTTTGCCTACCAGGGCTTTTTGCGCGAGCCGTTTTGGGCCAAGGTCAAATCCGACATTCCACACTTGTGGTCAGAAAGCCGTGGCGTAACGATTTCACTTTTGGTGATCCCCGTCCTCGCCCTTTTGCTCCATCAAATTTTTATGCAGAATTTGGGAATGGGGCAAATCGGCCGCGTGGTCGAAGAGACTATGGCCGATTGGCAGGCGGCCAAACGCCATGACTTTGTCGCCAAACCCACTTTAGTCCGCGGAGCTACGACCGAAGCCGCCGTGCTGACTCTCGTCGAGTTCGCCGACTTCCGCTGCGGCCATTGCAAAAAGGCGAGTCATTCACTCCATGCGTTTGCCAACGCTCACCCAGACGTGCGTTTGGAGTTCTACTCCTTTCCACTCGACGGCGCTTGCAATGAAAAAATCAACGACACCAGCGGCATTTCGTGCCGCCTTGCCGCCACGGTTTACTGCGCCGAAAAATCCGGAAAGGGCTGGGAGGCCCATGACGCGCTTTTTAGAATTCAGGACGACGTGAATCTGCTTTCGAACATCGCTGAGGTCGACATGCTCCTCTCGAAAGAATTTTCGAAGATGGGCATGAATTGGGAATCCATGCAGTCGTGCCTCAGTGATAACGCCACCGTTGACGCCATTCGAGCTCAGGCCAAACAAGGTGCGCTGGTTAATGTGATGGGGACACCGACTCTTTTTGCTAACGGCCGGTTGATTTCGCGAGTGCTGGTGCCGGTGCTTCAAGAGGCGCGGAAAAAATCAAAGGCTGGCGCGCTTTAGTCGGTCTTACATGACTAAGTTGACGAACCAGGTGCTGGCAAGATCCACATACTGATTCATCGTATAAATGGCCGATGACAGTAGTCCCGACTGCAGATCCACGAAAAATGCCGTAAAGAAAATGGCGAAACTGGCCACGCTGAGGGCTTTTAACACCCACACTGTGGAGCGCACGTCCGTCAGTCTGTGATCGCGCTCAATTTTTTCTATAAGCTTTAAGTTCTGTTTGAGCTCTTCAAAATGCTCAAGAACCTTTTCATGAATCTCTTGCTGTTTTGACAGCGACAACGTCGCCAAGCCCGGAAAGTTGCGCTTGGTTTGAATCGCTTGAATCAGCTCGGTGCAGTGCTGGATATAGCGCTCCACGCGCGCCTGAAATGCCGGAAAGGCGCTCTTGTCTTCGACATAGGAATTCATCGCTTCTTTGCCGTGATCGTATTCTTCGCCGACAACAAGCGCGAGAATAGTGCGCCGGAGCGCGCCCATTCCCGTGGATTCATTTTTCTGCGACTCTTGCAGCTTGCGCTTTAAATCCTGCTGCATCTCTGCGATGTGCGCATGCTCGAGAACCGTGAGAGTCTTGGCTTCCATACATCTGGCCTTTCGGCAGAAATGACTTTGGTCTAGAGGGTTTATGCTTTGCGCTACAGGCATTAGCCCAATTTTTGACATCGCTTGTCTCAATAAGCGACACTAAAGTCAGGGATTCCCGCAAGGAAGTCCCAACATAGGGATCCCCCAGGGGGATCCCGCAATATCAGGCGTCCAAGGTTGGGCGCTTTTGAGGAGTTAATGATGGAAAAAGGATCTTTCCACACCTCGCCCGTACACGCGAAGACCGTCGACGAAAAAATTAAGTCGATACCGCTGCCGAGCCAAGTTCCGAAGGGACTTGATTTCAACGACATCCCAGTCTCCGCTCTCAAGTCCTCCACGCTCGAAAGCCTAATCAGCCAAAACGAAGATTTGATGGCGCGCCTGAGTGTAGCTCTTCGCAAGGTCAACGAGCTGGAAGAGTACACCACGCAACTGGAAGAAGACCGCAAGCACATCCGCTCGCGATTCGAAATTCTTAAAGATCAGATCTTAGTTCTGCAAGAAAAAGACAAGAGCGCCACGCAACGGGGCCTAAATCAGCACGAAGAAAATACCACGCTCAAAGTCCACTCCGAAAAGCTCGAGCGCCACTACAATGACCTTTACAATCAAGCGCAAGCCTTTCAAAAACGTTTGATCCGACTCGAGCGCTATCGCGCGCGGGTGCAAAAAGCAGCGGCCTCGGTTCAGAACAAAGCCCGACTGAGCGGCCGCTTCGAACAAGAGTTGCTGCTTCTAAAAAAAGAACTCTCGATTCAGCACTCGCAAATGGTCAGCAGTTATGAACTAAAAATTGCCGACGCCAAAGCTGAGATCAGCAAACTGCAACCTAAGGCCTTAGAGCGCGACCGCATGTATGAAGACCTGGTGAAGGCTGAAAACGCCAAGGTCTACGCCGAGCGCCAATTCGAGGAATTTCGAACGGAAAACGAAGCCACGCTGGAGCGCTTACAGGCCGAAGCAGTCAGCCTGAGAGTGGAGATTAAAGAACTTTTGGTTGATCGCGAGGCCAAGATTCAAGAGCTGGCCCGGGTAAATGAAGAGATGCCCCACTTGCGTGAGCGCCACCAGGCCATGGTGGAGCAAGTCGAATCGTTGCAAGCCCTTTGGAATCACAAGCAGTTCGAACTGGAGCAAATGGAAGAGAAAAATAAGGCCTTACAAAAGCTCAACCAAAGCTTAAGTTCGACGCTCAATGGTCAGCGCAAAGAGATTCACGAGCTGCAAAGCGAGCTCGACAAAGAAAAATTCACGGCCGCTGAAAAAATCAAAACCCTGTTGGCTGAGATCCAGATGTTGCGAAAGACTGAATAGCCTTATCGCGCGTCTCAAAAAACTCATGGCCGGCCAAGCCGCTGGCTTCGAACATGCGGCGAAACTCTGAGCTTACGCCACAAAAGCGCACGCCAGAAAAGGACTTTTGCGCCAAAGTATCCAGGGTCTCAACAAAGTCTTTGAGGCCCAAAGAGCCAACAAAACTCAACTGTCTAAGGTCAAAAACGACCTTTTCTTGAACCAAACGTTCCATACAGGTGCGTCGAAAAGGTTCGGTCGTCTCAAAATTCAGGCGACCTTTTAGCTCCACCACCACAACTCCGCCACTTACCGCAAAATTCGCTTCCACGAAACCTCCGATCACTTCTGATAGTGTATGCCATCGCGACGCTCTCGGGCACCGGGCCAAGAGTCCGGAGTTGAGCCTCCAGACTTTTACCCGTATCCTATTTATCTACAACAACCCAAAATGGACGGGTATTGATGAAAGCAACGACGACGGAACGTCTTAAAAAGTGGGCTCATTATCTAATTCACCCTATGGCCATAGGGTTTTACATCACCGTCATTACGGTGAGTTTTACGATAAAATTTTATAGCGCAAGGTCGGGCGAGGAGGACGGAGGTCTGTCGGGATTGTTGATGACGGCCCACCAAAAGTCCATCGACTATCGGCTGCGCGTGCGCGGTCCAAGAAAAGTTTCACCCGACCTAGCCCTGCTAACCATCGACGAAAGAGCCGTCGCCACGATTGGCCGCTGGCCCTGGCCGCGCGCCACCATCGCCAAAGCCATCGATCATGCCTTTAGCCATGGCGCCAAAGTTATGGCCTTCGATATAAGTTTTGCCGAGCCGAGCTTTAATCCCGCCAAAGAAGTTCTTAAGGCCGCCGAGGCTTCCGCAATCACCAATCCCGAACTCACGCGGGCCCTTGAAGAATTGTCGCCGCAACTCGACAACGACGAGGCGCTTGGCAAAGTGTTCGCGAAGCATGCCGACAAAATCGTGGCCGGTTCTTTTTCGGCCGAGATCACGCCCACCGCGTGGCCCGGTGAAGATGATTACTGTTTGGATTTGATCTTTAAAATGAGTCCCGAAGCGAAGCAATGGGATAAGGAAGAAGCGTTGATCTCACCGCAAGATCCGTTTCAACCCTACATACCGACGGCACTCACGGAAGTTTTTCGCGACGCTTTAAACGTCCGCGCCGATGAAGTCCGCAAAACCTTTGGCCCCGTCAAATCTAAAACCGACCAAGTCTTGCTCGACACTCGGGTCAATTTGGATTTGCGTAAGGCCTGTGGAACGATTCTCGACGATTTTCGCGAACACATGAACACCATGTGGAAGGACGTCGTTCTCGCCAAAGAAGATCCGAAGGAGTTCAAATTCGCAAGTTACGATGAGTGGCTGGCCAACTTTCGCTCGCGCTCCATGCAAAGTTCGTTTTTGCACGCTTTCTCATGGGCGCTGAACACACCGGTGATCGCCCAGGGCACCAAGCACACCGGATTTTTCAATACGGAGCAAGACCCCGACGGAACCATTCGCGGAAAGCTTGTGCTAGTTCGTTCTGGATTCTCGTATTTTCCATCGATCGGGCTAAAGGCGTACAACGTCGCCACCGGAACCAATGTCATTCCTTACTTAGACTACAACGACGCCACTGGGGTTAAAGAGCTGGTGAAACTGGAAGTCACCAACAACGAAACCGGTGATCCCGTGTTCAATATGCCGGTGGACCCAAAGAGCGTGCTCCTTCTCAACTACGCGGGCCCCGAAAAAATGTACCCGTACGTCAGCTTTGCCGATCTCGTCACCGACTCGCCCGACATGACCATTGAACAACGGGTTTACGATCCTAAAGACAAAAGTTGGCGACTCGAAGAGCGCAAAGTCAAAAAGGCCGAGTTCTTGAAAAATAAAATCTTTGTGGTCGGCGCCACGGCCACCGGGATTTACGACTTGCGGGTCACTCCCTTTCAAGAAAACTTTCCGGGAGCGGAAACGCACTTAAATGCCATCGACAATATGCTCAGCCGAAACTTCTTCTTTGCCCCGCATAACGAGCGCATCTACATGCCCATGGTGCTGGGCACGGTCGGGCTTATTCTCAGCGTAGCCCTCACCTACTTCGGCGCCTTGCCGGGCCTGCTCCTGACGATCGCTTTTCTGATCGGCACTGGGCTATTTGATCAGTATTACCTTTTCAACAAGGGCATGGTCGTTGGCGTTGTCTTGCCCTACTTTCTGATTAGCTTTCTTTACGTCTCTCTCACCTTCTACCGCTACCTCACCGAAGAGCGCGGCAAAAAGGAATTGCGGCAGACGTTTCAAAAATACGTGTCTCCCGCGATTGTGGAAGAAATTTTGGCGCACCCACAGAATATCGAGCTCGGCGGTAAGAAGGTGAATCTCACCGTTTTCTTCTCGGACGTGCGCGGTTTCACCACGATCTCAGAAAAACTCGATCCGCGTGCGCTATCGGATTTGCTGAATAGCTATCTGACCCCCATGACCGATATCGTTTTTAAAAATCAAGGCACGCTCGATAAGTATATGGGCGATGCGATTATGGCGTTCTTCGGCGCTCCTGTGACCTATCCCGATCACGCCAAACACGCCTGCCGCTGCGCCCTTCTCAGCATTAAAAAATTATTTGAACTGCAAAAAGAATGGGCAGCCAAAGGTCTGCCGAACATCGATCTTGGTATCGGCTTAAATACCGGAGAGGTCAGCGTCGGCAACATGGGTAGCGAGACGGTGCGCAGCTATACGGTCATGGGTGATGCGGTGAACTTAGCCTCTCGTCTTGAGGGCATTAACAAAACCTATGGCACCCGAATAATTCTTAGCGAAATGACATACAAGGATGTGAAAGATAATTTTGTATGCCGTGAGGTCGACTGGGTCCGCGTGAAGGGTAAGGCTTTGCCGGTTAAAATTTATGAATTGCTGGCTGAGGAAAAAGTCCCGGTGGCCAGCATGGCCGAGATGCTCAAATGGTTTCAAGAGGGCTACGAGCATTATCACCAAAAAGCGTGGGCCCAAGGTCTCGAGTGTTTCTCGAAAGTTTTAGATAAGATACCCACCGATGAGGTTTCAAAACTCTATGTGCAGCGTTGCCAAGATTACATTCAAGAACCGCCGGACCCCGATTGGGATGGGGTTTATGTGATGAAGACCAAATGATTTTGGCTTGGGCAGCGCTCGCAATTTGGCTCACTTTTTCGCCAGCGCCCGCCTACGCCCAAAGTTCGGTCACCGATGGCGTGTTGATCAACGCTAAGTTTATGGACCGAGACCTCGAAAAGCGAACAGTCAAACTTGAGGGCAACGTTCAAGTCGTATTTCAAGGCCAACACTTGAGCTGCGATCGCGCCGTTCTCGATCTTAAAAACCAAAAGATCACCGCCGAAGGCAATGTGATTATGTACAGCGACCGCACGCATGTTGAGGGCGACAAGGTCGAGTTCAACTATCGCGAGAACACCGGCCTGATTTACAACGGCTTTGTGCAAAGCGGGCAGGTCGTGTTTGAAGGCGACATAATCGAGAAGGTCGACAAAGATCGCTACCTCGCCACCAACGGCGAATTTACCGCGTGCGAGACGTGCCCCGCTGCCTGGAGTTTTTCGGGCCGCAAGATCGACGCCGAAATGGGTGGTTATGCGCGCATTCGCCGACCCGTGTTCCGCATCGCCGGCGTACCCGTGTTTATTTTGCCGAGCATAATCGTGCCGCTCAAAAGCGCGCGGCAATCGGGATTTTTGGTGCCCAATGCGGACATTTCGAAAAAGGGCGGTGTCGCTTTGGCCGAAAGCTATTTTTGGGCAATTTCGCGGTCTCAGGATTTGACCACATCTCTTAAGTGGTATGACCTGCGGGGCTGGAAAGTCGACGGCGATTACCGCTACGTGGTTTCAGAAAGTGGGCACGGCCAATTCAAGGCTGGCTGGTTCGAAGACAGATCTTTTCAACGCGCGCTCCAGCAGAAAAAGCACGACGGCAATTTTCACCGCTGGACCGGCCTTTACACGCACTACCATGATATGCCGAACAACTATGTTCACCGCCTAGACATAAACCAAGTCAGCGATCTCAAATACCCGCGAGACTTTCCCGAGGAAATGAAGGGTCATGGCGATCCGGCGCTCGAAAATAAAATGTCGATCACCAAATCGGGCGACGACCATTATGCCAGCGCTGAGGCCGATGTTTATGTGAACTTGCTTAAAACATTTCCCCTCGCGAACAACGAAGACTCTGTTCACCGGGTGCCAGAACTGCGCTACTCGTTAAAAGAAAAGCAGCTTTGGGAAAATGGGCCGCTGTTTCGATTGGATTCTAATTTCGTAAGCTTCGCTCGCGAAAAGTACAACTACGACGATCTTATGCCGACACTTGCGCAAACCCAGCTCGGTGATCAAGGCGAGGTCAAACGCGACGGGCAATTTAATTCGGCGACGGATGTGTTTCGCACGGGGCAACGCTTTGATGTGAAGCCCGCTCTATCGTATCCGTTTCAAATCGCCAAACGCTTTGATGTGCAGCCGACGATTTTGTTTCGCAATACGCAGTATCGGTTCTATCCCACCGATGGCGCCGAAGCGGCCGGGTTCTCAGATACCGCCGCACGCTCCTATGTACAAACGGATTTGGCGATCAAAACCGAGTTCTCTCGCGTTTGGGGCAACCTCGATGACCCCAAGGGCATCCGGTGGAAGCATTCGGTCGAACCCGAGCTGGGATATTCGCAAATTCCCTGGGCCCGCAAGCCCGACCATCCGTTTTTTGGTGAGTTCGAAGGTCTTCAGTTCTCACGCCAGTTCGAGACCGTGTCCGACGCCGACGTCCGCAACCGCAACACCGGCATTCAGTTTGACTATGAAGATCGCACGTACGAAAAGCGTGTGGTCAATTTTGGACTCAGCCAACGCTTCACCAGAAAATACTGGCTCAATGATGTGCCCGAATACCGCACGGCCGTACTTTTTAAAATCGGTCAATCTTACGACTTTAAAGAGGCCGATTCGACCACGCCGCATCCGTGGTCCAATATCGACACCTTGCTCGACATGCGTTTTGAACACTTCGAAACCTACACCACCGCCTCGTACAACACCTACGCGCAGGTGACGAATCTCTCCTCCATGGTCAAATTCTTGCTCAACCCGACCAATTATCTTTTGGTCAGCTACACGCGAAACTTCGTCGTCAACGATGACTACGCAGTGACGGACGAATCGCGCAACGTCAGCTTTGGCGCCGGAGTTTCATCTAAATATCTCGAGGCCACAGGCCAAGTCGATATGCTCGCGCGCACCTTCGAAGTCACTGCGTGGACGTACCGCGTGGGCGTACGTCCGCCGGGAAAATGTTGGTTTATTCGCTTTGAGCACCGGCAGACCATCGGCTCAGATGACCCGCAGGTTAAAGTGTCGGCTGCGTTTGATTTTGGTGGAGAAAATTCAGGCAAAGGCTTTGCCAATTGAACAAAAAAATTAAAAGCGCAAAACTTTCCAACTGAAATCGGCGCCGGCCAACTGACCATTTTCAAAAATCGGGTTTACCATCAACGGGATTTTATCAAAACGGGCGACCGGGTCTTCTTCTTCTTCAGGCGCCGAGTCCATGCCCGGAACGATGTAAACCACGTAGAGTCCGAGCAAGATCCCCGTGTAAAGCCCCAAAGAGGCGCCGCGAGCGACTTTGTTTAAATTGTCTGACGGTTTATCGGTAAAGGCTAAAGACGCCGCACCGACCAGCGTGCCGGCCAGAACACCGTAGGTACAACTCATAACAAACTCGCGCGTGGGATTGCTGGCCCCTTCATTGGGCAAAGAGTTGGCACCTTGGGCATATGCCGATGGACCGGCCAACGCGAAGACAGCACCCAAAATAAAAACCCAGACCTTCATACATTAAGTCTGACACAGTTCAGAATCCTGTCAATGCATCGGCCGGTAAGAGCGAAACCGTTTGCTTTTGAACAAACGCGACTCGCATTTGGACCGGCTCGAACTCGGCCAAGAACTGGCCCACTCTAAGTAATCGCCGCTGCTGTGACCACGCGACCGCGGCATGCCCGAACGGAGTTTGCATTTTTACTTCCACCACGGTCAGCACGCCATCGGGCCCGCGCGCCAGCAAATCGACCTGCACATGCATCACGCGAACATCATGAAATAAAATTTTCCAACCTGATTTTTTGAGCAGATCCGCGACGAGGAGCTCAGCCTTCGAACTCCGCACTTTCCGCGGGGAGAACGCCTGCGAACGTTTTTCTGTGGTGGATGGTCGCACCCACTTCCGCCAAGGCTCGGCGATGCTCAAGGGTGCCATACCCTTTGTGCGCTTGAAATCCATAAATCGGAAACTCCCGATGCAGCTCTCGCATAATCCGGTCGCGCGTGACTTTGGCCACAAGCGAAGCCGCCGAAATATTTTCGAGCCGGCTATCGCCCTTCACGAACGGAGTCTGTTTAAAAGACCTCGCCAGACCGGGAACCGTGAATTTGCCGTCCACCAATACGTGTCCGGATTTCACACCCAGTCCTTCGACTGCCCTTCGCATTGCCAGCAGTGACGCCTGCAATATGTTGATGCGGTCGATCTCCTCAACAGATGCAATTCCCACGCACCAGGCGTGCTTCGATATAATGATGTTATAGAGTTTTTCTCTCCGCTCTTCGGACACCAACTTCGAGTCGTAGAACAGGCGGCGCTTGTTCGGAGCGGACATAATCACAGCTGCAGCGACCACGGGCCCGGCCAAACAGCCACGGCCCACTTCATCGACTCCGATAACCGGAGCCGGACGAAATGTGGTCCAATCAATTCTTTTGAATCTCACGATTCAAAGATTATTAGGCCTTATCTGTTTTAGCGGGAGCTTTTTCAGCTTTTTTTTCTGCTTTTGGAGCAGGTGCGGCAGGCTTGGCCTCAGCGCCTTCAACAGCCTCACCAGCGGGAGCCGCTTCTGCGATCTCATCGGCCGCGCCGACAGCGGCAGCGGTTTCACCGTAGTAAAGTTCGCTATCGAGACGAGCCGATCGGCCCTTCAAGCCACGAAGATAAAACAATCGTGAGCGGCGCACTTTTCCGCGCGACGAAACTTCGATGCGGTCAATCGAGGGCGAGAGGATCGGAAATGTTCTTTCGACTCCCACGCCGCTGGCGATTTTGCGGACGGTGAACGATTTGTCAGAACCGCGTCCTTGAATTTTAATTACGACGCCGGCAAAGAGCTGAACGCGTTCTTTTTCGCCTTCCTTCACTTTGACGTACACGCCGATGCTGTCGCCGGCTTTAAAAGCAGGCATGGCTTTTTTGTTCTTTTTTGATCGATCCCAGGTGACTCGGCGAACTAGATCCGTGGAAGACATTTGACGCGCTCCATAGTTATGACGAAAACCCTCGATTTACCAGCTACCTAGAAGTCGGTCAAGAACGATGCTTACCGCTGAGCGAACTGACAAATGCCGATAATCATCGGCCGAGGCCCCTTTTAGGGGTTCAAGAAGAAGGTCGGATTGATTCAAAATGTCGTCATGAAGACCAAAACCTGTCCCGAAAACCAATAGGTACGACTCCTGGGCTCTATCCTTGTCATGCCAGATCTTCTCGCGAAGGGCGCCGAAGCTAACGCGGGGTATGCCCAATTCGCGAGCCGTCGTGCCGATAATCACAGGCTTTTTAGGGAATTTCTTAAGAATTTCATCCAAATTGGGCGCCAACTCCACCATACCTAAGGCCGTCATGCGCTTGGGGTTGTACTGTGAGCCTGCGCCCAGCCGCCAATGCTCAAGCACGCGGCTGACAAAGCTCAGCTGCTCTTCGAGCTTGTTCACTATAAAATATTTGTCGACGCCGTAGGTTCGCGATGCGCGGGCGATATCGTGAATATCGAAATTCGTTACGTTCGTACAAACGACATTCTTGGCCCGGTCAAAAACCGGCCAGTGAATCAAGGCGACATTGAGTGAGGCGCGTGATTGGGGCTCCATAGCCCCTACTTACACAGGTCCGCATATGAATGGAAGTTCTTACTGCTGTTATCGCTTTTACGAACGACCCGCTTGATTGTGAGAATGGGGCCATCGACACAGCCTATGAGTCTATAAGCCGAGTCGGTGTCTTTCACTTCAACAAAATTGGGATGCACATCGGGCATTCGTTTGATGCCGTTATTGCCCGCCATGCGGGCCCAACCATGCTTGATCGCCTTCAAAAATCGCTCAACCTGAAGAACATGCAGACCATGCATATCTTTAACCGCGTCTGGCCAAAACTCAACCTGGGCGACCTCGCAGACGGATCCCGTTTTATATACGACATCACTGTTCAATCCGCGCGGGTCCTCAATCAAATCGTTGATACAAACGGGAATTTTGACCGCCGTGATTGACGTCGCCTTCGCCACAAAATGGCGCATTTTATCACTCAGACGGCGAATCGTGACCGTCGCATTCTTAAAATCGCCTTGCCCAAAAAGCTGGTGAAAAGCCACATCAAAGAGTCGGCGCATGTCCTCAGTCTTAGGCACTTTGTTTTCGGCCATCATTAGAAGATTCTGCTCAAGCCATAAGAAGTGACCAATGAGCGTTTCTTCATCGGGCGGGCCCCGGCGGGTCTCTTCGAGAATTCTTTCACAGTCCGTGATAATTTTATCGGCGACCGTGTCGATTTTCGCATGCGAGATCGAAAGGGTAAGTGCGGAGAGTAAAACTATAATCATGGGCGAAACTATTAGCAATTTGACGGCCAGTTTACGGTATTAGAGTCACTTAATGTTTCGGCTTAAGAAACAGCTTTAGACGTCCAGACCCAAGACTCGGCGATCAGCTTCGGACAACCCTCGCAAAAGATCGGGGCGCAGCTTGAGCGTGCGCAAAACCGAAAGCGTATTTTTAAAGGCCTCAATCTCGGCATGATTGCCACTTAACAGTGGGGCCGGAACTGAGTGCCCTTGCCATTCTCGCGGGCGGGTGAACTGAGGAGCTTCGAGTAAGCCTTTAGAAAATGAATCTTTTGCCGCCGACTCGCGATTGCCGAGCACGCCCGGGATCAAGCGAGCCACCGATTCGACGATCGCCAAAGCCGCAAGCTCCCCGCCGTTTAAGATAAAATCACCGAGCGAAATTTCGTCATCGGCATACTCAGCAACAAAACGCTGATCAATCCCGGCGTAGCGGCCACAGACGAGGGCAACATGCCCGCCCGCTTCTGCATACTCGCGAGCGACGGATTGATTCCATACGCGGCCCTGGGGAGTTAAAACGGCCACTCGCACCTGGCCTGTGCCAGAAGGATCGGACTTGCGAAGAGACTCGACCGCAGCCGCCAACGGCTCGGGCTTCATAACCATGCCGTCGCCGCCACCAAAGGCGCGGTCGTCAACAGTGCCATGCACATCGCTCGTAAAGGCGCGCGGATTTAGGGTGTCGACCGCGAGCAAACCGCGCGCAACACCGGTGGCCACTAAGCCTTCGCTTAAGTAGCCTTCAATCAGTTTTGGAAAAAGTGTGACTACGGTAAACTTCATTCGTCCTCAGACCGCTCTTCGCGGTCGGTATCGACCGTGAGCAGTCCGGGAGGAAGATCCATCGAGAGATGAAGTTTGTCAAAATCAATGCTCAAAATATAGGCATCGACCAGGGGGACTAAGGCCTCACCGCCCTTATCCAGCTGAACTCGCAGCAAATCCTGCGCGCCGTTGGTGGCAAACCCCACCACCGTCCCGACTTTAAAATCTTTGTCGAAAACGACAAAGTCTAAGAGCTGATTTAAGAACACCGGATCGCCTTCGCCGGCCACGAGCAGCTCTTCGTCGATAAAAACCAAGTGCTTGCGGAGCGCCTCGGAGGCATTGCGATCGTTGACGCCTTCAAATTTAACCAGCAGCCCGTCTTTAAAAGGCTTGGCGCGCTCGATTTTCATAGGGAGATGGGCTTCATCCGGCTTGGCTTGTAGAAAAAGCTCTGCGGCTGAATCTAACCAATCGGCCGTCTTGGCGGTAAGTTGAACGTAGACCTCGCCGCGCAGCGAGTGCGCGTCTTTAACCCAGCCAACTTTGAGTAACTTTTGTTTACTCGACAATCTCGAGAACACTGCGCTTATGCAGTTTGGTGGATGCCGCGTTCAGAATTGTGCGCATCGAGCGGGCGGTGCGCCCTTGCTTACCGATGACTTTACCGAGATCTTCTTTTGCGACTTTAAGTTCAACGACAGTCGTCTGCTCACCAACAACTTCATTCACTTCAACTTCGTCCGGCTTGTCGACCAACGACTTTGCCATGAATTCTACTAAATCTTTTAACGACTGCGGATCCATTACCTTCACCTCATGATGAGACTTCAAGTTCGCTGTCAGTGTAACTGACATATCAAAACGTGCGTTTATTATATCTTAAACAACTATGGGCAAAAATCTACGCTTTTGCCTGAGCTTTTCTTAAAAGGCTTTTTACTCTGTCCGAAGGTTGGGCACCTTTGGCAATCCATGCGTTGATTTTGTCCATATCGACGCTGAAGCCCTTTTCTTCACCACTGGGGTTGGGGTTGTAATAGCCAACCACTTCAATGTTCTTACCGTTTAACCAACGGCGATGATCAGCCACAGTCACTCTGTACTTGGGGCTATGTTTTTTTCCGAATCGGGCGAGTCGAATAACGACCATTGTTCGCACTCCTTAGAGCCAAGTTTACGTTTCTTTAGACCTTTTCAAATGCAAAAGAACGTATGGATTACATGGCTTTTCGGGGGAGAGCAACTGAATAACGCCTAGCAAAACCCCCACGGTAGCGCAGCAACGGTTTAGAACATGCGGCCGCCACCCCGGCCTCCCATCTTCATAAACTGCGACATCATCTTTTGTGCCTGTGAGAATTGCTCGACCAGGCGATTGATGTCCTTCACTTGCGTGCCCGACCCGCTCGCAATCCTTAGCCGACGGGAACCATTGAGAATTTTAGGATTATTTCGCTCGGTTGGCGTCATGGAGCGAATGATCGCTTCAATGCGCTTCATCTCTTGATCTGGGGGGGCCATGGACTTCATTTGCTTCGATAAATTGCCCATTCCCGGGATCATTTTCATTATGGACTCTAGGCCACCCATCTTCTTCATCATCTGGATCTGCTTAAGGAAATCTTCCAAAGTAAAAGCGCCTTTAGAGATCTTTTTCGCCGAGTCGCGCGCGTCTTTCTCGTCGATCACGTCCTGGACCTTTTCGACGAGCGACATTACATCGCCCATCCCAAGAATCCGGCCGGCCAAGCGATCGGGATGGAAGACCTCGAGATTTCCCACCTTTTCGCCAATTCCTAAGAACTTAATAGGGACACCGGTGGCGCTACGAATGCTGAGGGCGGCCCCGCCCCGCGCGTCGCCATCCACTTTCGTAAGAACAAGTCCGGTGACGCCCAACTGTTGATGGAAGCCCTCGGCCACCTGAACGCTCTGCTGACCAAGCATGGCATCGGCCACCAATAAAATTTCTGTGGGCGGCCATTCGCTTTTAATGTCACGAAGCTCTGCCATCAAAGCCTCATCGATTTGTAGGCGTCCCGCCGTATCGACGATAACAACCTCAACTAACTCCTGTTTAGCCCAGTCTTTGGCGGCTCTTACTAAGTCGCGCGGTTTAGCCCCGGTCGTAGGCGTAGGATAAACTGGAATATTATTCTGTTTCGCTAAAATGGTGAGCTGCTCAATCGCCGCAGGACGGTAAACGTCGGCGGGCACTAGCCCCGGCTTCTTTTTTAATTTTTGCCGCACATGCAGAGATAACTTCGCGGCAGTGGTCGTTTTTCCTACCCCTTGCAAACCGACGAGTAAGATCACCGCCGGTTCACCACGCACATCGAGATCGACCGCGTCTTTACCCAGCATCTGAACCATTTCATCGTGCACGATTTTTACAAACTGCTGGCCAGCCGTCAGCGAACCAATCACTTCTTGCCCAAGCGCCTTAGATTTAACTGAATCTAAAAAGGATTTTACGACTTTGAAATTTACGTCGGCCTCAAGCAGGCTCATACGAATTTCTTTAATCGCCTCTTCAATATTGCTCTCGGTGATTTTGCCCTGGCCGCGAATCTTCTTTAGCGTTCCAGTTAATTTGTCACTCAGTGCTTCAAACACAAACTACCACCTATGAAAGCTACCCTTTTTTAGGGACCACATTGCGAGCCCAAAAGTCACTAACAGCGCGGTGAGCGACACCGCAAGAGCGGTCAGCCACTCCACATCGCTATGGCCAAGGGCCCCATAACGAAGACCATTGATCATGTACAGGAGCGGGTTGACCAAGGCAATATTTCGCCAAAACGGCGGCAAATGATCGGTAGAAAAAAATACCCCACCCAAATAAATCAGCGGCAACAAAACAAAACCGCCGATCGCGCTCAACTGATCGAAATTACGGGCCCAAAAACCCACCGACACTCCGATATTGGCAAAAATTAACCCGCCAATAACCAAAAATAAAAACACAATTCCTGGATTATGAATGTCCAGCCACTCACCAAATTGAACAAAGTAGGCCACCTCTCCAGCCACCCAAGTCACGCCTGCGACCATAAGGCCGCGGATCAAAGCGCCGATGCCGAGTGCCGCCAAAATCTGCCACGACTGAATCGGTGAAGCCTTAAGGTCTTCAAGGTCGCCGCCAAATTTGGAGGCGATGATCGAACTTGAGGTGTTTTGAAAGGCGTTGTTCAAACAGCCCATCATCACCAGGCCCGGAATTAAAAATGCCAGGTAAGGCACACCCTGCCCGATTTCAATTTTCTGCCCAAGGCTCACACCGAAAATCAGCAAATATAAACTCGCATTTACAAAAGGTGTAACCACGGTCTGCGCGACCACTCTCATAAAACGCGCAATCTCGCGCCGAAGCAGCGTTCGAAACGGAGTCCAAACCAAATCCACAGTCATAGAGCACCTTTTTGCGTAAAGAGCATAAACACATCTTCGAGCGAGCCTTCGGTCATTTGCACATCGATAATGTCGTTCACCTGCAGCGACAATTCGCCCAGCAAAGTGCCGAGCGGTTTATTTTGCGCGGTCATAAAAACCCAGTTTTTACCCTCGCCCCGCACCAAATCGGGATGTGCGAATTTGGCGTGATCTTTATTCAAGCGCAGATCCACTTTTTTGCGACTCCACCGTTGAATCAGATCTTGCGTTTTATCAATCGCCTTAACTTCGCCCCGGTGGATAATGGCCACGCGATCGCATAAATGCTCGGCCTCTTCTAAGTAATGCGTGGTCAATAAAATCGACATGCCTTGTTTGCGCAGATCTTTAACAAACTGCCACAGCTTGCCCCGCAGCTCCACATCCACGCCGGCCGTGGGTTCATCGAGCAACAGCAGTTGCGGTTTGTGCACAAGGGCCTTACCGATCATCAGTCGGCGCTTCATGCCACCGCTGAGTTGGCGAACTTTTTTATCGCGATGCTCCCACAAATCGAGATCGCGCATTAGGGATTCGATATACGCGTCGGCCGGCTTCACTCCGTAATAGCCAGCGTGAAAAATCAGAATTTCGCGAGTCGAAAAGTATCCGTGATTGATAATCTCTTGCGGAACCCAGCCAATTTTTTGTTTAACCGCCGGCGGCTCGCCCTTTATGTTCTGGCCAAATACGTGAACCTCTCCGCCGGTCGCCTTTTCGAGCGACGTCACGATAGAGATCAGCGAGGTCTTGCCGGCTCCATTTGGGCCAAGCAGGCCAAAAACCTCGCCCGGCTGGACGGCGAAGGAGACACCGTTTAGGGCTTGAACCGGACCATAATGCTTCACTAAGTTGCTGACTTGGAGCGGTGAGTTCGACATTTCGCAAATCTACACTGTTCTTTGGTCCAGGCCAAGTCGCTGACGCCTAATAATTTACTGCGATATTCCCGATATAGATGTGATGGAAGCACCCACAAGCTTAGCAGCGGAATTCTTACCGATTCCCATTAGTGAGTTCGTAAACGGGGTCACGATCCCGGTCGATCTCTACATGCGCCTCAGCGACGAAAAATTCGTTATGGTCGGCAAGGCCGGTGCGCACTCGAACGTGGATCAGTTTAAGAATTATCAGAACAAAGAAGTCAGCTACCTGTGGGTTAAGAAAAAAGAATATTATAAAATCACCCACCAAAGCATCACCATCGCCGGCATTGCCATTACTAAAAAAGATTTAGATGGTTCGAAAAAAGCAACGCTGATCACGCACTCGGCGCGGGCCATGTTCCGCCAGATCGAGGGCGTGGGCCTAGATCTTGAGACCTACAACAATTCAAAATTGATCTGCGATGCGGTACTTGGAATGGTCGAGACTCATCGCTCCCTCACCGACTTGCTCGGCTCGCTGAAATCGTACAATGACCAACTGATGTCACACTCGGTGGCGGTGAGCGCGCTGGCCGTGATGATCGGTCAAGGTCTCGGCTATGAGAAAAAGGCCACGCTCGAGAAACTTTCTCTCGGCGGCCTGCTGCATGACGTGGGCATGAAGGCTTTGCCCCCGGAACTGCTTAAAAAACCGATTGCCACCATGGTGCCTGAAGAAATTCAGCTCTATGAAACGCACTCGTTCAAAGGCATGCAGATGTTGCAATCGCTTGGCATCGTGCCCGACGACATCGTGAGCATCGTGTACGAGCACCATGAAAACTCCATCGGCCAAGGCTTCCCGCAGCGTTTGCGCGACGTTAAAATGCATCCTCTCGCCAAAGTCGTGGCCCTCGCCGATGCCTACGCCAATTTGATTATTGCCAACGTCAATTGCCCCGTGCCGAAAAATCCCCGCGAAGCGCTGATGTACATCGAGCACACGCTCGGCATCCCGTACAACCGCGAAGCCTTCCGCGCCCTCAAAAAAATCATCGAAGCCGACCGCAAAGCCGCCTAAGGTACCAGGTACCTTTTCGGTTCGCGTCATCGAATTGACTCTGGTGGAGTCCACACGGACATTTAAGGTATGGCATGGGTTGTTTTAGTGGGTGCACTTCTTTTACCAGCGGTATCGAACGCGGCTTTGTCGTATCAAGTGCCCAACGCAACCAATATCGACATCGGTGAACACGGTGTTTGCCAGAATGTGAACAACGCCACGGGGCGGAATCTTTTTGTTCCGACTAAAACTGCGGCCGAATGGACGGCCTTTCGCACCAATCCACCTTCGGGCGTAACCCTCTCGGCGTGCACGCCCTACCCGTGCATGTCCACCAGCACCGGCGGCACCATCACCACATCTGGGAACTACCAAATCCACACCTTTACAGCGAGCGGGACCTTTACCGCCGCCTGCGCGGCCACAGTTGAATATCTTGTTGTGGCCGGCGGTGGTGGTGGCGGCAAATCGGAAGCTTCGACTCGCTCAGGTGGCGGCGGTGGAGCGGGTGGCATGCTGGAAGGATCTTTCGCGGTTACGGCCACAGGGTACACGGTCACGGTTGGCGCCGGTGGTGACGGCAGCGCCGGGATCGGAACCAGCGGCACGGAAGTCGGCGATCTTCGCTCCGGAGCCAATTCGGTTTTTGCAACAATCACCGCTACGGGCGGTGGTGGTGGTGGCAACGGTGGCGCGGGCGACGGCGCTAATGGCGGGTCCGGCGGCGGATCGGGCCGCAATGAAACCGCCAATCGTGGACTCGGCACCGCCGGACAAGGAACAAACGGCGCGGTCGGCGCCGGCGGAACGGGAACCACAATCGGTGGCGGTGGAGGCGGCGGCGCCTCGGCTGCAGGCGCCGTTGGTACAACTTCAGTCGGCGGCGCAGGCGGCGCTGGACTCGCGTCTTCTAAATCGGGCGCCTCGGTCACGTATGCGGGCGGGGGTGGCGGCGGCCGCGTTGGTGGCAGTGGCGGAGCCGGTGGCGCGGGCGGTGGCGGCGCAGGTTGCAGCGCCGTAGGAGCCGGTGGCGCGGGCACAGCCAACACGGGCGGTGGTGGTGGCGGCGGCTGCACCAATGGCGGCGGCACGGGCAACGGCGGCAATGGCGGATCGGGAATCGTTATTGTTCGTTTTCTAATTCTCTAAGGTACCGTTCAGGGCTTTTTCGTCGAAGCCGCGCGAGTAGCCAAGCTCCACAAACTTCACCAGCTCTTGACCATCAGCACTTAAAGAATTGTAGGTCATGGCGCCCTCGGTGGGAGATGTAAGCTCGTCGATTTGAAGCCCGAGTTGCATAAAGAAGGCGGCCGACAACTGCAAACGCGCCTGCTCACCCTCAAGAGCCGCGGTCATTTGAAGCGGTAACTCCTGACCCTGGCTCAATCCGCGCGAGCGCGCCATCTGGTCGAGTCCTTCCGACTGCTCGGCGTACATGCGTAAGATATTTGAAAAAATTTGGCGCAAGTGCGAGCGCCCCGTGTTTTGATCCAACGGGCTCTTCTCGCGCAACAGGTGGCGCAACACCATCCGCGCCTTTTCCATTTCAATTGTTAGCACCCCAGAGCGCATATTTTGCCGATCATTCAAAAGTTGTTGCAGTCGGTTCAATCGATTCTCAAGAGACGTCCACTGCGGAGCTCGCATTAAATCGCGAATTTCCAAATCGACGGTGCGCAGTCGCCCCCACTGAAATCCTGCGCGGACCGAATGCAACCCGCTGGTGATTCCGTCTTTAATAGACTCCGGAATATTGAGCGCGATTACGATGGCGCCAACGCCGAGAATAAATCCAGCCACCGTGCCACCGCCGGGCAAAAGCATTGTGCCCACGCCGGCCGCCGTCAGCGCCGCGGTCATAATCGCAAAATCGCCCGACATAATCCGCGTGCGAAACGTGTTATCGATCCAGCGAGACCGCAGTTTTTGATCGAGCAAAGCCACGCGCACAAGATTGCCCGCCATATTTTTAGCCAAAGTGCGATCGGCGAGATCACGTGAGTCCGATGAGTAGATCAAACCACGAAAAGCGCCCAGTCCCATCCCGAACAAAGATTTGCTGCGTTCGAATTCGGCCTCAGTTTCAAGCAGCATTGCCGCTTCCGACCATAGCGAGGTACCAATTTCCCATCCGATTAAACTTCCCGTGGCCACTATACTTCGCACTAAGCTCTGATAGATCACGGGCCGTGCTTTCGGGTCCACGAGCCAAGCGCTTAACGCTTTGGCCGGATAGGTTAATCCGAGGTCGGCCACACCGGCGCCGAGAATGGCGAGATAAGTTCCGCCTGAATCTAACAATTGCCTGGCCGCGATCCCCGACATTTCAAGGAGAGTTTTGTCGGACGGCTTGCCCTCACTGCGGGCGATCAACTCTTTTTGCACCAGTTCGACTCCGGCCACAGTCAATAAGAACAAAAGAGTTTGCCCTAAGTGGGCGCTCATTTCGGCGGGCCGAGTTCGCGACAACTCACGCAGCTTTTGCATTGAGCGAGGTAAACCCTCAAAATTTACTTTTTGAATGATCTGCCGTACGCGCTCGGGCCCCATCGAATGAGTTTCGCGGGCAAAACTGCGTATCGGCGATAAACTCACCGACAAGCCAATCACACCTGCGAGCAAAATGCGAAGCGCGTAACGGAGGCTCATTTGCGGGCGGCACCGCGAGCCGCATCCCGTGCGCGCTGTTCACTGGTTTTAGCTGGCTCTTGCGTGAGACTTCCCGGCTCAGCCAATACGCGACTTGCATCGCGGCCGGTGGTAAGTTCTTTAAGCCGTTCGGGCGCGGTGATGGTCTGGCGCGCCTGCATCTCAAGGGCGATATCGGCTTGGCGAACTTCGACCTGAAATTTCATTTTCTTTAAAATCTCAATCACTTCAAATTTCATGGTGCCATGCAAATGGTTGAGCGCGGTGTTTTTGAACATAACTTCGTAAAGCGAACGCACGCCCTCGATCGTGTCGGCAAACATCGCGTCGTTTAGAGTTTGCGCCGCTAGCATAGTCGCAGCCTGGCGAGTGAAAGCCGCTTGATTGCGGAGATTCTCAAAAATGCGCTCGGCTTGGGCCCGGGTAGCTCCGAGCTCGACCAGTTTAGCTTTGCTTTGCTCAACCGTCGCATCCAACGATGACGCCTGCAGTGGAGTTTCGCGCTCGGCGGTCACTTGCTGACTGGCCACTTCGGTCGAGACTTGCACGGCCGCTTCGAGCGCGCTGGCATTCCCGCCCCGCTGAATCAAACGGTCGATAATCTGCTCCACACCTTGCCGCTGCACTTCGGCCGCGTTCAGCGAATTTGTAGCCGCTTGCGCGAAATCCCGCGCGCGAAACACAGCGAGGTCGATTTGTAAGTTGCGGCCACCGCGATAGGCATCAGGAACAAGGCCAAAAAGAAATTGCACTCGATTCCACGCTTGCAACATCACCGAGCGGTTTTCTGCCCATTGCGTTCCGGTCATTTGGTAGTGCCGACCCTCGACCAGGTTGCGAACTGTATCAATCACTTCACCGGCCGTCTTTAGCTCACCTACGACTTGCTTGGCTTGCTTCTCAAGCTTTCGCTCAAAGAGGAGCCAGTTCAGCCACATGCCGGCAGGGCCTAGATACTTTAAGCCGATGACCGTGAGCTTTTGATTGAGCGGAGTCATAATCGGATTGAGGCCAGAATTCACAGCGGTAGCGCCGGGACCGGCGACCATCGCGCCGTAGGCCACGCCCTTCACAAACAAAACCACGCCGATAATAAACGCCCAGGTCGAAAACGAAATCTGCTCGACATGCGGGTTATTGGCGATCGATCGCAGGAGCGCGATCAAAGCGTTGGGGCGGTTCTCAGCATTGGTTTTTTCGATTTGGTACATGATGTACGTTTGCGCCAGAAATAACTGCCAGTTGAGCGGTTGGCCGTCGACGTATCCGTCGGCCATAAGTTTTTGCTGATTGTCGCGGAAATATTTTAAGTATCCCTCAACCGCGTCGGCGGCGATTAAACCCGTGAGCTGGTTGGCTTTGACAAGATTCGAAAAATCAGCGCTCGCGGTCGGGGCTTTGAAGTCTGCAATCACGCGGCGTTCAGCGGCCTCGATGGTGACTCGGGCTTCAACCAGATCCTTAGGCGGCGCGGAAAAAGCTTTAAACGAAGAAACCGGCCGGCCCGGCGGCACCTCAGCAAAAGCGAATTGCGGCGTCGCGAGGGTAATGGACAAGGCAAAGGTCAACAGGGCCCGAAGGGCTTTTAGATACTTAAAGTGTTTCATGAGGTGCACATAGATCAATATTCGTGCACGGCTAATGGCGATTATAAATGGGGCTAAAGACTAAGGAGCCGTATAGGTGGCCGCAAATTGTAGCGCAGCAAGAATACGCACCTCACTGGAACCAGGGGGAAGGGGCACGTACAGAGGGGAATTCACATCGCTGTTGAACAGGCGGCCCACCTGGGCAATGGCGGCCTCAGTGAGGCGTTGGCTTTCGCGCGATTTCATTCCGTAATAAAGAGCAATTTCACCTGGAGAAAATCGAAGTGCCGCCATCACGCCGATCTCAAATCCATCCAATTCGACGGACCCTGCGGAGTTGCGTAAATGCGACTCGAAACGCGATTTTACCGAGGGCATTTCGGCGATTGAGAATCGCTGACTCATATCCATTTTGCAGTCCTGAGGTCCGGCCTTTTGCAACTTGCAAAGCGCAAAACCGACCTGACCGCTTGCATTCACCAAGCCGACGACTGCCTTTTCAGCACCGGGCAGTGGCATCAACGAAAGCATGCGGTTTTGGGTGAGGTCGACAGGTTCAAGGCCCAATGCGACCGTGGGTAAAATTACGGGCAAAATCAGGAGGGCGAGGATTCTATTCATCATGGTGACGAACTTCTATGCAAACGTGCCAATTTTCGGCTCTGCTTTTATGGGCTTTGAGGGGCTCGCTGACGTTCAGAAAATCAACGAGCCGGTAAAAGGTTTAAACCCCTACCCGCCTTTGGGGGTTTTAGTGGCCTTGGTGGCACCGGACTTTTCGGCCTTACTTGAAGCCTTGGGGGTTTTGACCTTGGCTTGGGCCACGCCCCAATCGCAAACCGCCTCATTGACCGCGCAATTTTCTTCGTCCATGTCGGTGCAAAAATCGGTTTTGGCCTCTTGGCCTTTTTTAGCCGTGCAAACTCCGTCGCCGTCTTCAGCATGGGCCGGAGCCGAAGCCGCAGAACTAAGAATCGCAAATACTACGATAAGTTTTTTCATCGGCTTACTCCCAAGTGCATACAGAGTGGACTTCACAGGCCATCTTATTCTGACTCTTGCAGAATGAAGCATGAGCGCTCATGCCCGCTTTGGCCACGCAACTGTGCTCGACGGTCTCGATCACTTTTATGTTTTCGGTTCCAGCTTTGCTGATGATTTTTAAATTTTTGACCTTAGCTTTTTCCCAAGTGCAAAGAGCCGAGTGCGTACTACAGGTGTGCTCCGACTGCGAATTGCAGAATCCTTCGTGAGCGCCTTTTCCGGCCTGAGATGTACAAGTGCCTTCGGCCGAAGCGGCGGGGCCTGTCAAAATAACGAATAATATTGCGAGTAGTTTCATGGTGCATTCTCCTTTTGTGAGAAAAAGCCTATCAGCGAACCAATGTTTGAGCCAAGCTCAGAATCTCGCCTTAGGCGTGAGCCGGTATTTAAGATACCGCCCACTTTGAACTTTGCTGATCCAGCCATCGTCGATACCTTGATTCAAAAGGTACAAGGTTTGCCGAGTGGACAAGTGCAAAAGGCCCTTCCATTCGCTGGAATCCTGCACGGCGGGCACGCGGCCGACGTAACGACCAAAGACAAAGCCGGATTTGTCGAAGCCGATGGATTGCTTTCGCATGCGAATCTTCGCTTTCGCGAGAGTTCTCAAACCATATTGCCCTTGAACCTGAAACATTCGGAGGGGCACGTTGTGCTTGCTGAGCCAGGTCTTTAAACGCAAAACATGTTGGCGCACACGGAGTGCCGAATTGGCCAGGTCGAAATGCTCACCGGAATAGAGTTGATCAAAAATACCGCCCACCGAAATCGGTCTATACCAATCGGTGAGAAGCAGCACGAGTAACCGGTGAACAAACTCGCCCTCATCGTGCCCCGGAAACCAAGGATCAAATTCCAAACTCGAATTCTCACCGTGCTGTATCCAGCCTTCATCCGCAAACGACCGAAGACCTTCTAACTTTGCGCGAAAACTCGGATAGGGAGTGCCGTAATACACGCGGTTCGCCCATAGCGAGTCGGGCTCAAGTCGGGTCACGAAAAAATCTAAATGGCGGAGAGTCTCCCAGTCCGATCGCTTCAGAGCCTCTCCACGATACTCCAAAAGGTCAGCGACCGATTTTTTTTGCACCGCCTTGCCAATGCTGACCCACTTCTGCACCAAACCCAAATAAGGCCCGCCATCGTCTTTGAGTAAACGCGCGGCCGACGCTAGGCGCGCAAAGGCCTCGCTGTAATTTCCGTCGGTGATTAGCCTATGGGCCGAAATTTCTTCCACATTGGCGAGCAAAAGAAAATGCGAACCCTGTCGAAGGCTTTTTTGTAGATCTTCACTTTCGCGCGCAAATTCGGGAGCGCCCAAAAAATTCATGCAGGCCAGCCGATTGACCCTCGCCACCATCGTTTCATAGGCCTCGCTTCCCCCCTGCTCAACCACAGAATTTAACAGCGGCAACGCCCGAGCGTAGTCCCACTGCACCATATGAATTTGGGCGCGCGCCATTCTAGCGGCCGAGTCATCGGCCAATCCGGGGTGCGCGAGAATTCGCAAAGCCTCTTGCAAAGCCCCCGCCCGTCGCAAGGCCATGGCGTATTCAACCCGCTCCTCGGGGGTCGCAGTGTTCTTGCTGGCCACCTTGGGATACATAATTGGCTTTAAGAGAAAGAGGCTATCTTCCCAAAGATTGCACCGGCGAATCAGCTTGGCGAAGGTCGCGAGAAGTGGGCGTGGAACAGCGGACAAACGTACTTTCTTGAGACGTTTTCGCGCCAATTCGCCCTGCCCCTCCCGCAAGAGGCTTTCGCAATTACCCAGCTCCTTTTTCCAATCATCCATTGCTAACTTGGTCACCCGTAAATTTTGTCTCAGGACGAGACGTTTGGCGACAAATTATTCATCGAACCCTGCCGAAGTGCTGGTTATACTGATGACAGGTCGGGGGTATCGGCTTTGGGTTCCACATTTTCAAAATCCATAAGTTTTATTGCGCTCGCCATTTTCACGACGCTCGCCTTTCAGAATTGCACAGGCATTGGCGCATCCGACGGCGAGCGAACTCCCCACACCCGGTCCAGTGGTGGCAATGGCTGGGCTTATGATGGAAAAGTGTATAACTCGGTTGCCCAATGCGCCGACGGCACACCCGAATCTAAGATCAAGGTCGCAGACCCAGAGACCGCGCTCTTAATCAAAGAAAATTGCCAGGTTCTACCAGCGCCCCAATTGCTCGCGAATGCGGATTGGTCCATCGATCCCAATCAACCCGAACAACTGACTTATCTCAGCCAGCCCTTCGTGCTTGAACAGCCGCCCGTCAATAAGATTGCGTTTGTGCAAAATTCCAGTCGTGGGAACTTAGCCGCCGCGACCAATCTAACTTCGAACGCCTTTAACTCGCCGGTGACGACGGGCAATCTTATCATCTGCAGCCTGCTCTACAATTCACCCAACGCCACAGCGCAAGTGAACGCCGTGGTCGACAATTTAGGAAACGCCTATCAGCGGGCGGTGGCACCCCTTTCAGCAGCACGCCAGCAAGGACTCGCCGGCTACACCATGGAAGTTTGGTACCGGCAGAATGCCACGGGCGGAGCTGGTCATCAGGCGACGGCTGTTTTTAGCGAGTCGATTCCCTCCGCCCAGTTTATAAAATGCTATGAATACTCCGGGCTCGTACGCCAGAATGCGCTCGATGAATCGCGAACCGCGGTGATCAGTTCGTTCACACCCACAACATTAACCCTTGGGCCCGTAAGCACAAATTTTAACAACGAACTTGTGTTTGTCGCGTACTATGGAAACCTGACCTCGGTCGGACCTGACTTTGTTCACCGCAACGGCGGCGATCCCGACGGCGCATCCGATCGTTTTCTCACGTCCACGTCCACTTTCACTTTGAACATTCCCATCAATGCCTCGACGGCGGGCGCTGTACTTACATTTAAGGCGGAGTAATATGAAAAGATCGTTTTACATTGCGGCGGCTGGCGGGGGAATTATGCTATTCCTCTCACTGTTTCAGAATTGTGCCAAAACAAACAGTGACTCGAGCACGGGCTCGAGCCAATACACCTTCGACACGTCCGACCCACACGCCATTCGCGATGTTTTGACCAAAGGGGCCGGAGTGATTATGTCGCTCAGAGACGCCGCCGGCAGCGTGCAATTGGCGACGGCGTATTCTCCCAAGGACAATTTGACCCAAATCGCCTATTCGAATTGTGTCGAAACCCCGCGCGTGAATGGCAGCGAAAATGTTTCTGAATTTTTCTCGCAAGCAGGCAAGACCTGCCCCTTTCTCTTTGAGCGCAAATTCCCGCCGTCAGCGATGCAAGCCCAATTTGCAGCCAAAGACAGCTCTTTAGAAGCCCAGTTGCCGATTCAAAGAGTCTCGTGCCAGTACACGCAGACCCTTAGCACCGATCCCAATCCTTTACTTCAGTTTGGCAGTCCCGCGATGGGGACGGTCACGAGCACGCAGCAAGAGCATTTTAATTATGACTGTGTCATTGTCACCGCGAGCGGAGTAATCCGGATGGTCGGCTCGAAATCATCAGCATATGTCAGCGCTTCCAACGGGAATTATACTTTCTCTACTGTTAATTCCACTCTCGAAATCGGAGCCACGATACATAAGTATATTCAAACCCAGGCAAACTTTAACGGCGGCTCCGCGGCCGATTACCGCTTTGAAGGTACCGCAACGATCAACGGCAAGCCCGTAGATCCACAGCTTGCGATGCCGACCGGGGATTTTTTGCTCCAGGGGTATTTCTAAAGCCAGCCGCCCGCCTAACGCGCGACGATGACAATGTGGCTTACCAAAAAGATGGGTTAATGATTTCTTGACTCCCCTAGGGCCGACGCGTAATTTCCGTGCTCCTGATTGTTCAAATATACCTTGTCGCGGGGTGGAGCAGCCTGGTAGCTCGTCGGGCTCATAACCCGAAGGTCGTCGGTTCAAATCCGGCCCCCGCAACCAATTTGAAATCAGTACGAACCGGCGACCGCCGGGTTATCAAAAAATCTCCTTCGCAAGCCCCTCGGGGGCCACCAAGCCCAAAACCTGAACTTGGGTTTTCCCCGAATATTTCGACAATAGCCACCCCATCCTCACGCACAACGATTCTCCGTATATAATCCCGAAGAATTTCTGTTTGAACGGCAATAGGTTGCTTTTCAAAAAGTGTCCTGAACTCCTTGAGAAACTTAAAGGCCACATTTGCTTCAACTACGTTTTGAGGTCGATCAAGATCCCGCTTTAAGGTCTCCATTTCAGCTTCAGACTGATCTAATTGAAGCTGCAACGAAGAGGCCTTCTTCGACAAACCCAAACGGACTGATTTTTCGTCAGTCTCCGAAATCAATTCATAAAGATTTTCCAACTTCTGCTTTAACCGACGCTTTTCCTGCTCGCGGGTCGCCAATAACGACTTTTGATGAGCAGATTTTTCTTTGGAGTTTACATTTGCCGCCTCTATTAGGCTTGCAATCAATCTTTTGTCTTTGGATAGATCGCTTAGCCGAGAAACAACGGTCTCTTCCAAAATTAGCGCCGGAAGATTTTCAACCCGACAGCGAAGAAGGTGCCTTTCAGTCTTAGTTGTCATCTTTCTTTTGTGCCCGTAATAAAAATATTTTCCATTTCGTCCCGTGCCGGATTTTCCGACCAATTTTTCACCGCATTCCGAACAAAAAATGATTCCAGTTAGACGATACTGATGAATATATCGCCTTGCCTTCTTCCTATTCTGCTCAAGGAGATTTTGAACATCGTAAAATAGATCTTCTGAAACAATTGCGGGCCAATGCGCATCCACAAAAAAATACTTATCGTCCTCACTCAGATCAGATTGCCGAACTCCTCGCGCATGCTTATTGATTTCTCGTTCTCCAATGTAGGCTCGATTTGTAAGGACGCTGTACAAAGAGCTGATGGTCCATTTATTGCCACCAGCCTTGACTCCCTTTTTGGTTACAAATTCTTTGGTAACGTATCCGTTCTGGTTAAGATGCTGGAGAAGGGGGCTTAGCTTCTTTAGCTCCAGGAATTTTCTAAAAATCATCTCCACATAGATAGCTTCCTTTTCATCGACCTCTCGGTAGTTTGGCCGATGTGGAACAGGTCTGAAGCCTAAGGGAACATAGCCGTTGGCCAGACCGCGCTCGGCACGAGCCCGTGCACCGCGCTTAATGCGATCCACGATTGTTTGACGCTCATACTGGGCAAAGCTCATCGCTTGAATAAGCATCAGCTCACCAATTGCTGTGGACGTATCAAAGTTTTCCCTGAGGGAGAAAAGTGCTACCTTATGGTCTTTAAAAAAATCGTATACTTCACAAAAGTCCTTCACTTTGCGATTCAAGCGAGAAAGCTCTGTAACTACGATAGCATTAATTCGCCCAGACTTAATATCAGCCAGCATTCTTTGAAATTCTGGCCGATTCATATCCTTTCCGGACAAATCCCTGTCAACATACCAATCCGTAATTTGTCCCCACTGTCCCCCATGCTGGAGGTTCTTACTCTCGACAAATTTCTCGATCCGCTGAGGATGTGAAACTAAAGAGCCTTCCTCGCGTTCATCTGAGGACGGAGATAGCCTTACATATCCGGCAATTGAAAACTGGCGCGAAGGCAAACTCGACGATTTTGAACTACTTTTCCTTTCGCCCTTTTCCTGCCTCCGCCAAGATTCTAGAGATATGACGGATAAGTCTTTCGATTCTTTTCTTATTTTCATCTTCACTTAACTCCACAATTTGAAATTGAACTTCCAGCTCACTTTGTCCTGCCGTAGCACGACGACGCCCTATTTGAACAACCTCATCGGTCTCTGACGTCGATTTCAACGTCGAGGCCAATGCTATCTGAAATTCTAAGAAGGAGATCCAAGGTTGTCTTAGATTTCCCCCTTACAATTTGATTCACATTGTTCCTAAACGCGCCGATCCTGCGTGCCACCTCGCCCTGGCTGATTTCGTCTTTCGTCATCTTGCTCTCAATATGGACTAGCAATTTTTCCTTTAGCCGATCTGCCGTTGTCTGATCCGTCTTTTTCTTCATAACCTTATTAATAGTATTAATATTAATACTATTCAAGGAATTTCCTTTGAATTTTAAATTCATGGCTCTTTAGATTGCTTCGCGTCGATAGTTTTCTGTCGGAGCTTCTTGTTCGATACACTCCGATTCCGTCTCGCCCTAATTCTCTGCGCTTCAGAAATAGCAACAGCCATCTGATCCTCGTAGTCCGCATCTCCCTTGTGGCGTTTCGTCTGCGCTTGGATATAGGCCTGCGAATCGAAGAACTGAGCGACAAGCATCTCCAGATCTTTTTCAAAATAAGTCGCGTAAAAATCTGCCACAAGAAAGCTTACAAACTGCGAGGGCTGCACTTTAATATATTTGTTGCTGGCCCTCAGCTTGTCCGCCATCGCCCCAAACGCATGGGCTGCCGATTTGTCCAGCGCGACCCTTAACACTTCCTTCTCTTGACCAGCCGACTTGCCAGAATCTTTCATTCTTGAGCGCCCTCTGGATCGTTAACCAAGTGACAGGGGATTGATACCATCCGGCCATCGACTTCTTTCGTCGTCGTACACTTGCCACTCCGGCCAGATTCCCTTGATCCAAAATTTGCGCCCTCAAAGCCCAACACTTCGTACTGCTCAAGATTCATCAAGGTCTCTCGGCGAACCCTTGCATCTCGCTTTTCAAGAGATCCGTGAATGGCGTAGCTTACAAGTCCTAGGGCAACGCCGCCAATAACTGCACCAGCAATTACGTTCTCGCTTTTATCTCCCTTAGTTTGATTCCCTGCAATCCCACCAGCAACAACTCCTGTTCCAGCACCCAAGATCAATGATTCTCTGAGCGTTGAACACCCACTTAAAATTATGACCACCATTACCTGACACAAAATTCTATTATCTATTCAGCACTCCGTTTTTAAAAATGTATCCCTCCACAACCTATCCCAAACTCAATTCCACAACTCCCTCCACACAAAAAATCCAAAAATCGCTAACTCCGTGACTGCCCCTAAAATTCCGACTCGTGATTTCAATAATTTCGCCCATTTGACTCATTTTTGCCTGCCCCGTGCGGGGCAGGCATGTGGCACCCAACTGCCCCGCGCGGGGCACCCCTTAAAACAAGCCAATCCGTTTATCCATAGAGCTCTGAAAGTAGATCTTGTCCTTGGATTCCAATACACTCGACTCAAGAGCTAAATACACAATCGAATCGCTCTCTGTGCAAACTTCACGGTCTATCCGTGCAACCGAAGATAGGATCTCGTTGCTCGCACAGACATAGATAACTCCATCAATGCCTCCGGCACGATAATAGGAACCAAGTTTTTCCCGATACCGGTCACAAGACTTTTTGCTGATTTCAACTTCAACAGCGTACAAATAGTGACGCTTATCAGGACCCAGAAGTTTCAAAACCCCGTCGGACTGAAGAACTACTAAGTCATGATAGCTTGGGTCATCTGCCAACGCCGACGAAGATTGCAGGAGATTTTCAGGCAAAAAACTACAAAAGCTCTTCAGCCGCTCAAATCGAAAAGAAACATCAGCAACACGAATATCGTGATTTGGGGACTCGCTTTTAAAGAGCGGCGAATTTATTTCGAAGTCCCATCCGTTCACAATGGACTGCCAAGACTTCTCAGAACAAGTGACCGCTTTTTCCACCACAGGTCCATTCGATACAAAAGAGGGGTGCAAAAACCCCTTTTCACAAAGTCGTCTTATGCGTCGGCGTGAGATAGAGCTATCTTTTCGAGAGAAAAATATTTTTTGAATCTGATTGTAGGTCATTACACGAAACGCAAAAACCCGTTTCAAAATCTCAATATCCCTACGCTGTAACACAAGCGCCAATTAGCTCGCTTTCCTTTCAGCGGCGGGTGAACTCTCGCTATCTTCCACAAACCCATCACCTCTTGAGGTCTTCTTTTTGGAAACATCCAGCATCCTCTGAAAGAGTGGGCTGCTTTCCCCATTGAATTTAGATGTCAGAGCATTTACCTCTGAAATCACACCGTCGTTATCGAGTTTTGGAACTTGAACGACGATGTCCTTACTTCCCACGGACCAAATTCCGCGTCCTGGGATCTCGGGAAGTTGCTCGGCCTTTCGGTTTCCTAGCACGGTCATGGAGTCCGCAATGTTATGCATACGAAAACACATTCGAGCATGGATATTGGTCTGAACACGGGTATCAATGGTTTCTTTCACCACTTTTTGGGTCGCAAGGATAACATGGATTGCGGCCGCACGTCCCAATTTTGCGATCTTGTCCGTCAACTCCCTGGCGGTTGTCGCATTGACTTTCGCCGCCTTAGAGCTTCTTTCGATCATAAAAAGAACGGACGCTTCGTCTATAGCAACAACGATGCGGTCCATCCGATCACGCTCCGGAACAATCTCTGTAAATCCTTTGTCCTCTAAATACTTAAATCGCCGGTCCATCTCACTGCAAACCACTTTAAGTGTTGAAATTGCGGTGACCGTGTCTTTTGCAATTTCCACGTTATCAAGAGCGCCAAACGGCTTAACCTCCACACCGCGCTTAAGATCCAGCAAATAAAGCTGAATATGCTTTGAGCTTCTGAGAAGACCAATCAGAGTCTGTTTGAAGAAAACGCTTTTGCCTCCGCCAGTCGTTCCAGCCACCAACATATGATGAAGTTCGCACAAATCAGCCACGATAAAGTTATCCATCGCTTGTCCAACAAGAAACGTATAAGGCTTTTTCAAAAAGCTTGTGGCCTCTTGAAACTCAATCAGTTTCGGAATCTCTTTCTCAGCGATCAGGATCTCGAAAATCTGGCGATTCGATTCCGACACTCGAATATCTTGAACAATAGCATTCAAGCTCGACTCCAAAACACCTTTCTTATCTTTGAAGCTTGCAACATCAATTCCGATGGAATGAACAAGGATTTTCATTTGCCTGTTTTCCATAGGAATCACCTTTGTCACGAGAGGAGTAAGTCCGGTGGGCGTTTTTAGTCCCAAATGGTCAATGCACCTTTGAAACTTGGTCACTCGTATCCAATCACCAATTCCTAAGGCGAACAGCCATGAGAGAAAGGGCAGTAGATACAAAACCCAAAACTGCATCTTTCTTGGCACATGACTATACATCCAGTGTCCAAGACCTGAACTAGGCCAGAAAAAATCAAGAATTGAGGGGAGATTCCAATAGGGTGAATAAATCATCAGAAATAGCCAAAGAAGGTATCCCATCCAGAAGAGCAGGATACCTTTGGTCCAAATACGCTTTCTCGACAGCCCTCGTCCAACAACCGTGACAAAAAACTTAATAAACGTTCCAAAAATAACGGCCAGCGCAGTTAAAAGGTCGTGGCTTTTATCCTTTGGCTCACTCATTTGCTAAAATCCTCAATCAGTTCAACAATCATTTCTTTCCCCTGTGGAACCACCACATAGTCCTTAATCGCATCAATTTCCGAAGCCGTCCGCCCCAGTTGGTCTTGTGATGCCCTTGAAAGCCCATGAAGAAGAGCATTCTTCATCGTGGCTTTGTTCTGGACACCATTTTGACTAAACCCAAGCGACTCTTTCTCCGTCAGTGTTTCCGCCATTCCGGCAAACATTGATAGCCCGAGGCTTGCAGCAATCTTCTCTCCCTTACTGGAAACCACCTCACCGCTGATGCCTGGCGCATAGCTGCCGCTATCAAGGGCCTGAGCACGAATTTGCCTTAGATCGCCATCGGGCGTGTCGAGCCGGTTAAAATTGATAAAAATCCGGTCTCCTTCGCCAGAATAAGAATACTGACCCACTAAGACCGATCCGGCTTCAATTTCAACGCCGCCTGACTCTCCACCACGAAGTAAGCGCACACGCACAAGAGACGGCGACCTGGTGTCAATGGGGCTCATCAAGAAACCAACTAGCTTTGCACCCATTCGAATAGCCCGATTGCCTTTAACGCCAATAACCTGAGGTGCAAAATATTTGATTGCCACGCGCCGATTCCTTTTTTGATCTTCAAAGCGTTGCTCATCCTCTTTTTTTCGCTCGCCACTATCGAAGAGACCGGCCATTACTCCAGGTTCTTCCGAATGATGATTATTCTCTCTTGGCGTAGGCGCCTCAGATGTCCGCGTGTAATAGGTGTTGTCTTGGCTTGGCCCAAACCATGCCATAGCCAGAGCAAGAACAAGGGCTGCGCCACCTACGACCGCGCCAGTCCTTTTGGCGGAAAGAATTGTCTTTCCGCCACTCTCGACCACAAAAAAGGATTTTATACGTTCTTTAAAGCCTTCAGTCTTGGCATCCTTAATTCTTCGAACCTTTCAGAATAGTTTTGGCGCTCCGGCCTTCATAACCGATCAGAAGGCTCAGCGATTTGTTGTTCGCACCAGAAATAATCAACCTTCCCATCGCTGGCCGACCATTTGACACCTCGTCTGAATCCCAAACGGCAATTTGACGCCCAAGCGGCTTTCCATCCTGACTTGCCAAAATCTCAAAGGATGAGGTCTTAACGGCCTTTCGGTTTGAAGTCCTCATTTCAAACTCAAATATTTTTCGTCGTCCAGCATCCAGAACCTTCTCGCGCAAAACCGTGATTTCAAATTGCCCAAGAGTCATCTTCTGCTTGATCTCACGAACCGTCTCAAGAGCTACTTTGGCAAAAGGCGCCACAGGCTTTGCCTCGCTCACAGGAATCCATTTCAGCTCAACAAAACCATCAGGCTTAGATGAGCCCGACGGAGTTAAGTAGAACAGATAACGACGATTGCCACTGATGACCGTGAGATTCGTTGAAAAATTCGAGAGAGGCTGAACCGCGATCGCATCCTTGATTTTCTCGATATTGAAGTAATTCTTATTCCCGCAGATTACGATTTCAGGCTTAACACCAAAATACAAAATTGTACTCTGACCAAGCTTATACCGAATCGTATAGACTTTTTCTCCTGACGTCAAAATTGTGCGCTTGTCGCTAGGTGGTGAAGCCTTAGCCATAGAACAAGAGAACACCACAATTCCAAACGCCATCCATGCGATACTACTTCGCACCTTCACGCTCCGTAATTCCTGAAACATAGATGCCCATAGGATTGATCCTAGTCCCACTTCCTTGAATCATCGAAAAGACAACCTCAGTCGGCATTAAAAGAGGAATTCCCTCAATCTTAATAACTCGATCAAATCGAGCGACCACTCGGTCCTCCAAGATTTCAACCTCGACAAAGGTAATCGCCTGAGACAATTTTTTCCCTTTTAGCTCTTTTCCATATTTCTGCGATTGCCCAGCAATCACTTTCTCGACAAAACCTTTTTCCGCAAAAGGTTCAATTTCTCTTGCCAGTTGTTCCGGCTTAAATTCATTCCAAACATAAAGGGCGTTTAAAAAATCTTTGGTAAAGCGTTCGACCTCATCTTTTCCAACCGCGACTTTGCTCCGCGAACTCGGATAAAATTCCTGACGACCCGGACTTTGAGTCACGACGACAGGATCACGAAAAGACGCCACCAAGAACAGTGCAAAGGCCACTAGCGCAACACCGCCAAGACCGAGTGCTAAAACGCGATAAAAATGAATCACGTTTTCCTGTGCGGTCCAAATATTTGGAACTGTATTTTCTGACTTACTCATTTCTCTTTTCTTCCTTTAAATTCATGCTTTTTTCTAATCTCCTCCGGAAGTCCAAAGGACCCATAGGCCGCCTTCGCTCGATCAAAACCAGGCCTTAACCTGTCCCGCATCATTTCCACACGTCCCGCAACGGCATTGGTTGCAGGTTTTGCCGCAAAAGCTGCCGCACCTTTAAGTTTTCCTCCGTATTTGACCGCAGCCACTTTGATCGCACCGGCCGCCGCAAACGCTGGAACTGCCGCTAAAGAGTTCGCTGCCGAGTTCAAGCCATCAGAAATCAAGGACCGTGTCGCAAGTGGAATAAACAACATCGAAAAGCCGATGCACAGATTCACCACAACGGACATAAGGTAGTCTTCCATTCCGGTTATCTCCGGCTGAATGGCTAGCTTCAAAAGAAGCACCCCTAGGATAGACCAAAGGATTTTCCATACGATGACCTGAACCAACCCCTTATAGAGGCTAAATGTTACCGAAGCCGTATGCGGGCTAACGTACATCAGAATCATCAATGGCGAGACGACATAGAGCACGGTCCACACAAAATGTGTAAGTGCTGTGGCTGCGAAAAATCCGATGTACGCAACGAGATAGGATAGAATACTAAGTGCGTATAAAAAGGTCTCTCTAAGACTAAACCAATTGTCCTTTCCAGAGTAGTTAGGCCCAAGATTTCCAAGGACCTCCGACAACTTCTCGAGACCATTGATTTTGGCCGTTACCGCGTCACCCACAGTGCCGATTGCACCAATCGTCCAATCAAAACAAAGAAGAAGAATAACCGAAGTAACCACTCTGCGCAGAATATTGCGAAGATTTGGATTCTCATCCTTCAAAACCTCCAAAGCCATAAGCAGAACCACAAAAGGAACAAGAAGAATCCAATACATTTGGATCAATTCTCCTCGAAGTTCCGCACCTACCGTTGATAGATATTCAAACATTTAAAAAGCAATAAGCTTCAAATCAGGTTTAAATTTCGAAAATCCTGCGCCGAAGTCTCGGCTCACTTTTTGATAGTTTGCCACATTATCTTTCGCATTTTTGTTCGTCATCGCAAGCTGTTCACTTTGAAGTTTCAGCATCTGCGTATTGAGGCGTATCAATTGCGAAAGTGTCCGAAGAATTTCCGCACTCATTTCCGCCTGCATTCTGGCAGCCCCTTTTGGAGAAGCCTGCCTTGCCTGAATCGCTATGACTTGAGAGTTTTTCTCCTGCGTATCTGAGAATTCCTTAAATGAATTGGCCATCCTTAAGCTTTCAGCGACAGACTGATCGTGAAGCAAGTGAAGAGCTTCCTCTGGACTTTTGGGAATTTGCCCATAAAGGCTTTCCACTTTTTCCAAAGCGCCCTTAAACTGCTTTAGCTCCGAAAGAACTCGCTCGTCCTTGATCGGCATGGACTCTAAAAGACCAATCGAATTATCAAGGCCCGCATTGAGCTGCCTAAGAAAATTGTTGTGGTCCTTTGACATATCTATCATCTGCTTGAGCTGAACGTAGCGCCTATAATTTTCCTCCAAGATTTTGACCAAATAGCCAACCATGACCCATCCGGAGCCGTCGCTGAAAGCGACCGCCGGAAGAGGCCTTAAAAGTAGGGCCACACTGGTGGCCACTACGACAAACTTATTAAATCGTTTTATCTATGCTCCTTTTGCTAAATCCGACAGAATTTCAATCAAAGGCCGAGTAGGCTGCTTTTCCTTAAGCGATGCCACTTTGGCTTTTTCGTTCCCATCGGTCGTACAAATCCAATAACTCAGTGGTTCCGGCTCCAAACGCACGACCGCCTGGTTTTCATCCTGCATAAAGAAAAATTCCGAATGTCGGCCCTTTACAATCTCAAGGCTCTTAATTGCTTCCACCTGGGCGTCGTTAAAATCGAACGTGTCTTTAAAGTGATCCCAATCAATCTTTCGTTGGCGTAAGATGAAAACGAATGTCGTATTGGGCATTAGCGAATCAGCAAGGTCAGGCTCTGATAAAAAATCCTTGTAGTTCTGGCTAATACACCAAATGCCGCCGTTGTATTTTCGAAAAACTCGAAAACAGTCCACGGCGAACTCTTTTCCCATCGGAGAGCCCTTAAATAACCTCTGCGCCTCATCGACTATCAATAGATAAGGCCTGGACAAATCACTTGCAGCTTCCTCCTTGATGTATGAGGTGAGCAGCAGCAAAAAAATGTCCTTCAGCTCCCGATAATTTTCGAGCCCCTTGATTTCGATTGAAACAAGGTCCTTTGTCAGTTTGACGTTCGATTCTCCGTCAAGCATCCGGCCATAAGCGGTCTGGCCTGTCCAAGAAAAAAGAATATCGGCATATTTCCTCATCTCTTTTTCTGGATGCTTTTTTAAAACTAACTTTAAAGTTGAAAGTGTCGGAACGGTCCCTTTTGCTTTTTCATAGCAAGAAAAAATCGCCTCCTCCAAAAGTCCCTTCTCACGCTTTGGAAGCCCTGCCTTGTCTTCATCTTTCAAGATCAGTTCAAGACATCCCAGAATCAGCTTGATCTTGGACGAGGTCGGTCCATCAGCTCCTTTTTCAAGATCAAACATATTCAGCCTGATTCCGGAATTGAGGTTCAGGTCGATAAATTCGCCGTCCATGACCTCAATCAGCTTTTCACTCGAAGCCCCATTGTCAATCCACACGATCTTAGGCCTTGGCGTCTGACCGCAAAACTGAAGCATGAGCTGCGAAATCGTAAATGATTTCCCCGCGCCACTTCCACCAAAGACAAGGCCGTTCCAATTCGGAAGCTCGGCCGCAAATGGGTCAATTGAAAATGGTGCTCCTTCTCGATTTGAGAGGAGCACCACTGGACGGTTATTGCCAGTCCATGAAGCGTAAAGAGGCATGAGATGGGCACAATTTGAGGTCTTCATCCGTTTATGACGAAAACCTTCGCAAACGGAAGGAGCCGCATTAAAAAACACGTCTTCTAGAGCAAAAGTCTCAACAAGCCCTTCCGCTTGGTTCATAGCTCGGTAGGCTCTAAGAATTTCCTCGGTCTTACGCTCAAGCTCATCCTTAGACTCGGCCCAGAAAATGATGTTCAGGTCTGCTGAAACCAATTTTTCAGATCCATTCATCAATTCTCGAAGCAATTCCTCAATATTTGAAAGCTTAGATTCACTTTCAATATCGGAAACATTTTGGCTCCCTGAGGCCATCGAGTTTGCAATCCGTCTCATCAATTCAAGTTTTTCGATCTCTTTTCGTTGATCTTGCGTTCGGATGTTCTGCGAAACCCAAAAGTGAAACGGAAGCTTGGTCAGGCCGTCAATCATTGAGGCAAACGTTTCACCTTCAGGCAAAAGTCCCATGGTCACGGCACGGAACAATAGACCGCCAACTTTGAGATGATCTTCATTGACCGTCACATTAGTAAGCCCCACTTGGCTGTTCAGGCTTGGCCCTAAAGGCTCAAGGGGGCTTCTTAAACTAGGAACACCGACAGACTCTGCTCTCTCACGGTTAAAATAGGAAAAAATGAGATCAAACCACTCATCTTTCAAAAGCCTTTGAGGCTTCAGTCCAGCCGAGCTCAAAGCTGCTTCGACTTGTGAAGTGAGAATAAGAAATTTTTCTTTGGCTTGCCTGAACTCCTTCTCGGGAAAACCATCGAAATCTTTTCGTTTCTCAAAAAATCGTCTGCGTTTCATCTGAAGCGCCTCGCTTCGAACAAAGACATAAATCTCTGGAACAAAAAAACTTTTGCCCTCGATTTTATCTTTTAAAAATTCAAGCCGGGCACTCTTAATAGGCTGATAGCAAGATACACTTGCCTTCGAGACCTCGGAGTGATCTTCAAGCAGGCCGAGACTCGCATTGTTCAGCCGATAAAAGACCTGAACCCTTAAGTCCTCAGGCAAGCCGACCAGAAAATTCTCTGACTTAAAGCAAAATGCATTAATGGCGTCTGGCGAGGCACAACTAATGTCATTGCCACTCACTCGAAGACCAATCCCTAGCGAGCCATCAAGATAGACCATCAGATCTTCGTCAAAACAGAAAAAAGGCAGCTTCTCTTCGATATAGGCTTGCTTCATCTTCTGTTGCTTGCCTTTTCACCGGCCCAAAGCTCTCCTGGAGAAAGGTAAAACTTCAGGGCATGGCTCAAAAATCCATCTGGTTTGCCGCGCTTTCCGAAATAAAGAGCGCAGAACAGGACTCCAGGCACGCCAAAGATAAAGATGGGACCGACGGCGGTTTGTCCCAAAAATAGGTTCATAATGGCCGCCGACAGCAGCACCGCCAATAGATCGGTGGCCTCCATGCCACCGATCTTAAATTTAGCGTCCAGCTTCCGGTGCACCACGGATGTTTTCAGCATCAGTGGGCCATTCCTTGAAGCCATCGAATAATAAGAGGAGCTAGCATTCCCACCACGCAGCAAATTGCAATCATGGTCATGCGATTTTTCGCAGAAGCATCTCCTGTCGCCGCGAGTATCGCGCTATAAACAAGCCCGATAATGCTCGCGGCGGGCAGAAGGAAATTTATGAGCCCACTTGTGACGTTGTTGACTTTGCTCTCAAGAGCGCCGCCTGAGAACTGTGCTAAGGCCAATTCAGGGTAAAGAGAGCATACCAATCCAGCTCCCAAAAGGAGCACCAACCAAAAGCTAAACTTTCTTATAAAGACCTTTCCAAGATAAGGTTACGAGAAAACGGGCCAAGATCCATGACGATGGGAGAAACCTCATCGACACTTGAATGACCTGTTCCGATTTCCGTTCGATGAGTGACTTTCCCTGCGCGTTTAACTGCGGCCTCGATCCGGTAATAGACCACATTGTCACACAGGGAGTATGATTTTAAAAAAATCACCTTTTCCTCCGGCATGACGTCTATCTTCAGACGGTAGTCACCTTGTGATTCGTTATAAAACGCAACTCCTGCGGGATGTTTTTTGCCAGTTTGATTACACATCCAGAACAAATTAAATTTTTCGCTATCCTTTACTTCCATTTAAACTCCTTTTTAAATTGTCGACCTTCAGGCCATTTCAAAAAAATAACTGCGAGAGTGCAAAAATCCTTTCGCCTCTTTGGTTGATCGAAGACAAAACGAGCCTTCGTAAAATTGTATCCATCAATTTTTTGACCGAATTTTCTCGAAGCCGTAGTCTTGAGGCGACTTCGGCAATGGTCATTCGTTCAAAGACATAGAGCTGAACAACAGCTCTCTCCAGATCAGCTAAGGCTATGACCGTAAAGCACCCTTAGCGAAGATGTCCCATGCGGTTGGCACAGTGCCTGTAATGCTCAGCTTTGCTTTCATTGATTCTCTGCTGAATATCACCGGCCTCAGCCCATGCCTCGCCCATGCGCTTAAAGAAGCGTAGGAGAAATCCCTGTGCTCTCAACAAAACTTTTTTGACCTTCACGCCGCAAATCCCTTTAAGGCATCGTGAAGCGGCTTTTGGATCTGCCGACGAAGCTCAAGAAGTGTGTCGGTCAGAAGTCGGTCTGCCGAGTCCCAGTTAATTTGCAATCGGCGAGCGATTTCCGAAATCGACCTATTTTCCCAAAATCGCATATAAAGCGCGAGCTGGCTTTCTGCCGAGAGGCTGGCCAAAGCCTCCAAAAGCTCTGGGTCTGTGATTTCAGCCCATTGTTCATCGGTCTCAAAATTTTCTGCATCCTGCATGTTCATAAAATCATTCCTTTCAAATCCGTTTTGATAAGTGACCTCCCAAATTCAAGTTGCGCCCATTCCTCCAGTTCCGGAGATGTCCTAGATGGCCTTCGGCTCAACAATTCCAATATCTTTTTGAGCATCCTGCTCCTCCTTTGTGGTTTCAGAAAAAACTTGGCCCTTTACTATGGGCAAACTGACGGGGTACTCCGACACGATTTCTCGTAACTTTTTTAGCGCCTGCTGCTTTATTTCGAGTACAGTCGATTGATGAATCGAGAGTTTTTGAGCAATTTCACGCTGACTTAAGTTCTCCCAATAAGTCATTTCAATGACTTGGCGTTGGCGATCCGTAAGATACGAAATTATTTTTTGAATTCTCTGGCGAGTTTCCTCATCTGCATTATTTTGCGAGAAATCAAAAATATTTATATTTTTCTTTTTTGATTCCCGTCTCAGTCGACCATCAGAAAAATATTTTTCTTTTGGACGGCCTTCAAGGGATGACAGGTAAGCCTCCCACGTCGATTGATCCCAGCTTTTTGAAAGCTCCCGAATCTGATCTAGGGGCAGCACCGTCCCATCCGCAGCCATCCATGGCATGATTTGTTCAACCTTTTTCATTTCTCCCTCCATTCCTTGAGGCGGTTGTTTGGTTCGGAGCGGAGAATATGACTAATTAACGCATTGCGATATATTTATGTTTTTTAGTTTGGGCGAGTTTATAAGCATAGAATTATATAAAATAGGTTAACTACCGATAAATAGGGCACTATGTGGATCACAGAATTTAAGGATTATAAGACGTACCTCAAGGCTCTTTTAAAGACCTACCCCAAGCATGGACGAGGGCAGTCGCGCCGCTTGGCCGATCATTTGAACGTCGCCGCAATCGTTGTCAGCCAAGTCCTCGCTCGTGACAGGCATTTCACGCCTGAGCAGGCGATTAAGGTCGCCGAGTTCTTCGGGATGGACGCTCGGACTTCCGAGTATTTTATTTTTTTAGTGAACTACGCTCGTGCGGACAGCAAAGAACTAAAAGCATTTTATCAAAATAAGCTGGCCGCACTTCGCACCGAAGCTGAAAACATTCGAAACCTCGTTCAAGGAAAGACCGGACTTCTCTCAAAAGAGGATCAAGGGGTCTATTATTCGAATTGGTACTATGTGGCCGTTCGCGCATTGAGCGCCCTTCCTCAAACTCAGACTGTCGAGGCTCTTGCGAGCTATCTTGGAATGAGTCGGGCCGATATCGGTGAGATCGTTTCGTTCCTTGTTGAAGCGGGGCTTTGCGTTCAAGACGAAAGGGGTAAAATCCGCCCTGGACCGAAACAGATCCATATCGAAAACAAAAGCCCTTTCGTAAACAATCATCGAAGAAATTGGAGGGATAAGGCCAAAGAAAAATTATCGGGCCCAGGAAATGATGATTTTTTCTATTCCTCTGTAGTGACGCTTTCAGAAAAAGATGCCGAGCTTTTTAGAAAAAAACTTTTGCAGTTCATTCAAGATTTCTCAAAGCAAGTGCGTGCCTCTCCGGAAGAAACGAACCGATGCCTAAACATAGATTGGTTTAAATTCTGATAAACACTTGACCGCAAATGTCGATATTTGATCTAAATTTTCCCAGGAGGGGTCAATGATAGATAGATTCCGTGGAGATTCTGATGGAAAACGTCGCCTACTCGAAGCCATTCAAGGGCAGAAGATTGTTGGTGGAGATCCACAGATCGCCAGCGCTCTGACTTTAGTTGGCACCCTTGTTCAATTCGAACCTAGCAACGCCATCATAGAACAGGATGCCGAGGACAATGACATCTATTTCATCATTGCTGGATCGGCTTCCGTTAAAGTTAAAAAACGAGAAATTGCGTTGAGAAGCTCTGGTTCTCATGTGGGAGAAATGGCTCTTATAGACTCTTCATCTAAAAGAAGCGCCTCTGTAATTGCGATGGAAAGAACTGTGACTCTTAAAGTGAAAGAAGGAGATTTTTCTCAAATTGCTACTGCGCACCCAATACTTTGGAGAAGGATAGGAGTCGAGCTTGCCGCTCGCCTTAGAGAGCGATCGAAGTTTGTCGATGAACCAAATGCTATCCCTCATGTTTTCATAGGATGCTCTTCCGAATATTTAGATCAGTCAAAGATCCTAGGAGAGGAAATCAAGTCAGAAGGAGCAGAAGTTAAGCTTTGGACCGATGGAGTATTCCAAGCCAGTAAGTCGGCCTTAGAATCTCTTACTTCAACGGCAAAATTGTTCGATTTTGCAGTTCTCATTTTGTCGCCAGACGACCTTATTGAAAGCCGAGGCGAAAAAGTATTTGCCCCTAGGGACAATGTGATTTTTGAACTTGGACTCTTTATGGGAACAATTGGCCCAGAAAGATGTTTTATCGTCTCACCTAAAAATTCAGGAATTAAAATACCCTCCGATCTCTTGGGAATCACCCGCATCGAATTCGACTCGACAAACGTGTCCAAATCCACAATTGAACTAGGTTGCCAGATAAGAGACGCCGTAAAGCGCCAAAAGCCCAAGTAGGAGAACACCATGAGTTTAGGCGATGAGCTAGAAACGGAAATATCCGACATTTTTAAAAATAAGTGGAGCACAAGGGATGGAGACTCAGTCCCTACCCCCGAAGATATTGGTCTTTCCGGAAACGATGGAGTGAATATAGATGCTGTTGTACTTTACGCCGACATGGTTGAGTCAACGTCTCTTGTAGATAAAAAAAAATCGCAGTTTGCTGCTGAAGTTTACAAGGCTTTCCTAGTGGGCGCATGCAGAACAATCCGCGCTAACGGAGGATACATCCGAGCATTTGACGGAGATCGAGTAATGGCGATCTTCGTCGGAAGTAAAAAAAATAGCTCAGCTGCGAAATCCGCACTTCAGATCAACTATGTAGTTAAGAAACTGATCAATCCTGAACTCAAAAAAATTTATCCTAACACTGATTATGTCCTTAACCATGTGGTTGGCGTCGACTCGGGCAGTATTCTCGTGGCCAGAACAGGAATTAAAGGCTCAAATGATCTAGTATGGGTAGGACGTGCAGCAAATTATGCAGCAAAATTATGTTCTTTGCGAGAGGAAGGATACTCGTCGTACATTGCCAAGTCGGTATACGAAAACATGATTGATAACAGTAAGTATTCTCACGATGGGCGACCGATGTGGGAGTCAAGAACGTGGAGCCAATACAATTCCACAATTTATAGGTCTGGATGGACTTGGCCTGTAAAATAGACCTCGAGTTAATCTACAGCGCATACACGAGGAGGAAAACTCATCCGAGCGATCTGTGCCTGTTCATTTTGCCCAAAGATCCTTGGGTCAAGCGATTCACCTGGAAGAACGCAAACTGATTTGACTTCTTCGCTGCCGCCAATGAATGCGAGGAAATTTTCTTCCGCTTGACTGAGCCGCTTAGACATATCATTCAGCACGGGCTTCATTTGATCTGGCGGCATCAAATTTAAGGGAGTGCGCACCACCCAAAAGGCTATGGGCATGAACTCAAATTCAAAACGAATTTGGATTTGATTGATTAGGGCCAACACCGCATTTTGATAGTTTCTAATCAAGTTTGGTGCTCTGGGGTTCGTTTTAAGCTCCAGAACCAGTGGATCAAGCAAACTAGGAAGCGTTGCCAAACTTTGAGCGACCTTTCCTGCTACTCCCCAGATACGCGGATTTTTAGGGTCGATCTCAGCCATTTCCATAGCTCGATTCAGTTGGCTTCTTGCTAGCGACAACTTCTTGAGCGTTTCTGAAGGCAAAGTATCAGCCGTGAGGTCACCGAACCTTATTCCGAAGTAGTCCGAAAATTCCGATTGCCAGGTTTTAGCCTCTGATTCATCGCCTCCCCCGATATGAATAACCTCATGAAGTAGCAAGCCCAATATTTCCTTTAGAAGAGACGAAGGGGGAATGCGGGTTAAATTTCCGATGCTAAAACAAATATCGGCATTGATGCTCAATGAGGTCACGGACGCGTCCTTATGCTCGCCTAAAGATGTAACCATACAATCGCCCTTGGCCTTACGAATGAATTTATTCTTGGTAAGGGCCTCCAAAAACGGGCTTTTGAACTTATCGGCGTGTTCTGGCGCTCTTAAATTTTGCGTAGCTCCTAAATCAACCATGTTCGGAAAAAGCCGCGATGGAACTTTGATGAACGCATGTTTATTCTTACGGCCCGAATCAATCCAAAATTGTGCGAACACATTTTTCTGCTGGTCAGGGTCAGTGGCCAACTTGATTGCGCGCTCCAACTCCACCCCAACCTGTTCGGATGTGCTGTAATGAGCGGAACCCCCACCGCTATCTTCTGTACCTTGGTTTTTATGTGAATCTTTGGAACAGGCGACGATTGCGGCCAAAGTTAGAAATATTAAGCTGAGTTTACAGTTCCGTGAAAACTCCATAAAAATTGTATAATCAAGAAATACGCCACCATCAGCTAAACTATTGATGGATCTGACGAAGAGATAAGCCGTTTTTTGTCGCCAAAAAATGAAACGATTTCAAAGTTAGCTGATGGAAAGCTTGAGCTTCATGATCTTGCAAATCATGAGAAGAGTCGGAAGGCTCGGGTTTCGTCGCTTCTGCTCGTAGGCCTGAACCGTCGTGACCTCGCAGTCGAGCCTCTCGGCAAGGTCGTTTTGTGTCCAACCCAATTCCATCCTGCGGTTTTTAATAATCTTGGAGATATTCGACAACTCATTGTCGATGGATGGCTTATAAACTGCTGAAACCTTAGATCGCCGAGGCATTCACCCATTGCACGACAGTCCTACATATAGTAGGACTGTCTATTAGTATGACTCATGAGTATTTCGGCAAAGAAACCCCTCATAAGACATGGTTCAAGAAAGAACAGGGCCGTTTTTTAAAGAAAGCTCGACTTAGAGCTGGGCTTTCGGTTCGTGATGTTGCCAGAAAAACTGGCGTCGATATCAGGTGGGTAGAGTCTGGAGAAGTGGGCCTCCAACTGAGAAACCTCGCCTATATGCTTCATCTCTACCGAATTCCTATGGATTACTTTTTAACTTGGGAACGGTACGTCCACATCACACTTCAACAGATGGCCCTTACAATGTCGTTCAATGACCCCAAAGGGAGACTTTTAGGACGCACTGGTAGCGTAAAAAGGCCGAAAGAAAACCCGCCCCTCAAGTCAGAAAGATACGAATTCCACTAAGCTGGAAAAGACCTTCAACGAAGCCCACGCACAAATGTGGGCTCCTCAGGCCAAATTGAAGTGATTTGAGGTGCGCCCCTCAGATCAGACACCTTCCCTGACCTTTCTGACCACCCCTTGGGATCATCGTCGCTGAGTATGCTCTTCGCCATCCTAATAGCGTCGTTGGACTCGTTTTGATCGGACCTTCGGGCTTTCCTATTTCAGTTCCCTGGGCAGCAAAATTAAAAGACATCCCCGTTTTGGGAAGGCTCTTCACCTATTTTCTGGCCTACGCCAACGTCGGTGATCCGGAAGAAGAAGCAATTGAAGCCGGCGCAAACGAAGTCGAAAAAGACGAAGATGGTGGTTACAGCTTTTACGGCGGCCCGACTGACCTCAACAACATCCGCACCGCTCTTCAGAGTCGCGGCTGGAACAATTAAAGTGGCGGAGCTATCTTATAAAGCCAAAGACAAAACCGATTTGACAAGGAAGTTTACGAATTGCTTGAGGCTTTGGAAGACAATGACGATTCACCGGCGCCCGCGACGGTTTAGGCGTAGGCGCGGCCGAATTTATTTGCAGGAATTTTGAACGGGCTGGCCCAGGAAGTAATAGCCCGCGGAATACTGGGTGATCAAATAGTACCCGTTAGGACGACCTACTCGTCCAATCTCGGCGCACGTGTACCGAGCGGAGTAGGCTGAAAAGCTAGCCTTGGGGTCAATCGCACAATTCTTACGAACAGTGGTCGTTCCAGAGCCAATCATGGCGCCATTGGCGCAGTTTACCTCAACCCTCCAGGCCAACGCTGACTGTCCAATAGTTCCTATGATTTCACCCTGGCACGGATGGTAATAAGTCATGTGGCAAGTCACGGCGAACGCGGACGATCCGGCCGCCATAAGTCCCGCGATCAGAAAATAGCCGAATATATTATTCATCTTCATCCCCCCAATAGATGTTCCGAAGCATTATTCAGTTGCAACCGAAGGGCCATGTATCAAATAGAAACATAGGTAAACGAGAGCCAACTACAATTCTCAGGACGGAATTCGTCCTGAAATTCCCGCCGATTTTGGTGTATTGGTTGTACGCAAATGACTGCTGTATCGACAGACCACCTCAGAACCCCCGCCAATCCACCGGGCGCAATGTCATCCGCTGAGTAAGGGGATTGAGTTGGCGGACACCGATCGAGTCCGGCTGCTGGGTCAAATAATACCCGCCGGTGGCGAATCCACAGTTGTCGGATGAATTCGTTTCCACCGGAACCCACGCCCACATATTTGAACCCGCTCCAATTTCCAACAGCGCGTCGCGGATGGAAAGCAACACACTCCACTGGGCTTCCAAATTCGGGACCCGACAATTCGAAATGCCGAATTCCCCTAAAAGCAATGGGGTACCCGCAGGCACGTAGTGAGTTAAACGCCAGAGCCGTTGTTTTAGGCGAGCCTTGATTTCAGTATAGCCGAGCGAATCGATATAAACATGATTGCCATAATATGGAAAAACACTGTTGCCGTCATAGTAGCCATGGGTCGAAACGAAATCGAAGCGTGATTGAGGATTGATCGGTCCATTCGACGGCGTCACCCATTGATCCGACATCGCGTGATCATCATGGTAACCAAGAACCACCGTATTCATTAGAGTGGGGTCGATTTGGCTGAGCTGGTAGGGAAGATTACCGTAGGTCGCCCGCACCGCTGGGGACTTTGTTCCCGCATAGAACGGTTGGCTCATTACACATCGCACTTGCGTATCGTCATATCCCGCCTCGGAATAGACAAAGAAGTACGTCATATCGTGGTAGGCCTGAAGTTCTCGAAGAAGTTTAGCCGCATAATATTTGTACCAAGTGTAAACTGGGCCGTGCGTGTTTTTGAACCAGGTACAGAGGTCGTGCTGGCTACCCTGTTCACCCGCGTTTACTTTCAAAAAATATTTAAAGGCCTCGTTTTCACTATGCCAATGGCCGTAGCCGTAGCCGTTGAGAGGAAGCATCACCTTAAGGCCGTGCCCGCGAGCAGAGTCGAGCATATACTTTAAAAGCCGAAGCTCATCCGCATCCAAGGGACCATACTGTTCCGGGTTTTTTTGCATAAACGACCATGTCGTATGATCGCTAATCCACACTGTGTTGAATCCGGCGGCCTTAATACGGGGCAGCTGCTGCACAAATTCGGCCGCACTGGCCTCGCGCGAGCGCACCGTTCCCGCGGCGTAAGTCACATACCAAGTGGTACTGCGAACTCTCGGCATTTCGGACACCAGTCTGTTTTTTGCGGCCGAAACTTGGGCCTCAATCTGAGTGGAAAAACCAATTAGAGATATAAGAACAGAAAGAACTGCCCAATTGCCAAGAGTCATTCGGTCTCCTTATTGCCTTTGGTGCTCGATTAAGGGTACCGCTCCCTATTCTTATTTTCACTTAAAGAGTGGACTGGTCTCATTAAGAGACACTTTAAAGCACTTCCCTTTTGCACTCTGTAATCGCCGTGCCTCCGCCAATGTTGTCGATATAACTACGATTGGTAACTTGATCCACGCCGTTAAACAATCTCGGCTTGAGTTTTTTTCTGCGTATTGGCTCTCAGGCCAATTTGATCAGCACAGTCTTGGAATGATCCGGCGTGAACGAGAGTGGATGCAAATGTAAGAGAGGCAAGAAGTACAATTTTCATTTAAGGCTTCCATTTTTTTATCAGAATACCGTGAAGACGCAGTTTAAGGTGCCAAATCAGATTCTTCTGGACGTTTGTACCAAAATCCAATCCCCATGAAGCCAACAAACGCCATTTGAGACCTGGCATTTAGGGTCCTGGCCTCATTTGAGCTAAAATAAGCGCCATAGTGACTTTTAAGGGACTTGGAGCCTGCCTCGGGCCGGTAGCACCTCCTGCTTCAGAATCCCCCTTAAGAAATGGTAGCGGCCGCTTCAAAAGGGTCTGGCTGGAGATAGCGGGCGATTTTTCGTCACCTGACCCGAACCCAGCTCAAAAATAGCCTGGCTGGGCTTCATGGAGATTAGATTGGTGGACAGCTAAGGCGGCCCGGCCTATCCTGTTCTTATGTTAGTTTCACTTTTATTATTTTTATCTTCAGCTCATGCCCAGCTTCCTCAATATCTTTCAAACATTCCAAAGTCCCATGTTTGTGAAAAGAACGCAGCAGTGACGCCGATAGATTTGTCTATCGGGGCCGCCTTGAGGTTTATGGCTAACGGAAATCAGAAAGCCGCAGAAGAGTTAAGCCGCTCTAACGCCCGCACGACGATGCTAGCAAGGCATGAAGAACTCTGTGCAAGTTCAGATATCAAAAACGCTCACGACTACATGACCCGCCTGATTCAATCGTGCGATCTGAATTGTCGGGGCACGCCAGACTGTTTGCGCATTTGCAATACGACGCGAGATTTTGAGCTTATATATTTAGAAGGAGTTTTATCAGGCCGAGGCGCTTGCCCGTCAACTGGCAAAGAGTCGCCCACAAAGGCGATCAGATAACTGGAATGCACCCCGTAGATCAGGCAGTCCAGCCCCATAACTTCTGAACAGGCCTCTTAGCCGGGTTTGTTTTTAAAATCTCCGCTTCGAACTCTGCCGGGGTCTTATACCCAAGCGACGAGTGAAGTCGTTTGGTGTTGTAGACCTCGTCGATAAATTTCGGCAAGTTCTTAATTACGTCGCTCATCGTTTTGTAGTCCTTAAAGTAAATTTCCTCCTTTTTCATCGTTCTAAAAAATGATTCGATAAACGCATTGTCTTCAGGCGTTGCAAGTCTCGATTGGGAGATCTGGAACTTGTGCTTTTGCAGGTAGCCCACGTAGTCGATGCAAGCGTATTGCACGCCTCGATCGGAGTGGTGGATCAAGCCTTCTGGCGGCCGATAGCGTTTAACGGCAACGTCTAGAGCTTGCAGGCAGAACTTGTGGCTAAGGTCTCGCGAGATCGCCCAGCCAACGATCTTACGCGTGTAAACGTCGATCACTGCGTTCAAGTAAACGTACTCTCTAAGAAGCTTGATGTACGTTAGATCTGTCGCCCAGACTTGGTTTGGACCGTTGATCTTCATGCCGCGGATAAGATTTGGATAAAATAATTTAACGCCGGCCTTTTCTCCGCGAGTTTTCACCATTCGCTGCAAGCACGAGAGCAACGAGTACTTTTTCATCACTCGCTGGATGCGTTTTCCATTCACCCGTTTGCCTTTTCGAAGCAGATGATGCCGGATGCGGCGGTAGCCGTATCCTGGCAGCTCCAAGTGGATCTCTTCGATCCAACTTCGAAGCTCCATGTCTTTTTCGGCCTGGCGTTCTGAGCGCACAGAGTTGTGGTAATAAGTCGCCCTTGAGATCCCCATTATTCGGCATCCTCGGGCAACGGATCCAAGTGTTCCGAGGTGATCACGGATAAATCTTCTTTTTTCAGCTGTTGTGAGTACTCCAGGGCTTTTTTTAACATCAGGTTTTCAAGATAGAGTTCTCCGATCTCGGTCTTGAGAGTCTTCACATGACGCTCAAGGCGCACGAGTGCCGCTTCGCTCGATGCCGCATCTCGTTTTTCCTTCTTCACTCGGCCAGGCAGGATGCCTTCTTTATAAAGCCTTACCCAGTGGCTCACGGTCCCATGCGAGCATTTGTAAATATTGGCGGCCGTTCGATACGACATGCCTTTATCAACAACCTGCCTAGCCATCATCATGTAGTACTCAGCGCTAAACTTCGGGGCTCTGCCAGTCGGATTCTTTTCCTTAGGCAACCTTGGATTTACGATGTCCATTTTCTTTTTCCTCTTGGCCATGGCGGCTTCTAGCACATCATGGCGGTTAAGGCTAAAGGGTGGTCAGAAAGGTCTGTGGAGGTGTCTGATCTGAAGGGTGCAGTTTATGACACTTCAATTTGGCTTGTGGTTAGATTTCTTTGAACTGACTTGAATCTCAGAGGGCAACTTGTCCTCGCTATTTAAAGATACGACTATCTATTCGGCCCGATTAAAACCGGGGTTTTTGAACCCCTCAGACAAAAAAAGAGGACCCCGCAAAGGGTCCTCTTTGGTTCAGGCTGACTCTACCTTACTTAACTCTGGGAAATGGACAGTTGCCTCTTGTAGCCGCTTTTCTGCGGCTTCCTGCTCAGCAGCCTTTTGCTTCAGCTCAGCTTCTTCACGCTTCATAGCCGCGCGCTCGGCTGAGACTGAACCATGACTGCATTTTGCGATGACCGAAATATTCCTGTAGCTCATCCCGGCCTTTAAAAGCTTTCGAATCAAATCCGAATCCCTCATCTTCTTTCTGCCAATCAAACGGCCCTTGGCTCGAGCGTTGGCTAAACCGATCTTGACCCTGTCTGCGACAAGATCGCGTTCGAGCTGAGAAATGGCTGCCAAAATCGAAAAAATCGCAACTCCGACGGCACTATTGGTGTCGATTTTCTCAGTCAAGCTCACGAAATGAACGCCCTTTCTCTTAAAAGCCTGAAGTGCATTCAAGAGGTGGGTCGTACTTCTGGCAAAACGTGAGAATGAATAAACGACTACCGATGAGATTTCGCCGCTCTCGACGGCGGCCATAAGCCTATCGAGACCTGGGCGGTTCGCCTTGGTCCCGCTGATTCCTTCATCGGTAAAAAACTCGAAGTCGGCGATTCCATTACCCTCGCAATAGGATCTTAGAACACGCATTTGAGATTCTAGGCCCGTGGCCTGGTCCATCGTTGAAACGCGAGCATAGAGTGCAACGCGCTTCGTTCCTTCAGGAACTGTATTTGAAATAGGATTTTCCTTTTTATTTAAAGCAGTCCTCCACCCAGAAAGGGGTCCTATCTTTCAGCTGTTTTATTTACACGTGACCGATTCTTCTCCTTCGGCTTTTTTCTCGGATTAGTCAGGCTATTTGCCAGCTTCTCAAGAGACGGAAGACCTTGTGCCGCTTTTGTAAGAGCTTCCTTTCGGATAACATCGTGAATCTCTTTTATCGCTTGGGTACCTCCCCAAAGAAGCCCCACAAATAGCACCGCACTGATTAGTTCCTTCATTTTTCCCTCCAACCGTAAAATTAGATGTCTTTAAATTTTTCCATTCCATCTTTTAAAAATATTTAAAACCGTCGCTGAGTTCCAAACCGTTCTTCCATTTCGGTTTTTGTAGCCACGCTTTTCGAGTTCTCGACAGACTTCGGTTGTTGAATAACCGCGACGCCCCCGAAGCTCGACGACCGTGCGACAAACACGAAGTTCCGCCTTATTAGGGGTAAGCTTCCCATTCCTGACCTCATACCCGTAGGGTGGGCTGTTGTTACGGTAGTTATTAGGGTTCGTGGATCTTCCAACTTTTGAGCCGAGGCGAACGCCAGCTCTACTTAAAATTCCTAAAATTGCCGACTTCGAGACATTGCACTGTCGGGCGATTTGAGCCGCCGAAAGGCCTTCTTGGACAAATTGATTGCAAATCTGATCGAAATCGAGGAGCTTGGGACTGACCAACAATTTAATGAAATCAGTTAGATAACGCTGGTTCGTACCGATTTCGGGTTGGTCAACCAACTTTTCTAATGTGCGAACCAGGAATCTTCGCCTTATGGGCGACCAAGCCTCCGATATCATTGGAAGGCTCGCCCATTTTCGATTCAGATTTCTCGCAAGTCGATTCTGCTGAAGACTCCTCATGGTAGTAGATTTCCAGACCGTCAATCTTGAGAACAACCTTATGGATGACAGAGCTAATCAACGCTTTCTTCCAGGAATGGCTGGCCTTTGCCCACGCACGTTGCAGTGTCGTAAGGTTGGTTTGGATAACTTTTCGCATGGCGCTGGCTTCCATTTTCTCCTCAAGTGTCGCCGCTATCTCACGCAAAAGATTGGAATCCTCGGTTCTCTGGCGCTTCAGTTCTTTGAGTTGGTCAACGTAGAGGTCTGCGACGTCCAAATGGCTTTGCCGCATTTGTAATTGAATGAGCTTCGCAATGCCCTTGTCAGCCTTCGTGATATTCCTCTCAAGCTCGCGCCGCCGTTCGGCTAGTCCCTTAAGCTGGTTCCCTCGAAGCCCGTCTATGTTCTTCTCAATGCCGTCCAAATATCCCTGACGATTCACTACGTTTAGCAAATGGTTGACCACCTTTTCTTCAAGTTGGTCGGCTGGAATGTTCTTGATTTCACAAGTCGCTGGCTTTCCTTCAATTGCCCGGTGGACGTAGTATCGAAACTCTTTGTTACGTCCTCGAGGCGTAGATCCCACCAAAGGGCGCCCGCATTGTGCACAAGACAACAATCCGGTGAGAAAGAAAGTGCGTTCCTTCATGTTGCTTCGCCGTTCGCGTGCCCTCTTTTGATTCCTATCGAGCATATTCTGAACTGAGTGAAAAATCCCTTCTTCCACAATTGGCGGCCAGGCAGCCTTCACAATCTTATGTTGTTCGTGGGGTTTCAGCTCCGATTGATCTTGGCCTTTTTGGCTTTTATTCACCTCGCGCATACCGATGTAGCATTGATTGCGAAGAAGATTGCCGAGGCTTTGGGTGTTCCAGTCATAATTCTTCGAGCCATCCTCGCTTGCTGGCTTGGTGGGAATTTTCAATCGCCTGAGTTCCTGCGCCGCCCGGTAAGTACTACCAAGCTCCAGAAATGTGGCAAAGATCTGTTTCACAAAGCCAACTTCGTCCGGATTGACTTCAAAAGTAGACTTGTTGGATGGATTCACTTTGAAGCCCAAAGGTGCGGAGCCGCCATTTCTTAAGCCACGCAAAGCCCTTGAATGAAAATTTAACGTCACGCGCTCTGAAATTTGGCGGCGTTCAAACTGGGCCAAGTTAATCATATTAAAAAGCATCATTTCACCGACCGCCGTGGTCGTGTCGAATTGATCTTTGATCGAAAGGAACTTCACTTTTAGATCTTTGAAGAGATCAAGGAGTCCACAAAAATCCCGGATGTTGCGCGAGAGTCTCGAAAGATCCGCCACGAGTACCATGCTGATGCGACCACGCTTTAAGTCGCGAAGTAGCCTTTGAAATTCGGGTCGCTTGGTATTCTCGGCGCTGTAGCCGTCATCGACGTATGAATCGACCACCAAACCCCAGTCCGGAGTTTGGTGGTTTTTGATTTCGATAAATGAATTGAGCCGATGCTTTTGGTTTTCAAGCGAACCCTCGGTGCGCTGGGCCTGCTCTTCCGTACTCACGCGAATATAAACACCAATCTTATGCGGCATCGCTACCTCCCTTAACAGTTTTCTTCGGACGGCCAAGGACTTGAAGATTATGAAGCATTAATCCTAAAATCGTTCGTACTGATTCTCGTCTACTGATGGCCATGGTTTCAGGCCCATTGTACGCAATCAACTCTACTCGCAACTCATCTATCGCAAACGAAGGTCTTCGTTTGAAATGAGTTTTGGTCATGAGCTTCCTTAAAAGGTGAAAAAAATTATTTAGTATCATGTCGATTAAGTTCCTCGATAAAAGCCAGTGCCTTCGTTTTTGGAAGCGAGTCCAAATAACGCAGGCACTTCTTTGCGAGAAGGTTTGGCTTTCGCACGTCGTTTTCAATGTTCATTAGGCTTTGATAGCTGGTAAGTCCTAGAAACCGCGCGAACTCGTGCCGATCAAGTCCAAGTCTGTCTCGCAATGCCTTGATGTCTGGACCACGCATGGATTACTCGTTTGAAGATTCCCTATTGGTGACATCATCATTGGTGATATTCTTTGTCAAGCGAGCCGCACGCTTTGGTGCGGCGTTATCTTGAAACAGTTGATCCAACTCTTGTGGCATTTGACCGGTTTCGCGAGCGCGTTTTAGTAGCCCTTCGAGATAGGCTACTTTGTCAAAATGCTGACTGCGTATCTCTTGGACGTCTTTATCAGACAGCTTCGCTTGGAAGCGCTGTAGAATGAAGCTCACCAGTTGCGGCTTTGTGACTTTCCCTGCGTCCCAATCAACATTAACCTTCGATAAAACGATGTCTGTTGCGTCATTGGCCTCGCGACTCACTACAACTCGAAATATCTCTTTCGATAGCACATTAGACTTGTCAGAACTCATAGAATTCTCCTTTTAATCCATCCTAAATTCAGTTGTAGAACTTCGCAAAATTACAGGGGCAATAGCAGAGCTGACGTCCTAAGAAGTACGTTCCGAAAACCATCTCTTCATTCGGACGAATTATAGCCGGTGTGCTATTGCAATATAGAAGAGCCGTACTGTTCCAATGGACCTGACACATATCTTTCGTACAAAGCCGTGCGCGAATCTCTTGGGTACTGACGAGCTGCTGCCCATGGGCAGAACACATACCGACCAGAAACAGACCCAAAAACAAAATAGACAACCGTTTCAACAATTCGACCTTCTTCTCTTCTCTCTCTTTACTCTCACTATACATACTATCTCCTTCAACTTACCCCCGCTGCCTCCAATGACTTGTTCACAGCAATTGACCCCTTCCTCGAAACATCGTGGAGAGGGAGGGGTCAATTGCGGCTCGGTGGACGAGGCATTGGAGGCAGCGGGGGTAACCTTTTAGTTTTCTTTCGGAATTTGAATCGCGCGATTTTCTGAATCCTTCGTCTTACACTTCGCCAAACGAAGGATTGGCGAAGTTTTGTTGCCTTAGTATTTCCCTTAAAGTTCGCACTTCACGGTCAAATGTAATCGGGGTTGAAAGCGGATCTACTCTCCAATCAGAAAGCGACCCATAGCCAATTGGGATCGTTTCAATTGGAAAAGAAACATCGGAAGCGGCGTTCTCGATTGCGTTCATAGTCGTTTTGCTTCTTATGACATAAATGATTCTCGAGTATCCTAGCCTTCTATAATTGCGAAGTATCGCCCCATACCGGCGGCGGCTCTTTTGAGTTAGCTCAATTTCGATAGCAACCGTTTTTGATTCTGAGCTCGCAACTAGATCTGGATGTTTCCGTGAATCTGAAACTCTTACGCCTTTGTTTCGCAACGGATCTTCTCGCTTTAGTAACGCCTCGGTCTTGATTTCCAACTCAGGCATGGCTCGTGTCAGCATCAAATATGATCTAGCAACTAGGATATCATGGCCGAGCTGGTTAAGAATTGGGGCCTTCGCAAGGTAGGGAGCCTTTTCTTTCACTAATGGATGGATCGGATTGGGAAGATACAGGTCGGGCGATTCGGGCCTCGATCTGAAAATTTCATCTTCCTTAAATTGCTTCCACACCATCTGCTGCCAGCGAAGCCCTCCGTTGGCGAAAAACTCTCTCCACAGGTCCTTTGTGAGAAATCCGACCGCAACCGCAAATTCAATCTCGCGGATTGGCAAGAACTTTGGTCGCATTACTTCACGTCCCACCGAACGGGCTCGATGATTACATATTCAAAGTGTCCCTCGATGTACCTGTTGCCCTGGACTTTGCCTTCGATCCAATGGGTTTCGACTTTGGGCGTACTTAAGGAAGGCATGGCTCCTGGAACCGGCACTTGGCCTGCCTTCTGACCCTTTAAAAATGCTTCGCGCTTCGATTTCTCCGACTCATTATGCAGAAGTGACCCGGCGACCATCCCGGTCATTCCGCCAAGGGCTGCTCCGACAATTACATTTCTAGTTCTGTATTCTCCGTTCTTGCCTGGGTCTGCGATACCGCCAATGAGTGCGCCTGACCCCGCACCAACGGCGGCTCCAAGACCGACGCTCTTATTTTGGGTCGCACAGCTTGTCAGCAGTAATAGTAACGGCAGGCTTCGTATCACTAAAGTTTGCACTTTGTTTCCTTTCACTTTTAGAAACGACTTTCGCAAGTCCACGGCTCTCAAGCTTTGTGACCACGGCGAGCTTTTTGGGCTCGAGGTTATCGAACATCTGAAACTTCATCTGGATGCATTTGCTTCCGTTCGCATGGGGTACAACGACAATCGCTTCGCCAACTCCGAGGCTCGATTTAAACTTGTTCGGGTGAACTATAAACTCCTCAACCTCTCTAGCCGAGACATCTCCGGTGAAGTCGCGGCCAACAACGCCGCGCTTGGCCCGCTCCGTGAACTTCATCGCTCCTTTGGTCCCAATGACTCTAGAGAAATACTCCGCGGACTCAGGATCACTTCCTCGCATGAAGATTTTGAGATTCGAGTTGGTCAGAATTGAATTCGCAATAGGCTCGCCAAGGGTTTTGATGTCTCCCAAAGCCTGATGAGCGAAGACCACTCCGATATTGGCACTTCTAGTCTTGTTGAGCACCGATACAAAGCCGGGATATAGGTACTCAGTAAAATCATCGAGAAAGATTGAAAAGAACTGAGGCTCTTTCTCTGTGCAAGCTCGATGGCGGCCGGCAACGGCACTTTGAAGTGCCTGTAGCGCAAGTTTTCCAGTGGCTTTTCCTAAAAACGGCGCAAGGAGAACAGGCAATTGAAAGTAAACGATTTGCCCCTGGTTAAGAGCAGTGTCGAGATCAATTCCTGGAGTTTCAGTGTTGTAGAGTGCCGCAAGCTTTCCGAAGGCAAAATGGCTAAGGGCGGCCGTTAAACCGCTGGTCCTCTTGCTTCGTTCATTTTTGTCCATCTTGGTGAAGTCATCAAGCCAGCTCTCTAGGTCAGCATTCTTTCCACTTAATAGGCTCATGAGGCGATCAGGATCGGTAATCGCATCATGCAGTCTACGAAACGTCGGGATCAATCCAGCAGCCTTAAATGCTCTGAGAATCTGACCGAAGATTTCAAACTGGACGCTTCGGTAATAAGGATTATCGAATTCAAAAGAGTTAAACACACGTTCCGCAATTTCTTCAGGCGTTCCACCGATCAAAGGATTGAATTGGAACGACTCATCCGAATTGCTGATCGAGAATAGTTTGAAGTCCGCCTCACGACCAGCCTTCACGACATAGGCATAGAGCTTATCCAAAAGTGACCGATCTGCTTTGCCATCAATCAGAATCAAACCCCGCTTTTGCTGAATATCTTGTATTGCCCAAGGTAAAATTACTGATTCGGTTTTACCGGCGTTGGTTGTACCGACCACTTGGGTATGCATTGTCCTCTGCTTCGGTTTGATGTGGACCTTTATTCCAGTCGTGGTTTTGCCGCAGTATATTGCATTGCCACTTTCCCCAAGGATTGCGTTGTCATCCGCTTTCTTTGTTGAATGGACCCTCCAACGTTCGATGACGTTTGAAATCAAAAGGCACAAGGTGAAGAACGCCAGTAGACCAACTGCGAGCCGGTGTTCGATAGGCTTGAGCCAAATCACCATGGCTGGATAAAATCGTTGCAAGCAGACCACGACAACGAATCCAATTGAGAGAACTAGCGTACTGTGAAAATCTTCATGGAAAGGCTTATCTCGCATAGGCGCCCGGATCACGAAATGCGAATGGCTGTTTCAAAACAGCCAGGCATTCGGCCCCAGCCTCCAATTCGATCCATCGTTTTTCTTTCTTTAGATCGCTCGCATACGAATCCGCCTGCTCCTTTGCAGTTTCGGCAACGGCAGTCTTCAACCCGTTGTCCGCGCCGCCTTTAGAAAAGCCTAAAACTCCTCTTTCAACCGATCCTTCAGCGTATGCACCGATAAATCTAGAGATCGTGCCTCCGGCGATGTTTTGAGCGCGTTTAGAATGAACGCGGCCCTTTACTCCCACATGCCCAGAGAGAGATACTCCGATTGCGGAAAGCTGGCGCTCGCGCCCATCGGCCATTTGGATGGATGTCCAACTGACACTTGCAACGTCGCCCGCATCATCAAAGGATGCCTCACCAAAAACTTTGGAACCCCTCTCAATTGCAATTCCACTCTCTTGCTCGACATCATCAACGACCACCGCAACAATCGGCATACTTTCGCTCGATACGATTGCGCTCTGAAGTAGACGCAACCGAATTCGCGAACCTGGCGGGAGCTGGGTCCGAAAGTCAAGGCCTCCACGACCTACGATCATCGAGCCTTGTCTAGAGGGCGGCTGTGACCCTTGGGACGGTCTTGAGTAGTAGGCGGAAAGATCTCGCGAACTGCCAGACATTTCGGGTTGAGACTCGAAATCCTTTGGTTTTGCGGCCACCGCATTTGCTTCCTCAGGATTTGCCTCGGGCTCTGGCGAGGAAGGCGTTAGCAAAATTACGACAACGAACGCGGCAACTGAACCAAGAAGCACCCATTTGACGGCATTCCAATTCACGTCTCTCTTTTCAGAGAAAGGCACTTTCTCAGAAAAGAAGAGGCGCTTGAGAAATCCATCGGCATTTACTTCCATAGAATCTCCTTTGGAATTCTCATCGCCAGCGTTTTCTTGCGACGAATTTCAATGGTCATTCCCTCGCTTTGTGAAATGTCCTTAAGCCGGACCTGGAGCAGGCCATCAATTGCGCTATCTCGATTCAGGCTTAAGGTTGACAAGACCAAGCGATGAACGGGCTTTGGTTTTCCTCTTTGCGTAAGCCAGAACCATTTCGGATCAACTTCACCGCGTTTGCCCGAGAGTTGAAATTCAACAAAAACATATTCGCCTTTGAGCTTTCCGATTCGCTTGATTCGCACATTAAGATCATCAATACGAGAGTCGAGACTCACGTCTCGCCAGGAAATGACGTCACTTGGGGGTGGTTTTTTGGTTCGCGACTTTAAGTAGACAATGTAATCCGCTGCGGATTCTTGGGATGTAATCAGTTGAACGCTAAAACGCTTCCAATCTGTATAAATATAGAGATTGCTCTTTGCGTTCGACCGAAGCGGTTTAACAGTGATCGCCTGGTCAAGATACTCAATCTTAAATGCCTCACTGTCGCCAGCCACAAGGCTTGTCGGCCTGTCTGGAACTTGAATGATCGTTGCAACGCCGATAGCAGTTTTAACAGTGACGATCTGGTCGGCTTCAACTTCGACTGTCCTTACGCGAGATGCGTCCGCGTGGGACGCTAGAAAAAGCAGGAAGAATGCGAATGGCACGAAGCCCTCCTTGTCAGAGGTTGTGGAATTCGCAATTTAAAAGTCAAAAAGGCCCGCACGATTGCTCGGGCCAAAACGATTAGTAGTCTCCGTCGAGAGCCTTCAACACGTCTTTATCGGTTTCAATTTCCTTCTGAGCATCTACAACTTTTTTAACTGCCCAGTATGTAGCGCTGTTGCCTCTCATATACCGCAATTGATAAAGAGCGCGTGCGACCGCAATTCGGTACTGCTTTGCAATTCTCTCGTTTAGCATTGTTGCCAAACGGTCAACCGCCGCGACAGTTCCGACCTTGACCATCAGCTCAGTCGTCAAATCGTAGCCCGCATTCCGATAGATTGCCGGGATATGATCGTCAGTCAGTTTCATCTGACGAACGATCTTCTCAGCTTCCATTCGCAACGAAGGCAGCCCCGTAAGATTCGAGATGACGAATAGCTCCTCATCACGAGTCAATTGCGTCTTTCCAATCGCTGCCATACCAATTGCGCGGTTAGGATTCAGACTCTTGTCGACCCATTGCCTGACTTCGTACTTAAGGTCCGTCCGGTCAGGATGGGCGTTAAGTACCAATGCCTTTCCGAATTGAGATGCAGCACCGTTAACTGAAAGATTCTCGACCAATGGCCCAAGTTCTTCAACCTTAAGTCGATTGTTGAAAGCTAAGGTGAGGATCGCGTCTTCATAAATCGCGTGTCTTGCTCCTACGATCAATCTCACACGGCTGTTCAAAACATCCTTCAACTGCATTTGCATATCGTGTAGATCAGCACACTTTTCGCAAGCTAAGCGTCTATCTGCATTTGCCTCTTCAGTTGCGCGATCAAGCACTCGCTTCGCCATGTGGTAGAATTCAACATAGTCGGTTGAAAACTTAGGAAACTCCGGCGTGCCTTTGCGACCATCAATAGTTCCAACCAGCTTGGCGTTCAAAATGACTTTGATCTGGTCATTTTGCATCCGAAGCACATAGAGATTCTTAGATTCGATCACCGGAAACGAAATAGCGTATCCGTCGGCATCCTTGAATAATTCAACTGCCCCGAAAAGCTGTTTTGCATCAAGGCATTCCGAGCCTTGCGAGGTCAGTCCGCACGCCGCAATTCGATTGGTCACGAATTTGTCCTCTTCCGTGGCGTTGTCTGCAACAAATGCGCGAAGTGTGACCTTCTTCATGGCGTAATCAAAATCCCTGACGTCAGCCGCGTCCCAAGCCTCGCGGCCAGGTTTCGGTTTCACCGGCGCAGGTTTGACTGGACGACGGACGCTGCAATTCTGAATCAGGTACAAGTCACGGAAATATCCAGCGCAGTTATTGTTGAGCGCATCGTTCGCGGCCGCCTCACAGATTTTCTGATTGGCTTCCGCTTGCGTTTTTCCGGTCACTTCCTGCTTTGCAATACAACCGTTGTCGTCAAAGCTATATCGAGCCTTGAACGTTTGCTCTCCGGCCGTTCCTCCGGCACCCGGATTTGACGAACCTGAACCACAAGCATTCAGCATACTGAGTGCAAGCAAGCTCCCAAAAATTGTTTTTATTAAATTCGCTTTTTTCATACCGTACCCTTTGAATCAATTTGTTGTATGTCCTCTTGAGCAACCTCGATGCCATTCGCAATTCGTTTCAAAGTCTTCATTTTTCAGTTTCCTTCACGATGTAGACGCCCCATGGGTTCTCGACTGATCTCGGACCACCTTGAAACGTCAGTTCGAGATTAAACGGTCCCGCCGCTCTCATACCCTGTATTTCGGTGATTCTATCGCCAGCAATCGACACTAAGCTGCGCTTTAGATCGACCGAAACGTTGGTCGGATAAGCTCGCTGTGAGACGCCTTTTTCTTTCGAGAATTTTCTTACATTCGAGACTCCCTGTACGAAGTTTTGGACAAACTGACTGGATACGAATGTCCTCGCCGCATCTAGGTTTTTATCGACAGTTGCGCTTGTCCAATTGTACCTGCGGTCAATGTAGGCCAAAACCGCCTGGCGGATTTCCGCATCCGGCTTTGGCATGTCGACCATTTCAAGCAACTGTGCATTCGACGAAAGCGCGATAACTACCGGCTTTCGTGCGAAGCCGATAAAAACCAGAATCAGTAGTCCGAGTGAGACAAAAAGACTTCCCGCCGAGAATACTTTCAAAAATTGATTGGAATGGCTTAAGTCAGCGAGCATTTTCGGGAATGCTCCTGGCTTAAAGGTCACTTTGAGTGCGTTCATTTTCTACTCCTTAATCTGATAGCTTCATTTGCCTTTGAACCTGTGCCCTGAACAGCACCCTTCGCAATCGTAATAACTCGACCCTTTGCTGAGATCGCGGCCATTGCTGCCGCTGGCCCGATGACTGAGGCTGCGTGATGAAGGCCAGAGCCGACCAGAGATCGAACGATCAAGGGCGTGGCGATCATCGCGAGTGCGATCACAAAATTCATCAACGTCAAAGTGATGTAGCTACCTTCGATCATGTACATCTTGCCGAAGGAAAGCGAGGTCAGCATCGCTCCGAGAATCGCCCAGACAATCTTCCAGCTCGCAACTTCAATCATCGACTTAAAGAGATTCATCGTGATGTGGCTCGTTCCTTTGAATAAATTGAACAGCAGCAGTAAAGGCGAGATCACTATGAGAAAGATCCAAAAGAAGTTGTACATGACGACATTTAAATATCTCGCAAATAGCAGGAACCAGTAGCTCATGAAAGTAAGTAGCGCGATGAACAGATCATCAAAGGCCAAAAGAAAGTCCTTTGCTGAAAACGAATAGGTTTCAACTTTCTGACTCGCCATATCCAAGATGCCTTGTAAACTATCAACTTGGTCAATCCGCTCCGCAATCCCATCGGCGACGGCGACAATGGCCTGGCTGATTTCCGGAAAACCGACGAGGAGCAAGGTGGAAATCAAAGCCCTCTTCAAAATATCGAGAAAGTCGACTGTGCCGTTCGCGGATTTAAACCACTGGATACAAACAGCGAGAGCAAAAGCGGCCGGCAACATCATAAAATAGATTTTTACGAAATCGCCGTGGAGCTTCTGCATGAGTGGGCTAAGCATGCTAAAATCTGGCATCAGCCACCTCCACGAAGGGGTGAAACCGTAAGCTGCTTCGGAAGGCTGGTCATGCCTTCTGACAGCCCCTCATATTGGGTCTTAAATTGTTCAGCTTGCAGTTTTCCCTTTCGGTTTGAAACTGCCATGTCTTGGCCCATCATCTTGAGCATCATCGAGTTAGTTCTTAGAACCTGGGTCGTGACATTAATTAAAACCGCAATCGATTGCGCCGTGAGTTTTGCCGCTCCTTGAGGGTTAACAGTGGCCGCATGATCCATAATTTGCCTGCTCCGCTCGTCTGCCTGATCTGCAAACTGATAGAGAGTCGAATTCATCGCAATACTTTCGGCGACCGATCGATCCTGAGCCTCTTGAAGTTTCGCCTCTCTAGTTTGCGGAATTCGACCATACAGATCCTCAATCACACCAAGGACTTGCTCAGCCGTATTCAGGTTCCCATAAAGTCCGGGATTGAACTTAGGGTTAATCAACTGAATTACGGCAAGCCCATCTTTGATTCCGCGGTTGATGTCCTTTAGGAGATCAAGAGTATCGGAACCAGTTGAAAGGATCTCTTTGAGCTGAATGAGCTGTTGAATTGCCTGCGCTAAAATTTGCGTTAGCACAACAAGTAGGGTAAAGGATTGGCGCCTTATCTCGTAGACTTGGTATCCTGTTGCTCCGC
>CAYVRZ010000016.1:0-94208 GCA_964453895.1 uncultured Pseudobdellovibrionaceae bacterium | reverse complement strand
TTCCTTTTCCGCCGTGATCTTTTTGTAAGTAGTAAGCACCCACTTGCGTGGCCATTCGACCCGCGACTTCCGACATCGGGATCAACAGCGGTAAGCTGCCGTCCGCCGGCTGAATGGTTTCGTACGCCACGGCTTTGACTTTGCGGTCGCACAAAACTTTAGTGAGCTTAGGTTCAGCCGCGAGATGCAGATATGTATAGAGAATCTGATTCTCTTTCATCAAATCATATTCGTCAGGAAGCGGCTCCTTCACCTTCACGATCATATCGGCTTTTGCGTAAACTTCTTTTTTGGTCGCGAGGAGCTTTGCACCCGCGCGCTCATATTGATCATTGGTGATGCCGCTGCCGACACCGGCGTCTTTTTCTACAAAGACCGTGTGCCCTTCCTTCACCAATTGCTTCACTCCCGATTCGGTCAAGCCGACGCGGTTCTCGCTAATCTTTATCTCCTTGGGCACGCCAATGATCATGACTTTCTCCTTAGATTTGCTCATGTGAGAGAGATTTTTAGCTGCGCAGATACGGCGGGTCAATTGGCAGATCAGCGCCCAGCTCGATGTGTCGATAGCGGTCCGGGGACTCTAAGATCTTACGAACCAGGCGATTCATCAGATCATGGCCCGCCCGGTGGAGGACAACATGGCCCATCAAGGGCATACCCAGGGTCACCAAGTCGCCTAAAGCATCCAGTATCTTATGGCGCACAAATTCGTTATCCCAACGTAGGCCTTCGGGGTTGATCACCTCGGTGTGATCCAAAACCACCGCATTATCGAGCGATCCGCCCCGGGCAAGGCCCTTGGCTCTTAGCGCTTCTACATCTTTTAAAAAGCCAAAGGTTCGCGCCCTGGCGATTTCGCGGGCAAAGGTCTGCTCGTTCACTTCGATATCTAGGGTCTGATTGCCAATTCGGGGATGGGGAAACTCAATCGTACAGGTGATGCGCAGGCCATTGTAGGGGCTGACGTAGGCGTGTTTGTCCTGATCGCCTTGCATAATCGGGTGGGTGATGTAGGCGTACTTTCTCGGTTCATTTTGCTCGGCCAGGCCGGCTTTAAGAATCGCTTCTAGAAACGGGCTGGCGCTGCCATCGCCAATGGGGATTTCGGGTCCATCCAATTCAATAAAAAGATTGTCGATTCTCAGCGCCGCAAGTGTCGATAAGCAATGTTCGACCGTGGCGACCGAAAAGGCGTCGCCGCCCAGAGTGGTGGCCATGGTGGTGGCGGTGACCCGCTCCGCTTGCGTTGATATGGCTGGCGAGCCCGGCATATCCCGGCGGACGAAATAAATGCCGGTGCCCTCAGGGGCAGGGCAAAACGTGAGTTGGGCGGGAGCTCCGGTGTGAAGCCCAATGCCTTTGACTATGGCTTTCTCGCGAATGGTTCTTTGTAGAAACATATTCGGTATCTACTACAAGGTTCGTGCCCGGGTGCCTAGCCTCGAGGAAAGTCTTAATAGTGTGAGTTAAGTGCATGTTTTTGCTGGGCCGTCTTGTTCGTTTGGGTTTTGGTCGAGCGTGCGGATAGAACACAGCTGTTGCGAAAAAGTCGCTATGGATGGCTGGTCGCGTCGAGTTGAGGGGGCTTGAATTGGTGCATACAATATAGGTATGGCGATTGGGTTTCGTGCTTTGTATTGCGTTGCGCTTCTTGTGCTGGTGGGCGTGTTCGTGGGCTGCGGTACGGCCGGCGGAGGCCGGAGTGGCTCGTCGGGCGGCGGGTCGTCGTCTTCGTCGGGCTCGGGCGGCGATTCATTTATGCTGCCCGAATCGGACTCCGAAAGTATCGCACAGGGCGATGCTTTTACCGGCGCGGCCATGCACTTTCGCAAATCTATGCCCGCTCGTAAGCCCACGGCTGAGCAACAATGGGATTTTTATTTTAAGCACTGCTCGATGAATGACAATGCGACACATTTTTCTAAAACGTCTTACGATTGCACGGGGCCGTATTACTAGGCGGGCTTATTCCCGTGTCCAATATAACCGAATCGAAAGTTCAAAGTCGTCGTACCCGAACGGTGTATAGCTCAGTTGCGCGATCGTGTTTTTGTTTTGCGGCGTTGGCTTGAGCGGCGCCTGCTTGGTGCCATGTAAGCACGACGGCTGCAGTTCGGTGGGCTCGAACAGTTTATCGAGTTGATCGGGATAAAATCCGCACTGCGAGTAGAACACGCCGAGCGCGTCGCGGATGAGGCCGGCGTCTTTTTGTTCTACAAATTGGGTTTTGGTTTCGGAGAGTGCGGACGTTTTTGGGTTTGCGCTGAGGCTTTGGTCCGCCGCCGCGTATCGACTCGGGCTCGCGTTTGCGTTTGCGTTTGCGCCAATGACCAACAGCCCACAAAATATTTTTACTATAAAATTCATTGAGCAAATCTATTCGCTCACGCTTTATTTTTCTAGTTAAATGATGTTCATTCTCTCGATTAAAATTTATTTTCTCGTCGTGATGTGATAGTCTGATTTACTTTTTTAGGAGGGAAAATTGAAGACTACTGTGCAATCTCCGGAAAATAATACGTTAGAGATGTTAGATGACAAGATGCGCTCGAGCCGAAAAATAAATACGAAGTTGATCGAAAAAATAACTGTGAAATTAAGCGACAATGAGTCCGGTATCCACGATCACGCGATTGAACTTTGCCGCAAGCATCGAGAACTGGAATGGAAAATTATTGAAGTGCTGCAGAAAATCGATCGCATGAAATTATATAAAAAACTTGGGGGCACGAGCTTATTTGATTACTCCGTTAGAATACTAAAACTCAGTGAGCCGGTCGCTTACAGCTTGATTCGCGTGGCGAGAAAATCTTTGGAGATTCCTGAGCTGGGTGCTTCTGTTAAGGCGGGGACATTGTCCGCGAATAAGGCCGCGCGGCTTGTTGCGGCATTGAATCGCGAAAATGCTGGCGACCTGATCTCATTTGCCGCCACTCACAGCGCCCGTGAAACCGACTTTGAGGTGGCCAGGTTAAATCCATCAAAAGTTGTGCAGGCTCGGGCCAAACCCATTGGCGAAGATTTGGTTGAGATTAAAGTCGTTGTCTCTCGCTCGGTTCACGAAAAACTTGTGCGTGCGCAGAACATAGCGGCGCAGCGGGCCGGCAAGCATGTGGGCCTGCCCGAAACATTAGAACAGATTGTCGATGATTTTCTGGGACGAAGGGATCCTGTGAAGAAAGCCGAACGGGCATTGCAGCGAGAGGCCTCTAGGCAAGCAAAACATACAGCCTCTGAGACGGCAAAACTCTGTACGTACAGAGTTGGAGCAGACAAGTCCGCGAAATCTGAATCGAATCACTCTGTTGCACGAAGCTCAGCAAGGGAAATGGAGGCCGAACCCAAGGCTGCACAAACCCCATCGATGCGGACCCCGCTTACAGCGGCCGAAAAACACGCCGTGTTCGCTCGCGACCAGGGTCGCTGCACCCATCTGCATGCCGACGGCACACGATGTGAAAACGAACGCTGGCTTCAGGTGCATCATATTCGGCCGGTCGGCCATGGTGGTGGCAATGAGCCGGACAACTTAACCACGTTGTGCTCGGCTCATCATGATCTCGTTCACCAACTTACACTGCCCATCGAGGGACAGATAACCTGGCTTAGATCGCCGTCACTTCTTTACGCAAGAACCGACAAACCACGATTTATTTAATTTGCCGTTTTCGGAGCAGAAGATCGTGCCTTTTCCGGAGGGGTCGACGTCAAAGTTGAGCGCAACGCCGTTGTTACAGCTTACGACCACTTCGTTGTCATCGGGGGTTGTGCCTTCGACCTTAAAGCAATCGGCTTTTACGTTGATCAAAGAGTAGCAAACACTATAGTCATCGGCGATGGACTCCATGCCGCCGCTGCAAGCGGAAGATCCGTCGCTGCCGTTCTTGCACTCACTGTAACCAATCGATACATCCAATCTCGGCCACGTCGAAATCCGCGCAAACTCGGTGCGATCTTTCGAAACTTGATTTGTGCATTCAAAGTCCACGGCAAAGGCGACTGAGGGCAAAATAAATAAAATGGCGGCTAAAAGTAGCTTCATGGTGTGACTCCCGGTTAGGTGATACTGAAAATATCATGAGCCAACATAAACTTTGCGCAACTGACATTTGCTGTTAACGCGAAAGAGCGCTACCCGCCCTCACTCACCGTCTTAATGTGTGCGCGCGACAGCTCGGTGACCATGCGGCCACGGGGTGTTTTTTGCAGCAGGCCCTCTTGCAGCAAGAATGGTTCGTAGACTTCTTCGAGCGTGTCGGCTTCTTCGCTCAAGGCCGACGACAAAGTGTCGATGCCCACCGGGCCGCCGGCGAATTTGTCGATGATCAGAGATAAAATGCGCCGATCCATATGATCCAGACCCAATTGATCGACTTCGAGTTCGTTCAACGCGTACTCGGCCAGTTCGCCCGTGACGACGCCATTTGAGCGAATGTCGGCATAGTCGCGCACCCGCTTTAACAAGCGATTGGCTACGCGAGGAGTGCCGCGCGAACGGCGCGCGATATGCAAGGCGCCGTCGGCACTTAAGTTTACGCCTAGCAACTCCGCCGAACGGCCCAGGATAGAAATCAACGCTTCACGATCATAAAAACTCAACCGCTCGACAATGCCGAAGCGATCGCGAAACGGCGCCTTAAGTAAACCTGCCCGAGTCGTGGCGCCCACCAAAGTAAATGGGTTGAGCTGAAAACGCATACTCCTCGCGCCTAGCCCTTCGCCGGTTACGATGTCGATATAAAAATCTTCCATCGCCGAGTACAAATACTCTTCGATGTCGCGGCTCAAGCGATGAATCTCGTCGATAAAAAACACCGAGCCCGGCTTCAATGATGTCAATATCGCGGCCAAGTCGCCTTTGCGGTGCAACGCCGGACCGCTGGTGGATTTGAAATCAGCTTCTAAAGTGTTGGCCAAAATGTGTGCGAGAGTGGTTTTGCCCAGACCCGGAGGCCCGCAAAGCAAAGTGTGATCGAGCGGCTCGCCGCGCTTTTTAGCCGCCTCGGTAAACACCAGCAGTTTTTGTTTTACTTTGTCTTGGCCGGGAAAGTCGGCAAAGACTTTGGGTCGCAAGGAGACCTCTACTACGGCGTCATCGTTTTGTTTGTCGGCAGTGATCGCCCGCGTGGGCGCAGGGGCAAGCGCGGCCCCGGGCGCTGGCGCAGGCGTGAGTGCCCCTGCCGCAGGCTCGCCGTTCAAGGCGCGATCTAAATCTGTTTTTTCAAGTTCAACGTCCATTGCAAATCTCCTCGGCGCTGCCCTTGCGGCCGGCCAAACTCTTACACCGTTAAGCCGGCTAGCCCTTGGCGCAACCCGCCTTCAAAATTTGTATCGGGAGTCATCTGATCCACCACGCGCTCCACATCTGTCAGGCGGAAGCCCAAATTGACCAACGCCGAGACGATTTGCGAGCGTGCGGCAAAGCGCTGCGCGCCGCCCGTCTCTGCCGAGCGCACCAGCTTGCCCTGCAAGGTCAAAACAATTTGCTCGGCGCTCTTTTTTCCGATCTTGGGCAACTTCGACAACGCCCCGGCGTTTGCGTCTTCAATCCACTGAATAATCTGTGCCGCCGGCGCACCTGATAAAATCGTCATCGCCGACTTCGGACCAATCCCGTTCACTTTCAACAACGACAAAAATAATGTTCGCTCCATCTCGGTCGAAAAGCCAAACAGCTGCAATGCGTCCTCGCGCACATGGGTGTGCACCCAAACTTCAACCAGCGATTTTCCCTCGAGATCGGTCAACGTATTGGCCGAGCAGTGAACTTCGTAGCCCACACCTTGCACCAACAAAACAAAATGGTCTGAAAAATAGCGCAGTGGGCGCCCTTGTAAATATCCGATCATAATCTATAGCTCCCTCACACCGGCGCGGCTCATGGCCACGCGAATGCGTTCTTGATTTTCAGCTTCGCGCGCGTGCGTGATCGCCAGCGCCAAGGCATCCGAGGCATCTAATGCCATCGGCGCGCCCGACATGCCCAGCACCGCCCGAACCACGAGCTGAACATGATCTTTCGACGCCGCCCCTGAACCTGTCACACATTTTTTTACAAACTTCGCGGCGTATTCATGCACGTCGCTGCCGTGCTTTGCCGCCTGCAGCAAGCACACTCCGCGGGCATGCCCAAGTTTAAAAGCCGAATCGGCATTTTTACCAAAGAAAACTTTTTCGACGGCCGTGTGAATAATTTTATGGCGTGCATAGACGGCCTCGAGTCCGGTGGCCAGGGCCTCAAGGCGCCGAGCTAGAGACCAACTCTCGTTGAGGGTGATCACACCGTGATCGGCAACCCGCAGCTCGCCGCCTTGAATAGTCAAAACGCCAAAACCGGCGACGCGCGTACCAGGATCAAGCCCGAGAATCACCGCTATAACCCCCTTGATTCGACTAAATTATGGTGCGACGATTTTAGCAATGCAAGACATCAACCCTGAGCTCATCGAGAAATACCAAATCCTGCTGCAAAAAGACCCAAAGTCGCAAGTTTTCGCACCGCTCACCGAGGCCTATCGAAAAATGGGCTTACTCGAAGAAGCCTTTCGCATTGCCGTCCGCGGAGTTCAATTCAATCCCAATTTCAGTGGCGGACGCATAGCATTAGCAAAAGTGTTTCTCGATCGCGACAACCTGGCCGCGGCCATCGATGAACTAGTGAAAAGCATCGAACTTTCACCCGACAATATTCTTGCGCACCAGCTCCTGGGAGAATGTTATCTGCGCTCGAAACGGCCGAAAGACGCCTTAAAGAGTTTTAAAATGGTGCTTTTTCTAGCACCCACCAACGAAAAGGCCGGCAAGGCCGTCAAGAAGCTCGAAGCCCTAACCGCCGACGAATACGAAGAAGATTTATTTGAAATGAAGCCACTGCCGAGCGCGCATACACCGTCGCTCAGATCCGAACATGCTGAACCGCTTAAGCCTATACCTGGCGCCCCCGTGACCGGAGATCTCGAGCGCATACTATCCCTCGTCGATGCCTATATCGTTCGCAACGATATGGAGAAGGCGCTTCAGGCCTTGAATGACTCAGAAGTCTATTTTGGCCAGCACCCAGAACTGGTGAAGCGGCTTAAATTGGTGAATCAACGTTCACTCGAAGTGGATGAGCCCTCATCGGAGCCCCCGCCCAATCGCAATCTGGAAGCCTTGGACCGAAAGATCGCATTTTTGCGCGATCTTTTAAGCGCGGTCCAAGAGAAATCCCAGTTTACTTAGCGGCCTATTTCAATTATCAACATGAGCCAGAGGTCACAATGTACGATTTAAGCGACTTTAAAAAAGGTCTTAAAATTCTTGTCGATAATGAACCTTACTCCGTCGTCGACTTTCAGCACGTCAAACCGGGCAAGGGCAATCAGTTCACCCGCACCAAGCTCAAACATCTGCTGAACGGCTCAAATTTAGAGCGGACATTTAAATCGGGCGAAAAATTCCCAATCCCCGATGTGGCCTTTAAAGACATGGACTTTCTCTACAAAGATGAGAACGGCTTTAACTTTATGGACCAAAGTAGTTACGAACAAATCTCCCTAGACCCGGACTTGCTGGGCGATGCCGCGAATTACCTGAGTGAAAATTTAAAGGTGAAAGTTGTGTTCTACAACGACCGCGCCGTCGGCATTGAAGTACCAAAGTCGGTGAATTTGCGCGTGACCAAAACGGATCCCGGCTTCAAAGGCAACACCGTCACCAACACCTACAAAGCCGCGACTTTAGAGAGCGGTGCAGTAGTCCAAGTCCCACTGCACATAGCCGAAGGCGACTTACTTAAAATCAACACCACCGACGGCTCTTACGTCGAGCGGGTAAATCTCAAGTAGTCAGGCGCGCAAAAAGAGGTCTGTACAGAGTGCTTTTTGCGCGCTGTGGCAGGTCTCGCGGTAGCGCAAATTCCCTAGGACAATTATAAAGATAGCAACTTTAGGGCGCGATCGCGTCAGGGAATGCAGCACCCGTGGAATCGATCAACGAATTGGATCTCAGAAAAGTTCTGAAAAAGAAACCGTCGGCGGCGGATCTTTTGCGGCATCTTGTAAAGTCGCTCCTTAGTCCATCTAAAACTTGGGAAGAAAAAAGAGTTCTATGGCTGTTTCTCTACCGCTGGGGAAAAGAGGGCACCATCATCCATGCGATGATCGATGCGCTGGGCTCGAAGGGCCGAATTCCTTTTGATGTATTTATTGAAATGAGCGCGGCTGCACGGGCGCGACCCAAGACATCGGCCGTTGAAGGTTTGCTCAAAGGCATTCGCAAACAAGAGGCCACCGAGGAGCTGATCGCGTCTCGGGGCTGGGACAAGTGGGACAAGCGATTCAACTTAATTCGCAAAGAGATCCTCGATAAAAAAATAAGCGAAACCCGTAAGGCTAAAGAGCATATGCTCGAGAAATTCAATTTTCTCAAAAACCAACGCCTGGTCGAGCAAGCCGGCCGCGTTCTTAGGCGTATGCTCGAGCTCTATCCCGACGACAAAGAGCTTAAAAAAACCAAACAAGAGTTCGACGAACAATGGGCCCGCGACGTTTTGTCATCACACATGGCCACCCTGTCGAACGACAAGCTCGACCGCACCGTCACAGTCATGTCGCTAGAGGACGACGTGATGATGAGTTGCTTTCTCAATGAAGGACTAAAGATCGCCTTAAAAAAGCCCGACTTCGCCAGCGACTTGGCCGTTGCCTTTTTGTTTATGCAAGATTTCAAACGCGGGCTCGAGATCCTGGCCCAGGCGCCAGAAACCGTGGCCAATGAGTGGATGCGCGCCGAATTTTTAATCTCCGCCCGGCATTTTGTTGAGGCCTTAGAGCATCTCAATCACCTCGAGCTCAAGTACGTCGACGATCCCGAAACTGCATTCGCGGTCTCGTATCTTCGCGCCCGTTGCTTTAAAGAGCTCGGTCAAAAAGACGCCGCGCTCGAAATTATGCAAAGTATTGTCCGCGTCCGCGCCAACTACCGTTCGGCTCATGCCTTGATTCAAGAGTGGACCCAAGGAGCGGGCTGGGAATGACCAAGCACTGGACGTTTCGAATCGCTTTGATGATCGCGTTCTCGTTCCTGCTCGGGTTCTCGTACAACTATCATCTGCCAAAGCTTGAGGCCTTTTTACTGATCGAGGTCGAACGGTTGACCGAGAAGCACTCGCCGATTCGCGTGCTGGCCGACAAACTGCATTTTCACCTGTTTCCGCTGGGCGTGGTTCTTGAAGATGTGAAGCTTCTGCCCAAAGCACCCATCGATAACATTATGGCGCCGGCCCGCCTACGGAGCGCGGGCGCAAAGCTCGCTATCTTTCCGCTTCTGCGCGGTGAATTCCGTTTGGCGCAACTGTTTATTCGCGATTCGGAGATCAATCTCTTTATTCGCAAAGAGCTGCTCGAGAAATCGGCCGGCACCTCGGGGCCTAAAAAAATTGATTTTGATCTCATCTACAGCCTACCCATCGACGAACTGCTGCTCGAACGGGTGCAACTGCAAGCACGTCTCGAACCGGATAACCTGGTCGTGCGCTTAAGCGATCTCAATTTGATGATCGAGAATCGCTTTCGTTCGCTTTACATCGACCTGCTCGCGCCCAGTGTTTTGATTAAACCCAGCGGACCGGTCTCCCCGCTCGATTTGCAAGTTGAATTGCGCACACTGGTGGAGTCGCGCGAAATGCAGATTTCAGCGCTAAAACTCAAAGCCAACGACGCCTTCTTTGTCGCGAGCGGACGATTTAATGGCGATTTCGCCTCTGGAAACGTTGAAAATGGCGCGCTCAATGCCCGCGCCCGTCTTAACTTTGCCGACTTCAACGCGTGGGAAAGAATTTTTAACAACGGCAAACCCCACCTCCCCGCCCTATTGGGCAAGGGAGAAATTGATATTGGCGTTGAAGTGCGCGACAGCAAGCCGGTCAAAGTCGATGGCGAAATCAAAACCGAAGAACTTAAAATCGATAAATTTTATGTGGGCGAGGTCAACGGACGCATCACCTCCGATATGAAATCCGTAAAGACCGAGATGATCACCGTTAAAAACGACAGCGGTACAATCCGGCTCAAGAGCGCCCAATTGAATTTGCAGCCGACGCCTTCGTTCACGGCCACCGCGCTCACCGAAAAAGTTCTACTCGATAAATTTTTGCACAATATCAACGTTAAGAATGTCCCCGTAGAATTGCCGGTCGACGGCGAGGCTCATTGCCAAGGAGAGTGGAACGACAAGGCGAAGGAGATTCGCTGCAAAGCCAAAATCTCCTCACCCCGTTTGTTTGTGCATTCGGGTAAGCCTAAGAAGTCCGCCATCGTGGATGCTAAAGACCTTCGCGCCGAGGGTGACGTTAAGGTTGGGATGAATCAAGTTGAGTACACCGGAATCTTGCTGGTCGGCAAAACATCGCGGGCCACCTCGACCGGTAAGATTCATTACGACAACGGATTTAAAATTGAGTATGACGCCCCCCAAGTTCTGTTCAGCGATCTCACAAATCTAGCCAATTTAAAATTTGAGGGCGAGCTCGCGCTCAAGGGCAACACCATCGGAACCTCTGATTGGGCGACCATCGACATGGATGTGAACGGCAAAGAGTTGTGGATGGAGGATTATCCCCTCGGGAGTCTGAGCGGAAAGATGCTCTATAAAAAAGGCCACCTGCTGTTTCCGCAAATGCAGGGTCAATATCAGGTTACGCGTTTCAACGGCGATCTCGACGTGGACCTGCTCAACGACCGACTTAGCATTAAGGCGCAAATTCCCTTCGCCGATCTCAAAGATATTCACAGTATGTTTCAGCGCAAATACCAATTGCCGATTGAGGCCACCGGCACTGGCCAAGGTTCAATTGAGGCCAGCGGACCCTTTAATTTTCGGCTGATGTCGTACACGGTAAAGAGCAACTTTTTTCGCGGGGCACTCGCGACAGAAACCTACGATCAGCTCACCTTTAACGTAAAGAGCGTCGACGGTCTGGTCACCAGCGACACGATTAAACTCACCAAGGCCAACGGCACCGTAGAGATGAAAGGGCAGATCAGCAAAGAGGGCGTGATGGACTCGGTGGTTGTGGCCCGCTCACTGCGGCTCGAGCAGTCCGAAAACGTGGTCGCGCTCGGCTTTGACGTACAGGGCTTAGCCGATGTGACCATGCTTTTGCGCGGCCAACTTCCCCGCCCGCATATGGAGCTCAATGGTCGATTCTCGCGTGTCGTACTTGCCGATCAACCGGCGGAAGATTCGATTTTCAAGTTGAGCTTTCATCCGGATCGGCTCGAAGGCTCGGGCCAGTTTCTCGGCACCAAAGTCTTCGGTGATTTTATCATCCCGTACGATGACAAGGCGCCCTTTCTCTTTCGCATGAAAGCGAAAAAGTGGGACTTTACGACCTTGTTCTCGATGGTTTCACGTTCCGCCAAACAACTCGACTTTGACACCTCGGTCACCATGAACGTCAATTTGCATTCGCCAAAGGGCGGACTGTGGGCCGCCACCGGCCAGCTTCAAGTTGATGAGTTTAGCATCCGTAAAGCGGCAAGCGTTATGTCGGCCGACAAGCCCATGTACCTGACTATGCGCGACGGCGTGGTCAACTCAAACAACTTTGTGGTCAGCTCGGGCGACAGCTACATGAAGCTCGACGTCGCTAACCTCAGCCGCGACTCACTCAACGCCAGTCTCAACGGCAAAATGGATTTGAGCCTGCTCGGTCTCTTCACGCCGTTTATCTCTGACTTGCGGGGCAATATGGCCATTTCGGTCGATCTCCGCGGAGCGATTACGGCACCCAAGATCAGCGGCTCGGCGTACTTAGACCGTGGCTACGCCAAGTTTATTGATTTTGTTCACCCGTTTTCAAACGTTCGCGCCGATGTTTTGTTTAACGACAATCAGATTCTGCTCAATAGTGTGCGCAGCGATCTGGCCAGCGGGCGCGTCTCGGGCGATGGCCGCATTACATTTTCAGGGGGCACCCGCACCGTTGACGTTAAGGGCAACTTTTCCGACGTAAAAATCAATGTGCCCGAAAACTTCCGCACCAACGGCAGCGGAACCGTCGCCATTCGCGGCAGTCAGTTCCCCTACATCATGGACATCAACTACATCGTCACCGGTGGAGAGATCACCTATGAATTTGGCGAAGACGTCACCGGAACTTCTTCGGTCCAAGCCAGCGCCTATCTGCCGCGTTTTCTTTATCAAGAGGCCTTTCACCCGTTTACGTTCTTGGTGGATGTCGATCTTAAAAACCCCGTAATGGTTAACAACTCGCTCGTGCTGGCCCCCGTGCTCGGCCACATCAAAGGAACCGGGACCCCCGACCGCTTAAGTCTGACAGGAACCATAAATCCCCAACCCGGGGGCAAAGTCTTTTTTCGCTATCAACCGTTTGATATCAATTCGGCCTTTATCGAGTATAACGGCAATCCACCACAAAGCCCGCGCATCTACCTCACGGCCACAGCCCGGGTCGGCGAAAGCGTGCAAGATTCGCAAGCCCGTGCGACCGAACACCAGTACGACGTGAGTCTACTGGTGCAAGGCCGCGGTCCCAAGCCCGAAATTATTCTCAGCTCACAACCTCCCCTAAGCCAGCGCGAAATTGTCTCGCTCCTCGCGCTCGGCCTGACCGCCACCGATTTAGACAAAAAAACCTCCAGCGGCACACAGGCCGCCAACACCTCGACCGCACTGGGTACGGCGCTACTGCAAAGTGCCGGCGGAAAGAAGTTTAAAGAAACCTTCGGTCTTGACGTGAAAGTGTCGACGTCGCAAACCACACAAGAGACCGCGAGCACACCGAAGGTGACTCTCTCTAAACAGTGGACACCTAAGTTCGGCGCCTCGGCGTCGAGCACCCTACAAACCAACCCGACCAACAACGTGAAGGTCGAGTATAAAATGAATAAGAACGTCTCGGCCGTCGGCTCTTGGGAGGGCAAGGAATCGGTGCAAGACAAAAAAGATACGACGCAAAATATTTTCGGACTCGATTTAGAGTACAAAGTGAATTTTAAATGATGCGAGCTTGGCTACTTTTTTTAATTTGCGGATCGATCTCGGCCTGGGCCTCGCCCGGTCGCCTGAATGACGTCTCTGCCGACGATGAAGCCAAACTGCGCAAAGAGCTCCCCGCCCTGTTTTTGGATGGCGCCGACCTGGCCACGTTTGACGAGGCCTTAAGAATTCTGCTGAAAACCGGGCGCTATGAAAATGTATACGTCGAAGATATTGGCGGAGGCCAACTGCGGCTCACCGGCAAGCCTTTGCGCACGGTTGAGCGCATTGTGGTCAATGGCACCAAGGCCATCGGTGAGCCTGCAATCCGTGAATTGATCGAAGTGAAAGTGGGCGAGCGTTTCGATCGCAAAAAAGCGGTTTTGAGCGGCGAAAAAATCAAAACCAATTACGGCGAACGGGGATTTTTTAATGCCGTGGTCGAAATCGACTTTCAGGTGGCGGCCAATAAAAATCTGATCGTGCAATACACGATTCAAGAGAACAAACCGTGCACGATCGCCGGCGTGTCGATCAACACGCCGAACAGCGATTTAAAAAAGGGTCTCGAGTCTCACTTCCGCAAGCTGTTGCGGCGCAACCTTACGGTCGAGCGGACTCAGCGTTTTATGAATGATCTCAACGACTACCTAACCAACAACGGCTACCTGGCCACCGAGCTGCTTGGCCCCGAAGTGAAGTACAACAAAGACAAAACGCAGGCGCTGATCGAACTTGAGATCCGCGACCCCTATCGCTGGGAATTTTACCTGAGCGGCTATGAGCGAGAATGGTACAGCGACTTAAAAAAGGCGCTCGATTTAAAAAACAAAGAGCGTAAGAATCTTGACCCGGCCAATGAGGGGGCCGAGCGCCTGCGCCGCAACTACGTGGCCAAGGGCTTTCCCAATGTGCAAATCGACACCAAAGTGGTGAACCCGAAAGACACCTTTCTCAAGCGCGTTTACTACGTGATCAATGAAGGCGTAAAAGTCAAAATTGCTAAGATCGAAGTGCAAGGGCGCATTTCTCGCTCCTCCCGCTACTATCAAGATTTTATTTTACAAAACAGCTCGGCCCTGGTTGAGAGCGGTTATTACAATCGAACGGATCTCGAAAATGGTTTTAAAAATTTGGTGACGGAGTTGCGCAACCAGGGCTACCTGCGCGCCAAAGTTTTATCTTCTCGCATTGAGTACAGCCCGGAGCGCACCAAAGTCACCGTGCAACTTCTGATCGAAGAAGGCCCACGCACGCAAGTTCGCGCCCTCGATTTTGAAGGCAACAAATTTTTCTCCAGTTTCGAGCTCGCGCAGATCACGGGACTCGCCACCAATTCGCCGCTCAAATTGAGTGACTTTGAATCGAGCATCGACAAGCTAAAGAGCTTCTATCGCAACGCCGGGTTTCTGGAAATGCGCCTGCTCAACGAGGGCGAGGATTTGATTCAGTACAACGACACCGGCTCGCAGGCCCGCATCCTGTTTCGTATCTTTGAGGGGCCCCGCATTCGCATCAACAACATCGTGGTCGAGGGCAATACCAAAACCAAGTCGCGAGTGATTTTAAAAGAAGCCGACTTTAAAATCGGTGACGTGCTGACCCCCGAAAAGCTCGAAGAGGCCACCACCCGATTGAACAAACTCAGTCTCTTCTCTCGAGTCGACATTCGCACCTTAGAAGAAAATTCGAATGTGGCCGAGCGCACTTTGGTGATCTCAGTGAGCGATGTGGACCCGGGAATCTTTCGCTTCGGCGCGGGCGTGAACAACGAACGTAACTTCACCGTCCGGGGATTCTCCGGCCTGGGCTACAATAACCTGTGGGGCACCGGCCGCGGCGTCTCGGGCCGCGTGGAGATTAAGTCGAACGTTGCGGAGATCAATTACCTAGAGAACGAAGTCGCGGTCGGATTTTTGGAACCCTTCTTGTTCAACACGCGCACTCGCGGTCGGGTGAACTTGATTCGCTCTGAGCGCGTCAGCGAGTACCAAACCGATAACGATTACACCGCGATCAACACCAGCAACCGCGTCGACTTTTTGGTCGAACGCGATCTCACCGCACGCACCAAGTTCACTTGGAAGGCTTGGAGCTTAGACTCGCGGCAAGATTTTGAGCGGCAAGGCCGCTGCTTGCCTGAGACCGACCAAACTTTTGATCCGGCGCGCGGCAAGTGCTCGCCCAAAGCCGCGCAGGTGGCGACGATCGGTCCAGCGCTAGATATCGACTATCGCGACAATCCCTTTTTGCCCACGCGCGGTTCACTGACTCGCTTTATCGTGGATTACGCGGCCCCCGAGCTCGCGAGCTCTGACGATATCAAGTTCGTGAAGGCCGACGGCAACTTTACCCACTATGCGCGCATATTCTCGTCCAAAGTGATTTGGGCCAATTCTTTGCGGGGCGGATATTTGGCCAACTTGAGCGATCGACCGAACAGCGGCGTTCCGGTTTCGCACGCGTTTTTACTCGGCGGTATTTTTACAATCCGGGGATTTGATTTAGCGAGCGATAAAGAACGCATCCCAAAGCAAAATGACGACGGCTTTCAGGTCTCGACCCGCTCGACCGAGCGCTTAATTCACACCGACTCACACTACTATTTATTAAAATCTGAAGTTCGCTTCACCGTCTCCGGCGAGCATGGCGGAGTGATCTTCTACGACGGTGGCTCCGTGTTAGTGAGCGGCTACAACTTTACCCGCCCCTACCGCGACTCCGTTGGCTTCGGCTACCGCTACAACACACCCGTCGGCCCCGTCGCCGCCGACTTCGCCTTTAAAATCCGCCCCCTCCCGGGCGAAGACACCTTCCGCTTCCACCTGTCCATCGGAACTTTTTAGGTACCAGGTACCTTTTCGGTTCGCGTCATATGGCAACTATTACTGAAGTATATATCGGGCCGCAGCCGTCGCGGTCGGGCAAGATAATCCAGCCGTGTTTGGTCGCCTCGCCTAGGGTATGAGACAGAGGCATAACTTTAAATTTACCTTCGCGGCTTTCATGCAGACGCTCAATGACTCCGTCATTCTCTAGAGGAGAAATACTGCAGGTCGAGTAAACGACGCGGCCACCCGACCGAACACTGTCGAGCGCCGAACACAGCAAAGCGTGCTGGCGAATGGCCAAGCGCTTAGAACCTTTCGCCGACCAGCGCGCCAACTCTTGCGGAGACGACAACAAATGCCTTTCCCCCGAACAGGGAGCATCCACCAAAACGCGATCGAACTCGCCCGCCATGCGCTGACCAAATCGCGAAGCATCGCCTTTGCGCACATCCACACACGCCATCACCTCGGGCGGTAAACAGTCGTGCAAGATCGCCTTTAAGCGCGCCACCCGCGTCGGTGATAAATCACAGGCCAGAAAGCGCGCTCGGCCGAGCACGGCAAAAATCATCGCCAAAAGTTTTCCGCCCGGAGCTGAACAAAAGTCGGCCACCAAATCTCCCGGCTCGACCTCCATGCAACGGGCGGGAAAGAGCGAAGCCTCATCCAGTGAATAGTCCTGAAATCCCACGAATGGATTCTCGAGTAACACCTTCGCGCGGTCTTCACTCATAAGAGCGGCGCGCAACTCCGGCCAGCGCTCTCCATATATTTGCTGAAAGTGATCGTCAAATTTCACGGGCCAATCCTTAAGACTAAAATTCATCTAGGGCTACTGAAATCGTGCCACAGAATCACTACACGATCTTTACAATAAAATAACCGTGGGGTGCCAGGATGGCACTCGACAAAAAGCTAGGGAGGGCACCATGGGACGGCGCCTTTGGCAAACAGCATTCACGCTCATCTTCGGTGTCTTTATAATTCAACAGGCGATTGCGAAAATAAAGCCGTCAGTTATTTATGGCGACGATGACCGCATCGACTATTTTCAAATTGTCGATGAAACCACCTTGGCACAGGCCGATTCAACCGTAGCCCTCGTGCGCTCCGCGAGCCTTGAGCCCCTCGGTGATCTGACGACGCTCAAAACTTCGCCCTACGGCACATCCATGGGCTTATGCACGACTGAACCCTATTGGGCGCAAGAGACCTTGGCCTTTTGTTCGGGAAGCTTAGTGGCCCCCGACATCGTACTCACCGCCGGGCATTGCTTAAGAACGCAAGCCACCTGTGACTCAACTAAATTTGTATTTGGCTTTCGTGTCGGCGACCCGGTCACACTGCCCAAGCAAGTGCCGAGCGAATATGTTTTTTCGTGCAAACAGCTGATTCACACCGTGGCCGACCCTCAGGGCGAAGACTTCGCACTGGTCCGCCTCGATCGGCCGGTCACACATGTAAAGCCGCTGCCCTACCGGCAAGAGGGCCGCTTGAATGTGGGCGATGGATTAAAAGTGATGGGTCACCCTTCGGGCTTGCCTCTTAAAATCGCGGGCGGCGCTTCGGTGCGCACAATGAAAGATCAGTTTTTGATCGCCAACCTCGACACCTACGGCGGCAACTCCGGCTCGGCCGTGTTTAACGCAGAAACTGGTTTGGTTGAGGGAGTGCTGGTGCGTGGAGAGATGGATTACACCTATCAAAACGGCTGTCGCCTTTCAAACCGATGCCCCGATGCGGGTTGCCGGGGCGAAGATGTAACTTTATTTGAGCGCGTGCTCCCCGCGCTGCGAGCCGCGACGGGACCTTAAAATATTACGGGCAATGCATGAATTTGCCGGCCGCGCACTTATTGCGAATGGTCTGCGTCCCGACGGCAAAAACGGAAGGGCCATATTGGGCCGATACATCTGGAGCAGGACCGGCATTGGCTACAGCCCGACCGCCGCCCTGACCTTCACGAATAGCGCCACCACCACCGCCGCCACCCACTGAAGCAATCGAAATCACAGTTCCCGCAGCCACTCCGCCACCGCCAGCGCTGGCGTTTACGCCGTTCGCGCTACCGACAGGGGCGCCACCATCACGTTGAGCCGCGCCAGCAATTCCAACTCCGCCGCCGCCGCCGTTGCCGACGGGAGGAGGAACAGGCGGACCGCCGCCACCACCACCAACAATAGGTGCGCCACCGCCACCGGGATTGACGACCGGAGGATTGCCACCGCCGCCTCCCACAGGCGCATTACCGCCACCGGGCAGAACGGGAGGAGCTAAACCGGCACCGCCGGGAGGCGCGCCGTTGACCGGAGCCTGACCAAACTGAGCGCCGCCGCCGAGAGCCGCCGCGATTTGTGGATCAGCCAAGACCAATGGGTCTTGTCCGCAAGCCGCCGGCAAAGTTGCAGCCGTCACTGTGGCCGAATTTGACGGAATACAGGCCGCCGGATTCGCTTGGCAGTCCGCAGAACCTAAATTTAACAAACGCATACAGCTCGGGCACTGATCGCGGCCACCGGGTCGGCAAAAACCATAGGCTGCCGCGAAATTACAAAAGCCAACGTTGGCGCCAGCGGCACCGGCACCGGCCGCGCAAAGGCGATTCGAAAAGGCCACACAGCGCGGATCTTCCATGGCGTTTCGGCACGACTTAGCCAAAATATTATCGCAAGCGGAAAACTGATAGGCATCGTTCTTGGTGCAGTCGTATTGCCCATTGCCTAGAAACGCGCTGTCGTTTTTCTCTTCTTCGTCTTCTTTTTTCTGTTGATTGGCCATGGCCATTGCGGCGGCGGCCAATCCCGCGATCGCACCCATCATAGCGGAAGCATCGCCCATACTAGCGCTCTGCGCGTCCATTTGTCCGGCGGCGCCATCAAGACCTTTTTCACACTCTTGGCGTTCTGCGGGCGGACACTTGGCGCACTGTTTTTTCATATCTCGGCAAGCACCAGCGGCCTCCGACATGCGGCGACCCGCGGCTCCGGTTTCAGTACTGCCCGTCGTTGAATTGCCAAACAAATTATTGCCGGCGGAGGCATCGGTATTGCCCGCCTCACGCCCACCGGCCTGACACTTGCCAATTACTTTTTGCGCGCACGCGCCGGCGGCTTGAGTTTCGGGAACATAAATCGCACTGACCGAGACAACGATCAGCGCAGAAAATAAATTTTTAAGGTGTTTACTCATAATCGTTATTTCCTCGGCTCGCAGTGAAGAAAGCGGCCCGCATTGCAACGGTTACGAATGACATCGCTCACAATTGTAATCACACTCGGCCCATGGCTGCGCGCCACATCGGTCACACCGAGGCCCATCGCCGCAAGTCCACCGCCGGCCGCGCTGGCCGTGTTGCGGCTGCCGCCAAGTGGTGGCATGTCTTCCAGAGTGCTGCCGCCCGCGCTGGCTGTGCCATAACCCGAAAATCCACCGGCGCTATCGACACCAGCGTTCAGGCCTTCTTTAGTGCCTTGCGAATCCGGAATTTTAATATCGGGAGTGAGCACCGCTTGCGTGCCGCTGGCCGTGGAGCCACTGCCCCCGCCGCCGCCACCGCCCGTGCTCGCGGCTTGAAAGCCCGCAGTGGGGATAGACGCCACGCCGATCTTTTTACCTCGGTACGCGAGGCATTCCGGCGAATTGTCGGTCGTGCCTTCGCATTTTTTCTTTAAAGGATCTTCGGTGGTCGCCGTCGCAGGCCCGGATGCAGCTTTAGGAACGCAATTGGGATTGGTTCCGCCAAAGCTGGAGTCATTACACTCTTGCGGAGTCGCCTCAGCTTTTTTCTGTTCTGAACCGGGCAATGAAGTGGGCGTCGGTGTCTCGGCGGCTTTCGGAGCTTCAGGTGGTGCACCGCCAGGGGGCGCGCCACCGGGAGGGGCTCCGCCACCAGGAGGTTTTTGCTCTCCGCCGCCTTGTTGCTTTTGTTCGCCCGATCCAGCTTGAGTTTTTTCAGCGCCTTTTTTAGCCTGTTGATTCTGACCTTGCGCACCCTTTAAGGCTTTTTTCTTCGCTTCAATTTTCTCTTTGCAATCTTTCATTGCTTCAGCGATCTGATTCTTTTCTAGTGGTGTCTTTCCCGCGCTTGGTTTGCACACTTGTTCGCACTGATCCTGCTTTTCTTTACAATGCTTTTCTGTGTCAACTAATGCTTTGATGGCGTCATCTGACTTGGCGATCATAGAGCCGGCGCCATGATTAATGGCTTGAGTAAGACCCGCGGCGTCCATCTCTGCATGAACCTCCTCAGGCATTGCATTTATGGCCGCCTGAGTTTCTTTAAACTTGGTGTCGCATTCCTTTTTTAGTTTTTCAGCTTTTTGCTTACATTGGGCTGCCGACGCAAATGCTTCGCCGCCCGTAACGAGCATTGAGAGTAAAATTGCAATATAGGGAACAATCGATAGGATCCGGGGGTAGGACTTCATATCCCCTAATTATGCCGCAACTTTAGCCCTGCCAGAGAGCGAATATGAGCCGTCGTCTCAACATGAGACATAGCCCAGCACATCAACCTCGACTTCGGTCCCAAATCTGCTATACAGCCGCTCTATGGAGAGATTTATATCCGTTTTCGGTTTGGCCGTGTTGATCGGCTTGGCCTGGCTCTGCTCAAACAACAAACGGCGTTTTCCCGTTCGCATGGTGATTTGGGGAGTGCTCCTGCAAATCACCTTCTGCCTGCTTGTGCTCGGCATTCCGGCCCTCGGCATCAGCGGACCATTGATGTTTCTGTTTCAGGCCGCAAACACCGCCATCAATTCAACCATCGATTTTACCCTCGAGGGCAGCCGATTTATTTTTGGCAATTTGCTCGATGTTAAATCTTTTGGGTTTATTTTCGCGGTTCAGGTTTTGCCGACCATTATTTTTATCGGCGCGTTGATGTCGGTGCTTTATCACATCGGTGTGATGCAAAAAGTGACGCACTTTTTTGCCGTGATCATGCAAAAAACCATGAAGACTTCGGGCGCCGAAACACTCGCCGCGGCGGCCAATATTTTTGTTGGCCAAACTGAAGCGCCATTGATTATTAAGCCCTTCGTTCGCGGCATGACCCGAAGCGAACTGCTGTGTGTGATGGTGGGCGGAATGGCCAACACCGCCGGCGGTGTGATGGCCGCTTATGTGGGAATGCTGCGCGACCGTATGCCCGATATCGCGGGCCACTTGCTTACGGCGAGCATTATCAGCGCGCCGGCCGCCCTTTTAATTACAAAAGTCATGTATCCCGAGACCGAAAAGCCCGAAACCTTGGGGCGAATTCCCAAGGAGTCGAGCAAAAGTCAGCACGCCAATGTGATTGGCGCCGCCGCCAGCGGCGCGTCCGAGGGCTTGATGCTCGCTTTGAACGTGGCCGCCATGCTAATCGCCTTTATCGCTCTGATCGCCATGATCAATGCCATCCTCGGCGGAGTCGGCACGTGGATCGGCTTTACCGAAACCAAATTGTCATTGCAGTATCTACTTGGATGGGCGTTTGCACCGCTCGCCTGGGTGATCGGAATTCCGTCGCAAGATATTTTTATCGCGGGCTCTTTGCTGGGCGAGAAAACCATTCTCAATGAGTTTGTCGCCTATATGCATCTGTCGGAAGGAGCCGGCCAGCTCAGCGATCGCGGATTTATTATTTTGACGTACTGCTTGAGCGGCTTTGCCAATTTCTCATCGATCGCGATTCAGATCGGCGGAATCTCTCCGCTGGCGCCAGAGCGCGCCGGCGACCTCTCGCGTCTCGGCATTCGCGCTGTCATTGGCGGTACTTTGGCCACACTCATGACCGGCGCCGTCGTCGGGATTTTTATTTGACCGCGCTTTAATCCCGGCCCATCATTTCTCCATGAACCTACGGATTGGGTCTTTTTTAGTCGCGCTGTTGTTTTCACCGCTCGCCACCGCCAATATCTGCGGAAGCGATTTTCAAAACTTCAATCCCACCAGCAGCGGTATCGATTTTGTAACCGTACATTCGAGCGAAACTTTAAAGCCGTGTCTTGTAAACATGGGCCTATTCTTTAACTACGCCGCGAACACTTTGGCCTACAGCCAAGATTTTCCCGGCTCCACCGCACCCGCCGGCACCAAGGCCGACGACCGCATCACTGGCGCCGATCTTAGCGCCGGCATTGGCCTTACACAGAACTGGGATTTCGGGATAGGCCTGCCATTTATGGTGCGACAAGAAATCAAGGACCCTTTCGGCGCCACCTACTACAATAAAAAAGGCTTGAACGAAATTAAGCTCAACACCAAGTACCGATTCAGCGGCGACGACTCGGGTGGCTTTGCCGGAGTTCTCTCGTTCAATTTCAATCTGATCAAAAATAATCCGTTCGCGGGCTCAGGCGCCGGACCCACCACCAACTTTGAACTGATCGCCGACCGCACTTTTGGAAAATGGGCGCTCGCCGCAAATGTGGGTTACCGATGGCGCCAGCCGGGCGATCGCATTCCCAATCAGCCGTTCTTACCGCTGCGCGATCAATACATTTATTCTGTTGCCGCAAGTTACCTGCTTCCACGCGATACCAAGGCGATTTTTGAGATTGTCGGCTCGCGCGCTGCGGGCAATGTAAACTACGACACCGACCGCAGCCTCAACGCCCTTGAATGGATCGCGGGCGTCAAACACGATCTTTCGCACAACGTGGCTTTTCATATCGGCGGCGGCACCGAGATTGGCAATGCCATGGCCAGCCCCGACTGGCGTGTTTACACCGGCCTGAATTGGACACTTGGCCCCGTGTGCGACACCAGTAAGGGCTGGTTCCGCCGCGACGATGGCGACCACGAGGTGTATACGTTCAGCGCCGAAGTGCTCTTTGCCCACGACAGCGATAAAATTCGCGAGAACTACACAGCCCAGATTGACGGGCTCGTGGCCGAGCTCAACAAAAAAGGCTTTAAGCGCATCGAGATCGAAGGGCACACCGACTCGGTCGGCCCTGCGGCTTACAATCTTGATCTCAGCCAGCGCCGGGCGGTTTCGGTGAAACGATACCTGGTTGATAAGCTGAAAATTGAAGATGGCAAGATCACCACGGTCGGTTTAGGCGAAACGAAGCCCGTTGCCGACAACGGCAATTTTCAAGGTCGGCAGAAAAATCGCCGGGTGGAGTTTAAGGTTTGGCGGTAGGGTTCGGGTGCTGGGCGGGGTCGCTTGCGGTGGCATTTGGGACAGTAGCGTGCGGGATACAGAAAAAAGTTAGGCATCTAAAATTTAAATCAGCACCAAAAATCCAGCACTCGCTGCCCTGAAATTTTTAAACTCAACTCTGTACGTACAGAGTATCTGTTGCGCTACTCTGTACGTACAGAGTCGTAAGGCACTCCAACCGAGCCGAACTCAATACAAACAGAGTCGCTAATATTCTTTATTTATCCGCACACCAACTCGCACGAACTACTTTTTCGCTGTTCCTTGCGCTGCCGCTTTACCTTGCGCTGCCACTGTCGCCTGAGCGCGGGCGATTTCTTCGGGGTCACCGAGATATCTTTTGCTCTTATATTTTAAATCTTCGGTCAGCTCATAGACCAGGGGCGTGCCGGTCGGGATATTGACGTCCATAATCTGCTCGGGCGAGAGCTTCTCTAAGTGCTGAACCAGGGCGCGGATCGAATTGCCATGGGCCACGATCAATACGCGCTCCTCATCTTCAAGCATCGGCACTAAAGCGTTGTTCCACAAAGGCAACAGACGATCTTTGGTGGTCTTTAACGTCTCCCCGCGCGGAAACTCTTTGGCCGAGACAGTCTGAAACCGCGGATCCCAGCCCTGTTTATTAAATTCTGCATCCGGGAGCGGCGGCGGCGGCACATCGTACGATCGGCGCCAAATTTTTACTTGCTCCTCGCCGTACTTGGCGGCGGTTTCAGCCTTATTCAAACCCTGCAAGGCTCCATAGTGCCGCTCGTTCAAACGCCACGAGGTGTAAACCGGCAGGTACATGGCATCCATCTCTTCTTGCATAAGCCAAAGTGTGCGAACGGCGCGCTTTAAGACCGAGGTGAACACCACATCAAATTCAAATTTTTCTTTTTTTAAAACCTGGCCCGCGCGTTTGGCCTCGCCCCGACCCTTTTCACTGAGGTCGACATCGACCCAACCGGTGAAGCGGTTTTCTTGATTCCAAACGCTCTCGCCATGTCTGACCAGTACTAACTCGGGCATCTTACTTACCTTTCATTTCCATCTCGCCGTTTTCGATTTTGTCGACGGCATCCAAAGCCTCTTGCGCCGTCGTACTTACGCGAATCGAATTGCCGCCTAAAATTCGCTGCGAGCTAAACCGATAGTGCAGCTCGAGATCCGGCTTTACGTTCGCAATCAATCCGCCACCCACTTTTGGCGGCCTGAGCCCGAAATCTTGAAACTTCATTTTTACCGAGCCATCGATTTCGGCGCCGTCTTCTTTCTCCACGTAGCGCGAATTCACTTTAAGCGGATACGATTTATCGCCGATCGCCAATTCGCCGTCCATCACAAACTCTTTTTTTGCAAACATCTCGCGCCATTCATCGGCCGAGCGCGAGGCGGATTTAAAGGTCAGCTCCGGTCGCTGATCCGCCTTCAGGATCTTCATAACATCGCGGTCCCGCTCCGAATCCCCGCTCGAAAACCCGCGAATCGGAATATTGACCTCAACATGATAGTGCCCGCCCACTTCGGGCAAAACTTGCGCCGAAACATCACAGTTGCGGCCTATGACATCATCGCTCTTAATAAAGAACACGGTTTTTTTAACCCGGTAGGCGACGCAATGAGCGCCCTCTTCGAGGATCGAAGGCTCAGCGGCCCAAACGGCCGCTGCGTAAAAATATAAAAGTAAAAAGGCGCAGCTACTCCGTAGCCGCATTTCCGGCCCCGTCTTTTTTGGCCTTTAAATCGGCGTCACAGATTTCAAGCTTTTCTTCGTATTCGTCTTGGCGTTTTTGCAGGGTTTGCCGGTATTTCATAAAGCGCGCGATCCGGTCTTTTAAAAACTCTTCGCTCACACCGACAATTTTATCTTTATCGTCGAGGCCGATGTTGAATTCAGACTCTTTGTCGGTGACTCGATCGGCTGGCTCCGTCCACATCAGCTTTCCGGTGCCGCCATATTTCTTAGAAACAGACTCTTCCCGGCACGACTTCAAGGCGCCGTAGAGCCCCTTGGATCCGTATTTGCGATTGCCGTACACGCGGTCTTCGAGCTCGAACACTTCATATTGCAGCTTGCGCAACTCTTCGTTCATAGCGACCTTCTTTTGCACCACCATGTTGCCGCCCTTGACGCCAATACTTTCGTCGCCGACCACATTCTCGGCGCCTTCCATCTTGGTTTCAATTTTTTCAGCCTTATGCGGATTGGATTTACACCCCACCACACCTAAAAATCCGACACTCAAAACTGTGAGTAAAATAAATTTGCTCTTCATACTCTTCTCCCGGCGCAAAGCCTGAATAGAAAATGCATTATCAAAGGCGGTGGTTCGGTCGTCCACAGAATATCAGCGCATAATTTTATGACTACCCAAGTCAACGACCAGCGAAGTTAGCCCAGCGAGGCGATTTTGCAACACTTGGAACAAACGCTCCAGCCAGATGAATTCGGGCTCATTACTTCCGCGCGAAAATTGGGTGAATATTTCTTCAAGCACCCGTTCGACCGAGGCTCGGTCCACGGCCAATTGCGATTCTGGATTCACGTCGGACTGGAAGGTCAAAAGCAGATTGCGGTGGGCCAGGGTAAATTCGACTCCGCGAAGCTCGGGGCGGACCCGGCAGCCGTAGCGGTCTAACTCCCAAACCGTGAGCGAGTTCCACCGACCCTCGGCCAGCGGAGTTTGAAAAATCTCCCGCGCCAGAAAGCAGGTCACGCCCTCAAGAGTTGAAGGACTTTCCAAAAACTCGGGCTCGTCATCGAACAAGCTGCGGTGATCCAGTAAGGATTTGATTTTTAAAGAGACCGGCTGAAAATCAAAACTCAAAGCCCCTGCGACTTCCAAGTCCACGCGCAGGTTACTACCCACGCCCTCGGCCGAGGCGGCACGGCCATAGATGGACCGATTCCGCTCATGACTCCACAAGTTATTCCAATACCGATGTGCCAGGCTTACGGATTGTGAATGGCGAAGGATGGACATGGCGGCTATATATCCCTATATTCGGTCGAATACGAGGGGATTTATGGAAAAACCGTGGCTCAAAAAATATCCAAATGGCGTCGCTCATACCGTTGATGTTAACCGCTATCCGGCGATCTCGGACCTCTTTGACGAGAGCGTGCATAAGTGGCGGGACAATGCCGCGTTTATTAACATGGGCGCCGAAATTTCCTATGAAGATTTAAATTATTTATCGGCCGATTTCGCGTCGTTTTTACAGCACTCGGCAGGCCTTGAAAAGGGCGATCGCGTGGCGATTATGATGCCGAATCTGCTGCAATATCCGATTGTCGCCTTTGGCGCTCTTCGCGCGGGCCTCGTGGTGGTCAACGTCAATCCCCTCTATACCGCGCGCGAGCTCAAACACCAATTGCAAGACTCGGGCGCTAAAGCCATCGTGATTTTGGCCAACGTGGCTCACACACTCACCGAAGTCCTCAAAGACACCCCGCTCGAAACCGTGGTGGTGACCGAAGTGGGCGATATGCTCGGCTTCCCAAAAAGCATGGTGGTCAACACTTTGGTCAAACATGTGAAAAAAATGGTGCCGGCCTACGATCTGCCAAACGCCTTCACTTGGTACGAAGCCATGGATCTTGGCTCGGAAGCGAACTTTGTTCCGGTCAAATGCACCGGCGACGACATTGCCTTTTTGCAATACACCGGCGGCACCACGGGCGTGGCCAAAGGCGCCATGCTCACCCATCGAAATATCGTGGCCAACTTGCTGCAAATCGCGGAATGGAAAAAGCCGCTTCTCGTTCCCGGTGAGGAAGTGGCCGTAATGGCGCTGCCGCTGTACCATATTTTTTCGCTCACGGTGAATTGCCTGGCGATGATGTACTACGGCGCCACGAATTTAATGATTACCAACCCGCGCGATATCAAAGGGTACTTAAAAACCTTGCGCAAAAACCGCTTCACCATGGTGGTGGGACTGAACACACTTTACAATGCCATGATGAACCACCCCGATTTTAAAAAAATCGATTTCTCGCAGTTGAAAATCAGCGTGGCCGGAGGCATGGCCCTTCAGCGGGTGGTTTCTGAACGTTGGCTGGAACTGACCGGCACGCCCTTGATCGAAGGCTACGGATTGACCGAAACCTCACCGGTGGCGTCGTGCAATCCGGCCGACGGCACCGACCGGGTGGGCACCATCGGAATCCCGCTCCCCTCGACGGAACTGATGTTGGCCGACGATGAGGGCAAACCCGTCGCCCTCGGCGAACAGGGCGAAATTTGGATTCGCGGCCCGCAAGTGATGAAGGGCTACTGGAATAAACCGAAAGAAACAAGCGACATGATCACTCCCGAAGGCTGGTTGAAATCAGGCGATATCGGAGTGATGGATGCGGACGGATTTACCAAAATTGTCGACCGCAAAAAAGATATGATCATTGTCTCAGGCTTCAACGTCTACCCGAATGAGATTGAAGAAGTGGTGTCTTCGCACCCCAAAGTTCTCGAAGTGGCCGCCGTCGGCGTCCCCGACGCCAAGTCGACCGAAGTGGTTAAGATTTTTGTCGTGGCCAAAGACCCATCCCTCACCGCCGAAGAAATTCTGCAGCACTGTAAAACCAATCTCACCGGTTATAAAATGCCCAAGCATGTCGAGTTTCGAAAAGAACTCCCGAAAACCAATGTCGGAAAAATTTTGCGCCGCGAACTGCGCAATTCGGAGGCCCGCGCATAATGGAGAAACTATCGAGAGACGTCAGCGCCTTAAGAAAAGCTCAACGAATCAACAACGACACCTCGATTTACGGAACCTTCGCTGAAATCGGCGCGGGCCAAGAAGTGGCCCGGCATTTCTTTCAGGCCGGAAGCGCCTCGCAAACCATCGCCAAAACCATCTCGGCCTACGACATGACCTTTAGCGATGAGATTTATGGCAAAGAAAGCCGCTATGTGTGCGAAGCCCGGCTGATCAAAATGCTCGACCATGAGTATGAGCTTCTTGAAGAGCGACTCCGCGCCAAGCGCGGCTCAAACACCCGATTTTTCGCCTTTGCCGACACGGTTTCGACCAACACGCAAGAAGACACTAAGATTAAATCGCACGGCTGGCTCGGCATACGCTTTCAAACAAAGCCCGAAGGTCCGCACAACGATATCATTTTGCATGTCAAATTGTGGGACCGCTTCCGCTTGCAGCAGCAGGAGGCGCTCGGCCAGCTCGGCGTCAATTTGATTCATATGGCTTTTTTCCCACCAGAAACGGCGGAAGGCCGCATCGCTTGCTTGATTGATAATTTGAACACGATGCGCATTGAAGTGAACATGATCCGCTTCAGCGGGCCGGACGTGCAACATCTCGACAACCGATTGATGAGTCTCGAGCTCGTAAAGCAACATCTGACCGAGGCCGTTTTGTTCGGCGCACGTTCAGAGGTTTTGCACACCGGTGATGCACTCTTTCGCCAGCCGTTGTTGGTTCAACGCGGAACTTACCGACCCGTGACCAACTCCAATTTAGATGTGCTCAAAAAAGTGTTGAACCAGTTCCACCATCATCCCTTGCTCGCCGATGCGGGCCCGAAGGTACTGCTCGAAATCACGATGGCGTCGCTCACTGGCAAAGAAGGCCAGGTCGACCACGAGGATTTTCTTCATCGGGTCGACACGCTCGCGGCGTTAGGGCATGAGGTTATGGTTTCGAATTTCAAACTGTTCTATCAGATGAAATTTTTCTTGCGGCAATGCACCGATCAGGCCATCGGGCTGGTGATGGGGGCGCATCTCCTGTCGCGTTTATTTGATGAGAAACACTACACCGATTTGCCCGGTGGGATCCTGGCGGGAATGAGCCGGCTGTTCGACGATCGAACGAAAATGTTCGTTTACCCATTTAAAGATTCTAAGACCTGCATGACGGCATCAACCTATCAGCCACCAGAGAAGCTTCGTCATCTTTACAAACATTTGCTGGAAAACGAGATGCTGATCGACGTGTTGAATTGCGATGAGGTCGACACGACCGTGCAGTCTTCGGACGTGCGCAGGTTTCTTGAGAAGGGCGACCCAAATTGGAAGAAATTGGTGCCCGATCAGGCCCGCCAGCTGATTGAAGAGCGGCAGCTTTTCGGTTTTAGACCTTAATTGAGCAGCAGGCCCTCACAAGATAAAAATCCTCGGACTTCACGACTCCCCAAAAATTTAAATAGCTCGCCGAGAAGAGCGCGCGAGTCAGGCAAAGCATTTTCTCCCGACACAGGCCCGCACAAGGCGAGAGATTGATAATCACGCGCCAAAATAATCGCCGCCTTGTCGTTGGTAAAAATAATCGCACCCATGCGCAGCAGATTGAAGTAGTCATAGTCGCGCGGAACGATTTGCGCAAATTCGCTCCACGTCTTGACCGTGGACTTTTCGCGAACAGCCATTTCTGAAATCAACACCTGACCCGCCGGGGTTTGCAGATGTTTTTTTGCGTTCTCTTCCGAAAATCCCATCTCTCGCATTAAGTAGAAGGCCTCCGCTTCGGGGGTGTCTCCATGCTTACCAAAGCGGTCGACAAAGATTTGATAACTCGGGTTCACGCGAAGCACGACCTTCAAGGTGGGGTGCTCGGGAGCTCGCACAGTCATTAAGTGCAAAAAGTTCTGCTCCACGGTTAAGGCCCGAACATCGATCCCAAGAGTTCGATCGCCGAACATTAAACTCAAATCACCCAACATCGACGGGCCACCCACGGACGATTGCAAAAATCGCAGTCGGCCGCCGCGTATCGTGCGAATATGATTTTCTACTGAATTCCAGTCGAGGGCCGCCTCGAGCTCTTGGCCTAGAGCCAGGCGCCGAGGCACCGAGTCTATTTTTATAGCGGGCAAGCACTCATACTCGACACTTGCGCTGCGGATTGCCGATTGCGGCGGCATCGCCGTGGCGTGGGCGGAGGAACACCCCAGTAGGATTACCCATGGGGCAATTCTTCGAGCGAGAAAGAACAAATTCATTTTTAAGCTCCTCAGGACGAGGAGTTTGCCAAGGCTATGCCAGCTCGCTCAACCAGGCCGTCAAACAGCTCACCGCCTGCCCACTGCCGCCGGACTCTACCCATGCGCCGTCGGCCGAATCCTTCCAAGCGTAAATGTCTAGGTGTGCCCACGGCACGTCACCGACAAATTTTTCTAAGAACAAGGCCGCAGTAATCGCGCCACCAAACCCGTCGGCCGAATTGATCATATCGGCGAAGTTCGAGTTGAGCTGCGAGCGATATTTTTGCATAAGCGGCATCGGCCAGTTGGGGTCGCCGGACACTTGGCCGGCCTTATGCAGTGCCGAAATCAACTTGCGGTCATTGCCAAACAATCCCGCGATACCAGCGCCCAGCGCAACTTTGATGGCCCCGGTGAGGGTCGCTACATCCACCACGCACTTCGGCTTAGCGGCTGTTTTACCCCCTGTGGCCACATCGAGCGCATCCGCCAAAACCAGGCGGCCTTCGGCGTCGGTATTGTGAATCTCTACGGTCATGCCATTGCGTCCGCGAATCACATCGCTCGGGCGAAAGCTTTTTCCGCTAATGGAGTTCTCAGCGAGGGCCAAATAGGCATCGAGGTTGATTTTCGCGCGGGTCCGCACGGCCCACAAAACCGTGGCCAAGACGGCGGCCGAGCCACCCATGTCTTTTTTCATCAGGCGCATTCCGCTCGACGGCTTTATGTCGAGGCCGCCTGTATCAAACGTTATCCCCTTGCCGACTAAGGCCACAACCGGCTTTTTTGCCGATCCGGTGTAGCGCAGACGCACCAAACGCGGCTGTCGATTGGAGCCCCGACCAACACCGACGTGCAAATTGCACTTTTCTTTTTTAAGGCGTTTTACGTCCCACACTTCGACCTTTAGCCCTTTGGATCCCGCCGAATAGGCGCTAACAAATTCGGCATAGGTTTTTGGGTTGAGCAGATTCGGAGGCAGGTTGGTTAAATGTCGAGCCAAGTTGATAGCTTCACCGAGAGCGATCCCCTCGGCCAAGACCTTCGCGGGCACCGGCTTACCCTTGTGCCGAAGAATGATGCGATATTTGGGTGCCTCCCGGCGAATGACCCGGCGAAATCGATAGAGCGCCACTTCCAAGCCGACGACCACAGCCTGAGTTAAGTCCGCCGGCCCTTGAATATTGATGTCCACGGTCGTGATATCGAGCTTTTCTAAAGCCGCCACTAAAGGACCCATGGCATCGCGAACCCGGACCCCCACCGGCGCCCTGAGCGCCGGGTCTTTTTCAAGATCCTCGGTCGCTAAAGGGTACACCTTCACGTGCACGTCATCGGCCGCCTCATCACCTGTATCAAAGATGCGGAGCCCCTGCTTAGCGCCCTTGGCCTTCTCTATCTCGACGGAGACGGCTGCCGTGCGGCCCGCTTTGGCTTCAGCTTTTATGTAGCGGTTCAGCAATGGCCCGCCCTCAAGTCCCCAAAAACTTTTCTTACGGCTTTTCGCAGCCATTGATTCCCTTTCTGACGAAATTTTGGCTATCATATTCGCATGCTCGGGGTCAGGCCAAACACTTTTAGAATCGCACAGCTCAATGCCGAAAATTTATTTCTCTTTCTCGATGAACCCACCGAACGCGATTGGCGAAAGGTCTCCGAAAAAGAGTGGCAAAAGCTGTCTAAAGCCTCCGTTCCCAATAAGTCTTTGATCAAGACGCTTTGGCTGGCGGATTCTCTACTCGCCATTGACGCCGATATCGTATTTTTAAGCGAAGTCGGCGGCGAGGAGTCGATTCGCAACTTCGCTACCCATTTTTTAAAGGGCGCCTACACGCCCCACTTAATCGAAGGCAATTCGGACCGTGGCATTGATATCGGCTACTTGGTCAAAAAAGATTTTCCCTATAAGGTTGAGCTGAAGAGCTACAAAAATTATCCACTCAAATTTAATTATCCCCATGAAGACGAGGCCACCCGGCGCACCCATTATTTTTCGCGCGATTGCGCCGAACTGCGCGTCTTTAAAGACGGCTCCACGGAGCCGGCGCTGGTTTGTTTGTCGGTGCATTTAAAATCGAAGCTCGATCCCGAGGGCATTGACCCCGAAGGCAAAGATCGCCGGACCGCGGAGTTAAATGCGTTGGTCGAAATTTACCGCGAAATTCGCTCACGACCCAACCCGCCGCCCGTGATTGTGGCCGGAGATTTTAATGGCTGCGCTCGCCGCGCCAATCTGGCGCCGGAGTTTGCCGCACTGACCACCACCGATCTCGAAAGCATGCAAGACATCCTCGAGCGCGACGGCCAAGAGGCCGCGACACAACTGCAGTTTAACCGATCCGCGCAAATTCAATGGCTGCAGATCGACTACATTTTTATGTCACCCGAAGTAAAAGCAAATTTGATTCCGAATGGTTGTGAAGTGTTCCGTTACCGAAGCGAGCTGAATGTGGCTTTGCCACTCCCCACCACACTTGATCAACGCCTGCATTTGCCGTCGGACCACTATCCCGTGGTCGCGACGTTCACAAATTTTTTAGGTTAATTTCCACCGCGACCAGGGCGCCCGCCCGGTCGGCCAGGCCGACCACGGTCGCCGCGTTCGCGGGGCGGCGGCGCGGGCTTGATGTCGACCAATTCGGTTTCAAAAATCAAAACCGAATTGGGTGGCATCTTCTGCCGCGAGCGCTCACCGTAACCTAAATTGGGTGGCACATAGAATGTGGCCTTGCCGCCCTTTTTCATTAACATCAAGCCTTCGGACCAACCGGGCACAACACCCTTCACCGGAAATTCGGCCGGCTGCCCACGCTTTGCGCTGCTATCAAACTCAAGACCTTCGGGAGTTTTGCCGGTGAAGTTGACCACCACGATCTCTCCGTCTTTCGGAGAAGGCCCGGTGCCGGGTTCGGTGATTGTATATTGCAGGCCCGATTCCGTGGTCTGAACACCGTCTACGGTTTTGTTTTTCTCCATAAACTCGTCCGACTTCTTTTTGTTCGCCTCGGCCGTCGCACGCTGTTGGGCTTGACGATTTTCCGCCAGCTTCATCATGGCTTGTTGCATCTCTTCTTCGGTGAGCTCAAGTTTTTCGCCCTTATAACCATCGACAATGCCATTGCCGAGGGCTTTGGTGTCGAGCTCTAGGCCTTGGGTCTTGAGACTGCGGCCAAATTGGGCACCGACCGAATAGCTCACCTGTTCTTTGAGATCTTTTGGCTTACGGGAGCATCCGAAGTTGACCGCTGAGAAAGCCAAAATGATGCCCAAACTTAATGCAATTTTCATGGTTAATCTCCCCTGCAAAATATGCTAGCGTACGACCCGCTATGTTTGAAGCCACGACTCGTCAAATTCGCATCGCAGTTGAACCCGCCTATATTCAGGAGCAATCCGACCCGCGGCGGGAATACTACTTCTTCGCCTATACCGTTCGTATTGTGAATGAGGGGGCCGAACCCGTCCAATTGCTCAGCCGCCACTGGATTATCACCGACGCCACCGGCAAGGTCGAGGAAGTCGAAGGCCCCGGAGTCGTCGGCCAACAACCGACGGTCAAGCCCGGTGAGACATTTCAGTATTCAAGCTTTTGTCCGCTGCCGACCCCGACCGGTTCGATGGAAGGCACCTATTTGATGGTCAACACTAAGGGCGAGCAACTCGAAGTGCAGATCCCGCGCTTTGTTTTGGCCGAGCCCAGTCAGTATCACTGAGGCGACCTCTCATAACCAAATCCCAACGCCTCGCTGACCATACGCTGACCCCGCGAGTGAAAACTCCGAGCTAAACTGTTCGTGTATGATGTTGTGCGATTTTCATATCCACTCCACCTTCAGTGACGGGCGCCTAAGCCCAGCCGAGATTGTTGACCTTTACGGCCAACGCGGTTTTGGCGCCATCGCGATCACTGATCACTTATGCGAAGAACGAAGCTTTCTCGGCAAGGCGGCCAAATTCTTAAGCCGAACTCTCACGCGCGAATCCTTTCCGCACTACCTCGAAGTTTTAAACGCCGAGGCCGAGCGGGCCTGGCGGCGATATCGGATGCTGCTGATTCCCGGCTATGAAATCACCAAAAATTCCGTTCTCAACCGCCGCTCGGCTCACGTCGTGGTCTTAGGCGTGAACAAATTCTTATCGGCCGACGGCGATATCATCGAACTGCTTAAACACATTCGCGAACTCGACGGCCTCTCGATCGCCGCCCATCCGGTGGATACAGGCCTGTGGGAGCCGCAGACCTACCAGCTGTGGTCGCGCCGAGACGAACTCGCGCCCTACTTCGATGCCTGGGAAGTCGCCTCGGGCCCGAAACTGTTTAAGTCGGTGCTGCGAACTCGGCTACCGAAGATCGCCAACTCCGATCTGCACCACCCTCGGCAAATCAATTCTTGGAAGACGGTGCTGAGTTGTGAGAAGTCGCAAGAGGCCGTGTTTCACGCCATCCGCGCGCAGGATTTGTCGTTTCAATTTTACAATGTGACGAAAACTGTCGCTCCGATCCCCTCGCGAGCACACAGGTTGGAACTCAACCAGGCATAGACATTGAACTTCTGACCCCCGTTCGTGGGGTGTTTAATGAATTTGGACCGTATAGCGTGGGTTATCCTTATATTGATTGCATCAATTGCATCGACCACACACGCCGTAAAAATGGACGAGTCGACCCATGACGAAGTGATTCGTCGTTTGGAGCTTGGCGTGGAGTCCATGGAGAAGTCCGACTCCGAACGCCCGGGGATCCTCGTCCGCTTAGCTGATCTTTACGCCGATCGCGCCCGCCTCAAGGCCATGAACGAACTCTCCGGACATTGCACCGACAACTGCAAAGCCTCCAGAGGCGACCGCCGCCACGCCATCGAGCTCTATCAAGAGGCGTTGCCTAAAATCGAGAAGGCAGGTCAGGGCAAAATCGTACTGCAAATCGCCCATCTTTATAGCCTCAACGAAGAGTCGAGCAAATCGCTGCAACTATATAAAAAGATTATTGAAGCTGGACCAAAAGCCTACGCCTCAGATGTCCGCGCTTTGGCCTTGTCGTCGCAGGCCGAGATCGCCTTTAAAAAAGGCGACTTTAAGACCGCAAAGCGACTGTTTGAATTGGCTCAACGCGAAGATCTGCGCAACCCCGCCTTTGTCGAGTACCGCTTGGCCTGGTGCCAACTTAACCTCGGCGAGTTTAACAAGGCCGTAAATACCCTCGTCACTCTTTTAAAGAATCCCGATCTGCTCGCCACGCAAACGACCAATGGAAAAACCGTAGACCCCTCATTTGTGAGCGACTTATCTTCGGATCTGGCCCGCTTTATGGCCCGCCTCGACCGCGTAGGGCTTGCGCAAATTGACCTGCTAAAATCTTTAAGCCCCGAGGCTGCGCGCAAAAACAATTTAAAACTCCTCGCCACTGAAACAGACCGCCTCGGTAAAAAGCAAATCGCCATGCTGGTGTGGGCGGCCTATGTGGACGAGGGCCAAGTGTCCACCGACGAAAAGCTCGAAGTGCAAACCCGGGTGGCGCAAATCAACTACGATATGAACCGCCAGGCCGAGGCCGCCGCCGCCTTTGAAAAAGCCTTAGAACTTTGGAAGAAGCATGGCTGCGGCAACGTCGAGCTGTGTGAGGAGCTTAAAACGCGCCTTCGCCGCTTCGTCACCAGCTGGCACAAATCGCAGGGCAAAAAGCCCACCGCCAATTTGTTCCGCGCCTATGTCGCCTACACGCACGTGTTTCCTGAAACCGAAATGTTCCATTGGGGCGCGCAAGTGGGCTCTGAAATCGGCAAACATAAAGAGTCTATACCTTTGTTCCGCGCCGCCGCCACCAAAGCCAAAGCCGAAAAGAAAGAAAATATATTTGAGGGCTCACTTCTCGGTGAAATCGAAATGGCCGAGGCCAGCAAAGACGCGCAAGCGCAAGAGGCCGCTTACAATCACTATCTCGGCATGAACCCGAATGGCGCCCAAGCCTTCGAAGTGCGCTACCAGCGCGCGCAGTTGTTCTACGCGAACAAGCGCACAAAAGACGCTTTCAACGAATTTCATTATCTGGCGAGTCAGCCCGGCCGCGAGAACAAAGATTTAAAAGTAAAATCCGCAGACTTGGCCCTCGATAGCCTGGTCGCGCTCAAAGACGATGCCTCATTGCAAGTGCGGTCGCTCGAGTATGCGCGCTTACATCCCGAGCGCAAATCCGAATATATAAAGATCAATCGCAGCGCGACCATGAATATCGTGGCCGCTAATTTAAAAAGTGAGCGCGCGGACTATAAAGCCAATCTGATTGCCCTCAACACGGTGTCTCTCGAAGGGGCCGATGACAATGAGCGAATTAAATTCTTCCGCAACAAAATTATTCTCGCGCAAAAGGCCATGGAACTGGATGCCGTCCGAGGCGGAGCCGATGACCTGCTGGCCATTCGCTCACTCTCAGACAACGATCGCGAATGGGCGATGGCGCAAAAGGTCTGGGCCAGTGAACTGCAACTGAACTTTCGCGAGGCCTATGAGCTCTCAAAACGGATGAAGCTCTCGCACCTCTCCAAGGCCGATCGCGAACTCAGACTCGCGCTCCTCGCCGATCTCGCGGGCTTGGAATCGCGCCGCCACAACGAAAATTTCTTAAGGCTCTCAACCAATCGCCGCGCCTCAAATCTGGTGCAGATCACTTTGATCAAAAATTCTCACAGCCCATGGCGCGAACTCGAAAAGCACTTGGGGCAACTCAAATCTTCTCCCGATCTTCTGGCTGGCATCACTCTTGAGGTCTTTGCCGCCCAGCCCATCCACAGCAAAGCTCAGCGCATTTTAAAAACCACGCGCATCGGCCAATATCCCGCCGGCAAAACTCTCGCCCGCCACCTGGAGCTTAAAGACTTTCATGCCTTTAATCGCAAAATCTCTCAGCACCGGCTCTATGGTTATAGCGATCAAGCCATGAGCAAGACCATTCGTGAGCGGCAAAAGCTGATCACGCAAAGTGAGCGCAACGCTCATGCAGCGATCAAAAAACACGATTGGACACTTCAGATATTAAATCTTTCGCAGGTCGCACGCGAAAATCGCCGATTCTACCGCGATATCCTCGCCCTCCCCGTGCCCGCGCGCCTCGATGCCGAACAAAAGAAACAGTACGCGCAACTGTTAAAGACTCAGTCCGACCCCTACCTGGCCCGCGCTGAAAAAATTGAAGCCGAGCTGGCGCGCATGTGGAGCAACTCCAACTCCATTCAAAATTTACAGGCCGCTTACATGACGGCATCGCCCGAATTGCAAAAGCTGTATCGCAATGAAATCTCGGATTTGGCCGCAAACGCGCCCTCGAGTGCCCAAAAACGTCTACTCAGTCTCACGCAAACGCAGTTTAGAAAACCTACACAAAAAGACATCCTGCTCGCGCGCAAAGAGCTTCAAGGCAACCCGTTTGATATTTCAAAAGCCAAGAACCTTCGCGAACTTGAAGCCCAAGCCGGGCGCCCCGCGATGGTGGTTTACCTCGATGAACGGATCTCACAACTCAAGAAGGGAAAGAGTTTATGAGCCGCTTACTTCTAATTTTTACATTTGGTTTGGTAGTTGCAGCGCCTACAGCGTTGGCGGCGAAAGCTAAAACTAAGCGCCAAGCCAAGGCTACTGTGAGCAAGAGCGAGCTGCAGACCGACGTCAAATTCGACGACTCAGTTCTGCACGGGCAGTATCAAGTGCCTGACGAAGCCCTGGCCAAAGTAGAAAACGAAAAAGTGTTGAGCGATCTATTGGGGGTCCGCAAACACTTTAAGGACCGCCTCGCTGAGGCGTCCGAGCAAGAGTGAGGGAATAGAGTATGCTAGCGGGACGCTTTGTACTCGAAAATGAAAAGGGCGAAGTTGTAAGAACCTTCGCGGTCGCAGGCAGCGAGATCTATCTCATCTATCGCCACGACTATCGCCGCGTCGAAGTCGTCAGCGAAATCGATTCGCTAAAAAAGCAAGGCGTGTCATTTGACGTTTTAAAAAATACCTCCGCCGATTCTGTCATGTCGCGCTCGATTCCTCTCGCCAACGGCGGCCGCTTTAAATTTACCGAGACCATCGATAAAACCGCCAAGCTTGTAACCATCGCTGACGATTCTGAAGAGCAAGAAAAGACCATCTACAAATACACCGCGCTCAGCCAGATTGGCTTAATGCTCTTTATTTTGATCGTGGGCCTGTTGATTGAGCCCTTGTTCAATAAAAAACAAGTCGATGAGATCGTACTGACTGTACCTAAACAATTCTCTCAGCCGATCCCTCAAGCCACCGTGGCCCCCGCTGAAAAAGTTCAGCCCGTTAAGAAATATGCGCAGAAAAAAGTTGAAGCGCCCAAAAAACCTGTTTCGAAAATTCTCACCGCCAAAGTTCGCGCTCCCCGCAAAGAAAACGCACCTCTTAGAACCAAAATCAAAGTTGAAAACGTCGGCGCCCTTGGCGCCCTCGGCGGGATGAGAAACGGCTCGAAGAACTCGGCCGGTTTTAACATGAACGCGCTCAATGATTCAAAAGGCACCAGTTGGAATGGCGCCGGTGCCGGCGGCGTGGGTGGTATGGAACGCGCGGTGCACGGCAAAGGCCTCGTGGCCTCAGCCTCAGGCCAGGGCGCCAAGATCGAAGGCGGCGGCGGTTATGGAACCCGCGGCCAAGCTGGCGGCGGACGCCCCGGTTACGGATCGATGAATATGGGTGGCACCGCGGCCGCCTACTTCGAGCCGATCACAGAAGAGGCGCTGGTTGAAGGCGGCCTCACCAAAGATCAAATCGCGGCCGTGATCAATCGCCATATCGGTGAAGTGATTTATTGTTACGAAAAGGGTTTGCAAGTGCGGCCCGATTTGGCCGGACGCGTGGGTGTTAAGTTCACCATCAATGGTGGCGGCTCGGTAACGACCGCCGGAGTGTCTTCGAGTTCATTGAACAGCGCCCAAGTTGAAGGTTGCATTATGAGCCGATTGCGCTCGTGGCCGTTTCCGAAACCGATCGGCGGCGTGAACGTAAAAGTATCTTATCCCTTCGTGTTGAAGCGGATTAGTCAGTAGGAATGTAGGAGATAAAGATGAAGATTTTAAATTTAACTGCGACCGCGACCCTGAGCGTGATTCTGCTCACCGCCTGTCAGGGACAAAATCCCTTTAAGCGCGAGAGCAACCCGGTTCGCAACTATCCTCGCGTCTCCGAGTCGATCCGCACTAAGACAGGCCTTGTGCCCCATGGCCGCAATCAAGAGCCACCGAAGCCGCCGCCCGACAACACACAAATTATCTGCAGTGTCCCCTTCACCGTCACAGTCGACGGCAATATCGGCTCGCAGACTCTGCAGTTCTCTGAGGATTCAGAAAAGAAATATGAGATTAACATTATCAACAAGCTGGGCGATGAGTTTGAAGCCAAAGTATCGAGTGGCCTCCCCGCTGGCGCGACCTTTCGTCTCTTAAGAAAAGTGTCGGCCAATTCTTCGCTATATCAATTGGCGTGGAATCCCCGCCGCATTCCCCCGGGCCGCGGCGCGATCATTAACAATCTAAAAATCGAACTCACCTCGCCGGCTTTAACTAGCCGTTGCGCGGGCGTGGCTAATATTTATTTTGATCTCATCGCCCTTCGCTCTGGCGCGCGGCCCACCTTAAGCGTGTCGGGCCTGCCGCAAACGCCGATTCAATTTGGCGAAGAAGCGGCTTTCTCCGTTGAAGTCGACGACCCCGCCGGCAACGGCCAAGCTCCCATTTTAAACGACCCCAGCTTCCGACAAGAAGCTGTGAGTGGCGAGCGCACTGTGCTCAATGGCGTTTCAGCTGTAGATTGCGTCAAGATTGCTGAGCCCGTACCAAGCACCAGCAAGTGGAAGTTCACTTGCAAGTTTTTATCCGCAGCTTTGACCAACGTAAATTCTCTTCTCAACAGCAGCAAAGTCGCCCAAGCCACTTTCTTTTTGTCGGCCAAGAGCAAGGGCAACGAGGTTGTTTCGAACTCGCAGCAGGTCAATATCAAAGTGAAATTCGAGCGCGTTCAACCGGGGGCCGACGTTCCGGCCGCCACGCCAGGAGCTAGATAATGAAACGCACAATCTTAAACCTTAGCGCACTATGCATCACCCTCGTCGCCACGGGCCAAGTTCTCGCCGCTGACCTAACTAAAAATATGGACTCTCTCGGCGCCAACAAAGAACTGATTAAAAAGGCCAAAGCCATCGACCCGCAAAACCGCGTGCGCGTGGTGCAAAACCGCGATGTCGATCGTTACATGCGCTTTGAGCTCGGCGTAAACGGGGGGATGGTTATGGGCGGCGATCCCTACACCAACACCAATATCGTCGGCGGAAATTTAGATTTTCATATCACTCCCCGCTGGTCGATCGGCGCCCGCTACGAAAACATCGCCAACAGTTTGACCAGCGAAGGCAAAAAAACTTTTGAATTCGCCGAGAGCGGCCGCGCCGCCTCCACCCCCGGCTACCGCCAACCCGGAATCGACTGGGCCAAAGAAAGTTGGCTCGCCGTGGTGAATTGGTATCCGATCTACGGAAAATTAAATCTCTTTGATATGGGCATCTCACAATTCGACATTTATCTTCTCGGCGGTGGCGGACAAATCAATCTGCAATCGAGCGGCTCAACGGCCCTCTACACCGTCGGCGCCGGCGTGGGCTTATGGCTCACCCAACACTTCGCCACTCGCCTTGAGGCGCGCTGGCAAGGTTACCAAGACAATATTTTTGACGGCATCGACACGCAAAAACGCAATATCGATCAGACGGTTTTAAATATGTCCGTCAGCTTCTTGCTGTAAAGACAAAGGGGTAAAGGGTTATGTTACGCGCTCTCACAATCTTAATTTTCAGTCTCTCGCTGCCCGCGCTGGCCGGATCCTTTGACTATTTGCCGGGTGCAAGCGGCCCGCACAAGGAGTTCAAAGATCTGATGAACTCCGGCAACTTTAAGCAGGCGCTTATGACGTGGCCCACCGCCCATCAAAATTCGCAGTTCGGCGATTCCACCACAGGCAAAGCCACCTACGCCTATTTACTTTTACAAAACGGTTTGCCCTATCTCGCGTTCAATATTTTATTGCAAGAAACTCAACCCGCCCGCATCGATGCGCAACTTTTAAAAATGTGGGAGCCCGAAGTCCGCAGTTCACCCCTGGTGCAAAAAGGCTATCTCATCACAACAGGCGGCTGGCGCTCGATTGTGAACAACGAGAATGTCACCGTGAAGATTAAAACCATAAAAGACATCAACAAAGCCTTCGCGCAAGCCGACCGCGCGCCCAAGGAGCAGGTCAATTTTAAGGCCCGCATCTGGTGGCAAATCGCCACTCGCGCTCCGCAAATCAATCAAATCGATTCCGCCCTCAAAGCCACCAAACTTTTAAAAGAATCCGGCCAGACCGTAGTGGGCCAAGATCAAGTGTCCTCTGCGCAAGCTCGGGCCCTTTTTCAAAAAGGTGATCTCGACGCGGCATTAGCGGCTTACGCGCAAATTCCTAAATCATCTCCGTTATGGATCGAGTCGGTCGAAGAACGCGCATGGACCTTTGTGCGCAAAGATGACTACGACAAGGCCCTTGGCGATTCTGTCACCCTTCTCTCACCTGCCATCGCTCCCCTGGTGGGACCGGAGAGCTACTTCCTGGCCAACTTGTTGGCCCTTAAAGTTTGCGACTACCCCAGAATTTTTAAGAACAGCGAAAACTTTAAAAAACGCCAGCGCAGCCGCCTGATCGAACTGCAGACCTTAAACGAAAAAGGCGCCAACAAAAACCTCAACGCCGTTCTCACCAAGTTCGAGCAAAGCGGAGTGAGCATCGAAGCCGCAGGCCCGATGGTTGAATCACTCCCCCGCGCCATCTATCGCGATCGCAATTTTGTGCGTTATATGGAGCAGAGAAAACAAATTCTCGCGGAACTCGATCGCGCCCTAGAGGTTTCGGAATTGGGTCAAGTTCTCGGAGAATCCACCGTACTCGCCAAAGCCATGGGCGAGGCCAAATTCAAAGCCGATCGTTTTCGCCAGCTCGCCGCCCAACGCGCCCGTATCTTGGCGCACGACGAGCTTAAAGAGTACCGAACTATTCTTAATAAAATGCATATCGTTGAAGCCGAAGTCGTACACCGCTTAGCCGTCGACGACAGTCTAAAGGGCCAGCGCTCCAAACTCGGCAAAACCGAAGACAAAGGGGACGTCCTCGTCTTCTCCACCAACACCGACGAAGTGTGGCTCGACGAACTCGACAACTACAAAGCCCGCGTCAAAGACTGCCCGTCCGCAAAAGGAGCAAGTCTATGAAACTAAAGGTACCAGGTTCTTTTTTCGGAAGCTTTGCGTTAATCGTCGTGGCGATCACTTTAACCGCATGTAAGTCCGACAACCCGCCGCTCACCGGGCCGGCCGCCGAACCACCGCCGAAAATCGAACGCGAAGCCACACAAGCTACCGCCAACGGTCTGACTGTTGAAGTCGATTCGCGCGTCGACATTCTTTTCGTCATCGACGACTCGGCCTCCATGCGCAATCACCAAGCCAACTTGAGTCGCAACATTCACCGCTTTGTCGACGAAATTGCCAAAGTCAAAGCCATCGACTTTCACATTGGCTACACCGTAACTCACGATAGCTCGCGCTACGGCGTGGTGGTCGACCGCGAGTGCGGTGGCAAATTAAATTGGGAAGACCCTGGAACATTAAAACAGTTGAAGGATTCAACTGGGCAGCTGGCCAAGGATGGCCGCCGTTTTGTTACCAGCCGGGACGACTTTCGCAAAATCCTGAAGGAGAATCTTGATCCGGCCACCAACCCGGATCTCGTAAAACCCTTCGTCAACAAAAGCCCGACTCAGCCGTGCGCCTCGGGCCCTGAAGAAGAAGAACTATTCACACCTCTGCTTGGCGCCGTTGACAATCCGATCGTGCTGAATGGTCCGAATAAAAACTTTCGCCGCCGTGGCGCTCTGTTTGTCGCTATTCTCGTGAGCGATGCCAAAGATCAGTCCGGCATCAGCCCCGAAGATGTGATCAACCGGCTCGAGGCCGCGGTCGGCTCACAGCAAAACAGCAAACCCCCGCGCGTATTCACCGTGGGCTTTAAACCCGGCACCCGCTATGGGTCTGCAATTGCGTCACATCAAAATGGAACCTGTAAACCCGATCCGGCGTGGTCTTTAGGCATGCAAGGCGAGCGAGTTCAGTGGCCGCAAAACGCCGTGGTGGGCGAGCAAGACAACCCGCTCGTCAATTTGGCGCGCCTGACGCAAGATTCACCCAATGCGCAGCCCGGTCATACGCTGTCGATCTGCGACGGCAACTACGGCGAAGCGCTGGCCAAGTTCGGAACGCAAATTAAACAAGATGCTCTACGTGATATCGTAGTTCCCCTTGGTGGATTTACGCAAATCACGCAAGAGCAAAAAAACAAACTGCAAGTGATGATCGGCAATGACATCTTGACGCAAACCGTGGGTGGACGACGCGGCCACTGGACCCACGACGTGCAAAACGAAACCGTAATCATCCACGCGCAAAATATCGACTGGGCCAAATATCAAAACGAAAAGATCCGCATTGTATTCACGACAGCGGGCACCGGGCAAACCACTCGCCCCGTGTGGCAGTAAGGCGTCAGGCGACGCTTTTTTTAATGGAGTCTAATTTGATGCGAAGGGCGTGATTTTCGTCCTTCAAAGCTTTGTTCTCTTTGAAAAGCTCCTGCACCTTTTTTTGCAATTGAATCACATCCATCCCGGCGCGAACGGCGTCGACGGGAGTTCCGTCCACATTCAATTCTTTGGGCGGAGCTTTTTGAGCTTTGATTTGGGCGGCTGCCGACGGAGCCTTGGTCACAGGCGCCACATGCGCTTCGGCCTTTGCCCCTGGAGTCGACATGGCTTTGAATTGATCATGAGTGGCCATCTCCTCAAGTTTAACTTCAAAATCCTCGGGGACCGCCAATGACAAATCAAATCTATCCGCGTGAAGAGTACGTTCCTTCAGCATTTTGCGAGTGGTCTCGACGACTTTGACCAGCGTCGAAGCAATTTCTTCCGGCTTGGGTTTGCTCTCGGTCAAAATATCGTCGAGTCGACGTTTCTCCGCATGCGAAAAATAAGTCAAAATCTTCTCGCGTTGCTCGGGCTTAATGCCCTCTAGAGCAAAGCACAAAGTTTTTGGTTGCAGCTGCTTGAAAACATCTACAATCACTTGCTCCGGCCAGCTGAAAATCCGTTCGAACGTGATCATCTTTTCGCGCAACGCCCGCGCCCAAGTCGGGCTCTCTTCCTCGATCATTTCGAGGAACTTTTCTTTTTTCTGCGGCCCGAAAGTTTCGATCAACGACAAAAGTTGAAGAAATCCGCCGGTTTTCTTGTATCGAGATAGGGAACTCATGTTTATCTAATCGGTCATAACGGCGTTGGGCTTAAGGTGTCGAAGTTGCCAATTCTCGGCACTTCCAACTGGGCCGGGAGCACCTATTAATCAATGTAGCGGCCCTAGGCCTTGGTACTGATCTTGAAAACAAGCAACTGAAGACTAATTTTAGAACACGAGGGAGGGACCCGTGTTGTCCGTACGTAAGTCCATTTTAACGGCCTTTTTGGCCGCCACTATAATCCAGCCGGCATTCGCCAGCCGCGGAGGCCTCACCGTCTCTATTCGCGGCAGCCTACTCGGCTCTACGAACCAAGCCACCCAACGCATGACCGCGGCCGATACCGCCCGCATGGAAGAAGCTCGCCAGCTCGTTCTAAACACCGATCAGGGTGAAGTTTCGTGGGTCGGCGACGGCGCCTTTAAGGGCAACTTCAAAATCGAAAAGCGCTATACCATTAAGGACTCTACAACTTCGTGCGCCTCCTATGTCCACACCCTTTCTGACAAAACGACCAACCAAGTGGTCACCGAGCAAGAAATTGGCAAAGAACCCCGACCCCTTGCGATTCGCGGATGGGTTTGCCTCGAAAATGGTCAATGGAACCGCTACCGTGGCGACAAACAACTTTTAATTCCAGTCACGGCGAACACTCCAATTGCAGCCACGCCGACCGCCAGCCAGCCGACCGCACCGCCCCGCGTGAGCGCCGTCGCGCAGTTGCCACCGACTGGCCCCGTGGGAACCGATCACAGCGATAATTTCCCCAATGTAATGGGTCGCACCAAGCTTGGTGAAATCGTACACTCGTTCAAGGTGATGGAAGTTCAGCTCGACGAAAAACTCGAAGAAATGCGCCAAGCCGAACCGACGGCCAACATCAACGCCAAGTTCCGCGAGCAAACCGAGAAAATTTGGGCCAAGGCCCGCGCCAATGGCTGGATCAATGAGATGAATCGCGTGAATCGCTATATCGCCATGGACCAACTTGCTTTAATTCTAAAAGAATTAAAGACAGAATCCGCCAAGTTCGAAGTGGTCTCAGCCTTCGCAGAGCACGGTCGAATCGACGCCCGCGCCGGCGATAAGAGCTCTGTCACTGCACAGTTTAACTCGGGCACCAAAGAGTCGACTCGCTTGCTAAGAGAAGTGCGCAAAATGCTGGTGAATAGAGACTAAGCGCATTGACATTCTAAATGCCCCTCCGTAGCGTTTTTCTATGGCGAGGGGCGCGTTCTTAATCTTTTTCGCCGCGTTCTTGGGCGCGGCCACAATCCTTACAAAATATTTGCAGGAACATCGGGGTGTGCAAACACTCAATCTGGCTAAGATCGACGCGCAGGGCGCGCAATTTCGCCACGTTTTCCTCGGCGCGCGACTGGGCCGCAGCGACCGCAAGTTTTATATCAATCCGGCCGACGAACCCGAGATCCTGAGCTCGCTTTACCCCGGTTACGAGAATGAGAATCTTTGGGGCGACCACAATCTTTGGCTAAATTATTTTAGAAGAGACTATGCAACTAAAGTGACCTCGGCCCGGTTGAGTGAAGACTCGGATTATGGAATTATTGTCTATCAGTCGTTCACCGGCTGTTTTGATATCCTTCGCCGCTATGGCGCCGATATTTTGGTGTTTGGCGCATCGGACCTCGCGCAGGCCGTTCCACCGGACGAATTGGCTAAGTACTTTCCCGATAAAAAAATCCTGATTTGCGCCGCGCCCACATTCACCTCCGACACCGCGGATGCCGCCCTTGCACTGATTGAAAAAATTTATCCAGCCGGTCGGCCCAAGCCGCAGTACATTTTATTTGGCATCAGTCGAACGATGTCTTATTTAGGCTCGCCCTTTTACCCAGCCCTCGATGCGACCAAACAGGAACAGATCAAGCACTACAAGCAAGCCGATTTTCTAGGCCGCTATGCGTATTTAAATCAGTCTCTTCGCATTCCCTGGACATGGAATATTATTTATCCCATTCGCCGCGACGCCAATCACCTGCCGCTCGTCAACCGCCTCAATCATCCCGAACGCTGGTCGATCTTAGATCTACAAATCAGTCCGGAACAGTTAGCGCTACACCCCGGTGCCTTCGATGAAAAACGTCGGCAGAACAAACAAGAATCATCAATTTTTATGGGTGTAAACGAGATCGGCTGTCGCGGAATGAGCCGGCTTCCACTTTTGCTGGGAAGTTTAAACGAGCGGGCCCTTAAACTCGGCGCAAAGCCTGTGTTCTTCACCACACCGACCATGGGTGATGAACTCCGCCAAGCGCCGAAGTGTTTTATGGATATTTACGACATCACCATGACGGCGTTAAATTCGAGCCACACACTTTCGGTCAATCAAACCATGCACGGTTACGGCATGACGATTCTCGATTTTGCCTTTCGCGACAGCAAACGAACCGGTGGACTTCTCACTTTCGACGTCGCGCACACCAATAAGTTCGGCGCCGAAAAGTTCACCAAGTATCTGGCTCAAGCAATGAAAGCGAAGTTTGAGCGATGATTTACACTCGGCTCGAATACGCCATCTTGCTCGCCGTCACCTGGATGCTCTTCATGATCTACCGGGAGAAAATCGGCCGCACGTATCTGTTGATCGCGGCGAGCCTGATTTTTTACGGCTGGGCCGGGCCATTTGACTTGGCCATCTTTCTGACCGTAATCGCATTTGCCTATATGTGTACAGTTCTGGCGACGCGCTTCCCGCAGCACAAAAGCAAATTTATCGCGCTGGGAATCGTCACCCTGGCCGCGCATCTTTTGCTATGGAAGTATCTGCCATGGGCCGGACGCGGCGCCGGCGTTGAGATTCTCCTTCCGCTCCCGCTCGGAATCAGTTTTTTCACCTTGCAAGGGATTGGTTACCTTGTCGATTTCGCGCGCGGGCAATCGGAACGCATGAGCCTTAAAGAGTTCGTTTTGTTCAAATCGTTTTTTCCACAGCTGATTGCCGGCCCCATTATCCGCGCCTCAGATATGTGGCCGTTTCTGCGCGGAATGTCGAATCCCACGATCAACAATATCATCGAGGGACTCTTTCTGATCGGCATCGGACTCGTCAAAAAAGTAATTATCGCCGACTACATCGGCATTTTTGCCGACGGAATTTTTAGCAATCCCGGCGAGCTCGACCGCGCCACCTTGATTCTTGGGGCCGTGGCTTTTTACATTCAGATTTGGGGGGATTTCTCCGGCTACACGGATATGGGCCGTGGATCAGCCTTACTTTTTGGTCTTAGGCTGCCAGAGAATTTTTATTCGGTCTTGTTTGCCAACGGCGGCGTCGACTGGTCACGGCGGTGGCATGCAACTTTGCAAACTTGGGTGCGTGATTACATGTACTTTCCCATGGCCAACTGGCTCCTTACCTTTCAGCCCAAATTTATGTCGCGCAAAAAATATGAAACCTGCGCGCAGGTTTTTAGCCGCTACACCTCCGCCATGATGGTGGCTCTGTGGCATGGTGCCGCTCTCAACTTTTTTATTTGGGGTCTCGCGCTTTGGGTGATGGCGACGATCGAGGAAATTTTTAAAATGCTCGGGCTGATCGCCAAGAATCCCTCTTTAAAACGCCGGATTTTTGACATTTTAGGAATGATGCCCATCTATATATTAATCGGGATATTCTTCCGCTGCCCGTCGCTCGAAACCTTAAGCGATTACCTGACCGGGCTTTTTGGCCCGAACAACAAAACGGTCTCGTTCGTCGACTACGCGAATCCGGTTTATCCGCGGCTCCTACTCGCTTTCGCCATCGATGGATTGATGTACTACTCGTTAAAGACCAAACGCTATGTGTTTTTGGGTCCGTTCCAAGCTCCGGCACAAAAACTGGCCGAGCGTTACCCAATCATCACTTACGCCGTGGCCGGAGCCGTGGCGGCAGGCCTGATTGTCTTCGCTCTCGCCTTTCGGTCGAACGACAATTTAACTGGGTTTATATACTTCCGCTTTTAATTAGCTAGCAGAGGCGGCGCTCAATGCGGCCGCGCAGCGATCCCTTAAAGGCTTGAGCCGCGCCCGGGCTTCATCGTCGCTTAATAAATAGCCCAAGCGGCGAAAAACACGAAACTGCAAATCCGCCACCGCCGGATCAAACTCCGGTTCCTCGCGCACGCGCAGATAGTGCACCACCCGACCTTCGATTTTCAAATCCAGCAGGGCCTCGACGAAATTGTGCACGTGGTGAATTCGGTCATCAATGGCGATAAAACGTTTCGGTGTGATGCCCGAACGTTCGATCAGAGCCTTAAGCACGGTGCCTTTTGGGCTGCCATCGGTAAAGGCCACACCGCTCGACCATAAAAATGCATGGTCAAGGCCGGGGATGCGATAGTCACCGAGCAACTTCGCCTCCGGAAACCGCGAGCGCTGAAACGAAATCCCCAATTGATTTAGGTGCATGATCGTGGTGCCGGCCAAATTCGGGTGTCGGGCCGTAAGGCCGATCACGAGAACACCCTTCGCTTGCAAATCTGCGATCAGCGCCGGGAGCCCTGGCTCCATCAGCTTCATCGCCGACTCAGCCTTAATCCGACCATTCACCCGCTCGAGCCGGTCCATCGCCTCTTTTTTGCCCAGCCCGCCGCGCGCGACGATCTTATGCACAGCGTGCGCATGCCACTCATCGGTGCCAAGCATCTGCACTTCCCGAAAAACCGTGTTATCGAGATCGAGGACGAGCAGGTCGCCTTTTTCGAGCTCCGAAAAAGCATGGTTCAAGCGTGGAATTAGCTTAGTGATGGCTTGCGTGATTACGGGCGGAGAATCCAGCTCGGCATTGTGCGCCAGCGCCACTCCCGAAAGGCTAAAAATCGCAGTGGCAATCCAAACTCTTAATATTTTCCCCATGCCGTGCCTGTACCAAAATTGGCTGGGAGCGGCCGTCAGAATTTGGTTAAGGAGCAAAATCTACAGGCGATTTTGGAATTAAGACAGAGCCTGACTGCGCGCGAGCATCTTGAGAATCAAACTTCGAGCCACAAACACAATGCTCTCCCGCCAGTCGGCGGCTGACGGATAAAATTTTTCAAGCGAGACCATCTTAACTTGGGCTTGCACATCGGGGCTGACATAGCCGTAGAGCATTCCTTGATGCTCTAAAACCCACTGATTCATGCTCTGCAATTGCGCCTCAAGCGAGTGCCCTAAGGTCCCAAACTCCATGGTCAGCGCACAGACACGCTGGCGTTCGTCCGTTAACTCCGCCACCAGATCATTGGTCGCGCCGTACGTGGGGTAAAAGCCCTCGGCCTCATTGGTGGTGAAATCGTAAAGGGCCCGATCCGCGTTCGGGTCCAACAACTCCGCAAATAGTCCCGGATGAATGCATGCCTTGGGATCGCCCGTTAACAGATGCAAGCGGGCGCGATCTCCGAGGCCGGTGTGCAAATCGAGCAATACGATATCGCGATAGCCGGCCATTATTTCGCGCAGACGCCAGGTCAGCGCTTTAATTTGCGGTTCCGGCTCGAACCCACCAAATTCCAATCCTTCGCGACTGGCATATTGGCCCGAACCCGCGGTCTTAACAAATTGATCCATGGTCACATCGCCAAACCAAACCTTTTCACCTTCGCGGCGCATTTCGCGCAGCAACCGGCTCTCCAGAGACTCCACCGGAGCCGGCGGCACAAAACGTTTCGATAGAGTCACTGCACCGTGATTCTCAGTTTTAAACAGCGCCTCACCGGCCGAGCAATTGCGATTGATATTTACACCGGCTTCAGTGCAACGCTGATGGCGCTTGAAACCAAACGGATTTAAAGAGTGTACGACAAAAAATCCAGCTTTGCGGCGATCTACTTTCGGTATGACTTCATCGAGGATCATCATTTGAATGCCGTGGCCGGCGTAGGATTCGGCCCCATGCACGCCCGAGAAGACAATAAACAATTTTTCGGCCGATGGGCTCAGCGCCGGAAAGTAAGCATGATCCACAAACAGGTCTGTCTCAACCTTCGACGGCACGGACCACTGACCGTATTGAATCCCCTCGGCCGCCACTCGGCGGCGGAACTGTTTTTTCGCGTCCGCATAGTCTTTGGGAAAATACTTTAAGTCCGACACGCTCAAGGCTTCTTTAGAAAATTAAAGTCTCGATCTAACACGGTCTTGCGCCCTTCACTGCGAGCAACATCGATCGCCCGATCGGCCAACACACGCACGTGGTCCGACAAAACATCCATCACACCCGATGACGTGTTCATTTCGGAGCGGGCCGCGATGTAGTCTTTTAACCTCGACGCCACAATCAAAACTTCGCGCTGTATCGGCGCTGCTTTGCCACCGCCAAAATTAGTCTGCGATGGTCCGCCGCCCGATGATGAAATAATTTTTCGCGCAGGCGATCGATCGCTTGCTGCACCAGAAGGCGAATGCGATTCCATCGCCGCCGCGTCTTTATGCCGAGCCCCTGGCAAGTGCACCTCAAAACACGGCACCGAGCAAAACACGTAACCCGTTCGCTCACCGTTGCAGGTCGAAACACTGCAGACGTAATATTTGCTGCTAAATCCAATTGGTTTTTTACAAGAATTGCATTTGCGCCAGAAGGCGACTTCGGAAGGCTGCTGCATACTCCACGAATCATAGGCCCTAAATCGCAGGCCGCGCAATTTCGCGTCGTTTAATTCGACAAATTCTCACGCAATTTTATGTTGCTGTGCGTAAAGTTAAACTCCTACCTTAGTCCAGCCGAAGAGCCCTCTATACCGGGAGAAACGGATATGGGCTTTTTAAAATCAAATTCAGTCTTTCGCGGCGTCCATGTACTGGCCGTCTTGCTCGCCATGCAAGTCTTTAGTCCGATCTTAGGATGCGGAGGTAAAGAAACGTCGTCATCGAGTTCATCTGACGGCGACCCGACGGACCCCGACGATGCTCCACCTGAAGTGGTCAATGATATTGGATTTTACGTAAAGGTACTGAACGACAAAATCCTTCATACGATGACTACCGATGGAGTTTATGGCGGGTCCTGCAACATTCCATCCACTGCAACGACTTCACAGGACATGGTCTGCCGTGTGGATATTCAGGAAGGCGATCTCAATTTTCACGACATCAAGATCAATTACAACGTGCCACCTAATATCTGCCGTTACATGAGGATGACTGTACCACATTACTACAATTTCGAAGTTGGCCGTGGGCCTAAAGTCATTGATATCGACATCACTGGCGATATCTCGGGCGTAAATACAATCACCAACTGCAACGTCACCCTGGAAGACAACTCTGTTCAGGCTGGCTGCGCCGGCCAGCTGGAGGTTTCGTTCGACACCGGAATGTCCGACACAGCTTTGATGGAAAAGATTCAATGCGCTTACAAACACCCAAGCACAGGAGTGAACTGCTGCACCGGTGATTTTACCTTTATAGTGGACGATGGCACCGACGTGATCACCCGGGCAATGTCCTGGGGAAAACTGTCATTAGGATGCATCTCGGGCCCTGGAGCGAACTCCTGGGCATTCAAAAATTCAGACACCGGATTCCCAAAACCGGCTTATTATTTTACCGACGACGGACTGAATCAGACTTGGGATATGATCAGCCCGTTTACCTTAAAGTACTACGACAATTATAGCATGGCCAACTACTCAGGCAGCAACGGACTCAACCATAGCCACAACGGTTTTGTAGACGCGCGAACATCAACTATGCCGTATGCCTTTGCGCCGATTGACGATCGCGATGGTTCACTTATCGATGACTTGCAGGATTCAATAAAATTGGAGTGCTTAGATTCCTCGTTCGAGGTTGTTCACCGTATTCAGCTTTACTTTCGCGAGTGGAATACCTTTAGCGAATTCATGGCGTTTAGGGACGCCGCTGGCGCGAGCGGCAATCCCCACGTGGGCGGCTATGAAGACGGAGTCAGCTGCGACTATTTTCTGGGTAACCCCGAATTGTGCAATGACGTCCGCAGCTGGGATGATATTCTCAACCTACAAGACTCAAACTATGCGGTTACCACTGACATTTACGACACCTCCCCCGGTAACGAATCGCAACGCCGATTCTGGTTCCCCGAGGAAATCGCAACACCGTAAGCCAAGGGTCCAGACACCAATCGAGGACAGCCGTGAGTGGGCCTAAAAAGAAACATAGATACAAACATGCTGAGGGCAAACGCTGGATCGAAGTGCGCGTCAAGAGCCCAAAGCAGCTCTTCGACGCCAGAGATCCAGCACCCTTTCGGGAGCGCGACCTCGACGACGACTTTGTCGAATATATTCTTTCAACAGTGAGAGAGTTCGCCCTATCTAGTCCTCTAAAAATTGTGATCTACGTTGAAGAAAATGAAAGCAAAGACCTGCCAAAAGATTCTATCCGCGAGGCCATCCGCAGCTACTTCGCCTACAAAATTGATCTGCAACGGGGCGACCTAAAAACCTTTATGAAACGGGCGCAGCTGTTTTTGCTGATTGGAATGATCGTGCTCGTCTCCTGTGTCGGCCTTGCGCAAAGCTTGACCATCCCACAGCCTCCCGGAGCGATCGGAATTCTGCGCGAAGGCATTGTGATCTTTGGCTGGGTTTCGATTTGGAAGCCTATTGAATTGATTTTGTTCGATTGGTATCCGCTCTTCGAACGGCTGCGGTTTTATAAAAAACTGCTCGGGACTGAGATCGACATCCGCTTTGCCGAGGCGTCTACTTAAGATCGGCCACAACCCTGGCACTCTCCTTGCTCTAGTCACCCCTAGTTGAACTTAAACAGTTTTATATGGGGTATTTAATGAAGTACTTTCTCACTGCGTTCGCTTTCTGGTCAGTTTCCGCAGCCGCCACTCCGCAAGAATGTTCCTCGATCTGGATTTTCAACGCCTGGAAGTCCTGCGCCCACGCCTCCCATGGGGTGAATACGGCCGTGGCCGGCACCTCGGTGGGGTCGGTGGATAAATGGTCCGAATGGTACGGCGGCAAAAAGCCCAGCCAAGAAGTGATCTGCCAACGTGTAGCGGCGGCCTACAATCGCGAAATCGCCGCCAGCGGCCGCACTGCTGTTCTTGCGCAAGCCACCCCGATCGACGAAGAAAAGAAAGAAAATCGTGGCGTGTATGTTGAGTACAAATATCAGTGCAAACTAAACGTGACCCAGTTCCCGATGGTCACCAAAGCCTCGCGCGCTTGCGGCGCGGATGAAAAACTCTCGTACAAAATTGGTGGTTTAAAGACCGACATTCAAGGCGATTCGTATTGTCTTAGCTGCGATGAGTACACGCGCCCCGAGACCAAAGTGATTTGCCTTCAGACCATGATCACTGAGATTGTCAACGTCGACCCCAAACCCGTTGACCTGCGCGATTCGGACATCCAAGCGGTCGCGAAGTCGGTTCGAGAAATTATGGAGATGGCCAAGATCACGAACATCCGCGGCTTAAGCGACAATGTTCAGACCTTCACGCTGTTCAATACATTCTTGCAGAAAAATCCGGCGCCCTAAAGTAAGGCTGAACCTCCTCAGAACGCAAACAGCGCGGCGGCAGTCAAAGATTCTTGCTGGCGCGCGGGCGCCCCACGGGAAGATTTAAAATAGGTGTCTTTGTTGGATTTGTCGCTTCGATACTCCACTCTAAATTCTAATCCGCTGTTTAGTTGAAAGACGTTGGTCACGGTCATGCCTTGAATTCGTTGCTTCACTCCACCCGCACCACTGAACGCGCTTAGCCCCACGCCCTGATCTGAGTCATCTACAAATTCAAAGCGCGGGCTGATGTAATACCAATCGACCGGTTGAAATTTGACATAGGCATCAACCACCCACCAATGACCGTCTTCGCCCGTGGTGAGCACGCTCTCTTGCGTAGCATAGGCATAGTCGGCCGCCACGGACCATTTTGCATTGAGCTGAAAAGTAGAATTCAACTCGTGAACCTCTCTTCTCGAATTCGGAGCGCCGCTTTCACTGCCACCTAGATAATTGTAATTTAAAACCCAACCCTCAGCCGGAGTGGCATTGAGGCTAGCGCCGATGGAGGGAGAACGATTTGCCTCTTGCGAGAGTCTGCCATCCGAAGCGTTGAGGTAAAAAAGCGCGGCCGAGAATGTGTCGGGGACGATTGCGTACTTTACGCTCAGGCCCTGATGCCAATAGGGGTTAAAGTTGTAGTTGAAGCTGCGCGAGTACTGCCAATTTTCCTTGGCCTTAAAACTCTCTAGGCCAATGAAGGCATAAAATTTGCCCGCAGTGACAGTTAAATTCGGCAAACTCGATGGGGTGTAAGCGATAAGGGCTTGAGAAATGTTTCTGGTCGGTTCGAGATCGGCGCCCGTCGGCTGCCCTGTTGTAGAACTGATCGCGCCGTTCGTGGCCATTGCATCGATCTGCTGCCCAAACCCCAAATCGACCCGGAAAAATACCTCGTGAAACTTCTGCGAGACAGAAATCTCGACCATGTTGAGAACAACTTGATTGTGAAGGTTGTCAAAAACCCGGCCTTCAATATAAGAAGCGCCCGCCCCGGTGCCCGGCACATGACCTTGACCGCTGTACTGGTAGTACGAGTCAAAGTAGCCGTTGATTTTCAAATTCTGATTTGCTCCAGCCGATGGGTCGTCGGCACTAGCGCCTTGGCAAAGGCCTAAAAAAATCACCGCAAGCGTTAGAGATTTCATAGCAATCCTCCTTAACGCTCTTTAGGTTACGCTTTCTAAGTTTCGAGATCACTATTTTCTAGGGATCAACTCTCGGAACCGGTGTAAACCGTTGAAAATTGATCTGCAGCGCCGATGGACTGCGCTCCAGACTTCGGCGGTACTGGCCATATCTGTATTGAGTGCCTGAAGCGGCGTAGCCGGCGGATCGCTGGTCCATCAACGGACCCGACCGATCCCAATCAAATTCCATCACGCCCCGCTCGTTTCGCCGAACCGTAACCCACTCGGTCTGGCCGTTATACTCAACTTGGAATGAGCGCGCTCCAACAAAGGCCTCGCTCTCCATTTTGCGGATGGCCTCGAGGTCACGATCTTCCACTTTCGTCCGCTCCACAATTCGTTCGCGGCCCGGGTAATGGTAAGGGTGACTTTCATTATTGACGTCGTGAATCGGGTCCGTCTTGCACTTCTCCCCACAGTTTGACCCTAAGGTATCGGCGATATTCCGCTCGGCCGCGCTATCGGCCACTTCATTCGCGGCATTCAGCTGCTGCTCCGCCGCCTGCGAGTCCCGCTCCAGTTCCTGGGTCAAACCACGAAACTTCTCTTCGCATTTTCGTTTGTGTGGATCAATATCAGGTTTAGATTCGCAGGCGTTCGCACACGCACGCCGAAAGTATTCGGCCTCGGCCTTGCGTTCGCGAATAAATTCGCGCATCGAACGAAACGACTCACCACTTCGTGCGGCCGTTCCGCCGACGCCAGGATTTTCTTGTTCAATAAATTCGCGCGTCTCGCGGCTCATTTCCGCGACCTTATCTTTGGCTACTTTGCGGATCGCAGCGTAGCGTTTTTCCATCTCCTCGCCCGCGTTGACACAGGCCCAAGGATCCGCCCAAGCCACTTGCGACGATACCAGGAGAAGGAATGCGCCTGACCAAACCCAAACCACTCGGCCTCCCTTTTTCTCAGCCTCCTTATTTTACAAGGGGCCGAGAAAAACTGCCGAACGCAAAAGAGAAAGCGTCTCAAAATGAGGCAGTTAGGAGGCCTTTTCGAGTCGTGTGCTTAGTTCCCGCGATTAAAAATGTCTTCCTTTTGTTTTTCCCACTCTTCACGCTCGCGCTCTTTTAGGTCGTCAAAATCTTCACGCGACATAATGGTCATTGCGCGAATCCCGTAATCAGCTCCGAGTCCCCAGCTCGCACCGCTAGTCAGCTGAAAGTTCACATTGAGCGACACACCGGGTGCCGAGAAAACGCTAACCGCCAAACCGCGACCGACGCGGGCCTGTTTTTTTAGCAGACGCAGAGTAATCCCGTCGCCGACATGAAGCTCACCAAACATAGCTTCAGCGCTAGTGATTCCGACGCTAGCGATGGCGATCTTGATTCGAGTTTCTTTGAAAGTCGGAATGGCGATAACCGGTCCAATGCCGACACCGGCGATGCGAATTCCCACCGGAGTCTCGACCATCCTTCTTGCGATTGGGTCGTAACACTCCACATAGCCCACACCTTCGAAGCCCGTAAGAGCGATTCCGAACGCGACATCCAAGCCAGAAACTGCAGCGTTTAGTTTACAACCCGAAACGACGGCCGGCTGAGCCAGTGCGGTGACTCCTGTAAAAAGGAACGCCAATAGTACAAATTTCTTCACGATAACCCCCTTGTTTAGTTTTGTGTTCGACGCGAACAACAGTAGCCGTTTCACACTGCGAGAGCCATGCCGACCTAGAACAAAGAGTTCGTCAAAACCTACCAAAATTCTCACATCAACTGCATCTCGCCGTGGTTCTACAGTTCAACACTATTGACATCGATCCGCATGTCGTTTAACTTTAAGTATGAGTGTTAAAGTATCCTCCAAGTATCAAGTCGTGATTCCCGAAAGAGTCCGAGAGGCTTTGAATCTCAAAGCTGGAACCGAGGTGGATGTCATCGCCAAGGGGGGCGTAGCGTATATCGTTCCGGTTCAATCCATGGCTAAGGTGGCTGAATCGGTGCGGCCCTATTTGAAGTCGGAAGACGTGAAGTCCGTTCGCGAGAAGAAAGATCGAAAAATCAAATGATTGTCGACAGCTCGGTTTGGATCGAAATTTTCCAGGACGGACCGCTTCGCGCTGCCTGTGAGAAGGCCATGGTCCGTCAAGACATTCGCGTGCCGACCTTGGTTCTGCATGAGGTTTACAAAAAAATTAAGAGCAAAGCCTCCGAAGAGATGGCCCTGGAAGTTATGGCGGTTCTTAGTCAGCATGAGGTTCTCGATCTCGATCGCGAAACCGCCATTCTCGCAGGAGATATTTGCCTGCGGGAACAAATCTCCATGGCCGATGGAATTGTCCTCGCGCATGCCGAACACTTGGGCGATCAATTGCTCACCTTAGACAACGACTTCACCAAAGTCGCTAGCGCGAAGGTGATTCGTAGATAGCGGAAAGTAGCCCCGCTCGGTCCGCAACTTGCTATGCCCTACCGTGGTATCAACTCAATAGAGGATATTCGATTTAAGGGAGCAAATTGTGACAAGAATCGCCCAAATCGCCGTATTTTTGGCACTTATCGTTCCCGCTGCGGCCTCGGGCAGCAAAGATCCTTGCGAAAAGCTAATGCTTTCGGCCAAAGAGCAAACGTTGGCCGATGCGAACCTCTTTCTCCGCAGCATGACAAAACCGGTTCTCGAGGGTGGCGTTCGCATCGAACCAAAGCGTTTGCGCCAATACGGTCGCCTTAAACCCAATGAGCATGGAAATAAGTGGTCCGTGTACTTTGTGGGTGATCTTTCCGAAGGTTGTTTTGATAACGCCGCCGACGTGATGGTCGGACTTAAAAATCGCCTCAACCGCTTGGCCGCGCGCAGAGCTGAGCTGTGGGACGTGGGCTGGCCCGTTAAATTTTTTATGCATTGTGGTTCCGTACAGGTGTTTAAGCCATCGCCCTTTGGCGGTTTTAATGAAGAGGGTGAAAAAATCGGGTCGAACACTAGCGCTTACTTGGGCCATCACCATGAGATTCGCGTGAGAGCCGGCGCTAACGTTCTCGATTACAAATTTCAAAAACAATCCGTCATAATTTTTCTCGGGGCGGGAAACGAAACCACCCCGTCGGCTTGGCGCGATGATTTTGTAATTGCGCACGAGATTGGTCACGCCACTCAACACCTCACGTTTGCTCCCAAGTTTTATAAGGAAGGTCATGCCGATTTCAAAGCGGCGATTCTTTCCGGACAAACTCGATTTAGTTATCACGAAGGCGTTCTACGTGACGTGAGCAACCCGGCCTATAAAAACGTCGACGAATTTTTCTCTAAGTACGCCAAAATCGCCGACAGCTATCAAGTCGGCTCGATGCTGGCCTATGTTTGGTACAAAGTTTGGTTAAAGATGCGTGATATGTTTGTCGACGACAAGCTCGCCTCGATGGAAACCCGCATCGGCGACTTGGTTTCAAACGAAGCTCCACACATCAAACGCGACGGCGAATATTTAGTGATCGCGAAGCAGGAGACATTTAAGAAGAACCACGCACAAAATGCCCTGCAGTTCGTGGCCTCGTCTATGATGCAGTCCGCGGTGGAGCAGCAACTGCCGACGGTTTTAATTAAGTTTATTTGTGAAGAGTGGGTGAAAGCCGGTGTTCGCGGTCCGTTCCAGCGTCACCGCATGTACACCCGCCCGGCCGGCGAAGAACCTTCTCTCGCTCACCACGAAGAAAAATGGAACACCCTGCGCCTTCCAAACACCTGGAACACGTGCGCAGATCTGATGCGCGGAATCCGACCCGACTAGCCGCCCCTCTGGAGCTGGCGAACAATAAGATTAGGCTTCCTGACGGCGGCCTTGCGGGACAAACCAGAAGCCGGCTCAAATATACAATTTCCAAAGGCGCAAAAGATTGGATTTTGTTCAAGCTTAAAAAGACGAGTGCATTTCGGTATTCGGACCGATAAAAACTTCTTACGGAGGGATTTATGCGCACAATTCTAATTACCTTGGTTTTACTTTCCACGAATGTTTCGGCCAGTTCCAGTACCTTGGCGTCGCAGTGCCTCCTATCGCTGGAACAAAAGTATGCAGGTAATGCGGATTTAAAGGTTAGGACAGTCGAAATCGGGCCAAGTACAGAACATTTCGCGATAATCAGATTTTCACTCAAGCACCTCCCGACTGAAAACCTTCAGTGCAATGAGGCGGCGGTTACGAACGACAAGTCATGCACCGTTTTATCCGTAGCCGACACGATGATGTGCGAATAAAATCCCTTGATTCTCGCTTGCTTGAAGAGTTAGTTCGCTCGCAAAACCGACAGATCCTTAAGTGTCGTGAACAATGACCTATGACTTCGCGGCCACAGATTTTGGCAAAGTCTGTAGAGCTCAAAGGATTAAGGGAAATTCGAAAAATTCCCGGATACCACGATGAGCCACTTCACGGAAATCGCAAGGGTCAGAGATCCATCCGGCTGTCGAAGGCGTAACGGGCTATCTATACCGAGGAACGCGATGGCACAGTTAATTTAGTAGTGATCGAGGAGGTCAATAAGCATGAGTACTAAAAAAATCGGCGTTGCCGAACTAGAAAAACAATATGGCCCACTGACCTTCGGACGTCTTTTGAAATCTCATCGTGAGGGCGAAGAGCTGTCGCAGGTTGAGATGGCGAAGAAATTGGGCTTATCGAAGCAAAGTCTAAATGACCTTGAGAACGGAAGAAAGATTCCTTCGATTCGCAGAGCCGTACAAATTGCCAAGAAAATTGGATTGCTTGCGGATCTGATTATTCAGCTTGTGTTGCAGGATCAGCTAGATCGCGAGCATTTGAATTTTCGCGTCACGGTTGCTGCGGGATCAAAACGCGCATCATAAAGCCTATCTGGGGCGACCGACGGTCTCGGGCGCGGCAAAACAGTCCAGCGGACTGTTTTGATGCGACGTCGTGCACGCCGGCTCGCGCAGCCCGAAGGGCGAGCAAGTCAAAGTGCCGAGTCGCAAAGCGACGAGCGCCCCGTCAGCAGATACTACGCAATTTGTACTGAGGCCGCAGGGTATACCAGAGCGACAAAGAAAAATGGGGCGGTCTTAGGACCTCCCCGTAACCCAATGATAATACTATACATTGGTAACTCGAAATAGCCAAAAGTAGCCAGACCTATCGGAAATCAAACCCGGCGTCATTTTCGGCCCACGAGAGTCAAAACGTTTCCAAGTTTTGCCTGCGGAAGCTTGTAACTAAGCTTCTCGGTGCCGCCTATAACGTCAACGCCTGCCTTCCTAAGATAACCATTCGTCGTCTTTAACTCAGAGTGCCCAACCATCGACATAACCCGGGCTAAGGATTCACCGCGCGCCAAAAGGTTCGTAATGAATGTTGCCCTTAGATCGTGAAACTTGATGGAAGTGATCCCTATCGCCTCGCAAAACTCCCTCGTAACCCTCGCCTGCTCCCCCCGCTCCCACTCATTTAGCCGCGGAAGCACGAAGCCACTTGGGCCATTAGATGCGAGCTTCGATTCGACTAGGTAGTGATTTAGGTCTTCTGAGATCGGCACTACCCGTGCCCTTCTGGTCTTCGTTGGGGTGATCCCGCACTTAGAATTCCAGGCCTTAGTCACCGCGATTGTTCCCGCATCAAGATCAATGTCTGACCACCTCAATGCGTAAAGTTCGCCGGACCTCATGCCTGTCATCAGTGCCATCGCCCAGATCGGGTAAAACCTATGACGTCCATCCTTTGCTTCTTGCAGGAATTTTTCGACCTCGGAGCTTGTCAGCACTTTAGAGTCTGACTGGCTCACTCGGACAGTTATTCCTGCGCAAGGGTTTCGGTCTAAGATTCCTTCTTCGACCGCCATCTGAAAAATTCGTCGGATGGTCTTAAAGACGTTTCGCTTGGTAAACTCGGATTTCTCCGCAAGACCCTTTCCAAAGATGACGTCGTGGACGTCGCCTTTAGTGATCTTACGAATTTCTTTTCCGGTCCAATGAGGGTGAATCCACTTCTCTAACTGCCCTTGGTAGGTTGCAACCGTTGAGGGCTGGTACTGAAGTCGAATGCGCTCAAGGCACTCTTTGTGCCACTCTTCCCAGCGATGCCAGACTTCTTCATCGCGAAGGTTAGCAAGCTCTCGTTTCCATTCGAACTCGATAGCCTCTGCTTCCTTACGATACTGAATGCCTTTTTTGCGGCGCTGAAATCGATTGCCATTTGCATCTCTTCCGTTAACGTAAACTTCAAACTGCTTCTTTCCATTTTCCTTGTATTCCGTAATCGCCATTTAATCCTCCTTTTGTAGAAGGAGAAGTTCGCAATCCGAAATCTGAAATCGCAGTCTTCCACGAAGCTTCGAGGCACGAATTTGCTTTCTGCAAACCATGATTCTTAAAGCGTTCGGCGTAACTGCTAGGAATTCAGCTGCTTGTTTGGTGTTAAGCCACTTTATTGCTACTCGGTTGTCAAAGAACTTTGCCGTAGAGCATTCGTTCGAATGCTTTTCGCTGTTCATAGTACTCCCGTGAATTTAGTTGAACAAGTTTTTAGGGTGAAATTCGACGCGCGGATGCTCCTTTGTCACGACTGACCTCCCTGCCCCGAGCATAGGAGGTTCAATCATGAACAAAGAAATTAACGATAGCGTTCCCGAAATTCCGACCGAACCAAACCATGAACTTAAAGACACACTCGGCTGGGTATTGAACGTAGTCTTGAAAGTCGGAGCAGGCTATTTGGCAAAGATGATTCTAGACGCGCTCGGATTCTAACATTTCTGGGGCGCGCGAAAGCGCGCTCCTTATTTTTAAAACTCTAGTCATAAGAAGATGGAGGTGACGCCTGGATTCTCACCAAGATGTACAGCTTTGCAAACTGTCGCCTAAATGTTCGGCCACGTCACCCTACGGCGACTTAAGCTGTCGCGCCCAGACTTTGGCTCCGTATGTAAAGACCTGCGGAAATAGCCAAAGCACCTTCTGTAAAGATGTCCGTGCGCAGGCCAAAGAGCTTTGGATGCGAATCAAAGGAATGTGGGATATCTAAGGCAGGAATTAAAAGTCAGTGAATAAGAAGGGCTTCCGAAAGGAAGCCCTTCGTTTTTGCGGGGCGAGCCTACGTCGTTTTGGGCTCGTTGGACCAGAAGAATTCCATTGTAAGAATTGAAGTGGTGCACATCGATTCCACGCTCAAAGAGTTAAATGAAAGTCGATGATTCATATGCCCCTAGCTACGAATAGTTTATGAGAGTACTCTGCCATCATTCGGCTTAAAAAATACTTGATATTGGGCTATTTTTTCTCTCATTCAGAACCTGCAAGGGCCATTCTGTCCCATTTTAAATCCGATTTCTTACTTCTTGCAAGCCATCGTTGGCTCAGCGGTTGCTATTCAAAACTATGCATTGTTCAGACAAACCGCTGACTGAAGATCGCGTAGTTTTTCTTTTCTGAGCTGGATTAGCGCGGTAAGAATACCGGCAGCGGAGGAATTCAAAGTCTTGGTCCCACAGTAAGAAAGGACGGCCCGTGAATAGACCCGTTGCGACAAGAAGAGCATTCCTTCAGCAGGGCTACGAGTTAGCCCTCTTAGCTGGGGTCACACATTTCCTTCCGTCCTATTCTTGGGGCGAAGTCAAAAAAGACGCACAACATCTGAAAGGCGGTGCTCGACCAATTGATCTTGCCATCTCGAGAACACCCTTCGTCGTCAATGGTCGATCGGGTTCTGCGGTTACAGTTAACGGCACCATTCCGGGGCCCCTTCTCCGCTTTCGTGAAGGAGAAGACGCCATCATCAGAGTCAGTAATAAGCTTAATGAAACTACCTCTATTCATTGGCACGGCCTTCTTCTTCCGCCAGAGATGGATGGAGTGCCGGGAGTTAGTTTTGCCGGCATAAAGCCCGGCGAGACGTTTACATATCGATTTCCCTTAAAACAAACCGGCACATATTGGTACCACAGTCATTCCGGAGGTCAGGAGCTTGAAGGTCTTTATGGGCCGCTGATCATTGATCCGGCAAAATCGGATCCAATTACTTTCGACCGAGAGTACGTTGTTCTGCTTTCGGATTGGAGCTTTACCGATCCAACGACCATCATTTCTAAACTTAAAAAAGAAAGTGCGTACTTTAACTATCAGAAGCGCACAGTCGGGGACTTTCTTCGCGATGCAAAAAACCAAGGCTTCTCGAACACATTCTCAGAGCGCATGCAATGGCAACGGATGCGCATGGACCCCACCGATATTTCAGATGTGACTGGCGCAACCTACACGTACCTCCTGAACGGCCTCTCGCCCGAGGGCAACTGGACTGGCATGTTTCGGAAGGGAGAAAAGATTCGCCTTCGCTTTATTGCTGCGGGGGCGATGACTATCTTTGATGTGCGAATACCTGGCTTAAAGATGACAGTCGTTCAAGCGGATGGACAAAACGTCCAACCAGTTTCGGTTGAGGAGTTTCGCATTGGACCTGGAGAAACTTACGATGTCATTATTGAGCCCAAGGACGACGGTCCCTACGCGTTGTTCGCCGAAACAATCGATCGCAGTGGATATGCGGCCGGCACGCTCGCAACAAAAGAAGGACTAAAGGCTACGATTCCGGAGCGAAGAAAAAGACCGGTCAGAACGATGAATGACATGGGTATGTCGATGGGTGATATGCCCGGACACAAAGTATTGGAGACAGCGGGCTCTCCACATAAGGGGCACAATTCCCTAGGTACGCCCGCCGCGATGGCCGGCATGACCATGGAGAGAATTGGCAAGTCCGAAACCCCCGGCGCGAAGCCGGTAAAGCACGGCCCTGACACTCACGGACCGGGAAATTCCGCTACACCTGAAGAAACAAAAAGTAGGCTACATGAGCCCGGATCGGGTCTCGAGAACAGCTCGCGAAAAGTTCTCGTTTACACCGATCTTAAGGCGGTCACACGCATAGAAGACCAAAGGACCCCTGAACGCGAGATTGAACTTCATTTAACAGGCAACATGGACCGTTACATGTGGTCGATCAATGGAAAAAAATATTCCGAAGATCCTGAGCCAATCCTTTTTCGATATGGCGAACGTCTACGAATAACGTTTGTTAACGACACCATGATGGAGCACCCCATGCACCTTCATGGCATGTGGATGAGTCTTGAAAATGGCTCTGGCGCTTTTCTTCCGAGGAAACACACCGTAATTGTAAAACCGGCTGAGCGCCTATCTGTTGCGGTAACGGCGGATGCATTAGGCGATTGGGCGTTTCACTGCCATATGCTTATTCATATGGAGATGGGAATGTTTCGTGTTGTGAGGGTCACAAAGCATTCGGAAGGAGCCAAGTCGTGAAACGGCTTTTAAAAACTACTCTCTTTTCATTTATCACTGTTTTAGCAGGAACAAGTTTAGCGGCATTTCCCGGCGAGGCCCAGTCGCCGACCGAGTCGAGCCAAGATCCCCGCAATGTGTGGCCAAAACCTGTGGCTGACGCAGAAAACTTCAGCCTGACTATTTTCGACCTCCTTGAGTATGATTCGGGCGAGAATGGCTCGCTGACGTGGGATGCGGTCGCGTGGCGCGGAGGAGATATCCACCGCCTCTGGATCAAGAGTGAGGGTTCATATGGACTCGCAACCCCAAATGCCGGCGAAGGTGATTTTCAACTTCTCTATGGGAGACTGGTCACTGCCTTTTTTGATGCTCAGGTGGGAGCAAGATATGAGCAAGCCTGGGGTAGAAATCGCAGGGCCTCGCGAATCTCGGCAGCCCTCGGGCTTCAAGGTATTTCGCTCTACGTTTTTGAGCTCGAGACCTCATTTTTCATCGGTGATGCTGGCCACCTATCCGGACGGATTACAGCAAGCAAAGATTTTCTTCTAACTCAAAAAAGTATTGCGCAGTTCCGGTTCGAGACCAACGTAGCTGCCAAACATTCTGATGAGTTCGAGACAGGTGCTGGAGTTAATGATCTCGCGCTCGGTCTGAGGCTTCGCCACGAATTTAAGAGGGAATTTGCACCTTACTTCGGGGTCAGCTGGACCAATATTTTCGGCCAAACCGCTAACTTTAGAAAGCGATCCGGAGGGGAAACCTCGAATTGGGACGCCGTCGCCGGGGTCCGCCTATGGTACTAAAAGGAATTCCAATGAATGTAAGAGTCCTGCTGTTGATTCTCTCTCTCGCATTGCAGGCCGCCCCGCGGAGGGTACTCGCTCAAGTTTCACCTGAGGAGCACGCTAAACACCACCCCGGAGCTGGAGTGCAAAAGCAGCCACAGGGAAGTCCGGCGCCAGGTGGGGCAGCGTCTGGCGGCATGGGATCAATGGGTAGCGGCGGTATGCGGGAAATGATGGACGACATGATGAAGCAGATGGGCGCTCCCAAACCTAAGGAGTTTTACCCATCTCTCATGGCTCTGCCTGAGTTAACAAAAGAAACAACTGACCAACTACGGACGCAGGCCCACGACAGAATGCAGGCGGGCTCTGAAATAATAGATCAAGGCGTAAAGGAACTGGGCGATGCTACCGAGGCCAGTGACTTTGTGCGGATGAAAGCGTCCGCTATAAAATTACGAGAGGGTTTGGGCCAATTTGAAAGCGGTATCGCAACCCTTGAAGCGCTTGATAATGGCCAATCACCCCAGACTATCGGTCTTTTATGGTTCAAAGAGAATTTAGGCCTCAAAGATCAGAGCGACATGACAATGCCAGAAAGAACACTTTTTGGAGTCTCAGTGTTTCATGGCTTCGTAATGGCTCTTCTTGCATTATTTTCTCTCGCGATGATCGCCATGTACTTCTTTAAAATGAAACGAGCGGTAAGTCTCTTATCGCGGCTGGAAACAGCTGCAACCGGCTCCACGACCTCAATCCCGGCGCCCACAATCCCACCAAGTTCTGCATCACCGTTCTCAGCAGAGTCTACAACTAGTCCTAATCCGAACTTAACGCAACCTTGGCGGGGAAGGTTGAAAGTGGCTTCAATCTACCAGGAAACTCCCTCGGTGAAGACCTTCAAGTTGGTATCTCCGAATGCAGGCGACCTTCCGTTTACGTACCTCGCAGGACAGTTTTTAACTTTGTCAGTCATGATCGATGGAAAACCTATCAAGCGCGCGTATACGATATCGTCGCATCCGTGCGACAAGAAAGCTCTCGAGGTTACAATTAAGCGCGAAGAAAACGGACTCGTGTCCCGCTACCTGCACGATGTGATTCATGAGGGGGATTTGATTGAGCTTGAAGCGGCCTACGGTCATTTAACGTTCTCAGGTGTTGGTGGAGAAGGCATTGTTCTAATCGGTGGCGGAGTGGGCATCACTCCCCTAATGAGCGTTCTTCGATGCCTAATTGCATGTGGGATGAAAAATGAAATCCATTTGTTGTATGCATGCAAAAGTTTGGACGAACTCGTTTTTCGAGAGGAGCTTCACCAGCTCATAGAGCGAAACCCAAACTTTAAGATGCGAGTAGCGGTTGAAAAACTGCAAGGATCTTTCCCGGGCGCTTTCGAGGGAAGATTAACGAAAGAAAAAATTAAAGAGGTCGCTCCCAATATTACCTCCGCTCGCGTTCATTTGTGCGGTCCTCCAGGCATGATGCAGGCTATGCGTACGGCGCTATCTGAACTCAATGTCCCAGAAGAGCAAATTAAAACAGAGGCTTTTGGCACGGCCAAGGCGCCGGCGAAAGCCTCTGGTGCGGCTCCAGTATCAGCGCCGACCGCCCCCTTTAAACAGGTCACTTTCAAGAAGGCAGGAAAGACGCTCAATATCCACGAAGGCGAGACCGTTCTCGAACTTGCCGAAACGTCGGGCGTCGACATTCCCTATTCTTGCCGCGTGGGAACCTGTGGTGCATGCAAAGTGAGGCTCCTATCGGGCGAAACCGTCATGGAAGTACAAGATAGCCTAAGCGATGAGGATAAAAGGAACGGGATAATTCTGGCTTGCCAGGCCAAGGCTCAAACAAATTTAGAAATCGAGGAGCCATGAGGCAAAGCGAACCGGTCCTTGCCTTTCTCTTTACGTCTTTTTTGCTCATCCTATGGCTTGGATTTTTGATTCATAGAGACGCACGGTTTGCGGGAAGCTTCGCTGGCGGGGTCTTGGCGGTTTCAGGATCGCTTTTCCTACTCGTTCCACTCATTTACTCGATCATAAAGCGAGTGCCGGTTTTAAAGCGTTTAGTGACAAAAGAGATTTCATTTTCAAGTTTACTTACTGTCCATATCTACGCTGGATTCACAGGAGCCGTTTTGGTTCTTTTGCATACGGGCCATAAATTTCACGGAAATTTAGCGGTGGCCCTTACGACACTTCTCTTGATTGTTGTGTTTAGTGGTTATCTCGGCAGGTATCTAATTGGGTATATTTCCAAAGAGTCCGGCGAAAAAAAGCGCCTTCTTACGACACTTGAAACCCAATTTTCAAAGCGTGTAAAGGAACTTCAAGGGCACCCTGAAGATCGGCAGATCATCGGCCTATTTGCCAGTTTTTTTTCCAGAGTTGTCGCTCCTACGTTTTTTACCCCATCACGCCAAACTGGCTCGTTAGGCCGCGCTAGAGATATTCTCCAGCTCTCTGATTCCATCGCGGACGTCGAATACGCCATTTCTACCCATCAATTCTTTAAACGAGTTTTTTCCATCTGGTTAAAGGTGCATATTGCTCTCAGCTTTCTTTTTTACTTCCTGCTTTTTCTCCACGTTGTGGGCGAATACCACTTTGGCTTGAGGTGGTTTTTATGATGTGGAGCAGATTTTTAATTTCAGCGGTAGCGGGCTTATTCGGACTGGTTGGTTGGTTGACCTTTAAAGATTTACACGCCTTCAAGAATTCAAAGGCGGTAGCCTTTGCGTTTATGCCGGGGCAATTGTCTAAGTCGCACGCCTCCCTGGAGCATCAGTGTACGGCGTGCCACACGCCCAACCAAGGGGTTTCAGCAACTGGTTGCATCACTTGCCACGCGAACAACGCTGACCTTCTTCAGCGTCAGCCGACCGCTTTTCATGCGACCATTTCGAGCTGTAAGGAGTGTCACCAAGAACACCGAGGTGGAATAACACCTCCCCTAGTTATGGACCATCAAGCTCTCGCCAAGCTAGGTGCTGCCGCGCATGCGAAGGGGACTGTTACGGCTGAAAATCAACTTGTCCGAACGTATTTGAATTCAAAGCACATTTCGGAAGTCGCCGCTAAGGTGATCTCTGTAAATCCGCATGAGCCGCCGATTGTTTCGTCGCTCAATTGTGTAAGCTGCCATTCCACCCGCGATAAGCACCAAGGCTATTTTGGAACTTCATGTCTGAGTTGCCACGGAACTCAAAGTTGGCAGATTGCCGGGTACAAGCATCCTCCGGCGAATTCCCGCGCCTGTGCTCAGTGTCACCAAGCTCCCCCAAGTCATTACATGATGCATTTCGAAATGGTTTCAAAGAAGGCTGCGGGCGTAGAGCATGCGAATGTGAATCAGTGCTTCCTTTGCCACCAAACGACCTCGTGGAATGACATCAAGGGCAGAGGTTGGTACAAACATCATTGATGAGCAACTTTAGGGAATAAACAAACACAACGAAAGGATTTTTATGTACTCAATTAAAAGCACGATCTTGGGCTTGTTATTGGTCAGCTTTGCCACCTTAACGGCCGGTGGATTAGCACAGGCGCAGCCAAAGTCGGGATCAACGAAAACTAAACAGGGCGCCACTATGAATGCAGAACTCAAAAGAGACATGGCGGAGATGTATAAAAAAATGGGCGAATGCATGAAAACGGAAAAGTCCATGGAGCAGTGTCAGAAAGACATTATGAAGGACTGTCCGGTTATGAAAAAATCAGGACACTGTCCGCTAATGGAGGGAATGAAACCCATGCAGATGGATCATTCAGAGCATCAATAGTAAGTAAGCATTAAGCCTGGAAGAATGCAGATGAGTATAGCCGGAATCGGCATAGTCATAACGTATCTCGCCGAGTCGGCACAGTTAGCTGGCGGAGTGATTATCGGCTTCGCTGGGGTTGAAGCGTTCTTAAGGGCTTGCAGAGCGTTTCTTCTAAGCATGCGTGCATCATCTGATTTTGATTCGGTCACAATCGAAGTCACTCGGTTACGTCTAGGCAGATGGCTATCTCTAGCCCTTGAGTTTCAGCTTGCTGCCGACATCCTTAAGACTGCCGTGGCACCCACCTGGGATGAGATCGGCCAGCTGGCAGCCATTGCGGTGTTACGAACGGCGCTAAACTTTTTTTTGCAACGGGAAGTTGAAAAGGCAGCGCTTCGTGCGCCTGCGAAAAGTGAGTCTTGAGATCACACAACGTTTACATGAAATGGGACAAATTGTTACCGGTTGGGATATTGAGTCCCAACCTCCCAGCCGAGATCTCTCTATGGCAGGAGGTGGCGGCATCCCCGTTGCAATGTTGTGAACTAGAATCGGACCAAATCAGAGGAGTTGAGCATGACAACAACCGTTGAAGGCACCACAAACACGAGAACCGGAACGAATATGTGGACACTTGAGTATCAGGGGCCGGGAAAAAAATCTTTTGTCCTCAAGACAATGCCTCAAATACTCTCGCCTACCGATGCGCTCGTTAAGATGACCAAGACCACGATATGCGGGACCGACTTGCATATTATGAAGGGTGACGTGCCGTCAGTAAAACCAGGCAGAACTCTTGGGCATGAAGGCATTGGAATCATCGAAGATGTAGGCGCTGCGGTCATAAAGTTCAAAAAGGGCGACCGGGTTCTCATTTCTTGCATCACCTCCTGTGGCGTGTGCGACTACTGTAAGAAAGGCATGTATTCTCACTGTGTGAACGGCGGTTGGATCCTGGGCAATACTATCGACGGAACTCAAGCCGAGTACGTCCGTATACCTTATGCCGAAACAAGTCTGCACGCCATTCCCGAGAAGGCGGACGAAGAGGCGATGGTGATGTTGAGCGACATCCTGCCGACCGGATTTGAGTGTGGTGTTTTAAACGGCAAAATCAGTCCTGGTGATGTGGTCGCGATCGTGGGCTCAGGCCCTATTGGCTTAGCTGCTTTGTTAACCGCACAGTTTTTCGCTCCATCAGAAGTAATAATGATCGACACGAACGGTGACAGGCTAACCAGAGCGCGGGAATTTGGTGCAACCCAAATCCTAAACAGCGCAAATGAGCCTGTAGTTGAGCGAGTTATGGCGCTGACCAATGGCCGCGGTGTAGATGTCGCCATCGAAGCCGTCGGGCTTCCTGCTACATTCGATACCTGCCAAAGTATTATTGCTCCTGGTGGCCGGATAGCGAACATTGGTGTGCATGGTAAGAGTGTGGAACTCCACCTTGAAAAGCTCTGGGACCGAAATATCACAATAACAACTCGCCTCGTCGATACGGCAGCGACTCCGATGCTTTTGAAAACTGTCAGCTCGGGAAAATTGGCGCCTAGTAAGTTGGTCACGCACCGGTTTCCATTATCAGACGTAATGAAGGCTTATGACACGTTCTCAAATGCGCAGGCGGAAAAGGCACTCAAAGTAATTATCTCAAATGAATGAGGGTAAACTCTAGACGGTTCATCTGGTAATGCAGTTTATAGGGCAAAATCCTCGGAGGGGATGCACATGCAACGGAACAAGTTTATGACAAATTACTTTCTCTGTCCTTTGCTCTGGATGGCGTCTCTTTTCTTAATCGCGCACCCCGTGCAGGCGGCTGAGACTCTAAAACTTGTCGATAACCCAAACGTCTGCATGGTAACCGATATGCACTTCGGGAAGAAGCAAATCCCAGTCGCGCACGCCGGCAAGACCTATTACGGTTGCTGCGAAAATTGCAAAAAGACACTTACGGAGGATCCAAAGGCAAGAGTGGCGCGAGATCCGGTTAGCGGCAAACCGGTCGATAAAGCTTTGGCCATTATCGGTTCGCGAGCTGACAACTCCGTCGTCTACTTTGAGAGTAAGCAAATAGTCCCTTGTAGGACCCTACTTGATCCGGGCCTACCACCTGGTTTGCCCGCTCATCCATTAGCTGTTTCTTCACAGTGCTTCTTCTCCGTATATCTGAGTCCAAACGTCTGAGTTGCGGTTCTACGGATGATTTCAGCCGCCTCGACTTCTGAGTCCGTAAGAGTGAATAACTTAATGTCACTCTCGTCGATCGCCAGGTTCTTCGCGAGCGTCCCGCGCATGAAATCCAGAAGCGGTTGCCAATAGTCGATGCCCATCAAAATGACCGGAAAGTTTTTTAACTTTCCAGTTTGGATCAGAGTGACGATCTCGAACATCTCATCTAAGGTTCCATAACCGCCAGGCATAACAACAAAAGCATACGAGTATTTAGCGAGCATAACCTTGCGTACAAAGAAGTATTTAAAGTCCACCCATTGATCCAAAAACGAATTGGGCTGTTGCTCTTTTGGCAGCTTGATATTGCAACCCACGGAATAGCCATTTCCACTTTTTGCGCCTTTGTTGGCCGCCTCCATGATCCCGGGTCCACCGCCTGTGATGATTGTGAATCCCGACTTAGCTAGACGGCGCGAAACTCCTTCGGCCATGTTATAATACCTGTGATCTCGCCCGAACCGGGCCGATCCAAAAACTGTGACGCAGGGACCGAGATCTCGAAATGCAATAAATCCCCTGAGGCATTCTAGTGAAATCTGGAGCAACCTCCGTAAATCCGAAAGAAACGGCTTTTGACCCTGAAGAAAATGTTCTTCAGCCCGGTCAGAGCAGCATTTGCCCCATTCCGAATCGGCCGCTCGGTTTGCATTTGTTGTCTGGATCAATTAAGCCTCCTTCTCTTGTGAACTAGCTGAAAAACGCCAGGCCGCGGACGATGCTCGTCTCGCGAAGAGTGTAACCACGGCGTACTTTAAAGTCTTTCCAGCGAACACCGCTAAGCCAGCCCAAGTCAGCGGCATCTTCATAAGCCCGCAGGCGGCCAACGCGGGCGTTAGGGCAAGCGGGCTCGCGGCAACGCCGGCCAATGCCACAACCCCGTAACTAGCTACCCAAGTTTCTATGGATTGCCAGCCGGACGTCCCTACCAAAGTTGGATAATGAGCATTAACCCAGGCCAATCCCCAGCGATGAAAGACCCAGGTGAGCAACATGGCTCCACCAGACGCTCCGATGGAGCCAGCGATTAAAAATTTCTTCCAGCGTTTCGGATCGAAGGCAACGAACGCGGACAGCACCCAAGTGACTGGCACAATTTCCACAACAGTTCCTATAAAGCCGTATAACACCATCACCGGAACGGCCAATCGGTGTGAAGCAAACCGCGCTATGGTGGCATTAACCATTTCAGTGATCAAAAGCTAAATACTCCCCGACCTAGAAGGATCGCGATTACTGTCAGACTTAACCAACATATCCAGTAAAGCAGTTTTGACCAAGTTGGAGTGCGAATGCCCGCATCCTGTTCCAATCTGCGTTTGTCGTACATTCCCCACGCATGCATTAAGATGCCCACTACTATAATCGGTGCACTTTCCACACTGACGTATTTGAAACTCAGGAGCCCAAGACCGAATCCCAGAACTAAAGCTCCTATGCCCGAAGTAAGATCCGCTAGGTGAACGCGCGAACTGGCGGCGCTCACATATCTTCCATTCCCCCGCCGGACATCCCGCTATTAGGGTCTTTCGGCGGATCAGGGGGCATGGAATCATCCATCATCCCGGGGGCAGAATTATTCATAGGCATCGGTTTGCCCTTCTTCTTTCCCATTTTCTGCATCATTTTGTGCTTATCCGCAGTTGTTGCCTGGGATCCTTTCTTCATCTTTTTGTGATCCTTCTTCATCTGCTCATGATCATCTTTCATCATTTCATGGTCATGCTCGTGGTCAGCATCTGTTGAGTCAGCCTTATTGTTTTGCATGGGGGCACTTTGTTGTGCCGGCATCGACCCGCCCATCATATCGGCCTTAGCATTGACCGAAATGAATAAGAGTCCCGCAACTAGTGCTGCCACGCTAGAAAGCGCGAGCCGCGAGTGAATTTGATTATTTTCCATAAATTTCCCCTTCATTGACTCATTCATTTGTAGTCTAGAGTTTTTCAACGAACGTTCCTTCTTCAAACTGAATGCCAGGATCGAACTTTACCACGGAGTAATGCTCATTAAGCACCTCTTGAACAACGCCCTTGCCAAGTTCTTTTTTCTGACAGTTAACTCCGCCGCTATTGCGAACTCCCCCGTCTTTGCCGACGCAAACATTTTTAAAGAGGGTGACGCGGTCGCCCTCTTTCACCTCACCTTTTCCCATACAAACATGGGCTTCATTATCGCTAGTTTTCATTGCGACCGAGCCACGCATAACTCCATGCGCGCACCCCGAAAGACCTACGGCCACGAGAGCCGTGAGAATAACCTTTGTTGATTTCAATTTTTACTCCTTTTGTTGTTGGTTGATGACGTTACGTCTTCAAAATCAAAGTTCAAAAATATCGCCTTCTTTGGGGACCACGCATTCCCATCCTAGTTCCTCCTGTAGCTTTGTCTTCAGTGCCTCTGATCCACTCGGTTCACCGTGCGTTATGAATACCTTCTTGGGATTAATTTTTGAGTTTCTCAGCCAAGTGATTATCTCGCTTGAGTCGGCATGTGCCGATAGGTTTTCGAGATTATCAACGCTCGCATTTACTTCGAAGTACTCTCCGTGAATCTTTACTTCATCGCTACCGCCCACAAGGGATGCTCCGCGAGTTCCGGAAGCCTGAAAGCCCGCGAACAGAATGATATTTCTTGAGTCTGGAAGCATTTTTTTCAAGTAGTGAAGAACGCGGCCTCCGGTCGCCATGCCACTAGCTGATATCACGACTTTGGGCTGCGTGTTTGCTTGAATGGCTTTTGACTCCTCCACCTGCCGAACATACTTTGCAGTTTTACACGTCCGCACGCATTCCTCCTCCGGTAGTCGATGGTCCTTCATGAATTCGCAGTAAAGGTTTGTTGCATCTAGAGCCATGGGACTATCGAGATAAACTGGAAAATCTGGCATCTCGCCTCTCTCCTTAAGCTTTTCAATGTAATAAAGAATTTGCTGAGCACGACCTACCGCGAACGCCGGGATCAAAACCGAACCGCGCTGATCCCAAGCACGCTGGAAGGTTTGCTTTAAAAGCGTCAGGGGATTGGTTTCGGGGTGGAGCCGATCTCCATAGGTCGACTCTACGACTAAACAGTCTGTTTCCGAGAGATTCTCTGGCGCAAGCATGACGGGATCGCTGAGTCTTCCCACATCCCCTGAAAATGTAATGCTTGTTTTAGGATCTGAGATCCGAACGCTTGCCGCTCCGAGAATATGACCAGAGTGTTTAAAGTGGACGTTTACACCCGCGGGAAGGGGCCGGTTCTCTCCAAACGGCACTGGATGAAACTGTTCGAGTGCTTGCTCGGCGTCCTCGGAGGTAAATAGCGGTAGCGCGGGTTTATGCTTGGAGAAACCCCTCTTATTAGCATAGCGAGCTTCTTCCTCCATGAGTTTGGCGGAATCCAAAAGAAGAATTTGGCAAAGAGCTGCGGTAGCCGGCGTACAAAATATTTGGCCTTTAAATCCCTCCTTCACTAGACGCGGGAGATAACCGGAGTGATCGATGTGAGCGTGGGTCAACACGACTGCTTGGAGTTCAGAGGGCCTCACCGGAAAGGGTTCCCAGTTTTTCAGACGAAGAGATTTCCCTCCCTGAAACATCCCACAATCAACGAGAATTTTTCCGCTGTCGGTTTCTAATACATACCTGGAACCCGTTACCGTTCCTGCTGCGCCTAAAAAACTGAGTTTCATCTTTACCTTACCTCTCCAACTTTAAAAGTCTTGCATTGATCGCGACGATTACCGTACTCGCTGACATAAATACTGCGCCTAAAGCTGGGCTCAAGAGAATGCCTTGCTGGTACAAAACACCGGCGGCAAGTGGTATCGCTACGGCGTTATAACCGGTTGCCCAGAGGAGGTTCTGAATCATTTTTTTGTATGTCGAGCGAGCAAGTCCGAGGATGGCAGCAACATCTTTAGGATTGCTGCGCACTAAGATCACGTCGGCCGTTTCTATAGCCACATCTGTTCCCGCTCCGACCGCAATGCCAACATCCGCTTGTGCAAGAGCGGGAGCATCGTTCACGCCGTCTCCAGTCATTGCGACGGTAAATCCTCGAGCCTGAACCTCTTGGATCTTCTTTACTTTTTCGTGCGGTAAAACTTCGGCGATGACTTCGTCTAAGCCAATTTCCCTAGCCACCCACTCAGCCACAGTCTTGTTGTCGCCAGTGAGCATGATGCACCGGATGCCGTTTGCCTTTAGATTTGCAATAGCTTCCTTGGATTCAGGACGAATAATGTCGGCAAGCGCAATTGCGCCGGCCGGCTTTCCGTCAATGAGAACGAAAACGACGGTTTTGCCTTGAGCTGAAAATTCACTAAACTGCTTTGCCTCCTGCAGCACTAAGTTGTTTGCGCGCAAATATCCAGGACTCACAATCCGAATTTCTTTACCGCTTACGGTTCCCAATGCCCCTTTTCCGGGGATAGCTTGGAAGCCCTCAACCGGAAGAATGTTTTTTGCCTTGGCAACTACCCCTTTTGCGATGGGATGTTCTGAATGGGCTTCGATTGCGGCTGAGAGTTCAATGATTTCGCTCTCCGAGTAGGTCTTATCGAATACAAGAATATCAGTTACTCCAAATTTTCCTTCTGTTAACGTGCCGGTCTTATCAAAGACTATTGCATTGATTCCGCGCGAGCGCTCAAAGGCCGCCCGATCCCGAATGAGAAGGCCATTTTGTGCGGCAAGAGCGGTTGAAACCGCCACAACTAATGGAACCGCAAGGCCAAGCGCATGCGGGCAGGAAATCACCATGACAGTCACGGCTCTTTCGATAGCAAACGCTAAGCTCTGGTCAGAGAAGGATATCCAGATCAAGAACGTCAAGGCTCCGCCAAGGATCGCCACGCCAGTTAGCCAAAGGGCTGCGGTATTGGCAAGATCTTGCGTCTTTGATTTACTTTCCTGTGCTTCCTTTACCAGTGCAATGACTTGATTGAGATAAGACTGGCCACCGGTCTTCTTTACTTCTGCTGTTAGTGAACCCTCACCATTAATGGAGCCACCAATAATCGAGCTACCTTTTGATTTCGTGACGGGCTTCGATTCTCCCGTCAACATTGATTCGTTTACGGAACTCAATCCGTCGAGGACCCCGGCATCGACCGGAATTTTTTCACCAGGTTTGATCAGGATTCTGTCGCCCATCTGAAGGTCGGTGATTGGAACATCGTCAATTGAGCCCGACCGAGAAAGTCTGTGCGCGGTCGAGGGCATGAGTTTCGCGAGCGCTTCAAGCGCCCTTGATGCGCCCATTACAGATCTCATTTCGATCCAATGCCCAAAAAGCATGATGTCAATGAGGGTCGCTAATTCCCAAAAAAAATCCTCTCCTTTTAATCCAAAAACGGTAGCTGCGCTATAAAGGTACGCCGTTGAAATGGCGACCGCGATCAGCGTCATCATCCCTGGCCGCTTTTTGGAAAGCTCTGCGGCGAAACCTTTAAGAAAAGGCCATCCTCCGTAAACGAATACTCCGGACGAGAGAGCCCAAAGAAGCAGACTGTCTCCTTGAAATCGGAAACGACTGTCGAGGCCCACAAACATTTGGATCATAGGAGAGAGAGCAAGGATTGGAACCGTGAAAATGAGACATATCCAAAACCGCCTTTTGAAATCGCCGGCGTGATCTCCATGTACATGATCACGATCCGCACTTTTTTTAGCTTCACCAGATTGCGAGTTGTGGTGGTGATGGAAATTTGGCTCTGCGTGAGCGTGCTGACTGTGATTTGTTCCGGCTTGCATTTTCCACCCTCATTACGGTCTCCCCAAATGCTCCGCATCAAAATGCGCCGGGCGGAAGACTCAAATTGTTTTCGTCTCTTCCATACAGCAAGAGCTGTTCCACCGAGAAATTGGACTTTAGGCAGTGATTTTTAAGGTCCGTTACACGCTTTGTCCCATTCAAATTTAATATGAGACAAATTGTCCGATTAGAACTGCCTTAAGCAACGCATCTCTACACATCGCATGGCACTGGGTCTGCACTGTTGAATAAACAGACTGGATTCATTTACGCCAAAGGAGAAGCCTTCATGAATCATGACGATCACCAAAACGGCCCATATAGGGATTACCACCTCAACCTCGGTCCGAAGGCTGCCGGAAGCTCCGCTTGGCAAAAAGCCGCAATTTTAGGCACCATTGCCGTCGTTCTCTTTTATCTGCTGACTGAGCATCGCGCCCACTTTTTTGGAGCTCTTCCTTACTTGTTACTGCTTGCGTGCCCTCTTATGCACTTTTTCATGCACGGCAATCACGCCGGCCATTCACAGGACGATAAAAAGGATAAACCATGAATCACGATGCTCCGGCTTACGGCCTTTGGTCGCTTGTTATCATAAACTCGCTTATTTTCATTTCATTCGCCTTTAGCTTTATTAAGCCACGCACGAAAACGGATTGGCGATCACTCGGCGCTTTCTCGGCTTTTATCCTGGCTCTTTTTACTGAGATGTACGGGTTCCCGCTGACTATATATTTTCTCTCTGGATGGCTTTCAGAGCGTTATCCTCAGATCAATATCTTCTCTCACGAGGCCGGGCACCTGTGGGAAACTCTATTTGGACTGAAGGTAAATCCCCACTGGAGCCCACTTCATATATTGAGTAATGTCGTGATTGTCCTTGGATTCTGGTTGATGGCTTCGGCGTGGAGGGTTCTTTACGAAGCGCAACGGGAGGGAAAAGTGGCGGCTACAGGCGCATACAGTTACATTCGTCATCCGCAGTACGCAGGATTTATCCTTATTATGTTTGGCTTCCTGCTTCAGTGGCCAACGATTCCCACCTTGATTCTCTTTCCAATTCTTTGCTGGATTTATTCGAAGCTAGCGATGTCTGAAGAAAAACAAGTGCTCTCTGAACTAGGCGACGCATACAGGGATTATCGGAAAAACGTTCCGGCCTTCATTCCGAGGCTGTCGAGGCGTTTGGGTATGAGTAACGCCGAACAAAGGGTAAAATAAAATGGCAACGGGCAAAATACGGATAGCGGTTAACGGTTATGGAGTCATCGGTAGGCGCGTTGCAGACGCAGTGGCGCTTCAATCAGACATGGAACTGGTTGGTGTTGCCGACGTGGCCAATGACTGGAGAATATCGTCGGCGATATCGAGGGGCTACTCACTCTTTGCTGTAACCCGTGAGGCAAAGTCTACAATGCAATCGAGTGGCCTAAAAGTCATTGGCACCCTCGATGATCTATTGTCTCAAGCTGACGTCGTGGTCGACTGCGCTCCAAAGAAATTGGGAGAAGCCAACGCCAAGCTATACAGGGAGAGGAAAGTAAAATTCATAGTTCAAGGCGGAGAAAAGCACGAAACGGCTGGGCATTCATTCGTTGCAGAATCGAATTTTGAAAGTGCCTTGGGTCGACAATGCACGCGCGTGGTCTCGTGCAATACGACATCCGTCGTAAGGACTCTTACCGCTCTTAAAAAGGCCGGTCTTCTTAAAAAAGCCCGAGGAACTCTTCTGCGACGCGCGACGGACCCTTGGGAGAGCCACAAGGGCGGAATTATGAATACGGTTTTGCCCGAGCAGAACATACCCAGCCACCAAGGGCCCGATGCGCAGTCGGTCGATCCTTCATTAGACGTGATTACGATGGCCGTCATGATCCCTGAGACTATTGGACATGTGCACTTTTGGAATGTTGAGCTCACCCGGCCTGTGGATCGGGTTGAAGCCATTGCGGCATTTAAAGAATCATCTCGCATCGCCTTTGTGCAGATGAGGCAAGGATTGACCGGTATCAACACCATAAAGGAATTGATGTCTGATATTGGCCGCCCACGCGATAACCTATATGAAGTGGGAATCTGGGAAGATTTGATCCAGGTAAAGGGTAACGAGTTATTCTATGCCTATATGGTCGATAATCAGGCTATCGTAATACCAGAGACGATCGATGCAATTCGGGCACTATCAGGGACTTGTACCGCCCATCAATCGATCGCCTCAACTAATGATTCGTTGGGAATTCGAAGTTCGTTTTTCTAAATTTAAATCTTCGCTCGCCGAAGCCTTAAAGCGTTTGCGATGACCGATACGGAGCTCAAACTCATCGCAAGACTTGCCATCATGGGATTTAGCAGTAAACCAAACGCTGGATAAAGAATCCCAGCGGCAATGGGAACGCCAAGCGCGTTATACACGAATGCGAAGAATAAGTTTTGCCGTATGTTCTTCATAGTTTGCTGGCTCAGTCGGTGCGCACGAACGATGCCAGTAAGGTCACCCCTTAACAGGGTCACACCAGCGCTTTCCATCGCCACATCTGTGCCCGTCCCCATCGCAATGCCCACATCGGCTTGAGCCAAGGCCGGCGCATCGTTGATCCCATCGCCAGCCATCGCTACCCGTTTACCTTCTGATTGCAGTTTACTAACGATTTGGTTCTTCTGTTCAGGCAGTACTTCGGCCTCGAACCTATTGATCCCTACTTCTTTCGCGACTGCCGCGGCTGTAAGCTTGTTATCACCCGTTAACATGACAACTTCGATTTTTTTAGAGTGGAAGTACGCAATGGCTTCCTTAGCCGATTCCTTAACTGGGTCCTTAACGGCAATCACACCGGCTGGCCTGCTGTCGATCGCAACTAACATAGCACCGCTTCCAGACTCTTGCAGCGAGCGAGCTGCTTCAGCGAGTTGGTCAGAATTTATGCCAAATTTCTCCATCAGCCGCCTGTTGCCAATCAAAACGTCATGGCCACTTACATTTCCCTTTACGCCCATTCCCGTGAGCGACTCAAAGCCTGCAACCTCACCCAAAGTAAGACCACGTTCGATGGCACCCGAGACGATGGCCTCGGCCAAGGGATGCTCGCTTGCTCTTTCAAGTGCCGCTGCCAAAGCCAACACGTCGTTTTCGCCTGCACCGCCAAATACTTTCACGACGTAGAGCTTTGGCTTTCCCAAAGTTAATGTACCGGTCTTATCCACAATCAAAGTGGTGATTTTTTCCATCGTCTCAAGCACTTCGGCATTCTTGATCAGTACGCCTTGTGTAGCGCCTTTTCCTGTCCCAACCATTATGGACATCGGAGTCGCAAGTCCAAGAGCACAAGGACAGGCGATGATCAGCACGGCTACCGAGTTAACGATTGCATAAGTCAAAGCAGGAGCTGGTCCAAAAAAATACCAAACCAGGGCGGTAATGATCGAGGTAACAACCACGGCCGGCACGAAGTAGCCCGAAACCGTATCGGCCAGCTTTTGGATCGGAGCGCGACTGCGCTGTGCCTGAGAAACCATTTTAACAATCTGAGAAAGAAGCGTGTCGGCGCCTACTCTTTTTGCTTCCATAACGAACGAACCCGTTGCATTAACCGTAGCCCCTGTAACTATATCTCCCGGACCTTTCTGTACAGGGATCGGCTCCCCTGAAATCATGGCTTCATCAACCGAACTGCTTCCCTCAATCACGCGGCCATCGACAGGAACCTTTTCGCCCGGCCTGACTCTAAGCCGATCGCCCACCTTAATATGTTCGATCGGAATATCTTCTTCAGTTCCATCAGAGGATACCCGTTTTGCAGTTTTCGCCGCCAAGCCAAGCAATGCTCGAATTGCATTTCCTGTCTGGCTGCGAGCTCTTAATTCCAATACTTGTCCCAGCAAAACCAGCGCCGTAATGACCGCGGCCGCTTCAAAATAAAGGGGTACCGTTCCGCCATGCGTGCGTAGATTTTCGGGGAAAAGGTTCGGAAAAAAAGTCGCCACCACACTATACGCGTAGGCCACACCGGTACCAATTGCTATGAGCGTGAACATATTCAAATTACGAGTCTTGATCGAAGCCCAGCCCCTTTCGAAAAATGGCAGGCCGCCCCACAATACCACCGGTGTTGCGAGGACAAACTGGATTAGCGCATTGACCCATCCAGGTACAGAGTGTTGCACGGGCTGTCCAGGAATCAGATCGGACATAGCCAGCAACGCCAGGGGGATGGTGAAGACCGCGCTCATTTTAAATCTACGTGAGAAGTCGACTAGCTCAGGATTGGCTTCGTCGGTAAGACTAACTTCTTCAGGCTCTAAGGCCATTCCGCAAATGGGACAATTGCCTGGACCTTTTTGCCGGACCTCAGGGTGCATGGGGCAAGTGTAGATGCGCTCGCTATCTTCGGCCGATACGACGGCCTGCTTTGATGTCTTTGTTAAATAGCTATCTGGATTTGCCACGAACTTGGTTTTGCACTTTGGATTACAGAAGTAATAGGTCTCACCTTTGAATTCGGCGCTGCCGCCTTTGGCGGTACTGGGATTGATCGACATCCCACATACCGGATCGACGACCTTTGCCTGAGTTGGCATTTTCTTCCCCTCAAGCGAGCAGCATGAATGGCCATCCGTGGGCGCAGGCCCGTGATTCTGGCCGTGGTGATGACTGTGATCGTGCTTCATAAAAACTCCTATTTCAGGCGCATCAACAGAAGGTTTTTGGACCTGATCCGGTGCGCCTACCACCCACTATCGACCTTCTAGTCATTGGAAGGTCAAGTCTGGAACTAAAGAAATATCTGAAAATGTATCGGCCTGGACTGCTGTGTGCCATTTTCATACAAAAGAGCGATCCGGCTTGCCCCTCCAACTGTTGGAACCTTTATGGTAGCTACAAGGCTGGAGGTCAATATGACAATAGGTGAGCTTGCAAAATCATCGGGGGTAAACGCGAAACTTATTCGCCATTACGAATCTATTGGTCTTGTACCGAAGGCCAGCCGCTCGGATTCGGGCTACCGCATCTACTCGGAGAAAGACATTCAGTTTCTGAGGTTTATTAAGAGAGCCCGAGGGCTTGGGTTTTCAATGAAAGAGATAAAAAAGCTCATCGGACTTTGGAGAAACAAGTCCCGCGCGAGCAAGGATGTAAAAGCCCTCGCGCAGACCCACATTAAAGCACTTGAGACAAAAATATCAGAAATGCAAGAAATGGCGGAAAGTCTCCAGCTACTGGCCCGAAACTGCCACGGCGACACGAGACCGGACTGCCCGATCTTGAGCAACTTAGAAATCAACGCAGGCTCAAATGACTAAGGGCGCTTTGATGTGTTTTAAACGTGCAGATTTCTCCGGCACTTTTGCCCTGGCACACCTTTTTCCGCTGTGGAAGCGCATGATCCTTCCGTTTTGAGCAAAACTCAGAGTGGAAACCAACACGAATTGCGATAAGAGAATCAAGCGCAATCCTTCTCCACCGACTTCTTATTTTAGATTCCACCTCTTTGTGCAACATGGCGGTCTTTAACAAACATGTCGTTTATGATACCCCCACCCCGTATCCTGAGTTAAGACTCCCAGGGATGCTGATGCGCGCATATCAAAATGGCAGCAAAGATGCCTTTCGCAAGCTTGTTGAATGCCGTTCTTTAGAAGAACGTGTGGTGTATTTGCTCTGATGTCAAACTTAGTGTTTTATCCTGGAGGACGACTATGAAGCTGCTTACAAAACTAACGGTGCTTTGCTCTATTCTCATCTTGGGTGCGGCGGCTGAAGCCAAAACAGTGAAGTATGAGATTGCTGTCGAAAACAAGCCAATGAACATGAGTGGCAAGAAGGAAGTCGACTTCGCGCTTACCGTTAACGGCGGAATCCCGGCGCCCACGCTTGCGTTTACCGAAGGTGATGATGCGGAAATCCTAGTGATCAACAAACTCAAAAAAGAAGAAGTTTCGATTCACTGGCACGGCATCTTGCTTCCGCCGGAAGAAGACGGCGTGGCCTACGTGAATACACCGCCTATACACGCCGGCACCTCCAGGTTGTTTAAATTCAAGATTCGGCAAAACGGCACATTTTGGTATCACTCCCACACGACGCTTCAGGAACAAAAAGGTGTTTACGGCGCGTTCATCATTCATCCTAAGAAGAAGCCGATTGCGTATGAAAAGGATGCGGTACTGGTTTTAAGCGATTGGTCTGACGAGAATGCCGACCAAATTGTGCGAAATTTGCGCAAAGATGGAGATTACTACCTTTACAAGAAAGATTCTGTTCGCTCTTATATCGGCGCCGTTCGAGCAGGCGGTTTGAAACCGCACTTATCCAATGAATGGAACCGAATGGGCGGAATGGATTTATCCGATGTGGGCTATGATGCGTTTCTGATCAACGGCAAACGTGACGCTCAGCTTCTCACCGCGCATCCGGGGGAGAATATCAGGTTGAGGATCATCAATGCAGGCGCATCGAGCTATTTCTATGTGGCCATGGGTGTGCCCATGCAAGTGATCTCGGCGGATGGAGTCGACGTTAAGCCTATCATGGCTAACGAGTTGCTCGTCGGTATGGCTGAAACCTATGATGTGCTCTTTACAGTTCCAGAGCACAAAAACTATGAGATCCGCGCCACGGTTCAAGACGTTACAGGATTTGCATCGGTATGGATTGGAATGGGCGATAAAGTGTCTGCTCCAGACAAGCCCCTTCCCGACATGTACGCGAGTATGGATCATAGCGGTCATGGTGGTGAGCACTCCGGGCATGGGGCTATGGGTGAGCAAGATCATTCAGCTCATGGTGGAAAAGATCCGAACACGGGTCATGCTCGCCACACAGAGGCGTCGACTAAAGAGGATCATTCAAAACACCTCTCTAGCGAGAGACATGAAGGTCACTCAAAAACGGCGACCACGGGCAAAGAGAAGCCTGCCGCTGGCGGAGGCCATGCGCACCAACATGGTGGCGAGGCCGATCATTCCGCTCACGCGGGCCACGCAGCCCCAACCGGACACTCCGCTCATGCGGATCACGCCGCACATGCGAAGCCAAAGGCCGCTATAACTAAAGTCTCAGTCACAAACAAGGGGCGCTCCCAAGCCGTCCCTCACACAAAATCTGACGGGCCAATTGATTGGTCCACACAGTCTGATGCACAGCTCAGGCAAAACGCAGCCTCGCGGGACCTCAGCGGTGGAGTTAAGCCCATTGAAACCCTGACCGTCGACAACCTTTCAGCACTTCAGCCGACCACTTTGCCTAAGAACGCGAAGGTTCACGATGTGAAGCTTGTGCTTGGCGGTGATATGGAACGCTACGTCTGGCACATTAACGGCAAGACTATACAACAAGACCGCCTGCTCATGATTAACAAAGGCGAGGTCGTTCGTTTTACATTCCAAAACGACACAATGATGCATCACCCGATGCATTTTCATGGACACTTTTTCCGCGTCATTAACGAGAGCGGTGAACGGTCGCCCTTAAAACATACGGTTGATATACCCCCTCATAAGTCTCGCACAATTGAGTTCTTTTCGAACGAGCCGGGACAATGGATGCTTCACTGCCATAACCTCTATCATATGAAGACCGGCATGGCCCGAGTCGTCCGTTACAATGATTTTAAGCTGACACCCGAGATGGCCAAGCACGACTTACATGACCCTCATCTTCACGATCACCTTTATACGCACACTCAACTCGAAGCCGCGAGTAATCATGCAAAAGCTGGTTTCCGGTTGATGCGCACGTGGGACGAAATCGAGCTTGAACTGGAAAGTGCTAACATTGATGGAAAAAACTTTTCACTCGGCGAAGACTGGGAGACCGAGGGGGATTTGGTCTACCGCAGATGGTTTTCAAACTTCTTCAATGTGTTTGGCGGAGGAACTCTTTACGATGAAGAAACCTTCGGAACGATCGGTGTTGGCTACATACTTCCGCTGCTTATCGAGACCCAGTTTTCCGTGAACCACGAAGGGCGCTTCAGATTCGATGTCGAAAAGCGCTTCCAGTGGACCAAGAACGTATTTTCGGACGTCGATTTTACGTGGAGGCCGGATTGGGATGGTGAGCGTGACACTGAGTTTGAAGTAAGCCTTATGTACGGACCTTCGTGGAATTGGTCAGCGGGATTTATGTTTACGGAAAAGAGCGCCGGTGTTGGCGCACAGATTCAGTTTTAATATCGAATGAGAGGGCGTGAAGCGGTCGAGTCAGTGAATTCAACAAAGGTACACTGACCCGAACGGCCGTTAGATTTTAATATGCCACGCGACAAATAAAATAGCTTCTCCACATTCCGCCTTTAGGGCCACCCATGTAAGTGCTCACCTTTTGCACTGGGCAAGATATCCCGAACCTTGATATTCAGAAGGGTGATTCAGGTAAACCCACTCCGCTGAACCTCCCTGATTTCCGCCGCTTTCCCGGAGACGAGCGTTATAGCCTTCGCCAAAATTAGCGGCAAAAGCCGTTGCTGAAAACCCCATTTGTGCGACAAGCACCATCATTGAAAGTTTCATTTCTCCTCCTATAATTTAATTAGTTGGTACTGATCGCGGGACGCTATCACTCGATACGTAAACCAATCAAGTTAATAGCCTGTTGGAAGTTTTTCATGATCGCGGGTACGCGGACTGACCGAGCGGCATTAACTTCTCATTAGGTCACTTGGCGAGGACCTGCGCGCTCAACATCATGTCCATGCCGCAGCCGAATTTCACTTCGCCCTTTTCAAGCTTACCGAGCTTAACGTCGACGGGTTTGTTAAGCGGCAGATCAAGTTTCAAGTTTTTCGACGGTAGTTGCACTTGCTTGGCGCAAGTCACGTCCGTGGTCCGCGTCACCCGCAATGTCAGATCGGTCCCGGGATGCGCGGTGATGGAGCTTGGCTCAAAACCTTTTTCGGTCACCTTCACGTCCACCGTTTTGACCATAGGCCCATGGGCCGCAGCAAACGAAGACATTAGGGTGAGCGATACGATGGCGACGAATTTCATACTTCCTCCTTGGAAGAGAGTTTAAGTTGGCGTTCTTTCCATAAATAAAAGATTACGGGATAAATAAGGAGCTCCATCAGAAACGAGGTGAACAAGCCGCCAATCATGGGCGCCGCGATCCGCTTCATCACGTCCGCTCCGGCGCCCACTGACCACATGATGGGAATCAATCCCACAAAAAGCGCGAGCACCGTCATTAGCTTAGGCCTGACCCTGTGAACAGCGCCCTCCATCACGGCCGCGTGCAGGTCCTTTCTGTCGCGCATTTGGCCACGCTGTTCACGTTCATGATAAGAGAGATCAAGATACATCAGCATGAACACGCCGGTTTCAGCGTCCAGCCCAAGGAGCGCGATCATGCCCACCCAAGCCGCAATGGACATATTGTAGTCGAGCGCCACCAGAATCCACACCGCCCCAATTAATGAAAACGGCACGGCAAGCAATACAATCCCTGTTTTTACCCAAGATTGAGTGTTCATGTACAAGAGCAACACGATCAGGAACAGCGTCAGCGGCACGACCACCTTCAGGCGTTCTTTTACACGCGCCATGTTTTCGTACTGCCCGCTCCACGCGATCGTGTATCCGGTGGGAAGCTCAACTTGCTCGTTCACCACGCGCTTGGCGCGCTCAACATAGGTTCCAATATCAATTTCGTTTTCGATATCCACATAAACGTATCCGACCAGCGACGCATTTTCGTTGCGGATCATCGAAGCGCCTTCGGTCACTCGCACATTCGCCACTTCGGACAGCGGGATTTGCGCGCCCGTTGGCGAGGATAAAATTACGCGCTTCACGACATCTATTCTTTGGCGAAAATCCGGCGCAAGGCGCACTTGAATGGGGTAGCGTTCGCGCCCCAAGATTGCCGTTGATACGTTTTCGCCGCCGATCGCCACCATGGCCTGATCTTGCGCTTCCTTCATGGAAAAGCCGTAAGCGGCAAGTTTCTGGCGGTCGAAGTCGACGTCCAAAAAGTAACCGCTCGCGATCCGCTCGGCCACGGTCGTGCGGGTGCCTTCCACAGTTTTAATCGTACGCTCGATTTCTTCGCCGATCCGCTGAATGGTTTTCAAATCCTCACCGAAGATTTTAATCCCGATCGGGCTTCGGATTCCTGTGGAAAGCATGTCGATCCGGTTTTTGATCGGCATGGTCCAAATGTTCGGCATGCCGAGAAAGTTTAATTTTTCATTCATCTCAGCCAACAAATTTTCTTCCGAGATCGTTTCGGGCCATATCCGGTTTAATGGTGCGTTCATCCAATCGGGAAGAAAAGAATGCCAGCGTTCGGTTTTACGCCACTCGGTTTTGGGCTTGAGCACGATGGTGGTTTCGATCATGGAAAGTGGTGCTGTGTCGGTTGGCGTTTCAGCCCTGCCTGCTTTCCCATACACGGTGTCTACTTCAGGGAATGACTTGAGAATTTTGTCCTGGACGATCAGTAGCCGTTGCGCTTCAGTCACCGAGACTCCGGGGAGCGCGGTCGGCATATAAAGCAAGCTTCCTTCATGCAAGGTGGGCATAAATTCAGAGCCGAGCATGGCGAATCCGGGGACAATGCTTAATATTGCGGCCGCGGTTATCGCGAGCGCGCTTTTCTTATGTTTGAGCGTCCAGTTCAAGACCGGCTCATAAACCGCGAACAACCGGCGGCTGATCGGATGGCTGTGCTCGGAATAATATTTCCCCACCAGCAAGGTGTTCCCAACGGCGTTTAGCCAGCGGTTTGGGCCTTTGAATTCGTCGGCGCGCGCGAACAGCATGCGCATGGCTGGATCGAGCGTGATCGCTAGGATCGCGGCGATCGCCATTGCCAGGTTTTTGCTCATCGCGAGCGGCCGGAACAATCTCCCCTCCTGGTCCACCAGCGTGAAGATCGGAAGAAAGGCAACTGCGATGACCAGTAGGGAAAAGAAAACCGAAGGACCCACTTCGGTGAGCGCTTCTAGCCTGACTTTAAAGAAGCTTTCTTTGCGCCCGCCTTCGTCCCACAATTGGATTTTTCGATAGGCGTTTTCGACTTCGACAATCGCGCCGTCGACCAGCACCCCTATTGAAATCGCGATCCCGGCCAACATCATGATATTCGCGGTCTGCCCAAACAGCGAAAGAGGGATGAACGACAAAAGCACGGCAATAGGAATGGTGAGGATGGGAACTAAAGCCGAAGGCACATGCCACAAGAAAATCAGGATCACCAGGCTGACGATGATCAGTTCCTCGATCAAAGTTGTTTTTAATGTGTTGATCGCACGGTGAATCAGGTCGGAGCGGTCGTAAACGGCCACGACCTTCACGCCTTCGGGAAGCGTGCGCGAAAGGTCATGCAATTTGTCCTTCACCTTTTGGATGACCGAAGGTGCATCCTCGCCTTGCCTCATGACGATGATCCCACCGACGGTGTCCCCCTCGCCGTTGAAATCCGTGATCCCGCGCCGCTGCTCGGGTCCGATAGCGACCGTGGCCACTTGTTTCACCAAAATCGGCGCTCGGCTGCGCATCGGGTAAGTCACGACTGCATTTTCTAGTTCCGTGACTGAAGACACCAGGCCCGAAGTGCGCACCATCGCCTCGGCTCCGGAAAACTCGACCACGCGCCCGCCGGTTTCCTGGTTGGCGTTTCTTACCGCCTCGATCACTTGCGGAAGAGTGACTTGCAAAAGTTCGAGCTTGCGCGGGTCCACGCGCACTTGGAATTGTTTGACATGACCGCCGACGCTCGCGACTTCGGAAACACCAGGGACCGCCTGCAATTGATAGCGCAGGTTCCAGTCTTGTAGGGATCTTAAATCCGACGAGTTGAGCTTTTTGCTCTCATCCACCAGTGCGTACTGGTAAACCCAACCCACGCTAGTCGCGTCCGGCCCCAGCCCCGTCTCAACGCCTTCGGGCAACTGCGAATTGATGCGGCTTAAGTATTCAACGACGCGCGATCTGGCCCAATAAAGGTCGGTGCCGTCTTCAAAGATCACGTACACATAGGAATAGCCATAATCCGAAAAGCCGCGCACCGATTTTACTTTCGGCGCGCCCAAAAGACTGGCCACGATCGGGTAAGTCAGTTGCTTTTCGACAATCTCGGGCGAGCGGTCCCACCGGGAATAAATAATCACCTGGGTGTCGGAAAGATCCGGGATCGCGTCGAGCGGGATCGTCTGAAGCGAATAGATCCCCATCGCCATAAACACGGAAGTTATCGCGAGAACTAGAACGCGGTTGGTGGCCGAAAACTCAATGATGCGTTTGATCACTTGACCCTCTAATCTTCGCCTCAGAGTCCAGCAAGAAATTCGCGCCGCTGGAAATCTCATCGCCCTCGTTCAGACCGGAATGGATTTGATAAAAGGCACCACTCCGCGCCCCAAGCACCACAGGCTGCGGTTTAATTTCATTCTCACCTGTATAAACATAAACCAGATCGCGGGTGCCGGCGCGCAAGACCGCATCTTCAGGTACGGCAATTTGGTTTTTGGCTTCCATCTTAATTTCGCCGTGAATGGCGCCATCGACCACTGGCCGTTCGGGACGCGAAGACAAGTTAACAGTCACCCTCACCGTCCGGCTGGAGGGATCGAGCAACGAATCGATATGGCTGACTCTTCCTTTAATCTGTTCGCCGGGCGAAGTGGAAACGCGACCTTCAAAAGCGGCGCCGGCTTTAAGCACGCCCAAATCTGATTCAAAGACTTGGAAAGAAGCGCTGCTTGGTGAAACCAAGCGGCCCGAAACTGGAATGGTGAATTGAAGATCGCGCTTTGTGACTTTGAACTTACCGACACCGATGAGGCCGAGCTGATGAGGAGTTGCAATGATGCCCTGATTGGCCTCCTTCATAACTTCGCTCTTCTGCACTTCAGCGCTCTTGGCCTTGACCTTCACCAAAGCCATCCCGCAAATCGGGCACGGCCCCGGCTCGTGTGTATGCACTTGAGGGTGCATGGGACATGTGTAGTATCCGTCAGGATCTTCATGCGCGCCTGAAGCGGACTGATTGCCCGCCGGTGATTTATTTTTCGTGCAAGACACTACACCGAATAAGACGGCGAACATGATGACTAGAAAAATCCTTGTTAATCGCATAGTGCTACTCCCATGAGCGTCCAACGATCTGAGCCATATCATTCAACGCTTTTTCGTGCTCAACGCGAAGTTCAACAGCCTTCAGGCGAAAATCTAAAAAGCTAATCATGACCGTACGATGCTCGCCAAGCCCCTCTAACGTGCGCAGCGAAACGTTTTGTACCAGCTTTAACCGCTTTTGCGCGTTGGGAATCACTTTGTTACGTAAAACAAGATACTGCGCGCGCAAAGCTTCTGAGCGCTTCAACAGTGACAAGAGCTGTGCCTCGCTTTCGACTTTGGCCTTGTTCAACTCAAGCTCAGCCTTAGACTTTTCCGCCGAAGCTTGCGCTGACTCCGCGCGCGGCTGCCAAAAATAAAGGAACGGAAGGCTAACGCCCACCATGACTTCTTGCGTGCGCATGTCACGCTCGCCGCTTAAATCACGATACCGCACAAAAAGATCGGGCAGATAAGCTTGCTTGGCGAGCTGGGCTTGCTTGTCCTTGGCCTCAAACTCCTTGTTTTTAATTTCGATGAAACGGCTGGCGTTCACCTTGGATTTTTCAAGCGTGAAAATGTCCGGTTCTAAAGGCTCAAAGCGTACGGGTTCAGTAGAGCCGAGATATGATCTCAGCGCGTTTTTGCTTTGTTCCAGATCGGCTTCGGCTTGCGTGACATCATTTTCCAGAACTCCTTGTTCGACTTCGATCTCAAGGAAATGGAGTTGCGCTTCGGTGTCCGCACGGGCCGCGACCCGGGAGGAGCGTACGTGTTTGCTGAACCACTGTTTTTTCTCGCTCACAATGCGGTGGCGTTCCATTGCCGCCCAATAGCTCACGTACGCCAGACGCGCTTGCGATAGAGTCACCGCTCGCTCCAACTCCAAGACCGATTTTGCCGCGCTAAACTCTTTGCTCCTGGCTTGTTTCTCGGTAATGATCTTGGTGGGGAACGGCAACGCTTGACTGACCTCGAATCCCTTTTGGGAGCCGCCCTCTTCTTTCATCTTCATATATCCGAGCATCGCAGGTTCAACGCGTATTCCAGAAGCTTTCGCCTCGGCCATCGTGAGTTCTTGCTTTTGAATGGCAAGCTCAAAACTGGACTCTTCAACCTTTTTGAGAAATTGATTCAAGCTGAGTCGCTCTTCGCCCAGGGCTGGCAGACCAATTAAATTGAAGGCAAAGACAGCAAGGATCCGGCGCATACCCCTCTATACGATTACGGACGCTCGTTTGTGACAAAAAGGCTGATTTTGCGATTTTTTTTGGTCTGTGTCACAATTCAGCCAGTCCAGTCGTAATTAAGGGAAGAAGAGTTGATGAACCCTGCCAGTGACGAAGAATTGATGGAGAGATACCAAATGGGTGAAACCCAGGCTTTTGACATTTTGTTTCAGCGTCACTCGCCCCGGGTCTTGGGTTTTCTGACTCGCAAAACGGGATCGGATAAGCTTGCACAAGACTTGCTTCAAGAGGTGTTTTTGAAATTTCACCGCTCGCGTCATCAATATCGGGCAGGGCTTCCCTTACTGCCTTGGCTTTACTCGATTATGCGTTCCGTGATGTTGGACGAATTCAAGAAAGACCACGGCGAGGACATTGTTGACCCTGCGCAGTTGGAGCAAATGCCTGCGGCTTTTCCGGTGGATTCGGGAGTACCAGCTGGGCTTGAACTTTTGCCGGCGCCGCAAAGACAGGCCGTCACTATGCGCGTCTTGGATGACGCCACGTTTGAAGAAATTGCGGAACGCCTATCGACCAGCCAAGAAAATGCACGCCAGCTCGTAAGCCGCGCTTTGAGAAAACTTAAGATGATTTATGCTCCCAAGAGGAGAGACGATGACTGACGACGCAAATAAGCAATCCCAGTTGGCGGAATACCGCGAGTTTACGGAAACCATGGACCGTGAGGTGCCTTTAGACGTCAGCGCCAGGATTCATGCGACTCTTTTTCCAAACCCTTTCACGGTTTTCGCGAAGATCTCCGGTGTTCATGTGATGGTTGGCTTTGTGTCGTTGGCTTTTTGCCACCAGTTCGGGCTGAATCCGTTCCAAACCGAAACTTCATTGGCCCAGTGGTTTATGAACTTGGGAGGCCACCGCTTCTGCATGCTCGCCTGCGGCGTGGTTTTTATGGTCACCACCTATCTGCTCGCCAACTTATTTTTGACCCTAGAAGAGCTTGAGGCTGTGCGCCGGCACAAATGGCTTGAGGTCGGCACTTTGACTTTGGTGTCACTGGCCGCTTTTTATTTTTTTGGTGCGGACTTGGTGTTCGTCTTCGCGCTATTGTGGACCGTCGGGGCGTTCATCGGCGGCTGGATGTCTCTTGAAGCAAGCTACGCCTTAAGACGTGCGCTTGCATAGGCCGCACAGATGCAGGTTCATATCAAATGAAAAGGAGCGACATATGACAAAGAAATCCACATCTCTACTTCTCAGCCTAGCAGCAAGCATTGTTCTTTGGGGCGACTTCGTTACGGCGAGCGAAAATTGGAAAATTGTTCCCAATAAACAAGTTTGCATGGTCACGAATGCGCATTTTACCCGGCCGCAGATCCCGGTCGAACAAGACAATAAAACCTACTATGGCTGCTGCGAGAACTGCAAAGCAACAATCCAAAAAGATGCAAGTTCTAGATCCGCGACCGATCCGCAATCTAAAAAGTCAGTGGATAAAGCCACGGCAACTATTGCTGCGAACGAAGCTGGTGATGTTCTTTATTTCGAAAATAAGGGCAGCTTTGATAAATACGTTCAAAATTTAAAGGGTGGGAAAAAGTGAATCTTACCACTCGCTCATTAATAGAGGGCTCAAGAGTTGGAGCGAACCTCCTCACCTTATTGTTTTTACTGACTCTTGCCTCCACACCTCTCGCCCTTGCTCACGAGGGTGAGTCCCATCCGTCTAAGACAGAACATCAAGTTTTACCCGTTACTGACGTTTCATCTGACATGCTAAAGACGATCAATGAGTCTTATCTTCAGAACGTTAAATCAATTTTTCAGAAGAGCTGCTTTGATTGTCATAGTAACCAAACCAAATATCCTTGGTATGCCAAGCTCCCTGGCGCGAAACAGCTTATTGCTAGTGATGTCACTGAGGCCAAATCTCACTTAGACATGGGTGAAGACTTTCCGTTTAAGAGTCACGGAACCCCAATGGAGGATCTTGAGGCGATTAGAAAAGCAATAGTTGAAAACACTATGCCGCCCTTTCGCTATTGGATCCTGCATGGTGAATCACGCCTCAGTAGTGAGGAAAAGAAGACCGTGCTTATGTGGGTAAACTTGGGCATAAAATTGCTCAATGAATCCGGAACCCAGCAGAATCCGAAATAAGCGCCCAAATCCATAACCGATTGCAAATCGCGCACTTCCACTGAGAAGCACTGATTGTATTGGCGCGAATTGCTGCTTGGCATCCAATTGGCCCAGCTCTTAACGGCTGCGTCAAAAAATATAGATGGAAATACTTTTCTTTTCACTAAACTCCCCTAAGATTGATCGCAGGGGGATTCTCAATGAAAGCTCTATTGATTCTATTGTTTTTAGGTTTCGCCAACTTGGCTTACGCAACAGCGGCACCGACTGGAGATTTCGACTGCTCCAAAGCGAGAGGTTCATTTAACGTCTCCATCACGAGCCAAGGCTCGCTCATTTTTATGGAGGTCCGCCACGTCCTGGATAGAGAAGAAACAACACTCCAGGGCCCAGTGCTCCTATCAAACCAAAAGCGCTCGGATGGAAGCTCATTAAATCGAATCCGCTTGCCAGGATCGAATGTTGAGCTTTTCTTCGATGATCAAGGTCGTCTTGGGCTAGAGCCGGGCACGCTGGACTGCCGAAAGATTTAAAATTCTTCGCATGTCTTTGAGCCAACGGATCACGCAGATTCCCGGCTTGCATTAATAACAGCTAGTGCCTCATATGGCTCAATTTGAGACGGCGGCCTTTAGGGCTTAGTTGGCTATGCCGATATTTGGGGGAATGAAGGGCACACCGACGGTTTTTATTCTGCAAATCTTCATTTTCCTAGCCTCTTCCAAGGCATTTGGTTTGTGTTCTGAGGGCGACGTCATTGATTCGTCTGCCAATAAAATTGCAGCGGGACGGATTTCTGACCACGTTGGTTACTGTACCCACCACGCATCACGAGATCTACTTCATCAAGAAATCTGTGGGACTGCTAAAAGCACAAAGGATTGCTTTCAGCCCGCGGTCACAGAGTTTCTGGCAGTTGACGCAATGGAAACCAATTCTGAGAAATATTATAGAAACACAAGTGACGCACTTCGAAGGATTTTAGCTCGAAAGACAGCTGCCGCGGAGGAGTGTCTAAATCTAACTGGTTTATTCCCTCCCATGACCCGCCCCCATTGTTTAGTCCAGTTACAATGCGACTATTCCGCGGGCAAAT
>CAYVRZ010000015.1:0-94311 GCA_964453895.1 uncultured Pseudobdellovibrionaceae bacterium | reverse complement strand
GTGCACGGTTTATTTACGCTGGCCATCGTGCTGTATGTAAATCCAAATCACTGGTGGCTCGCTCTAGTTGATATCGTGACCCACTTCATCATGGACCGTATTAAGGCCGGCCCCCACTATCTGGGTCGGTATTCAGATATGCGCAGTAAAGCCTTTTGGGTGACTTACGGATTTGATCAGATGGTGCATCATCTGACGCACTTTTGGATCTGCTGGTTTCTCGCGACTCACTAGCTCGCAATCTCGATGACTCAACCATGAATTTATGAAATGACCGGAGGATGGTTAAAAGTGCCTTCTTTCGTATTCTTCCGGGCCTTTTTTTGTTGGCGCTGTGGGAGCTGTGCGCGCGAATGGCTTGGATCAATCCCTTTTTAATGCCTGCGCCGAGTGTGGTGGCGGCTTCGCTGCTCGAAATGTCGGTCAGCGGTCAACTATGGGTCGATGTCCGCGGCAGCTTACTTCGCGTGTTCACCGGATTTGGTCTTGCCGTGGTCATCGGGACTCCCGTCGGCATCGCCATGGCGCTGTCGGAGCGCGTTCAGCAAATGTTTGGCCCAATGGTTCAGCTGTTACGGCCCATTCCGCCCATCGCATGGATTCCGCTGTCCATTTTATGGTTCGGGCTCGGGGGCGGGTCCTCATATTTTCTGACCATGGTGGGCGCTTTTTTCCCAATCGTTCTCAATACTCATTTCGGTGTTCGTAATGTGCCCGATGCCTACCTCCAAGTGGCGCGCGGCTTTGAAGTGTCGCGAGCGAAGACGTTTTTCAAGCTGATTGGGCCGGCGTCTTTGCCCTACATCATGGCTGGGCATCGCGTAGGCTTTGGCGTAGCTTGGATGTCTTTGGTCGGGGCCGAAATGTTGGCCGTCCAATCGGGCCTCGGATATTTGATTCACGTGAGTCAGGATTTGTTGAAAACAGAGCGAGTGATCGCCGGAATGTTTGTGATCGGGGTGATTGGACTCGGATTTGATTTTGCCATGAGAAAACTGGAGGCCCGCCTGAATCCCTGGTTCGGGGCGGAGGCGTCGCGATGAATCCGGTTTTGCGTGCTGAAAATGTGTCGATGACTTATGCGGGCAAGGCGATCTTGCGCTCTGTTAATTTGCAAGTTTCAGCCGGAGAATTCGTTTCAGTGATCGGGCCCTCGGGCTGCGGAAAATCGACGTTGCTCTCGCTCCTGTCTGGGCTGACTCTGCCCACGGAGGGCCAGGTTTTTTTTAAAGGTGAAAGAGTTGCGGGGCCGTCGCGCCGACGGGCGCTGATTTTTCAGAGTTACGCCCTGTTTCCGTGGCTGACGGCGCGCGAGAATGTGCGTTTTGTGGTGGATGAGAACGACGACGAGCGCGTCGACTTTTTTCTCGACCAGGTGGGTCTGCGAGAATTTGCCGACTTTTACCCCCACAAGTTGTCGGGCGGGATGCAACAGCGCGTGGGTATTGCTCGGGCGCTGGCCGCAGATCCCGATGTGCTTTTGCTCGATGAGCCTTTCGCGTCTTTAGATATGATTCACCGGCAGATTTTGTCGCAAGAGCTGTTGCGACTGGCGCGAAAGTTCAATAAGGCGATGGTGTTTGTAACTCATAACGTGGATGAGGCCATTCACCTTGGTGATCGAATTTATCTTTTGTCGGCCGCACCCGCGACTGTCGTGCGCGAGCTGCACGTACGAGGCGAGAAGCCAGATAAAATTTTAGATTTTCGCCGGATGGACGAGTTTCTTAATTTGGAGAGAGCGGTGCATGAACACCTTTATCAAAGTAGTCTATAGTTGTTTGTTGGTCATAGGCTGGCCGTGTTGGGGCGCCGATCCGGTGCGGATCGCTTACCCGGCGGCGGGGACCATTGTCAGCGCGCAGATCGGATTGATTTTTGAAAAGACCGACATTTTGAAAAAGCATGGTTTCGCAGCCACGGTGGTGAGTTTAGGAACTGGCCGTGAGCTGAAGACCGCGTTGGTCTCCGGCCGAACGGATGTGATTTTGACCAGCCAATCGAATTTTGTAATTTTGCTCGGCGAAGGCTTTGCCGCCAAGGCGGTCAATTCACTCGGCTCGGCCGGACGGATGGCCATGGTGGTTGCGGCAAAATCACCCCTTAAATCTTTGTCAGACCTCAAAGGCAAATCGGTGGCCACGATTTTCGGGACTTCGCTCCACCAGCCAGCCGTCGAATGGGCCACAGAAGCCGGCGGCGCGAAAGTGGTGAATATCAATCAAGTGGGCGCATTGCATGCGGCATTGGAAACCGGGGCGGTGGACGCGGTTCTAACCTATGATCCGTATTTGACCGAGTTGGAGGCCGCGGGAAAGGTGCGCGTTCTTAAAGAGGACCGCTTTAGTTTAATCACCGTGGCGGCAGAAAAGTTTGTGAGCCGGAACCCGGCGAAAATCGCGGCGCTGAACCATGCCTTTGCCGACGCCGTTGCCTATATGCGAACCCACCGCGACCAGGTCAATGGCTGGTTTAGCGAACGGGCCAAGCTCAGTGTGGAGTCGATTCACCGGGCGTCGTCGAGAAATGAGAACTATGCGATGACCGACAACAGACCCGCGCAACTCGCCCTGTCGGACGAGTTTTTAAAGAAGCTTCAGAGCGAAGGGGAATTTTTATTCCGAGAGAAAATAATAAAAAAAGCACCGGATATCCGATCGCAAGTGATGGCGATTAAGTAATCGACAAAAAAAACCGCTCTTCACGGTGCTCGAGCCGGTGCCAGGCGGCATGTCGCATTTAGCCGGAGCAAACACTTAAAGTCCGTCTACAGATCAAGCGTTTCATTTAGAAACTCAAGTTCACCCGATAAGTTAAGTATGAAAAAATCTAGTCTATGGATCGGATTAGGAGCCTTATTGTCCGTTGTCAGTGCCCATGCGGGTGCGCAGGTCCTCAAGGTAGAGAGCGACCTAATCATTAAACCATCGGCTGAGTGGAGTGAAGTGGTCGGACGAATTGACGTCACGGCGGAACCCACCATGGCCAATATGACCTTCGCGGCTCCTCCCTATGGGGCAAAATGGACCAATGTGATTGCTTCGGTCATGGATGGACTGAAAATATCTTCGGAGCAACTCCCTGGTGGAGTGATCCGGGTAAAAATGAACTGGGATCACCCGGGAATTTTGATCTACAACATGGAAATGGACATGGGCACCTGCTTCGCCGTGAACTGGCGATTGCCTTCGGGCGGTTGGCAGGCTGAGGGCCACATGACCTATGATTACGACGCGAAACAGTTAATTTGGCTCGACTTCGCATTTTTAAATAACGCCTCAGGCAGCGCGACCGTAAATTTGGGAGAGTGCACGTTCGGCCCCACACCCATGGAGGCGCTGACCAATCACCTGTTGTCGCAGGCGCAGAATCCAATTTGGATGGCTGGTTTGGTGCAAGAATCACTGCTCAAGTGGGCTAAGGTGACATTTGCCAGCGCAAAAGTTCGGTTGCTCGATCCGATCACGGTGCAGTTTGGACCCTATACCACTATGACTTGGGAGCCATCCGCAGTGACTGAACTTGCCAACGGAATGTGGCGTGTGCCCGGGGTTTTTAGCTTTGATACTTCAGATGACATTCCGAAATATAATTACGGCACGGTTCGCCGCACCGAAGCGGAAAGCGTGCTTAACTCGTTAAGTGCGTCGCAAGTTGTGCTTCCCGTCCACGCGATGGAGCAAATCGCGGCGGCGCTGGCGCGAAATCGCGGATTTTTCAGCCGCACGCTGAGCACGGCAATGCCTTCGTTCACCGCTTTGCTCGGCTCGCGGCGAGCGCAGGGCTTCGAGTGGGAAGATTTGCTGAAATTTCCGCTGAATTCTAAGTTCGCGTTTGACGTCGGGGTCTATGGCCCGGTGACCCTTGGCGATCGCAAAGCAAGTGCGGGCGGTGGGTTAAATTATAGCGCGAAGACTTCGATGGCTGTTCACGCCCAAGCCGATGTTTGGGATTCGTGGTTTCCTTATTTTGATTTTCGCAGTGTGGAGACTGGGCGCACGTTGCTCTCGGTTGACGATGGTGGTTTGAGTATCCACCTGCATTTTGACCGGCTGCATTTGCGCAGCTATCTGCGCGATGAGTTTACGCAGGTCCGAACGGGGGTTGAGGACTTTACCAATATGGAGTTGTTGAACCCGCGCTTCTATAAATTTTTTCAAGCGAAATACTTTTCGGTTGAGCTTCCGCGTTGGCGCTTTGGCAACCAGTGGGAGTTGGTGGGTTCAGATTTGACTATGCAACCGAGAAGTTTGCGCATCCCGCTGACCGCGCGGCCCGACCGCTAGTTACCGCTCTTGCAAAATGTAATTCATGGGGTCGACGGGCATCCCTTTTACGATCACTTCGTAGTGAACGTGAGGACCGGTTGAGTGACCCGAAGAGCCAACGGCGGCGATCGACTCAAACCTGCGGACTTTTTGCCCGGTGCGCACGAAAATTTTTGAATTGTGCGCGTAGCGGGTGAGAACGCCGTAACCGTGATCAATAGAGACCACATGACCATAGCCGGTTTCATAGCCGGCGTAAGAGACCATTCCATCAGCGGTGGCAAAGATCGGCGTGCCGTAGGGCGCGGCAATGTCGACGCCCGCGTGCAGTAGTGTGCGACCACTGATGGGATGGCGCCTAAGTCCGAAGCGCGAGCTATAGTAGCCATTGGTCGGCTTAAGCGTTGGGGTGGCCGCTAGAAAATCTTGCCGGTCGCTAAGTAGGTCCCATAGGGTGGCCATTTCTTGCTCACGTTTTTGCGCTTCCGCTAAAGTTTCGTCGGCGAGAAACACCAACGATTGTGGCTCGATCGCTGCGACCATCGCGGCGACTGCGGCGGGTTCGCGAGCCGAGGGGCCACCCATAGGCGCGGCAAGGGCATCACCGGCTCCGACCAGGCTGGTGATGTTGCGGAGTTTTTCGATCAGACTTTTAAACTTGGCCACTTCTTGGGATTTGATCTGCAGCAGCTCTTGCAAATTCTCACCCTGCTTGATCAGGGATTTATTTTCGCTTTTGAGCTGTTGATGTTCGCGACCCTTTGGTAGCAAACCGACATAGTCGATGGCGACGGACGAGGCCAGAAGCACGGCTGTGAAGGCAAAAAAACCCGCGGCCTTTATCCAGCCCGCTGGAATGTAATACCGACGAGTCGGCCCCACGCCGTTGCTGGCGATGACAATGGTGTACACGCTTTGACCCATTCTTTTATTTCACCAGAGTTGTGCGATTTCGACAACTGGTCTTGGCGGGGGTGGCTAGACTAGCCAGCAAGCCTCCCACCAGAGAGAGTAAAGAAGAGAACACAGCAAAACGCTTTAGCATTGTCACGATGGGCAATGCCGTTGCGAGGTAGGGTTGCCGTTCTGGGTAATTTAAGATTAACGAAATCACCGTGAGATTTTCGACTATGTCGAGAGCTACGTAGGCGAATGGCAGGGCCAGTAGTAAGTACCCTGTGGTTCTTAGGGCAAATCGCCGGTTCACGCGTCTGACGCCCAGGAACAGTGCCGGGAGCATAGCAAAAGGAAGTAAGATGTCTGTGGTCAGATTGCGAAAGACATATTCCTTACGCCCTTCCTCACCGTAACTTTCAAGTCTGTCGTACACATCACTTATTGAGCTTGGGATATTGGTATCAAAGAGGGCGCCCCCACCGGAAACGCGGACAAAGTGGGGCACACTGCCCGCAAAAGGTGCGAAGTGAATGAGAGCAAAAACAACAACAGCGACAGTTAAGGCGACATAAAAAATGCGACTTTCAGTCATTCCGTTTCCTCGTGATATTAAAATTGAAATTGTGCGCCCACACCGGCGCTTTTTTCCGTGAACATTAACCCGGCCGACCAAGTCCACGAAGGTCCATACATTAAGCTGACCTCAAATTCCGTGTCACGCTCGCCATCCCAATCCGGTCTCCACGTAAAATCGACGTCCGAAAAGACGTTCTTGGTCCACTGGAAGCGCTTTTCAACATCGAGCCGGACGCGTCCTTCGTGATTCACAGAAACTTGTGTCTCGATGAGTAGCGGGAGAATGTAGCCAACACCGATCGTGCCAAAACCTTCTTCGTCATAAAGAGTTCCACCCCCGAAAATATTGAAAAAGTTGGAAAACCATCTGCGATAAACGAGGTCGCCCTCGATCTCCCAGTCTTCACCGAATGAGAAGTTCTTTCCGTCAATGTTGGCGCTTTCCACCTCGAGTTCAATTTCGTCCCACGTCCGCATAAGCCGAAAGCCCGCCTTCGCATGATTGCTCGCCGCCTCAAGCTGGGTGTGCGTGTAGAGGTGATCGTGAAGGTGAGGGTCGAGTTTGTCGTTCGCTTCCATCTCCGGCGTCAGTTTAAAATCATTGTAGCGAACGACCCGGGCCATGCCAGTCTTCATGTGATAGAGGTTGTGGCAGTGAAGCATCCATTGTCCCGGTTCGTTGGTGAAGAATTCAATTGTCCGAGATGCATGCGGGGGCACATCCACCGTATGCTTTAGCGGAGACCGGTCGCCGTTCTTGTTGATCACGCGGAAAAAGTGACCATGAAAGTGCATCGGGTGATGCATCATCGTGTCGTTTTGAAATGTAAAGCGAACGACCTCGCCCTTATTAATCATAAGCAGCCGGTCTTGATGAATCGCCTTTCCGTTGATGTGCCAAATATAGCGTTCCATATCTCCACCGAGAACAAGCTTTACATCATGGACTTTGGCGTCCTTGGGAAAAGTGGTTGGCTGAAGGGCTGAAATATCGTCGACGCTCAGGGTTTCAATTGGCTTCTCAGCAACGCTAAGATCCCGTGAAGCCGCATTTTGCCGTAACTGAGCATCAGACTGGGTTGACCAATCGATCGGTCCTTCGTTTTTTGCGACCTTTGGCTTCGAATGTGCGGCGTGATTGGCATGTGCCGAGTGGTCAGCATGGCCCGCGTGAGCGGAATGATCGGCGTGATCGGCGTGGCCACTGTGTGCATGGTCAGCCTTCATAGAGTGCCCTTCGTGGCCGGAGTGCGAATCTCCATGCCCACCGCTATGGTCCATACTTGCGTACATGTCGGGCAGTGACTTCTTAGGAGCAGGCACCTTGTCGCCCATTCCAATCCAGGCCGAAGCGAATCCCGTGACGTCTTGAACCGTCGCGCGAATTTCGTAGTTTTTGTGTTCTGGAACGGTAAAGAGCACGTCATAGGTTTCAGCCATACCAATAAGTAACTCATTGGCCATGACCGGCTTGATATCAACCCCATCCGCCGAAATCACCTGCATGGGAACGCCCATGCCGACATAAAAATAGCTCGAGGCGCCCGCATTGATAATTCTCAACCGGATCTTTTCACCCGGATGGGCGGTGAGAAGCTGGGAATCGCGTTTACCATTGATAAGAAAGGCATCATAGCCGACGTCAGACAAATCCATTCCGCCCATTCGGCTCCACTCATTAGATAAGTGAGACTTCAGCCGTCCTGCGCGGACCGCGCCGGCGTAAGAGCGAATAGAGTCCTTTTTATATAAGTAGTAATCTCCGTCTTTGCGCAAGTTCCGGACAATTTGATCGGCGTTTTCGTCAGACCAATCGCTCAAAACCAAAATAGCATCCTTGTCGTAAACAAAGGCCTTCTTTTTTGGATGGATGACGAATGCGCCATAGACCCCTTTCTGCTCCTGCACCGCCGTGTGTGAGTGATACCAGAAGGTGCCGTTTTGACGGATCTTGAATTTAAACAACCGCGAAGTGCCTCCATGTATAGGCGGAGTATTCACGTAGGCCACGCCGTCTTCTTCAGGTGGCAGCAAGAGGCCGTGCCAGTGAATCGACACCTCTTCGTTTTTGAGTTTATTAACGACCAGAATTTCTGCGTCATCGCCTTCGGTAAATTCAAGCGTCGGTGCGGGAATTCCGCCGTTCACTGTGAGTGCGAAGTCGACGGTCTTCTTGCCACTCATGTTCATCGGCTTATTTTCGATAACCAGCTCATACTTCACCGTCTTGGCTTCGGCGAACGCGCCATAAAGCAAAACAGAGTAGATGAGTGCCTTGAGAAGGCCGGCGTTATTGGTCATTCGAGTCTCCATTGAATTCTAAGTTGCTTAATATCGGGCAGTCCGGTCTTGCGTCGCCGTGGCAGTTGCGAGCCAGAAGGCGAAGGCTATCCGCCATTTCTTGCATTTCTAATATTTTCGTCTCAAGGGCTTTGATGTGACTCAATGCTAGCGCCTTCACCTCTTTGCTCGCGCGGGACTTGTTTCGCCAAAGTCCAATAAGCTTTTTTATCTCCTTCATAGAAAAACCGAGCCCCCGGGCCCTCTTTATAAATTTCAGGAATTGAATGTCGGTTTTTGAGTAAATGCGGTAGCCCGATTCCGTGCGGCTGGCCTTGGGCACAAGACCGATAGACTCGTAATGGCGAATGAGTTTCGCGTTTACACCCGATGATTTTGCCAGCTCACCTATAGTCATATTGACCTCCAGCCTTGTGACTACCATAAAGGTTCCAGCAGTTGGAAGGTCAAGACAGATGGCTTAAGGGTCCAAAAATGGGACACAGCGGCCCCAAATGCGGCCTTCTAGATGAATTTTGCTTAACGGGCTTGACCTTCCAATCATTGGAACGTCGATAGTAGGTTTAAAGCGCACGTTGAAGCGCTCTAAATAGGAGTATTTATGAAGCACGATCAAGTTCAAGTGGTGGATCCTGTTTGTGGCATGACGATAGATCCAAACACAGCCAAAGGTGGCACCTCCAAATTCAACGGTGAGACTTATTATTTCTGTAATCCGAAATGCAAAACTAAGTTCGATGCCAATCCTCAGAGCTATTTAACAAAGTCTCTAGAGAAGGCCGTCGTCTCGGCCGAGGATAGCCAGCGCATATACACTTGTCCCATGCACCCGGAAGTCCGCCAAAAGGGTCCGGGCAATTGTCCCATCTGCGGGATGGCGCTGGAACCCGAAGAAGTTAGTCTTACGGATGAAGCCAACCCTGAGCTCGTCGATTTTACTAAGCGCCTGAAAATCAGTGCTGTTCTAACCATCCCTCTCGCACTGCTTGCGATGTCAGATATTCTTCCGGGGCAGCCCGTTCAACACCTTATCCCCGGCTGGATGAATGCCCTAATTCAATTCGGACTTGCGACGCCCGTCGTTCTTTGGGGCGGGTTTCCATTCTTTGAACGAGGCTGGACATCCGTCAAAACTTGGCAATTGAATATGTTCACCCTCATTGCCATCGGGACGGGCGTGGCCTACGCCTACAGCGTTGTGGCCACGTTTTTTCCTGGGATATTTCCGGAGAATCTAAAGACTCATGGAGGGATGGTACCCCTCTACTTCGAAGCCGCGGCGGTCATTACCGCGCTTGTGATACTTGGACAAGTCCTGGAGCTTAGGGCGCGCAGCCAAACTGGAAATGCGATTCGAGCCTTACTTGGTCTGGCGGCGAAGACTGCAAAGCGGATCGCCTTAGATGGAACCGAAGAAGACGTTCCGATTGAGCATATAAAAATCGGCGATCGGTTGAGAGTCAGACCTGGCGAAAAAGTCCCGGTCGATGGCAAAGTATTAGAAGGTCGAAGTTCAATTGATGAATCTATGATCAGCGGCGAACCCATTCCAGTTGAAAAGGGGACCGGAGCCCACGTAATTGGCGCTACCGTCAATGCGACTGGATCTTTCGTTATGGAAGCCACTCGGGTCGGATCAGAAACACTCCTTTCGCAAATTGTCAAAATGGTCTCGCAAGCCCAGCGCAGCCGCGCGCCCATCCAAAAGTTGGCCGATCAGGTGGCCGCGTATTTCGTCCCCGCGGTGGTTTTAATTGCCGTCATTACGGCCATTGTTTGGTTTCTGATGGGGCCAGAACCGGCATTTACCTTTGCGATTGTTAATGCCGTATCTGTCCTTATCATTGCCTGTCCTTGTGCTCTTGGTCTGGCAACTCCCATGTCCATCATGGTCGGGACGGGTAAGGGTGCCACACATGGGGTATTGATAAAAAATGCGGAGGCTTTGGAAGGAATGGAGAAAATCACAACCCTAATTGTTGATAAAACGGGGACTCTTACTCTCGGCAAACCAAAGCTTGCGCTCGTGAAAACCGTAGGTGCTGCGAACGAAGACGAAGTTCTCGCTCTGGCCGCAGCCCTCGAGAAAGCGAGCGAACATCCGCTTGCAGAAGCCATCGTTGAGGGCGCGATTCAGAGAGGCTTAACTCTCTCTAACGTTAAAGATTTTCAATCTATTACGGGAATGGGAGTGGAAGGAACGGTCGGTGGTAGGAGCGTCATCATTGGCAACAAACGATTGATGGAGAAATACCAAATAGACTCATCAGAGATGGTTGCAATTGCCAAGAGCCTCCAGGAGTCAGGTCACGGGGTGATGCTGGTTGCAATCGATTCGAAACCTGCTGGTATCATCGCCGTAAAAGATCCCGTGAAAGAAACCGCTAAGGAGGCCATCGCCTATTTTCACTCGAAAAAAATCGAGGTCATCATGCTGACCGGCGACAATAAACTGACCGCCTCAGCGGTCGCAAAAGAAGTGGGTATTGACCGCTTTGAAGCCGAGGTATTGCCACAGCAAAAAAACGAAATTGTTCGAAAGTTGCGGGCGAGTGGAAAGCGAGTCGCCATGGCCGGTGATGGGATCAACGATGCCCCGGCACTGGCCGAAGCGGATGTCGGAATCGCCATGGGAACCGGTACGGACGTCGCAATGGAAAGTGCCTCGGTCACTTTGTTGAAAGGCGATCTTTCGGGGATTGTTCGGGCGCATAAACTCAGTCAACAGACAATGAAGAATATCCGGCAAAACTTGTTTTTCGCTTTTGCCTATAACGTAATGGGTGTGCCAGTGGCGGCGGGAGTGCTATATCCAGCGTTTGGAATTCTCCTCAATCCCATGATGGCGAGTCTCGCGATGAGCTTGAGCTCGGTGTCTGTAATTGCAAATGCTCTTCGATTGCGGAGCGCCAATATTCGGATTTGACCTTAATGATTGCAAGAGGTTAAGTGCGATATGCCCGAACTCCCTGAAGTCGAAAATGTGAAGCTCAGCTTGCAACAGCTGGGCGCAAATGGTCAGCAGTTCACTGCGGTGAAGTTGTTGAGCCCGTCACTCAGGACGCCGCTCAAGAAACATTTAAGTCAAAAACTTCCCGGGCAAAAGATTGTCGGCTTAAAACGGCGGGCCAAGTTTTTACTTTTTGAGACCGAGGAATTTTGTGTCGTCAATCATCTCGGTATGACTGGGTCTTGGCGCGAACTTCGAAACACAGAAGAATTGATCAAGCACGACCATGTCGTATTTGAGTTTAAATCGGGATTGCGACTGGTGTTCAATGACCCGCGCCGGTTTGGTTTGCTGGAAATGGTGGCCAAAGAAAAAACCATGGCCCATGCTTGGCTTAAAAATCTGGGGCCTGAGCCGCTCGTTGAAAATTTTAACGGCAAATATCTGTTTCAAACCACGCGCGGGCTCAAAAGTCCGATTAAAAATGTAATTATGGACCAAAAGAAAGTGGTCGGAGTTGGCAATATTTATGCATCAGAGGCTCTCTACCTCGCGGGTGTAAGGCCGACCCGGCTTGCCGGAAAAATTACAAGAGTGGAAGCGGAAAAATTAGTGGGTTGTATTCGCCAAGTGCTCGGCCGCGCGATTGCCGCTGGTGGATCAACCATTCGTGATTACAAAAATTCGAATGGCGAGAGTGGAAAATTCCAAAATCAGTTTTCTGTTTACGGGCGCCAAGGTGAACCCTGCACTCAATGTCGAGCCGCGATCCGCGCGAAGTTTATCGGCGGGCGCAATACCTATTGGTGTGCAAAATGTCAGCGGTGATTTGGTCCTCCTACATTAGCATGTTGATTCTCGGGTTGATCGACAACATGCGCGGGCCCTTTTATCCTGAGGTGCTCGCTGAATATATGGTCGGTGTGGATCGCGGGAGTTTTTTCTTCGCGATCGTATCGGCGATGGCCTTTTGTGGAAGTCTGCTCGGGCATCGTATTATTCAGCGGTGGTCATCGGTGCATTTGATGACTTTGTCCACTGTGGGCCTCTCTGCCGGCTTCGCCGCGATTGCTTTGGCGCCGACATTTGAATGGATGTTGGTGGCCTGTGGCGTTTTTGGGCTCGCGTTCGGCGGGCTGAATCTCTCGCAGAATGTTGTCGTGTCGGAGTTCGCCGCCTCTCATTCGCGACGGCGTATCTTTAACGGCTTGCATAGTATGTATGGCCTTGCCGCGCTGGTTGCACCACTTTTGGCCACGCTGTTTCGCCATATAAATTTAGACTGGCGAAAATCGTTCTTAATAATGGCGGCGTTGCCCCTCCTTTGGCTTATTGGCGCTTGGTATACGCTGCCTGTCAAAACTCGCGGACACGAGCGGCACGCAACGGCGAACTTGACCTCTAATGAGTGGACCGTGGTGCTACTTTATTCGATATTTATTTCGGCCTATTTGTGGGGTGAAATTTCTTTGTCGACGCGAATGGTGCAGTGGATGCGCTCAGACTTAGGTATGAATCCAGACCCGGCCAATTTTTATATGGGCGCTTTCTTTGCTCTGTTCTTAATCGGGCGGTTGTTGTTCTCGGTTTTGCATTTTAGCGGCTGGGGCAATTGGCAAATTCTTAGGTACAGCAGTTTGAGCGCGGCGGTGTTTATGTTTTTGGGACTTGAGTATCACCCGGCCTTTTTGCCGCTGTCCGGCTTAGCCATGGCTCCATTTTATCCGACCGCCATGGAGCAGATCAATTCGCGTTTCGCTGAGAAACGTTCTCAGGCTCTGGGCTTTATAATTGGCTTTGGCTCATTGGCCGTGGTCGGTATGCATTTGCTTCTCGGATGGGCCGGCGCTGAGTGGGGATTAACCAATTCATTGCTTTTGTGCGCCGCCTGTCTGGGCGCGGTGTACGTGGCGCTTCAGGCCCGTGCCCTGTTTGACTCCGCTCGGTGAGATTCATATCATACAGCCTTCATGGTGCCGACAGTTGTACGCCGCGGATTAGTTCGAATCGCACTTCTTTTAGTGCTCTACACGGTTTGCCGTGTTTTGTTTCTATTTTGGAATTGGCCGGTTTACTCGAACGTCCCAGCCGGTGAGTGGATTTGGGCCTTTGTCTACGGTCTGCGTTTTGATCTTGCGGCCATTATCTTAACAAATTCAGTATTGATGCTGTTGTGGCTTTTTCCGGCTGCAATCTGGCAAAAGCGTTGGATGTCATGGCTAGAGATTTGTGTTTTCGGAGTGATCAATTGGATCGCCATCGGATCCAACGTGGTCGATGCTGAGTTCGTAAATTTTATCGGCAAACGCAGCTCCTACGATATGCTGCTGATTCAGCAAGATCTCAGGCAGCATGGGTTTAGCGTCATCGCCACGTACTGGTATTTTTGTCTGGCGCTGACATTGACCATCTTACTTTTGTGTTGGTTGTCGCCGAAAATGCAGGGTGTGACCGAGCGCGGGTCTTGGCTTGGAAAAATTGGCTGGCGTTTTGTGGCGCTGGCCCTTCTCGTTACTGCGGTCCGGGGCGGTTTCCAGTTTAAACCGCTGCACCCGATGCATGCCTATTATTCGACCCGTCAAGAACTCGGTCTTTTAACTTTGAATACGCCGTTCAACGTAATTCGAAGCCGACCGCGCACTCAAATCGAGCGGCAAAGATTTTTTGCCTCCGACGCGGAGGCTATTTCGCACTTACAAAAAATCACCAAACTCTCGCGTCCGCCGCTGGGTGTAGCCAAAGATTTTAACGTCGTGATTCTGATTATTGAAAGCTTGGCTACGGAGTATATGGGCGTGGCCAACGATTATCCTGGTTATACGCCGTTCTTAGACTCACTGGCTAAAGAGCCGGGTGCCTATTACTTTAAACATAATTTTGCCAATGGGCGCCGCTCGATCGAAGCGGTGCCGGGCGTGGTGTGCGGAATTCCCGCCATTATGCAAGAGCCGGTCATTACCTCTGACTTCAGCAATAACCGATTCGATTGCCTGCCAAAAGTTCTCGCGCGGCGGGGATATCCGTCGCATTTTTTGCACGGCGCGCACAATGGCTCTATGCACTTTGATACATTCTCGCGAATCGCTGGTTTTGAGAATTTTGTCGGCCTGAACGAATTCCCCAAAGACAATCCCGAAGATTTTGACCGCAACTGGGGGGTTCTTGACGAGCCCATGTTGCAGTACGCGGCAAAGACACTGGATGACGCGACCGAGCCCTCTTTGGTGAGCGTGTTCACCTTAAGCTCGCATCACCCGTACTATATTCCCGAAAAATACTCCGGCAAATTCCCCAAGGGTGATTTAGAAATTCATGAAAGCATTGGCTATGTGGATCATGCGCTTAAGAATTTTTTTGCAACGGCGCGAACGAAGCCGTGGTTCGACAAAACCATCTTTATAATCACCGGCGATCACACGCAAAAAGTGCATTACCCCCAGTACCATTCGTTGATCGCGCGCTACATGGTGCCGCTTTACATTTACGCTCCGGGACTGAAAGATAAAAAATTACCTGTCGATCCCAATCGCATTACTCAGCATATTGATATCGTGCCCTCGATTATGGATTTGCTGGGCGTTGAGGTGCCGGAGCGTCTATTGGTCGGACAAAGTGTTTTTGATATTAAGGTTCCCGGACGGGCCTACAATTTTAGTTCGCCCATTTATTGGTATTTGGATTCGGATGTGTATTTTCATATGGACCGTGCCGGCGGAGTTCAGGATTTGCAAAAGTATATGGGTGGGACTCTGCTCGTGGGAGCCGACTTTGATAAAACTCGCTACGATGGCGCTTTGTTGAACTTAAAATCGATTGTTCACTATTTGAATGAGGGCTTGGTGCGTAATAGCCTTTACGGCTGGAGGAGTTCGTTGTGAGCACGGATTTTTTTCAAGATGGCCCCGAGCTGACCAATACCTTTACCGAGAACCGATGGCTTAAGGCGTATCTCCGCTACAAGATGCCGAAAGAGTATTGGGCGTCGATCGAAGAGGATCTTGTTCAGTTCGGAGCGCGCTGTGCGGGCCCGTATTTAGCCACGGCCCGGCGGGCGGAGCGCGAAAAGCCCGTGTTGGTGCAGTTTGATTCTTGGGGCCGCCGAGTGGATGAGCTGCGGGTGAGCACCGCCTGGAAGGAACTGCAAAATATTTCGGCGCAAGAAAAGCTGGTGCAACTGGGCTACGCTCGGGCGCAAAAAGAGTTCTCTCGGCTGTATCAGTTCACTAAGCTTTATCTATTTCATCCTTCGAGTGCCTTTTTCACCTGCCCTTTAGCTATGGCTGATGGCGCGGCCAAGGTTTTAGAAATTTATGGCCAGGGCGACATTCATAAAAATGCATTTAGACATTTAACGTCGAGCGATCCGAACGAGTTTTGGACTTCGGGGCAGTGGATGACCGAGAAAACCGGGGGCAGCGATGTCAGCGGTACCAGTACGGTGGCGCGTGAGAAAAACGGAGAGATCCGCCTCAGTGGTGTGAAGTGGTTTTCTTCGGCCACGACTTCAGAGATGGCTTTAGCACTGGCCCGTTATGAAGGCGCGGCTGAGGGTTCGCGAGGCCTAACACTATTTTTGGTTCCGATGTACTCCCAGCCGGGCCAGCTAAATAATATTCAGATGCTAAGACTTAAAGACAAACTTGGGACGTGGGCTTTGCCCACAGCTGAGCTGCAGCTAAATGGCGCACTGGCCTACCAAGTGGGTGAGAGAGATCACGGGGTGAAGACCGTGGCCAGCATGCTCAACATCACGCGCTTGTACAATTCAGTCTGCTCCGCCGGACAAATGACTCGCGCGCTCGATCAACTGCGCGATTACTCCCACAAACGCCGGGCCTTTGGCCAACCCCTCTTTGAACATGTTTTGCATCAGGGCACGTTTGCCCGCGAGGAGATGCGGTCTCTCGCCGGATTTTTACTGACCATGGAAATGGTTGAGCGGCTGGGGAAAGATGAAACCGGAAAAGCCACCGCGCAAGATCAAGATATGTTGCGCTTGTTTACCCCGATCGCGAAAATGTTTACGGCCAAAGCGAGCATTCAGGTCGCGTCTGAAGTGATCGAAGGATTTGGCGGTGTTGGCTACGTTGAAGACTCTGGACTCCCGGTGCACCTGCGCGATTCGCAAGTGTTCTCGATTTGGGAGGGGGCGACCAATGTGATGAGCTTAGATCTGTTGCGAGTGATTCAAAAAACCTCGGCAATGGCGACCTTTTCTAAAGAAACTCGCGAGCGGCTTGAGGCGATCAAGGCGCCTGAGCTCGCGGTGTTGACGAAGCGGTTTGCGGAAAAGTGGAATGGGCTCGCGCGGGCGATCGATCAATGGCTCGCGGCCGACAGCACTGTGCAAATGGCCAATGCGCGCGAAATCGGCAATCAGCTGGCCTGGCATTTTGCGTACTCGTTGCTTTTAAGCTGGGCCGATCACGAGAAGGCGGGAAATCAGAAAGTGGTCTCGGCCTGGCTTGAAGAGATGGATCGGGAGTTGGTTCCCTTTCACCTTAAAAACCTCGAGCAGGTTCGCAACTCAAAGGTTGTTTTTACAAGCAGCCTGCAGTGATTTTGACGCTGAGCTCGTCAAAATCTTGACCTGATTCACTGCATTTTGTGATCTTTGACGCGGGCGAGGACCTGGCAATTGGGGCACGTCGCTTCTTCGCGCAGCGTGTAGTCTTCCAAGTAACTTTCTACCCGGATCGTCAGCTCGGAACTGCACAGGGGGCAGGTATTTTGTACCTCGATAAAGGTTTGGCGCCGTTGTTTCACAACTTCATTTTCACTCTTCATTCGTTTCATCTTGCAGTCCCCCCGGATCCTGACTATGCAAAGCAAGTGCTTACGGCCTTGGGCTGGAGGAAATATGCGCATCATAATAATTCTTGCTTCTGTTCTCGCGTGCACGGCCACCGCCGGCACGATCGAAAAGGTAGAGTTTCCAGAGACCTTGAAATTGGGCGAGCACAGTTTGTTGTTGAACGGGATGGGCCTGCGTTCGAAGCGAAAATTGGGGATGGAATTTCGCGTTTATGTGGCTGGCCTTTATGTGAAAGCCAAAACGAATGATGAACAAAAATTGATTGGCGACGGCGAGGCTAAGGTTATCGATATGGTGTTCTTGCGAAGTTTAGACAAAGACACCATTGTCGAGTCTTGGGCGGAGCAGATCACCGGCAACTGCAAAGTAAATTGCGACAAGATCAAAGACTCGATGAAGCCGTTTCTTGAAAGCCTGACGGCGGTCAAAGACAAATCGCGCATGCGTTTGGCGTTTGATAAAAAGGGCGTGATTTTGACGGCGGGCGCGGCACCTGAAATGCGCATCGATGATCCATCTCTGGCGACCAATTTACTGGCCGTGTTTTTTGGTGCGAATCCACCGACACCGGAGCTTAAAAAGGGTTTGCTTGGACTTTAATCCCTAGGGCGCGCCAAGAATTTCAATGGCGCTGATTTTTGGGTTTTCGATTGAACCATGAGTGAAGTCGATGCGAATGGAAGGCTGCGCCGTAGTCACTACGAACGAGCGGTCATAGGCGAGATACGCGCCCCCGGCCGCTGTGAACAAATCAAATTCAGTCAAAACCGGAGTGCCGTTGATGGACACGTTGAAGAGCCGAAGGCCGGCTGCAAAAACGTAATGTTCTGTCCAGCGTAATGTGACCTTGTACTTTCCCGGACCGGGAACGGGCGTGGTGAATGCGAAGGCGCCGCTGCCCCAGCGGAAATTATCCCAAAGAGGCTGATCTGGCGAATTTTGTGTGGGCGGGTGAACTTCGTTGGCCACTACGCCCAGGCCACTGAAGCCAAAATCTGCGGCCCACACTCGCCCTTGTGTATCGGTGTAAGGGGCGGAGGCACCGACGTTGACCCGAATCGGATTTTGTACGGTGAAGGTGGAAACATTGCCGAGGGCATAGGTCGTATTGTTGGGCGCATTTATTGAAGCTGAAACCGTATACACTCCCGGCGGCATTGTTTCTGGAACCGCGAAATCGTGGGAGAGAACTGCACTCTGTCCGGCGGTCATTGCGCCATGATTTTTACTGTCGGTCCAGATAACGGTTTGATTGGCGTGGCGAATGGTTACGTCGACCGATCCGGGCTGTAGGGTTTGAGTGGCATTGATGTTTGATTTAAAAGAGATGGCCGAGCCTGGAAGCACTGTGCCCGGAGTCGAAGTGGCGGAGAAAGTAAATCCATTGGATTGAACGGGGCCGTTCGAAGAGCCATCGGTCGCTGTCGCTTTTTCGGGCAGGGTTTCAGAGCAGTTTTGAAACGGCAGAAGGCTCAACAATACGAGGATTGGGATTGCGATCTTGGAGGGACGTGCCATAGACTCAGTTTACCCAAATATTAGACAATTTGTTTTCTCCAATGCCGAATTGTCTCATCTTGAGACTCAGTCAATCTGCAGATAAGAGGGATCGCTCCACCTTGAGATGCGACCGTCCGCCCCCTGAGCTCGAACGCGCCAATAAACCCGCCCTTGCCACCGGGCTTGCTCAAAGAGGGCCTTGGGCTCAGGCCCCGTTCGCCGCTCGAGGATTTCGCTAAAAGCCTTATCGGCGGCGATTTCGAGAATGTAGGATTGCGCACCGAACACACGAATCCATGAGAACTCAATCGAAATTCGCCCGTTGCGCGATGGAGCCTCGGCTCCGAATCCGGGAGAAACAAGAAGTGGAATATCCATGGCCGGAGCCGGAGCCGGCGGCGGAGCCGGCGGTGGATTCGTCGGCGCTGTCGCCGCCAATTTTCGCGTCACTCGCTGGCGAGCGGTTGCCTGCGCCTTCGGTTTAGTTTTTGATTTTGGCGCGGTGTTGATCTTAGCCTCGGCAACTTTGCGTGGCCTCGGTGGCTCAGCGGCAACCGGAACCGGAGCCGGAACCGGAGCCGGAGCCGCGGCCACGGGCACCGGCACTGGAACGGGCACAGGAACTGGCACTGGCACCGGGACGGGAATCTGCCGAGTGATCACAGTGGGCGGTGGTGTTTGCGCAACCGGAAGGGGCACCGGCGGCATGAGCAAACTGTAGGCGATACTGATCAGAGTCATCAACACGAGCATGGCAAAGCCGCCGCCAATGGCATACATGCGCCGCTCTTTGCGCTGTGCCGATCGCGATCTGGTTTTTCGGCTTTCTCCGGTGCGCGGTTGAGCCGCGGACTTTCGCAGAACACTCTCAACACTTTCACTTGGCGGCGGAAGATTGATCTCGAACGAGGTGACGCTTTTGCTTTTTTTAATTTCATTGAGCTGAGTGTGAAACTCTTGCAGCTCGGCCGGTGACGGGGGCCCAAGAAGTTGCCGGACGGATTGCAGATCATCCATGGCTTCTGAGGCTTTGGCGAAGCGGTCGCTTTCATCATTGGCACATAGACAAGCGATCAACGCTCTTAGTCCTTCGGGAATTGCGTCGCGCTCTTTTTTGCTAAATGTAAGTTCCCCGTTCTCAAGCGTGAGCGACAAGACATTTCCGGTTAGACATTCATAAAAAATCGCGCCCACGCTCCACAGGTCGGAGCGCACACTGGCCGGTTTGAATTTTCTAAGTTCAGGCGCCATGTAGGAAGGCGTGCCGACGGTGAAGCCGGGGCTGGTGTTGACCATGCCGTCGCGCGATTTAGCGATACCGAAATCGAGAATTTTCACATGTCCATCGGCGCGGATCAGAATGTTTCCGGGTTTAAGATCGCGGTGAATGATGTTGTGCTCATGCAGACGCCGGACACCGCTTAAGATTTGTTCAAAAACGATCAACGCCACCGAGGGCGAGAGATTGTACTCCTCAAGAAATTCTTTAAGTGAAATTCCGTCCACGTACTCCATGGCGATGTACTGAAGAGATCCGGAATTGTGAATGGTGTGAATGGTGACCACGTTCGGGTGATTTACTTTGGCTAGATTGCGGGCCTCGCTCATAAAGCGGCGGACGAGATCATCGCTTTGGTGACCATTGGTGTCGTCGTGAAAAACGACCTTTAAAGCGACTTTGCGATCGAGCTTGTTGTCGTGCGCTTCATACACCTCCCCCATACCCCCACGGGCCACAAAGCGGATTATTGTATGATCGCCCAGCACGTGGCCGGGTTTGAGGCGTTGCATGCACTTTCTTTTCGGATTTATAGGAGAGGCCCTCAACTGACTTTGGTCGCATGTGGTGGACCTAGGGGCGCGTCACTGTTACATTTATTTAAATGCGGCTGCTTTTGGTTCTCACGCTCTTCAGCATGATTTTTCACTTGTCCAATGTCCAGGCCGCCATCATCTCGGCGCAGGTGACGACCGATGCCGAAGTCTTTTCCCAGCCCGACTACAAATCGCGAGTGGTTGAGAAGTTGAGTTCCGGCTCATTGGTTTACTTAAAGAACGAAAAAGTGGTTGGTCTAGGTGGGTTGGGCGTCTTTTACAAAGTTAAAACGCTCAAGGGAAAAATTGGTTTTGTGGTTGATGCGGATCTCGCTGTTAACGAAGACGGATCCATAAAATCGGTAAAAGCTCCACCGAAAATTGTGGCGCCTCCAGTTCAAGCGGCACCGCGTCCGCCGCCACCGGCGGAACCATCGGAACCACCGCCACCATCGGAGCCACAACAACCAGCTCAAGCGCGACCTCGGGCTGCACCAGTAAAGCCAGACTCCTGGGGCCTCACCGCAGGCGCCGCCAACTACACCGCCGATTTTGAAGGCAAAAACTATAGCGCCACGCAATTGTTTTTTGGCGCGCGCTGGTCGGGAAACTGGCGCGGGCTCGCGGGATTTCGTCCGGACGCGGGAGCCCTAATTTCTCCGAATGCGCCAAAATTTCTTTCGGCCGCGGGCGCGTCGGGCGAAACCAAGGGGTTTATTTTGTTAACCGATTTTTCGCTGCTGTATCCCTTTGTCGAGAGCGATGACTTTTCGCTCTCTGCCGGCGGTGGACCACTTGTGGGCTACAGTAGTTTTTCAACTAAGTACAATGGCCAAGATAAAAAATCTTCCGTTTTTAAAATCGGTGGTGTGGCCGACGTGGGTGCGGCGATCAACTTCGACTCGGGTCGTGTGCGACTGGATGTTCGATATTTTCTTGAGAAGTCGGGCTACCTCGGTGGCTTTTTGACTGTGCAATTGCATCTTTAAAATTTGGCCTGGCGCTTGCTCTGAGATAGACCCTGTGGGTTCTCGCCCGATCCATGATGGAGCTGGCGAATATGAACCCCCTCGCGGTGACGTGAATGGTCCCTGTTTTTGTAAGATTTTTCCTCTGCGTGTTGGCCGGGATCGCTCTGGCCCTGTCGATTTCGAACTCATCGGCCATGCCGATCAAATCGTCGACCATCAAAAACGACCTAAAGATGAAGACCATTTCCCTCACTAAGACCGATTTCGACATGTGCGGCAGCGCCCTGGTCCGCAGGGCCATGACCTTAAATTACTCTTGCACTCTGCCCATTCCGATTCAGTCGAAAATTTCGCAGCTACAAAATATGACCTCCCCACGTCTGTTCAACACCTCCTTCGGCGGTACCAATCGCGAAGTGCATGTTGAGGTTGCCGCCGACGCAAAATCCTTGACCCTAAGCACCAGCTTCGATGCCACGGGTGTGGATTTTGAAATTTCTAAGTTCAACGACGATTTTTTTGCCGTCTACGCCCAGGTCGCGCAGCTCATCATTAGTGAGGCACTTAAAAAACAGCAGATTAAAATCGAAGTTTTAGAAAGTCTGTAGACAGGCGCCGCTGATTAATCGCAAAATTTAAAGTTCATGCGTTTAACTGCCTTGATTTTCATCATTGCGTACTCTTTCTCTATTTGGGCTCATGAAGGTCCGCTCGCTCCGCCGAATCCACCCGATCATTTGTGGGAGCTGGGTTTTGGCTTGGGCGCGGGGCTATCTCCTGATTATCCAGGGTCGAATCAATCACGCATGCATTACGTTCCCTTTCCGACAATTTATTTTCACGGGAAAATTTTGCGCTCCGACCGCGAAGAGGGCGCCCGCGCCCGTGTGGTGAATAAGCCCATTTTCGGAATTGATGTGAGTGGTGGCGGGGGCTTTCCGATTAAGTCGGGAGACAATCGCGCGCGCGAAGGCATGCCGGATCTCGAATGGCTCGGCGAGGTGGGCCCGCGCCTTTGGTTGCGACTGCATGATAGCCGCGGCCAATTGTGGCGGGCGTTTTTGGCGGGGCGAGCCGCGCTAAGTTCGGATTTAAAACGCTTTACGGCGCGTGGTTTTGTCATTGCGCCGGGTGTGGGCTTTGAGCACAAGAATATTTTCGGCCAGAAGTTTTCATTTTTCTCTAAATTGTCGGCCGAGTTCGCAACCAAAGATTACAACGATTACTTTTACTCGGTCGAAGCGGCGTCTGTACGGGCTGGTCGCCCGGAGTATCACGCGGTGGCCGGGTATTTAGGAACTTATTTGACCCACGGTTTGCGCTACGGATCCCACGATTTTAACGTTGTCGCGGGGGTCAGTATGATGTCGCACGACGGATCGGCCAATCGCGAAAGTCCTTTGTTTAAAAGCGAGTTTAACATGGCGTTCTTCGTCGGCTTCGCTTGGTTTTTTTATCATTCGGAGAAGCCGGGGTATTTGTGATTTAAGCTGGCCTACTTGGCCTCTTCGGCTTTTGCCATTTTGCCTTGCCGACGAGATCGTCGTTTTCCGGGTTCCCAAAAATCTCCGTTCACCACCTGAAATCGAAACTTTGAAGGAGCTTGGCTTTTTGCCGAAGGGTCGTCGGTTTTTGAAATGGGATTGATCGGTGCTGTTTCGGGCGGCGAAGGCGGTGAAACAAAATAGCCGCCACTTTCATCTTCCACCCAGCCAGGGGCATCGTCTTCGTAAGGAGAAATGTTCTCGTAGTCATAATTTTGGGCGTAGGCGGGAACTGTAGGCGAAAAAGTACACATTAATATCAGTGCAATTCTTTTCCGTTTCATCGGCCCCCCAATGCGGAGATGAGAATAACCGGATAGAACCGTGTCTTGGTAGTCTGATTTTTTTGATTAGCCGTATCTTCGCGCAGGCTCCCTGAGCCAGGTCACCTGCCCATCAAGTGGCAAGCTCAACTGGTGGACCAAGTCATGATGGGTCGAACATAGAGTTACGACGTTCTCGGGATCGTTGCCGCCCCCTTGGCTGACCGGTCGAACGTGATGTAAGTGCAGCCATTTTTCGTTTTCACATCTGTTGCCGTTGCTGTCGCGGTATGTGCATCGGCCTTCATCTCGAGCGTAGACTTGGTGCTTGTCGGGGGCTTTGAGGGGAGTGCGTGTGGGCGGCCCCGGATTTTTGATGGAAGTGGGGGACTCTGTTTTACAGAGTTGCTGTTTCTTTACAGCGCGTTCAGCCTTCTTAACCGGATCGTTGCGCTTTAAATAGTCATCTAAAATTGCGTCGAGCGCCTGAGCTATATCGGGATTTTTACTTTGTTGTTGAGCGAGGACCGCCTGCGCCCGTCTAAGTTTTTCAAAAGTGGCTCTGGGTAGAGAACACTTAATCTCGATATAGTCTGCAGAAATTGGTTTGGCACTTTCTCGACGGGCGGCCCGAGGATTTCGTCTGGCCACCTCAAAGTCAATGGCACGAATGGAGTGGTCTCGGGCAAAGGCCACAAGTTCTGCCGAATTCTCAGGCGTGAGCACCGACAAAATTCGAGCGGCTTTGTTAACTGACAAGCTCTGATTTTTAACCGCGCCCCCAAAATCGGGAATTGCAGTCGCTTTTCGCGCCACACTTATAAATGCATAAGCCATGGATTCGCTAAGATTAAGAAACCGAACTGCGTACTGAAATAAACTCGTAACCTCGAGTTTCTTGTAGAGCTGAGTCTGCTCAATTTTCTGCAACACCTCAATGATTTGCCATTCCAGATCACGATGACGTCGGCAAAGATCGATCGCTTTTTTGTGCAGAGATTCTTGCTCCGGGCTTAAACTCAATTTCATTTTTTGCTCCCTTATCAGTTCGAGGGAACATATCATATGATTTAAAAGTGCGAGAATGCGTTCGGCGAAGATCGTTTGTAGAATTCAATTGCACGCTCTAAAATGTCGCGAGCGCTTCAGCAAAGTTCAGATTCAAGGTTTTAAAAAATTTCGCCTGAGAAGACTCGTGGCAGGGCTCCTCAGGCGTTGAAAATTCGGTCAAATATTCTTTTCTATCTCGCGCATTTTAATCTGCGCGTCGCAAATGGGCACGATCACGTCGATCCACGCCGAGAGGACCGTCGCCCTCTCCGCGACGCCCTATCTACTGAAAATACTCCACCGAATTCGAGAACGGGAAAATGCCGTTCAAATTAAAGTAGAAGTATCCGCCATGGATAATCATCTTTGAGCCGTCCCACACGGCGGAGTGATTTCTCGCCGGCAAATTTGAAACTCGCATCGGCAGCCACGAATTTGAGGCCGGGGTGTAAACTCCGCCGTCGAAATAATAGTAGGGCAGGAGAAGCGCATTTTGAATGGCGAGTCCCATTCCGCCATGCACCAACATCTGCGAGCCCGTCCACACGGCGGCGGAGAAAACTCGCGCGGCCGGAGCGCCGGCGGAACTTAAAGTAGTCCAGATATTTGTCACCGGATCAAACGCGAACGTATCGGCGAAATAAGTGCCCACATAGAAATCTTGTCCCGAGAAGATGATCAAACGCGTCCCCGTCCAAACGCTGGCGTGGCCGACGCGACCTGCGGGAGCACCAGCGGTGGCAGTTGCATTCCAAGTGTCTGTTGCGGGATCGTAAATTCCTCCGCTATTTAAAGACGACAATCCAAACGACGGGTGCAGTCCGCCGCCGCCCCAGACCACCATCCGTGAACCTGTCCAAACTGCGGAATGCATTCCGCGCGCAAGCGGCGCATTGGTTGTAGAAATCGGCGTCCAGGTGTTGGTGTTGGGATCAAACGATGCGCCGTCGCCGGTAAAGCAGCTGCCTAACCCCACGCAGTTGCCGATGTTGGCGATAGAACCGCCGAATACGATCATGCGTGAGCCGGTCCACACAGCGGTGTGATCTTCGCGCGCGCTTGGGGCGCCTTGCGAGCTCATCGGAGTCCACGTGTTTGTTGCTGGATCATAAATCGCGCCATCATTTTTCGCATTCAGTGCGCCGCCGGCTCGAGCCGATCCGCCCCAAATTATCATGCGTGTGCCGGTCCAAATCGCGCTGTGGCGCGAACGGGCGCTTGGCGCATTTGTTGCGCTGATCGCGGTCCACGTGTTGCTTGCGGGATCAAATGAACTTCCGTCGGCGTAATATTGCATGGTTGCGAGTGTGTTCGGGCTCGTGTTTTTCTCGCCGCCAAAAACCAGCATTCTTGAGCCGGTCCACACAGCGGTGTGACGGGCGCGCTCGATCGGTGCGGCCCCACCAATTGTGAAATTGCCGACGGCATTGGGCGCCGGTAATGGCCGCGGGAGGGGAATTCCGCCGGGCCCCGGTGATGGAGTTGGGCCGGGTGCGGGTGGCGGTCCCGGATTTGGAAACGGCCCTGGCGCTGGCCCTGGGCCGGCGCCTGGCGACGGCGTCGGACTTGGATTGCCGGCCGTCGAGGATGAATCACCCACAACGTTGTCGTTATTCGGTTGGCAATTTTGAAATAAGAAGAGAATTGCAGATAAGAATATAAGCGCCGGCAATTGCTTGCCGTATTTGTGTGGAATCATTGGCTCCCCCAGCCGTTGTTCCATACAGTCGTCCGATCCGTTTTTAGTATACGCCGAAACTACGCCTGGCGCCGCCTTCGATTTTACGAATGTCTCACACTGAGATTTTCACAAAATAAAAAAGGCCTCGTTTCCGAAGCCTTCTTTAAATCAATGACGCGAACCGAAAAGGTACCTGGTACCGCTTATGCTTTTCGAGCGGCGTAATATTCGGTGAACAAGCTGGCGTCGAACTGGAAGGGGACGTGCTCAGTGCCCGGAATGGCTTGCACGACGCCGATCTCGTTGCCGGCTTCGGAATCTTTGCGGAGATAATCCGGAGTTTCCAAGCGGGGAGCTTTCATGGCTTGCAGTACGATTTGATTTACGCGGCCTTTTTCGGTCAAACCGACTTTAGCGCCTTGAGTGCAAACAAAGGAACCGACGGTCACAGTTTTGCCATCCACAGTCACATGACCGTGGCTGACCAACTGGCGAGCCGAGCGAATCGACGGAGCGAATCCCAAACGGAAAACCAAGTTGTCTAAACGACATTCTAAAAGACCCATCAACTTGTTCACCCAGTTGTGAGCAGAGCCGCGTTTCGAGTTGCGGATAAAGCGGCGAAGTTGTTCTTCACGCAGTCCGTAGTGCACGCGGATTTTTTGTTTTTCTTCGAGGCGAAGCGCGTAGTCCGAATACTTGCGGCGCTTGTTGCCGTTTTCTCCGGGCGGATAGGGGCGGCGCTCAAGAGCTCCGGGCTTTCCTAAACCGGGCAATTCAGTGCCCAATCGGCGTTGAATTTTGAAACGTGCAGCTTTACCAACTTTGGCCTTAGACATATCGCGATAACCTCAATTTCTTTAAAGAACTCAGACTCATAGCAATGGGTTTGGGCAACATCAAGGCGTTTTTGAATGGATTGGGCTTAACGACCCGAGCCCCATTCCTAAAAAGGTCGTAAAGCCGCCGCCGTAGTCGGTGTTTAATCCGTAATAAAGTCCGACGGTAAAGGACAAAGGCAGGTGATAAGCCACAGTGGTGTTGAGGCGAATTTCGCCGCCCGTCCCTGTATAAAATTCCCCCAATTTGCTGCGGATGTAGCGGTTCCGTTCGGTGTTAAAGCCCGCCCCATCGACGGCCATCCCATCAAAAAATGCCGCGAGCTCAAGGTTGCGTAAAAACAGAGGAAAAGTGCCAAAACCACGGGCAATTTCGCTGGCCGGTAGCACGTACTCGATGTTCCCGTTTACGATCTTTCGGCCAACAAAAGTGCCCGAAGCATAGCCCCGGAGCAGGAATTGGGAGTTGGCCAAATTGACCAAATAATTGCCCCCCACATTGCGGTCGCCTAAGTCTAATATTGTACCGAACGGTAGATCCGGACTCACCGCGCCACGGGTCTGAATTCCCAGCTTATGGCTGCCGATATTGGCCACCATGGCGATATGGGCGTAGCTCCGGCCATAAGAGACAAAGCCATCTTGCTCCAAGTATTGCCGATGCGAGGCCTCTAAATGCCAGCGGACGTGGTCATGGTACGGCGAACTTAAGCCCGAATAGCTCAGTCCGACCTCCGGCCCCATGCGCTTGTATTTCACGAGGACTCCTTGCGTCTCGCTGTATTGGCCGCCCAAATTCCATCGGGTAAAGCGGGTGCCCAAGTTGCCGAAAAATCCCAAGCCCGCATCTTGCGATTCGGTGGTGACGGCGCTTGCTCCCAAATAGGTGACGAACTTGCCGTAGTCGAGGCTCAGGCCGACGGGGAACGAGCGATTTTGGTAGCCAAATCCGTAGCTCGGTTTTTCGGTGATGGTGTCGTAGGAGCCAAAAAGGCCATACGAATTGCGCCCGATCGGATCACTCATTGAAGTCGTGCCTTGCACCAATAAGCCGCCTTCGGTCGGATAGATAAATGGAATCCAATAGCGCGGGCGCATGTACGAAATGGGCCAAAAGCCACCGTCGTCAATTTTGACTTTTGACGTATCCGGAGTCAGCGCGGGCTCAAACTGAGGGCCTTGAATTTTGGGCGGCATCTCGCGCGGCTGCAGGGGCAAGCTCTTTAGCCGTGGTCCATTGCCCGAGAACTCGGTGAAATAAAGGAGCTTGGCTTGCGGGTCGTAATCGGGAGTTTGCGCGACGGTGAGAACGTTGGTGAGTGCTACAGCTTTGTCGGGCGTGGTGAGATATATATTGCGCACACCAGAGCCTGAGTCCGACACCAGAATTCCGGCGGACGTGCGCCGAATATCTTGTGCGGCTTTAAGTTGCTGGTTCCACACCGTGCTCTTTTGCGTTCCGAAGTCGTAGCGGAAAATTCTCTCGTCACCGTTGCGCGTGCGCGCGCTAAACAAAAGTTCATTGTCGGTTAAGAACTCCGGGCTGGCCAAGCGCTGGGTCAAATTGCCATTGACCAGCGTGCGCGACTGCTTGGTTTTTAAGTCGAGGACATTCACGCGATTTTTGCCGCCTTCGTTTTGAATGTAGGCCACCAGTTGCCCATTGGGTGAAACCGCGGGCTCTTGCGCGCGCTGATTCTTAGTGAGTTGTTCGGTCTCGTCGGTGGTGAAGTCGTATTTAAATAGATCGCGGTACGTGGTGTAGGGCGCGGCAGAGTTGAGTTGATCGAACACCACCGCATCGTTGTTGATCCACGCGAAGCGCAGGGTACCGACCGTGCGAAAAAGTTTTTTTCCGTTGTGCGCTCTAAGTCCCTTGGTGGCGTCGGCGCGAGTGGCGTAATAGACCCAAAGGCCTTGATCCACAATCCCGACTGAATAGATAAGCTTGTTGCCATCGGGACTAATCGCGAAGGCGAGCATCTGGCCGTTGCCGTCTTGGGCCTCAGTGGCGACGGTCGGGTTTGATTTTTTTATCACTTCGATCTGCGCTTGCGCTTGATTGGCCACGGAGCGCTTGGTTTGCTCGAAGAGTTGGGCAACCGACATTCCGGTTTGCTCGCGCACAGGGCCGTTTAATAAAAACGGAATGCGCCGTGAGAAGTTTTGGTTCCACGTGTAGATCAATCCGTCGCCTTTTTTCGTGTGCGCCTCGTTCCACCACCAGCCGCCATACAAGTACGGCCGCGCGCCGAAGGGATAGGTGCGGCTATCGGCCTCATTGATCGTCGCTATGTCTTCGAGTTTCAATTTGTCATTGAGAACAAAATTGCGGGCCAGGGCCTGCGTTTGGGTCGAGCGAAGGCGGCCATGGTCGGTGAGTCGAGTTTCTAAATTGACCGCCAAGCCCTCAAGCCACCAGCGCGGCAAAATGGCGTTGGGCCGAACGACGCTGCCGAAGAGCATCTTAAATGGCCACATCACGCCGTTGGCGGGATACATATTTAAAATATGCACATACTCGTGCAGCATAATCTCAAATGGCCAATCGCCATACTCATCGGTGGTGTCTCCTTGAGTGGGGAGCACCGGGTAAATTATGATATGGGGATAGGGAATAAAGGTCGCCATCCCGTTGCTGCTGTCGGTGTCGTCTTGCAGAACAATGGTTGTTTGCGAGGGGCCCTCTTTAAAAAGGGGCATCAACAATTCGTGCGCCTGCTCAGCCGCCAGGATGTAGCGTTTGGCCAGGGCTTTTTGGTCTTCGCGATAAATAATTTCGAAATTCGGGCTGGTGAGGACGCGGTACTTCCAGCGGGGGTCGATGGCCGAAGCCAAGTGTGGACAAAGAACACTTATCATTAAAAAAAGTGCCGTTAGATTCCGGATCATGTGCGCTGAGCCCTCTGACTTTGGGTTAAGAAAAATCCGCCGATGATAAAAAACACTGCAAGCACCAAAATTCCGGCGCGCGAACTGTCAAATGCCGCCGCCGTAAGCCCGACAAGAAGTGGGCCCAGAATGGACGAGAACTTTCCCACCATATTGAAAAAGCCAAAATACTGCGCCGATTGTTCGGGTGGAACCAAACGGGCGTACAGGCTTCGGCTCAGCGCCTGAATCCCGCCTTGCACAACACCGATCACGGCCGCCAAAAAATAAAACTGGGTGCCGGTTTGCAAAAAATAAGCAAATACGGTGACGCCCAAATAAACCGCCAGGCATATCCAAATCATTTTAATCGGGCTGGTTTTTTCTCCCAGGATGCCAAAGACAATCGCGCTCGGAAAGCCGATAAACTGCACAAGCAAAATGGCCTTAACCAGGCCGTCGGCCTCAAGGCCGATGGCCAAACCGTAGTCGACGGCCATTTTTGCCGTCGTGTTTACTCCGTCGATATAGAAAAAGTAACCGAGCAGAAAAAACAGCAGGGTCTTTTGCTTGCGCAACTGCCCGAGGTGGTGCCACAGCGACTCAAATCCACGCACAGCGGCCACTTTAACCGAAATTTTTCGCCCGGTCTTGATCTCAGGCACAAACAAAAACAATGGAAGTGAGAAAACCAACCACCAGGCACCGACGGTGAGAAACGAATTGAGCCCGCCGGCCTCGCCGCCTTTGGTGAACATCCAAACGTTAATCGCCAGCAAAAGGCCACCACCCAGGTAGCCGAGCGCGTAGCCAAAACCCGAGACACGGTCGTAATCTTTGGGCTTAACAATTTGCACCAAGAGAGAATCGTAAAAGGTGAGCGAGGCGGTAAAGCCCACCACCCCCAAAGAATAAACCCATGCGGCGATAAGCCAATCGCCCTTGGCGATAAAGGTCAACCAGGCGCTGCCAATCGAGCCGAGGATAGTGAAGAACAGCAACATTCTTTTGCGATAGGCTCCCTCGTCGGCAATGGCGCCAAAGATCGGTGAGGTGATGGCGAGAAGAATACTCGACAACGAGTTGGCGTAGGCAAGCATGGCTGTGCTTTCGATGGCCGACAAATCGGCCGCCCAATACTTTTTAAAAAAGAGCGGGAAGAAAACCGCCATGACCGTGGTGGCGAAGGCGGAATTGGCCCAATCGTAAAAGGCCCAAGACCAAACTAGGGTCCCTTGTTTTTTTGCTGCCACCAATTCCTCCAAAAATCGAGAGCTTTTTGTCGATCGTCGGGCGAATCGCTGGATTTAAACTTGGGTCCCTTCGGAAAGTTCAATTTTAAAATAACTCCGGCCTCGTCGCGAAGGTCATCGTTGGTCGAGCCCTCGAGAATTTTAACCATGGCGCCGGCCACTTCCACAGACGGTTTGCTTTTCATGCGCTTAAGAGCGGTGAAGCGAATGTTTTCGTCTTCGCTCTCGTTGGTCGCGAGCTTAATATACATGTCGCGCAGATTGCGCGACCAACCGCTATCGATTTTGTTCAAAACGGATTTCTTTTCTTCGATATCTTTGGCCGCGAGCACGCGCCGGATGTCGTCGGCGAAGCGATCTTCATATTTTACGGCGTCAAACTCACCCCAACGGCTCCAATCGTCAGATGCGATCAGCCAATTCGTGCCGGGTTTTTTTAAGGCCCACATCACGTTGGTGACTTTGCTAAATTCGAGTTGCTGGCCGCCGTTGTCGATAATCATTTTAGGTTTGTCTTTGGCGATGCCGGGCTGGACTCGGAGCCGAATGTCGAAGCGGCGCAGCGAGTCTTCGAGTTCGGCCACAAAATCCCAGTTGATCATCATTTCCGGTGAGTCGGTGACCCAGGTGTCGCCCTGCTTTCGCATTTCAAGCACCTTTTTGCCCTGGACGAATATTTTGACCGGCGAGCGGAGCTGAATCGAATCGTTTTTCGCTCCGATCAAAAAATCGCGATGTACGGGAAAATAAAAAAGTCCCACGCCGCCCACAAAAGTGCAGGCTTTGCCGTCGGAGATGGCGCCTTCTTCAACATAAACTGTTCTGGTTTTGTCTCCGTCTTTGACCGTGATTTCGGGTGGGTTTTTAAAAGTGGGGCAGGTTTCCCCGAGGGGATTGGTCAAAAGCGGCAAAAGGTCTTTGATCGTTGTTAGATTGGCGGCTTGGCCATTCACATCGCCCCGCCCAGCACTTAAGGTCAGGTCGAATTTGTCATACTTGCTAATGAACGTGAGCTTTCTCTGCGCGTGAACTTCATAGCTGAACCCAGCCGTGAAAACGGCTAGCCCCAGCAGAAGCAAAGTTATGAGTTTCACTGGTGGCCTCCCCTGATGCGGTTCTATTATGTGATGCACCCAAACAAAAGGCTAGCCGAGATTGAACCTATATATGAAGCGGCGTAAATTTAGGGGACTCGATATCCCTTGGAGGTTTTTGTGGAATCGCTAAACGAGCTGTGGACACAGGTCACTGGTTTTTTGCTGGCCGATGATATTTTCATCCCCGCGATCGCCGGAACCGTCGTTGCCTTTGTTTTGACAGCTTACTTCGGATTGCCGCTCGTAGTTTGGGCGGGCCTTGCGCTGGTTGCTTTAGCCGGGTTCGCCGCCCCCATGTGGACGGCGGTCGCGGTGCTAGCCGTTGCGCTGGTATTTATGATTCCACCCATTCGCGCCGCGTTGGTTTCTTCAGTCATTTTAAAAGTTATGAAGGCTTTGAAGCTCATCCCCAAAATCTCCGAGACCGAGCGCGTGGCGCTTGAGGCGGGCGTTGTGTGGATGGAGTCTGAACTCTTCTCCGGCCGGCCCAACTTTAAAACTTTAATGGCGCAGCCCTATCATGAGCTATCGGCCGACGAGCAAAGCTTTCTCGACAACGAGACCGAGCAGCTTTGCGCGATGATCGATGACTACAAAATGTTCCGCACCAAAGAGATGGCGCCGGAAGTTTTTGAGTTTATACGCCGCAAGGGTTTTTTGGGCATGATTATTCCCAAAGAGTATGGCGGCCGCGCGTTTTCGCACTCATGCCATAGCGCCGTGATTCAAAAACTTTCTTCGCGTTCGATCGCCGCTACGATTTATGTCATGGTTCCGAACTCTCTTGGTCCCGCAGAACTTCTGGCTCATTACGGAACCGACGCGCAGAAGAAAAAATACCTTCCGCGCTTAGCCAATGGCGATGAAATTCCTTGCTTCGGCCTCACTGAGCCGAACGCGGGTAGCGACGCCGGGTCCATAGTTTCTGAAGGCATTTTATTTAAGGGCGAAGACGGTCAGATCTATATGCGCCTGAATTGGCAGAAGCGTTGGATCACCTTGGCCGCGATTTCTACGTTAATCGGACTCGCCTTTCGTTTGCGCGATCCGCAAAATCTGCTCGGGCGTGGCGAGGATTTAGGCATCACGTGCGCGCTGATTCCGAGCAATTTAAAAGGCGTCGTGATTGGGCGCCGGCATGATCCGCTCGGCGTGCCCTTTCATAATTGCCCGACCGAAGGTCACGATGTGGTTATTAATGCGGAAGACGCAATTATCGGTGGTCTCGAGGGAGCTGGCAAAGGCTGGCAGATGTTGATGGAAAGTTTAGGCGCGGGCCGCGGAATTTCGCTTCCGGGCCAGGCCGCCGGTGGCACCAAGTTGGCCGCACGCGTGGTGGGCAATCATGCCCTAATCCGCAAACAGTTCGGCACTCCCATTGGCAAATTTGAAGGGGTCGAAGAACCCATGGCTCGCATCTCTGGAGCCGCGTATATGCTTGAAGGGGTGCGGCGATATGTATTGAGCGCGCTCGATCAAGGAATTTCTCCGCCGGTCGTAACCGCGATCGCTAAATACAATTGTACAGAAATCGGTCGCCAAGCTTTCGTCGATGCCATGGACGTGATGGGCGGGGCCGGAATTTCAATGGGTCCACGCAATCAACTTGCGGTCACTTATATCGGAACCCCTATCGGGATTACGGTTGAAGGGGCCAATATTCTTACCCGAACTTTGATGATCTTTGGCCAGGGCGCTCTGCGTGCGCATCCTTACGCATTTAAAGAAGTGAACGCGGTCGAAAAAGGCGACGTTAAGGCGTTTGACCAAGCCTTCTGGGGCCATATCGGTCACATCGTGCGCAATTTAACCCGATCCATAGTTCTTAGCGTAACCCGAGCCCATTTTGTATGGTCACCGATTGGTGGGCCGGCGCGGAGATACGTGCAAAAACTCAATTGGATCTCGGCGACGTTCGCAATCATGTCTGATTTGTCGATGGGGATGCTCGGCGGAAAATTGAAGGTTAAAGAAAAGCTGACCGGCCGCTTTGCCGATGTTCTCTCGTGGATGTTTATCGCCACGGCGGTGATCAAACGCTTTGAGCACGAGGGCCGGATCAAGGAAGATAAAATGCTGCTCGATTTCTGCATGGCCGTCGCTTTTCAAAAAATTCAAGACGCCTTTGACGGCATCTTCGCTAATATGGATGTGCCGGGGCTTTACTGGTTTTTCAAAGGGCCGCTGCGTTGGTGGTCGCGGTTAAATTTTGTTGGCCTTGCGGCTACAGACCGGCTGACCCATCGAGTGGCGAACGGGCTGATGCGCTATGAGGCGCAACGGGACCGTTTGACCAAAGGCATGTACATGCCAACCAAAGCGGGTGAGGCGATCGCGCGTTTAGAGGCGGCGTTTAAGATCATCCGTCAGGCTGAAGCCGTGGATAAAAAAATCCGCGCCGCGATCACCGAGAAAAAATTGAAAAAGAAATCCAAAACTTTGTTCGAAGACGCGTTGAGCGCGGGCGTGATCACCACGCAAGAGCATCAGCTGCTGGCTGAGGCCGAGCGCGCGCGCTGGGATGCAATTCAGGTGGATGACTTTTCAGAAGAAGAGTACATGACTGGTAACGCACCCAAAACGTCACCCAGTCATGAGCGCCATCAGCCAGGTGCGGGCGGCGGATCTTCTGGTACGGGTGGTGGTTCAACCGGTGGCGGCGGTACGTCGCGCATGGGTAGCGGAGCGACTAGAGATAAAATGGTGGCGAAGGGCAATTAATTAAAACTGGCCCACCTTTCTGTGGTCGGTATATCGTAACATTTTGATTGGGCAGGGAAATTGCTTTTGTTTTTCTGAATGCATCCCTGTCCACAACCATTTGCAATTAAGCTCCATCCCTGTCCGCACCTCGGACAAAGAACCCGGCACGGCCGTTTTTACAGAAAATCTCAGAGAAAATGGGTACTCAGGTGGCGTTGCGGGGACTGCGGCAAAACTTTTTCAGAGGCCACGGGGCTTCCCGAATTTGGGCAAAACAAACGGCACTTGAATCGACCGATCGAAGAAGATTTGTGCTCCGGAAAATCGCAAAGACGAATCAGTCTCTTAATGAAAATTTCTCGGACGACAGTCGCGCGAAAATTAAAATTCTTGGCGTTGCAGGCTCGATTTCGGCAAATTCGCTATCTGAGTCAGTTTGCAGGTTGCCCGGTCACTCACGCCCAGTTCGACGAGATGGAAACCCACGAGCACACAAAACTAAAGCCCCTCAGTATTGCGCTTATGGTCGAAGAGAGAACTCGAAAGATCCTCGGCTTCGAGGTCAGTTCGATGCCGGCGAATGGGCTGTTGGCAAAAAAGGCACTTAAAAAATATGGGCCCCGACGCGATGACCGTCCACAAGCGATGAGAAAGTTGCTCAGAGAGGTTGAGACTATTTTAGATCCAAACGCCCAGCTGACATCGGATCAAAATCCCAAATATCCCGGGTGGCTGCATCCGAGCTCTTATGTTCACAAAACTATTAAAGGAATGCGCGGCGCGATCACCGGGCAGGGAGAACTTAAGAAAATTGGCTTTGATCCGCTGTTTTCGTTGAACCACACCTGTGCGATGATTCGCGCGAACGTAAACCGACTTTTTCGCAAAACTTGGTGCACAACAAAGAAGGCCGATGCTTTGACCGACCATCTTTGGCTTTACATGGATTTTCACAATCAGGTGCTAACAAAAAATTAGAGATTGGCGTCCAGGAAAGTCGGGAAAAACCACAGCAAAGTGGGCCAGTTTTCAATTAATTGCCTGATTGGCCCATGATTTTTTTACCGCGGCCGCGCTTCTTACCTTTTTGGTAATACTCGCCGTCGACGACCTGGAAGCGAAATTTTCCGGGTCCTAAATAAGCATTATTTGAAGAGCGAAAGTCGGTCGGCGGCGGTGGCGGCGGCGGTTGAGCCGGTTGCATGGGCTGCGCGTTCGCGCCTGGAACCGGTGGAATCGGCGGAGGGCGGAAGCCCTCGTCGAATTCTTCGTCTTCGATTTCATCATATTCAGGCGGATCGAGGGGCGGCGGTGGCGGCGGCGCGAACCGGTAGGCGTCGGCCTCCTGAGCGGGTTTGCGGGCCCTGCCTTTGCCTTGCGCCAAGGCCGCGCTGGACAGAAATATCAGAATGAGACAAAGCACCAACTCTCGCATATTTTATCTTCGCACTTCTTCGCGAAAAAATGAATGGTCCGGCCTGGACCTTGGCCCAAAACGAGTCCAGTCGAGTGTTGGGTGCAATATAGGATAGGTCGATAAGTAAAGAGCATGAGTGCAGCCCCGAAGCAGACAACATGGACGGCGGAAGAGATACGTGAACTCTTTAAGAGTTTTCCCGTTCTGGCGTCGTTCCCTGAAAGCCTGATTGGTCAGCTCGTCGTGGCTGCCGAGGTGATGGATCTTCCCGCCAATGCGCAGATTCTTCAGCAGGGTCAGATCAACGAACATTTATTTTTTCTCGTTCAAGGCCAGGTGGGCGTTTATGTCGATAGCGGACGCGTTTCTGTTTTGCAGAGTCGCGGTACGCTCGTCGGCGAAATGAGTGTAATCACCAAAAACGTATCTTCCGCCACAATCTTGACTGAGACTCCGGTCACCGTTGTGCGTATCGACTCGCGAATTTTTTTAGAAATGAAAGGCCCCGACCGCGATCTCTACTTGTCGACACTGTACCGAATTTACGCCACGGTGTTGGCTGAGAAGCTTCACGCTACAAATCAAAAAGCCAAGCACTTCGAAGAGCTGACAATCAATCTGACAGCCGCACAAGCCGAACTGCAAGAGACCAATCAAAACCTAGAGCGTAAAGTCGAAGAGCGGACGCAAAAACTTGAGAACCAAAACGCGGAGATACAGGCCAGCAAAAATAAAATGGAAGATATGATAAACACCAAGCGTGTGGTGTTTGAAAAGCTGAGTGAGATGCAGAACGTGCACTTAATTCCGCTGAAGGCGTATCTGGATGAGTTTAGAAAAACCCATCCCGATGACCCCTCGGCGAATCAATTGCGCAAGTCGGTTTTTGAAGTGCAATCGCTGATTGGCCCGCTGGCCGAAAAGTACTCCAGCGAACAGGCGATGCAAAGTAAGAAAGTGCTGTTGGCCGATGCGAACAAAAAGCAGCAGTTGATCGCAAAAATGTCGCTCGGCGGAACGGGCGTCTTGCTCGATACGTGCACCACGGTTGACGAGGGCAAGGCCAAAATCGCCGGCAGCGACTATGACCTGATCGTCTTCGATCCCGCCAATCTAGAGCTCGCCAATATGGCGCGCGAGAAAAATCCCAAAGTCGGCTTGGTTTTGATGACCTCGGATCAAGTGATGTCGTATTTGCCTGCGCTTAAGGCGCTGAACACCACTCCCCACGTGGTCTCGCGCGATGAGAGCGACCGCACGTTCACGGTAAAAAATATCGCCACCACGGTGACTAAAATTTTAACCCGTGATTTTTTCGGTCTCGAAAAGTATTTAAATTTTGGCGTCGACGTGCAAACTCTGCCGGTGGTGTCGAGTAAGCAAAGAAATGATGTTGTCGCCGGAGTCCTTAGCCACTTTGAGAAGCTGGGTGTGCGCCGCGCGAATCGCGATCGCATCGGCACCGTGCTCGAAGAAATGTTGATGAACGCCATTTACGATGCGCCGATCGATAAAGAGGGCAAGTCGATTTATAATCATTTGCCGCGCACGGTGGATTTGATTCTTAAGCCCGAAGAGCAGGGGATGGTTCGCTTTGCCACCGACGGAATGTTGATCGCAGTGAGTGTGCAAGATCCGTTTGGCAGCCTGCAGGGAAATATTATTCTTAAATATTTAGAGGCCAACTATGGCGGCACCGCCGCTGAGATGAACGCGCGCGAAGGCAAGGGCGGCGCCGGCCGAGGGCTTCATCAAATCGTTGAAAATTCAGACCTCGTCGTCTTTAATGTGGACCCCGGAAAAAAGACCGAGGCCATCGCGCTGTTTAACGTCGAAGTTAAAGAAAAAGCCCAGCAGAACCCGTCGTTTCATCTGTTTATTAAGGGCTAAAGACAGCTAACCTATTGAAATCTAATAGATATTTTTCATTTGCGTAGGGCGGCGTCAAATGTTACATCCTTATCTCCGTAAATTCAGAAGTAAAAACGAGAGATTAAAGATGAAAAAAGACATGCACCCCGAATTCAGACCCGTAGTTTTTAAAGACGTTTCTTGCGACTACGAATTGCTGACTAAGTCGACCATCAAGGCGAAAGAAACCGTCACTTGGACCGACGGCAAAGAATATCCTCTCGTTAAGGTCGATATCTCCAGCGCCAGCCACCCGTTTTACACCGGCAAACAACGTTTGATCGATGCTGAAGGCCGCGCCGAGAAGTTCCGCAAAAAATACGGCAAAAAGTAATTGAGCTCAGGCGCACGGTATATCCTTGCGTCGGTCACCTGCTTTTCGTTCGTCAACTTACTGGTAAAATATCTAAGTCATTTGCCGTTCGAACAGCTTGTGTTCTGGCGCGGGCTCATTTGTCTATTCATCACTTACGGATATCTCAAGCATCTTAAAGTTCCCATTTGGGGTCACAACAAAAAGTGGCTGATTACCCGCGGGTTGGCCGGCACATTTGCTCTTGGTTTCTTTTTTTATTCCATCCAGTCCATGCCGCTGGCGTCGGCCGTCACCATTCAATATTTATCGCCGATCTTTACGGTGGTTATTTCGGGATTATTTTTTGCCGAGAAGGTGACACTTCGGCATTGGCTGTGTTCGTTGCTTGGGTTCGCGGGAGTGTTTATTATTCAAGGTTATGATGACCGCGTGACGGCTTTTGCTGCGACCATGGGTGTGCTAGGTGCGTTGTCTTCGGCATTTGCCTACAATTCGGTGCGCACGCTTAAGGACTCGGATCATGAGTGGGTGGTGATGTTTTATTTTCCGTTGATCGCGACAGTTGTATCAACACCATTTGCCGTAAGTCGGTGGGTTTGGCCTCAAGGTTGGGATTGGTTGGCGATTGTGGTCCTCGGTGTGTTGGTGCAAATCGCGCAGCTGTTTCTCACCCGAGGTTACTCTCGTGAAAAGGCGAGCGCGGTGGCTTCGGTAAACTATGCGGGCGTGTTGCTCGCGACGATCTACGGCGTGTTGTTTTTTGGTGAGCATCTTCCGCTGCCAACCATTGTGGGCATGGCGATTATTCTCCTGAGCGTTTGGCTTAGTAGTGCCACTCAGTTTCGCTCTGAGGTTGCTCATAAATAAAAAAAGGCGGCACTTCCTGGTGCACGCCTTTGGTAAAGTTAGACAAGGGTTTTGGGTCTGTTGGGTCTACTCCATTAGAACGGAAGGTAGGTCACGGTGATTTTTGTGCCTGCCTTCGGGGGGCTTGCGAACGTGATGGTTTGGCCATCGATCGTCCACTGCAGATTCGGATCGAACGGCTTGATGATCAAGCGGATCGAATCCGGATTCGGCATTTGCTTAAGCGTAATCGTACGAACCATTTCGCGAACGCGAGTGCCGATGCTCGACAATGTCGGGCCGTAGTCGGCGTCGCAGATGCTGCCGGTCAAACCACTGGTGAGAGTGGCAAAGGCCGCGGCGTAAGTCCCGTAAGTGCCGGCGCCGTTGGCGGCGCGCTGTGCATTGTAGCAAGCGGTATCACCGGGTCTGACAATAATGCCGAAGCCGGTAAAGGTTTTGTTCGGACCGAACGCGCTCGTTACGGCGCTCACGACACTCGCACCTGTGGTGCCCGCGCCAGTGCTTTGCTCGTCTTCATCCGTCAAAACAACGACCGCAAGGTCGGCGCCCGATCTAAAAAATCCGGCGTTGTCGGTTGAGCGTTTTGCAATGGCCATGGTGGCCGCCTCTAAAGGACGCTCATCGGCCGACGGACAATTGGGATCTACGCAACCAATCAGTTCGTCGCGAATCACCGTGTTGGCGAACACGGCGCCGTAGTTGGGAACGTTCTTAGTTAAAATTTTAGTGGCAGTTCCTTTCATGGGAACCAGCGAGCCTTTCAATCCAAACATCCCGTTCGACGTATCGGATGTCGTGATCCCGATCTGCCAGTCGATCTTTGCGATCGAACTCATAAAGCTGGAGAGTGCGGGACCAAGTTTGGTCTGCTCCTCCAACATAGAGCCCGAATTGTCGATCACAAATAATATGTCGACTTTCGCGCGGGTGTCCTGATCGCTGAAACCAAATGTTTCCAGCAAGGTCCCGGGTGGAAGATCCAATGGAGCTTCGTAGTTCGGGTCCGGACTAAATGATACTTCTGAACACGCGGTCGCCCAGACCATTGTGGTCAGAAGTAAGCCTCTTATCGATTGTCTGATAAACGTTTTCATAAACGCCCACCTTCTCTTTCACAGAGTACCTATCGCAAGAACTGGACCTAGGTTTGGGTGCCTTAAAGCGCAGGAAACTTGCGAAATCTGTTCTGTCCGACAGCGGCGCCAAGTTGCACACCGCTTTGGGCAAATTTGCCGTGCAAAGTTGTTTGGCGTTTTTCTTAGAACTCGAGGTTTTCGAGTTCAAAATGCGGTGGAGCCTTGTCGACCGACCTTAGATATATAAGGAGGGTCGGTGGAAGAGAGGAGAGATTATTGAAAACTGTAAATGGATTGACCAGCAAAGTTAGCGAATTTGTTCGAGCTTTTTCAGGCGCTCGTCCATAGATTGAATTACGTCCTTGAGCCGCTGATTCTCATCGCGGAGCGATTGGATTTCGCGCGTGGTGTCTTTCTGTTTGCTGCTCAGTTCTTGGATGGCGGCGATCCCGATCGGGATGATTTTACCGTATTCAACGGTTCTGTAGGTGTCGGCTCCCTCGATCACCACTTCAGGCAGCACCTGCTCGAGTTCTTGGGCGATAAAGCCCACTTGGTGTTTGTCTAAATAACCTTGCGCTCGGGGATTGGATTTGTCCCAATTAAAGAAAACGGGGCGTAGCAGCTCGGCCATGGCGAGGCCGTTGGCTACGGGCTCGACGTCTTTTTTCAAGCGGGCATCAGATGACGTCGTGATCTGAAACCAGTTGCCGTTTTCGAATGTCTCAAATTTGGCCAAGTTGGTGTTGTAGCGGAGCATCCCGTTTGCCGCCACAGCCGCCCGATCAGCTGTAGTGCCGCGCGGCACCAGTAAGCTTGAAAGATTGCCGGTGCCGTTGAGATCGATAATCGCACCGGTGTTAGGGCTTGTTGTTCCAATTCCCAGATTCCCGCTCGGCGCAAATCTCATGCGTTCAGCGTAGGAGTCAGGCCCCGTCGACTGTCCAAAGACGAATGACGGCGAAGTCGAAGCGCCGGCTGTACTGACTGCGCCCATGTAAGCTCCTTGGGCTTCGGTGGCGTTGTTGGCTCCTACCCAGACCATGCCAACGACACCAGCCAGATTGGAATAGTTGTGGGCTCCAATCATTGCTTGAGTATCCGGCAGTTGAAGTACGGCGCTGGTCGGAGTGTAGACGTTCACGTCTCCAACTAAGGCATTGATTGGAACGTTGCTTTGAAAGCCATTCGCGCTGATTGAGGCAACGTTGACTCCGTTGGCAGCCACTCCAAGGACGTTCGATCCCGCATAAAAAAGGCCGGTACTTGTGTCATTCGCAAAAGTCAGAGAGGGGAGGGCATTTGTTCCGTCTGTAGCTTTTAAGGTCCCTGTCATATTGACCGAACCACTGGCCATAAAGTCGCCTACGCTACCAGAGCCAGTCATCAACTGAGTCCATTGCGAGCTTTGATAAACTTCAAATTTGGCCAAGTTGGTGTTGTAGCGGAGCATCCCGTTGACGCCGGTCGGGCGGCTGGTGGTATCGGCACGAGGGACGATAATGCTGCTGTTAGAAGCGGTCGTGCCGACGACATCTAGGCGCGAGCCGCTCAACGGAGCGTCGGTGCCAATTCCCACTCGCTGCGAGGTGATTCGCATTTGCTCAAAGGCATTGGTGTCGCCGCTGACTAAAAAGCGAATGTCTCCGCTGGAACTGCCGGTGAGAAGAGTGAGTCCGCTGCCGCCGTACGAACCCAAAATAGATTGATTGGCGCGCGAGGCACTTCCGTGCCCGACCGCCGTGCGATAGAGCTGAGTTTCGTAGCCAGCATGGTTAATGATCTTGTATCCAATTTCGGCATCGGCGCCGTTGGTTCGGTTCTCGATATCGACCGATACGATGCCATTGACATCACGTCGAATGTTTAGCGGACTGGCGGAGCCAGTCGTGCCGATCCCGACGTTTCCGCTGCCAGTTATAGTTAGCACATCGCCGTTGCCCGGACCGCTGCCCGTGCCGTTGCGGCCGATCCGATAGCTGTCTGATGTTCCTTCGCGGCCAGCAAACCAGGTGTTGCCGGTTGCGCCTTCCATCCGAACGTATTGATCTGAATCGGCATCCGCGGCATTGAGCCAGAGGACTGAATGTGCATCTGATCCTGCGGCATCATTTTGTAGCAATATTCCTGCTGTGGTGTTGGCTTGATTGTCATGAACTTGCAACGCTCCCCACGACGGATTGGTGGTTCCGATTCCGACATTTCCATTCGAAGCGATCCTCATTTTCTCGGTTTCTACATTCGCCGCAGCCGTATTAAAGATAAGAGCCGCATTTCTGGTGGTTGTGTCGTCGGTCTGATTGTTCTCCCAAGATGCAGTTATAGAGGCTGCATCAGCCTGCGAGTTGTTGGTGAATCCTTCGAGATTAAACTGCAACACGGCTCCAAAGCCAGATCCTGGGGCGGTGGCGTCGGAACGTCGGCGTTGAACAAGGGCGGCCGTTGCAGAGTTATTGTTGGCGATAGTATTCATAAATCGCGCTGGAGCATCAGAGATCACGTCAATGGAGTAGGTAGGCGTGTTGTTGCCGATTCCCACGTTGCCTGTGTTGAAATAAATGTCAGACCCAGAGTTTGACCACTGAGAAGTTCCGCTGCCAGTGGCGACGGTTGCCCATTGGTTGTTGGCGTAAACTTCAAACGCCGCGAGATTCGTGTTATAGCGGATCATGCCGTTTGCGGCTGATGTGGGTCGGTTGGCTGTCGTATCGCGGGGGACAACAATCGCAGACGCCGTTCCGGTGCCCACCACGTCTAGAACGGCGAGGGGAACGTTGGTGCCGATCGCGACACGACCGTTAGAGGCTGTTGTTCCAGTTGCAGTCCCAACACCCGTGGCAAAAATTAAATTTCCGATCGACATATAGTTCGAAGTTCCAGCGGTCGGGACGTCGACATTGTAACCGATTAAAAGGTTCGATCCACCCGTGGTCAGCGTCGCGCCCGCTTGATAGCCGAACATGGTATTGTTCGACGCGCTTTGCAGGGCCTGTGCTATGTTGACGCCGACAAGAGTATTGTTGTTTTGTGTGACTGCGTTGGTGGAACCAAAGCCTGCGTTTAGTCCGATGGCGATGTTGCCACTTCCGTCCGTCGTTTTCCCGAGAGCGTTGTTACCGATGGCAACGTTGCCCACGCCTGTAGTTAATTGATTCGCGGCGTACTCTCCGAGGGCGGTGTTTACACTTCCCGAAGTCAACGCGTTCAACGCGGCTGAACCCAAAGCCGTGTTGAAGTTTCCGCTCAAGGCCGCAGCCAGCGCACCTTGTCCGACGCCGGTATTGTCTGTGCCGGAGTTCAATGCACCCACCGATGTGCCCAAGAACAAATTGTTCGTGCCTGTGGTGATTCCATCCGAAAGTCCGTCGATGTTTGCCGCTCCCGCGCCGCCTGTGGCGAGCGTCGCCCAATTGTTGTTTTGGTAAACTTCAAACGCCGCGAGGTTGGTGTTGTAGCGAATCATGCCGTTCGCCGCAGCGACCGCACGTTCTGCCGTTGTGCCGCGCGGAACGAGAAGCGAGCTGAAATTTCCCGTACCGTAAACATCAAGAATTGCGCCGGCATTTGGGGCATCGGTGCCAAGTCCCATTTGGCCGGTCGAGGTGATTCGCATTCGCTCGCCGTTCGTGCCGGTTCGAGTGGTTGTAAATCTTAGGTAGGCGCTGCGGTTGGTGGAGTCAGTCTGTGCTGTCTCCCACAGTCCCGAGATAGAAGCCACATCCGTGGTGAAACCATTCGAATTATTCTCATTGCGAAAGACGAGCTGAGGACCAGAATCGGCTCCAGGTTGTGTAGCATCGGCACGCATGCGGCCGATGATAAGGGCTGGGCCGGTGCTGCCGTTTTGTGTGTTAATTATTTGTGCCGGCCCGGTTACAGAAGGCGAGTAAACTTCCAGTGCGTATTGCGGATTCGAAGTTCCAATACCCATGTAACCATTTGCATTCACGCGGACGCGTTCAACGCCGCCGGTGCTAATTGCTAATTCGTTGGCGCCCGCGGACCAAAACCCGGTGTCGGGGTCGCCGTTAAAGGTGATTGATGGAGTTGCGGCCGTGCCGAGTGTCGCTAGGAACGCTCCAGTCATCGGCACCGACCCATTGGCCATAAAGTCGCCGCCGCCTGGGCCGGTGGTGAGCGTCGCCCAATTGTTATTTTGGTAAACTTCAAACGCCGCGAGATTGGTGTTGTAGCGGATCATGCCGTTGACGCCGGTCGGGCGGCCCGCCGTAGAATCGCGGGGAACGAGAATCGCCGAGGCACTGCCGGTTCCATAAACATCGAGTGCCGTCTGAGGTGAGCCCGTGGTTATGCCGACCCGATCCCCAAATAGGACATGCCCGAAAGGTGCAATTGTAAGAACCGTGCTCCCGCTTGGAGTGCCCAGCATTCCGTTTAATCCTTGGCGGCCGATGTTCAGACTGTTGTCGGGCCACCTTGTAAAGGCCCATGAGTTGGCAGTGGTGCCGGCGCTATCTCGCCAGAAATATCCACCATATCCTGAACCATTGGGAGCTACCGCGATTCCATCACCGAAGGACGTTGATCCCGCTTGAACTTCTAGATTTGCGATTGGACTGTTTATGCCAACGCCTAGGTTGCCCAATTGATCCACAAAGATTCGTCCGGTGCCACCGGTTGAAAGTGCAATTCTATTCGCGCCCGAGCTCCACAATCCTGTGTCGGTGTCGCCGACGAATGCGACGCCCGGTGCGCCAGCCGTTCCGAGCGTGGAGAGGATCTGTTGGGTTGCGGTGTGATCACCGAGATTGTCACTTGAGCCACTACCTGTAGCCAAGGTCGCCCACTGGTCATTGGCGTAAACTTCAAACGCCGCGAGATTCGTGTTGTAGCGGATCATGCCGTTGACTCCCGCAGGGCGAGCGGCGGTGGAGTCGCGAGGCACAATCATCGAGCTGGCCGATCCGGATCCATTCACATCGAGAATTGCATTGGGGCTAGTCGATCCAATTCCGACGTTGCCGTTGGCCACTGTTAGATAGACGGAGCCGTTTGCGTGTGCAAAAGAATGGTATCCGTTAGCTGAACGATACTGCAGGTCGCCCGGCCATCCGTTTTCGATCCATGACAGAGAATTGGCCGCGCCGCCTCGACTGACAAACTGAAGAACCGTAGCCGCATTATCGGCCGTAGAGCGTATGGTGGCATAGGTGTTGCCGGTCGACGCTATGTCCAGCGGTGTGTCAGGATTGTTCGTTCCGATTCCGACGTTGCCGTTGGCAGCGATGCGCATACGCTCGGTAGCTCCGGCATGAAATGTCATAAAGCCGGCAGGGTCACTCGAATTTAATTCTAGGCCACCTGTATTAGTAAAAATCTGAGCGTAGTCGCCGCCCGCGGCACTGAATGTTTTCATGACCACAGAGCCGGCATCGGATTGCGCTTGCACAGCCGCGGCGGCGCCAGCACCCGCATCGTAGTTGGCCACACTCGCAGAAGTAACGGCTGCCTGGTTTTGTTCAATGTCTAATTTATAAGTTGGATTGTTCGTTCCGATCCCCACGTTGGCGGTGCTGTAATAAATTTCGCCGCCGCCGGCATCGCTCCATTGTGAAGTGCCGCTCCCAGTAGCGAGTGTCGCCCAATTGTTGTTTTGATAAACTTCAAACGCCGCGAGGTTGGTGTTGTAGCGGATCATGCCGTTCGCTGCGGTGACTGGGCGTTCAGCGGTAGTCGCGCGTGGAACGATGATCGCACTGAGGTTGCCGGTGCCGTTCACATCGAGCACCGCGGCGGTGTTTGGCGATGTGGTTCCGATTCCAACACGACCGGCTCCCACTCGCATGTACTCGTTGCCGAAATCACCGAAGAAGACGGTATTGCCGTAAAGCCCGAGTTGGTCGGCGCTCGTCCAGTAAGTAACTCCGGAGCGGGTGAGGCCAGTTTCGTCGTTGAAGGCCACACTCGAGAAATTGGACGACGACCCGGGCTGGAGCATGACGGAGGCATTGCCGGTGCCAACGATATGTAGATTGCGTGCAGGCGCTGTGGTTCCGATCCCGACGTTGCCGTCGGAATCAATGCGAACTCGTTCACTTCCGCTGGTCGAGAAGCCAAGAGTGTTCGCCGCCGCACGATACATTCCAGTATCCGTATCCGTGTTAAACGTATATGTAGGCGCACTTGGAAAGCCCCCGGTTCCGACGATGTTGTAACTGCCCACGGTTGCGCTGTTGAGAGTTTGCGTACCAAAGTAATTGATCCCCGGAGTCATATTTAAATATTGGAAGCCGTCGATCGAGAATCGAATTTCGCCGGTCGCTGTTTGATACATTCCCGTATCTGGATCGGTAAGGAAACTGTAGGCCGGTGCACCTTGCGAGCCTGTTGGTGAAGCAAGAAGCGGAAACGACACCGACCCGGCGCTGGTCGAAATGGTCGCCCAGTTGTTGTTTTGATAAACTTCAAATGCGGCGAGGTTGGTGTTGTATCGGATCATGCCGTTCGCGGCGGTGACAGGGCGTTCAGCGGTGGTCGCGCGTGGCACGATCATGGCGCTGAGGTTGCCAGTGCCGTTCACATCCATCACAGCATTGGCATTCGGTGTGTCGGTCCCGATCCCCAAGACTCCGCCACTAATATGCGATAAGCCGCCAGAGTCGAGGCGCAAAGTTTCGGTTGGGCCATTGTAGGCTTGAAGGATGCCGGCGCCGCCATAATGGGTCATGCCGATTCTTTGATCTCCGGCCGCATCAGCGACCCAGAGTGACGTGCCATCCACACCTCTGCTGCGAATCTCGCCCGAAACATCAAGCATCGTGGCGGGAGCATTGGTGCCAATTCCCACGAAGCCTAAATTGTCGATATGCACTCGGCCCGTTCCGGCAGTGGAAAGAGCCAAGCGGTTCGCTCCCGAGCTCCATAATCCAGAATCGGTGTCGCCGACGATTGCAATACCGGGCGCGTTGGCTGTGCCGGAGGTCGACAGAATTTGTTGAGTGGCCGTGTGATCGCCGAGGTTGTCAGCGGCACCTCCGCCCACCATATTGGCCCAGTCGCCGTTTTCATAGACTTCGAATTTTGCGAGTGTCGTGTTGTAACGAATCATGCCGTTGACGCCGGCTGGGCGGTTGGCGGTGGAGTCGCGGGGGACAAGCAGGGACGAAAAGTTGACGCCAGTCCCATATACGTCCAATCGGGCACCGGTTAGGGGAGTATCTGTGCCAATCCCGATATTGGCAGGGGAGATGTTACTGCCGGTGCCAGTGAGATTTAAGCCGTAGATGGCGTTGCCAATACTGAGTTGGCCATTCGAAGTCGCGGACGGAACTTGGGCGCCAGAGCCAATGGCAATATTTTGGTCTCCAGTTGTGATTGATGAGCCTGCGGCAAACCCCATTAAAGTGTTGTCGTTGGCTCCGGTAGTGACTGAGCTAAAGGACTCAGATCCAACAGCCGTGTTTCGAGCGTTGACCCCCGTAAAGGTGCCGCTGGCCATTGCATTTTCACCAATGGCCGTATTGTCAGAGCCCGAGGTATTTGACACCATACTGTTCTGACCGACGGCCGTGTTGCCAGATCCGGATGTGATAAATCTTCCGGCGAGGCTTCCGACAGCCGTGTTCCATGAGGCTCCGTTTTGATCTAATAATGCTTGTGCGCCGACGGCTGTGTTTGCGTCGCCGATAGTTTCTGTCCCTAGTGCAAACCGGCCAAGGGCTGTGTTCGTGCTACCAACCGTAACATCATCCATCGCACCGTCGCCAAGTGCTGTATTCCATGTCCCCGTTGCAGCCGGGTTGCCGGCAGCGTTGCCGACATAAATGCTGTTAGTTCCGGCCTGGTAAATGGCGTCGCTAAGGCCGTCGATATCTGTTGCTCCGCCGCCGCTGCCGGTCGCGATTATTGCCCATTGATTGTTAGCATAAACTTCGAACGCCGCGAGATTGGTGTTGTAGCGGATCATGCCGTTAGTGGCGGCGACCGCGCGCTCGGCTGTGGTTCCGCGCGGGACAATCATCGATGTCATATTGCCTGTGCCGAAAACATCGAGTGCCGCACCTTCGTTGGGGTTCGTAGTGCCGATTCCCATCACTCCGTTTCCGAGGATGCGCACGCGCTCGACGTTGTTCGTGCCGAACATCAATGAGTGATTGCTATACGTGGTCAATTGCATCCAGCTGGAGGCGCCCGCCTCATGCGCGATTAAGAATCCGTCTAAACTCGGTGTGCTCATTAAAAGGTTGGCACGGTCCGAGGCGCCGCCCGATGTTTGAATCGACGCCGTGGTGTTGCCAGTCCCATGGATATGCAGGAGATTCGTGGGACCTGAGGTGCCGATACCTACGTTTCCGTTAAGATCGATCAGCATACGTTCGGTGTTGTCGGTTCCGAAGTATAAGTCTGTGGCTTCGTGATTCCATAATGAGCCGTTGCCGCCGGTGTCCACCCCAACCGTCGTCCCGCTGCCAGCCCCTGCGCCGGTAACGGTGTTTGAAAGTGTTAGCACAGCGTCCGCCGCCGAGTTTTGGTGCACATGCAATTTGGTTGTTGGATTGTCGGTGCCAACGCCTACGTTTGCCGTCGAATAATGTATTTCGTTTCCGGCAACGGTTGTCCATTGCGAGCCGCCGCCCGAGCCAGTGGCCACGGTCGCCCATTGGTCGTTGGCGTAGACTTCGAATGCGCTTAAGTTTGTATTGTAGCGGATCATTCCATTTTGTGCCGAAGTGGGCCGATTCGCGGTGGTGTCGCGAGGAACACGTATAGATGAATAATTCTCACCTGTGCCGACAATATCAAGAACGGCACCCGGCGAAGGGGTCGTTGTTCCTATTGCAATTTGCGCGTTTGCAACGACTCCTCCGGAACCGCTCAAATTAATGCCAAAGATCGCGTTGCCAATATTCAGATAGTTACTGGTGGTTGGTGTAGGGGCGAGTGCTCCAGAGCCAACAAGGACGTTGAAATCTCCGGTCGTTGTATTGCTGCCGGCTTGGTAGCCAATCATGGTGTTGTTGTCGGCGGAAGTGGCTGCTGCGCCGGCGGAATGGCCAACCAACACGTTTCGGTATTTGTCGCCCACGCCAGATCCTGTTGAAGCCCCTAATGCGACGTTCTCATTTCCTTGAGAGGTGAAGTTCAGTGAGAATCGACCCATCGCTACGTTTCCAGAACCACTGAACATGGTGATCAATGTGTCGTCGCCGACTGAAGTATTGCCGCCGCCGGCGATAAGCGAATCTAAACTCCCGTTGCCTATTGCCGTATTTGCAGATGTTCCTCCGCCGAGTGCAAGAGCATTTCGCCCCATGACCGTGTTGCCGCTACCCGCGCCAGCGGAGGAGAAGGCCCCTTGTCCAACAACTGTATTTAGCGTGCCGGAGGCTAGTGAGCCAGCGCTGTCGCCCAGGTACATGCTGCTTCCTGAGGTTACACCATCACTCAACCCGTCGATACTTGTAGCGCCGCCCGATCCAGTGGCAAGCGTTGCCCAAATGTTGTTCTGGTAAACTTCAAACGCCGCGAGGTTGGTGTTGTAGCGAATCATACCGTTTTGGGCGGTGGCCGGACGATTGGCGGTGGAGTCGCGGGGAACAATCATCGACGAAAAGCTTGTGCCGCTGCCGTTGACGTCGAGAATGGCGCCTTCGGTCCAAGTTGTCGTTCCGATCCCTACGCCACCGTTGTAGTCCACCATCACACGAGAAGCGCCGCTCGTGTAGATGCCCAGCTTGTGAGCGCCCAATCGGCCGATTCCCGTGTCCTCAGTGTATCGCGGTCTGAGGACGGCGTTGCTGCTTCCGAAAAGGCCAGGTCCCGAGCCCGTGTTGGTCCACATACTGGAGGTGGTGAAGAACCAGCGATCCGCTCCGTCCAGAGCGACAGCAATGTTATCGTCGATATTCTCGTGAAAACCAGTGTCTCCATCGCCAAACACCAATCCGGTCGAGATCCCGCCGGCCGTCCCGGCGATATGGAGGATCGCGCTAGGAGTTGTGGTGCCGATCCCGACGTTTCCTGATCCGAGGATGGTCATAACGTTGCCGGCGCTTGAATTGAGAAAATGCCAGCCGCCGTTGACTTCGTTGGTGCTCAACTCAAAGAACTGATTCGATCCGGAGGCGCGCAACAGATAACCATCTGATGCTTTGTTTAGGCCGGTGCTGCCACTGCTAAACCAAGCGCCTTTCGCTGTTGTAAAACTCAAGCCAACACCGCCATTGGTCCCAGCTGAGGCGTTTGAGCCAATCTCAAGTCCATGTAAGGGCAAATTTCGAACATCCGAAACTCCGTTAAATGTCCCCGCGTCGTTGAACTGAATTTCATTTACGGCACCGCCCGGTGAGCTGCCGGTGGCGACCATATTGGCCCAACCGCCGTTTTCGTAAACTTCGAACTTAGCAAGATTGGTGTTGTAGCGGATCATCCCATTGGCTGCTGCTACAGCGCGCTCGGCGGAGGTACCGCGGGGAACGAGCATATTCGAGATATTGCCCGTGCCGTTGATATCCAACGCGGACTGCGAATTTGGATTTGAAGTGCCAATTCCGATTGACTTGGCGGCCATGTTCCCAACAATCGTATTGCCGATATTCAAATGATCGGACGTGGAACCCGAAGGCAAGTCAATGCCGGGGCCAATCAGAATATTGCGGTCGCCCGAAGATAAATTTCCTCCGACCTGGAATCCGAGCATTACGTTGTCGTCGGCGCCATCGGCGACCGAAGCCGCCTGGTCACCGATAAATACGTTTCGAGCGAGGCTGTTTGACACGGTAAATGCGCCAATCTCAGAGCCTATAGCAATATTAGAGTCGCCACTTTGAGTCTGAGCTAGCGCCAATTTGCCGACGGCGATGTTCGAACTTCCGAAGGCCCAAAATCCCGCGCCTTCGCCGATACCAACGTTGTTGCTCCCAAGGGTCTGCCGTAAGGCATTCGTGCCAATAGCGGTATTGTAGTCGCCAGTAATGTTCCCTTCCAAAGCATTCGCACCTACTGCGGTGTTGCTAATAGCTCCAGCCGCGCCACTGGCACCTGCTCCCTGTCCCAGATAGACAACCTCCGTGCCAGGGCTCGTTTTGCCGTCTGTCAGTCCGTCGATGCTTGTGGCACCGACCGAACCCGTCGATAGAGTGGCCCACTGATTGTTGGCGTAAACTTCAAACGCCGCAAGATTGGTGTTGTAGCGGATCATCCCGTTGGCGGCGGTGACTGCGCGCTCGGCCGTGGTGCCGCGCGGCACAAGCAACGAGCTTAGATTTCCCGTGCCGTTCAAATCCAGAATCGCGCCGGAGTTCGGGGCCGCTACACCAATGCCAACGTTGCCATTGCTAGAAATGCGCATACGCTCAGTACCATCGGTACCGAACAGCATGGGGCTGGTTTCTTCATTCCACAAATAGGCGCCGTCGTCGGGGCCTGTTCCGTCATTGCCGATCCAGAAGCCGTCGCTAGCGGTTGTGCCGGTATTTAGGTTCGTGATCGCGAGCCACGATTGGGACGCCTGTGCACCGACCTCATTGTGGACTGTGAGTTTGGCGTTTGCCAATAGAGTTGTGGTGCCGACTCCCACATTCCCGCTGTTGTCAATTCGAAGACCTTCATTATCACCATCGTTCGAAATCCACTGCGAGCCGGCGCGGAAATTGCCGGTCATGGCCAGCGAACCGTTGCGCAAGAAATCGCCCGAGCCGCCGGTGTTGACCATATTGGCCCAACCGCCGTTTTCGTAAACTTCAAATTTTGCCAGCGTGGTGTTGTAGCGAATCATCCCGTCAACACCAGTGACGGGCCGGTTGGCGGTGGTGGCGCGCGGGATGACGATCGAGCTGGTGGCGGCGGCATCCCCAAAAAAATCGGCAATGGCACCCGTGGTGGGCGTTGCGGTGCCGATGCTTAGTGCGCCGTTGGCGCGGAGTTGCGGAATTTGGTTGGCGTTGATGCCCACGTCGACACTGACCGTGACATCGCCAAAGGCGGCGCCACCCACGAGGATTGCCGTGCCGGCAATCACATCGGTGATATCACCGCCGGAATCGGAATCGGGCGCAGGTACCCATGAGGAACCATTCCATTTTAAAACTTGCGACATTGCCGGCGCTGTCGCCGAAACTGGCGAGCCTTGCAATGCGACCGCGTTGATATTGGTGAGGAGCGCTCCGCTTACGGCCGGAAGTTGCGCCGAGCCGTTGAGTTGTACAATCTGATTGGCCGCTGTTCCGACGTTCACAGAGAGTGTTCCAACACCTGTGATATTGCCACCCAAGAGGCCGGTGCCGCCGGATACAAGCGTAACTCCGCCCGCGCCAGTCGCGTCGGCCGCGCACTCCCAGCGGTTGCCGGCAGTCCACTTAAGAACTTGGCCGACGGCGCACGCGACGTTGTTTGGAGCGTAAGTGAAATATTCGCCAGCGGCCGATACGATATCGCTCGGCGTGATCGCGCGCGCCACCCAGCGGTTTAAACCTTGATCCCACAGCATGGCAAAGTTGTCGCCGGCCACACCACTCACCGAGCTTGAGTCGATCGACTTTCCTTGAATCGCATCGGCTGAGTCGGCAACCGCTGAGTACGGCGAGCTTCGCAGTTCAAGATCGGGAGTCATCAACGTTAAGCCACTGCCGGTGTTAAAGCGCACGCGCACGGTGCGACCGTCGCCGTTTGTGAGGTTGATTCCGCCGGGGCAACCGGCGTAGGGCGCGATGTCGGTGTCGTTGCGGAACACGTTGTTCTTTAAAGTGTTGGAGGCGTCGATGTTGTTGACGGCGTTGGTGCCGAGGCCGAGATCGAGGGTAAAGTCGCCGTTGGTGGCCGAGAGATCAACGTTGTCGTGATCTTCTTGATACATCACGCATGTGCCGGTGCTATCTAAAATCTGAATTTGAAAATCGACACTGTTCGAAGTCACGGGCACCAGTCCTGGGCCGAGCAATGTTCCCTGAATGGCGCCGCCCGACGGGCCTGCGGCCATTGCCGTTGTGCCGACGAGGAGTAAAGTTAAAATGAGCGCGCGCATTGTTGGAATCAACATCGACTATCGATTCCTCACGGTGTGTTTTAGTTTGAGCGTGTAACCACCGCCGGTGAGTTCTGTACCCTGGACCGGGTTGATTTGAACTTTAGCGGTGTGACCGGTGGCGGGAGTTTGTCCGAATTCGGTAATGATAGCTTTACCCGCGGGAACCATGGTGACGGCGGACCCCTTGTTTCGCTTCCTCGGTGTTGTGTCGGGCCGAAACTCAATTTTTCCGCCGTTGTCACACGCCATTAGGCAAAAAATGCCGATGGCGGCGATGCATACACGTGCGCAAAATTGAGATGCATTCCAAGTACGTTCCACGACTTCCTCAATTATTCAGGTATATATAGATCGGCAAAATCTGCCCGGACCTTGATGTAAACCACTGGATTTTGGTCTGTTTTGAGGCGTACTCACTTATATATCTGCGAGAAAATGCCGATCTCAGATTGAGAAAACGAATAATTCGTCTCAAGGAAGGACGGAGTTTGGGCCGCACGGATCGCGTTCTAATCGCAATCGCCTTGATCCTCTTGCTGCTGACGGCAGCGAGCTACTTTGGGATTGATGGCCTATTTAGCGACGACCACCAAGTCGACGTCGGCGACTCTATTGCCGAAGTGGTCGATGGCCGCGGTGACATTCGGGTTAAGTTTTCGAACCAGTTTCAGTGGCAAAAAGGTCGGATCAATCAAAAGTTAGTTTATGATGACGCCGTATTTTCAGGCGAATCGTCGACGGTGGATTTGCGCATCGGTGAATCGAAACTAAAACTCGACTCGAACACTTTGGTGGTGATCCGCCAAGAGAAGCGCTTTAAAAGCTTAAACCTCAGTCGAGGAATGCTCAGCGGATTTATAGCTAAAAACGAACCCTTGCAAATTGAAACCGGCTCGGGCGAAAAAATCGAGCTCAACGCCGAAGTCGCGTCGAACATCTCGATCGAGCGCAGGGGTGCTAAAACTTCAGTCCGCGTCGTTTCTGGCAACGCGCGGATCGTGAAAGATGGCAAGGCGCAAAATCTTAGCACCAACGACAAAATCGAATTTATCGACCGGCGCCCGCGTAAGAACGATCCAATTCAGATTTTGACGCCGGAACGTTCGCACATTTACTCTCGCGATGCGCGAGTGGGACTTGATTTTCAGTGGAGGTATTCCTCGGGCAATACCGCGGCTCCCAACGATGAGTTTGTTCTCGAGTTCGCGCAAGATCCGACTTTTTCGCGGATCGCGATGCGCGAAATATTTGCCGGCCAAACCCGCTTCAGCACGTCACTCACTCTGCCGCAAAGTTTGTATTTTCGCTTAAAAGACAATCGCGGAAACTTCAGTGTGACGAAGAAATTGGTTCTGGCGCAGCCGGCGGTGCCGGTCATTCTATCGCCAAAGGCGGCGAGCGAAATGCATGTGCATCGCGGTCAATCGAGTTCGGTGTTGTTTAAGGTGGACTTTGCCCAGCCCGGTGGAGTCGCGCGTTTGCAGGTCGCGCGCAGTCGCGACTTCGGTGTGTTGGTCGTGGACGAAGTTATACCGAGCCGACAACGGTCCTGGTCGCTGCCTGTGGGCGAGTACTTTGCGCGCGCGCGAGGCGAATTCGAAGGTGACCAACTGAACGGAGATTGGTCGGAAGTGGTTACGTTCGCCGTTCGTGAGAAAATAAATCCGCTCGATCTAAAGCGCGCGAACTTGCCGACTCATATTATAATTCCCAATTTAAATTATCCCTCGATGCTCTATGGCGCGCGAGGCGGTGAGGCGAAAACCTACCTGTCCGCCACCACTCCCTTTGTAGAATTTTTTAGCGATCTGACTTTCACCGAACACACTTTAAAAGCCAAGCGTCGCGACGTGGATTCCGAGTCGTTATCGATTGCAGGCGCTCAGTTCCCGGATGAGTGGATTGAGCCTGGTCTGACTGAGATCGTCTACCATGTCGAGGATGCAGCCGGTGCCCGGTTCCCGCCAAAAATGCATCGGACGTTAATTGAGATGGAAGCGCCTAACCGGCTCGCGGCAGGTGCCGGCGTGCTGTCGTGGTCGCCGATTCTTTTTGCTCGGGGCTTTGAAGTCGAAGTGCGGCCGGATAAGGGAGAAAAAGAAAGTTTCACGGTCGATAAAACTTGGTTCCAACCGGTCCTCGCGGCTGACACTAAACATAAATTCCGTGTGAGGGCTCTTGGTCCTCGCGGGCCGATTAGTGCTTGGTCAAAGCCGCATCATTTTAAAACTCGACCGGCACCACCTCAGGTTATTCAAAGCGAGAATATCAAAATTCCCGAACGACCGCCGGAGCGCAAACCCGCCGCCGAACAGCGCCCGCCCAGCACAGTTCGAGTTAAGCCAGAGAAAGAGGACCTTTCGCTATGGGAAAAAGTTGGCGCGTGGCTGTGGGGCGGTAGCGGATACAATTACGTCAATGTTCGACAGACCATCGCCAACACCGCCGATGTGGAATATAAAAATACTAAGGGTCCGAGCGCCTATCTTGAGGCCGGCTGGCTCGGAACGGCGAAGTTTGGCGGAGTCGTTTCTTATAAGCGCACACCCGGCGACGTCCGCGTCGACAACTATCCGATCAATAAGCGCAGCTTCGTGTGGACCACAACCTCGGCCGAAGGACTTTGGCTTACGCCCTGGCATATGAAGTTGTGGCGAATGCCGGTGGTGTGGACAGTGCGGGCGGGAGTGCAGAATCACTATTTTCCGTTCCTCTATGTGGAGTCCGGCAACCAGCTGGTGCAGGCGACCAATAATATTCTCTCGGGCTCGATCGGATTTATTGCCGAAACCATAAAAAGTAAAATTCGCTATTACTGGAGCATGCGCTACCAACAGCCGATTCAATCGTCGAGTGAAGGTGGCAATACGTTTACGCTAACGCCTATTCTTGCGTTCGATGGATCCGTGGGCGCATCTTACAATTTTACTGAGCGGTGGAAGCTCGGCGCCTTCTGGTATGGGCAATTGCACTCTTACAAATTCAATTATTCCTCGGCGTTGCAGTCGAACGCGGGCGTGCAGAATCTATTCTACTCCAATATGGAGCTTCGAGTCGGCGTCGACTTTTAATTCGTTATTTTAATCTTTCCATAGCCTCAATCAGCTTGGGCAAAATCCCGCCCTCTTTGGCGGAGTGGCCGGCATCGGGAACAATATGTAAACGACTTTCGGGCCAAGCGCGATGCAGATCCCATGCATTCTCGACGGGGCAAACCACATCGTAGCGCCCATGAATAATCTCGCACGGGATATGGCGAATCTTATGCACGTCTTCAATAATCTGATTGTCGTTGCGCATCCAGATTCCATTAATAAAATAATGGCATTCGATTCGCGCGAAGGCCTCGGCAAACTCGTCGTCGCCAAAGCTCTCGATCATTGAGCGATCAGGAATCAAGCGCGACGTCGCGCCTTCCCACATCGACCACGCCTTAGCCGCTTGCAAACGCACGTCGCGATTTGGGCTGGTTAAGCGTTTGTAAAACGCAGAGACAAAATCGCCCCGTTCTTCGGGCGGAATCGGCCGCACATACTCTTCCCAAACTTCGGGGAAAATATGACTCGCGCCTTCCTGATAAAACCATTTAATTTCTTTTTTGCGGCAGAGAAAAATTCCGCGCAACACCATGGCCGCCACCCGATCCGGGTGAGTCTCCGCATAAAGCAGCGACAGCGTGCTGCCCCAGCTGCCGCCAAAAACAATCCATTTCTCAACGCCGACATGCTGCCGAAGTTTTTCGATATCGCTGACCAAATCCCACGTGGTGTTTTCTTTCAGCTCCGCGTAGGGCGTGCTTTGCCCACAGCCGCGCTGATCAAATAAAATTATTCGAAACGCCTTCGGATCAAAATAGCGCCGATGCGAAGGTTCAATGCCGCCGCCGGGCCCGCCGTGAATAAAACAAACCGGTTTGCCCTTAGGGTTGCCGACTTCCTCAAAATAAATTTCGTGAATCGGCGAGACTTTTAAACGGCCTGTGCGAAAGGGTTCGGTTTCCGGATAGGGAGAGTACATAAATAAAATCCTCTTATTGAAAGTATATGACGCGAACCGAAAAGGTACCTGGTACCTCTTATTTTTCTAAGATTGCGGTTACGCCCATGCCGCCGCCGGTGCAGATCGAGATTAGGCCGCGGCCGGAGCCGCGTTCATTCAGTTGTTTGGCGAGGCCCGCTACGATGCGAGCGCCGGTCGCGGCGAATGGGTGGCCGAGTGCGACGGAGCCGCCTTTCAAATTCATTTTGCTGCGATCGAGTTTACCGAGTGGCTCGGGCAAGCCCAGTCTCTGCTTACAGAACTCAGCACTTTCCCAAGCTTTTAAGGTGCACAGCACTTGCGCGGCAAAGGCCTCGTGAATTTCGTAAAGATCAAAATCTTGCAGCTTTAAATTCGCGCGCTTCAACATACGAGGCACGGCATACGACGGGGCCATCAAAAGACCCTCGGCCTTCACAAAATCCACCGCCGCGGTTTCGCTCCAAGATAAATACGCCAACACCGGGAGGCCGCGTTTTTTGGCCCACTCTTCAGACGCCAATAAAATACAGGCCGAGCCGTCCGACAAAGGCGTGCTGTTGGCCGCGGTCAAAGTTCCGGCTTTGCGGTCGAAGGCCGGTTTAAGTTTTGCCATTTTCTCCATCGAGGTATCGCCGCGAAGATTGTCGTCAAACTCCAACCCGCCAAAGCCGACCACCAGATCTTTATAAAATCCATTCTTCCAAGCGTCGGCGCCGCGTTTGTGGCTGGCAACGGCCAATTCATCTTGCTCCTCGCGCGTGATCTTCCAATCTTTGGCCATCACTTCGCACGATTCACCCATGCTCATGCCCGTGCGAGGCTCCACCACGCCAGGCGTGAGAGGCTTCAAGTCACCTGGACGAAGGGCCAGGAAGCGCTTGAGCTTTCCGCCCATGGTCTTTTCTTTATTGGCCTCGAGCATAATCCGGTTAAAGCGCCGCGAGAACACAAACGGCAAATCGCTATTGGTATCCACTCCGCCAGCGATGCCGGCGTCGAAGTGACCCAGGGCTATGCTGTTGGCCACGGAAATCACCGTTTGCAGACTGGTTCCGCAGGCTTGCACTAAATCATAGGCCGGAGTTTCGGCCGACAATCCGGAGCCGAGCGCGCATTCGCGAGCTAAATTCCAGTCGGACGAATGTTTAATGACCGACCCGAGCGCCACCGTGCCCAGCCGCTCGCCCTTTAAGTTAAAATCATTTACCAGTGCGGTTAAACTGGCTTCCATTAACTGTTGATTGGTAACGCCCATATACTTTCCAAAAGAACGGGCGAAGGGAATGCGTTTGCCGCCTAAAATTGCCACACGTCGGATGCTCATTAAGACCTCCAAATGGAGATCCATCTTGGCGCATTCAGTCGCGGCTTACAAGATTTGACTCGGACTCTTAAGCTTTAAATATGAATACTGCCGACGAATTTTTAGCAAAGAAGCATTTGTTCCAGTTGGGCGACTTACCAACCGAAACGCCGCATCCAAAAACCGTGCAGCTTTCCGAGTGGGCGCAGAGCGATTTAGATCGCGCACTCGCCACGCTTCGGCGCATTGACCTCGAGGCGTTAGAGAAAATCGTAAAACTAAAGAGCGAAGTCACCAGCCTATTTCATGCTGTGGCCGATACGCTGGCTGCGGGGAACAAAATCTATTTGGTCGGCTGTGGTGCCACGGGGCGGCTGTCGTTGTCGCTTGAGTATTTGTGGCGCAAGCAGAATCCGGGCTCGGAGCAAGTGTGCTCGCTGATGGCGGGTGGGGATGTGGCGTTGGTCCATTCTCTCGAAGGTTTTGAAGATTTTCCGGAGTATGGGGCGCGTCACCTAATGGAGCTCGGCTTCGGCTCGGGCGATTTGCTGATCGGATCCACCGAGGGTGGCGAAACTCCCTATGTGATCGGCGCGGTTGAAAAAGCCACTCAGGTCTCAAAGCGTAAGCCGCTCTTTTTGTATTGCAACACCACGCGTATCCTCACCGAGAAGGTTGAGCGTTCACGGCAGGTGTTGACCAATCCGAAGATCGACTCTTATTGCCTTGAGACGGGCCCGATGGCGTTGACCGGCAGCACGCGCATGCAGGCGAGTACAGTGCTGATGCTGGTGATCGGATTGGCGCTCGAATTTAAGCGCGATGTCGACAAAGCCTTTCAGGAACTCGACCGCTGGATCGAGTTTCTGCGCTCGGCGCAGATTATTCGGCTTAAAGAATTTATTCTCAAAGAGTCCGACGCTTATAAGAGCGGTGAGTTTACGATTTATTCGGCCAGCGAGTATGCGATCACCGTATTTACCGACACCACCGAGCGCGCGCCCACATTTAATTTGGCGCCGTTCGATAATCCTAAACACATGACCGACCGGCACTCCCTTTCGTATCTCACAATTCCCGGTGCCAGGACGGCGGAGGCGAGTTGGAATGCGCTTCTCGCGCGGCCCCCCCGGCCCTTGCAGTGGCCTGAAATCCACTCCAAGGCGACCAAAGACTATTTATTGAGCTTCGATTTTGGCCAGAGTGTAGAGGCCTTTAGAAAGCAGATTCTGCCGAATGGGCAGCACCATATTTTTGCCATTGAGTCGGAAGGCAAGAATGTGAATTTTAAGTTTCGCGGGCTCGATGAGCGTTTTCCCCTGCCGGGAAATTCGCCGCTGTTCGACCACCTGACGCTGAAGTTGTGGATGAATATGCATTCAACGCTGGTGATGGGTCGCTTGGGCCGCTTCGAGGGAAATTTAATGACCTGGGTTTATCCGTCGAATGGCAAACTGATCGACCGGGCGGTGCGCTACTCACAAATTTTAATGCGGCGGCAAGGCTATCCCCAATTTGCGTACGACGACATTGTGCGCGCTCAATTCGCGGCTAAGCGTGACTTGAGTTCAAAAGAGTCGATTGTGCATAAGACAATTCAGATATTAACTAGCGAGCGAACTCAACCGCTTGAGTCTCGCGCACCACGGTGACTTTAATCAACCCGGGGTAGCTCAGTTCGTCTTCGATTTTTTGCGCGATCAGCTTCGACAACTCGAGCGCTTTGTGATCGTCGACACGATGGCCGTCTACGATTACGCGCACCTCGCGGCCCGCGCTCAAAATATAGGTCGCGGTCACGCCCTCAAAACTGGCGCCAATTTTTTCGAGATCAGCCATTTTTTGCGTGTAGGAGTCCATGGTCGAGCGGCGTGCGCCCGGCCGCGCTCCCGAAATGGCGTCGGCACCGATGGTTAAAAACGCCAAGTCACTGCTCGGTTGCTCGTCATAGTGGTGGGCACGAACGGCATGAACCACTTCGGATTTCTCGCCGTGCTTTTCGATAAATTCGGCGCCGATCACGGCGTGGCCGCCCTCGCGCGAGTGATCCATGGCTTTACCGATGTCATGCAGCAAGCCCGCGCGCCGTCCATCTTGCACATTCAAGCCCAGCTCATTGCTGAGTAGCCCGGCCAGCCAACCGACTTCGGCCACATGAAAGTGTTGATTTTGCGCGAATGAATAGCGGTAGCGGAGAGCGCCCAACATCGAGCGTACGTCCTCATGCAGATCGGGAATGCGCAGCTCGTTGGCCACACGATTGCCGTCGACCAAAATCTTTTTAAAGAGATCTTTTTTGCAGCGATTATAAATATCGTCGATCAGTTTTTCGTTTAGATTGCGCTGCCGAGAGGCGGCGTCTAAAACGAGGCGGCCCAGTTCGCGGCGAACCGGATCAAAGCCCATCACCGTGGCACTCTGATAGGTTTCGTTAAAAACGATATCGACTCCGGCCAGCTGTTCGATCTTGCGAACAAAAGCGTTCTCAGGGCCGAAGGTGCGGGCTTTGTGATCGGGATTCTCAAAGTTGACGTTGCCGATGCCGCGCTCTGAGCAGTAGGGGCGGGCGAAGCGATTCAAAACCTGGTTTAAAATTTTCTTCGCGTCTCGCTCCATATTCATTTGCGCTTCTTGCTCGATCTCTTGCGCCGCACGGGTGGCGTTATTGCGAGCCTCTTGCTCGAACTGAGATTGGATTTGGGCTTTTAGCGCCGACTCTTCGACCGGTGTGCGCTTGCGGGCTTCTTCAAGAAGTTGGGCTTCGAGTTGGCTTGCGCGTTCGCGCAGCTGGCGGACGCGAGCTTCAAAATTAGTGGCCTTTTGTTGTTTGGCAGTGAGGGATTGGGATTTGCGGTTCAAGAGTTGTTCGCGGGTCGTGACAAGGTCTTTGAATTTCGACTCGCGCTCGATGATGCCCTCTTCGACCTCTTCGTTTCTTAAAACCAATTTGCGTGTGTCACGATCGAAGCGCTCATACGCTTGCTCACTCATTTCATCCATCTGGATTTTGAGTTCTTCTTCCATTCCCAAAGCATCTTTGCGCGCGCTTTCGATCAGCTCGTTGGCCTCTTCTTGGGCCCAGCGCAATTCGCGGCGGCGGCTCCACCAGAGCACAAAGCCCATGATCAGCGCCCCAGCCAAGAGTCCAGTTAGAATAGAAAAAACAGGCATCGCCATAGGTTTCAAACGCTACCACCTTCGGGCCGTATCCAGAATCGACGCCGATAGGCGTCAAATACTCAAAGCCCACTCAATTCAAGCCGATACGAAAGGTGGGAGAATTTAGCATATGGAAAACGTAAAAAAACTGAAACGCGGCGAACATTTGTTCAAAGAGGGCGATGCACCGACCGCTTTCTACATGATTCAGCAGGGCAAGATCGCCTTGATGAGCGAGCGATCCGGAAAAAATCTCGAAGTCGTCGTGCTCGGCCCCTCCCAAGTTCTTGGCGAACAAGCCCTGTTCTCAACCACCGCGCGCCATGAATTCACGGCTGAGGCCTTGCAAGAGTGCAAGGTTCTCGAAGTTCCCTTGGAACTGATGAAGCAACAATTTGAAAAGTGCCCGCCTGGAATTAAGTTAATGGTTAAAAGCTCCTGTGACGAAGTTAAGGCCAATCGCAAAGCCACCAAGATGTCGAAAGCCGAAACTGAAAAGTCGCCGTGCCCACAGGGTTTGATTCACCGGATGTTCACGGAAATTCATTTGATCTCGCGCCATATCGGTAAGAAAAATCCCGAGAAGCCCACTGAGATTACCGTGGCGTGGATGGCCTTGAAAATGTACTCGAGCCGCTTTTTTGGCGGATCGCCGCCGCGCCTGCGCGCCATGATGGATCTTTTGGCCAAGTTGAAACTTGCCGAATTGAAAATGGGCAAATCGGAAGAGGGCGAAGAGGATTTGATCGATATCAAATTTTTCAACGTGCAGCTGTTCGAGGATTTTGCTGAGTTCTACCAATATCATTTGTTTAAGGGCAGCAAGGCCGAGGCGATTTTTGTCGACCCGCTGGCGTTGAAAGTTTCAAAGGCTTTGGCCGAGATCTCGGTCACTGCGGAAGTGGACCACAAGGGCGCCTCGAAGCTGGATTGGACCTTTGTTCTCAACGAATGCAAAAGCAAATTTAGAATCGACCTCAAAAACACCCATCTCGATGTGCTTGAGAAAAAGGGCCTGTTCGTTAAGCGCAAAAGTTTTGACGACGGGCGCCTGGAGTTGTCGTTCGATCGCAGCGAGTTCGTAAAGATGGCCGATTTCTGGGCAATTCTTTATGAGATCGACAAGTGGAACGATAAAGGCTTTGTCGATATGAAAGAGAAAGAAGAAGTCGCCGCCGCTGATGGCAACGCGTGCCCTGCGTGCAATGGCGCGATCGACACCAAACTGCAAGCTAAGTTCTGCCCGCATTGCGGCCACAAGCTCGAAGTCGCGGCGGCTTAGTCGCCCTGTGATTTTTGTTGTGCGTAATTCTCGCGGATCCAGGTGCGGGCAAATTTTAAAAATGTCTCATTGATTCCGTAGTATGTAGTGTACACCTGATAGCTGCCCTTTTCGCTCGGATGTTCATTGCAAACATAAACTCGCGCCGCCAAACAGGCGTTGGGCGCGTTTTCGTAGATCGATTTGCGCAGAAAGAATACGGAGCCTGGAGCGATTTTTTGCTTGGTCAAAAGAGTAGCGCCGAACTCACTGAGCGCTTCAAGCTCCACTTGTTTGGCGACGTGGACCGAAATTCCGGGTGAGCTCCAACCTAAGTTTTCAAAATTGAACAAAGTATTTCTGTTGCCTAAGATTTCTGACAAAAAGTACAGCATCTGCCGGTTGTCGACAGGTTTGATAAACAGTCCCAAAATGTCGGGCGAGTTGAGCCACTGCTCGCTTTGCCGAGAGTCGGTCTCGGCTACGATTAAAAACTTTAGCGTCGCGGGGTCTTTGATCAAGTTCAGTTGCAGGGCGCGCAGACGGAGGCCTTCAATCCACGCGGCTGAGTCCTCGGGCACGAAGCTCGCATCGACAATCATGACATCCAGATTCTTGCTGGTGTCCTCCGAGGTCATTTTGGACATAATATCATCGAGCCCCGCTGGCGATAGCTCAACGGTGACGATATGTTCGGCCGAACTTTTATAAATTTTGAAATTCACCGCGCGCCGCTCGTTCTTAAAATCTTGTATCGAGAGCAATTTTTCAAGCACGCGGCCCTTCGCCGCGAGCTGAAGCGCTTCTTCCATAATCAGCTTGGATTCTTTGTCTTGCAGCAACGAGAGCCATCGGTCGGGCGAGCCAAAAATCTCAGAGGCCTGGTGGCCCAAAAACATATCGGCATCGGTCGGCCCGGGATCCACACTAAGACACTTTAAGTCACTCGCCGAGATCGACATGGAAATCGGAGTCGCATAAAAGTCTGAAGTCTCACTCGGGCGCGGTGGCGACTCTTTGCTGATCGTTCCGGTCGGGCTAAAGTACTTGTACAAAAACAGCGAGTACGAACTTTCGGTCACCACATGAAGCCGGTCCATCTCTTTAGTCAATTGCTGGGCGAGTCCATTGGACGCCACCTCATCCGGATCAATCACGGCAAGGGTAAAGATTTGCGAAGATTCTGGCGTGGCAAACAAGTCGTCGGGCCGAAAGCGCACGGCGTCTCGGTCCTCAGAAAGCAGCGATTGGTAACGGGGTGCCTTCGATAGCGTACGGCGAATCGCGGTGAGCGAAGTCTTGGCCAGACCGAAAAATCCGAAGTACACAAGAAATTGCCCCGGATGTTCGGGGTGTGGTTCCGAGCGAATCACCTTGCCGCGAATCTCAAGGCGGTTTTTTTCTCCAGGGAGGGTGAGATAAAACTTGCCCGGCAGGCCGCGTTTCAATGCCACGGGGTTGCGGATGGCCATGCCGACGTCGCTCAAGCGATCGAGCTTTACGATTTTAGAAATTTCAATGGGGTGTTTGACCTCTTGATTGAACAAAAAGCTTGGCGTGGCCAGTTTCGGCAGCGCCAGCAGGATCTCGATCTTTTGCAAAAATATAAGCCGGTCGAGCGGTAAATAAACTAAGTCGTCGAGCGCCGGATGCAGCAGATCGAGTTTGCTGATCCCGTCGTCTTCGTACTTCATCAGCACCCAGCGCTGTTGATTGCCTTCGGGCATGTGTTTGAATTTTTTTAAATTCATTCGCGCCTTGTCGATCCACGGACCGGCTTTCATCCCGACGGAATCGAGGGCGAAGATCACCATATGCACATCGCTAAAGAGGCGCAGATCAATCTCTTCTTCTTTAGGCGGTTCGGGTGGTGGTTCGGCCGCAGGTGGTGCAGGTGCACCGGCTGCGCTGGGGTCGGCCGGCGGGGTCGGCGTGGAGGAGGTGAGATCTTTGTAATAGAGCTCCTCAAACTCTTCGACGCGCTTAAAGGTTGCGAAGCGTAGGTCTTCCTGAGCGATCTCGTTTAGATACTGCTCGATCTGCCGGCGAACGCGATCGTCTTTGGCGATCACAATAATATTCGGCACTTAGGTACACCCCCCTAATATTACACGCCATGTAAGGTCGGGGTATCAAGGGTAAAGTATGCGAAAGGTCCAGGCTTTTTCGGATTTTTCAAATTGAAATCGGTCGTGCAACCGTCCAGTTTTCCCGATCCAGAATTCAATGATTTTTGGACTCAAAACATAGCCACCCCAGTGCTTGGGGCAGGGAACCTCGCGGCCTTCGAATTCTTTCGCCGCCCGTTGTTTGAGCTGCTCTAGCTCCTCGCGAGAGCTGACCTCTTCGGACTGTCGCGAAATGTATTGGCTGAGCTGACTGTCGCGATTGCGGCTGCGCCAATACTCCTGAGATTCCTCCACCGAGACCTTCTTAACCGATCCAGAGATGCGCACTTGGCGCGCCAGCGGGTCCCAGTAAAAAACCGCTCCCGCGCTGGGATGCCCGGCCAGTTCCCGGCCCTTGGCGCTCAAATAATTGGTAAAAAAGGTGAAGCCGTTTTCACTCCAGGATTTGCATAGTACGACGCGGTTATGAATCTCATGCGCGTCGTTCATAGTCGCGAGCGACATGGCCAACGGTTCCCGAATCGCGGAGTTCTCCTTCGCCTCAGTCATCCAGGCCGAAAAGACATCGAGAGGATTTGAACGCGCGGTGATTTCCATTGGCTCATTCATCGCAGTTTGCTTTACTAATGTCACGCAGGAGGAAACACCGTGGGCACGAAGGATCGCGAATCCGTACAAAAATTCATTGATCAGATCCGTTGGCTCTATGAGCCAGAGTATGGCGACTTTAAGCGCAAGGTTGGTTTGTATATTCAGCGCCTAGAAGAAGCTGATCCGGGCCTAAAAAAAGGCTCAAGCAAAAAGATCTTAGAGACCATGCGAACAGCCGCGCTCTTTGACCCGAACGGCGATATCGAATCGACCCGGCGCAAAATTTTGCAATTGGCCAACGAGCTGACGGACGTGAGCGGTGGCCAAGTCCACTGACGTTTTCCTGTGCTTCGATCTTGGCGGCACCAAACTTAAAGGCGCCTACATCACAGGCCAGGGAAAAATTCTCGAGCAAGCCACGGCCTCGGTTCGGCAAGACGAAGGTTACGAGGGCTTGCTTGCGCTTTTTAAAAAAGTGGCTGGAGAACTCTCACGCGAGCGCAAATACAAATTGGTTTCTGTAGCCTCGGCAGGTCCCCTGCATCCCGAAAAAGGTTTGCTGCTGGATCCGACCAACTTCTTTACCGGAAAAAAGTCTTGGGGCGTTTTGAACCTGGTGGGTTCGCTCAAAAAAATATTTAAAAAGACGGTGCTTTTAGAAAATGACGCCGCCGCCGCCGTGCTGGCCGAAAAATGGAAGGGCGGTCATGGTAAAACAGAGAACATCGTCGCCATGACGCTTGGGACTGGGGTTGGGATTGGCATTTTGGCCAATGGCCAGCTCGTTCGCGCCGGCCGAGGGCTTCACCCCGAGGCGAGCCATATTCCCTTGAATCTCGACAACAAAGAGTATCCCTGCGGTTGCGGCGCTTACGGTTGCATCGAGGCTTACCTCGGGGGCAATCACTTCTCACAGCGCCTTGGCCGCCTTAAGGGGCGAGCGCTCACCGGGCAAGAGGCAGTGAAACTGGCCGAGCACGGCGATGTGTGGGTGCAAGAGGCTTTTAAAGAGTACGGTCGCCATCTGGCGCTCTCGGTGCGAACTCTATGCGTGCTGTTCGCTCCCGAGGTCGTGGTTATATCGGGCGGTTTCTCGCACGCGTCGGATTTGTTTTTAGATGAAACCAACGCCTTTATGCCGTCGGTGATGGAGCGCTATCGCGAGGGCGTGGATCTGCTCCCGAAAATTAAAATCTCGAAGCTGCAAAACGATGCGGGAATTTTAGGCGCGGCGTATTTGGCCACCCAGCACTGAGAGCAGGGACAATTCAGTTCTCAATGGGGAACTCGTCGCGGGGGCAGGGTTTTTCCTCACGCTTAAATGCGCTGTAGCAGGCCCCGTGCTCGTTTGCAATTACGGCGAACTGAAGGACCCGACCATTGCTATGAAAAGTTCCCAATTTTGGAAAGGTATGCGTAAACTTCTCTTTTTTCCTAGGCTCATTAATGCTGCCCATTCCGCCAATGTAAATGCGATTTCCACCCTCCAGTATTCGGCCGATTTTCTGAATTCTCTCAAGGCAGCCGTTTTCGTCCAGTCTGTTGCTTTGAAGAATATCGAGCACGGTCTTTTCATCATCCAACACATGGAGCATAAACCCAAAAAATGTTTCGCCGTCCGACGACTCCTTTGTGCAAGTCATAGTCACCCGGTCCGGCGTAACGAAAAGCTCCTGGCGGTTTCTATCGGAGCGACCAAGCCGGTATGCTGACGTAACGCATCCAAAAGAGAATGCCAACAAGATCAACGCGAGGGATCTATTTATTTTTGAGTTGATCATAGTGCTTTCTAAAGATTTGAAGAGCTTTTTCTTTAAGCGCTGTTTTGCTCTTAAGCAGACCTTTGTATTCTAAAATGAGCTCCTCGGTTGTGGGCTCCCGCTTTAGTTTTTTGGCGGCTGTTTGTTTCTTCTTGAATAGCCAACGCACTCCCAGCGGAATGGCAATGTCTGGCTCTTTAAGATCCTTCTGTCGAATGTCGTCAAAAATAAAATCCTTTGCCTCGCCGCTTGGGTCCTGGAGAATTTTTAGAGTCGATTTGGTGATTTGAGTAATCCCAAGAGCTACTTTGTTGCCGGGTGGATCCTTGTCGAAGCCTGACTCACTGGCAATTAGGGCTTTGAAGACATTCGGTTCAATCGGGGAATCGGCGCGAAACTTTTTGTTAAAATAATCAACCCAAACCGCAATGGTCTCGTCGTATGCGTTTCCAGATTTATATCCAAGATTGTTCGTCGATGGAAATGTCAAATTCGCTCGATCATAAGCCTTGAATGCCGATCTAATTTCCGCGGCATTCAGATAGGATCCCGGGAGTCTCCTTGGGTGACGGTCGACGATTGTGACGCCGGAGGGATTTTTATCGCTAGTAGGAACCTGTCTTGGGTGCTCGCGGACTATCGTAAAGTCCTCTGTTTTCTTCCTAGCCATGACGGGTGCTCACTCCATAAGTTTTTGGCGGTGCTTTTTTAGCCAAACTATCGTTTCGGACTTTAGCTCGTTACAAAATTCCAAAAGTTCCTTCACCTCTTCGGCGCTGATGTTTCCTGCGAGATCATATTCCGTTTCATTGCGTTTTTTTCGGCATGCGTCGAGGTAGTCGGCATTTCGATTGTGCTTTTTGCCAAGTATCAACGGGAGAGCCTGCAATGTTCGGTAATGAGCCAGATTTTTTTCGGGTCTGAAGCCTGAGCCATGTAAAAGTACCGTGCATAGCTTAAGAGCTGCGTTGTATGCGATGCCGAACTTCCAATCATCGGAGAGGTCCCTTGACGCTGCGTCTTTCAGGTCGCGTTCGACGATTTGCAATAAATTTTCAATCTCTTCTTTGGTTGGCGAATGAGAGCGGAGCCAGCCATTTTTTAGCCAGTCAGCCAAGGACATTTTCATCTCCAACTAGGAAAAGCTTAGGCTCTTTTGAAACGCTCCGAATAAAATGATCCTTGCGCCTCAATTTTTCATTCCACGAAAAACGTGAATATATATGGGGATTGATCTCCCGTTGCACATTATCAGTTATGCCTTTCAGTTTCGAAGAAAGTGCCCGAAGTCCGACGTCGCCAATTATTATCAAATCGATATCACTGTGGGACTTTACAACACCCTTCGCAAAAGAACCGAATATAAACGCGCATTCAATTTTTTTAAATGAGGCAAGCATCTGTTTTAGTTTTTGAGGTATCCCGGAAGTCTTGTCGACCATCGAGCAAATATCCTGATGTAGAGGATGATTTTGGTTGGCGGCGAAGTAAAGGCGATTTCCATCCCGCCGACTGGTTATTAGATCCAGATTTTGAAGGTGGCGAATTTCTCGCTGGATTGTGCCAATCGATAACCTAGTCCTTCTCTGGAGTTCTCGTAAGTGAATTGATTTTTGGTTGCCGTCGAACAAGAGGCCGAATATTTCCGCTCGGACCTGGCTCGAAAGCAAAAGGCATAGCAATTTCATATGTATGATCCTAGCATACATACGTATGCTTGTGGCATACAAAATCAACAGGCCTAGACTCTCTTAGTTTGTGGCAAAAAAATAAGTAATTTCAAATATTTGACGAGAAAATTTTATGCCGAGTCGGGTGAGAGAAATAAAAAAGGCCGCTCTTGCAAGCGGCCTTAGTAAAAATCTTTTATAAATCTAAAAACTAGTTCGGAAGAGCGAGGATTCCGCAGCTATTTTGCAGGGAATCAACAGTGCCACGCTCTTGAGCGGCGTTCGTTGCAACCGCGCCAGCGTCATTCGACTTGGCGATTGCGAGCATTTCTGCCCAAGTTTCTTTGAGCGAAACGCCCGAGTAGTCGCCCATGCGCTGGAGTTTATCCATGCCCAAGATAGCGGCTTCGAGGAAGTTTTCGCGAGCCGAAGCGTTGTAGCTTACGAGGCCACCGGCATCCGCTTGGCAAGTGCCGATCGTGATGCGCGAACCCCAGAACTTAAGAGCGGCTTCAGCATTCAAAGCCGAGATCTTTGTTCCAGCAGAGAGTTTATTGGCCAGGTCAGTGATGCTGCACGAAGGACCTTGAACGGCGGTGTTTACGCCATCGCGGGAAGTGGTCGCCGAGTTAGCGGCAACAACCACAAGGAGTTGACCGTTCGGTTTAAATACATTGTTGGCAGCGGCTTCGTTAGCGGCCGGGTTATTGGCCACATAGCGAGCGTTGAACAAGTTGATCGCGCGGGATACGGCGGCAGCTTCTGCAGCCGAAAGGCCTTTTAAGATGTTGGCGACTTCAGCGGCGGGTGTAGCAGCCGTGATGTTCATCTGCGCCAGATATGTGCGGCCAGCTTGAGTTTTCAAAACGTTGCTCACTTGGGCAGCGCCTTGGGCGTTTGCCTGAGTTGTTACAGCCACTGCGAGCAATCCGCACACGGCCAACTTTAATAATGCCTTCATTTTGCCTTCCTTCCATTATCCCACTAGGTTTTGACTTGATCCGCTTTAGCTAACAGAGCTGCTGCTCACCGTCAAAACCAATTTGTTAAATAAATTTCAATACCTATGTACCTTTTTCCATCGAAAAACGGCTCCTTAAGAGTAGCGCTCGTCGTTGGGGTTTTGCGCGTTTACCTGTGCAAACGAGCGACCAAATTTTTAGCCGTAGGCCCCTCTCCATTTGAACTTGGGCGCGGCTTCCACGGGTGCACGTAACAAATTTTCGCGCTTGTGACTTTCTTGGGCAAACTGGAGATGGCCACCGTGCATCGTTGCCTTGGCCTGGCAATCCATCGGCAAGAACGTACCCATCATCGGCGAATAGACCGGCTGGCAAAGGGGGAGGTTGCGCAGCATCTCCTGGTGCTCTTCTTCGTGCTGCCAAAGGGCCAACTTGGCTCGCGCCATAAGCCGACCTGCAACAGCCGATGCCTCGGCATTGCCGGGGAAAATTTGATTTAAATATTGGGCCGCCAAAATCCACGTTGTCGCGGCATCACGGCAGGGGCGTACGGCCTTGCCCTTTTCAAAGTACTCTCTAACTTGCGCTGCACACAGGCCAGCGACCGAGCGTCCAGAGGTGCCGCCGCTATCGTCGGCCACATAAACGGCATAGTTGTAAAAGAACCCGAGGCGTTGTTGGGCCTTGTAATATTCGTCGAGCAGAATGGTGAGCGGCATGCCGTCGGGCTTATTGATTTTGGCCGCGAGCGCGTTGACCTGATTGACGAGGGTGGACTCGCGAATGTGCCATAGGCCACTTTCCGCCATTTCACCGGCGCCAAAGGCGAGCACGCTGATCAACAGCGCTTGCTTGACCAAGCGGCCGGCGGCTTGGCCCGCGCCACCGAGAAAATTCATAAAGGCTTTGGTGCCTCTGAGCGATGCGGCGATATATCCGGGTGCGGCGACCACGGTTTTGGCGGCTTCGCGCATTTCGCGATGAAGGGTTTCGTTCATCTGCCGTTCACTGGCCGCGAGTGGAGATAAGATTTCGTAGGGGCTGCGCGGGACCGATGAGTCGCGCGGCAGAATCTGCATGTAAAGACGGATTTCTTCAGGCAAATGCGAATAAAGAAGATCGGCGCCGGCGATCAGCTTTGCGATCGCTGCGCGGTCGCGGCCGGTGATGCGAGAAACGCGAACGGGGTCTAAGAACTTTGTGATCCACATGCTTTGGCAGGTCGAGAGCGCCATGTAGGCGGCCTCGGGCGCGACGGCGTTGAGCTGGCCCAGTTGGCGAATGCGGATGTCGTAGGCGGCGGATTCGACCGTGGCCAATATTTCATCGCACAATTGATAGGCCGCTTGAGCGCGCTCGAACGCGCTTTGCGCTGGGAACTGCGCTACGAATTCACGTGGCTCGAGGGCAGCGCTGACGAGCGGTAGTATAAAACTCAATGTGAGGAGGGCCCATGCGATTTTGCGCATATTTACTTAGCCCCCGGTACGGCGGGTGTGTCTTCGGGCACTAGGGCGCGAATTTCAGCCGCGGTTTTGTCGAGCTCGTTTTTTAAATGCAGCATCGACATCTGTCGGCACTGACCGTTTTGACTGGTTTCGGCCTCAGTCAGCATGGTGCGGAACTTTTGCCAGTTGTCGGCGGTCGGATACTGCTCAAGAACCTTTTTAAACAATCGATCGCGCACGTCGAGATTTTCCAGTCGCGAGTACTGCTCAGCCAGAACTTTTCCTTGGCCCGCGATTGTGGTGATTTGCTCTAAAAGGGCCGGCTTGGCCTCTTTGAGTTTTGCCGGATCGTTTTTTACGCTCTCAAATTCCTCTTGCACCGCTAAGCCCTGATACGACAAGTGACACGCCAATTGAGCCTGCACCACCATGGTCGCGATCATCGGATTTAGGCGGTGCGTGCCCGAGCTTTGAATCAGATGCTCAAGGGCCCCAAGGCCGGCGCCCCCCGCGGTTGAAGCGACGGTCAGCCAGGTGGTGGGGCTGGTGGCGACGCGATAGCTGAGGCCGTAAAACTTATTCATCTCGGTGAGTGCGACCTCGCGCTGCCTAAGTTGGCGCATAAGATCGGCCAGACCCTTTACATTGCGCGAGAGTGCGACTTTGAAAACGACATGGCCGGCGATCAATAGCCAAATCCCGTATTTGTAGGAGCCCTCAAGCATTAAAGCCTGCGGCCCGGCTTGCAGAGCGCGCGAGTACTCGAGGTCCGCCGACAAAGATTCGGTCGTGGCCGATAGGAAATTAAAAAGATATTGGCGCTCAGCGGGTTTGTTTACATAACGCTCCATCATCAAGAACATTAAAGCGTTAAAGTCGTCGGGCCTCATCGCGGCGATTTGAGCAATTACAGCGCGGGCTAAAAATTTTTGCCGGCCGTACTCAAGCCACACCGGCCCTTGTTGTTGCGAAGTCACGTGGGCGAGGTATTCGTCAAACAGGCCCATCATTTGTTCGGGCGAGCGGCCCACGCCGGACCCGTGGCTCAGGTGTGATGTGAAGAGTGCGAGTGCAAGAATCAGTTTGGCTATGGTTTTCATTTTTTTGCCCCCTCGATGAGCAAGCGGCGCAACTCAGCGATCCGCCCCGTGGTTACGTCGGGATTTTTCTCAAGGTCTTTGATTAAATTTTGTAAAGCGCTACTTTGGTCTTTAGTTCCATAAAACTCATTCATACGAGCGTTGAACTGTGGGGCGATTCGGCTTGCGAAGTGCTGAAGGTTGCCGGCGATCTCGCCGCTGGATGAGCCTGTCGACGCCTTCCATACGGTTTCATAGAAGGCCTTCATGCCGGGGTCGGCGGCCATTTTGCTCCAAATCGGAGTGTAGGCGCTGAAGACATTGAAGTAGGCGTTTTTTAGTTCGATGTACTCCATGGCGGTCAGTTGGCCTGAGTTGTAGCGACGTTGAATGTCGTCACCAATCTGATTTAAAAACTGGGGATTTTTAGATTGAGCCGGGGTGATCTTTAACAGTTCAAATTGCGAGGCGAAGCGAGCGTCCGTGGCTGCGGCGGTTTTGGCCTCTTTCCAAATCAACTGTTGCAGTCTGATATAGGCTTGCTCGGCGTAGGCCGCACCCAATTCAGCAACCCTGGAATCGGCATGGGAGCGGGCGGCGCGAATGGCGGCGTTCTTGGCTTCCATCAATCCGTTTTCGCTTAAGTTGGATCCGGCGCGAATATCGAGGGCCTTAAGGTCAGCCTCGAGTTGGCGGCTGGCCCTGGTTGAGAGGCCGTTGATCACTTTGCCAATCAATTTGCGGGCAACAATAAAGCCGCCAATAAGGAGAACCGGCACGATAATTTGGCCGGCAAGTTCAATGCGAGCGGCGTCGCGAATTTCAATTTGACGGCTGACATCGGCATGAAGCGCGACACAGGGTCCGGCGGCCGCGCACTCGAAATAGCGCTTAAGAATGTTCACCCGTTGTCGCTCTGACCACAGGGCTCGGTAGCCCGCATCAGCAATCCCGACACCGAGTAGGCCGTAGATAATCGGAGCGAGTCGCGAAAAGTTCACGCCGAAGATGGGGGCCAGCGCTTTGCCGATAAAATCTGTGGCCCGGCCCACTTGCGCGAACCGTGAACTGAACATGTTCACCACAAAAAAGCCAATCAGGTATAAATTGGCTTGAAGTGACCAGCTGTTAAAATCTTGCCAGCGCTCATTCCAAAAGCCCGGCAGCAGAAGCTCTTTGCGGATTTCTTCGTAATAGCCTTTGAATGATGTGAAACTGTTAAGGACCACTCCCAACTGCGAAGCCCGCGTGACCAGTACGCGGAATTCTTCATCGACGGTTGTGAGAGACTGCTCGTTGCCCTGTAGGACTTTTTGTATCTGTTTCTCGAGTGAGTTGATATTCTCGGCGACTTGGATTCCGGCTTTGGTGACTTGTTCTTCGATCGCGGGTCGGCTGACGACGAGGTTGGAGTTGGCGGCGAGCATTTCCCACAGGGCGGGGCCTTGGCTGGTGGTGCCGCCTAAAATCGGGGCGCTAGTGAAGATGTCTTTCTTCATGGCGTCGAGGTAGCGGCGTTTTTCAGAGCCTATTAATGCGGCGAAAGTGCCGTCTTCAATTTTCAGGTTTCGTGGGCTGGCCACGCGACCGCGATAGCTTTCGCCGAACGGGGTAAGACGATTCTCTTCAGGCAGAGTCTCATAAATGTGAAACTTCATAAGGCGGCCAAGCTCAAGCAAATCGCTAATGTCTTTAGCGCGGCCGGCGCGGTCTTGTTCGAGCGCGCGAATGTAATTTTGCGGGACGGAGTCTGCGAGAGCGGTGGGATTGAACGTGATTTGACCGCGAACTTTGTAGAGATCTTCCAGTTTAAGCTCCGGCCCGCGGGTCAGAGTGGACGGCAATCGATAGGCCTGCAGAAGTGAAAACAAAGACTGCTTGTACTGCAGGTACGCGCCGAGATAGTTGGGCTGTTTTTCTAAGCCTGCGAGAACCGCTTTGTTGAGCTCAGATAAATCGAGGGCATTGATTTTTATGCGTTGGGCGTCGGCCAAATATTGAATGCTAGTTTCATTGGTTTCATAACCACCCATTTTTTGCGATGCGGTGTTGATGCTTTGATGAAAGTTGGCGCGCAGGCGTTGGCGAATGGGTTCGGATTTTTCATTGAGCACGTCGTGCGCGAGCCCCGCGACTTGGGGGTGGTTTACAAGCTGACGGGTGAACTCCCCGGCCTTGGCATCGAGCAACAGTTCAAGGCTGCGTTGCGACTGGGCGGGAAGGGTTTGCCCTAACTCCGCATGGGCAAGAATCAGCCAGCGCAGAGAGAGTTTTTTGGCAAATAAGATGGCGCTGCTCAAGTTGCTTGAGAGCTCTTTGAGCGACCAAAGGCGAACTACGCTATTTAGAGCCGCGCGGAATGCCATATTCTCATTCACTTTGATCAGACCTAGGTTCAAGCCGGCGGGGAGCGGTTTGCCGCTGAGTTCGGCATATGAACTCCAGAATTTAGAATCGAGACCGTAGCCAAAATTGCCATCTTGTTTTTGCAGGTCAATCAAAGCGTTTCTTACGCCATCCACCAACTTTGGCTTTTGCACGGTAAAAAGATTGTTGCGGAGGGCCTGTTGAAAAAGGCCGCGTTGCACGCGGAAGCTGGCGAACCGGCTGCGCCAAGCCTCAGGTGCTGCGGGGACCTGCTGCGCGGTCTCACCTAGATAAGCGATTGTGTTTTGCGCTTCATACAAGCGGTGAGCAGCGAAATGGGCGGCGAACATTAGCGCGCTCTTAGTGTTCATTTGCCCTAAGAAATATTGATACTCAGAATTTTTAACGAAATCAGGATTCACGCGGAAGAAGATGCTGGTTTTTCCACCGGCTAAATCCAGCTCGGCGAGCATCGGCAATGAGACGGGGCTTTTGCGGCCGTCAATTTCGACATCGGTTTTTGAGGCGAAGGCGATGGCCTCGAAAAATTTGAGTTGGGAGATCGAGTCCACGGGTAGGGCGAGTCCGTAAGCGTCGTTCCAAGTTTCGGGCGCGACCTGTTGGCCAAGAATGATTTTTAGGCCTTCAAAGCGTTGGACGACATTATAAAATGTTTCTATTTCTAGTGTGGGGATGGACTCAAGCTCTGGATCTGCAATCGTCGCGATGCGAGTGGCGAGGCTGGTGCGCATATCTTTAAGCACAGCGCTCAGTTGCGAGTGCACCTCGGCGAGTTCAGCTTGTGTCGGTGAGCCGGCCAGGCGCCCTTGAGGACGCGGGACGTTTGGGTAGTAGGCGCGATTGATCAAACTCTCGATCGTGGTGAGAAGATTGATTAACTTCGAATAATTTGATTCATCGGCCTCCGCCGGGGCTGAGGGCTGTTGCGCGTGGGCCGGAGTCGGTAGCGCCGAAAACGGCGAGAGCGCAATTGAGAAACTCAATAGGAGAGAGAGCCAGTAGCGCGACATCACTGGCCCCCTTGGCTCAAAGCCACTTGCTGGAGGGCGCGGGAGATTTGTTCGTCGTCGATCCCGAGTGAGTACGCGTTTCTAAAAAATCCTTTTGCATTAGTGGCAATGGCTTTGCGAAGAATTTCGTTTTCGATGGGCGGCCGACGTTCGGCAAAAATAGAATCGAAAGATCCTGAGAATAAAATCACCAAGATATCGCGAGCATTGCTGACCCGTTCATACTCTTCGCGCAAAGTTAGAGCGGCATCGACCGGAAACTGCAACTGGTTGTTGTTCATCGAATCGCTGAGCAATTGTGTGTCGCCATCGTAAGCGGTAAGAATTTGCCGCGCTAAATGTTCCATGGCCTGGCGGGCTTCGCGAATCATGGTGTTAGAGGATTCAATTTTTCTAATTTGCGTCGCTAAAGGAAAGTCGCAATCCGCGCGCTGACCCGTACGCGAGTTTTGAACGGGGCAATGTTTAGAGCGGGCCTGAGCCAGAGTCATAAACTGGCCGCTTTCCTGCACCATAACCGCCTCGCGAAGGGCAGAATTTTTTAACACTTCGGTCACCATCGCAACCATGCCTTCGGCGGCGTCGACCTTTTGACCGAGTTCATGGTACTGCTCAATGGCCACATCAACCCAGCTCTCGCGCGCTTTGCGCAGTTCTGGTAGAAGCATACGTAAACGGGCTTCCCACATTCTTTTGTACCTGGCATTTCTCCCCTCAAAACGCCGGGTGACATGAAAAGCTTGCGCTGCGACCGACAAATGGCTGTTCACCAAAGAGTGGTTTGTGCCATTGGCAAAGGATCGAGCTCTTTGAATTCCATCGGTCAGGCGTTGCCCGACTTCGAGATCCGGAAAGTAAATGGTCGCGTACGAAACACCCATCCCGAAGGCACTGGCCATGGCAAAGCTAATCGCTCCGGCCGACCAACCGCCCACTCCAAGCACGGCCGCCAGCGCTCCACCCGCGGCAGTGCCGGCCGAGATGGCGCCCATCAGTACGGCCAAGTTTACGATCAGTTCACCTCGGGCCACGCCAAAGCGCCATCCGTTGTAAATCCATGAGTTGCGAAGTTTTTGATCGGTAAGAAGGATGTTGTACATATTGGTGAAAACCTGGGCGGCCAGTTTTCCGTCGTCGGTGACGCTGTACTCTGTCCAGTTGCCAGAAATTTTTTGTATTAGGGCCCTGCCAAACATGTTGTGGGCGCGTTCAACAATGGCATCGTCCACCCGGCGGTTGTCGTCGGTGGCGGTGACGAGTACGGCTTCAGTCCAGAGATGGCCGGTCATAACAAATCCGCTCAGCATAACAAACGAAGTCGCCATGCTGCCGACCGATTGAATCAGCGCCGTGCGGGTGGGGTTGGCCTTGAGCAAAAATTTAATCAGAGCGTGAATGGCCGCGCCGGCCGTGCCGCGAACCGCAAGTCCTCCGGGAATGCCAAGCAGAAAATCTCCCGAGCAGGTCACTTCGCTCAACACCGAAGCGCGGTTCGGAGCATTTCCACACAGCACGTCTTGCGCGGCATCGACGGCGATTTGGCGAACGTCTTCATATTTGGGTTGATAGCCGTTCAGCACACGGTCGCGCTCCATGCGATCTTTGATCAACTGCGCACTGGCGGCGGCGAACATAATCAGGGTCGCTTGCAAGATATCGTTGGTGATGGTGTGACCGGTCACTCGGGTTACACCACGAGCCGATTGCGCCAAGGCTTTAGAGCTTCCGTAGCGGGCGAGTGTGAGCGATCGGGAGTAATGACCGTTGGTGAGCTCAAGAACCATGCGGCCGGTGACTTGACTTAAAGACGCGGCAACGCTCATCGACGGCGTAGCCGCCGTTGTCAGAGCGAGAATCCAAGTTGTTGCAAGTCTCAGCCAAGTCTTCGTCATATATCTATCTGCCGCGGCCTTTCAGCACACGGGCGGTGGCGTTGCGGATCATAAAGGCATCATCAAACATTCCAAAAAGGCCGGGGCGGCGCACATGCAGCTCTTGGCGCATGGCCGCGAGCCGCTGGGTCATGGCGCGAAGGCGGCTGTCGCGATGCTCGTTGCCAGTCTTTACGGCTTCGGCGTATTTCGAACCGTCGGTGACAGAAAAATCAAGTTGATTGCCCGCGCCGACATCAATCACGATCACGCTTCCCTTTGCGGTGGTCTCGAGCAATTCGTTGACTCGCTCTTGAATCATCGACTTGAACGCGCCTTGCAGAGCGCGAACGCTGGCGCCTTCTCCGGGGGCTCGGATCAATGTTTGTAAAGCCGATTCAGAAATCACGATTCGAACATCGTCGATTTTCTGCACGCGCGCGGTGAATTTTTTAAATAAGTTATGAGCGATTTTTTCGAACGAAGCGGCGTTGTGCGGATTGGTCACCAAAAAGTCGGCAATACGATCGGCGATCTCGGGGCGGAAGCGCTTACCAAGGCGCAGTTTCAAAGCCTGGCCGCGCAGTCCCGATTCGTCCATGGCATTCAGTTGAACGTCACTTAAGCGCGTGCCCTCAGCTTTGATTTGTTCAATCAATTGGGCTTTGTTCATGCGAACCAAATCGTGACCCATATTTGTGGTCATAATAATGATCGTGCCTTTGAGCGAAATGGTGCGGCCTTGACCATCGGTCAGTCGGCCGTCGCTCAAACCTTGCAAGAAAATATCAAACACTTCGGGGTGCGCTTTTTCGATTTCGTCAAATAGCACCACTTGAAAAGGTCTACGGCGAAGAGCTTCGGTCAGCTGACCACCCTCTTCGTAGCCCACGTAACCGGGGCCGGCGCCAATCAGGCGGGAGACGGAATGCTTCTCCATATATTCTGACATATCAAAGCGGAGAAGTTCCATGCCCATGGCTTCGGCGAGTTGCTTGGTGAACTCAGTTTTTCCAGTTCCGGGATCACCGCCCAAAACGGCCGACCAGTAGGGGGGTACGTCTTTGAGCGCGACCTGGTTAATTTGCGCTTCGCGCTCCATGCGTTGCCGTTCGCGGAGCGCACTGGGCAAAGCTCTCTCAGCACGATTGACGATGTGCTCTTGTCCAATCACGGTGTCGCCGATTCGGGCGATCTTCGCCGCGGAATTTGAAAAATCCACGGTGAGGTTGTTCTCAGGGATGCCCAAAATCTGCGAGGCGGCGGTAACGATAAATCGCGGCGCCACCCACTCGGCGGGTTTTGCAGCGGTAGCTGCATCGGGAGCGGCTCCGCGTTGCTCCATCAGTTCGCGCTTTTCAATCGTCTTGCGCTGAATCTCGCCCTCATTGCCGGCGTTTTTCTTGGCTTTGAGTTCTTCGATCTCGCGCTCGAGATCAATGATCCGTTGCTCGATTCCAGCAACAGGCTTTTGCAGCTTCGATAACTCGTCATTCATTTTTGTGAACGCCAGATCGAGTTGCACGGCGCGCTCGCGCAGCGAGGGTTGTTCTCCAGATTTGAGCTCTTCATGGATCAGTTTGACTTGCGCGCGATTGCGGGCGATTTCGGCCGTTAGGCGTATGCGATTGTCGACGTCGGCTTGCGCGGTGTTGGCGGCCGCGCGAGTGCCCATACGCAGGTAGCTGGTGGCGGCGTCAAACGGGCTGTTGGCGTTGTTTTGTAAGGCAATGCGAGCGGCTTCTTCCATCGCGAGAGTGCCGATGCGAATGCGCCCCCCAACTTCGGTCTCGATCACACCGCGCTGGCGCATTAAATGTTCCATCACGGCGTCAAAGGTCGCGCCTTTAGGTTCAACGATGGTGAGTTGATTGTAAATGGCCGGATTTTTATGAAAGGTCGACGAGTTGGTGGCGGGATCGATTTCAAGAGCCATGGGAACTTGCCGGCCAAAAGCTAAAGCTTCAAGAATAGCGCCGGCAGGCTTAGCGCCGCCTTCAAAAGTGGCGAGGTTCAGCGCGCCAACGTTGTCGAAGTACATGACCACTTTCGAAGAGCTCTTTAGCGCGAGTTCTTCGACATGGGCAATTGCGGCCTTTACGGCCACGGCCTGCTGAGCGTTGTTGAGCTTGTAGAGTTTCTCTAGGTCGAGCTTGTAGGCGGTGACGTTTTTGTTTTTGATTATGTACTGGCGAAAAATCGAACTGCGGCCCGATTTGCCATCGCCAAGGAGAAGGGCGGCTTTGAGCCGATTGTCGAGGGCGAACTCGAGAGTGCGAACTTCAGGGTCGCGACCGATGGCGGCGGCTGAGCCGTCTTGGTGTTGATTGCGGATTTGGGTTGAGATTTCGGTCACAAAATCCGCGCCATTGAGATTCAGTTCCGCGTTGGTGGCGGAGCCGGGCTGTTGGTTGCCGGGTCGGCCGTCGCCGGTCTGCGGGGTCGTATCCCGCCGACCGAAGATGCTGGCGTCGGCTTCAAGCGATAGAAAACCAAGCACCAGTGCCGAAAAAAGGGCGGTCATAAACCATAGGCGCGCGATAAAGCGCAGTCTGGGTAAATAAGTCATAAGGCTTCTCCTAAGCTGAGCTATCAGAGCGAAAGCTATGCCACGATAAAAAACCTTTAACTGATGAGAATCATTGGGTGGGCGGTAGGTTCGCGAACCGCCGGAGACAATTTTTGTTGCCGCCGGGTAAGAATTTCACGACGAATAATTATGCACGGATTTCAAGTACTTATGGGTGCGATCAGGGAGCCTTCTGAGACTCGCTCTTCTTTTCACGGTTGAGCATCACATACGCCACATCCTGATGCCACCGCCAACGGCCGTCACCGACATGGTTTATGGCAAAGCGGCTGACCTGGTCGGAGCCCTGAATGATGAATTCTTGCCCGTCCGGCAAGATGACCTTGCGGAGAGTTCCGTCGGTAAACTCGCGCAGGCGAAATTGGGTGAAATCTTGTCCAAGCACGTTGATGTTCTGAGGCACCAGCCATTCCACCACCGCCGTACCTTTGAACAACAGTTCCGGAGTTCCCGTCTGCGTTCCGAAAATAATAAATTGGTCCGTGTGTTGGCGGGCGATTTCATCCAGCGATGTTTGCGGGATTTTTTCGGGGCCGTGAAACTTAGAGCAACGGTAAACATTCGAAGTTTTTAGCTCACAGGCCGCGCCGTCCGCGCGAAGATTTTTAAGCCGTTGTTCAGAGTCAGGCATGCGGGTGTCGATCACATCGGTTGTTAAGCGCCCGGCCGGCTCGATGTGATTGGTAAAGTAAAAAGCTCCCGAGAGTAGAACGGGCAGTGTCAGTGATAACATTTGAATTCCCCCTTTTTTTTGTGCTACCCAGGCGGCCAGGTGAGCGGTCGCCCCGCCAGCAAATGAATATGAATATGCGAAACCGACTGGCCGCCGTCGCGGCCTGTGTTGATCACCAGCCGGTAGCCGTCTTCGGCACAGCCTTGCTCGCGGGCCACATTGGCGGCGACGAGTAACAAATGTCCGAGCAAGTTTTTATCTTCGGTTTTGGCGTGGTGTATGGATTCGATTTCTTTTTTCGGCACCACCAACAAATGGGTCGGCGCCTGTGGTTGGATGTCGACCAACACCGCGCAAAGATCGTCTTGGTAAACGATTTTACCTTTAATTTCGCCACTAATAATTTTTGTAAAAATACTCGCCATAAAATTCCTTTTGACGCGAACCGAAAAGGTACCTGGTACCTCACATCTGCTTGTAGTCGGGGCCGGCGCCGCCTTCGCGGGGGGTCCAGCGGGGGCCGAGTACGTCGGTCGCTTTGCAATCGATGCAGTTTGGGGCGTTCACCACTAACTTATCGCCTTGTTTTTCATAAACGCCGGCTGGGCACACATGCGAGTAAAATTCGGCGAGCTCCGGTGAGATATCTTTGCCCACGGTTAAATGCGACGGAATATCGTCGCGGGTTTTGTTGCTCGCCATATAAACCGCGTCGACTTTGCTTAAGCCCACTTTCTCGGTCGGGAAGTCGGGAGTGCCCCAAATTTTTTCTTCATGCGAATCTTCATGAGTGTGCGCGCCGTCGCCGGGAAAAGCGCCGCCGGTCACGGTCATGAGCGCAGCCTTTATGCCGCCGCTGTAAAATCCGCTCTTAAAAGCGTGGCGCATATTGCGCACTTTGCGCAGGTCCTTCCAGATATAGCTGTCTTTGACCGCCTGATCATAAGAACTCAACGCCGCCTTTGAAGTATCGCCGGCTTTAAGCGCTTTAAAAATCGAGCGCGCGGCGAGAATTCCCGCCATCATCGCATAGTGAATGCCTTTGAGCGCCGGCACGTTGACCATGCCCACAGAATCTCCGGCCATCATCAGACCGTCGCCAACCAATGTTTTTGGTAGCGCGTGAAAGCCGCCTTCGGGAATGGTCTTTGCGCCCCACTCCACACACTGGCCGCCGTCTAAAATGCCTTTGTAAAACGGATGTTGCTTCATATGTTGCAGCAACAAATGCACATCTAACTTCGGATTTTTATAATCCAATCCCGCAACCAGGCCGATCGCCACTTGATCGTCGGCCATGGGGTACATAAAACTTCCGCCAAAACAATCCTTCGGCAGCGGGTAGCCCAAAGTGTGCAACACAAACTCGGGCGCTTTTTTAACTTTCCAGATTTCTTTCACTCCGAGCGCGAACACCGGAGCCGACTCGCCCTTGATATTTTGCCAGTCGATATAGGTTTGCGAGAGTGGACTTCGGGTGCCATCCGTCAACACCACCACTTGTGCGGCCACGTCGGTGGCGGGCATGGCGCTGGCACCGGGCGTGCCGTCGCGCTTAAGACCTGCGGGTGTGGTGCGCACGCCGACCACGCGGTTGCCGTCGGTGAGCAACGAATCGACAGGAAAGCCGGTCATAATATTTACGCCCGCGGCTTCGGCTTTTTGCCCAAGCCAACGCACCACTTCGCACAGCGAGGCAATGTAGTTGCCATGATTCATCATGGTGGGCGGCGTGGGAATGCGAATGGCTGAACCTTGAGTCATCAAGAAGACTTTTTCACCGGCCACTTTGCGGCGAAAGGGAAATTCAGACTCTTTGAGATCGGGAAACAACTCGCGAAACGCGGCCGGATTGATACAGGCCCCCGATAAGGAGTGGCCGCCGAGGGTGCCGGCCTTTTCTAAAACGCCGATTTCGACCTGCAACTGGCCATCGGCCTTGACCAGGCGCGAGAGTTCAAGGGCACCGGCCAAGCCTGCGGGTCCGGCGCCGACAAAAACCACGTCCATCGGTACGACGTCATCGCCTTCGGGCTTATGCGCAATGATAAATTTATTTTTGTCGAGGGGCGGCTGAAAACTAGCGGGTGTAAAGCTCTTCGATGACATGGCCGAACCTTACATTGACCTAACTTCGGGTTCAAGCGAAGCTTGAGGTGTCGTGGCGCTGTTTCAGTACAATCAAAGAATCATTCCCTATCAAATTCACTTAGCCCCTTTCGGCTTTGATTTGGTTTTGCTGCAGGGGTCGAAATTCACCGGTGATTTTTGGCGCCCAGTCATTCAAGATATGGCCGATTTGCCAACCGCTGGGGGCCGCCTTTTGACCTGCGATTGGGCCGACGGAAAATTTGCTGACGAACGCCTGACCCAGGACTTCGTAAAACTCATGCAGACTTTGGCTTTGACCTCAGTTCACGTGGTGGCGTTTGATGACGCGGTCGAACTGGTGGCCGGGGCGCAAAAATTATCGCCGGGAATTTTTGAGAAGACTTTGTTTTATCCGGAAGGTGGGCCGAAGGGCGACGAACTTAAGCGCGCCGTGCGCGACCTTTGCCAGGTTTAGACCGGCGCTCCACCGACTCCCAAAACAGGCCATTTTTTAGACCGACGTTAGGCACGGTAATTTCGTTGATCTCGAAAATCCGCATCAACTCTAAGGTCACAACAGCGGCGGGCAAAATAACATCGGCTCGGTCTTTTTTTAGCTGAAAGCGCTTCATCCGCTGGCTGAGGCCGAGTCGGAACAGACGCTGCGCCAGCACTTCCAAATGGGCGCGGTGAAAGCGGCTGCGCGAACGGCTTAGGCCAAGGCGAAAACACAATTTGCCAAGGGCTCGCAGATTGCCGCCGGTGCCGACCATTAATTCGATGGGGCTTTGGCTGCGCCCTAACAATTGAAAGCGCAAGCGGTAGAGCGGCGTGCGCACCCAATGAGCAATGTCTTCGTAGCGCGGCTTGGTCCCAACTCGAGAGAGCAGTCGAACGCTGCCCAGGGGCAGACTCTCTTTAGTGATCAGCCGACCTTTGCGGCTCAGTACGACTTCAAGGCTTCCTCCACCCATATCAATCAACAGCGCGTTTTTATTGCGAATATTGAGTGAGTGGCTGACCGCTTTGTGCAGCAAAGCGGCCTCACGCCGGCCATTGATCAGCTGAACGTCGATGCCTGTGCGATCTTTTAATTGCCGGATCACTTTGCCACTGTTGCTCGAATCACGAAGCGCCGAGGTGCCGACGGCCCGGATATTTTCTACGCCGAGGTCGTCGCAGATATCGCGGAACTCGCGCAGCGCTTTTTCAAGTTCATTTTGTGTCAATGGGCGGATGTATCCGGTTGAAAAGGCGTCTTTGCCCAAACGCACGCTGGCCCGTTGATCCTCGAGCACCCGCACCCGGCCATTTTTAGAGGCCTGGCCGATAAAGAGGCGAATGGCGTTGGAGCCGATATCAATTGATGCGAGCCTTAGAGGCCGTTCCATGACCATACTTCGATTCTCGCGTTGATTTTTTCGCTTGGTCAATTCTTTACTTCTTCCATTTTCGAAGCCAGCGCCTTTAGCCGGGCTTTCTCAGCGAGAAGTTCGTGACAGCCGATCTCTTGTGAGGCATCGGCGGGAGTGCGCAGTTTGTAGCGGCCGTCGCCGGCCATATCCCAAGTCTGCCTCTGGTCGGCCAACATGATCTGCAGTGCCTCCCAAATTTTCTCTCTCGCCGCCTTATCTTCGACGGGGGCGATAACCTCCACGCGGCCAAGAAGATTTCGGCCCATCCAATCGGCGGAACCTATAAAAAAGCGGCCCTCGAGTTCCGTGGGCCGGCCGGCGCGAAAGTAAAAGATCCGTGAGTGCTCAAGAAACGGGCCGATAATTGAAATCACCCGAATATTTTCGCTTAGGCCAGGGACTCCGGGCCGCAAACAGCAAAAGCCGCGGATGATCAGATGAACCCTTACTCCGGCCTGCGAGGCCTCATAGAGCGCGTCGATCACATTTTTGTCTTCGAGGCTATTGCATTTGGCGATAATTCCGCTCGGCTGTCCGCTTTTTGCAAAGTCGATCTCGGCGCGGATCATTTCTAAAAACCGCGCTTTCATATTGATTGGTGCCACTAGCAGGTTGGTGTAGTCCGTTTTGAGTGAGCGACCTGTGAGGTAATGGAAGATCTGCACCACTTCATTGGTGATGTCGGTGCGCGAAGTGAAAAGCCCCATGTCAGTGTACACTTTGGCGGTGTGAGAGTGATAATTGCCGGTGCCGATGTGCACGTAGGAGCGGAACTCTTCGCGCTCGCGACGCACGACCAGCGCGAGTTTGGCATGGGTTTTTAACCCCACAATGCCATACACCACGTGCACGCCGGCTTTCTCCATGGCCTGCGCCCAGTAGATATTGCGTTCTTCGTCAAAGCGCGCCTTCAGCTCCACGAGACAAACCACTTGTTTGCCCAGTTCGGCGGCGCGGATCAACGCGTGCACGATCGGGCTGTCTTCATTGGTTCGGTACAAAGTCATTTTTAGCGCGACGACCGACGGATCCGAGGCCGCGGTCACAATAAAGCGCTCGACACTGGTCGAAAAACTTTCGTAGGGCAAATGCACCAACACGTCGGAGCTGCGAACGACGTTAAAAATGTTGGTGTTCTCATCGCCCAGTTGGCCGAGCGTCACCGGGTTCCACGGTTTAAATTTCAGTTGTGGCAGGTTCAAAGCCACGATGGCCGAAAAGCTTTTGAATTCGAGCGCCATCGGATATTCGTAAATGTCGTCGCGGGTGAGGTCGAGCTCGTCGACCAAAAAATCCAGCAACCATGGGTCGGGATTGGGGCCATGTTCAAGCCGGACCACTTCGGCGAATTTTCGTTGCTTTACTTCTTCTTCGATCAACTCCAGCAAATCTTCCACACCCTCGGTGTCGGCCTCGATATCGGCATTGCGGGTCACGCGAAACGGCATCACATTGGTGATCTGCATGCGTGGGAAAAGTTGATCGAGATTCTCGCGCACGATATCGAGCAGGCTGATAAAGCGCTCCACGCCGGCCGGAGTGTTGGGCACGCGCACCCAAGACGGAAAAATATCAGGAATTTTGATGCGCGCGAACAAAAGATCTTCTTCATGAGGCACTTTGAGTGAAACCGCCAGCGACGTCGATAAATTTGAAATCAGCGGGAAGGGATGGCCCGGATCGACCGCCATCGGCGTCAGCACGCTGAAAATTCGATCGCGAAAAAAAGTTTTGCCCCACTCTTTTTCTTCTGGCGTTAATTGGCTCCAATTTAAAAGGTGAATTTGCGCCGCTTTCAGTTGTGGCAAAAGCTCTTCGGCCAGAAGGCCGCGCACATTCTCATTGATCGTCAACACGTCGGTGCGGATCAATTTCAACTGTTCTTCGGGCGTAAGCCCATCGGGCGAAACCGTCGAAACGCTCGAGAAAAACTGCCGCTGCAATCCGCCCACACGCTTCATAAAAAATTCGTCGAGATTGGAGTGGAAAATATTTAGAAAGCGGATTCTCTCCAGCAGCGGATTGCGGGCATCGCGGGCTTGAAATAGCACACGTTCGTTAAACTTAAGCCAACCGATCTCGCGGTTGAGCAGCAAGGGCTGGGGGAGGTTTGGGGTGCTCATCGTGCTAGCGAATGTACCGTCAAACCTTTAGGAATTGTATTAGATTTTGTTTTTGATCAAAGATGTCTTTATAGCCTAAGTCCACGAGCTGGTTGAGGTAAATGGGATCGAACGCCAGGTAGGAAAGGATTTCAGCTGTTTCTTTAGGGTTTCCCAGGCCGGAGATCAAAAATCGCAGCATGGTCGGCAAGCCCTCGACCCGCGACTCAGCCAGCTCAGAGAGCATTTGGCTCGGATGAATGTGCATGATTCCGATCGGGCGGAACTGGGCGCCTTTGCCGGCCAGAGAAAGGTTTTCGTTGATGATTTTCACGCGCTCGATGTCGACCTCGATCGCATCCATAAAAATCGCATTGATCACGACCGAAAGAACCCGGCCGAGCGTCGGTTGGATTATGGAGTCGTCGGTCAGGCGCTGCTCGCGATTTTTGCGCACGCCGAGCACAATCACCTTTGAGGCGCCCACTCGGCGGGCAGGCGCAAGCGGCGCCGTATTGCGAAGGCAACCATCACCATAATGCCGATTGCCGATCGGCCACGGCGGAAAAAAAATGGGGATGCTGGCCGAGGCCATAACGTGATCGATATTGATTTTTGAGCGCACGCCGACGCGTTGAACACGGCGCCATTCGCCGATGTTGGGTGCGCCCATAAAAAATGTCACGCCGAGAGCGGTGGAGTAGTCCAATGCAGTGATGCAAAGAGAGTTGAGCGCTTTCGAACGAATGTGATCGTCGATGCGGTCGAAATGGATATGCTCCTTGAGCAGGTCGCGCAGAGGCTCCACGTTGAGCAGGCCGGTTTTCTTCGGGCGCAGACGATCGCTCACGCCGCCGAGTGAAACTCCGCGAATCATTTTTAGGGCCGTGCGACTCACGGTCAGATAATCGGTTTTAAAGACCTCGGTCGATGTGAGGGAGCGCCACATGCGGCACATATTGTCGGTGGCGCGATCTAAATTGTCGGCCTCGGTGGCGAGATAGGCGGCGTTGATCGCACCGGCGCTAACGCCGACTAAATTGCGAAACGGATCGAAGTGCCCCACTTCCTTGCAGATCTCATAGAGTCCGCGTAAAGCTCCGGCTTGATAGGCCCCGCGAGCGCCACCGCCCGAAAGCACAAGTGCAAAATCATTGGTTGCAGCCATTTAGATTATTATGCCGTGAAACGTTCAGAAGTCGGAGATCATTTCGACAAGTTCTGGATGGTCGATAAAAGGATTTCGGACCTTTTGCTTGGAAAATATTGTTTCATTGCGCGTTTCTTCACTCAAATCGGGCGGATCCGAGCGGTGCCAAGCCCTAAGGCTGGCCTCTTCCTCTTTGCCGATCGCAAGTTGGTAGCGCACCGAAAAGTAGAACAACGCGCGCGCCACGTTGCCTTTGTGAACCGCGGGCGGCTCATAATAAATTTTGCTGCCGCCGCTCGCCGGGTATCCACGTAAGGATTTTTTAGGGCACGGGCTCGGCAGCGCCGCGCTCACTTCGGTGAATTCGTGATTGCTGCGCGAGGTGTTGGCCGAGGCGAGAGAGGGAAAGAGAATGTGCAAGTCGGATTTTTGCATGTCGCGGTCAAAGCGGCCCGAGAAGCGGCTTTGCGGCCAGGTGTGTTCGGCATTGAGCACTTGGGGATCGGGAATTTGCCCCGGGCCCGGAGGGTTTTTGTTGTAGTCGGCTGGCACGGAGAGATGCTGGCAATAGACATCACGAATGGCGTAGGTTCCGCCATGTTTTTCGAGATGCAATTCGCCGAACAAGATTTTTCGCGCGGGATTGTAACCCAAAGAAAAGTGTTTGAAGCATTTCGTGGAGCTTGTGGGGCAGTTGGGCTTTAGGGAATCATGCCCATTGGTGGCGGGAATATGAGCTGAACTGAGCACGGCGTAGAGTTCGCGCTTCAAATCTGTGTCTGCGACACCGTTGTCCACGTTCTCGTAGAATTTTTCCGGGTAGTATTCAAATTTTTGGTGAAGACGGCCGGCCAGCGCCTGTGCCGAAAAAATCAGCAGTAAAAAATACGGAATTGTTCGAAGTCTCACTTGGCTCCAACATCCTTGTTAGTCGCTTGAGATAAGGCTAACGCAGAACTTGGAGCGGTGAGAGTCGCGCGGGATTAATCTAACATAAAGTCGACAATCCCACGGACTTAGGTCTGGAGAGGTTGGGTCAGTTGCAGGTGTATCCGGCTGCGACCAATTTTTCTTTGATGCGATCCGAAATGCCTTGGCAGTGTGTCGTCCCATTCATACTGGACCCGACCACATTTTCTTGGCCCGCCTTTGTGTAGGCGATTTCGCAACCTTTGTCTTTGCTGCGCACTTCGAGAAGGCGAGTTTCGCCTTTCATTTTGCACTCGACTTTAGTGGCGTCTCCAGTGGCAGCAGCGGTCGCGGCTGCGGCAGTGTCTTTGACCTCTTTTTTCGCGTGCTTAGCCGCGAGTTTAGCATCCGCTTTCATTTTCTCAGTAGCGGCTGCGGCCGGCGAAGCAGGCGCGGGTTGATTCTTATTTTTAGACGCGCATCCGGTGCCGATGGCGGCGGCGAAGGCCAAGGTGATAACGAAACGCATTGTGATTCCTCCATGGTGAATACAGTTCAAGTTTAGGGGTGGACTGGGAGCCGTGTCAAATCGATCGTCTAGGCCGGATCTCCCTTCTTTGGTCGCGTGCACTTTAAGCGGCAAAAATCCGAAATATCTATGTAGTTCTGCGAAGGGATCCAATGTCCGGCGGAAGTCTAAAAGTAAAGTTATTTGACTCGAACGGCACACAGGTCGTTCCGGTGGCGAAGACCAACCTCACGGTGGGTAGCGCCAAGCATTGCGATGTGGTGTTAGAGCACCCGTCCGTGCAAGCGGAACACTTACGCGCCTGGTTCGACGCCGGTCGAATCTGGATTCAAGACATGGGGACCCAGTCGGGAACTTATTTGAACGGCATTCGCCTGCCGAGTTTAAAACCGATGTTGATTCGCGAACTCGATGTGTTGCGACTCGGAGACAATCCCGCGACGCTCGGAATGGAGGCGAATCTGGTTCGCTCGCCCGTCGTGCGCCCGCAATCGCCTTCCGATGAGGCCACCAATCCGGGCGTTAAGCCCCAACAGCCGGCCAAAGACCTTGAACTTGAGAAGAAACGCGATGAACTGGCAAAAATCCGTCGCGAACTCGCTGAATTAAAACTGCAATTGCAAATGGGCCGCCTCGACAAAGAGTCTGAAGACGAAGCTCACCGCCATCTTTCGGTTATGCGCAACGAGATGCAAGGGCTGCAAGATCAAAAAGCCAAGTTGGAACGTTCGATCAAGCAAATGGAAGCCCAAAGGCAGATGCAGATCGACGCCGTTGAAAAAGAAATCAACGAGCGCAAAGCCGCCTCAATGACCCAGCTGAAAAATTTAATGGATCACGAGATGAGCAAGCTCGCCGATTGGAAAATGCAAGTTATGGGAGAGCTGCGCAAAGACCTTCACGGCATTAGCCAAGCCAAGGCCCGGGCGTGGATTACGCGCCCGCTGTCGCAAGATATGATTCTCGAGTGGGAAGCTGATGTTCAAAATCTTCTGCGTCGAGTGCTACTTGGTGAAAAAACCGAGGCCACTCCGGCGGTCGACGCCGTTACCCCGGTGCACGCGGCCGCGCCGCCCATTCCCGACGCGCGCTCCGGATCGGATCGACGCAAAAAAGAGCGAATGCGCGAAGACAGCTTTCGTATGTCGTCGGGAAGTCTGCCTGGCCGCAGTCAGGTGACTCACACCGAAATTTCTCGCAGCGCGGGCAGTGGCACTTCGTCGGAGTATACACACACGCCGGTGCCCCGGTTTAAACGCAAAGTGCAGCAGCTCGGCAAGGGCGGCGACTCGTGGAAAATGATCGTTATGTTGGTTTTGGTCGGCGGCTTGATCGCCGCCGCCATAATGTTCAAAAAAGGCATACTGCCTCTTAAAGATCGCGGTCTCGCGGGCAAAGTGACCGAAGGCTCGAGCGTGCGGCCGCCGAACCCGGCGCCTAAGAAAAAGTACGAGCCCGTGCAGAGCAAAGGCTTTCGCAAGACGTACACCGACAACATTCTTTTTACGCCAGAATTTTTAGTCTTAGAGACCAGCGGCGCCTATCGCAATCAGTGGCTCGCCGAATTCACTAAAGCGGCGACCAGCGAATGGAAAATAGATCCAAATACGGCAAAAATCGTTATGGACCGCGAGGGCACGCTGTTGAACGACCTCAAGCAGTTGCGTGAGAATATCGACGGCAGTGCCGAGCAACCGGGCATACAAGCCATGCGCGAGCGCGAGGCCGCGTTCCAGCTCGAGCTCAACACTCTCCTCAAGGGCCGCCCGCTGACCGACAAATTCGTTAAGCTTAAAAAGACTTTCTTTACCCGCCTACAGCTCGGCATGAAGACCTCCAAGAAATAGCGCGTCATTGTGCTTCTTTCGCCTTTGTGAGATGCCTTTTTTGAGTCATGAAAATCCTGCTCTTTCGCTTCTCCAGCTTTGGTGATGTTTTGCAGACCCTCAGTGTCGCGGGGCGGATCGGTCAGAGTTGGACGAGTGCCGAAATTCATTGGGCCACGCGCGAAGAATTTGCGCCGCTGATTGCGGGCCATCCGAATGTTTATAAGGTCTGGACCTTGAAAAAGGGCGCGTCGCTCGGTGATGTGCTCCGGCTTGGTCGTGAATTGAAACGGCAAAATTTCACGCACATCTACGATGCTCACAACAATCTGCGCACGCGGATTTTATGCTGGCAGCTCAATGGATTTTTGGGCTGGCGGCGCTGGTTGGGTGGGCAAAAATTTTTGCGCCGATCCATTTATCGCATGCGGCGATTTTTTTTATTTCGCTTTCATTGGAATTTGTTTCCGCAGCCGTTTTCGGGGCAGCGGGCGCTGCTTGAGCCGTTGGTGAAGTGGGGCTTGCCCATGGAGGCGCCGGCGGTGCCGCAATTGTTCCTACCGAAGTTGGGTCGCTCCGCGCTACCTGCGGATTTTGGCGACTTTGTGGCACTGGCCCCGAGCGCCGCGTATGAACTGAAGCGCTGGCCCCTTGAGTATTGGGCCGAGCTGATTCAAGCTGACAAAAAATTAAAATTTGCCGTGCTGGGCGGGCCTGAAGATTCGTTTTTGCAAAAGTTAAGCGATGTGGACCCGGCTCGCGTGATTAATTTGGCGGGGCGTTTGTCCTTGCAAGAGAGTGCGGATGTGATCGCCCGCGCGCAGGCGCTGGTGTCGAACGACACGGGGCTTATGCATGTCGCTGAGCAAATCGGCAAACCGTGTCTGGCGCTGATGGGCCCTGCACCCTTTGGTTTTCCGTCGCGGCCGTTGACAAAAATATTTCAGCTCGATCTCAAATGTCGTCCGTGCAGCAAGCATGGGCAGGGGCCATGCGTAAATGCCGAGTATCATAAGTGCATGCGCGATATTCGGCCCGCTGAGGTTAGCCGATCATTACAGCAGGTGCTCGATGCCTAAGTTACTGCGCGAGTTTTTTCATGCAGTGCCGGTTCAGCGGCATTTGCTTTACGCGATGATTCTTGGTGGGATCGCGCGGGCTTTGAGCGCATTTTTTGTCTACGGCCCGCAGGCACTCGACGACTACAAGCACGGCGTGTGGCCGGCCTATCAGTTTTTCGCAGGACTCCCGCTCGATATCCCTGAGTATCGCAGTCATTTGCTGGTTTGGTATTTGGGCTTTTTTGCCGAGATCGCATCTTGGTTTGGCGCCACTTCGGCTTTGGCGCAAGTGCGCGCCATGTATTTAGGGCTTGGCTTAACTAGCATGACGGCGATTTGGGGCACCTACCTTTACGCCAAAAATTTTAACTCGAAGGTTTATACGGCGGCGTCGCTTTATCTCGTGGCGATTTTTCCGCTGATGCCGTTTGTGTCGACGCGAGCCTTTGGCGAAGCGGTGGCCATGAGTTTAGTGGCGCTGGGTTTTGGCATCTTGGCCAATGAGCGCAAAAACGGTGGGCGGCGTTTGCGTCCGTGGGTCTCGGGCTTTTTTATTTTGGGTGTGGCCACGCTGTTTCGCTATCATGTCGGGATTTTGTATTTGGCCTACATGGGCGTGCTCGCGGTTTTAAAAATCAAGCGGGGCATTTGGGGCGGCGTGATCGCCGGCTTTTGTATTCTCGGGCTCGAGGCGGTGATTGATCTCTTAAGCGGTAAGCCGGCGCTGGGGACATTGATCACATATTTGGTTGAGAATCAGGGCGGGGGAGCCAAGTACGGGGTTATGCCCTGGTACAATCCGTGGTTGATGGTGCTGGGGATTGCGCTTGCGCCGTTTTCATTCGTGATGTGGCGGCATTGGCGGCATGTGTGGCAGCGGCATTGGCCGGTGATTGTGCCATTGTTGTTGTTTGTGTTGGCGCACAGTTTGGCCGCCCATAAGGAAGAGCGCTTTTTATATCCGATTTTGATTCTAGAGTTGTGGGTGATTGCGAGTTTTTGGTCCGATGCTATGTTTGATAAATGGACCATTCGCGTTTTTTCGCCGGTCCTGCTGGTGATTTCGCTTCTGCTCTTGCCGGTGGTCACTTTGGTGAATACGCAAGAGGGTGAGATCGAGCCGCCGGCGGTGTTAGAGAGTCGCTATGGCCATGTTCTATTTCTCGATTATGAGTCGCTGTTCGGGATGTCGCGCTTTCAGTTTTATTTTCTGCGGCCGCCCAGCGTGCTTGAAAAGGTGACGCCTGAGGATTTTGTCGCCCACCGGGTCGACCGAGGATTCTCCGATCATCAAGAGATCCGGGCGGTGGCCTTTGTGACTTCGAATCCGGAGGCGTACAATAGCTTGCGTGCGCTAGAGAATATGCGGACAATTGAGGCTGAATGCCTAAAGATTCAGCGCTCCGGGTCGTTGATGGATCGATTGCTCTTTGCGATGAATCCTAAGCACAACCAGCGCCGACGGCCGACTTGGTACTTGGCGTGTGAGAAACGATGAAGCTTTTTGAGATTATACAAACCGCCGATTTAAATCTGCTCTACGTGCTGAACGTAAAGTTGCAGAATCCCTACATGGATCAGTTTTGGTTGTTCGTAACCCAAATGCACAAAAATAAGATTGTGCTGTTCGGGGTCGTGCCGGCGCTGATTGGCTGGATGTTCTATATATATGGACTCAAAGCGATCCGTCCGTTGTTGGCGTTGATAGCGGCGGTGGCGATTGCCGATACCGTGGCGTATCGCGGGGTCAAGTCGGTGGTCGACCGCCCGCGGCCGTTTATGAATGCTGAGACCTCGATGTGGCTACGCAAAATCGGCCAGGCCCATGGCCGCAGTTTTCCATCCAATCACGCGGCCAATTGTTTTGCCGGCGCTTTTGTTTTGGCCTGGTATATGCGCCGGCGGGCCGTGACGTTTTACACTGTGGCGATTTTGGTAGGGGTGAGTCGCGTCGCTTTGGGTTTGCATTATCCGAGTGACGTTCTCGTGGGCTCGATGATCGGAATTTTTATTGGTTGGCTGCTGATGGAAAAAGGGTTGAGTCGGTTGCCGTGGTTCGCCCGCGCCGAGAGCAAAACCGAACGCGCCAACCGGCGCTTTGCCGGCAGCCAGTGGAACTGGCGAAAAAAATCTAAGAGACTTCGCGCGGATTAAAATGATAGGCACCTTTTAGAGTCCACGGCCTCCTAAACTAAAACAACTACTGCTCTACTATTATTTAGATATGCGTTCGTGACCGGTCGCGGCGACTGTGTCAGTCGTGCGTTATGGTTTAGTCCAGTTTGCTACGACTCCTATTTAGTGGCGTTGACTCGAAATTTTTCTCGTTCACGATGACAAAATAA
>CAYVRZ010000014.1:0-94784 GCA_964453895.1 uncultured Pseudobdellovibrionaceae bacterium | reverse complement strand
TTATTTTGTCATCGTGAACGAGAAAAATTTCGAGTCAACGCCACTAAATAGGAGTTGTAACAATCTGGACTAAACCATAACACACGACTAACACAGCCGCCGCAATCGGTCATAAACGCATATTTAAATAATAGTAGTTATTATTGTTTATTAATCCTTGAACTAAAGGTGCCTATCATTTTTTTGCAACCCAATGCGACATCTCAAAGTCAACCCACGGGGTGACTTCGAACGGAGTGGCCCTTAAGCCATGTCGGATGGTCCCGGAGAATTAAGACTACCGATTCGCGGGCGGTTCGACGGGCCCCGACGAAGTCGGTGTCGACGTCACCGGATTTACTCCGGCGTCGAAAAATGCGACTCGGCGTTCGAGTTCTTTAACTTGCTGTGAGCCGTATTCAGCAATTGTTAAATAATCGGCATCGGCTTCAGCCTCGGTGGCTGCCAATTTTAAATCATCAATAATCTGCACCATGGCACGCGCGGAAGGATGAAGAACGAAGGCTTCGTAGTCGTTTCTTAAACGCTGAAACATGCCGCGCAGGTAACGGGACTCATCACTCGAAAGATTGTGCAGCTTGAAGTCCGCGCCCAATGAACCGGTCAGCGCGCGAATCACACAGCGGGTTTTTGCCAGGCGGATTTTTTCGCGCTCGCGTTCGGCGATCAGCGACTCGGTGACGTCGTCACCCATGCGCTGCCGACCATCCAAATTCTGCCGTATAGCGGTGATGGTTTTAACCGACCCAACGAGGCCCAAATTGGAGTCGGTGCACTGAGTGCGGATTTCATTCCCGATCACACCCGCCGTCGTCCGGGGATAGCCGCCGGACTGAGCAAAGGCCGATAAGGAACAACAAAATCCCAAAGTCGCAAAAAGAATCGAGCGCATAGATCACCTCTGACTAAGGTCAAACTGCAAACCCGTGCCCCCTATAAACCCCTTTTATTGCAAATGGCGGCCAAGCCAACCCGCCTGTGCCCATGAGGGCCACCGCATGTTCATAGCGTCGACAGCTCTAGACCCGCTCTTGGTCCTGTTTCAATGCAGGAATTCCCATTAAATACCGATAGTTAAGGCATGACGACAAGGAAGTCGCGGGACCGAAAAATCATCGCCTTTTTAGTGGTGGCCGTTATCGTGGAGCTATTTCTGCTCCTTGCCCACTCTGGCGTCATTCAATTCGGCAGCAGCACTTCGAACAGCGACGGACTTCGCGCCGGCGTCATTGCAAAAACGCACAATTATCTTCGCCGCCGAAGCTTAAACAGTCTGGTGTGGGAAAACTCCAACCGCGATGAAGTGGTGAACTACTACGACTCGGTACTTACACTTAAAGAAAGTACCGCCGTGCTCAAGCTCGACAACAACACCGAAGTGGAGTTGTCAGAAAACACCCTAATCACCATCGACCCGCCTGAAGAAGGCCATGACGGAGAAATTCGCTTGCGCTTTGTGCGCGGGAATATGGCTGCGCGCAATCCATTTTCAGCTTCGAAAATTGCGTCGGACGAGTGGACCGTTGAACTTAAAAAAGGTTCTGAGGTCGAACTGCGCGAAGTGGGTGATAAGGGTGTGGAACTTCAGTTAAAGAGCGGCGACGCCGTGGTCAACACCGCAGAAGGCGCCCAATCCCTCGCGCCCAATCAAATTCTTAGGGTCGAGAGCGGCGATATCTCGCGCATGGATCTGCGTTCTGAACTTCGCTGGCTCAATCCTCCACCCCGCCGACTGTACTTGCACGGCGATGCCGTACCCCTCCCGCTTGAGTGGCAGGGCGACGCCACCTCGATGTTGATTCAAACTCTCGGGCAACCCGAACGCACCGTCGCGCTCACAAAAGACTCAAAACGTGGAGTTGCCGATCTGGCCATTGGCCAACATCGCCTCTACCTGCGCGACGGCGCAAAATCCTCTCAGGCCTTAGACGTGCAAGTGTGGCGCGCTCCACTCCTACACTTGCTGGCGCCTCTGCCGCGCAATCGTGTGGAACTCGACGACGCCATTTCATTTGTTTGGCAACGCCGACCCGAAGTTGCAAAATTTCAACTCAAGCTCAGCGGCAAAAAAATAAATCTCAACGAAACCAGCGCAGAAAACTCCTTTGTCACTCGTTTCGCCATAGAAGACGATGTGCAATGGTATGTGGAAGGCATCGATAGCGAAGGATTTGCTATTCCACCGCTCTATCGATATCCGCTGTACATTCGTAACAAACCGTTTGCGGCGCCCAAGTTAAAAATGCCCGAGCTGCGCCAGCCGGCCTCGGATCCGAAACCGGGCAGCAAATCTCCCGGGCCTGGTGCATGGCTGTGGAATTGGCTGATGCCGCAAGCGCACGCGGAAGACGCCGCGCCGACAAAAACCGCGGCCACCAAGTTCGAAGCCGTATTCTCTTGGGAGCCCGTCGAAAAAGCTGACCAATACATTATTGAAATCGCCGACTCGCCCGATTTTAGAAATCCAACAATCAACGCAACCATCGCCGAGACCGAATTCACCTGGCGCGGGTTTGGCTTTAAAAAATATTATTGGCGCGTGGCCGCGGGCAGCTCAAAAGGTCGAATGGGAGTTTTCACCGAGCCGGTCTCGGTCGACTTCTCACCACTAACCCGCAACGGCGCACTGGCGGCCCTCGATGGCGTTTTGATCCGAAAGCTCAAAACCGAAGTCGCGGCCAAGGCGGCTCCCGTCGTCGTCGCCGGCCCGTCGGTCGCGCCCGAGAGCAAAGCGCTGCCACACTCTGAGGCCAAAATTCCCTATAACCGCCGCATCAACCTGACGACGGCGCAAGAGCGCTGGACGCCAATCTTACTGTGGCAACCCAACTACAATTATATGCATGTGCTCGGAACCGAGCAGACCGAAGCCAATCTCACTGGCGGCGCGGGCATGGCCTTTGGCTTCGAGTATCCGTGGCGCGATTATCGAAATGCACTTTGGGTTTTTGATCTGGCGGTAAACCACTACACCTTTACGCCCGACCCGAAAGAGCGATATCCATTTCAAGAAGATCTAAAGTGGCTCGAGTTCGATGCCAATGCCACCCGCTACACCTCGGCGCTTGGGCTGGGCCTTAAAATCCGCCAGCTGTTGAGCTTGCAGCGCAAAGACTATGAATCGGTGCGAGCCGACACCACACTTTGGTTCGGACCAGAGATCGCTAAAAATTATCCGTTGTCGCGCGGTGAATTTAATATCCGATTGAGCGCGATCTTCTCGCGCGATGGGCAGGCGGCCAACCTGCAGCCCGAATGGCGCTGTCGCATTGGTGAGCGTTTTACCACTGGAGTTGGAGCGGATGCGCTGTGGATTCTGCGAGCGCCGGATGCGAGCCTTATTCTGCGCGGCTATGTGACCGTCGGCTTCCCGTTTTAAGAGCCAACAATAGGAAAAATGGAATCAAGAGTAAGAAAAGATTGAGCAGACCTGATTCTGCGGGTGGTCCGCCGCGTGCGCCCACCCGTCCGCACCCCGCCGCTTTAAAATCAAATTTCTCGCGGGTGCCGGGCAAATAGGTGATCGCCACGGAATCGAGCATCACGGGTGCGCCGACGTAGGCGTTGGTGTCGGCGCGAAAGCGCACATACCGTTTGCCGGTGAGGTCCGCCAAGTTGCTGGTCCAACCGGTGTCGTCGCTTGCGAAGTTGTCGCTGCTGCCCGCGAACTGCAGGTCAAAATCGGCATTGGCTGGCGATGGCGTTACGGCAATCACATCGGCGATCGTGTTGAATAAGTCGATGGACGTCGAAATTACATTTTGCGCCGCCGTTGAAAAAATCACGTCGCCGGGAGCGAAGCCAATTTCTTCTGAGGGATCGTAGAATCCCGGGCCAAAGTATCCCGCAGGCTGAGCCGAAAACCAACTCCGCCCCGGCCCGCCCGCCGCACCGACCATGGGAGCCGTGTTGCGCCCACCGACCGCTTGCGACCCGGCCACGCCCGAGTTGCTGTACATACGAATGGTGCCGCCAACCAAAACATTGATTCCACCGCCGCCGCCGCCCGCGCCAGTTCCCCCGTCATTCGACGGATCCGAGCCATCCCCGCCGTTGGCATAAATAAAACCAATCATCGGGTCTAAGGCAGAACCCAGTTCAAAATTTCGCGCAGCATGGATGATTACAACCCCACCGCCACCGCCGCCCGCGCCAGTCACACCGATCGTTCCACCGCCGCCGCTGCCGCCGCCCGCGCCGCCGGCCTCAACTAAAAATTGCGGGTCAGAGGACGAGAAGCCCCGTTCACCGGGATCATCAACCGCGCCGGTGTTAACAATATTAGGCCCGTTTCCAGGAGGACTTGTCGTGTTCCAAGATCCGCCGCCGCCGCCGCCATTCGCGCCGGCACCGGCCGCTCCGCCATGCCCGCCGGTGACGGGTGCTGTGGAGTCTTCGCCATCATTGCCCTGCAGTCCTGCGGCAACGCCGTCGGCGCCCCGCTTGCCACCACAACGCCCTTCGCCGCCGACCGCGCCCACGGCCGAAAAGCCTTGGCACCAGATTTCGCCGCGAATGATCACATCAGACAAACTTCGGATAATCAGCGGGTCGCCGCCGATGGGCTCTAAACGCCAACCGTCCTCGAGCAAAAATTCTGTTACGTGCAGTTCAGGAAAGTCGTCGGTGTTCAGCTCAATAACAAATGACGACACATCGCCATCGTCATCAAACTCCGCGTAGCGCGAAGGAATAAAGGCGCCGTGCGAACCATCGCCGAGGATCAACGGATGGACCGCAACGCCCAAAAAATTTATCGCTTCAAGAGTGGGATGAACGGCGCCGAGCGCCTGGTTCCAAATCGCGGTGCCGGAGCCAAGCCGCACACGCGTGTCAAATTCTTCTGTCACCACCGCTGCAGAAGCGGAGAAACCGCACGCCGCCAAAATGAGCAGGAGCGGTAGCCTGTTCATGCACCGGCAACCTTTTTCTCCATGGCCTCAAACAACACCTGGAAAACTTTTTGCCTTAAGACTTCAGCGCGAAACGGCTTAACGATGTACGCGTTGACCTCATGTTGCGCCGCCTTGGTGATCTTCATGCGTTCTTGCGACTGTTGCGAGGTCACCATAATAAATGGGATATCTTGCCGTGTTCGATGCGAACGCACGGCACGCAAGAAGGTCAAGCCGTCAGTCTTGGGCATCTCCCAGTCGCAGATAATTAAATCTACGCGCTGAAGCGGATCGAGAATAAACTTGTGCGCATCGGACCCATTCGCCGCCTCGAGAAATTTTTGAAAGCCGATGGTCTTAAGATTCTGCATCACGATCTGCCGAATCATCGGATCATCGTCGACGATCAACACGACCAAATGCGCGGCCTTGGCCGAGTGCGGATTGATTTTTTCTTTGGCCATAAAAGCTCCTAACTTTTCGGCTTATACGGGAGTCGAATTAAAATTTCGGCCCCGCCTTTGGGGTGGTTCTGTACAACCAGCTCACCTTCGTGTTCAATTTCAACAATCTCTTTACAAATCGCGAGTCCAAGCCCGCTGCCATCGGCGCCTTTGGTGGTGAACAAGGCCTCAGTCACCCGCGGGAGAACGTCTTCGGGAATCCCCGGACCGCTGTCGTGAATGGAAATCTGCATCCACGTTTTGTCCACACTGACCTTAAGCTGAATTTCTCCGCCCTTCGGCATGGCGTACATCGCATTCATAAAAACATTCACAAAAACTTGCACCAGACCATGGCGATTTCCGACCAACGGCATAAACTCTGGTTTAGATTTCTTGACGAGGATGTAGCGTTTGCGGAACTGAAACTCCATCAGCTCCAGAGCTTCATCGAGAACCTGCCACACGTCCATCTGCGCTGGCATATTGGGCTTTTCCGCCGAACCATGCAGCGTGCGAAAGCGTTTAAGAATACTCGAAGCCGTATCACTGGCTTTTAAAATCACATCGAGTGCGTTCTTCATGGCCTCGGGCGTGTTCTGCTCGACGGCGAGTTCGGCATTGCCAACGATATGTGTGAGTAGGTTGCCGAACTCATGAGCCACGCTGCGGCCGACCGCGGCCACGGCATTTTGCCGTTCGTGTTGTAAGAGCAATTGATGGGCTTCGCTTAAGCGCTCTTCTTGCCATTCTTTAAGGCGATGCAAATCCCAAAGGCTTGTGGCATTGCGTGCCTTTTGTAGAATTTCGCCTTCGGTAAATGGTTTGTTAATATAATCCCACTTCTCGCGATTCTCGTTGCCGAGAAACGAGCCGATGGTATCGACCGTACGATCTTGATAGGCGGTTACAAACACCGCGTACATTTTGGGGTCGACCGATAAGCACTGCTTAACTAACTCAATACCGTCCATCTGCGCGCCCAACATCACGTCAAAAAAGCCCATCGCAAACGGATTGTTCTCGCGCAGCGCATGGGTAACCGCCTCAATGGCTTGCTCGGGCGTGGTCACAACGACCACTTCAAACTCGGATGTGGGGCTTGCAGCTGCCGATGCCGGCGCGACTTTTAAGGTGCGGCTTGAACGCGGGGCCTCAGGCGCCACCGGCGATCCGTCCGGGCACAAAATGCGCCGAATGCCCTCACCGATTTGCGGTTCGTCATCCACCACCAAGACTCGGCGATTGGGAACCGGGTTGCCCGCGGGCAATAGATTCTTTTGATCACGAAACATTTTAGCTGCCGTACTCATGCGACAGCTCCTTGTTTGTGACCCCTACCTTGCAGCGGCAGCCGAATGCGAAACACCGTGCTCTTCTTAGGCGCGGAACTTACAAACTCAATCTCCCCGCCGTGTCCGCGAATAAATCGGCGGGCGATGCCAAGGCCAAGACCGGTCCCCTCATCGTGCGATTTGGTGGTAAAGGTCGCATCGAACAGTTTGCGCTGATGCTCATCGCGAACGCCGACACCGTTATCTTCGATGTCGATACAGAGAAAACCGTCGCTCGGGTTGTGAGTGCGAAGCACGATGCGCGGCCCATCGCCATGCCCGCCCTCGAGAGCTTGCAGGGAATTTCGCATCAAGTTGGTGATCGATTGCACCATTTCGTCGCGATCCACCATGCAGTGATAGTCGGTGGCCTCAAACCGCTGTTCGATTTTAAAACCTTTTTGCTCGAACAGGTCGTTCATAATGTCGCAGCAATCATTGAGCAACGCGTGCACCGAGTGCGCGTGAAACTCCGATTTGCTATGACCCAGACGGCGCATGTTATTGATGATTTTGCCGATGCGTTCGCCCTCTTCTTTGACGAACTGAATATCTTTGACGATGTTTTTTTCCTGCTCCTTAAGATCGGCGGTGCAGCGCTGGATATTTTGCAAATCTTCTTCAAAAAGATTCTTGCCCGGCAGTATCGACGATTTACCCTTCCAACTTCCAAGTAACTTGTCGAAGCCACCGTCGGAATAATCCTTACCCCACGCCGCGCGAATTTCTTCAAGCAACGACAGCGGTCCACCGCCCGAAGGGGCCTGTACCCTCTTCTGCATCAAGCCCACGCGCGTGAGCAGAATGGTCAGAGGATTCAAAACCTCATGCGCGGTTCGGCCCGCCAACTCGCCCACTGAGGCCAGACGCGTGGTGTGCACCAGGGCCTCTTGGATCTCTTTGACTTTTTTATGCTGCTCTTCCAACTGCTCGGTGCGTTCTTTCACTTTTTGATCGAGTTCTCGGTTCATGGTTTCTAAAGCGTCGCGCGATTCGCGCAAATCGTGAATCATCTGGTTAAACGTATTGGCGAGCGTGATCGTTTCGTCGCGCCCGTGCAGTTTGATGCGAGTTGAAAGGTCGCCGCGCGCCACCGACTCCATACGCTCGGTCAGCAAAGAAATATTCTCTGTGAGAGACCTAGAAACAAAAAATGACGCCAAGATCACCAAGGTCATCACCAGTGAACCAAACAGCAACGTGCGCACCGACAAATCTTGCACGACCTTAAAGACTTGGTTTTCTGATGCTTTCGCCACCACAAAAATCTGTTCGTTAAAACCTTTCGCTACCGCCGCGAGCACGCCGCCCTGGTCACCTTCGCGATGCAGTACGCTCACCCGGCTCTGGCTCGCCAACGCCTCTTTAAAGAGCGGGTCCGAATCCACCTTAAGTCGGGCCAACAGCTGTTTGGCGTCGGGGTGCACCAGCACTTCACCACGTCGGTTCGAAACAAAAATCTCGCTCAAGCGCACGATCGACACTGACTTTAAAAAGCGATCGAGCTTCACATAACCGACCACCACCCACTGCTCTACGGGTACGCCATGCTGGTCTTGCAAAACCACCAATCGACCATAGCCAATCAGTGGCGGACCATTTTCTAAAGAGGCATTCCACAAATCTTCGCCGTTTTTTAAAATCTCCGCGGCGGGAACCGGCATGGCCGACATGGTGGTTGTGAATGCGCCGCTCTCAAGGCCGTAAGTTTCTAAAAAACGCTCTTGGTGAAAGAATCGATCGGGCTTTGGCTCCCCGTCGGCCGAAGTGCGGTAGATGGCGATGGCCACAACCGAAGAGTTTTCAGACAGCAAATCGGCCGCTACTTTATTTTGTAGGCTCACCGGCAACAGCGCGAACACTTTTAATTTTTCAGAGACGCCGTTGAACTCGGTCTCCAGCTCCGAAGTTAAATTGGAGACCTGCGAGCGATTCAAATCAAAAACGAGTTGGGTTTTGTCGGATTTAAAAACCGTGACGGCCATAAACAAATACACGCCAAGGCCAAGCCCCAGCATTCCGCACATCACGATCAAAAATTTTCCCCGAATGGTCCACTTCATACTCCTTATATTGTCGGAGTTAAAGTGGCGCAGCTTAATGTTATGCTTAGAGAAAACCCGCTGTTACCGCGGGGTACGGAATGCGCGCTCGTCGCTGATCGAGCTCTTGACGCCCGGTACAGACGAAAGTCCGCGCACGGCATACAGAGTGTTGGCCGTAAGGCCAGGCACGGTGACCACATGGTGAGTGACCAAGGCTGGATCTTCGGCCGTCTCGACGGTTACGCCCGTCACAACATTCTTGATCGACACTTTGGATGTGGACGGTTCGTCCGTGTCCCAAGAAACGGTCACCGACGTCGGAGTCGAGCCTTCAATTACAAAATTCGAGATGATCAGCGGATCTTCAACCGCACACGGATTCGAAGCCGCTTCAGGAAAATGATAATTTTGGTTTTCTAGCGGCTTCCAACCGCGCTCCAAGAGTTCATACCACTTGGTTTTGGGTGTCGAGGGAACCGTGTTGAAGTTGAAATATCGGTCATTGCCCGATTTGGCGCACTCAATATCGCTGGCCGCGGCCATCGGGTCTACGCCGTCAGGTAAAGGGCGCATCATTAAGATCATCGAAATATGAAAGCGCGGGCCTTGATAGTAATTGACCGTGAATGGAACTTTTTCGCCTTCAGCTAGATACACCGAGCGCATCGAGCAACCCATTCGGGTCGGATGCACGCCGTCGTTATCGACGATCGGGGTCAATACACCTTCATCGTCGCGCAAATCCATGGTGGCGCCGTCGTCGGACAAAATTGCGAACTGATACCATCCCTCAGGTTCACCGGGCGCCAGCATCAGCTCAGATTCTAAATGCAATCCGAAATACTCATATAAGGGTTCGTCTTTATAATTCAAAACCAGTTCGCCAGCCTGAGTGTAAAAACCCAAATCCCAACTGCGGGTGGGAATAAATAGTTTGTCAAAATAGAGAGTGCTCTGCACCGGCACGCCGTTGTCGACGTAGTCTTTGGCGCTCGAGTAGCGCGGTTGATCGTCGGTTAAATAAACTAAGTTCCCAATCAAACCCTTGTCGCGCGACGAAGTGCCGGCGTTGAATGGATCACAAATCGTATGTTCGGGATTGGTTAATGGCGGACCGGGAACGTCATCCGGGCCGGCCACGACGGTGGTATCGCCTTCTTGGCCAGTGCCCTCAGTGAGGCATCCGGTTAGGTTTAGTGCCAAAGCGCACAAGATGAGTGGTAGAGCGCTTAGGCGGTTTACGTTCAGATTACGTCCAGTCATATTCCTGCCTACCCTTAAGGATACGCCTGTCTTTTGCGAGCGCCGGAATATTTGTGAAAATGTATAAATACAAAACAAAATTCGTTAACTTTTGAGCCGACGGTGTCTCAAAATGTACGGATGTTAAGAATTCGTAAACAATTCGGGAGTTTAGCGTAAGTATTTAAAATAAATATGGAATTTCAATTTTTATGGACGTCCATCAACTGTCTCAGCCCGCGCATTTATTCCTGGCGGCAACCCTATTCTATCCGCCAAACGCAAAAACGTCGTACAGCACCAATGAATTCGGATCGTTCATATCCTGCCACGCCCGAATGCATTGGCTCGTTCCATCTTCAACTAAAACTCTCAGCTCTTCGAGGCTCATATGTTGGCCCGAGTGCACGCGATAGATTTTCTCACCAACAACAACTTCAACCCGCTGTTCGACAAAGCGAACCGTTCCGCAAAAGTCCGACAAATCGTGCTCGGCGGCCAATGCGGCCGGAGCTAGCCAAAGAGCCAAAGTCATAAAAAACGCCTTCATAAATGCCTCACTTTCGCAGCCCAAGTTGTATCCCTCGAGGCCTGGCTCCGAGCAGGACATATTCCGCTATGAAAAAACTCCATCGCCTATTGCCTAAGCCGGCCGCAATGACTATGAATTTCGCTCACTATCACTCCAATGAGGACCTCAAAATGTTGCGCTTTACTGTGCCGCTGTTTCTGCTGTGGATGAATTTGCAACCGGCTCACGCGTTAGACTTCACCAATCTTTCGGCAAGCGATTTCCCCCCGGGCTCAGGTTTCTATGTAGACCAAGAACCCAAAGCCACCTGCAGATATGGATTTTATTGGACCGTGCCCGCCCGTCAGTGGCTGCAGATTATTGATAACGACGGCGTAAAACACGATTGCGAGTATGCCGGCCTGAAGGATGATGTGTACATTTACTCGTGCACCGACAAGAGCTTTGCGGCCGTAACCGTACGCTGGGGTTCGGTGCGCTGGGTGGAGTACACCAGCAATACGCCGGAGTTAAGCGCCTACTGCAATTAGGCGCGAAGGACCTTTACTCCCGCCACGCGCTCACATCGCCGCGAAACTGATCTGCAAGCCCAGTCCAGCAGGTCACGACGCCGCTCATGGCGTCGTCGCCAAATTCACCTTCCCACAACATAAAGTTGGTGGTGGAGTCGGCCTCTTTGCGGCGCGGATTGTGATAGCGGTCGTGAATCCCCGGAAAAGTTAAACTGTGAATAGAGCTGGAGACGATTTCAAAACTGGAGTGCCCTAATTGCGCGGCCTCAATCTCCATAATTTCAGAATAGTGAACGTCACCCGAGGCAAAACCGGCCACCGCGCCCGAGTCTTTAAGCCGGCCCCGAAACTCAGCGAAGTTCGCGGCAAATTCGCCTTCAAAAGAATCGAGCCCCGTCGCATAAGCGCCAAAAAACATAGAACCATTCAACAACATTGTGGAGCGCGGATTGAGATTGGCGTACAGCCACTGCTCTTGCGCGGCTCCAAACATCCGGCCGCCGGCGCCATCACGAAACGAGCGACCATCGCATAGGAAAAAATCCGCCCCAAAGGCCGACAATCGCCGCGCAATGCCGGGTCCCGCAAGCAACGACGGCCGCGCGCTTTGCGCAAAAAAAGTGTCAAAAATTTCTCGCGACTGCACCGCGAACGGATAATCTTTATTCACGTTGTTGCCGCCAAAGTCGTGGTCGTCCCAAATCGCCAATGTGGGAATTAGATTTTTTAAAAAATAAAACTTCACGCGATTACGAGTCTGCACGTAGCGATCCCACATCAACACGGGGTCCACATCTTTGACCTTGTCGAACAAAGACTTGCGATCGGTGTAAACGTTATCGCCAAGGAACATGCACATCTCGGGCTTTTGCGTCTCGAGCTGATTCCACACCTCTTCTTTGTGCAAGTGATCCATCGCGCACGACAAATAGGCGATCTTCACCGCCCTACGCGAGAGATCGAGCGCGCGAAACGTCCGCTCATCTTTAATCTCGCCTGCGGCGTTGAGCACGCGAAGCGAGTAGTCTTGGCCGAGCATAAGCCCGTCGACGGTGAATTTATGAACTGCGAATTGAGACGTAGCCCGCGAGAAAATTTGCGGCGCGGACAAAACAGCGGATTTAGAAACTTCGACGCGAAATTCTTGGCCCAACGGCAGCACGATTGAAAATTGCGCGGTCGTTTCATCGGTCATGCCCTGGAGAATTGAGAACCCCGCGGCGGCAGTGTTGGTGGGATTAAAATCCCGTCCAAACGCGAGCGATGATTTAGCTAAAGCCCCGCTGGCCACCAGCCAACCGACAAAATCGCGGCGATTCATTTCCATCTTTAGATTCCCCCGTTTCGGTCTAATTTATGAAACGGGATCCGAATAGTCTAGGGGCAGAAGAGCTACAAACGCTTAAGGCGCATAATTTCTTGCATGGCCTCTTTCAGCTCCGAGCGGGCGCTCATCAACTGCAGCTCCTGCTCGCTCAAAACGCGCTGCAATTGCTGCAAGCGCACTTCAAAGGCCTGCACCACCTGCGCGTGGCGCTCAACCATCTCTTTGACCACGCCGTCTTCGACCCGGCGCTCATTCACTCGCGAGACCACCTGCGCGATCTTGGCGTGGACGTCGGCAAAACCGTTCTTTAACAGCTCGGTCTGGCGCTGAAAGTGGCCCTGCACCCGCTCAAAACGGATTTTATTTTGCGAGGTCACGTCGTCGACTTTGGCGATATTGCTCTCCATCCGCGACTCGAGCTCTTTGATGCGCTTATTCAAATTCTCAATGTGTAAAAACAAAATCCGCACATCTTCGGCCTTGGCGGCGGGTACCGGGGTGGGATTCGGCATCGGCTGAGATGATGAATCGTTAGGCAACGCCTCTGTGGAGCCGCCTGGTGAGACTCCCCTAAAGGAACTAAGTAGATCTGAGTTAAACTCCCGAGCCATGATTGCCTCTTTTCAAGTGGACCGAATATCTGTTCTTGAATTTACGCTTTAATCCACTCTATCCTAAAGTATGGCATCAGCGAGTCAATTCGCCCAGCATCTTTTGCGTCTAGATCCTCAGAGAAACTCCGCGCGGTTGACCATGTTTAATTATTTTAAACATGTGATTGATCCCAATGCGCCTTTCACTCCGGGGCTGGTGCAGGGATTTTACTCTCGCGTAATGCAGTTTGATCAATGGCAAAACGATGCGCAGGCTTTAAGCGAAACCGCGCGCTCCGACTTAGTTTCGTTCCTGCGCGGACATGCGCAAGAAGATGAAATTGAATTGTGGCGCTACCTCCGCCATCCCGATTCCATTCAAGTGGTGCCGCTTAAGGTTTATCAAGATCTCGAAGAACTCGCGTTGAGTGAACACGAACCTCGACAAAAGTCGGGCGACAAAGTTCGCTGCGTGAAAGTGTCGGACCTGCAAACCTTGGTTTTAATATTGTCGCCCACGGGTACGCTTGAGGCCAAAGTTTACCCCAATATGGCGCTGGTCTCGGGGCCCAAACTAAAGCTGGTCGCGCCGGTCACGCATCTCTATTACACATCGGCGTTGGAGCTTATGCCCCATGTGCGGCAGTTGCTCGAGGGTTCGTTGATGACCCAACATTGCTTTGAGATCACCACTGAGGGCGTGCAAGGCCTAATCACCCGGGGTGCGACATTTCAAAAATTTGAGACCTTTATTCGCGCCAAATTGTCTGAAACCCAAGATTTGTTCATGAGCCTGAAAAAGGTCGAAAAGCATTTTATCAACCCGCAATCAGATCCTTTTTACCAGGAATTGGTCGGCCGCCTCGAGCGGGCCAACCGAATGGTCAACAATCCGCGGGCTGAGAACCTCGAAGAGGCCGACCGGGCGCTGAATCGGGGGCGTTCGGCCCTGCGAACCATCTTTCCCAATGACAGGCTGCTTACCCTTCTGGTAACCCATCTCGAGTATGGACTCCAAACACGCCAAGGGCCGCCCGAGCCAACCCGGAACGCGCCTTAATAAATACCTCGCCGATTGTGGCCTCGCCTCACGCCGAAAGGCCGATGAGATTATCGCCAGTGGCGTGGTGCAGGTGAACGGCAAAACCGTTTACGAATTGGGCGTGCGGATTGAACCCGGCATCGACCGCGTGAGTGTGGAAGGCAAACCCGTAAAGCCACCGACCCATAAAATCTATGTGATTTTTAATAAGCCCGAAAACGTTTTAACCACCATGACCGACCCCGAAGGCCGGCCAACCGTGGCTGATTTTGTTGGCGAGTTGCCGGTGCGAGTTTTTCCCGTTGGCCGTTTGGATTGGGACACCGAGGGTTTGTTGCTGCTGACCAATGATGGCGATTTCGCGCAAAAGGTGATGCACCCGCGCGAAGAGATTCCCAAAACCTATTTGGCCAAAGTCGACGGCCAACCCACCGACAAAGATCTTGAAAAGCTGATGCGCGGAGTGACCATTCCCGGTGGTCACGTCAAAGCGATTCATGTCGAGCGCGCGAAAGTTGGCGATTCGAAACAGTACGATTGGATTAAAATAATTATTGGCGAAGGTAAAAATCGCCAAGTGCGTTTTATGTTCCAAAAAATCGGCTTTGATGTGAAAAAGCTCCGGCGCGTGGCCATTGGCCAGTTGACGTTAGGATCACTGCAAAAGGGCGAATTCGCTTTTCTCGATGAGGGAACTCTCACGCGGATTTTTCGCAAGTACCGCGGCGACGCCCAAGTGTCGGAGAAAAAACGCGGAGTGCGCGAACGCTCAGCCCGCGCCCGCAGCGAAAGCACGGCCCGCGGATCTCGCGGCGCGCGTTCGGCCCCAAGCGGCCGCAAAAAAACTTATGGCCGGGGCAAAGGTTCTACTCCGGGAAGCTCCGCTTCTGGAGCTCGCAGCGGTCGCGGATCGCGGCGCTGAAATGTAGCTACTGGGCGCGCACGCCTCTTGGAGTCCTCGGCCGTTTGCCGGGGTGAACGATTTTCTAAATTAGCCACTCCCTTCTTCAAGAGTCTTTTCGCCTCGTCTCCGGGAATCTTTCTCCCGTGCCTTTCCACCGTAGGTGGTTTCGCGGTGATCTTCTCTGAATTCTCGTCGCCGTGTTGCATAGCCTTACCTCCTTGATGTCAGCGAAGCAAAAATCTGACCAAAGTCCAGTGAAGACAACAAGTCTACGGAATGAACACTAGGCCCCGTTGACCTGCGACGGTTCGGCCCCGATCCTTAAACCATCGCGCGATTAGATTTTTAAAATTTTCACCAAAGGATCACCTATGAAACTGCTTCTATTGCTATCTCTCACCGCGGGAATGTGGGCCCACGCCGCACCTCCTTCGACAAAAAATTCTGTGCAAGAGCGGATCGCCAAAATGGCCAAGGTCGCGCCGCACTTTAAAATAAAATCTGGAGGCACTAGCCCTGGCAATCCCGGAAATCCTGGCCAGGTCATTCAGCCCATTCGGATGGGGAAAACCAAACTGCAGATCTCCAAGCTTCAAGTCATTAACAATCCGGATGGGTCTACGTCGGCGACGGTTGTTGATGTCTGCAGGCGGAATTCGATACTCCGGTCTATGACGTTAGAAATTTGACGGGCAATGAAGGTGGCTTTCCGCAGCCCGTTCCCTACGACTGCGATGCCACTAAAAATGGCATGCCGGTAAAGGTGTCTTTTTATTCGGATATGATCCTATTCCAGGGGCGGTACTTCAACGAGCCTAGCTTAACCGATGTGAAATATGGCTTTGCCATTATTTCAGTCGACGACGGTATAATGACTCCGCACGGACCCACCGAAGTATCCATGCCGGGAACTCGAGATTTGCAAAATAAGTCACTTTTAGGCGGAGTCTCGCAAGGCCCCACGACTGTATGCAAAGAAGACAGCACGGGCAGTGGCGGTGTCATTTGTGAATTGGAAGCGGGCGAATTCTTTACCGCTACTTTCGAGCTGATCGACAACCCATGATTCAAATTATTCTTTGTGGCGGCCTAATTTTCTGGGCCGCCGCCTCTCATGCAGTATCTCGAGTCGGGCCTGGAACGTTGTGGAATCCGGAGATCGGGTTTACGACTACGACACCGGCCAATTTGACTCGCTACCAAATTGCGAACAACGACAACGTTCGTGGCGACGGCAACATGATTTTAGATCATCGCACCGGCGGGCTGCAGCCGCAGTTTATGTTTGTGTACATGCTAAAGAACGAGCAGCCGGTGTGGGTCGGATTGACAGACCGGGAGCAGTTTCGCCAGCACTACTTGCGATACGGTTGGGTCGAGTTCGCGCATCCCGAAGCCTGTGTGCAAGCCTTAAAAAAAGACAACGGGCAATCGGTCAGTTACATTCTTAGCTGGGGCCTTGGCCAAGGAGTGTTAATTAGCACGAGTACCCTTCCGCAAAATCTGCGCGCGGCACAAAGCACGGTGATGGATCTTCGGCTAACAGGAGTTTGCGGGTGGAAGTGACGTCGCTCCCCATCGCCTCTTTTCAAAATTATCGCGATTACTTGCGGGCGTTGTTCGCTGAAAAGCAGCGGATCAACGCCCGCTTCTCTTTTCGTAAATTCTCGACTGTGGTGGGCTTTAAATCGCCCAACTATTTGCAAATGATCTTAGATGGGCAACGGAATTTAACTCCCGCCACCGCTGCGACCATCGCCGATCGTTTAAAATTGAGCCATGCTGAGAAAAATTATTTTGTCGCTTTGGTGAAATTGGATTCGGCGGCCAATGATCAAGAACGGGCGCTTGCCGAGCGTGAACGACTGGCCGCGCTTAAGAAGATTGTCTCTAAAGATATCCCCGACGCGCAGAAAGAAGTTTTTGGAAAATGGTTTTACCTTTTGGTGCGTGAACTTTTTCTTCTGAAAGACGCGAAGACCGACGCGGGTTGGATTTGCGAGCGTATGGGCGGCACGATTTCTGAAACCGAAGCGGCCAATGCAGTTGATTTGCTCGTTCGCTTGGGATTTCTAGTCCCTACCGATACGGGCTATAAACCCTCGGAGCCCGTGCTCGATAGCAATGACCAACATCTACAGATCGCGTTAATGCAGGATTTCCACGCAGGGCTTCTTAAGATGTGGTCTAAAAATCTGGCAAGGCTCGGGCCCCGCGAGCAAGATCTTGGCGTGCTGAATATCCCTATTGATTCCAAGAAGATTCCCGAACTTCGTCGGCGCATTCGCCAATTTCAAGACGAAATCATCGGCCTTGTGCAAGACGAAACCGACGCCGACTGTGTTGTGCAATTGGGCACTTATTTGATTCCCTTTCCAAAATCTTAAAGCCGGTGTTACTTTCGATCGATGCAACGATTTTTTATCGCTTTGTTCTTTCTCGCCACGTGCCCGCCGGCCTTTGCTGGCGCATTCGACAATATTCGTGTGCGCGCCCGCGAGCATTTCGAAACCCATCGCTACGAATTTGGCGAGCTCGGCAAAAGCGAAACCTATCGCGGCCTCACCAACACCATTAATGTTTGGTACGAGCGCCCGTTTGAATACTCAATCGGCTTAGCACTTGGTCCGGTGATTGGTGGCGCGCGAAGCGATGGTCCGTCGGAGGCGCTGCCGCAGGCGGGTGGCAAAATCCAGTTGGCCGTAGCTGGCATCGAGGCCAAATATTTTCCGGTTTCAGGCGTAAAGGGCTTCACCCGCGTCGGCGTGGCCTGGCATTCGCTCAAAACCAATGGCACCTACGGCGATGTAACGGGCTGGGGTTACTATGGCGGCCTCGGCTGGGAAATTCCAATAAAATGGGTCTCAATCGCACCCGAAGTCGCGTTTCGCCAAGTCCATCTCGCAAACGACATAACCGGCCGTATTTTCACGCCTTCCATCGGGCTGCATTTTTATAAAGAGCTTAGGAATTAGCTCCGTCGACTCACCCCTATTTGTGTAAAGCAATAACTGTCACCACCGCGTGAAACCCGCCCTCAGACTCAATAAATTCGATCTGGCGTGGCACTGAACTCGCAAAATAGGCTAACTCGTACAGGAGATTGCATGGCTTCGCGTTGGTTAAAATTAGGGTTGGCCGGACTGTTGGCCGTCGTGGGCGCTACAGCCCATGCTGATTTTTTTACGGATGCACTCAAAAAGCATCAAGAAATCGGCGTTTATGTAAACGATAAAGATGTGCAATCCTTTTCGCAAGCCAATCCCATGTTCGGCTGCTATCACATCGGCCGCCTTCAGGGCGTGAGCGACCGCCTCGGAAAAGACATCTCGAAAATGGACCAACGGGCGGCAGGGTTGTCGCAAGAACGATTTGAACGTCTAAATCTCGCTCGCAACTTTTATCAGGGTTTGGAGCAAACCGTGGCCGGGGCCATCGACGGAAAAGGTTGCGACGCACAAGCAAAAAACAGATTGAAAGAATTGAGCGGAGGGGCCAATTCGGCGGACCACATGCGCTTGGCCGTCGCCGCGACTCGCACCATGGGCGCGGAAGATATCATTGTTCGCTGTCTCTATCTCGGCCGCATCGCCACATTGCTCGAGGGCTTCCGCATCGACATAGACCGACGCGCCCGTGCCGGCTTCTCCACATCGAGAGAAAATGCCATCTATCGCGCGGCTTATAGCAAAGTAACAAGTCACTCGAAAGCCTGCGGACTTGAAGATTTCAAGAATTTCAAACGCCGTGGCGAACTCGACATCTAATCAATTCGTTCAAACTAATTTTTTAGCTTTCTTTAAAACCGCGTGAAGGTTCAAGCCCCAACCTATGCCAAATTTTTTGGGCGGGAAGATTCGCTTCTCCTTCGGATCCCATAAATTCTTGTGCACGTTCTTAAAGTCCCACTGCATGGGCATACCTAGAAAAGTCTTAAGCTTTTTCTTTTTTCGTTTTTTCATGTCGCTAGTGTACCGGTACGCCCGCATGGGGCGTACCGTTCAATGCATCGCTTCCGAAAAAAGAACCAGGTACCTTTAGTTGAAGCACTGCACGTAGTAGTAGCGGCCCGATGAGTCGACTGACACTCCGACGCCGGTTGAGCGGTACGTGTTGTTCATAAAATTGTCGCGGTGAGGTTGCGAGCCGTTCCACAAGTTTACGATGGCGCCGCCGTCGGATTTTCCACGAGCGATGTTCTCACCCGCAAAGCCTCTCACACCGTGGGTTTTAGCCCGCGCGGTGAAGTCTCCGAGAGTCGGACTCACGTGCGACAGGAAATTATTTTTAGCCATGTCATCGGTGTGCGATTGCGCGAGTTTAATACAGTTTGTACTCGCCGCCAAAGCTCGTCGACCACCTTGTGTTCGCAATTGATTGATCTTGGTGAACACGTCGCATGCGACTCCCGTCATTCCGCCGCACTGACCCGGATTTGGATTGGGATTCGGCGTGGGTAATGGCAGAGGCGTTGGGGTTGGCGTGGGAGTCGGTGTCGGAGTGGGTGTAGGTGTCGGCGTTGGTGTGGGGGTCGGTGTCGGATTCGGCGTCGGTGTTCCACCCGGATAGCGCTGATTGATCAACGCCGCGAGTGTGCGCAGATTCAATCGATTCCCATTCATAAATGTATTTTGCAGATTCGGATCTTTAACAGCGCCGTCTTTAAGTAACGACTCAACAAGAGCCGGAGTCGCGGATACACCGCGCGACTTCAGCAAACCAACAACAAGACCTGCGGCGCCCGCCACGATCGGCGTGGCCATTGAAGTTCCGCTCATATTGCCGTAGCTACCGCTCACTAGAGTAGAAAAAATATCGGTGCCCGGAGCGCCGAGGTCTGTGTAGGTGGTGCTGTAGTTCGAGAACGAACTGCGCGCATTATTACTTTGTGTAGCACCGATTGAGAGCGCGCCATTGATACCGGCGGCATAAGAGGCCGGGCTGTACCAGGTGCTCGACGACATCAGTTTGTTGTCATTGCCGGCGGCGATTACGACTGTGGATCCGCGCTGTACGGCTTGCGCGACGGCGGATTGAAAAGCGGAGTTTTGCCCAGGAGCGCCAAGCGAGAGCGAAATTACGTTCGCGCCGTTTTGTGCGGCCCAATTGATTCCGTTTACGATTGAAGTGGCCGAGCCCGAGCCGTCTCGACCGAGAACTTTAACCGCCATGATTTTTGATCGCTGACCCATGGTGCCCGCGATGCCGACGCCATTGTTGCTTACACCAGCCGCGAGTCCCGCGCAGTGGGTGCCGTGACCTTGGTCATCCATCGGATCGGTGTCGTTGTTCACAAAATCGCGGCCGTATTGGCCCGAAGAATTTTTCCACATATTGGCGGCCAGATCGGCGTGATTGTATTTTACACCGGTGTCGACAATGGCGATCACCACATCTTGATTGATTCCGTTCGAGCCATAGAACGTGTCGTAACCGGCGGCGGCCTCAATATTCGTCATCGCCCACTGGCGCGATAGGTTCGGATCATTCGGCGCGGCGATGGCGTAGACGGTCATTTCGTTGGACACCTGCACTACGCAGTCGTCACCTTGAGCATTGCTCTCGAGTTCTTCAAGGTCCATGTCTTGCTCTAGATTGAAGGCATAGGCTTGCTGCTCAAGTTCATCGATTTTATTTGTGGCAACTTGCGCCGACATCGCGCCGGGTCTTCGCGCGAGGCAGTCGTTGTCGACCACGGCCATCAGTTGCGAGCCGCGCTTCAGGCGCATGCGCACGCTGGGTTTTCCCGCAACGGCGGGTCCTGGGATGCTCATCGCGCTGGTGCCTTGATCGGCGAGCACGTTGAGATCGAGCTGGACCTTGGTCCCGTCGATCACGGTCGGCTGACCGCCGGCGCTATCTATAGGTAGTTCGTTGTTGGTTTCGCTGGCGTACGGTGAACAGGCACTGAGAATCGCGGCCATGGCCACGCTCAGCACGCGTTTTATTGATTTCCCACACTTCAAAAGATCCCCCTAAGTGATTGCCCAAAGGGGAAGTGACATTGCAACTTGGATGTAAGTCGGGGACGAATTTATCCGACTAAAGTCGCCCGACTTTTGTACAAGGTGTTGGTGGTGTAGAAAATTTCGACTTTACGAGAGAGTTTCGCCTAGACCTGTTGAGTCTCACGCCGAAACGTTACCGCAATATTCGTTAAATTTACGGGTCGGTTCCGAGTGGCGTAGAGGGCACCTCTTTGAGCTTATCAAAACCCTGAGATCCGCTACCTGAGGGCCTTTGAACCGGGTCTTCTCCGGTAACGGCCTTCTTCTCTTTCGGTTTCTCCGAAAACTGTTTGGAATAAAGACGAAACTGCTCATTGAACTCGTTGTTGCGCTCGCGCATGTAGCTTTCAAAATCCTTCGACTGCGTGTTGAGCTCGGCTTCAAAGTTTTGCCGACGGTCGCGTTCATCGGCAAAAAAGCGCGACCGCTCCTTATCTTGATCGGCAAAGAACTGGCGATTTTCAGCAGACGTCAGTTTTTTCTTTGCGAAGGAATCGCGCTTATCTTTTTGCACCTTTAAAAAATCTTCGCGCCGACGGGTCTCCTCGCGTTTGAAATCTTCCCGCAGTCGCGCCACCTTTTCGCGATACGAGCCTCGCCGTTTTTGCACCAGCGCCTGAAAGCGCTCCCGCACGATGTTCGGCTGCTCGGTTCCCTGCTTCATCAGCGTTAAATAAAGAGAGAGTTCATCGTTCTGCCGTTGTTTCGCGTCTGGGATGTCCTTTCTCAGCTCGGCCAACTGCTCGCGATCGGCCTTAAGGCTCATCTCTTGCTCAAGGGTCCGCTGGATTTTATTTCGATCGGCGGCGCGGTCCTGTTCCGCTTTGCGGCTTTTGATACAACCGAACATGGTGAGCGAGATGGCGAAGACTAAGATGTGTTTCATGGCTTTATGATAGGCACCTAGCGGCTCTTGCGCAAGGATCTCTGGACTTCGCGATCGGCCTCGCGATTTTTAATGGACTGGCGTTTGTCGCCTTTCTTTTTGCCGCGGGCGAGGGCGATTTCGACCTTGGCGATTCCCTTTTTAAAATACACTTTCAGGGCTATGCAGCTGAGGCCTTTTTCGGTTGTTCCGATATGGATTTTTTTGATTTCGGCCGCATTCAAAAGCAATTTTCGCAAGCGCTCGGGCTCGTGATTATTGTAGCTCGAGGCCGAGTAAACCGGGATGTGCGAGTTTTGCAAAAACGCTTGGTCCCCGCGAAAGGCCACATACGAGTCTTTTAAATTGCAGCCGTTCACCCGCAAAGATTTCACTTCCGAGCCGACCAGCACCAACCCCGCCTCGTATTTGTCGAGGATCTCGTAATCGAACCAGGCTTTTTTATTTTCAGAGACGATTTTAATTCCGCTCATAAATGTTTCGGCACAGCTCGATCCACTGTTCCGGCTTTAGTTCCTCGGCCCGGGCCTGGGGTTTTAGTTTGAGCCTCGCCCAAATTTCGGGCATTCGCTCCAATATGGGTTTATCCACCACGCTCTTCAGGTTTTTCAACAGAAACTTGCGCCGAAAGGCGAATCCGGCTTTTAAAAGCGGTAAAAAGCGCGGCCCCACCCCTGGGTCGGGCCTTCTTTCAAAGGCCAGCACCCGACTCGCAATCTTAGGAGGAGGGTAAAAGTCCTTTGGAGCCGCATCAGCGACCTTGCGAATTTTAAAAAACGTCTGCGCCATCACCGACAACAACCCGTAATCTTTCGTGCGCGGAAGGGCCATCAGTCGCTGCGCCACTTCTTTTTGAAACATTAAGATCATAAATTTTAAGCTTTGCGGGCCGGCACACCGGTCGACCACAAGATGGGTAGAGATTTGGTATGGAAGATTGCTCACCAGCAAAGAATTCTCGGGCAAATTCAGACCGTCCCAATTTAACTGGATCGCATCGTGCTCAATCACTTGCAGATTTCGCCCACGCCAATGCTCCGCCAAATCGTGATCGAGCTCGATCAACTTCGGATGCAGTCCGCGCTCCAGAAGTTTTTCGGTCAGGGCACCGAGGCCCGGGCCGATCTCAATCAACTCCGAATGCTTTTGCTCGACGACGGCTGAGACAATTTTATTTATAACCAAACGACTGACTAAAAAATTCTGGCCAAACGCCTTTTTCGGTTGCAGGCCCATCTCTTGAAGCCGCGTCTTAAGGTCAAACAATTCACTCACACGTGCGCCCAATCTTCTGGCAGCGCCGCCGCCGACGGCGACAAATCCTGCGCCGACTTCTCGCCCACCTTAAGTTTGAACAGACCCGCCAGTGCGATCATCGCCGCGTTGTCGGTGCAATAACGCAGAGGCGGAAGAGCCAGCGTAGCACCCAACTGCTTAGCCGCCGCCATGGCCTGTTGCCGCAGTCGCGAGTTGGCACTGACGCCACCGGTGACCGTCCAGTTGCGCAATCCAGTTTGCGCGGAAGCCTTTTTTAGTTTTTCGATTAACACTTCGACGATCGCTTCTTGGTAACTGGCGCAGAGGTCAGCTTTTCGCTTCTCGATTTCTTCCGCCGACAGACCCTCGAGCGCGCGCATCCCCGCGGTCTTGAGGCCCGAAAACGAGAAATTTAAATTGTTTTCATGCAACAACCCGCGCGGAAAATGAAACGCCTTAACGTCGCCTTGCGTGGCGAGCCGGTCGACCTGAATTCCTCCCGGAAAACCGAGCTTAAGCATCTTGGCGAATTTATCAAAAGCCTCGCCGGCGGCGTCGTCGACCGTACGACCGAGGAGTTTATATTTTCCTGGTGCTTCACAGGCGAACAAATGGGTGTGACCACCGCTCACCGCCAACCCGAGGTAGGGAAACGAAAACCCTTGGGGCGGCCCGTAGCTCCCGTCTCGCAACAGCGCCGCTAACAAGTGACCTTCGATATGGTTCACGCCCACAAAGGGGATGTTCCGCGCCAAAGATAAAGTCTTGGCCGTCACCACACCCACCAGAAGTGAGCCGATCAATCCGGGCCGCGAGGTCACGGCTATGCCGGTGATTTGCGCCCAGCCCGTGCCGCTCTCACTTAAAACTTTTTCGATTAAGGGCAAAAGCATCTCGGTGTGCTGCCGGCTCGCCACCTCGGGCACCACGCCGCCAAAGGGCCGATGGGCGGTGTCTTGATTGGCCGAGAGCAAACCCTTCACTTCGCCATCGAGACTGAGCACGGCGACCGAGGTGTCGTCGCAACTGGTCTCTACACCGAGGATCATTTTAAGGTCTTTAGCCGATAGGTGGCCTTCTTGGCTTCCTTCGATCCGGGAAACTTGGCGACGACTTCATCGTAAAACAGCTTGGCCTCGGCTCGCATACCGATTTCTTGCATGCACACGCCGATTTTATAGGTGGCGTCCGAGTAGTGTTTGCCCTTCGGGTGATTTTTTCTGTATTCCTCAAAGGAGATAATGGCTTCGCGCCATTTTTTTTGCGCCAGTAAATTTTCGCCCTCTTCATAAGCGGCGGCCGCATTCTTTTTGCCAGCCTTTGGCTCGGGCTTATCGGGCTTGTCGGTTTTCTTCGACATATCTTCTCGCAGCTTAATAACCTCATCGCTCAGCGCGGCCACTTGCACTTCAAGTTTCTTCAACGCCTCTTCGTAAGCGACAAATTTACCCTCGAGCTCTTTTTTACTCTTGGCCACTTCGCCTTTTTCACCCGAATTGGCGGCGTTGAGCTGACCGATTTGATTCTCCACCACATCGATTCGTCCGCTGAGATTGCGCAGCTGTTCGAAGGTGTCTTCTTGATACTGTGGAGTCGGGGGCTGCACCTGACGCTGTTGTTGCTGTTGTTGGCGTTGGGCCACGCGCTTTGGGGGCGCCTCATCACCGCGACCATCTAGGTCGGCGTGAATTGAAACAGCGAACAACGAAAGGATGAGAATGAGTACCCGAGGTATGGTCATGGAAAGTTCTCTCCTGAACTGTATTTTTTAAGCCGAGTCACGTTCTCGGCCTTCTCTGCAAACTGCTGCGCGAGTTGAAAATGCTTTTTCGCACTTTCATAATCCGATTCGCGGTAGGCTTTTTGGCCACTGCGAAAGTTTTCTTCGGCTTTGTTCCAAAGGTTAGTGGCAAAGCGGGCGCTGTCGGCATCCTGCGCGGCACGAACAGCCGCGCGGGCCATGGCATATTCTTCATAGGGAGCTGCGGGCGCCATGATCTTACAGCCAATCATGGCCGTGGCGCTTAAGGCCACCAAGCCCTTACTGAGCCAGCGGGACGAAGTTCGCGCGGCGATTTTTTGCATGAGCTTCTTCCGTGTCTCCAGAGGCGATGGGTTTTTCTTCACCGTAGCTGATAATGGTCATGCGTTTCGATTCCACGCCCAAACTGGTGAGATAAGTTTTTACCGCCTTCGCGCGGCGTTCACCGAGCGCAAGGTTGTATTCTACGGATCCGCGGCTGTCGCAGTGACCTTCAACCTGCACGGTGTTCTTGTTGCCTTTGATCCAATCCGCGTTTTCAGCCAATTGGCGGCGAGCTTCCGTGGTGAGTGTGCTGGAGTCGTAATCAAAATTGACCGAACCCAAGCCAGAAATTTTTCCGCTGTCGCTTCCTAAAGAATCCATACTCATATCGCTCGAACCGATGGCCGGATCCATGGTTCCGCCTTCGACGCCACCGACAGGACCAGCGTCAGCCGCTTTTTTCTTACTTCCACAGGAGATCGTTAACACCAGAGATGTGGCGAGTACGGTGAGTAACGAGAGGCGGTTTAACATGATGCATTCTCCTTTTGAATTTGCTTAAGATTTTTAAAAATTGCCGACCGCCTGTCTATAGCTGTCGCTGAGCAGCGTGTGCGAATCCCGGATGCGGCGGAGGGCCTCTACCGCATGAATGCGACCTGAGGGTGGCCCCGAGGATTGCATTGTCTATGGCCAAACCAACTCTTTCACGGAGGTTTCTGTGACCAAAAGCATGAATAAAGTTTTTCTAATGGGCCATCTCGGCCGCACGCCCGAGCTTCAGCAGTCGAAGGCCGGACGCCCGTACACCCGGCTTAGCGTGGCCACCAATCGACGTTGGACCGACGCTGACGAGGGCACCAAAGAGGCCACCGACTGGCACTCGGTGTTCGTGTGGGGCGCACTGGCTCAGAGATGTGTCGATTGCCTGCAGCGAGGTGCTCTGGTGTTTGTTGAAGGCTCGTTGACCTACTGGTCCGTCGCGCAAGAATCGACAGCGGTTTACAAGAACGCGATTCATGGCCATGAAGTGCGCTTCCTGACCTCGCCAAAATCGGCTGTAACTCTTTCGGACAGCGAGAATCTTGACAATCCCGAGGAGGCGGGAAATCATAATGCTGTGGCGCATCTACTGAATGCGGAAAGTGCGTCTTAGTACGCACGCAGTTAGCCATGCATGAGGGGGGTTTTGAGTGGAAAAACTCAGTTGGATTAAGGAACTCGTCCTTGCGGAACAGCAGATGGAAGAGGCCGGAGTCGTCGATATGGAGGCCGGCTTTGACCCCGCCCGCCAGCTGGAAGAGGCCACTCTCGACTTTATTCAAGATTTAAAAGCGGCATTTATCGAATCGGCGTCGGCCTTTAATCAAATGAAGGGCTCGACCCACGGGCACCTGCGCATCTACGGAATTTCGAAAACCAAAGCGGACTTTATGTTGTTTCGCAATGGCTACAAATTGATTTTCAGTATGCGCATGCCCGGTTTAATAGCCATTTCTTATTCGGCGGCCGGCGCACACTACGTGCCCGGCACGGTTCAACCGAGCGAAGAAGAAGCCAAAGATGTGTTAAAGGCGAGCTGGGCCGCGTTTGGCCAATTGAATTGGACCTACAACGACCATCCCATCGATATTAATTATTTGGTTCGTTATTACATGAGCCGTTTCGTGAAAGACTCCGCGCGCTAACGGCGCAGGTCCGTTACGGCTTCTCGATCCGCGGAAATATAACTTTTTTTACTTTCGGAGTTTCGGTTTTGAACACCGCGGTCGGTGCAACGGTCGGCACGCCCGAGTTTTGTTTCAACATATCTTCCGCCGTCGAAACCAGCTTATCTTTAAGCGTCTGCGCGGTCGCCTTGACCGCCAGAACCGCGGGCTGAACGGTTTCCATTCCGTTTTGTACGGAGGCATATCCGCTGGCCATTGAGGCTTTTATACTTTCCGCAACTTTGGTTTCGAGAATCGATTGCGAGGCCGCGGCGTCGGCACGTTTAAAGTCGTCCACGGTCTTTTTAAAATTATTTTCGATTTTCGCCATCTGCGACAGATCATGAGTCGGCTTGTCGAGGTTGCCCACGAAGTCGATATCGCCGAGAGAAAAGTTATTCTCTTTCTGTGCCCATTCGGGCAACTGGGTTTCGTCGAACATCAGTTGATCGCGATTGAATTTTGCAATCAGCTCTATCTGTTCGCGAGGCAGGCTGACCTGCTCAGCGATTTGCTCCACTGAACTTCCTGAATTGGCCATTTTGGCGGCCTTTACATATTCCACAGTGCGCTGGCGCTCGACGATTTCGTGGTGCGAAACATTGTCGGCCGTGATGGCCGGAGTTCCCGCGACCGCGCTTTGCACCACCGAGTGATCAATTTTGATGATCTGTTGCTCAGCCTCAATCACTTTGTTCTGCAGCGCTCGGGTTTTTTGATCGATCAAAGTGGTCAGCTGTTTGACCTGCGCATCGGTGCGATCGGAAAGGTCTTCAAGCACAGTGATCTTGGTTTGCAAAAGCTGTAGTCCGCGGCTGAGGCGCGGGTCATCTTGCGGTGGACGACGCAAACGCCACCAAGTGGCGATCAGCGCTGCAAACACAAAAAGATTAAATATCACCTGTATCAAAGTCCAGTATGACACCTTGTTGCTCCTCGTTACTTCTATGTTATGGGCACGCGGCTTACACCACAAGTTGGACGAGGCTTAAGGCTGGACCAGGGGATAACAGTTTTTAATCGAATTTTCCAAAGGCCTTAATCGGCGCCAGCTAACCTCAGGCCATGAATGCAAATGCCAAATCCATTGTCAGAAATGTCGCCGCCGTTGCCTTCGCCCCCGCCGCTCTCACTTTGGTCGCGTGCGCCAACACCACCGAAGCCACCATGTCTGGAAAAATCGGCTGCCCCGCCGATCGGATATTTATCCTCGAGCACGAACCGTCGCTGTTTAACTTAAATACAGAGACATGGGTCGCCACCTGCGAAGGCCGCAAGTTTTTTTGCAGCTCACCACCCGGAAAACACCTTGAGGGTATGAGTTGCATGCAAGCCGTTCGATATTCGAAAGAGGACTGACGCGCCAAGGATCGGCGCAATTTTTATTTGGTTAATAGGTTTTCAGTAAAGGCCTTGAGTCGTTTCACGGCCTCGTTGAGATCTTTTTCAGAAACCGCAAAACTTAAGCGCAAATACCCTTCAACGCCGCTCTCCGCTCCGGGAATCACGGCCACCTTCTGATCATCGAGCAGCGCCGCCGCCAAAGCCACGGAACCATCTAAGGCGCGGCCGCGATGAATTTTTCCAATCAAGCCGCGGACGTCGGCCCATACATAAAATGCGCCTTCGGGAATGGCCGCGCGCCATCCCGGAATGTGATTTAAAGCTTCAACAAATAAATCGCGCCGCTCGCGCAGTTTAGCCAAGTTGTCTTCCAATTCCACTCGCGGCCCTTGCAACGCCGCGAGCGCCGCCGCTTGCGTAAACGGAGCCACGCAGCTCACCGATTGGCTTTGATAATTGGTCATTGCCGCCATTACATTCTCCGGACCCAAAGCCCAGCCCACGCGCCAACCGGTCATGGAGTAAGACTTCGAAGCGCCATTCACCAAAATCGTGCGCGATTTCAATGTCGGAGCCACATGCAATAGATGCGGCGCTACCTTTTCGTTACCGAAAACAAGCTCGTTGTAGATGTCGTCGCTGATCACCACCACTTCGGGGTGGCGCTCGAGCATTTTTCCAATCTCGGCCATCTCAGTGCGCGAATACATCGCGCCGGTGGGATTGTTCGGTGAGTTGATCAGTAAAACTTTAGTCTTTCGCGTAATGGCTTTTTCGATCTGAGTGGCATTGGGTTTAAAACCCGTCGACTCGTCGCTCGCCACAATCACCGGCACGCCATCGGCCAACTCCACCATGGTTGGATACGACACCCAATATGGCGCAAGAATCAGAACCTCGTCGCCCGGATCGACCAATGCCTGCAGCGCCGCGAACAAAATAAATTTAGCGCCCGTGCTGACCGTCACTTCCGTGGGCTTATATTCTACATCCAGCAAACGCGACGTATGTTGCGCGATGGCCGTACGCAGCTGGGGCGTGCCGTTGCTGGGCGCGTATTTGGTCTGCCCCGCTTTAATGGCCGCGTACGCCGCCTCTTTGATAAATCCGTAAGTATCCCAATCAGGTTCACCGACCGACAGCGAAATCACATGATGCCCTTGCGCCGCGAGTTCCTTGGCCTTGGCCGCGATCGCGAGAGTGGGAGAAGGTTTTAACGATTTCGCGCGTTTCGATAGCACAACTTACCTCTTTGGTCCGATTTTTTTTCTTAGGGCCTGGCTCACGTTTTCGGGCACAAGGCTCGAGAGGTCGCCGCCGTAATGGGCAACTTCTTTGACCATGTGGGAGGCCACAAAGCTGTATTCGGGCCGGGTAAAAACAATCATGGTCTCAATGGTATCTTTAAGGCGCCGATTCATATTGGCCATGGCGAACTCATATTCAAAATCAGCAACTGCGCGAATTCCACGCACCATGACCTTCGCACCCGAGGACTCCGCGTAGTCGGTGATCAGCCCGTCGCACTTGTCGATTTTTACCGTGGGCGCCTCTTTTAGGTTTTCGCGAATGAGTTGCACCCGCTCTTCGAGAGAAAACAAGTACTGCTTGCGTTGGGAGTTGGCCACGACCACCGTCAACTCAGAGAACATCGGCGAAATTCGGCGGATGATGTCGAGGTGCCCGAGGGTGATCGGATCAAAACTTCCGGCATAAATGGCTTTGATCATAAGAACCGTCCGTCAGCTTTTGGCAAAGGCAAAGAAGTTAAGATACTTATCACCAAAGTGGCGTTGATCCAAGCGCTTTAACCCTGGGTAATCCTCTAATATCTTCTCTTTGGCGGCCGATTCGATGACCAACCGGCTCTGTTCACCCAAGAGACGACTGGAGCCTATGGCCTGCGCCAATTCGTCGGCCCAAGACCGAGTGAAGGGCGGGTCGCACAACACCACATCATAGGGTGGCCCCTCGTAGTCGCGAATATACTTAAATGCGTCTATGGGAAAGATTTTAAAGCCCTCAGATATTTTTAGGGCGGCGAGATTCTCGCGGATAATGGCCACGCTTTTTCGATGACTCTCTACAATATCAACCCACTCCGCGCCCCGAGAAAGGCATTCGATCGCGAGATTGCCCGTGCCCGAAAAAAGATCCAGAACCCGAGCGCCTTCGATCTGACCCATCAAGATGTTAAACAGCGATTCTTTCACCCGATCCGTGGTCGGACGAATATGGTCGGCCTTAAAACTCACCAAATGTCGGCCCTTATATTTTCCGGAAATGATCCGCATTATTCCTTTTGTCCAATGGCTTGAATGAACGAGTTCACCTTGGCTTTGTCGGCGTCGTTCATATTGAGAAAAATCACCTCGGTGATGCGCTCAATTTTTTTGACATCCTTGGGGTCGGTGGAGCGATCAAAAGTTTTAAAAACCTTGCCCTCGACTTGAACCGGAAAGCGCGACTGCGGCAGAAAAAACTGACATTGATAGTGGGTGCCCACCACGCACATTCCCGCCTTAATATTGGCGACCATGCCTTTGGGCGACACGCGCACAATACTCAATGCGACCTTCACCGCCCCGTGCACCATTTCGCCCTCGATCGGATACGGTGAAATTTTCTTTTTTACGACTTTAACGTTTTTCTGTTCCTTCGGATCTGCCGACACCGATTAAGTCCTCACCCGTCGCAACGACGGCGAAAATGTCTTGAAAAGGCTTAGCCACAAACATATCGGCCCCAAGAGATTTAGCCTTTTCGAGATCATACTCTCCCGCGAAGGCACTCATCAAGATGACTTTGGCTCCCCCGCGCAGCTGCGGCGTCAAAGATTGCAAAAGAGCCGGGCCCGAAAGGCGCGGCATCAGCACGTCCAAATACACGAGTTCGGGCCCAAACGTCGGCCACTTTTCGAGCGCCACATGGCCATCCTCGCATTCAGTGACCGTATGGCCCCGTTTTTCTAAGGCGCGGCGCAGAGAGAGCCGAACCAGCGGCTCGTCGTCGACCAGCATAACTTTCATTTATGCGACCTCGATCTTGAGCTGTACGCGAAAAACCGCCCCAAGGCCCGGCTGCGACGTACAAGAAATTTCGCCGCCGAACTGGCGCACGAACTCACGGCTAAAGCTGAGTCCCAAGCCGGTCCCCTCGCCCTCAGATTTGGTGGTGAAAAACGGCTCGAATATTTGCTGCTGCAGCTCGAGGGGGATGCCCGGCCCGTTGTCTTCGACTTCTAAAACCGCATAGCCATTCTCTTGATGGGTTCGCACATGAACTTCGCCCTTTTCGGGAAGGGCCTGACACGCATTGTTCACCAAGTTAAAAATGACCTGCTGGAGTAGATGCGGCTCCACCTTAACAGGCAAAACGTCGTTGGACAGGTCGATATCGGTACGAAACCGACCCAGGGCCGATTTGAGAAAAGGCAGAGTTTTCTTAACCACTTCATTGAGGTCCATCACATGAACGCGCTGATCGATGCCGCCTTTGGAGTACTCAAGAAGATTGTTGATAATGCTCTGGCAACGCTCCGACGCTTTTTCGACTTCATTCAGATCGGCGTGGACTTGCGAGTTGGCGTCGGTTTCAGTGAGTAGAACCTGCGCCAGCGAACGAATTCCCGTGAGTGGATTGTTGAGTTCGTGCGCGATATGGCCGGCCAGTTGACCGATGGCCGACATTTTTTCAACCTGCACCACCTGACTCTTCAACTTCCACGAGCGGGTTTCATCACGCAGGTACACCACCCAAGACAACGGCGGCGAGTCGGCGTTCACGCGGATCGGATAACGCTCGACCACGTAAAGGCTTTCGCCTTGGCGAATCCGGTGCGAATTGATTCGCAGCGCCTGTGTGAGCTGTTCGTTCCAATGCGAGTTTGAACGCAGCACCGAGCCATCGTGATCGACGATGGCAATTGGCTCCGGCAGTTCATCAAAGGTCATCTCCCATTCGCGCGACGTGCTCTTTAGCTCTTGCTCCAGAACCAAACGGTCCAGCGCCCAACTCACCGGCTGAAGTTTTTCACTGAGTCCGTCGACGATGGTGTCCATTTCTTGATTTGAAAGTCCGTGTTCAAAAAATAATTGCGGCGCCCTCGACGCGTCGGCCTGATGGCGCGCGGTGATGAGTGGAAAACACAATACTTTGCCGAAGGGTCGACCCATGGTGTTTGCGAGAAAGCGGCTGTCGTCCGCTTGATTGATGCGAATGCGGGACGAAACGGTCCACTTTCCGCGCACGCGGCGGCGAACGGCGCTCGAGCCCTGCAGGTAATACATATCGCCCAAGCCTTCGCCCCGAGGCACAAAAAGCAAGGGTGTCTCTAAAGCATGATGCTCTTTCACCTGTCGCCGAATCAGCGGGAGCATATCGGCGATATCGAACAACTGCGCGAGGTCTTTGATAAATGTAATAATCTCGCGCACGCGCGAAATGTTTTTTTGGCTGGCGCGACGTGATTCCGCCTCTGAAACCGTCCGCTCACGCACGACGCGCTCGAGGTCTTGATTGAGTTCATCGATCTGTCGGCTTTGCCCGCGCATCAGCTGCAAGAGCTGCGCGTTCTTGCCGCGCTCTTTTTGCCGCGCCAAAGCGACCTTTAAAACCGTGCCGGCATCCTTGGCCGAGCCCGACGAATCGAAGAATAGACTTCCCTTGAGGGCGTTTAAAGATCGCCGCAGATTCTGCGCCGTCCAGTTGTCATCAAAAAGAATATAGACTTTGGAGGCCGAGAGCTGCTCTTTGTGAAAATCCAGTTCAAACTCGCGGCGGGCTATGAGCACGACGCCGGCGTGCACGTTGAATTCGGGGCTTACCACCCATTCGCACGCGAACGATTTATCCTGACTGAGACGCTCCCACCATTCGGGCGGTTTAGCGCGGGTCAGGAGTTGGACTGTTTGACTTGCCTGTGGCTCCACTCTCCCAGGATAACTGGACTTGCGCACTCTGCAACACCTCGGTCCAGTCGGACTCAAGAATGTCGGCGGCCTCGATGAAGTCGCGTTTTTCGAGCGCATTTTGCAGGCGATTCAAGACTGAAGGCCAGGGGTTATCCCCGGCCTTGGTCGGGCTTGTCGCCGCCGCTTGCGCGATCGACATCAATTCCTGAAAGGAGTCTTGCACGGCGTGCAGGTCATATTCGCGCAACCGCGGAGCGCACACTTTGGTTAATTCCACCGCGCGCTCAAGCATACGATTGCCTTCGGCACGCTTGTGGTAAACCGCGGCGATCCACAGCAGCTGTTCAAAAAGCGCGCGCGTAGCTTTTAAGGTCTCGCTCGGTGCGGCCGGAGCCATGCGCAGTCGCTCGGTCTGAAACCAATCCACAATCGGCCGCACATTCGCATCGATGCCCGGAAGCTGCAGCAGCATATCGTCGACCGATTTAAGAATCGTAACGACCGCCGTCGACGGCCCGCTCTGATTCCACTGATCCAACTGTTGCAAGGCCATCTCAGCCAAATCAAAAAGCCGATGAAACGCAAGCGGCGAAGCCCCTTCCGGCAACTCCGGATAATCCGTCGCCGTATACAACGCCTGAATCAAATTCCACCTAAAGGTACCAGGTTCTTTTTTCGGAAGCTTTGCGCCATAAACATAGGTGTCCGGAGTTCGGACGATCGCAAACGGTGTCGGGTCTCCGCCGGTCAGCATTGAAATGGCCTCGCTCACCACGGACGACGGCAAAATTTGGTGCATCTCTTCAGCAAATAAAACACGACTGCCTTCCGTTCGTGGACCCGTTTCCCAAAAATTTACAGTGGCGCAAGAAAGATTGAGCACGCGAGTGCCCGTCAAGGACGCGATTTGCACCGGCGCACTATCGGCCCCGATCACCAGCGCCGCCTCATTCACCCAGCGGCAAAGTTCCGCGAGCGTGCTTTGACCTACGCGATTTAAAACTCGACCGCTTTTGGCCCGCGCGGAAACAGCCTCACTCAGAGCGCGCTCACTAGAGCTGCCCACCAAAATGATAGAACCCTCGACCCCGGCGGCCAGGCCACGCAGCACTTCGGACCACATTTCTGCGGGATATGTCTTAGTCGCCTGACTCGCCCCGAGGTGAATGATCACCGAGTTGCCCTTTGCGCCGACACGCGCCGGATGCGAAAAATCAGCGGGCGCCAAGTCCACGCCGCAAACCGCAGCGAACACATCGCACAGGTGATAGCGATTGCTTTTACCGACCCCGACTTGCCCGTAAAAATAAGCGCTGCTGTCGTCGGGAATTTTTAAAAAACCATCCACTTGCCGAGTGTAACCAGCCACGGTCGTGGCGTCGGCCGATAGCTCATCGGTGAGATAGCTCGAAAATGGTGAAAAGGAGAGATTGATCACGCGTTCAAACTTCACAGCCCGCAGAGGCGTTAGAAAGTTTTCGAGTTCGTTCATTGCGGCCGCTTCATCCCGCAGACCATCGCCTGAGCCCGCGACGATCGATTTTAAAATCGCGGCCGTGGGGAGGGTGTGGACCTGAACTCCGAACTCGCGCAAACCCTCAGCCGCAGCGGCGAAACGCTCACGCACCAAAAAATGTATGTCGGCATCGGGATAGGCCCGGCGCAGCGCCTTTAACGCCGGCCAAGTCTGAAAAATATCACCGAATCGTGCGAGTTGAATTACGAGAATTGCCATTGGTCAATTGCTCCCGGATTATTTCTTCTAGTAACTTTAAAGCGCGAGCGTCGCGCGAGTAACCGCGAGTCTGCAAGATTTTAGCGGTCGACGTCTCTAAGCGGGTCAAAGCATCCCGCAATTTCTTTTCCGTGTCCTTGTCGCTCATGCTTTCTCCACCAAATGGGTTTTTAATGACTGGATCAATTTCATTTTGATTTCGATTTCACGCTCGGTGAACTGCAATTTGTTCTGCCGCGAACGAAGATGGCCAAGGTCAAACGTTGAACGCCCCTGGCTTTCGCTCTTACTTTGTTCAAACTCCTTGCGGCCTTCCGACCAAACTTGCCGACGCTCGCCGAGTTCTTTTTCTAAAAAATCAAGACGCGAAAGCAGCGGCTCGACACCGCCGATCGGGACCAGCTCACCGATCTCAGTTTTCAAGCGATAGACCTCGGTACCGACTGAGGGAACAGTTCCTTTTTCTTCGGCGTTCAACAAAAATTTCCACGCCGATCGATCAATCCAATCTTGCATGGTCTCTTCGCGCGATCGGCCCGAGATATCCTGCGCGTACCAAAAGCCCATCGCCACATGCCGCGTGCGTCGAACGCCAAAATTAGAGCCGCGGGCAAACGCATTTAGGCCATTCCAGTCTTCACGGACGAACATGTCGGTCGCCGCCGCCATTTTAATTGGGTCCAATTGAACGGCGCACAAATGCGACGCTTGTGAACACGGCGATGAGTGCGGACATGGAGCGCACGCCACCCGACCGTGCACGATCAAACTGTCGGCCTTATAAATTCCTGTACGCCGGTAATCACTGGAGCCGAGCGCAAGTTCAACCACCGAACAGCGAGCCGCATTGGCCAAATGCTTGATCGAGGTGTCGCCGCTCACGATTAGCGAAACTTTATGTAGAAGTGACAGCGCGCCCTCTAAAGAAACAATGGCCAGAGACGCGAACGCCGCAGAATCATGCACGCGCGCGAGAATCGCTTTGAGGCGCTCTTCCTCATTGGGCGCCCCGATAAAAACAAAATGAGCCGAGGACCTGCGACCGTGCATCTCCACCAGCCAGCGGGCCCACGACTCTTCCCCCCAATTTTTTTTATCATCCGAAGTCAACGCCTGTACCGCGATCAACTCTCGACCGCGCGGCAAATTTAATGCGCGAACCTCACTATCACCCCGCGGTGTAAGCACAAACGGCCACCGCCGGTCTTCGCCAAATATTTCGCAGGCCTGGGCAAAAACATCGATGTAGTGAAACACATCTTCGGTCGGCCGTTCGGTATGCGAATCTAAATAGCGGAACCACGGCGAGTGAAACTCGGCCAGGCCTGCGGCATTGAACGTCAAACCGAGCTTTCCGCGAGCCGCCAAATAACCCATAATCCACGCCGAGAATTTAGTCTGCGTCAGATTTATGATCAGATCGTATTGCTCTTGGTTCACTTCATCGCACGTCTCACGAAGAACATCGAACGAAGTCAGCAAGGGCAGGTCGGCTCGACCGAGGCCCATTTGCAACTCCTCACGATCGATCGTCCACCAGCGATCCACGATGGGGAGCATGGGTTGCAGGGCCATGGCCGGCGAGTGGCAGAGCACGTCTACTTTTGCGCGAGGAAATTTATTCTTAAGGCCCGCTACGACCGGCACGGTTTGTATAAAATCACCGAGGCGCAGAAGGCTCACCACGAGTATTTTCATTTTACCAACTCCCGCAAGGCCTTTATGATCATTTTCTCACGCTCGGTCGATTCGCGAGCGAGCTGAGTCGCATCGAGGTCATAAATGCTCAACGGCGTTTCGCTGCGGCTGACTTTTGGCTCCGAATCTAAGTCGGCAAACCCCTTCAGCTTCCATTGCCAGGTGAGCGCGCCCCAGTCGCGCCCGATTAACTGCCCAGAGCACTCGCTGAAAAATTCCTTATAGCCCGCCACCGAAGCCGGATGTTCGAGCACCACAAAACTTCCACCAAGGGCGCTCCGTACGTCTTCATTGGAGCGGAGATCGGCCGCGCGCTGCACGCACACCAACTTGATTCGTTCACCGAATTTTTCTAGTAGAGGTGGCATAACCGCCGCGCCCAGTTCCGCCTCGGGCTCAATGACGATCACCTTGGCTGAGGTTCGCCGCAATACTTCTATCGCATGAAAACCGCCGCCCACTCCGAGAATAAAAATTGTCTTTACCCGGTCCACAAAAGATTTGCGGCGGCGATACCATTCGCCGGCCTCAGCCTCCGGATCGAGGCGCGACGCCATAAGCCGGCCCTTCCACCTCGGCACCCGTGCGCCGGTTTTTGTGTCTTCCCATTCAATCATCGAATTTCACTCGCAAGCTGCAGGGCTTGAGCGTTGGTCGGATTCACCGCGAGGAGCCGACCTAATTCCAATCGGGCGAGATCTGTTTCACCCCGACGCCAACTCAACCACGAAAAAGCCAGACTGAATTTTTCATTCCATCCGCCCTGAACTAAAAAATTGCGCAAGAGTTCTAGGGCCCGAGATTCCTTGTCTTGTTGGGCGCCCCAATCCAGCGCCAGCGTCAATGCCACCTCGTTGAGCGGATTGTACTCAAGGGCCGCCTCAAGGTTGGCCCACGACAATTCGAGATCGCCCTTCATGCGGTGGCCGATGCCCAGTCCGACCCAGGCTTTGTCATTCCTATTATTAATATTCAGAGCCGCGCGAAAGCGCTCAACGGCCTGCTCCCAATCGGCGCGCTGAATGCACAAGGTGCCGAGGTTCACCAAAAGAACATCCGAGTCGGGATTCATCCGAAAGGCTTTAAAATAGTTGTCTTCTGCTAAATCGAAATCTCCCCGCCGAACAAAAATATTCCCGAGAGTTTTAAATACATCAAAGAGTTCGGGACATTCATCGGGAGCAATCAGCAGGGCTTCTTGCAGATGCGCGAACGCTCGGTCTTCAAGCCCCATTTTGTGCTCGAGAAGCCCGAGGGCCAGAATCGTTTCAAACCGCGAGTCAATCTTGATCACGTTCTGCAGAATTCGTAGTGCTTCAGCGTCGCGACCCGCGTCGCTCAGTCGGCGCGCAAGTTCCATGGCCGCAGCGCTGTTGTTGGAGTCGGCCTGAAGGAGACAGTATAGATCTTCAAGATCGTAGGACGCGGCCTTCGATGAGACCTTGGTTTGCCGCGCTGATTTGTGTGTTTCTGTGTTGGACTGGCCATTGGCCGAGATGTTTAGCATTTCCACTGACAGTGCCCCCCGCCCACGAATAGGGAGCAACCACAGTGCCAATTTCTAAATGGAATCCATTGCCGGTTACGAGCAAACTTAGACCACGGTCGGGCCAGCGCTCCCTAGTCCAGCGTCAAAAAGTTGTTAGGCTTTCTCGTCGAGTTTATTGGCCGCATCGCCTGATTTATAGGCACCGACGGCTTTTTTCGCCGACTGGACCTGGCGCAGCTCCTTGATGATGTTCGACTTAGCCTGCTCAATCATCGACAGCACCTGCAAATCTTGCCCGAGAATTCTTGTGACAAGATCATTCTTGGTGTTCATGCAGGTGATCATTTCCTTTTTCTCGCTGTCGGTGATCTGCACCTCGGCGCCCTGCACATTTGCGGCGGCATCGATCAGTCGGTCAATGCAGCGAACAAGATCCAAAATTGTCTCTCGCGATTGATAAAATATTTCGAGGTTATCGAAATTTCCTTCAGCGAAGTTGATTAACTCCGTCTCATTCAGTTCATGGAATTTCTGCAGATGGTAGTTTTTATCTTTGAGCAGGTTGATGACTGTTTCCATAAGATCCTCCATGACCCTATTTGTTAAGATGGTCTTCGCGTTTGATCTTCTCAATCGCCTCGACCCATCCTGCGTATAACGTTTCTAGAACTTTCAAACTCTCTTCAAGCGGTTGCTTTTGCCCGGAGGCATTGGCTTTGGTCAGCTGCTCAGAAATAAACATATAGAGCTGCTCCAAATTCGCCGCAATATCGCCACCCACGTCGTGATTCAACGTATTGTTCAGTTCATTAATAATGTCGAACGCCCGCCCGATATTCATGCCCCGGTCGGCGATGTCCTTTTTATCAATGGCGACAATGGCCTGCTTGATAAAACGGATGCAGCCTTCATACAGCATCAGCAAGATTTTCTCCTTGCTCGCACTCTGTACCGAGGTCTGCTTATATTTTTGGGCCGCGCTTTTCATCTTGCCTCATGTCTCAATCGGTTACACTTTCACTAAACTTTAAGCCTTTTGCTTAACCTTGAAGTCCAAATCCTCCGCCACCACCGCCGCCGAAGGCCGCCATCTGCCCGCCCTGGCCTTTCAACCGGCTCATGGTTTCTTCTAACTTCGCGAATTTATTTCTCAGCTGTTCTTCTTTGCGCACCAGTTGCTTTTCTTTGTTCGCAATTCGGTCGTCCATCTGGCTAATCCGCTCCTGCAGAGCGCGCTTACGAATCGCCACCGGACCGATGGCCTGATTCAACATATTGCCAACTTCACGCTTTAAGGTCGGGATAAATCCCGTGCTAAATCCGTCTCCGGCCAAAAACTTTTGAATGGCGACGGGGTTGCGCGCCAGCGCATCGTTAAATCTCTTATCATCAAAGTCCAACGTCCCGTTGCGGTTAAACACAATCCCTATCTGGCTCAACCGGGTCACTTCTCCGCCGCCGAACTGAGGATTCTGCACCAAAGCCCGCAAGCGGTTCTCGATGCTGCGAAGCAGACTGTCGCCTCCCAGTGTGGAGGATGTGTCGGTATCTTTGGTGAGCGCATTCTGCTGCTGCACAAACTTTAGAGCACCATTCATTCCGTCGACGAAAGTTTTGATCTTCCCAACGACGACTTCCATATCTTCTTTCACATTGATATTTACCGTGCGGCCGGGGCTGGCCTGCCGCAGCTCGAGAGTCACTCCGGGGATCACATCCTTCACGGTGTTGTCGCCAATCTCAAACTCGAAGCCATCAATTTTTACGCGGCCGTTCTTGGCCTCTTTCTCTTCGTCAAAATATAGATCCTCGTCGCCATCCAAAAAGTACAGGGTGGGGTATTTGATGGTGTTGTCGCCGCCCACCTCATCGCCCGTGATCATCAGCTTAAAGGGCGCATCGGGATCGGAGCGGTCGTTCAAAACGGAGCACTTGACGCCGAGGCCTGAGCGATTGATCGCATCGGCGCACCCTTGCAGGGTATTGTTCTCACTGGATATGTAAACCTCTTTGCGCCCGCTTGGAGTCTCGAAGCGAAAGTACCCGACGCCCACCTTGGTTTTGTCTTTATCGGGAAAACCGTTGGTGATGGCCGCCGCCTTCTGCGCGAGTTCGATCACTTCAATGTTCCAATTGCCGTTGGCGGAAGCTCGCGGATCCACCGTCCCAGCGATCACGTTCGGATCGCCTGAGTTCAACTTGATGTCTGAAAATCCTTTGGTCGAAGCCAATTCACCAATCGAGCCGGTGATGCCAGTGAGTTTAGTCTCGAGCTCTTGCACGAGTTTCAGGCGGTTTTCCTGTTTTCCTTTTTGCACTTCCATATTTTTAATGGGCATGCGCTCCGCTTCGATCAGTTGATCGACCAGATTCGGTGGTAAACCTGAAGCTATTCCGCCAATGTTGATTCCCGCCAGACACGCCTCCCAGAAGTTTATTTTCTCCTGAGTTCACCGTGGCCGTGAGTCAATAAAATGACTACATCGCTTTGTCTAGAATGCGTCCGGTCTGCTTGTCGCGGTCTCGGGTGGCGAGCCACAGCTGGCTCTCAGAGAGCCGGCGCACCACATTACCAATCGAATCGACGATCAAGACGATGCGAATGTCGCCTGCGACTTCGACTTTGATCTCGAGGTTGTTGGATTTAAGTCCGGGATGTTCATGCAAGGCCTTCAGGGCCTCGTCAAATTCTTGTTGGTTCAGCTTCTTTTTTTCGTCATGAGCGGCGTGCTCACGCTTGCCGTCGGCGTCGCGATCGGAGCTGGCCCGAGCGCGCGTGTTCCCCTCGACCCTCTGCTTGGAGTCGACGGGAAGAATTGAAGCTGTGTGAATATTCTTTATATTCATCTCGAACTCCTTTCGGAGTTCGAGCGAACAATCTTTAGTGCGCGGGCGCCGCCGAGAATTGCTCGGCTTCAGTCGAATGCGCCAGGGCGCCCGTCGAGGCCTGGCCTTCGGTAATTGTCATCAACACCTTGTCGAAGTAACCGGTGCCCACTTCACGCTGATGGCGCGTGGCCGTGTAGCCGTCGCTCTCGCGAGAAAATTCCCGCTCTTGCAAGGCCACATAGGCCGGCATGCCGACTTCGGCATAGGCATGCGCCAGTTCGAACGAGTGCAGATTGAGGAGATGCCAGCCAGCGAGGGTAATAAACTGAAATTTATAACCCATCGCGCCCAGCTCACGCTGAAACTTAGCAATGGTCGCCGAATCCAAATTCTTCTGCCAATTGAACGACGGCGAACAATTGTACGCCAACCATTTGCCAGGATACTGTGCGTGAATCGCTTCCGCGAATTCGCGCGCTTCCGCCAGGTCGGGCTTCGAAGTTTCAACCCAAAGCAGATCGGCATAGGGCGCGTACGCCAAGCCACGGGCGATCGACACTTTCATACTCGGCTGCACGCGAAAGTAACCCTCAGGAGTTCGCTCTCCAGTGAGAAACGGACGGTCATAAGGATCGATGTCGCTGGTCAGCAAGGTGGCGCCCAAGGAGTCGGTGCGAGCGATAATAACCGACGGTACATCCATCACATCGGCCGCGAGCCGGGCCGCGACCAAAGTTCTTACAAAGGTGGAGGTCGGCACCAGGACTTTTCCACCGAGATGTCCGCATTTTTTTTCTGAAGCGAGTTGATCTTCGAAGTGCACTCCGGCGGCGCCGGCTTCGATCATACCTTTCATCAGTTCAAACGCGTGCAGCGGGCCACCGAAACCGGCTTCGGCATCGGCAACGATCGGCGCGTACCAGTGAGTGTCGCCTTTTCCCTCGGATCGTTCGATTTGATCGGCCCGCATAAGTGCGTTGTTGATTCTCTTCACCACACTCGGTACCGAGTTGGCCGGATAAAGACTCTGGTCGGGATATGTTTGTCCGCCGAGATTTGCATCGGCGGCGACCTGCCAACCACTGAGGTAAAGCGCTTTCAGTCCGCCTTTCACCATTTGCACCGCTTGCGCTCCGGTCATAGCTCCAAGCGCGTTGATGTAGGGTTCGTCATTGAGCAATTGCCGCAGGCGTCTTGCGCCCGCTTCAGCGATGCTGTATTTCACCGGGATCGACGGACGAAGACGTTCAACTTCTTCTTGGCTGTAAGGACGTTTGACCTGGCTCATGGTGCTCCCTCCAATATGTCGTAGGCTGGTAATGTTAAAAATTCGATAAATTCACAGTCTAAAACCAATCCTCTTAAAATCCGACGGGCCTGGCCCAGGTGCGGATGCACCAATTGATCGCAGGCTTCTTCGAGCTCGTGCTCAAAAAGTTGCGGCGTCATTAGCGAACCTTCGCGAAGTTTTACGCGATGGCGAACCCAGTGCCACAATTCCGCGCGAGCGATCTCGGCCGTAGCGGCATCTTCCATTAAATTGTGAATGGCAACGGCACCCTGGCCACCCAGCCAGGCCGAAATGTAAGCCAACGCCACGTAGATGTTGTTGCGAACACCGGCCAACGAAACTCCCGTACCTTCAATGGTGCGGGGCCAAAGCATATTGGGCTTTACATCGAGCGGGATTCGCTTTTGCTTCTGATGCGGCTGATCTTTTAGAATCGGATCAAATTCCCCGCGCGCGACGGCGACTAGATCCGGATGAGCAACCCAAGTTCCGTCAAATCCGTCGCCGGCCTCTCGCCGCTTGTCTTCTTTCACCTTAGTCATGGCGGTTTCGTTCACCTGCGGGTCGCGGCGCGATGGAATAAAGGCCGACATTCCACCCATCGCATGAGCGCCGCGCATATGACAGGTATCGATGAGCAGATTGGTGTACGCGCGCATATACGGAATGGTCATGGTCAGTTCCGCTCGGTCCGGAAATAAAATGTCATCGCGGTGGGAGTACTTTTTGATCATGCTAAACAAGTAGTCCCATCGACCAGCGTTCAAGCCGGCCGCGTGATCGCGCAGTTCGTATAGAATCTCGTCCATTTCGAACGCGGCCGTAATAGTTTCGATGAGCACGGTCGCGCGAATCGTACCTCGCGGGATCTTCAGGTAGTCCTGCGCAAAGTTAAAAACATCGTTCCATAGCCGCGCCTCAAAATGGCTCTCCAGTTTTGGTAAATAAAAGTACGGGCCCGATCCCCGCCGAATCAACTCCTCGGCGTTGTGAAAGAAGTAAAGCGCGAAATCAAAAAGGCTGGCGGAGACCGCCTCACCCTCGACCGTAACGTGCTTTTCCGATAGGTGCCATCCGCGCGGGCGCACAACCAGAGTGGCGATGTGATCATTCAATTTGTAAGTCTTCTCGCCGGCCGTATATTCAAGTTGTCGGCGCACGGCCGAGCGGAGATTGATCTGCCCTTCGACCAGGTTCTTCCACGTGGGGGACGTGGCATCTTCAAGATCGGCCATAAAAACTTTGGCGCCCGAGTTTAGAGCGTTAATCATCATCTTGGCATCCACGGGCCCAGTGATTTCAACCCGACGATCTTGCAGGTCCGCGGGAGCTGGCGCGACTTGCCATTGACTGAGGCGGATCACTTCGGTCTCGGGTAGAAAATCCAACGTCGCTCCACGGCGGATCTGCTCCGAGCGCATCGCCCGCTCGCGCAGCAAGGCTTTTCGGCGTGGTTCGAATTTTTGATGAAGATCGCTAAAGAATTTTACGGCATCAAAAGTAAAGAGGTCCGTTGCAGCTGGATCGGTCTTTCGGAACTTTGGGGTCGGGGATGGGGATTTCATTCTTTGGGGAGATCCTGCTTCCACTTCCAACTGCATCGGTACCTCTCACTTCTTAAAAAGTTTTGATCATGCGGCAGTGCTTGTGCGCAAGCGTAATCTAACAAAAAACTGTTTGTCAAAATAGAGCCCGTGCTCTATATTGCCTTTTCCGTACTCTAGTTTTGAGCAAATACTCTAGTTAGACAAAAGGGAATTGATAAAATGAAGCGCGAAACCAACAAAGACCGGATCTTAAATGCCAGCGTCGACCTGTTTAATCAATCGGGCACCGTGGCCATCACCACCAATCACATAGCCAAGCATTTAAATATCTCGCCCGGGAATTTATACTTTCACTTTTCCAATAAAGAAGAAATCGTGCGCGAGCTTTACGCCCGTATGTGCGCTGAGACCTATGAAGTGTGGAGCGAGAAGGAAGGTCAGGAGTCACGCACGCCCGAGCAGTTTGTTGAGCAAGCCTTCGCGGTGTTCTATAAATATCGCTTTTTTCACCGCGAGATGTACCACTTGCGACGAAGTGACCCGCAACTCACCGCCATTTGGAAAAAGCATTTGGGCAAGGCTCAGCGCTTGATGTTCTCGCAGTACGCCCAATGGGTGCGCCAAGGTTCGATGCGCCCGATGCGCGACAAGCGCGAGTTGCAGTTTATCGCTGATACTGTGCTTATCACTTCGAACGCATTTTTAAATTTTTTCGAGAGCGAACAGAAGCCCGCCAAGAATCGCACTCTCCGCGCCGGCGTTGAATACGTTCTGAAGCTATTGCAACCCTATCAAAAAGTGGCGGGTAGCAATGCCTCACACTGACAAAACTGACGCAGAACAAATTCCGCCCGTTGAGATTCCGTTGAGCTCTATCACAGCCGAAGTTCTCGACGAAATTATTAAATCCTTTATCGAACGCGAGGGCACCGACTATGGCGCCGTCGAAGCCTCGGTAGAAAAAAAGATCGCCGATATCCGCCGCCAGCTCGACCAAGGCAAAATCAAATTGTTCTTTGATCCGAATACGGAGTCGGTCACTTTTCTCCCGGCCGACACTCGGACAGAAAAATCCTGGGTCCGCGTTTAATCGCGGCGAGAGGTTCGGCCCACTAGTGCCTGCGTCGCCCTTTCGCTTCCGGCTTTGCCGACAAGGGATCATCGGGCCACGAATGCTTGGGATATCGCGCGCGAAGTTCTTTGCGCACGTCTACATAGGCACTTTTCCAAAAATTCGCGAGGTCGGACGTCACCTGCACGGGCCGATAGTTCGGACCAAGCAAACGAAAAGTCAGAGGAACTTTGCCAAAGGCCACACGCGGGGTTTGCGTCAGTCCAAACATTTCTTGCAGACGAACGTCAACGTACGCCGAATGCATTTCAGAATAATCTATTTTGTGACTGTGGCCGGAGGGCGCGGTTAGGGATTCGGGAACTTCTTTATCTAAGACTGACGACGCCTCTCGGCCCAATGCTGTGCGAATAAATCCAGGAAGATCTTTTTCTAAAACTTGCTTCAAACTCACCGACCCGTACCCGGCCATGCTCAAAGCCTCGCGAATTTTATCTTCAGTCAAATGCTCCGCGAACTCCGGCTTATGTTGCAGCAAAAACTTCCACCGCGCCATTAGACGCCCAAGCCCCTCGTGGCGCGAGGGCAATACATCCCACATCTTCCACAATTCGTCTGCCATGGCCTCGGTCACGTCGGCCGCATCGACCGGAGTCAGAGTGGGCTGGTCGATCGGCAAATCAAAAACGAATCGACCACGCCGAGCGAAAAACTGCTCTTTGTCGCGATCAAAATAGACATCCGATGACGTGGCAATTTTGTCTTTTAAATTTTGCAGAACAAAATCTTTTTCAAAACCCGACGCCAAGGTAATCAACGTATCGGCTTGGCCCGGCAAATCAACGCCCTGAAGTGCCACAAAAAATTCGCTCTTCTGAACTTGCGAGTCCTTTGACAACCGCACTCCCCGCTGGCCGGTCATCAAGGCCTTATCACCCTCGCCACGGCGGCGGCACAATCGATCGCCTTGAGAGAGCAGCAACAACCGTTGCACATCTATAAGCTCGGGCTTTTTATCTCCACCCCGAACTAAACCTTCCAACTGCCGCGCCGACTGTAAAATCGACTCAGCTCCGCGCCCGCGGCCCTCACTCAAAGACTCCAATCGCGTCCACAAGTCACACGGGATTGGCGAATGTATCGGCCCATTTACAAAATCGCGCTCGCTTAAGATGGCCGCCATCCGCGCCGCCGTTTTACCTAAGCCCCGCTCTTCACCGAGCGCCAACAGCGAACCCCAACGCGGCGGCAGAGGGTAGGAGATTAATTTTTCTCCGAGGGGCGTGATTCGATTTTCTTTATCAATCGCTCCGATCCACAGCAAAGATCTGCGAGCAAAATCTAGCAGCTTTCCCGGCGGGTGATCGAGCCACGAAAATTGCTCGAAGCGTGTTACACCCAACTTCGCCAGCCACAATAAAGTTTGCGCGAGATCTACCCGCTGACATTCAGCCAGCGGCTCGAGAGCCTGAGTGTTTTCCTCATGCGAAGTCCACAAGCGCAGAGCCAACCCCGGCCGCTGCCTCGCCGAGCGGCCTGCACGCTGTTTGGCATTGAACAAAGAAATCCGCTGCAACTCGAGTTGCGAAAAACCTGTGCGCAAATGGCAGTGCATGACTTTCGCGATTCCGGTGTCGACCACGCAGTCGACACCATTCACCGTCACCGAGGCCTCGGCCACATTGGTTGAGAGAATCACCCGGCGCCGCCCGGCCGCCCGCAAAACCTGTTGTTGCTCGCGCAGCTGCAGGGACCCGTGCAAAACCGCGATATCGACATCTTTCATCATGGGCAAACGGTCGCGCGCGCGCTCAATCTCGCCCACTCCCGGCATAAAAACCAAAATATCGCCCTCGGTCTTCTTCAATCCGTAGGCGACCGCGCCGCTCACGCGGTCATAAAAATCGTGATCCGTTCGCAGACTCAAACTTTCCGTTTGGTGCTCGATCGTCAGCGGAAACGAACGGCCCTCAACATCAATAATCGAACTCTCGGGTAAATATCGTTGCATCTTGGTCACATTCAAGGTGGCCGACATCACAACCATTTTTATCGCCGAGCCCAATTCCTGCTGCTCTTTTACATATCCGAGAATGAGATCTTGATTGAGATTGCGTTCGTGAAATTCGTCGATAATCACCATCCCGACTCCGCTCAACTCGGGATCCTCTAAAATCCGGCGCAGCAACATGGCATCCGTCATAAATATCAGACGAGTCGCGGTCGAATACTTCGACTCAAAACGGACCAAGTATCCAGCTTCACGGCCGACCTGCCACCCGCGCTCTTCACAAACCCGATGACAAGCGGCAACCGCCGCCATTCGTCGCGGCTGCAAAACTAGAATCTGGCCTTGAACATGTTCCAGTAAAAAAGGCGGAACTCGAGTCGTTTTGCCTGCGCCAGGCTCTGCGGTTAAAATAAGATTCGGGGACTTCCCAAGAAGAGATGAAATTTCGGCAAGGCGTGCATCGATCGGCAGCAAATCCATGCCGAAAACTATATCGCATCGCTTCCGAAAAAAGAACCAGGTACCTTTAAAACACCCGGGGAATCCGATAAACGGATCCCCCGGCAGGTAAGGCGCGTGGGAGTGGAGAACCTCTCCCACATCGAAAACCTAAATACTTGAACTTATAATTCTAATCTAAGTCTAATCGAACTTAACCCTTAACCGACCAGTTTCAGAGCCATCGCCGGCATTTGGTTGGCCTGCGAAAGTACGCCGATCGAAGCGTTCAACAGAATGTTGTTGCGCGACAATTCTGCGGAGCTCTGAGCAATATCGGCGTCACGAATCCGCGAGTTTGCGGCCGAGAAGTTCTCGATCGCGACTCCGAGGTTTTCAGTGGTCGACACGAGCCGGTTTTGGATCGCACCAAGAGTGGCGCGGTGTCCGTTTACGGTCCGTTGAGCGTCTTCTAAGACTTCAAGGGCCGAGCGCGCGTCAAGTTTATCGGCGAAACTGAAACCATCAATGCCCAAGGCACCCGTGGTCGCATTGATTTCGGATGGAGAAAAGCTCACGCGATCTTTGAAGTCGTCATTGTTGATGTCGATCTGGAAGTCGAAGCTTTCGCCCTCGCCATTCAACATGTTTGTTTTACCGAAGCGTGTGGTTTGCGAAATACGCTCGGCTTCATTCTTTAATTGTTGAACCTCTTTATCAATAAATCCCCGTTCGTTCTCGCCCACGGTATCGGAAGCGGCTTGCACAGCCAATTCACGCATCCGAGTCAAGATATTGGAGATTTCGCCCAAACCGCCTTCTGCGACTTGCACCATAGAGATACCGTCGTTGGCGTTTCGTTGAGCTTGGCTGTAACCGCGGATCGTCGACTTTAAGGTTTCGCTGATCGACAATCCGGCTGCGTCGTCGGCGGCTTTAGTGATTCGGCTGCCGCTTGAGAGTTGCGCGAAGCTCTTATTGATTTCGCGCTGAGTGACGCCCATAGATTTCTGCGCGTTAATTGACGGCAGATTGGTTGATACTCTGAGTCCCATTGTGTTCTCCTTTGCCCCTCGCTGAGGGGTTTTGATAATAGAAGTCCATCTCTCTCCACAGCAGTTCCGTACCTACTCAGTTCCGCTGATGAGAGCTCACTATTCCATGAGCTAGATGTTAATTTTTTGTCTTAACTTCCGGACTAGACCATCCAGGCCAGTTGCTTCAGACACCAAGCTATTCGGCGAGGCTAGCGGCGGCTTTAGTCGCGGCTAGTAGATCTAGACAAAAGTGATTGGTTTTCTAGACAAAAGATTTGAAATTCAGGACCAAACGCGAGCCAAAACAAGACGTCTCGCTAGTCCTAAGACGTTTAGATTAAGACCTTCGCACCCTCACCCAACGGCTGCCCAGACAAATTGCTCGTCGGGCGCTCTTTATAGTACCCCCGAGGAAGAAAACAACCTCGGGGTAGGTAAGGTACCGGGGAGTCAAAGGAGTAACTCCCCCACATACGTTACGGAAAAAGCTTATATTAAGAAACTAAGCGAAGAGCTGCGGCCGGCTGTTGATTGGCTTGCGCCAAAACGCCGATCGAAGCATTCAGCAACACATTGTTACGAGCGAGTTCAGCGGAGCTGGTCGCCATATCTGTGTCACGGATTCGCGAGTTCGCAGCCGAGAAGTTCTCGATCGCGACACCAAGGTTTTCAGTGGTCGAGATCAACCGGTTTTGAATCGCGCCCAAATTAGCGCGGTAACCGTTCACTTGCCGTTGTGCGACTTCCAAAACTTCGAGAGCCGAGCGGGCGCCGTCTTTATCCGCGAAGTCGAAACCATCGACTCCGAGGTTGGAGATCGTTGCATCTTGTTGGCTGGCATCGAAGGAGATGCGATCGTTGAATTCGTTGTTATTGATATCGACTTGGAAGGTATATTCGGAACCCGAACCATCGAGCAGAGTATTAGAACCCCAGCGAGTGGTTTTCGCGATCCGTTCCATTTCGTTTTTGAGCTGTTGAACTTCTTTATCGATAAATCCGCGTTCAACTTCGCCCACGGTATCCGAAGCGGCCTGTACACCCAACTCACGCATGCGAGTCAAGATATTGGAGATCTCGGAGAGACCGCCTTCAGACACTTGCACCATCGAGATACCATCGTTGGCGTTTCTTTGCGCCTGAGTGTATCCACGAACGGTGGATTTTAAAGTTTCGCTGATGGAGAGGCCAGCAGCGTCGTCCGCCGCTTTAGTGATGCGGCTTCCTGTTGCGAGTTGTGCGAAACTCTTGTTTACTTCGCGGCTCGATCCGCCCATCGCACGTTGCGCCGACATACTCGGCAAGTTCGTTGTAATCCTGAGACCCATTGGGTCCTCCTTATAGCAGTTTGGACTCTTTGTCCGGCTCCCCTCGTTCTTGAACCTACTCAAGGTCTTTTGAGGAAAGCGTCGCATCCTTGCGGCTTGGGTTGAACACGTTGGAGCAGTGGAAAAATCAGCGCAAAGTTACAAACGAGCTATTTACCGGGCAGTCACTCCCTGTAGCGCTCTCACTCTGCGAAACCCATTCACTGCTTCGCTTGCATGACTAGCTATTCGGCGAGGTCGGGGTGAACTAAAGTCTCGTCCAGTAGATCTGGACCATGGTCCGATGCGAACTGGACCTTAGATGGGCTTTTGCAATTGAACTCTTATTACAATAGATGACTGGGCGTGTTCGGACTAAGAGCCATCAGACCAAGACCAGACTTACAGATTAGGACTCAAGCCTAGCGTTTGAGTTCTCCGCCCAAACTCTCTTCGCAACCTTTTGAACGCTCCCAAAAGCGCAACCGGTTGGCCTGAATCACGCCGACTTGATTGTGCCACTCCGGTCGGAGTGAAATCATCGCGCGCAATGATTGAAGGGCGAGAGCCGAGGTATTCTTGTCGACCAACGCAATCAAATGATCCGGATGCTTTATCCGCGTCAGCCAGCGCGCCACCGGGCCTAAAATTTCATACGGGGTCGCGGGCATTTCGCCCACCAGAATGCGCCCCGACGGAAGGAGAGAAATCACAGATCGCTTCCAATCCGGAATCAACTGCGCGACGTCCGAATTCGGCTGCATTTTTGGCCGAAGCCTCAAGCCGGCCGTTGTCGCATAGGCGAGAAGCGTTCCCATCCCCTCAAGCGATTGCGTGCGGGCGAGAAGATAAAGCAACTCCCTCTCATACCGGGCCGTAGGCGGACCATCTTTCAGGGCAATTTTTAAAATTTCTGCGCGGGCGTTGCCGTCCGCCCGCGACCACGACGAATCCTGCGTCACCATTTGAATTAAGCGCACTCGTTCACCGACCTGAGGTTGATCGGAGAAACACCTTTGGACCAGGGCTGCAGCGCCGGCGTTATCACCCCGCTCGAAGCGCTGCTGAACTAAGATCGCATAGGCTCCTGTGACTTCAGCTTCGGACGGCGGCGCGCCAGCTAATCCGCCCGTATTGGCGAACGCAAAAGACGAGAGGAGCACAAGGGCCGCCGCAATCAGCTTACCCATTACTCGACACCTTGCTTTTGCATTTCTCGAACAACTTCGGCGAGCGCGGCCGCTTTAGACATGGTGAATGTGTATATGAAATTCCGGCAGAGACTGCCGTCATTCATTTTTTTATAAATGATCTCAGCGGCTCGACGTTGATCTTCACTCTGACCGACCGCCAATCCCGAAGCGTGGTCAAAATAGATCGCGTAGAGCTCGGCGGCGTCGGCATAGGCGGCATTTTTAGAATGGGAATATTCCATATAAGATTTGCGATACTCGATCAAACACGGCGAGGGCGGATTCGCCCCGGCCGCCCCAGCCCACATCGCTCCCAACAGTGCCAACATCCACTTCATTGCGCTCGGTCCTCTATCTGTTTTTCTGCCTTAGATTGCGAACCTTATGCCGTTAAATTGTCCCGCGACCAACGTTTCCTTTTCATCTCACGCCGGTCGCCGCACGTGGCCGCGAATAAAAGGTAGCCGAAGATGTCATTGTTACACGGCCCTGGACCAAAGACGGATGCAGTCGGAACGCCGAAATTCCGATCATTTAAGTATGAAAACATATCGAAAGTCGTTGGCTCTGGCGTTGTCTTTTCAGCTGGCTCTATGCCCCTCGCTCGCCATCGCGAACACCCAGCCCAAGACCTTAACTGACCAACAAAGAAAAGAAAAATTCAGCCAACTTCGCGCCGCCGCTTTCGACTACATCGCCAATCAGTTTATGATGACCACAACTGCCGAGCATTATGAAAAATGGCTGACCAACAACCTCAGCCCCAGTGACCGCGAAGAGGCCGTCGGGGCATTCAAGACGATTAAAAAAATCCAAGTGGTTAAGCGCAGTAAAGAAACATTGATCTTTGAAGCCGACGGAAAAATTCTGCAAGTGACATGGCCGGATCCCGCAAAGCCGAATTTCAAGTTCAACGGCGCCCAGCTAAATTACGATTTCAAAAAACCCTTCAAGGTGCAGTTCGAAGATCTCGCAACCAAACTTTCGCATAAGAAAAATGCATTTTTGCAACACCTTCTCCCAGAAGCCGAAGCCGTGGCCTTCCTACCAATTCTCTATGGTCTTGCCGCGGTCTTGGGCGGTGCCTTACTCAACAGCTTCGCTGGTGATGCGGCGAAACACGCCCGGTGTTACCTCACCAAAGGATCCGCAGTCGACGGTCAGGATTGCATCGATATGCGCCGAGCCCAAACCGAAGCCTCACAAGCGGGAATGCCTGCCTTTGACTCTGTGATCAATTTAACGGGATCCAACAATTCCAACGTACTCTCGCGCTTCGAAGGAAATGACCGCCAGTGCCCCTCCAACAACGACGGCAAAGACCGCTTTTACAGAGGTATGGTTCGAACGGTTCGGGTTGAGAACGGCGTAAAGACCCCTTCTTCGGACTACGTATTTACCATTGTGAAGTTCACCGCGGCCGGAGTCCCGACCGACATGATTATCACTAAGGATTTTGGTGATATGAATCCCGCAGACTCTGGCAGTCAGACCAACGCAAAACGATTGATCGCGCACATCGCCTTTGACCCAACGACCCGGCGGCCTGTGAGCTATCGAATTCCGAATCCCGTGACTCCAAGCGATAGTGCGGCTGGCATCCTTCACAGCCCGACATTGAATCTAAATTTAAATATGAATCTGACGCCTGAGCAAAAAGATATGATATCAAACACCGCCGACATCGTTCGATTTTCGATCTATCGTGTCTACAACTGCGTGGCGCAAGATACAGTGGCCGAGCAGCAAGCGGGAATTGAATCTGGGTCGCCCGGAGCACCAAAGGCGCCGGTTCCACCGACGCCTCCAGCTACTACGCAATAATTATAAGCTCAACTGCACGATTCCGCGGAGACCCGACGAAATTTCAATGCTGTTGTTCGACTCCGTGTAATGAACCGATCCATAAGCGGACGACATATAAGCGTCGACCGAATCTCCAAGTGTGCCGTCTTCTAAGACCGGCTTAAACTTCGATGAGATAGGACGAGCACCCAAGGGCATCCGATAAACGCGCACGCCATCTTGAGCAGTTAAAACAAGCACTCGATCGCCACTTTTCGACAACTTGGCCGAACCGAGGAGCGAAACTCCGCCGCGCACGCCATCCAACTGATAGGTGGCGATTGCAAATCGCTTGTTCTGAACCGTGAGCTCATGCAAACGAGCCGCTTCATACTGGCTGTCTTCATCGCGCTCACCGGTAAACAACAGCGAACCTTCACCAGCCACTCGCGCCGGCGGCTGCAAGCCGTAACGGCCGTTCAGCTCAGTCGTTTGATCGACAAGTTTAGCTACGTTCGATCCGAGTTCAACAAGGGTATAAGCATTCGATCCGATGCTGTGTAAGCGTTTGTACTCGCGCTTTTTACCTTCGTGATCTTGATGACTCTCGGTCACCAAGCGAGCATCTTTGGCAAAGCTGTCCGATGTAACGACAAATTTTCCGCTAATCATCACGGGAGAACCGGGAATATTCACCGCCGATCCACACTTCAACTCCTGACCGTTGAATTCGGCCATGGAGAGATGCTTGCTGACAATGCCGTGATGGTCATTCGGACCGTCTTCCGATTTTGTCGCGATAAAAATAAAGCGCCCATCGAGCTTCTTCATTTCAACGCTGTTGTTCTCGCTCGCAACCGGGCAGCTCGCGTTCAAAGTCACAGCCGCCGGAGCGAGCGCTTTGCCTTCTTCAATCACTTGAATTTTTTGGCCCGACTTCACAAGCACACGGCCGTCGCCAGTGGGCACAAGTGAAGCAGAGCTTCCGCTATGCCATGGGCGACCAATAAACGCCCCTCGCCCAGCGCGACGACCAGAGACTCCATCAACCTGATTCGACTCTGTCCAAGATGTCTGATCCGCCACCAACAGGCCTTGCTCGTTCAACTGAATGCGAGCGAGCACGTAGGTCGTGGGATACGCGTTGTCCGTGTAATCTGTACGGCTGGTTAACATCAACAGGGTTTTGCCGTTTTCGACCGAAATGGTCTCAGCCACCGAACCCGGCACGGTCAACTCGGCCTTCGCCGAATTTTTCTCCGCATCGGCAAACTTTGTATCCACCACGCGCAATGTTGTGCTCGGTGTCGTGTAGTCGCCGGCGCGGATGATCTGAATGCCCAAAACTCCGCTCTTGGTGGGGAGCGTGCGATAGTCCGAAATATCGCGAGCCAATTCCAACACGCTGACCGCCTGGGCCGTCTCAGAGGCGCGCAAAGCCGCCGTGTCGAATGTGCTTAACGACTGTGTGCTAAAGGCGTTGATCATTTTGATCTCAGAGTTATTGAATGTGCGGCGCAACCAACCGTGAGGCGCGGCCAAGAAGGGGCCGACTTGAATCGCGGCGCCCTCAATGCCCTGAGCGGCGTCTTCAAGATTGAAGCGGATCAACTGACCACCTTCGGTCGAACCGCCTTGGCGGCTCCATTTGTAAGCCGAGAATAAAATCTCGCCCGTGCTTTCGGTGTCCATACGCAACTCGATCTCACGATCGTTGCCGTTGAAGTTTGCCCAGACATGCGAGGCTTCAGTCATAGTGACTTTCGCGCCCGGCACGCCTTCGATCGAATACGACGGAACTTCAGTCACCTGGCCTGATTTTGGGTCGCGAATCTTGCGCACGGTCTCTTTAATTTCAAAGATTTTCGCCTGCGGATAGCGGCGCTGATTCTCGTTGTTGAGATTTTGAATTTCCCAACCCAGGCCGATGATAAATTTGCGGCCCTTGTAGGTGATCGGAAACGAGCGCGCAATCCAGCCATCAAACATCAGACGGCCTTCATATTTGATACCGTTCGCAAGATCGTTGAGGTTGAAAACATCGAGCGGATCAATATTGTTCGCGGGAACCCAGAACGCGTAAAGCAAGTCGCCTTGATAGCGAACATCTTGCAGCGAGGCGCTCAAACCCGTCGTGTCACCAGAGGTGACAACAGCGTCAGCGACCAACTTTTTAAGTGAGCCGTTCTTTTGGCGAACAAAACGGCCCTTAAGGCCAAGCTCTTTATCGGCCAGCAGCTCTTCGCGAACCGCCTCTTTCTGCTCGTCTTTGGCTTTTGTTACGGCGCGCTCGATATGGAGGCGGCGGTATTCGGCCTCATCTTGCGTAATCACATCCGCCTTAGCGTCGCTCAGTTTAAACGACTCAACAGCGATGCGCGCAATGCGGTTTTCGCGAGCTTCGGGATTAACCACATAGTTGCTAGTCACGATCAAGTGACCATTGTGAATTTTAGTTTGGCTACGTTCGCTGATGCGGCCCTTGGAGTAAACCGTCATCAAGGGTGCGACGCGACCCTGCGGGTCGGTGATATCCACGATTTCAACCGCCGAGGCGCGATCCCACCAGATCCAACCCGACTCGCTTTGCACGGCGATCAAATAGTATTTCATATCGGGGCCGGTGCCGCTGGTTTGAATGTTCATAAGCTCGCCATGTGCGGCGGGCAATTGCAATTTAACCGACTGAACTTCGGTCAGATCCGCGCCGGTTAAGTTGTACGAGACAACTCGGCCACCACTGACTTGTTCGCTCGACCAACCCCAGCGCGAAGTTTGCTGGCTCGTATCGTGAATCGCGACGTACAAAACATCGCCCACAATTCGCGAGTCGACAATGCGGGCTTCGGCGTCGATCACCTGCTTCACAGCGGGTCGGGCCGGGTTCTTTACGTCGTACACCACTAGGCGGGAACCGCTTTTGTTGTCTTTATAGTAATCTTCGATGGCAATAATGCGACCACGGGCAAAATCGGAGTACATAGTTTCAGCGTAGTTGCCCGTCGGATTGGCCCGGCCCGCAATCTTGGGTGCGCCAACACCATCCGCGAACGACACAACCTGCAATCCGCGCGACGGATTTAACAGATAAAGCAATTTTGAACCGGCTTCGCCGATTTTAAAAACATCAGACTCTTGCTCGGCCCGGCCGCCATCGGCCGACTTAACCTGAGCGGACTCCAAAGCACTGCGCCCGACCGCTTGCGATCGCATATTGTACTCGAGATTTAAAAATTGCGTTTGACCGAGATGCCGGTCGAGTTTCGCCGCTAGAGATTGTTCCTGAGCGGGTTTTGGTGACAGGCTCGCCGATTCGGCGGCAATATTCGCCGGTTTATTGTTTGAACAACCAATCGCGAGTGCTCCGGCCAGCGCCCACACGTAATTCATAGATTTCAATGGATCCTCCCTTTTCTTGATGGTGGGGAAGGTAGGCCTGTTCCCCGAGGGATTCAAAGTCCGAGTCACGGCTAGAAAAAATTATGGTCGACAGTGCAAATTTGGCACTGATTAAATACTGACCAAATTTGGCCACTGTTCATACATTAATCACCCCGGACTGACTCCAAATTATCTCAGTGGACAAATCAACGCTGGCTCAGATATTGAACTCCCGCCCTTCTGACTCGTAAAAAAACTGAGGAGCTTTAAATGTCGAATTACCCCCGAAAAACTTTAACCAGCATCTTGACGCTCGCCCTGCTAACCCCCGCCGCCTTCGCCACCACACCGCAAATTAAGGCCAACAACTCACTGGGTTTAACGTGGATTGAACAGACCGTCGCGGTGGATAATAAAACCAGCGGAAAGCTTAAAAACACCATGGTCTCGCCTATATCGGCCTATACGGCGCTCGCGATGCTGCACGCTGGATTGTCGGGTCAAACCCGCACCGATCTGCAACAGTCGATGGCGTTGCAGAACTCCGGAGTGGTCGACCTCGATAACAAAAATGAGGCTCTTTTGAACTCGCTTCGCATGGCCCGAAAAGGTAGCGAAGTGGCTACGGACTGCACTAAACCGGCCGCGGTAAAATCGGCAGGCGACTCGGAAGGCGGTCCCAAAGCTCCTGTCGTCGGAATTTATAACTCGGCCTGGGCCACAGCAAAAATTCGCGGCAGCAACAAACCCTTTGTCTTCAATCCCTCCTTCGTGTCGACCCTGAGTAAGAACTACAACGCCGAAGTTCGCTCGGACCTAGAATTCACCGCTCCCGAAGCGACGGTCGCGGTGAACAACTGGGCCGCGCAAAAAACCAACTGCTTAATTCCTGAGATCATAACGCAAAATGTGATGCAAGACCTGATCTGGGTATTGATGAATGCCACTTATGTTGAAGCTAGCTGGAAAAAAAGCTTTAGAAAAATGGCTGTTGCCGAGTCTACGCCCAAGTTCAACACCATAGACGGTCAAAAAATTGCCGTCCCTATGATTCAGAAAGACGAAAATCTGCGCCGGATCAATGGCCCCGGCTTTGTCGCCGTTGAGGTCCCGTTCTACGTTGAGACCCGCGATCAAGATTTGTCGTTTTTTATCGTACAGCCCGACGACGTTAGTAAGTTTGTGGCTAACTCTAAAGACGGCTCACTCTATAGCCCGCTGATGTGGGACGCCCTTCTTAGCAAATTCAATCTCATGTCGACCATGAACCAAAGTGAATTCTTACGTCTGCAAATGCCGAAATTTGATTTTAAATATTCGATGACCATGCTGCAGAATCAAGAGCTCACTAAAGCCGTCGGTCTTAACTTTTTGTTTGAAGATGGCGATGCTCGCGCTCGCGATTTTGTGACCTTGGGCTCACCAACCAGTCGAGTTGGGATTATCAAGCAAGACACTAAGATTGAACTCGATGAAAACGGCGTTAAAGCCGCAGCGGTTACCTTGGTCGGCGGGATGACCCGCTCGTCGCTCCCGCAAGAGCCTAAAGAAACAATTCGCATTGATAAACCGTTTGCCTTCGCGATCGCCAACAAGACCACAGGCGTGATCTTGTTTGTCGGTTCAGTCGTCGACCCGACGGCGAAGTAGCATCTCCCGCCATAAACTTTGCCGATGCGATCCCGCCAGGCCGAACTTCAGCGGCTTGGCGGACACGTCGCGCGAATAGATTAAAGAGCCGCCCAATCTATCCCATAGGGCCAGAGACACCCCGAGGTTGCGGCCGAAGTGCTCGGGATTTTGCGAGTGATGAATTTGGTGCTGCTTCGGGCTGATAAAAATGGTCTCAAGAAAGCGACCAAACTCCACCGGAATGTGGCTATGCCGAAGATTCGCCCCAAGAAAATTAAATAAAAATCCGAACGCATTCACGCCGAGCAAAGTGACGACCGTAAAGCGCGACTGAAACAGAAATATAAACAGGCCGGTCATTACACCAAAACTCAACGAATTGCGGACCGTCGCTATGGCCGACTCAAGTGGATGGCTGCGAAACAAAGTTATGGGAGTCAGTACGCGGGCCGAATGATGTACGGAGTGGATGCGCCACAACCAAGGCACTCGATGTAAAAACCAGTGCTGCGTAAAGCGCAGCAGATCATCCCAGACAAACGCCACAACGGTAAAGGCTAAAAGGTAGGGCGTGGAGGGCTGGAAGGTCGCGAAATCGCCACCGTTTAGCTTGAGTAAAGTCCGCGAGGTGAAGCGCGATATGCGAAAGCTAAAATCGAGAAACGGCACCAACAAAAAAATCTTGAGCAGACCATTTAGAATATAGATCTGATAGTCGAGCTTTGTGCTGCGATTCCACCAGTACCGCCGGCGTAAAACCAGGCGCGAGAACGAGTGCCAAAAACTTTCCTCATGACCCAAAGTGCGCGTGCACCGAGCCCACCACAGCCAACCCACTAGAAACGCGAGCGCCATCAGAATATTTAAATGAAACAAGCGCGAACCCGGGTCATCGAGCGGGATTAAAAATCGCTCCCACAAAATGTTCGCCTTTTCGCCTCTCATATCAAAACCTGTAGACCCATCCGACTTGAAAACTCTGCGGCTTGCCCGGTCTAAGGCCAAACGGTCGCGCCGCTACGGCATACTCGCGGCCCAGAATATTGTCGACTTTCGCTAGCAGTCGCGATTTTTTGCTTAAAGAATATTCGCCCGCCCAATCGACAATGCCAAAGGGTGCAATTTCTTGCCGACCCGCACTCGCCGACTGATCGAACACTTTAGACTGATGAACAAACGTAATATCTTGTTTGTAACGACCGTATTCTGTACCCACAGATAAAGAGTACTGCGAGGTCGGCACATAGGGAAGTGGATCGCCGCTTCTTACGGTGCCCACTCCCCACTCCGGCGAGTCCGAGACAAAAGTCGAAGAAAACTCAGCCGAAAGCAAAGTGACATTGGCTTGAATCGGGATGTAAACAGGGCCGACTGAAAATCCTTTAGCCGCCGCGACCTCGTAGCCCTGAATTAAAGCCTTGCCGCCGTTGAATTGAGAATCGGTCGCCGTGGTGCAGCCCGAAGACACAGTGCAGGTGCCGGTCAGGTTTTGATAGTCGTTTACGAAATATATGACCTGAAACTCCTGATTTCGCACTGGATCTTTGTAAGAGAATTCAATTTCTGAATTGAATGCTCGCTCCCGTTGCTCGCTACCTGTCGAACTCAAGCCCGCCGCCGTGCTGGCATCGTTTCCGCTTAAGCGAAGAGCGAACTTCTCGGCAAAAGTTTTACTTACAGCGAATCCGGGCGCCCAAAATGAATCCGAGCGCGACCCCATCGTACCGGTGAGTTCATCTTTAAATTCGAAGCGGATGTTTTCAAGACGCGCGACGGGCGTCAGCGTCCAAGTACCCATGCGCCAATTGTCGAGGGCGGTCACCGTGATGGCCGTGGCCGAGTCGCGATTTTTTGTATCGATTTGCGTGGCGGCGGCGGTTCGCACCATCTGGCCCGAAGTCATTTCGAATAAATCGGATTTGTGATTTCGAGCGATAGAATCTTGGTGCCACCTAAGACCGAGCTCCAAAGAATGTTTGTGCCGGCCAGATTGGTAATCGCCGAGCCACTTGGTCTCGACCCCGTGGCTAAAATAAGTGCGGTCATTGCGGGCGACCACGAGTTCGCCGTTGGTGCCCAAGGTCGACGAGTCGGCGGTTCCGCGCAAAATATTGTAGTAATTGGCGTTGGCGCCGGTGGGATCGTTTAAAATATTGCGCAAATTGACCGTGCTGTCGCGAAAGCGGTCGAGGCGGTACCAAGTGCGTTGAAAATCATGACGATAGAGGGTCGTCTCCTGCGTGCTGTTCGCGTCGAGCTGCAAATTCAGGCGCGCTTGCGCCAACGAATGATTCCACTTCATATCGTCTTCGGCCGAGGCCGCGTAACGGCGAAATGGCGAAGCGGCAAAGTCGTCGCGACTCAATCCCAAATAAGTTTCCTTAGATTCTTCGTTCGAAAAACCTCCGGTGAATAAGAGGTTCAATCGCTCCGACAACTTCCATTCCCACTTGCCAAGAATTTCATATTGTTTAAAGCCCGTATCGCCACCGCCATCGAGCTTTTTAAAGCCATCGCTCGCGCGGTGAGAGCCCTCGAGCAAATAGCCGTTCCCGCCCACGGGGCCGCCACTGCCCACTTTTAAATTGTAAGTGTTAAATGAGCCGTAGTGACCCTTAAGCTCTCGGCGCGTTTCAAGCGGAATGGCTGTTGAAATATAATTGACTGACCCACCGATGGAGTTTGGTCCATAGGGAACGGCGGCAAAGCCTTTGTGCACTTCGAGCCGCTCGGTGTGGTTCATACTGGGCGTGTAATAGGCCGCGGGCGCCGAATATGGCGCGGGGCCAATGAGAATGCCGTCTTGGCGAAGCACAATTTTTTTCGAGCGATCGGGATTGGTGCCGCGCAAACCAATATTGGGGCGCAAACCCTGGCCGTCTTCCTCGCGCATGTAAACACCGCTCGAATTTTTAAGCGCGCGATGAACATCTGTGTATTGGCTCTGCTCGATCTTTTTGGCGTTGATTCGCGAAGGCTCAAGCGCCTGACCGAGGCTCTCAACCCCCGTGCCAAAAACTTCGATCGTGGGGAGGCTCGTTTGCCGCTCGGCTGCAGTTTCTTGCGCGAGGACAAACTCTGAGGCCCCTCCGAAAATAATGATCAGAGAAAAAAGAAAAATCCCTCGGGGTCCGGCATCAATCATTGTCGCCTTGATACTTTGGCGGTGCCCTAAGTGACAGCACCGTCAAAAATTCAATTTTCATAAATGTCGATACTGCGCGCACATCTTGAAAAAGAGCACAGGCCGGTATGGCCCGGTCGTCCGTGGTGGATCGTTTGCATGCGTCCGCATCCATCCCGTCAATTTGCGCAGCTAAGGGGCCGAGCGCTTCCATTTCGCGGGCTGCGGCAGCTGCCTTAGAAACAACATCGACAAATCGGACACCCACATCCTCATGGCCCACCGACAGCAAGAGATCATCGAGGCCAAATCCGGATGCCACACTCACACGGTGACCGCGCACCACCGCGAGTAAGGCATTTAACCTTTGCGCGGTCGCGGCGCTCGCCATTCCCGACCATGGATGCTCAACCATCTCGGGGCATTTGCGCGATGAACTTACACAGTCTTTATGTAGACCGAGCGGTCGGCCGAGGCGGCGGTCTTTCAGATCTTCAATCGCGAAAATTGCATCGCTGAGCGCGTTGGTCGCTTCTTTAAGTGTGGGATAACGAGAGCCATCGACCAAAATCTTCGAATAGTTCGCCCCTTGCGGATCCCAAGCTTTTTCTAATCGGCGAGCCTGAGCGAGAAGATCCTTAGCTATATAAAGTGCATAAGCCGCGCGGTCGGCCCGCTTTTCGGCCGTGTCTTTTTTGGACCACTCCACCGCCAATTGATGGCGTGGATTATTGGGATTGCACAATGTGATTAGGTTTTTTTCGAATAGCAGATACTCAATGGCCGCCAGGCCTTTTACGGTGAACAGCAGTGAATTCGATGCGCTCCCGTTTAAAGACATCTTGGCAACTTCGAGATCAATCCCGCAGGCATTGAAGTTTGGCCAGCCATAAATTTGATCGGCCAAGATCCGACCTTCGTCGCTGAGCGGCCCCACCGGAACCGCGTCCACAAAATGAAAGGCCATCATGGCTTTGGACCATCGATCTTGTAAGACCGACGCACTCGACTGCGCCTCCATCTCTAAAAGCAAATTTTCTACCTGCAGGCGAAATTCTCTCGTTGCCGGAGCAATTACATTTAAACCGATATTGGCCAGCATTTTGGTTTCGCTAAAGGGGCCGACGGTTGGGTCAAACCCGGGCTCAAAGGGATTGTTGCCGAGCTCGCGTCGGGGTTTTTCAGGCGGGAGATCGCCCTTGCCGCCCGAATTAAAAAAATCCGAACACGACAGCTGAGCAAAAGCGAGAGTCACTATTAAAAATTTTCGCATACGTCCTCTTTTCACAAACGGTACTCGATTGGGACCGTGAAAACCCACGATGTGTGCGTGGTTTTTTCGGGAAAAGGTTTAAAGCCCTGAACTTCGCTCAACAAGGAGAGCGCGGCCTCATTCAATGCCGCGTGGCCGGACGGCTCGACAATTTCACGCGCGAGAACATGACCGTTTCGCGCCAATTTAAAGCGCACCATCACCCGCCCCTGCTGGCGCATGCGCTTTGCTTTCTCGGGGTAACGTTTGAGGGCATTGAGCCGTGAGGCGACTTCCATCTCGTAGGCACTAAAGGCCACGGGGTCGGTGTTTGCTGCAGGCGCGGAGTCAGATTCGGATTCTGGCGCAATCGCGGGCGCGTTCTCGCTCGCAGGTGCTGCGACAACTGTAGGTTGCGGCGGCTGCACTCGGGTTCGCGGCCGGGCCGGCGCGGAGATTGTGTCTGTCTTAGGCTCTGCGGAACGCGTGATCAAAGTCACTTCGGTGACGGGGCGCTTGGCGGTGGAGATATTAAACTTAGGCCCAACCACAAAAATCGCCATCAGGCTAAGATGAGCTAAGCCTGAGGCGATGATGGAATAGCGGACCTTCGGGTCTAACGAGAGTACATGCATAAAATTACAGGTATCCGGCCTCTTTCATAATCCGGCGGGCCTCGCCCACATTCGCGCCGATGTCCGACCACGAAGTGGGGTCGAGCTTCGGAGTTCCCCAATTTTTAATCAAAGATGTCGGAGCCAATCCTTGGACTGCAGGGTAATCAAAATGTGAGGCCGATATTTCGAGCTGGGCGCCATCGGCCAGCAAAATCTCCATAAATTTTTGCGCCAGTTGAGTCTGCTTGCTGTCGGCCACAATGCCCATGCCCGCGCCATTGCTGTGCACGCCACCAAGCGCTTGATTTAAAAATGCGATTTGAACGGGAAAGTTTGGATTTTTGGCGTGAAGTTGCGCCAGGTAGTAATGATTGACGATTCCCACATCGCAGGTGCCGTTGGCGATGGCTTCCAATAGAGAAGTGTCGTTGGCAAAAACGGGTGCGGCTAAATTGGCGACCCAACCTTGAACAATGGCTTCGGCTTTTTTAGTGCCATGGGTTTGAATCAAGTACGCCACCAAGCCCTCGTTGTAAGAGCCCTTGCTCGAGCGCAAACACAAACTTCCCCGCCATTTGGGCGACGCGAGATCTTCGTACGTGGTGAGCTCCGAGGCATTCAGGCGCGAGGGATCATAAGCGGCTGTGCGAACCCGATGCGACAGCGCGACCCAGTTCTTTTGTGATGCGCGCATAAAATCATGAACACGTTGAACGGGCGCCGACTGCGCGAGCGGCTGTAAAAGTTTTTTCTGATCCAGCTCAGCCAAATAGACCAAATCTTTAGTCACGATCACATCGGCCGGTGCTTTCTCTTCAAGCTTTTTTAAAAGATCCGCGTAGCCGGCCTCAATAAAAACCACATTTACACCGGTCGCTGCGGTGAAGGCTTTGGCGGCATTGGCGAAGCGGTCTTGCGGACGATCCGTAAGTACGGTCAGATCGGCCCAGGCGGAAGAGCACAAAAGAGCTAGGGCGAGAGAAACCAATTTCATAAATGCCTCCGAAATTATTCTCGATGCTGAATGCCCTTTGACTATTCACAGACGGCGGCCCGGGTGTCTAGAAAGTCGGTGATATTTCAGCGAGATGAAAACCGCTCGGATAGACATTTGAAAACGAACTGAGAATTGAGGGGATTAGCTAAGAAATAGGCACAATAGAAACGTCGTCGACCCAGCTAAAAGGCTGTAGCGCAACAGCGGCGCATGCATAGGGCGAACGACCGCCATGCCCACCCCGCTGGCGAACAAAAACAAAAACGCCACCGCTAAGCCGCCCGCCAAAACTCTAAAGGGCCAGCCGCCTTTGGCTTTATGTAGTTGTACAAAAAACCGGTGCCAACCGGTCTGCTTAAAAGTGGCTTTATAAACACCCTGTTCGGCGGTCGGCTCCAGCGTAAAATCTGCCCGCGCACCCGTCCATTCGAACTGCCACGAAGTTCCAGCTTTGCGAACTCCTGGCGATCCCGAAGGCGTCGGCGCCTGAAAGTTGTCTTGCAAAATCGAACGCGCGGCAGTTGTTAGTTCGTCCACACCCGGGTCGGAATTGAGAGTCGAAAGATTCACTGCGAGACTTTTTGTCTCATAATCTCCGCGGATGCCAAACGTGTAGAGCCCACCGGTGATCGCGAAGGTTACGGCTGCGGGTAGAAAAAATCCCGCAAAGAGAATATGTCCTTTAATCAACAGCGGCTGAATTTTTTTGAGATTCATAGATGGGGTCTTAAGATATCCAGCGGAGATTGTCTATTCGGAATCGCGCGAATAAAAAAACCCCGGGGAGTGTGGGACTACCCCAGGGCGGGCTTAAGGCGACAGTTTGTCTGTGGGCGCTGCCGCCTAAATTCCTGTAAAGAGAAGACCTCGCGAGGGTGAGTAATTTCGCGGAAAACAACACCCTCGCGGTTCAAAAACTTTTATTGCGACTAACCGATCAACTTGAGAGCCGAAGCGCCGTTTTGATTGGCTTGCGCCAACACACCGACCGACGCGGCTTGAAGAATCTGAGCCGAAGTCATCTCCGAAGTCTCGTACGCAATATCTGCGTCCGCGATGCGGGATTTAGCTGCGGTCAGGTTTTCGTTTTGAATATCCAAGTTGCTTGTGGTCATTTGCAATCGGCTTTGCACGGCACCGAAGTCGGCGCGCATTTTACCGATTTTAACCAAGGCATCGTCGACGGACTCGAGAGTTCCGCGAGCCGACCCTTTGTCTGCGAGACCCACGCCATCGATACCTAATGTACCGGTTGTGGCATCGGCTTCGATTTTATAACGAATCACGTTTTCTGATTCTTCCGCGAACGGACCAACGTGGTATTCGAATTCCTCACCGTTGCCGTCGAGCAGAGCTTTGTTACCAAAGCGTGTCGAGCGGGCGATACGATCCGATTCCGCAACTAACTGTTGCGCTTCCTGATCGAGGAACTCGCGTTCTACGTCGCTGACCGTATCAGATGCGGCTTGCACACCCAATTCGCGCAAACGAATTAATATATTAGAGATCTCATTCAAACCGCCTTCAGAGACTTGAATCAACGATTGTGCGTTGAAGGCGTTGTTGCGTGCGGCTTTAATACCAGCGAGCTGGCCTCTGATATTTTCCGACACGGCTAATCCGGCGGCGTCATCGGCCGCTTTTACGATCCGGGAACCTGAAGCAAGTGCTTGCTGAGAATGTTCTAAGCGCGCCTGCTGTTTAGACAAAACCCGCTGCGCACTAACGGCAGCGATATTCGTGTTAATCCTTAAGCCCATTTTGGCCTCCTAAAGTACTTGGCCTAATCCTAAGACCACTATCCACAACACCCGCCCACAGCCAGCATCCGGCCGACGGCGAAATGAATAGGAAATCCCTTTCGGGGTTAATAAATTTTTTACTTCTTCGTAGGAGGCCCCCAAAGGTAAAGGGGTGACTGACCCTTCACCTTTGGAGTTCTTGAGAATTGATTCATTCAGTGACTGCTGAAATGAACTTCTTCTTGAGAGTGCTCCAACGTGTTCAGGTAACTTCTCGGCTTAGGTCTAGGAACCTTTAGGCTTTGGTCTAGTCTAGTCTAGTATGCAGCGCGTCTAGTGCGCGCACTTACTGGAGTAACGGATTTAAAATATTTTTTCGCAGGACCGCATTTTCTTCATAGTGCAATGCGTTACAGGTGCTCCTGTATTGGCTCTGGCCGCAGGTGACATTCCCCGGCCCAAGGTTTTCAAAATTTCAGGGTTAAAGGTGTGAGTGTGGGATGAGTTGGCGCTCGCCAAGGCACCAAAGTTGAAGTGTTAAGACGGCGAAGGGAGGGTTTCCAATGGACGGGAAACTCAGGTCTTTGTTCGCATTTTTGTTTCTCGCGTTGCTCGCGGTCGCCGTGACTCCGGCGCAAGCCAGTTCCGACTGCGGCACGACCGTCGCGCAAGTGATTGCGATCTCGAAGGCGAAATATCCTCAGGTCAATCACGCAAGGATCAATAATTTTATCGGCAACTGGCTGAATGATGGAGAAGTGTATCCGGTGACATTGAATGATCCATTGATACTTAAAGGCTACGCGATCAAAGTTTGCCCGCTGGGCACCAATGGTTTTGTTGTTCGGTGGGTGAGCAATGGCGCGGTCGCCGGACAGCTTTATATGAGAGGCCGCAATCAACTTGTCGTGGCCAACACAATGGCCGGCACAATACTTTTTGACCGCGAAGATGCTGTAGCCGCGCGAAACTAAGCGCGGTCGCATCCTAAATTTTAAAATCTAAACATCTAACAATCGAAGTGCGCGGCGAGCACCGATGTTGGCCTGAGCCACCACGGATGTGGCGGCTTCCTGCACAACTTGCGCTTGCGCGAGATTGGCTACTTCCTCGGCCATATCCACGTCGATAATATGCCCGCGGGCTTGATCCAAATTCTCCTTCTGAACTTCGAGTGCGTTCACCGCATATTGAAGACGGCTTTGCATCGCGCCGAAGCCGGCGCGCGTTCCTGCCACTTGTAAAATTGCTTCGTCCAGCCCGCCCAAAGAATCGAGCGCATCCCCTTGATCCGAAACGGTCAAGCCATCGAGTCCCACGTCGTCCGCTGTGGTGTTGGCGTCGAGCTTGAAATTGATCACGTTCTCCGGACCTTTAAAGGCTCCCACTTGAAATTCGAAATTCTCACCCGTACCGGTGAGCAGTTGTTTGTTCCCGTAGCGAGTCGATTTGGCGATACGGTCAAATTCAGCGACGAGTTGTTGAAACTCGTTGTCGAGAAATTCGCGCTCGGTTTCGCCCACTGTATCGGACGCCGAGTACACCGCCAGTTCGCGTAAGCGCACTAAGATATTATTCTGTTCGTTGAGCCCGCCCTCAGCGGTTTGAATCATTCCGATGGCGGCTTCGGCATTAAACTTGGCCTGTTTGGCACCGGCCGATTGCCCGCGCAATCCTTCTGCGATGGCGAATCCCGCCGCATCGTCGCCGGCTTTAACCACGCGCGATCCGGATGCGAGTTTTCCCAATGCACTATCGATTTGATGTTGAGCTCTGTTTAGGTATCGTCCCGCAGCCGTGGGAACGACAGATGAAGCAATTCGAAAAGCCACGTGAGCACCCTCCTTCTTCCTATCTCCAAGCCCGACCCCCGCCCTGCTTTGAGACAAAAAATTTTAGCGCCCACAGACTTAAATACTCATTTCAGCAGTCACTAGACCTATCGACGCACTGAGTTATAACTTGAGTGGTTTTTGATGCGTTACGTTAAATTATCAAAATTATACGTAAATATCGATTGTCAGACCGCTGTCCATGGCCCGATTTAAGACAGACATCGACTTCTTATAGGGATGGTCGGCCGGGCCTTTGGGGGCCAGCTTCTTGGGCGGATCTTTCTTTGGCCCGTTCTCTTTGTTCTCTTTATTGATAAACCGAGCAAAGCGCAAAAGCGCGCCCTGAGTCTCTTCGTCGAGCGAAGACTTCGTCTGCGCCGATTTCTCTGGCGGCTTTACTTCCTGCTCATTGGGTACAACTTTGAGACGGTCCAACCGCTCCTGCTGCTGACCCGATGTCCGTATAAGGTCCGCGCCCGAATAAATCATATCCATCAGGCTATCAGGCCTTAGGCCCAGTAACAGAAAAAAATAACCATCCGCGTTAACTTGCCGCAACCTTTAAAGGTACGCCGTACCTTTTCAGTATGCGTCAGTTCGGAATCCGGAAACTGTCTCAAAATGAGACAACAAATCTTGTCTATATATTAAAGGTACCGCGAGCGCCCTACCTTAAATAAAGGTACCTGGTTCTTTTTTCGGAAGCGTCGCGCAACTTTCTCGGAGCTTCGGGGTCTCTCTAGCAAGACCGACAACCCACAGGAGTTCAGAATGAAACACTCGCGAGTGAATGCACTTATCGCCCTTATGCTGATGCTGACCGTTTCCGCCTGCGCCAAACAAAAAGAAGAAGAGGATCTTAACGTCAATGCCGAAGCGTCATCCCTGGAAGGTGGCGTAACATCACTGAACGCAATCATCGACGATGAAGCCGGGTCGTCGTTCGCCGCCTATTCAAAACCGAATGCCTACGAGTACGCGGAAAAACTTTTTTCGACCGTCCTTCCACAGGCCCACGCGGTCAGTTGTATGCGCGCTTTCGATCAAGGCTGTAACGCCGGCGTTAAATCCTATTCTACGAGCAGTTGCGATCTACCACGCGGTGCTAAATTTTCTGGATTTATCACGCTGACATATTCGGACGCCTCTTGCTCGATGGCGACGACGGGCGACTTTGTAAACCGAACTTATGACTATGACATCGCGGGCCCTTACGGCGGCGCGGTTTTGTCGGTCACCTCAGACGGTGGCGGCGGGAAGCTCACTAAAACCGCGGGCGGATGGTCGGCCGAAATTCTTGGCAAAAAGAAAATCCTCACCTGGCGTAACCGCGAAGTGATGAACCTCAACATCAGCACACCACAACCGATCGATATCACTGGAACCCTCGGCCGCGCGAGCCGTGTGGTGAACTCGGGCCAACTGCAAGTGGTGCACAATCTCGCCGGCTTCACCGCCCTCTATGAGCCGGTCAATCTGACTTACAACAATTCCTGCTGCCACCCGATCGCCGGCACGCTCAACGTAACCTACTCCGGCGCGATCATCGGCACCGGCTCGGTCACCTTCAATGGCTGCGGATCCGCCACAATCGTACGCAACGGACAATCGCAAGACGTACGCCTGAACTACTGCGAATAAAAAATTTAAGTGAGACTTTTAGCGAGGAGGATTTTTACGCCTCCTCGTTTCTCATCCGGCTCCGTACCCACCACATCATAGCCATTGCGCAAATTAAGAATCAGCATATTGCGCCACTCGTTTTTTGTCTTTGTGGAAATCTTCTTATAGCCATTCGCTTTGCACCAGTCATGTTGCGCAAACAGCAGCGACGATGCGATCCCATAGTTGCGCGCGGTCACCGCCACGGCACCCTTCCAGCTATAAAATTCCTCAGGAGAAATTTCATAGCCAATTTTAAACCCCAGCACCTGATCGCCTTCACCATAGGCCAATTGCACAAGCATAGTTTTTTTTGAAGCGAGCTCAGTGCCCGAATACTCCTCGGCAAAAATTTCTTTGTGGAGTTTTTTAAAACTCTCAAGCAGAGCTTTAGGCCAATCTTCCATATTGGTGATGTTCTTGGTCTGAAATCTCATTTCAACAGCGCCTTTAAAGATTTTAGATCTTTCACTTTAACCAACTTTTTATCAACCGTACTTTCAAACTTCGAACGCAACAAAGCGCGCGCTTCCTCGCGCAGGCGCTCGGGAGAATTTCGTTTCACCGCACCCGCCTTCATAAACGCGAGCAAATGCTCGGCAACCTCGCTCACGCCTGCACCTTCAGTCGCCGTGACTTTAAACACCGAAGGAGTTTTGCCATCGCCCTCAACGCCGTCGTGAATCGAAGCCGCAATCTCTCGCGCCAATCCGTCGGCGCCGGGGCGGTCGGCCTTATTCACCACAAAAACATCGGCGATTTCCATCAATCCGGCCTTCATCGCCTGGACCGAGTCCCCACTCTCGGGCACCAGCACCACGCAAACTTTGTCGGCCACATGCAAAATATCCAGCTCGGTCTGCCCCACTCCTACGGTCTCAATCAGCAAAACATCGAACTCGCAGACATCAAAGGCCCGCGCCAACAAAAATGCCGATCCACTTAAACCGCCCAAGGAGCCGCGCGTCCCAAGAGACCGAATAAAAACTCCCGGATCCAAAAAATGCTCGGAATAACGAATGCGATCGCCGAGAATGGCGCCTTTCGAAAACGGCGACGAGGGATCCACCGCCATAACTCCGACCCGCAATTTCAACTCCCTGAAATGCGCAATCAAACGACCGACCAGCGTGGATTTGCCCGCGCCCGGCGGGCCCGTGATACCGATTCTAAACGCACACCGTTTAGGCTTCATCAAATCAGCCAAGGCCATCGCTTGGGCGGGCGGAGCGCTCTCGAGCCATGTTAAAAACTTGGCAAAAGACCCCGAATCGCCCTTTAGAGCGGATTTGAGCCTGCGGGAACCTTCTGCGGCACTGGCTGTGATAACCACTCCTCGCGTGTAAGCTATTAAAAAGCTTAAGGATTTTTTGGGCGCTTGTCCAGTTGTCGAAGCCAGTGACAGGGGGCCCTATTGAGCCTGTGCGACGCCCTCTCATTACTCACCTGATTTCAATGACTTACCAGGCGGCATCGGCGGCACGGATGGTGCCTATATATAAAACCGGAGAAGAGGGAAGGACCCTCTAAGACTATGAACATGAGCGATATGAACTGGAAATCTTGGGGCCTTGTGATTGTGATCGTTCTGGGCGGCAGCCTTGAAGTGATCAAGCGCTTGCCGAAAGGTGAAAGCCTTTTCGCTGGCGACGCCAACCCGCGCGCAAAAACGGCCAAGCCCTACAGCGTGCGCCCGCGCGTTGGTGGCCATGGTTCGGCGCCGATGATGCTGGCTCCGCCCAAAGTTCAAGCTCCCCCGACCGCTCGCCCGGTCGTGATCCCCGCTTTGACTAAAGAACAAATGGAAAAGCTGCAAGCCGCAGCTCCGAAAACAACTGAATTTGACCACGCAGGCGAAAAGGCCAAGAAAAAAGACGGCAAAGACGACGAATGGGAAATCGTGGTCGACCCGAAAACCGGCAAGCGCATTAAACGCAAAAAGAAGAAAGCCGTAGCCGCCAAAAAAGATGAGAAAAAAGAAGAAGAAGTAGCTAAGACCGAAGAGCCCGAAGCCGAAGAGCCCGAACCCGAAGACGAAGACATCGACGCCGCCATCGCCACGGCGATAACCACCGGCAAAGCTCCCGTCAACAATAGCAAAAAGCCGGACGATGCTTTTGCGTCTGCTGAAGAATGGATGCGCAAGCTCCTCAGCCGGCCCAATTTGACTGAGACCAAGCGCTTTATCGACCACTACAACAAAGCTCTGGTGAGTGCAGAAGTCTTCTACAAAGTCGTCAACGCCATGTTGGCCGACTCGCGCGCGCAAATGAAACAACTCGGCGTACTGTGCCTGGGCTCGACCCCGTCGGTGTTAAGCTTTCAAATGCTTGCCCAAGTGATCAAGTCCGAGCGCTCGGGCACGCCCCCGCAAAAAGATGCCGAAGGTTTTATTGAAAAGTACAAAGAGATTGCAAGACTCACTCTGCTCGAGCGAATTTTACGCGCATCGACCGGAAGCTTTAGCACCGTATTGGCAACAAAAACGCTTGAGGCCTCCGCCACCAAAAATCTGACCGCACAGGCCCAACAACAACCCCCGCCCCCAGGCGGAGCCGCGGCCCCCGTTCGCAACTACACGGCCAATTACCAGCGCTTTGTACCGATTCTCACCGCTTTAGGAAAATCGGGCGACGCCGCGATTAAAAATCAAGCCGCGATCACCTTGAACACGCTGAACGGCCTGCTGCAATCGGGCGGCGCCGCTGTTGTGCAACCGACCCAGGCCTCGGCCAACTAGACGCTTTACGAACAATCGACTATCCTGAGCGGACATGCACCTTCGCGCGTTCCTCATTATTTTCGGCCTGTCTTTGAGCTGTGAGGCTCTCGAAATCCCCAAAGGATTAAATGCCACCGACCGCCGCGAGGTCGTGCGCACAATTGGTTTAAATTCCGCGCCCAAGGCTCTCAGCAATCCCTATCCGCTGGGCGGGTATTCGGGCTTTGAGGTCGGCTACTCGGTGGAATTTATCAATGTGCGCGATATACGCCGCCTAGGCTGCGCTCCCGGCTCGCCCGGCTGCGGGAACAACAATTACTCCAACGAAACCGAATGGCGATATTCGCGCCTGACCGTCGGCAAGGGTCTGTACAACGACGTCGACGTGTTTTTTTCGTTTATCCCGCCGATGGGCGGCGTTCGCGCCAGCGATTACGGTGCGCAACTCCGCTGGTCGTTTTATCAAGCCCAGTTTTTACCTGTGAGTTTGTCGATGATCGGCTACTTCAATCAGCTGAACTTCAACGACATTTACATGAACCGCAACACCGGCGTCGAGTTGATGGCGGGCGTGAACGTAAACAACTTCGCGCTCTACTTTGGCGGCGGATGGTTGCAAGCCGAAGGTACGTTTATTTCGGGCACGACGGCCAATTGCGAAGATTGCACCGTGGATTCGACCGAACCCGAGGCCAATCAAGTCAGTCGCACAGTTTCGCACGCGGTTGAAGCCACGCACACCGTGGTCGGATTTTCATTTCACTTTGAAAATCTGTTCGCGGCGGCCCAGGTGGACCGCTATCGCGACGCTGTTTACAGCATGAAAGTGGGAATGCGGTTCTAAAGGTGGGTTACCGGCCGAGGCCGCTCGAACTCGCACCGAGGGATTGCACTGGCGGAGTGGCAGGAGCTTCATCAGCAAAAACCGATGCTGGCGGCGTGGTTGGAGTATCGTTTTGCGCGACATCGCCGATCGTCGCTTCGGGTTCGGGAGTGGTTTCGACCGTTTCTGGCTCTGGAGTGGTTTCGCTCAAATCACCATTTGAGCTGGCGAGCGGTGAGCTGGTTTCTGAGTCTGTCATTTCTGAAACGCTTTGGCAGGCGGCCAATGAGATCATTAGAGTGGCGATCGTGAACGCGAAAAAAATCCGTTTATTCATATACCCTCCTGGGCAGTGCTGTTTAACAATGCAATCCGTGCCGTGCGCGCGGAGCCCCTAGGTTCCGGTTAATTTGCAAAAAAATGTCTACAAGATGCGCAGCGAACATTTTTGTGGTCCAATTTTTAATAACCATGCACGCACTGTTGATCTCACTCCTGCTTCTTGCCACACCGGCCTTGGCCGAAGATTCTCACCCGGAGTGGGTGCATTGGGCCCGTGATTTAATTGGCGAAACCGACATTAAAAGAGCCGAGGCGCTTAAAAAGCTCAATGCGAAATTCACCAAAGCCGAGGACATCGCTAAAGAGTTGAAAGGTGAGTATCGCCCGTACGCGCTCGACGCCATGGTCGCAATGCGACTCCCAGGCTCGGTCGACAGGCTGATCAAGGATTTGGGCGACGACCGCGACGGCGCGACGACGCTCGCCGTGAATGCGCTCCTCGACAATGAGAATCACAAAAAAATCGCTGACGACTATTCGGCTCGTCTACAAAACTCGCTCACAGACTTGGCCACCCCGGTGATTGTGGCCATGGTGGATTTGCTCACCCACTTGCGGCGCCCCTGTAGTGACACGGTCTGCACCGCACTGCTGACCCATCCCCGCCTTGAAGTGCAGCAAGCCGGCGCCTTGCACCTGGCCATCGTGCCAAAAGAAAATCGCCAGCAAATCTTAAAAGACAATCTGAACGGCCTGTTCCCGCAAGTGCGCGCGCAAGTGATGCTGACTTTTCTTGCCGAAAATAAAAAAGCCGCCGCGGAAATCTGCCAACACGATCAAGATCCCATCGTGCAATCGGCCTGCCCAAACGCTGCGCCCACGCCCGCTCCTATCAAAAAGCCGATTCAGAAAAAACGAAAGGGCAAAAAGTGAGTCGGCGTCGCAAGTGGACTCTAACCCTTTCCGCACTGGCCGCCCTCACTGCCGTGGCCGCCGCCTATTACTTTTGGCCCGCGCGCTACAACTGCAGCAAAGCCTACTCCGCCCTTACTAAAGACGGCGCCCTGGCCATTGCCGTGGTCTTTGGCTACAAAGACTCACGCCCGCAACGCTTTGTGGGCGATCGCTATGAACGCGCGCAGTTTATCGACTTAATCACGGGAGATTGCTCCTTTGGCAAAGTGCTCTGCGGCTTTAGTATGCAAGACAACAATCCAGAGTTTTTTGCTAAAAAAATAAAATGGTACGACGGTAAAGAACGCATTGTGCAGATTCAAGTGCTCGCCAGCTCCATCGGCCCCGATGACGAGTGGAATCGCAAAAGCAAGCTACAGAAATGGCACAGCGACCGGACCCATCGCCTTTTCCGTCGCGCACTCGTAAAATCCGATATTGTTTTTTACAACGGCCATTCGCGCACCGGCGGCGGCCCCGACTTTTCTCCGCCTTTAATAATTAAATCGGGTCATGTCGACTACCTTCACTATCAAAAAGAAACACCCGGGGTAAAATTTCTGCTTGAAGATTTAGATCGTGCCAAAGGTGCCCGCCAACCGCGCCTGCTCGGCCTTTTCTCCTGCGACTCGAGCGATCACTTTCAAAAACGCCTACTGAAAGCAAAACCGAAAATGGGTTTGATCGCAAGCGAAGCGCTGCTTCATCAATCCGATGCCATGGACAATATGGTCGCAGCTCTGACGGCGGTCTTAAAGGGCGAATGCTTGGAAAAATTTAACAAGCGGCTCCGCGCCGGTGACCCCATGCGCGGCACTAGGATCTCAGGCTTTTTTTAATTCTAACCAAAGAGTTTGCGGAAATAATAGCTCGGAGCCACAAAACGCAAGGCGCTCCCGATTTTGCGGATGGTTTGCTCATCTTCGTACTCTTTGAGCTTGGCAAACTCGGCGCCAAACAATTTATCGAGATGTTCAGACGCGGCTCGCACACGATCGGCCTCGGTTTTATACAAAGAATAGATATGCGTAAGCTCTCCGGCATCCAGCCAAATGCCGCCGCATTTGGCGCATTCGTCGACTTCTACAGTTTTGTCGATCGACCAAAATCTTCGCATCATTGTGATCTCGGGGCAGTGCGGGCAGTTGAGTCGGTGATCACCCGATGGCTTACGCACGGCCGTCTGCGCCAGCTTCGCTAAAAATTCCGGGTCGGACTCGCTGGTTTCATCCATCTTCTTAAGCTCTAACCAATCAAAGTAAATGCCGCCGCAGCCCGTGGCGCAAACATCCACCTTGATATTGTGGTTCTGCATTTGCGTCATTCCGCCCTTACATCTTGGACAATTCATATTCCCACCCCTTGTACATTATTATTCGACCGATGCGGGCGTGGGGCAAGCAGAATCAAGTTCTCAGAATCCGTGCGCTCTCCGGTCAGCAAATAGGTGTACTGCCAGACCGCGCTTTCAAATAGGCGGAAGGCATAGCCATGATCCGCCGCTCCCGGCGCGAAAAAAATTTTATTTAATCGCTCAATCAGCGGCAAATAAAAGGTGTCGACCGCTGGATCACGCCCTAAGGCACGGCCCATGAGATAATCGCCTTCGAGGACAATCGCAAGTTGGCGCACCGCTGGCAAAACTTTAAACGGATCGTCGGACACCCAATCGCCGCAGCGATAATAATCGGTGAAGGTACCCGGCCCACCATAGACCGAATAAAACTTTTCGGACTCAGTCACTTCGAGAGGAGCCGCATACGAATAGCTGTGTTTCGAAATGGCAAACTCTGAGTTGAGAAAAATATAGGCATGTATTTCTTCAAACGCCCCAGGCCGGCCGGGAATTTGTTTACGAATCGCCCCCACATCGCCGGGCTTAAGTTGTTCGATGGACCCCAACTTGCGGCACGCGTGATCCATCACATAAGTAAACTCGCGATCGTGGGCGTAAAAGGCCGATTCTCTTAAGCCTCGCAAGTGCAAAACGCTACCCCAGCAATTGAGGCCATCCACTGCATGCTCGCGGTCGGTTAAACGCCGAATAGGTTCTTTGACCCAATCTCGCAATTGGACCGAGCACGTGTTCGCAACTTTAAGGAATGCCGGCACCGTGGCCCGGACCTGCGGAACGATGGCCAACGCTAAACTCTGCTCGAGTTCGGCGACGTCGGCGCACGGTACGGGAGTGGCCTGGGCGGATGCGCCTACAAATGCGATTGAAAGCGCGAGTGCAAAATAAAATTTGACGAAATAAAAGCACGACAAGATCACGCCCCCCCGGGAGTGCACCCAGAGGTAGTTTAGATTTTAGCGTGTCGCAAGCGGAAGTTTGAACTAACTATCGACCCAAGCCGCTGGAGCTGGCGCCAAGAGATTCGGGCTCAACCGGCGCCTGTTCAACGACAGGGGCGGCGGCCACTTCTTGCGCAACAGGCGGAGCCGCGGCGGCAGTTTCAGCCACTACAGGTTGCTCTTGAACGGCTTCGGTCTGAGTTTCAACCGGCGTCTCTTTCGAGAAGTACATTAAGAGTCCTGCGACCAGAACTACGATAAAAGCGCCAATAGCCAAATTCTTGTTATTCATGTGATTCTCCTCACGCCGTCTCACATTGCGAGCCGTGTGCCGGATTAGAACCTATTGGCTACGTTTAAAGTGGGAAAATCAGGAATTTCTATAGGCAGGTGCCGTTTTTGGCCAAGTGCTGTATCGAAAGCGTACGTAATCGAACGCAGGTCTTAACCCAAGGCCGCCGAAAAAAATTCACCGAGCCAGCGCATGCGGGCACCTGGTTTAGACAAATAACCAACGTGGCCACCGCGCGGAACAATCTTCAAATCGACACTCGACGAGTACTTGGCCTGGCGAAAAGACTCGGCCGGTATAAACGGATCATCTTCGGCCGTTAAAATAATAGTGGGCACGCTGATTCGCGACGCGTAGTTCACACTCGAACACTGAGTGTAGTATTCATCGCGCGAACGGAAGCCGCCCATGGGCGCGGTGACGATTTGATCGATGTCGATCAAACGGCAAAAACGCGGCAACTCCGGGTACGCATCCATCATCCCGGCATTTACACGCTCGCGAAACTGCCGCTTCAAATCACGGACAAATTTTTGATCATAAACAAAATTTCCCGGGCTCAGCAGACGTCGCGCCGTCGCATGCAAATCGATGGGCGGGTTTACCGCGATAATTTCGTCCGGTAGATCTTTGCTTGTGAGACCAGCCACGTTGAGCAGCAAATTCGCGCTTAACGAAAATCCAATCGCAGTGATCTTAGCCGTCGGCATTTTTGCCCGGGCAAAACGCATCACCGCCGTCACATCGGCCACGACGCCCGAGTGATAAATCCCACGCGCAAACTTCAACCCCTCACCGCTGCCGCGATGATTCACCAGCAGCACCGAGTGGCCTTTTTCAAGCGCGGCCGCGCCACTGACTTGCATGTACTTTGAGTCGGCACAACCGCCGAGGCCATGAAAGAAAATCGACAACGCGCGCTCGGAACCTTTGTAGTACCGACAGTACAGCTGATCACCGTCTTCTAAAGGAATCATCCACACCTGAAAGTGGGCGGGCATCGATGCCACCGGCAGCAAATGGCCAATTATAGTTTGAAGGTGTCCCCCGCCAATCAGCGGAAACGCGGTAAAATCAGGAATTGTTCGACGAGCCATACATCACATCACCGCTTATCGATTCGTTCGATCAGTGACGTCGTACTATGACCCGGATGAAAGGGCAAAGACTTCACCTCGCCACCGCGGGCGAGAACAAACTTCGAGCCTTCAATTTTCTCCACCGGCCAATCGCCGCCCTTGACCAAAATGTCGGGCGCAATTTTCTCGATCAGCTCGCGCGGAGTATCTTCATCAAACAAAGTTACGAAGTCGACACAGGCTAACGAGGCCAAAAGTTCGGCCCGGTCGTTTTCGTTTTGGATGGGCCGCTCGGGACCCTTGAGGCGCTTGACGCTCGAATCCGTGTTCACTCCCACCACCAGCACATCACCCAGCATTTTGGCGTCACGTAGATAGCGGGCGTGGCCCACGTGCAAAATATCGAAACAACCATTGGTAAAAACCACTCGCGGTGGTCGGCGCGGAGACATTTGTTTGCGCTTGTCGATTTCGGAAAGAAGTTTAGTGAGCGGAAGGAATTGTCCCACCGCGCTTAGGCTCGCTGACGATAAAGTTTAACGCCGGTGATTTGTCCGGCCACATCGCGGCCGATGATGCTCGAGATCAATGGCAGCAAGATCAATCCGGTCGCGGTCACCAAAGCGCTGCGCGCGGCGATCTTAACGGGATAAATCTCCATGCGCTGCTGCTCATCTTCGCCAATCTGCAAATCAAACGTCCACTCACCGAGCGTGCGGCCAAAGAACGATCGCGAGATCACCACATACATCTGCATCACGGCCAAAAACAAAACGCCCAGACTGATCTGAGTCATCATGTCGGTGTTGAGATTTTTAAATACGATATTTAAATCCACTTTGGTGATCATCAACAGCGCGACCATAAACACCAGCGCGAGTCCGGTGACGATAATCAAATCGAGAAGGGCCGACTCAAGGCTGATCGTGGCCGGTGCAAGTTTGCTTTTAGGCGAGTTGGTTGCACCCCGACGAGTGCCGGGGCTTACCGCCGTTGTGACCGCGGTGTCGGTCATCGCACCCGGACTAACCAAGGGCTTACGAATCGCCGGCGACTTGTAGGCGTCGGGACGCGGGAACGGAGAATTGACCGGCGCGCGCGGAGTTTCAATTTCCATCGCCGATTTTTTATTGGGCACAGGATCGCGGGGCAGAACTTCAGTGAATGTCAGGCCACCTGTATTATCTTTTTTGGTTTCCCGTTCACGTTGCAGCGGAGATTTTTCGAGCGCCGACAACACGTCTTCGAACGTGTGTTTTTTTAGCGGCGCGATGGGAGCTTCATCGGTCATTAACTTCGGCAGCGCCGACGGTAGTGGTTGCAGCTCATCTTGCAGCACACCGGACTTCTTTAAACCGTCTTTTAGATTTACGGATTTTTTATGAAAACCTAGACCATCGGTCAGGGGTTTGAACTCAAACTCATCAAACGGGTCCATATTTGAATTGCTCATCGAGGCCCCCCTGTTAGCTTAACGCGCCAGCTTCATACTTTATGATGCTGACCAGGGCCACGCAAGCCGTTTCCACGCGTAAAATTTGAGCACCCATGGAGACCGGTTTTAAGCCTTGATCAGAGAAGGTTTGCACCTCGCGCGGCGAAAAACCACCCTCGCTGCCGACAAAGAGCCACAGATTCTCGGGATTTTTGGCTTTAGCCTCTTGAATCGCTTGTGGCAAACGCAGCTGGGCCTCCCCCTCATAGGGGAATAGACCCGCGGTCGAGGGCTGTTGGTTAAACTCTTTGAGCAGCTGCTCCAAGGTCACCGCCGGGCGCACCTTAAGAACATCGCCGCGGCCGGATTGTTGAGTGGCGGCTTGGGCCAACTTCTCCCAGCGGCTGAGTCGCGCCGGCGAGATCTCCGAAGTCTTACGCAAAAAACTGAAATCCGAAACAAACGGTCGAATTTCAAATACGCCCAGCTCCACGCACTTTTCCACAATCCAGTCCACTTTCGGCAGCTTCGGCACCGACAGCGCGAGGGTCACCAAAGGTTTGCTTAACGGCGGCAGCGCGCGCTCAGAAATTTTAGTGGCGGTGATTTCTTTTTTTCCGACCGCGGTGATCTTAAACAACAAAGCCCGTTGATCACCGGGTAAGATTTCGAATTGGGCGCCCTCTGCAAATCGACAGACGTCGCGGATATGATGAAACAGCTCGCCGCGAATTTGCAGAACATTTTCGTCGCCCAATTCGTCTTTACTGATGTAAAAACGCCGGAGCGCCATAACTACAATTGCACCGCGTACAAGATCCAATCGCCGTTTTGCCGGCGGCTACGCCACTTTTGATTGGGTTTTAGTTTGAAACCTTCGAGAAAATCTTTTTCGCGTTCTTGAATGATGCCCGAGACGATCAACCATCCGCCGGGTTTGACCCGAGCCTTGAGAGCGTCTTGAATGCGCACCAAAACACCATCGATGATATTGGCAACGACCACACTGTATTTATCTTTAAGATCTTCGACCTGCCGCTCATCCAAGGTCACGCGCACGTTATTGAGCAGAAAATTTTCATGCGCCACACGACGGGAGTCCTCTTCGATTTCGGTAGCAGTGACTTTTTTAAATCCCATTTGCGCGCCGAGAATCGCTAAGATCCCAGTTCCGGTGCCCACATCGAGCAGCGATTCATGCGGACCAAGAGCGTCGAGCTCGCGGGCCACAAGCTTGGTCGTTTCGTGGGTGCCGGTGCCAAACGCCATGCCCGGATCAATGCGAATCGAGAAGCGCGCGTCGGCTGGCGTCTCGCACCAGCTCGGCACAACCCAATGATTGTTTGTCAGCGCGAAGGGCTTAAAGCCTTTTTTCCACTCGGCCAGCCAATCTTTGTTCTCTTCACCGGTGATTCTGGCCGTAATGCCGGGGAACAGCGACTGCATCCTCTGCACAAACGCATGCGGCGGAGTCTTTTCAAAGTAAACATCCAGCGTGCGTTCATTGGGGATTTTCGCAAACACGTCTTCTTCGCCTTCAGGCTGCGAGAAGTTCAAAACTTCACTCATCCCCAAGGCGCCAGAAGCGAAGGCTTCTTGGCTCAGCCATTCCTCCGCCCGGTTATTGACGGACTGCAAACGTAAAACGAAATAGTCGCTGCTCACTTCTACTCTTTTCTAACGACGCCGTTAACGATGTCCACTTTCACTTTCAACGCCGTCTTTTCGGTCGAGCGTGGAAAGTTGTCGTAGCTTCCGTTCTTCACCTTGACCTCGAAGTCATAGACCTTGGAGTCATCAGGGCGAATATTCACTTTGCCGTTGGTCACTGAAATGTCCATGTCCGAGGCGATTTCGTCAAGGTTGAGAGACCCATTGATGCCTTTCACCTCAATCTTAGTTTGCTGTGGGATCGAGAGTTCGCATTTTGCTGCGCGAACTTTAAGCAAATCTAAGGTCAGCACTCCACTTTCCACCGTGAGCGGCGGAGGGTTCGATCCGTAGTTCTTGCATTCCCATTTAAAACTGGTTCCGGCCACCGCGTTCAGCTCTAACTTTGCATTGTTGAACGGCACCTTGATCAGCTTGACGTTCTTGCCGGCCAAGTCCTCTTCGCCTTCGGTGCGCGAAGCAATATCGTCGCCCACGCTGATCGTGAAGTCGTCGGCGGGTTCGTCACCTATATTAATTTTGCCCTTCATGTTCATCGAGCCGATTTTCACTTCGCCCGAATGCTCGTTCACGTCGATCATGCCGCCGAGCAAAGTCACGCGGCCCGCCTTTTCATCCACATGAACCAGAGGACTGAAATACCAGATCGTCGCGAATGTGGCGAGAATCGAAAACGCAAACATCGCGGCAAAGCTGATGGCGATCCATTTAATCCAGTTGCGCGCCGGGGATGGCGTCCATGGCTTAACACCCTTTTGCTCGAGATAACGGGTGGCCACTTCGCGCGGAGTTCCCATTTCATTTAAAATCGCTTGAATAGTTTTGCTTGAGTCGGCGGCGCTCTTATCGAGGATGTGCGAGCGGATCTCGGTAATAATTTCCGCGCGCTGCCCGGTGGGCAGGGCTTGCAATTCGCGATCGAGCTGCGACAAATAGTGTTCGATAATCAATTCCTGATTCATGTGTTGCTCCCTTTTGTTTTTTGTAAAAATAAAACGATATCGACCATTCGATTGAATTCGCTTTGCATCTCGGTGAGAGACTGCGCGCCCTTGGCGGTGAGCGAATAGAATTTGCGCGGATGTCCTTTGAGATTCTCCGTCTCCCACGTGGCCTTTAACATGCCGTCGTCGGTGAGGCGGTTGAGCAAAGGATAGAGCGTGCCTTCTTTAAGCGGAAGCTCCAAGGTCGCCAATTTCTCGAGAATCTCTAGGCCGTACATCCGCTCGTTGGTGCGAATCATCAACAGTAGGCAAAACTCGAGGTAGCCTTTTTTGACCTGAACTTTCCAGTTGTCCAAAGTAAGTTGCATAACCACTATACCTAGCCATGCTAGGTAATCTGGTCAAGCGGTACCAGGTACCTTTTCGGTTCGCGTCATTTACTGGACGGGAATCTCGACGGGGGTGGGATTTGGGCCCGCCTGTTGGGACCCGACACTTGAGATATCCACAGAGTTAACAACTATTTGGCCCCTGGGGATAAACGACGCCATCGGTGCCGGCGGCGGTGTGTAATTGGCCTCATTTCGAGGGGTGTCCGAGGACTCTGCTTTTTTATCGGGCTTATCCTGAACGGCCGTCGCCAGGTCCAGTCGGTCCCCCACCATCACGAAATTGTCTTCGAGAAGGGGCGAGTTTTCGCGATTGTACTCCGAGTGCATGCGCGCGACCGAAAGACCCTTTTGCACATGAATAATTTTAATTTTTGCGACTTTCAGATCGAGGTCGCCCGCCGAACGGTTTTGGTAAGTGTCATAAAGGGGCATGCGTCGTTGTACGGTTATGATCATACCGACGGTCATTCCAGACTCAGATCCGCCATTGACGTAGAAGTCGCGATAAACTTTTTCGGTATCCGACATGGGAAGATTTTTGCGAACATCAAAAATCGTCAGCTCCGCGTGTGCCGCGGGCAAAGCAAACAGAGTCACGATCAGAGTTCTAAGTAGAAACATTCGAACCATCCTTGTTCCTATGTCTCTATTCGGGAAAATTTTGCCCGGACTTGAGGTACGCCGTACCTTTTCAGTTCGCGTCATAGAAACGCGATCAAGGTCTGGTGACGCGAACTGAAAAGGTACGGCGTACCCTTAGGCTTCGACTTCGGGAGTGCGTTTGAGTTTTACGGCGACGCCGGTGTAGACGGCCTGGTTCTTGATCTTGGCGGTCGGGTTTTGCACCACACGCTGCTGGAGGCGGGTGAAAATCGGCTCGCGAATGGCCAGGGAGTTGTCTTGCAAAACCACTTGTCGGGCCTTGCGAGTGCCGACGTGAATAACGATCGGCGCTTTCAAGTTGGCCGTCATTTGAGTCGGGTCCTGCGGAATGGTGATAATGGTAAAGCAACGGATTCCGTCTAAAGACGAGAGCCCCATTGTCTCTAAATCATGTTTAGTCAATTGCACGGAATAATTAGCGGTGAACAGCTCGGGCTCAAGGAGTGGAAAAGCAATGTTCGGATCTTCGCAGCTCTGTAGCCATGCAAAAATTTCGTCGGTGGGATCGTCAAGCAGGACGAACCGACGAAGTTCGTTAAATCCTAATAATCCCTCGGGAAAATTTATAACATCGTCCGCTGTTATGCTAACTGCACCAAAGCGGCTCGTGTGAATGACCATCTCCCCCCCTTAAATTCAGGATGCCCCTAAAAAGGGGGACACTACAAGACCTAAAGCGGGTTAATAACGCAGCTTTTCTTGACCAACGGAATGGCCGCTCAAAGGCCTATTTGGACTTAAGGAGATCCGCGACGGCCTTGGTGGATTCGGGATGGGTGCTCACCGATTCTTGGTTTTGATTTTGAATGGCTAAGTAGACTTCTTCACGATGGATTTTGGTGTCTTTGGGAGCTTCAATGCCCAAACGGACCTGCTTACCCTTGATCTGAACTACCCTGATTTTTATGTGATCGTCGATCGCGATACTCTCGCCGAGCTTACGAGTTAGAACCAACATGGCAAAACTCCTTCAACATCCTAGTCAAAGCGGCCGTTTCAAGAGGATGAACAACGAACGGCTACAACGATTTCCTTTACGGCCAATCGAAAGGAAAACCTTAGGTAGTCTGATCCGAGACCAATGTCATGACGTTTCACTGTGCGTCACCTGCACCCCACCTGCGCGTCAAGAGCCCGATACACTTGTCAAAAGCGTCTACAGGCGGGTGTCTCAGGTTGAGACGCAATTCACGTTTTTTTGATCACCCCATAGGTGCCCACAGGGCCTTTGGCTATACTGAAGAGGATGAAAAGACTTCTGTCCCCCCTGACATTTGTACTTCTTCTTTGGAGTGCTCCGTCCTTCGCGGGCCAGATGTCCACTTACATCCAAGGCACAGTGGTAAAAAAGACCAAATCCGTGATCATCGTCCAAACCAAAACCGGAACCTACTGGATCAAGGCCTACCGCCCGCCCAGTCACACGAAGAAATACTCGGAGCTTGAGACCGGCTTCTGGGTGCAAACCCGCCACATTAAGCGCTTCCGGCCGATCACCTACGATGCCCGGCTTACCAAATCGTTCTCCGGAACTAACTAGAATCAAAAGTTGACCGCTAACGCAAGAAATCCAACAACGACGGCTGAATCAATTTTCCCGAAGTGGCCAGTGTGGCCTGCAAGGTGCTTTCGGTTTTATTGATGTCGCTGACCGTGGCAAAAATATCGGCATCTTCGAGAGCCGAAATATTGGTCTGATTGTCGACCTTATTTTTCTCTAAGGTGTGCATCAAGCTATCGAGGCGCATACCGCGAGAGCCCACTTGGGCGCGGGTGAGAACGACCTGCGACAACGCTTCGTCGATCTGATCGAGCGACTCTTGCACGCCGGCTTTGTCATTGGTGCGCAAACTGATCTCGAAACTTTTCATGATCTGAAACAGATCGGCGCCTTGTGCATCTTTCTCAGTCTTCGGCTCGCTACCCATCGGGATGGACTGCCGCGCGCCCATGCTGGCCGGACCCCGCATTGGGGCCTGCTGTTCGACTTCTTCTTCCTGTTGCCACGGCTGCGAACTCAACTGCTGATTCAGCTCTTCAATGGTGCGCGCCTGAGCCACCGATTTTTTAACCAGGCCGTTTTTATTTATGCCCTCACCCAGAAACACGCGGCTCCCAGGAATGTTCATGGGCATAAAGGTCTCTTTTTCGATATGAATATTCATCTCGCCGGTGTCGCCGGCGTATCGTCCGGTCTCGTTGAACGGCGCCTTCATCGTGTTGTAGCCGCCAAAAATAAACCGATCGCCGAGCTTGCGGTTGCCGATGGCCACCATTGCGTTGTGCAGCTGCTCGATCTCGGTGGCCACCACCTTGCGACTTTCTTCATTGGCGCTGGCGTCGTTACTCTGCGCGATCGCAAGCTCCTTGGCCCGCATCAGCACTTCACTCAAATCGCCCAGCGATTGATCGGTGATCTCAAGAAACGACTTGGCGTAATTTAAACTCTTAGTGAACTGTCGATTGCCTTGCAGATCTATGCGGTTTGAGAGTACGCGGCTCGCCGCCAACGGATCGTCCGACGGCTTGGTCACGCGTTTCTGCGCGGCTGCCTGATTCTGCAGCTCCGACATCTGCGAGCGATTTTTGCTCACATTGTTCTTAACCTGCTCAAATTGCATTTTATCAGCGACGCGCATTTACCTTCCTATAACCGCTTTAAATTTAACACTGTGTCCATCATCTCATCCGCCGTGCGAATCAAACGGGCCGAAGCATCAAAAGCCTTCTGAAACTCGATCATCTTGCTGGCCTCTTCATCCAGGCTGACGCCACTGATGCTCTCACGAACGTTCTTCAACTGGGCGACGATATCTTTTTGTGACTCGGCGGCCGAGTTGGCCCGCTGCGCTTCGATCCCAATTTGGCCCACGATCGAGTTATAAAAATCGTCGAAGGTGGCCGTGCCGCCGTCCATCGTCTGTTGATACTGTAGGCCCGATAGCACGTTGGCCACGCGGTTGTCTCCGGGTGCACCGGCTTTGCCCGCCGCCACGATCAAGCTCACATCGTTGGCGACGTCTTCATCGAGCGCCATCCGCTCCGCCGAGTTTCGCACCTCACCGGGATCGGCAAAGAGCATATTTCCCGTGCGGCCGTTGCGGTCATAACCCTGCATATGCGCGCGGTTCACTTCTTTAGCGAGTGAGAATGACAACACGTCCATATTCTCGAGCAACTCATTGCACACTTCATCGCGCACCTGAATCAAGCCGCCGACTTCGCCGCCGGTGAGCTGTTTGGTGACGTTGACGGGAGTCGAGGTCTCAGAATTTTGATAAAAGATATCGAGACTTCCCTCAGCCTTGCCATCGGAGGCCGGCGTCGAGCCCACTTTCAAATCCATTTGCGAGTAACCAGACACCAGCAGCGCCGTATTGCCGGCGGTAATGGTGATCGCGCCGTCTTTGCCCTCGGCATAGCGAATGTTCACCTTTTGCCCGAGCTCTTTAACCAACTGCTCCCGCCGATCGCGTTCGTCGTTGGCCGTGATGCCTTGAATCTCAACCGCCTGAACTTTTTCGTTTAAGTTGGCGATCTCGCGAGTCATCTGATTGATCTCTTCAACTTTGGTGGCGATGCGAAAATCGGCGTCGCGCTGAATTTCTTTAAGCTGATTGTTCACGCGTTGAAAATCTTTTGTGAGATTCTCGGCCGTCTCTTTAACTTGCGTGCGCGTGGCCAAACTCTCGGGGTTGTTCGAGAGCTCACGAAACGCATTGAAGAAGTTGCCCATCGAGTGGTTAAGTCCCTTATTGACCTGCTCGTTGTACACCTGCTCGACCCGACTGAGCATTTCGGCCCGCGACTCAAAGGAGCCGAGCGAGCTGGATTCGCGCTCAAGTTGCTTCTCGACATAAGGATTGTTGGTGCGATTCACCGAGCCGGCGCGCGCGCCCATGCCGATGCGAAGTTTGCCCTCGCCGATGGGAAGATTCGAAAGCATGTCGACGCGTTGACGTGAATATCCCTCAGTGGATTTGTTGGCGATATTGTGCGCGGTCGTCTGCAATGCCGTCTGCGAATTCATCATCGAGCGGCGTCCGACGTCCATCATGGACCATATTCGAGACATACTGTCCTCTCGCTCAGGCCATCCTGGCTTGAGCGTCTGGGAGTCGTCTTAAGCTTCGCGGCTCACCAATTGGCCGGAGGCGGTGGCGCCCTCAACTTCTCCCTGTTTCTGATACGTCGGCTTTTCCTGGAGCGTCGCCTTAATGGCATTCATCGCTCCAGTAATATTATTCAGCGCCGACTGCACCAGCGATTCATTTTGGCGGTTGTACTCCTGTACCCGCTTCAATAAAAGTTCCAAAACCGAATGAACGCTGCGGAGTTTGTCTCCTTCAGCGGATTTCACATAGCGCGCGATTTCAAGCAAGCGCGGCTCACCCTGAAGACCTAGGGATTGATAGACCTGTGTGGCCAGCGTCACGCGCTGGGCCTCGAGCGAGCGAATTTTAATCAACATGGCTTCTTTAGAGCGATTGTTTTCGTTGAGGTCATCGAGGTTGGCGGCGACGAGAATTTCTTTTTCTTTGCGGACGACGTCGAGGAGCGCGCGGTAAACTTTGACCTGCTCCTCAAGCGTACTGAGCAGTCCGTCAACCAATTCTTGTGTGTTTAGAACGTCCCCCACTGACTAGTCCCCCTAAATCAAATCAATCCGGAATATTCAAATGCTCATCCACCAGACGGTCGGCCACGGCCTGCGCGTCGACTTTGTATTTGCCTTCATCGATCATTTTTTGCAGACGCGCCACTTTGGTGTCATCGACGGTGGATTGGCTGGCGATGTCTTTTGCTTTTTGCATCATTTGCGCGCGCTCAGACAGGCTGACATTGGCATTGCCGGCCAACGGATTATTCGCCTTAGCGGCGCCCGCTTTATCGCTGTTGAGCAAACCCTTGCTCGCTTCAGTTTTACCGGTTTTGGTCGCATCGACTTGCGAAGGATTTGGTCCGATTTTATTGTTTGATACTTTCATTCAACCACCTGTACCCATTCGTGGGCGCGCAATCAATCATCCACCTATAAGCGTATCATATTGAGACATAACCGGGCAAAAATTCAAGGGTCGTGCGGCCCCTACGTCTCGCTCTTAACCCTAACTCCAATCCAATTTCCAGGCCAAGACCGGACGTCCCGAATCCAATACACCCAACCTTCGTCCAGTCTCTAATCGCTCACCGGCGCTCAATTCCGTCAAAGCGCCGGGAAACGTCAGCTCAGTTTCAAAACCTTGACCATGGTCCATACGCACAAGGTTCCACCCGTCACCTAACGCGCGCGCCTCTTTCACATCACCATCCATAGGCGCAAGCGCCTCAAACGGAGCCCCCGATGGATCATTCACTTCGAAGCGGTAATTGAGTTTGGCATCGGGCCCAATGGGAAGCATTTTCATTTGGATTGAGTCCGTTGAGCGCAGTCCGTTCTGCTCTTTGGGCGCAATAGGAAGAGCTCCGCGTTTGGAGAAATCTTTTTTTGTAGTGGCGCCAATATATTTCTCACGGATCTGGTCGTAGATCATATCCGCGAGTCCGATTCCACCTTTATTGGTCCAGCCATCGACGTACTGTTGATCGAGCTGCTCGGTAAAGATTTTCTCCGCCATGTTCTGCTTGATCAGTCCGTCTTCGCGCGGAACAGTTGAGCGCATGGCTTTGACCATTTGATTTAAAAAATGATTCTCGTACATTTTGGCGGCATCACGCAGCTGCCCGTCCACTTCTGCGGCTCGGGCATCGGGACTTTGCTGGATAGGAAAGCTGCTTTGAATTTTCATAAAAAAAGGGGAAAGTGAGTCAGACCACGTTTCGCACATCCTGTGCTTTTTACTAGCAACTCAAGTCGAAGGCCTTCCTGGCCCGCGCTGAATTCGGTTTTTCGAGTTTCCTGCGAGAGAAAAACTTAAACCATTTCGAACCGTCCTGGTCCCTATAGACTCTAACTCACCAACCCCCCCAGAGCGAGACATCCTGTCCACGCCCATAAATCAATTACCTATAAAATATCCAAATCTCCGTGCAATGCCCCCGCCGCTTTTATGCTTTGGAGGATCGTAATCATATCTCTTGGCGAGACCCCGAGTTTGTTCATGGCTTTAACTATGTCGCCGACACTGGCCGACTCTTCCATGAGCATCACCTTGTCTCCGTCCTTCTTAGACCCCTGCTCTCCGCCAACCTTCACTGTCAGGTCGCCGTGCGCAATCGCCACTCGCGAAACTTTCACTCCGTGGCCGATCACTACAGTTCCAGTCTTTTCGTTTACCACCACGCGCGCCGCTTGATCGGGATTTATCTCCAGCGATTCAATCAGCGCGAGTAGCTCTACGCCTCGGCCTTCATACGGAGGTGGCGAAACCACGTCCACTGTTCCTGCGTCGAGAGCGTTGGCAAACTTGCCGGCCAGTTCCTTATTTATAATCTTGACAACCCGCGCGGCCGTTGTGAAGTCCGGGTTATGCAGGGTGAGCCTAAACATCTTTCGGCTGGCAAACTCTTGTCCTATGTCCCGTTCGATCATCGCGCCGTTGGGCAGTCTAGCTGCGGTTTCGTGAACGCCGCCGCCCGAATAGCCGACGATCAGCGAACCCTGAGCCACGGCATAGACCTGCTGGTCGGCCGCGCGCAGAGGGGTTTGCACCAATGTGCCGCCTTTAAGGCTGGAGGCATCGCCAAGTGTGCTGACTGTGATATCGAGCTTGTTGCCCGCGCGAGCGAAGGCCGGCAAATCCGCCGTGATAATCACGGCCGCGACACTTTTGCTGGTCACGTCTTTGCCCTGAACTTTTACGCCGAGTCGGTCGAGCATGCGCTCGATACTTTTATTGGTGAATTCAGATTTACTATCGCCGGTGCCATTGAGCCCGACCACCACGCCGTAGCCGACCAGCTGGTTTGAGCGGACGCCGCGGATATTGCACACGTCCTTAAGGCGCGCGCCGTAGGCGGGAATGGAGAAGAGTAGGATGGCGATGACCAACGCGAGTAGCTTCATAGCCCCTCCTCTTTGCGGCGGGCGCTGACGATGTCGAATTTCGGATCCAGAAGTTTTGAGGAGGCGATGCCTTCTTCGTTAAAGTCTTCAGCCCGAACGATGCCCGTCACGATGATTTTGTATTCGCGCGAGCCGATCATAAAAGGTTGTGTGCCTTTCACGCGGTAGTTGCCGTCGAGAGTGCGCTCGACGATTCGTGTGGGCACATTCTTCACGTTAAAGTCACTGAGCAGTTCTTCTTTACTTTTCTCAGCGGGCTCCGCGGCCTTCGCGGCGGCCGCGGCTTTGTCGCCCTTGCCTTTGCCTTTTTCGTCTTTGCCAGCCTTGGCGGAGGCCTCTTCGGTATCCGATGAGGAGCCTGCCGGTTGGCGCAAGCGCGCCTTCTGCCGTTCTTCAATCTTATTGAGAAGTTTTTTGATCACCGTGACTTTCGATTGCAATTGCTCTTTCGGGTCGCCTTCAAGCTGAACCGCCAACGGATCACCGACCAAACGAATCACGTTTTGCGAAAACAGATAGGCGCCTTGGCCTTCCATCACCCACAGTGATCCGGCCTTTGAGTCGATCGAATTTTGGTCGCGCAGACTCTCTTTGGTGGTGCGGCGGTATTGTCGGCGCACGCGCGGCACCACGTCGCCATTTTCTGAAAACTTGGTCAGCGTTGTCGACTGGCGCGAGGTTTCACTCGGCGCCGGAGTTCCGTTCAACCAGCCTTTAAGTTTTCTGTTAAAGCTCGAGCAGCCGGTGTTCATTATAGACACGAGCAGCAAAACGGCGATCAAGAAAAGTTGCACCGGTTTCATCGTAACTCCACCTCGCCAAGACCGGTCACCTGCCCTACCAATATGCTGTTGGTCTTTGGATTCTTTAAATTGATAATGTCACCGATCACGGCATCTTGCTGCGCCACGACCGTCATTGAAACTTCCCACAGGCCTTGGCCCGACTTCACTTGCACCATCTCGCCGCGGTGAATGGCTTTTTCTTTTTCTAACTGCGACGCCCAAAGAATATCGCCCGCGCGAACGCCCATTTTCGATTTGCGTCCGACGATATCTTCCGCCGGGGGTACCCCGTCTACGGCAAATGAGGTGTCACGAAATTCCCAGGTGAAGTCCGCCGTCTGCACGCGCTCACCGGTCGATAAGGATCTTTTAGCCACGGGAACTTTGCGCTTCGCAATTAAGCGTCCACTGATCCAAGCGCTGACCGGCGCTTGATCGAGACGCACGATCTCGACTGGCACCGAAAAACTTCCGCGCGGGAGTTCGGCTTTGATTTTTAAATTCCAGTCGCGCACGCCTTGTACGGCGGGCAGACCAAGACCTTCAATCTCGAGTTTACAATCGACGCACAACGGCTGCCACGCCTGCAAAAGTTCCGTGGTCACGCTCTCGGCTGTGATTTCGCGCTTGAGCGTATCTACAATCACGCTCTTGGCCATAACCAGATGCACGGGTTGTTTGCTGAGCAATCGCTCGGCCTGAACGATCGGCCGCAGAACTTCCATCATACTTGCAGGTGCGAGCTCTTGCCGTTCGCCATAGGCGGGCGCTTTGGTCATGGCGATGGTGGCGGCTCTTTCTTCGCCGGTTTTAGACAATCCATCGGCGTGAATCAGTTGCGAAAGTTTAACTTCAGAGTTGGGCGTAACCACCACGTGCGGGCGCACGCGGATAAAAATATCGGCGGCCGCCGAGCTAAAATTCACAATTAAATAAAGAAGAACCAGCTGCTTGAACAACCCTTACCTCAAATTATTGATCGCCTGCAACATGGCGTCGGAGGCTTGAATCACTTTCGAATTGGTTTCATAAGCCCGTTGCGTGGTGATCATTCCAACCATTTCATCAACAATATTCACGTTGCTCGTTTCGAGCTGACCCTGCGCTAGAGCGCCAAGTCCGGCTTGACCCGGTATCGCCTGCTGCGGAATTCCGCTGGCGTTGGTGGGCACGAACAAGTTTCCACCAAGAGCTTTGAGACCCGCCGGATTTACAAAGCCGACAATTTGAATCTGCCCAACACTTTGCGGTTGCAGGTTGTTGTCGACGATCACCTGCACTTGGCCATTGGCGCCGATTTCAACACCACTGGTGTTGGGCGGAATTGTGATCTCGGGTTGCAGAACATTGCCGTTGCGATCTTGCAATCGGCCATCGGGGCCTTTTTTAAAGGCGCCGTCGCGCGTGTAAGCGATTTGTCCGTTGGGAGTTTGCACCGGAAAGAACCCGGCCCCTTGAATTTCGATATCAAAAGCGCCGTTCGTCACTTTGGTCGAGCCTTGCAAAAAATCTTTTGAAACCGCCGCCGTCTTAGCGCCAAGACCCACTTGCACACCGGTCGGATTGATCGAATTCAAGCCCGTGGCGGCGCCGGGCTCGATTTGCGTTTGATACATGAGATCTTCGAATTCGGCGCGTGCTTTTTTGAACCCATTGGTCGAGACGTTGGCGATATTGTTCGCCGTCACATCCATATTGGTTTGTTGCGCCTTCATTCCTGTCGCGGCCGTATTTAATGAGCGAATCATATATTACCTCACACCTTAGCCACTTGGTTGATCAACTTGTCATCCATTTGATCGGTGGCCTTGATCGCTTGTTGCGCAGCTTCGAACACGCGATTGGCGGTGATCATGTCCGTCATTTCTTCGACCACATTTACATTGGAGCCTTCGAGATAACCTTGATGAAGGCGCGCCTCACGCGCGGGCACGGGGCCAGATACGGCATTGCCTTTGAGCGCATACATCGAGCCGCCGGTTTTTTGTAAATCTTCATCCACGGCGAACTGGCTGACGGCAATTTTTCCGACATTGTTGCCGCCATCAAAAATTTCGCCGCTTTTTGATATGGTGAGATTGCGCGAGGCGGTTTGAATCACTCTCTGCGCCGGATCGCCTTGCCCTTCACGCAGAACCGGAAATCCATCTTTAGTCACCAAGCGCCCAGAGGCGTCGATTTGAAAGCCGCCGTTGCGGGTAAAACGTAGGCCCTGTGGTGTTGCCACTTCAAAGAAGCCTTTGCCTTCAATCGCCATGTCGAGCGTGGAGCCGGTGGCCCGCAGCGCACCCTGTTCAAAATTAGTGTAGGTGCCAGCGGGATTTACGTAAGCCGTATCGCCGCCTTGCATGTCGTAAAAGCTCTCGATCGAAGCCGGGACACGGGGCACTTGAATCACATCATTGGGCCGTTCATAGGTCGCAAGGTATTCGCTAAAAACCTGCCGGTCTTTTTTGAAGCCGGTGGTGTTCACGTTGGCCAGATTGTTGGCGATGGTGTCGAGACGCGAAGTTTGCGCCATCGCACCGCTGACCGCCGCGAAAATACCTTTTGAACTCATGCTCGAACCCTCCCCGACCTCTACAATGAGCAAGCCAGGTGCCACATGAACTGGACGCGACGGTGGTCTAAGAAAACTAAAGTTAGTTCAGGTAAATTCCGATTGAGCGCCGCACGTCGGGACGAAGGTCATGCGGGCGAGAAGATCTGGTCGCGTCAGAGAATTGTCGTGCGCCAAAAGGTCGTCTAGCGGACGACGGGCTTGGCCATTACGCGGAGTTGGATTTTTTCGCTGGCCGAACTCTCTTCCAGAGTCATAACCGCGTCTAGCCCCGACTTCACATAAACCTGCGGTGAGGATTTAATCACGCGGTCGCCGACGACATATTTAAAATCCATGTCCAAAATAATTTCGTCCATTTTTGAGCTGGTCGGCTTAGCCGTCACATCCATGCGCATAAGTTCTTTGCCGCCGACCTGCCCCACCGAGATGGAGGCGGGTTCACCCGCAAGCGCTACAATTCGTGGAGCCGAGATCACCTTACCGTTGACTAACAACTCAGCCTCAACTCGGATTTGCTCACGCACCTGCTCGTTGAGAGTGCCACGGCCTTTGCCGAGCGCGGGAAAAGAAAATAAATATGAAAATGAAAAAACCGCGATGGAAATTAAAAAATTATTACATCTCATCCGCACTCACCTCCGCATTTTCCTTAATGACAAAAACATGTTCGCCGAATTCACGACCTAGGTCTATGAGATTTTATGGACTCGACCCGAGATAGGAACGAGCGACATAATAAAGGCAATGAACATGGAAGTTCGCCTAATAATTGGGCTGATCGCGGCCCTTATTTCTCTCGAAGTCTCTGCGACCGACTTAGCGCTCAACTCCGGTGAGCGCGAACTGCAAGGGATCGTGCAGAAGATGGTCAAAGACCGCTCTCGCGGCGCCAACTCTTTTACGCCCGTAGACACCTCTCCGTATTTTGATATCCCGATCACCTACAACACCAAAGTGAAATGGTGGATCAACTATTTTCAGACTTCGGGCCGCCACTGGTTTCGCAAATGGCTCGAGCGCTCGAACGCGTACCTGCCGGCCATGCAAAAAACTTTGCAGCAAAGGGGCCTACCGCAAGATCTCGCTTACGTGGCCATGATCGAAAGCGGATTTTCTCCAAACGCGATCAGCACGGCATCGGCCGTGGGCTATTGGCAATTTATCCAAACGACCGGCAATCGTTACGGACTCCGCACCACCTGGTGGCTCGATGAACGCCGCGACTTCACCAAGAGCACCGGGGCCGCCGCCCGCTACCTCGGCGATCTGTTTAAGCAGTTCGGCTCCTGGTACCTGACGGCCTCGGCCTACAACATGGGCGAGGGCCGCACACAGCGATTGGTGAATAAATACGGAAGCAAGAACTTTTGGATCCTTTCCAAAAAAGCCGACTTTCCCGACGAGACGCGCCAGTATATTCCCAAACTTCTGGCCGCCATGTTGATCGCCAAAGCGCCCCGGCTTTACGGTTTTCATGAGCTGAAACTTCAGGCGCCCTACGCCTACGAATACTTCCACGTGCCGGGCGGCACCGATTTGCACAACTTGGCCAACTATTTGGGCCTAAACTCCAAGCAGCTGACGCGGCTCAACCCCGAATTGCTGAAGGGATTTGTGCCGGCCAGCGTGCACAGCCACAAGATCCGAATCCCCAAAGGCTTGACACCGAAGGTCTCGCAATTTATTCGAGCACAGTTGTGAATGGTGCAAACCAAACTATCGTACAAAAATATGGCGGCGCCTGTTTAGAAACTCCTGAGAAAGTTCGGGCGGTGGCGGGTGAGCTCGCCAAGCTTCATGCCCAGGGCAACCGCATGGTTGTGATTGTTTCGGCCATGGGCAAATCGACCGATCAATTGGTGAACCTCGCTTATCAAATTAGTCCAAATCCCAATCGCCGCGAGCTCGACATGCTTCTCACCACCGGTGAGCGCGTCAGCATGGCGTTGATGAGTATGGCGCTGTCGGATCTGGGCGTGCCTGCAATTAGCTTTACCGGTTCACAAGCGGGAGTGATGACCGATGATTCGCATTCACAAGCCCGCATCGTCGACGTGCGCCCGATCCGCGTGCGCGAGGAACTCGAGCGCGGCAAAGTTGTGGTGCTAGCCGGGTTTCAGGGCGTAAATCCCTCGACCAAAGAAATCACCACGCTCGGCCGCGGCGGCTCCGACACGACGGCGGTTGCGATG
>CAYVRZ010000013.1:0-100246 GCA_964453895.1 uncultured Pseudobdellovibrionaceae bacterium | reverse complement strand
AACTTGGTTCTCTTGTCACCCAGCTTACCTTGAGTGCCAAACCACTCGTTTTCAAACTTAACTGGTTTGCCCACCGCGAGAGTCACGTTTTCGGGCGGCAGCGCATCTTGCGGCTTACTTAGATTTTGCCCAGCGCCTTTGACCCGTTGATAGGTCAGGCTACAGTCGGACTGCGCCTCGGCGTTAAAAGAAAAAATCACCAGTAGCTTTAGAATCAGCAAGCCCATGCATTTCACCTCGAGATTGGATTTAGATGTGCGATCAGGCTGGCAGCACTCCATAACAAAAACAAATCTTGTGCATAAGATCACCGTGGATCTAGACCTTAGCCGGGCAAAGGAAGAGTAAGAACAAACGTCGAGCCTATCCCGGGCGCACTTTCTGCAAGCACAACATTCCCATTCAGAGCCTGCGCCATTCTTCGCGAAAGGTGAAGACCAAGCCCCGTGCCGCCGAATTTTCGATGAAGACCCGCTTCACCTTGCGTAAAGGGCTCGAACAGCCGCAGCTTCTGCTCAGGATCCACACCTACACCGGTATCGCGCACTTCAATTTGGAAATTAGAATGCTCAGTCACCTTCACTTCGATGCTTCCGCCGCGGGTAAACTTAATCGCATTGCCAACTAGGTTTATCAAAATTTGCCTTAGAAAGCGTGGATCTGTTTTAAGCCATTTCGGCAAGTCGGAGTTGTCTACAAAGGTAAGTTGATTTTCTCGAGCCGCCGCAGCGGGCTCTAGGGTCGCGATCACTTCCCTGATAACAACTCGCCAGTCGCAGGGCTCTAAGATTGGGTCAAATTTTCCGGCCTCCATTTTTGAAAGATCAAGAAGGTCGTTTACAAGTCCCAGTAGATGCTGAGCGTTTCGCTTAATTATATTTAAATAGTTTTCTTTGTCCGCAGGTTCCGTATCCGGATCCAAAACTAAATCGACGAAGCCTAATATAGCGCCAAGTGGGGTACGAATTTCGTGGCTCACGTTGGCCAAAAAAAGCGTCTTGGCCTGACTAGCTAGCTCGGCGGCCTGCTTGGCGATCCGTAAAACCTCAACCGCGCGAAGCTCAGCCTGAATCTCTGCGGCCTTGATTGCATATCTTATTGTCCGTTCGAGGAGATGATCCACACTGAGCTGGCCCTTTTGTACGTAGTATGTGGCGCCTTTTTCCATGGCGAGCAAATCCAGCTCGGGATCCTCGACTCCCGTCAGAAAAATCACAGGCTTCTCAAATTTGTTCGCCCGTGCCTCGATCAGCAAATCAAGGCCGGTCTTCTCTCCTAGCTTGTGATCGATCAGAAAAATGTCGCCATCTTGGTTTTTTATCCGCTCGAGACCCTCTTCGTAACTGCTGACCCAGACGGGTCGGTATTTATTATATGCAGCCCGACTCAGTAGATCTTTAACAATCAAAAAGTCGTCCGGATCATCATCAATCATCACCACAAGTATAGAAGTCCCACTCATGGGCCGTGAATTCTGCAAGGGGGCGGCCACCGCGAGTCGCTTTAGATTCAATGCGGCAGGCGGACTCTGAGACACTTTGTCTCGCGTTCAGCCAATTTGTCATTTAGACTCAATTACAGCGCGAATCCAGACGGACCACGCTTTGCAATGGAGATTCTCATGAAACAAATTCTAATTATTGCATTTTTGTTTTCGTTTTCACTGCACGCACAAGAAGTGGCCAATGACCCGGCCCGGCCGACCATAGGTGCCGCAGGTCAGATCTTTACCGTTAAAATCACACCAAAGATTCGCCGAATTGAAGTGAGCTTTGTAGAATCGCCTCTCGTCACACTCGACCCCGAACAGCTGACCATTCGCGGGAAAATTATACCTTTGCAGGGAAAGTCGCGAAACTTAAAACTCGCCACCCGCGGCAAACATGTCGAGCTACTTGAGCCGCTCACCTCGGGCTCGCGACTCGAACTGCAGATTGAAGAGAAGGGTTCTAAAAAATCCGAGACTCTGCAGATTCATTCCCAACCATAGTCTGGGCGTCTCATTGCGAGACAGAGTAGCGGCGACCTTAGAATTAACGTAATATTGGAGGATGCGGTTTCGTCTCGTCCTCCCCGCTCTCGGGGCCTTTGTCGCCTTGGTTGGCTTTTTTCAAAATTGCAGTCCGATTGGGCAGAGCTACCGGGCCGACAATTCGGCCTTGGTGTTACCGATCAATCGCGAGCCGCTGGCCAGTTTTAGTTTTCCACAATCGTTGTCAAATCCCTCTTCAGTGATTTTCGCCCGCGCCTTTCCGAATCTCACATTTAATGCGCCGATGATGATCACTTCGGCCCGCGATGGCTCGAACCGATTGTTTGTGGTCGAACGCGCTGGCGTGATTCGCGTTTTTGCCAATTCGGCTTCCGTCGCATCGTCCACCGAATTTCTAAATATCTCGGCCCGCATTTCAACCGATGGCGAGCAGGGTTTTCTCGGTCTCGCCTTTCACCCCGATTTTAGAAACAACGGCTATTTTTTCGTGCACTACTCGGCGGCCACTGGCGCACGGCGCAGTGTTTTTTCGCGCTTTCGCGTGAGCGCCAACAATCCCAACGTGGCCGACCCCAACAGCGAGACCATTGTTCTTGAAGTCGCCCAGCCCGCGAATTTATCAAACCACAAAGGCGGCAGCATTAACTTTGGCCCCGACGGTTTTTTATATATGGCCCTCGGCGATGGTGGTGGTGGCGGCGACCCACTTCAGACTGGGCAGAATCTGCAGCAATTGCTGGGCAAAGTTATGCGCATCAATGTGAACACTCTCCCCTACACCATTCCCGCCGACAACCCTTTCGGGCAGAACCGCTGCGCCACGCAAGTGGGTGTCGCCAACTGCGGCGAAATTTGGGCGTACGGTTTGCGCAATCCGTTTCGCTGGTCGTTTGATCGCCAGACGGGCCAGCTTTGGCTGGCCGATGTGGGGCAAAATGAGTGGGAAGAGATTGATCTAATTGTGAGGGGCGGCAACTACGGCTGGAATGCTTGGGAAGGCAATCACATTTACAACAACGCACAGAATCCGCCCACGCAAATCGCGCCCATTCACGAGTACAACCATTCGGTCGGGCAAAGTATCACCGGCGGCTATGTGTATCGCGGAAGCTTGTTCCCCGCATTGCGAGGCGCTTATATTTATTCGGATTTTAATACTGGCGCCACGTTTGCTCTGGTTTACAACGGCACGCAGGTGGTTTCGAACACCTCGCTCGGTACCAATTCATTTATCGCCGGATTTGGCGAAGACGAACAGGGTGAACTCTATGCGGCTAATTTAGTTGGCGGCACCATTCTTACGCTCGCGCCCAATCCCAATCAGTCGGCGCCGACTTTGCCGGCGCTACTGTCGCAGACCGGTCTCTTTACCGATTTGGCTTCGCTCACGCCAGCGCAGGGCTTGATTGAGTACGAGGTCAATGCGCCTTTGTGGTCTGACGGCGCGACCAAGCGCCGCTGGATGGGTGTGCCCACCAATGAGCGCATTCGATTTTCGTTGGATACCGCTTGGACTTTTCCCTCGCAGTCGGTTTTGGTGAAACACTTTGAATTGCGGTTGGCCAATGGGCAGATGCGAAGACTCGAGACTCGCGTGATGATTTATATGACGCAAGGCTGGACCGGATTTACTTACCGGTGGAACGCGCAACAAACCGATGCCACATTGACGCTCAATCAAGCGACTGAAAATTTTCAGGTGCTGAACGCGCAAAACCAATCGGTCGCTTTGACTTGGACTTACCCGGGCACCAACGCCTGTATGCGCTGTCATACTCAGGCCAGCGGGCATGTACTTGGGCTTTCAACCGTGCAAGCCAATCGCAAGAGCCAGCTGCAGACTTGGAATCAAATGGGCTTATTTCAAAATGACATCGGCGGCGGCGTCTTCCCAGCTTTGGCCGCGATCGACGACTCCTCGAGAAGTGTGGCCGATCGCACGCGTGGCTACCTGCACAGCAACTGCGCCACCTGCCATCAACCCGGCGGCACCACCGCGATGGATATGGACCTGCGCTACAACGCCACCAATATGAACATTGTAAATGTGCTCGCCACGGCTGGCGACCTAGGTTTACCCAACGCCGCCCGCGTGCGCTCGGGCGCGCCAACTTCAAGCGTACTTTATGAGCGCATGATCCGCACCGACACCAACCGCATGCCACCGCTCGGATCACAACTGCCCGACACGCCAGCAATAACCGTGATCAATCAGTGGATCACAAATCTTTAGCGGTACCAGGTACCTTTTCGGTTCGCGTCATGATCTAGCTAAAAAAGATCCGAAATTACGCTCTTCAGGCGGAGCCACTGCTCGCGGACCGTGGATTTGTCGCTCGCGTGGAAGGCTTGGACTTCGGCGTCCATATAGCTGTACTTGACGGAAAAGACTTCGCCGGGTTGATTTTCGAAAGCGGCGTGAACACGATCGACGTGCTTTTGATGATCGTCGACGAAGACGATATGGCTAAATGACTTTTTAACTTTGCAAAGCAGGGTTCTGAGCATGGCGCCCTTATGCTGACCGCCGGTGAGCATAATGCCGCGCCGATAAACAACCGGGCGGGCCTCGGGCAATCCCCAGCGTTGGACTTCGCCACTGGTCAAGCAGCTGCGCTCGGGCGCACTCACATCGTAGGGCAAAAAGCGCGCGGCAAATCCAGCTCGCGGAGCTAAAGCGGTCAGCGATGGTTCATACTGGTTTCGCGCCAATTCCCGTTCGGTATAATTCTCAAACTCCACTCCGCGCGACGTAAGCAAAATCACCGGGTGCCCGGCATTTTGCAATTCGCGAAACAGCGCCGGCGTAGATGCCTCAGGCGCGAGCATCGAACCGAGCGCGAACAGCCAACCCTGCACCGTCAAAAGCCCGGCAAAATCCACGGCGACTAAATCGGGACTCTGCGGATTTTGTTTTAACAGTGCCTCCTGCCAAGTGAACCAAGCATCGCCGCCCAAATCTTGTTTGGTGCGCAGCAAAGTATTGTCGATATCGAAAACGAAAAGCGCTCTTTTCGCATCCAGAGGCAGGCGCGAACTCAAACCTCGAAGCTCATGCATCTCAAGAATCGACAGCTTTTCGTGCGCCGAAGCGCCGGCCGAAAATAAACATAGAATAAGTAAAAGTTTCGAAATCATATTCCCCCCGTACCTTTATGAGACATTTATGTTTTGCTCTATATAGGCCGAAAATCAAGATAATGGTCCAATCTCAAAGTCTCGCCGTGCTGCTCTTATTTTCGCTCTGCGTTCGGGGTTTTGCGGCCGAGCAGGCCAATCTTGAACCGGGGCTGTTAAAGCCCTGCGACGCTAGCCGCAGTCAATTTGAGGGCTTAGCCCGAACGGTGACCAATCGGACCGCGGCACAATGCGCGACCGAGTTGCAAAGGGTCAAAGAGGCGTGCCTTAAACAGCCGGACAAAGACGGCCTCGAAAAAATTGCTCCTGAGCCCGGGGATGTCGAAGGCGGTTTGCGCCGGGCAGCGGAAGCGCAGAGACAAAGTTTTAGATTGGCGCGCGAAAAATTTGAAAAGCTAAGAAAAGTTTGTGGTGAAGGTCGCAGGAGCGTTAGAGACGCCTGCCAGCAAAGTCAGGATGCGCTTGAGACCGCGCGCAACGACAACACGACAGCCCGGCAAAATTTTGAAAAAGAGTTTACGGCACGCTTTCAAGGATTCGCAGGCCAGCTGCCCGCCGCACTTAGCGCGGCCACAGCTCGATTTCGCGAAGTCGACACAGAGTTGGGCCAAGACCTCAACAATCTTCGCAATGTGAGGCGCGAAGCCGATCAGGCGTTGATGAGTGCCGAGTCCTGCAATGATGGCTTTGTGCGCATCTATGCCGATGCGGAAGCCCGCACCGGCGAGACCGAAAACCTCGCCTCCGCCGACGGCCCACCAAAGAACCTCGAACCCGCAAGCGCCTCATCGGAGCAAAACTTGGTAAATTCGGTTCGCGACACCGTGGCGGGAACGGCGGTGCAAACGGGAGCGCAGACCAAACAGGCCCTCGCCTCTCTCGGCAAAGCCGTGACTCCACTCATGGCGGTAAAGGCCGCCGCTGTAGACAAAGATCCGGTGTCTACCACCTTGGGCATCGGCCAAACAGTCGTTGAACGCACGGCCCCCCTGCGCTGGGGCTTGGTCACCGGAGGAGTCGGCGCGTTTCTCGCCACCGTAACCGCGCCATCTCCCACCTCCTCCTGCCAAGGCGCACCGTCGCCTGTTCAGGCCTACCGCATGAACTGTGGTTTCGGCATGCAGTCGATCGACTCGACCATCTCGATCCTCGGGGGCAAGTAGTCATGAGCAGAAGAATGAAAATTTTAAACCTGTCCCTTCTCGGACTGCTTCTTTTCAACATGCTGATGGATCCGTCGATGGCCTTCGGCCGAAGTGTCGGGATGATGGGCTTACTCATTTTAACCGGAATCAACTGTGCAACCTTTGGACTCTCCGCCGCGATCGGAAATTTCGCGCTCGTGTGGAGTGGAAAAAAATCCCGCCTCAGTCTGACGATCTATTCGATCGCCGTATTGACCGCCTCTTTGGGTCTCAATTTACTATTGTTTCAACAAATCGATCGCGACTATGACCTCGGGCGAACGCTCGCCACCAGTAAAATAGAATATTTTTGCTTTACGTCCTTTGACGCCGAATCCTGCGTGGCTCGAGTTCATGAATGCGTGGATTGCGCCAATCAAGTCGACAAGTGGAAGCGCGATATCGCTCGCGAAAAGTTGAGCATGATTCGCAAGTCCCTGGCCCAAGGTCGATAGCTCGAGCAAAAATTCCCGATTCCGATATATCATTACTGAGACGAGCATCATCACGAGGAGCATACTGCCATGTTGAGCTTTGCTAAAATCATCGCCGCCGCGCTGCTGGCGTCGTTTTCGCTCTCCGCGCTGGCCGACGGCCCCGACAAACAGACACTGGAAGAAATCCAAGCCGCCCGGGCCGTGATCGCGCGGGATTTTAGCGGCGCCGTTTTTCCCCACACTCTGACTCGCGCGAAACGAAATGCCATCTTAAAAAAGTACGAGTACCTCGATCCGAGTAAAGAAGTCCCGTCCGACCTCCTCGAGGAGACCGTATTGTTCTTTGATCAAAATCAACTTCGATTCGCCAACCAAACTCACATCACCGTGGTCGACTTCAGCCGCCGGTCCGACCGGCAGCGGTTCTTCGTGGTGGATTTGTCGACAGGTGCCGTGCAAAAGTATTGGACCGTGCACGGCTGGGGCTCGGATCACAACAAAGACGGCATCGCCGAACATTTTAGCAACGTGATCAATTCGGGAACGTCATCACTCGGCTTTATCCGCACCGCCGAGATTTACGAGGGAAAATTCAAGCGCTCGGTGCGCCTCGATGGTTTGTCTGAGAGCAACTCCAATGTGCGTGAGCGCGCGATCGTGCTGCATGGCTGGGATAACGCGTTCGAGAAGCCGGTGATTCAAGGACTCGGCTGGGGTTGCCCCGCCCTCGACTGGACAGTCAAAGACGGAGTGATCGACAAAGTGGCTGAAGGCAGTCTCATGTATATCGGCGTCTCAAAAAATCCATAACTAGTGGACGATTAAAGACATCGTTGACGGATAGCCAATATCCGCGTCGGTAAACTCTTGCACTGGAGCGATCACCAAAGTCCCAGGATCACCCACATAAAGCGTACTGCTCGCACCGTTGCCACCTTCGAAGTAGAAGGTATCGTCGTGCTCGGCAATCGCATTGACCGACAACCCGCTGCTATCCCCTGCACCGGCATTGATGTCGGTCAGGCGGGAAACGACACCCGCCGCGTTGACCATCCAATACTCCTTGCCATGCGCGGCGGTGTCCGCGCCCACAATCAAAGATGTTCCGACCACACCGAAAATGCCAGCCGCGCTATCGGTGGCGGCGCCGTCAAAGTCTTGCGCCATCGTGACCGTGGGGCCGGCCGGATCGTAAACCCAAAGTTCATCGCCATTCACGGCGTCGTCAGCATGAAAATAAATTTTATTTGCAAATGCCGTAAAACTATTTGGCATTGAGCTGGCCGCGGCGGCGGCAATGTTCGCCACCCGGGCCACGGCGTTGTTGGTGATGTTCATCTGATAGAGCTCCCAACCGTCCGTTCCATCTGTTCCTTGAAAGTAAAGAAAGTTACCACTGGCAAACATCCCGTCGCCGTTTACGCCATCGCCGCCGGCATTGATATCGGTGACCCGAGTGACCGAGGGCCCAGCAGGATCATATTCAAAAATTTCTCGACCATGAGTGGCCGATGTCGCCATAAAATAAACTTTTCCACCCGCCGCCACAAAATTGGCCGGGCCACTGCCGGTGGCGCCTGCAAACACGTCCGCGAGCAATGTTGTGGTGTTGGCTACAGGATCATGAACATAGGGTTCGTTGCCCTGGGTGCCGTTGTCGGCACCGAAGTACAATTTTCCATCGAGGACAACAGGTTTAGTGTCATAGGGATTGGAGCCGGCGGCGCCGGGATTGATATCGCTCAAAACCGAAGCGGTGCCGGTGTTCGTGTCGAACTTCCACATTTCAAATCCGGTCGCCGCGGAGCGAGCCACAAAATAGATCATATCGTTGTGACTGCTAAAATAAAATGGGTTGGCGTCGTCGCCAGGATTGATCAAGGCCTGACCCACCTGATCGGATTCTACGTCGTGATAGAAAATGTCCATATCGCCACCACCGATCGGTCCGACAAAAACCACCACCCCGTTGGCATAGGTCCAGCCTCTGCACTCCGATTGGTCATCCAAGTTGGCGTGGGTCAATTCTGTAATGTCTTTGCTGGTCATATCCATGTGGCCGCACGTGTAGTGCGTCGGCCCGAATTTCGCTGAGCTAAAATAGAGCCGCTCAAAGGTCAAAGGCGTTGGCGATGGCGAGGGACTTGAACTTTGATCCCCGCTTCCCCCACCCGAATTGAAACAGCCGAGTAGACCCGCGAAGGCGGAAAGTAGAACGGACTTTTTGAGATAGTTGTTCATCGCTGACCTCATGGTTATGGGCGATAGTCGCCTCCCCTCTCTCTACGGACTAGACTAGACCTTTTCTGAATCAAATTTCCTGGATGGCGCGCGTACTAAATTGATAATGGCGAGTCGAATCGCTAACCTTTGAGGTGATGATGCTTCAACCTAAGATACTTATTGTCGAAGATGATCGCGAGTTTGCTGAAAAATTCCGCGCCAGTTTGAGCCACGCCTTCACCATCGAAATCAGTTGTGACCCCGAGAGCCTTTATCGGTCTCCCAACCTTTGCGCCGACTTTGATGCTCTGATTATCGATCTGCATATGCCCAAAGTGGACGGACTCAACCTGTGCGCCGAGCTCCGAAAACTTCCCGACCCGCCACTTATGTTTATTTTGACCAACGACCACTCGGAATCGGCCAAGCTGATGGGTTTGAAACTTCGGATTGAAGACTATCTTGAAAAGAGCATGCCCCAGGCCGAGCTTGAACTGCGGATCGCCAATCGTCTCTCGGGCAGAAAATTTTGGTATGGCACTCTCGAAGTCTTCGTGCAAAAGCCTGAAGCGCGACTCGCCGGTCGCCCCATCTCGCTCACCCAAGTCGAACGCGCTATTTTGCTGCATATGCTCGAACGGCAGAATTGCGGCGCCACGCGAGACTCGCTGATGGGGTCGACGTGGAAGGGGCGCAAGGTCGTGGACCATACCTTAAACTCTCATGTGCACAATTTAAACAAGAAGCTTGAAAACTGGGAGTTTATGATCCGGCTCGACAAGTCCGGAGGCGCGTCGATTCAAAGACGATCAAATTTTAAAAACGAAAGCTTAAACCAAGCCGAGCCATCTTTGGGCAAATTGACAATCAACGCCTGATTTCTTAGCAACGCATCTTTGACCGACAGCAGCCCCACGCCTTCACCACCACTGGCCGACGACACCGGCTCGAGAAAAAGCTTCTCGCGTACGACGTCGGGTACGCCTCCGGCGTTGTCGATCACGTGCACCGTCACGCGGTCGGAGCCCGGTTCATCGGTGACTTCAATAAACCCCTCGGCCGACTTTGGCTCGCTCACTGAAAAAGCGTCGAGAGAGTTTTTAAACAGGTTCAAAAACACCAATAAAAGGTCACTCGGATCACAGTCAATACAGGTTCGGTCGAACACGCGATTGATCAAACGCACGTTGCGCAATTCCGCATCGGACCGCACCAACGCGAAGGCCAGATCCACAACGTCCGCGACTTGGACCGATTTTCCAGAAGAATCCCCGTGACGAGACTCTTCTAAAAATGACTGCAGGGTCTTAAGCACTCGCTCGAGCCCTTTCTCTTCAGGAAAAGCGCCACCCAAACCATGAATAAGATGTTTCAAATCATGCCGGGCGAGAGCCTTGATCTCGTTGGCCGCATGAATCTTGGACAAACGGTCCATGGTGACCCGCAAATTTCGGTTGGCCACTTGCCCGGATCGCAAAAGGTCGAATTGAAAGCGCACGATCTCAAGAAAATATCCGAAGCACGCGAGCGGAAATAGATAAGGATTCAGATTCATCCCCGCCAGCAGGTCATTCAAATTCACAATTAAAGTTACCACGAGGGCGAAGGCCAAAAACCGCTCGTTGGGGTTAAACTTTCGCAAATAAAAAAGAATCAATGCGTTGGTTCCGGTCACCGCGAGACTTCCCACACCCATCACCGCGCCTGCCAATGGGCTGATGGCCAATCCAGGCAAAAGCAAATTAAAAAATGCATTGCTGTAACCCGAAGCCGAGGGGATCACGGTCCAACTCTCTCCGGTGATCGCGATCTCGATTAAGCTCAGCGTAAATAGAATCGCCACCAACGCCATAGGCCCGCGCAACCACAACAACCAACGGCTGCGGCCAACAAAAAACTCCATGGTGATCGAAAAATAAATCGAGGTCGTAAATCCCAATATCGCGGCCAATAAAACCAGAGCGATCGAAAGCGCCGGCGGATAAGGCCCGTATGTGACCGCGATGGTCGCCGCGCAATAGATCAAACCGAGAATGCAGAGTCGAAGATAATTCAAGTTGGCTGGACTGTCGGACAGCCTGCGAAACTGATAGTAATTGGCTATCAATAGCACAAAAGCGCCAGACAAGAGAAAATGGCTATAGCGGGCAACTTCAATCATTTAATAACCCTAGACTACCAAGACTTTCGAAGGCATTTCAATAGCTTATAAGAATGTGTTTCATTTTGATAACGATCTGCCGATAAGCCTTCTAGGCATGCGCAGATCTATATTGATGTTTATTCTAATTGCCAGCTCGCAAGGGTATTCACAGCCCGCTGTGGTTGCGCCCGTGCAGACTGCGCCCACGCCACCCAATTGGAATGTCGGCGTCGGCCAGCAAGCTCCGCCCACCTACCGGCCCATTGCACCCGGCAACTGCCCCCCGGGAGTGCTGCCCCAATACTGCGCCATTCAAAATGTCGGCGGCCCACCACGAGTGCCCGGTGTTCCGCCACTGGTCGCGCCCTACAATTGCCCACTCGGAAACGTTCAATGCATGCAGCAGAATCAAAATAAACTGGCCATCGGCTGCCAGCCCGGTCCTTATCAACACCTTTGCATGTCGCGCATGCCGAATCAGAATTTTCTCTTTGGCCAGCCGCCCAAGCCGAAAAAGAAAGACGACGGAATGCAAAAAATAATGCCCATCCTCAACGCGATTTCGCAGATGATGGGCGGAGGCGGCAGCAATGCCCCTGAACCCACCACCAGTGGCGGCGAACGCATGGCCATCACCGACGGCTCGGGCAACACCACGGGCTACGGCGGCGCCGACGTGTCGCCATCAAATCTCCAGTCTAACTCCGCTCGCGGCAACGCCCCGATTGTCGCGCCTTTCAAACACTACTTTGAACGCTGCACCCAATCTTTGGGCCTTGGCTCTTGCACATTTAAGAATTTAGGAATTTGGGGCGACTCCGCCCACCGCGCGCGCCGCTCTTGCCACAACTCGGGCGAGGCCATTGACGTCGGCCTCCCCTTCAACTGCTCCAGCGGCGGCCGCTTCGACGCCAATGATCCACGCGCCATGCAAGTGGCGATGTGCATGGCCGCCAACTCCGACGAAAAATTCGGCGTGATTTTTAAAGACCAAACCCCCGCCAGAAATATGTTCCCCGGTGGCCGCCGTGGCCAGCACAATGGTCATATGCACATTCAACTTAAAAATTGCAGGAACGTGAGCGGATGAGTTTCTGGCGTGTACTCCTAATTTTTCTTTTTGCTCTCCCGTCGGCCTGGGCCAAGCCCAAGTACGGAAATTTCGAACGCCAAGTTAAAGTGAATGGCGTTGGCGAAGTGAAGTTGGAATACGTTTTCAGCGGCGAACCCGTAAGCCGCCCCCGCTCCATGAGCATCTACGTAAAATGCGCCCGCGGCAAACCGTGGGCCCCCGTCGGCCAATACCAAATGTGCGAACTGAAAAACTACGATTTAGACTTGAAGGCAAAAAAATTAACACTCTCTTACACCGACGGCCGCGTCGACCCAACCACCGGCGTCTCGGTCTGCGACCGAGCCGACGACGCCGAACTCGATCTCTCAGACCTCTGCGAGGACTAGGTGCCCTTCAAGGCACTCCAAGCACGCCGTCGAACTAGGTTATGTAAACACGACCATGAATCAAATATTTGCGCTTGAAGCGTGAGTTTTTAAACGCCAGATTGCGTACGAAATTCCTCGCGATTTCATCATCGCCAAGTTATTGATCACAGGACTTGTTTACATAACCTAGATCGAGGGCGTACCCGGAGTGCATAAAAGGCCTGGCACCGTTCGAGGCACGTAGCTAAGATTCCAACGCGGGTCACTCGCCGTGGTTAATCACCCACACGGGGCAACTCGCGCTGCGCACCACTTGCCGGCATGTGCTGCCGATCAGGTTCACTGAAAACGCGTCGGCCTGCGAGACCATGGCGATCAGATCAAAATCTCGCTCCTCGGCCAACTTTAAAATCTCGTTCGAGGCCACGCCCGGTTTCTCGTCAAAGTGCACGATCACTGGCACGCCGTTCTGAGCGGCCCAGGTTTGCCATTTGGCCGCTTCGCGCTTGCGCTCTTCAGTTTCTTGCAAAATATGCTGCTCGATCAATGGCGACATCAACACCGGCGGGACATAGGGCTCACGAAAGAACACCGTAAGCTTCGCGTCCATAACTTTGGCCAACATCACCACGCGCTCAAAGCCCTCGCGAAACTTCGCTTGAAAAGTCGTCGGCAAAAGGATGTTGGATATTTTCTCACGCACTTTGCTTTGCGGATTTACTGTAATGACGGGGATCTTAGAGAGCAACAACAAGGTCTCGGCAAAGCTCCCCATTAGAAAGCGCGATACGCCGGAGCGCGAGTGAGTCGCCACTACGATGGCGTCGGCGTCAACATCCTTCGCGTAACTCAGCAGCATATTGACGCTGGATCGGGTCGAACCTTCGCGATCCACCAAGACTTTGCCCGTCTTAGAAATTTCGCTTAACCGTTTTTCAGCCAGCGCATGATAGGCCTGTTCAAACTCCGACGCCTTGGCCGGGTGGGCGAAGGGATGGCCAAGAATATGAACGGGGAAAACTTCGGCCGAAGTGGCCCGGGTCAGCGCGCCAATCAGGTGCTGAGCGTTTCTGTAATGTTCGGGATTCTCCATGGTGTCTACGGCCCAAACTATTTTGTCCATTGCGACTGATTTCATTGTTTTACCCCCCAAGGTTTAATGGCGACCTTTAAGACTCCGTCGCGCTGGTTAGCAAAAAGATCGTAGGCCTTCTCAATGTCGTCAATGCTGAATGTGTGCGTGACCAAGCCAGACAAATCCACGCCGCCGGAGGCCACCACATTCATAAGCCGCCGCATCCGTTCTTTGCCGCCTGGGCACAGACTGGTGACAACTCGATGGTCGCCAAGGCCTGCGGCCAGAGCATCGAGAGGAAGTGTCAACTTTCCGGAGTAAACGCCTAAGCTCGAAAGCACTCCGCCCGGCTTCAGCACTCGCAAACACGACTCGAAGGTGGTCTGGGTACCGAGAGCCTCGATGGCCACATCGACTCCTCGCCCGCGGGTTAGATCCATAATCGCTTCAACCGGATTGACCTCTTTATAGTTTACGGTCACGTGAGCGCCGAGCTCCTTGGCTTTTTTAAGCCTATTCTCAATCGCGTCGACCACAATAATTTGCGAGGCGCCCGACAATCGCGCGCCCACGGTGGCGCAAAGACCGATGGGGCCCTGCGCGAATACGGCGACCGAATCTCCGATGCGGATGTGTCCACTTTCCGCGCCGGCAAACCCGGTGCTCATAATATCGGGGCACATCAACACCTGCTCGTCGGTCAACCCGTCGGGGATCAAGGCTAAGTTGGCTTGCGCGTTCGGCACCAAAACGTACTCCGCCTGGCATCCATCAATCGTGTTGCCAAACTTCCAACCGCCGATGGCATGGCCTCCGCATTGCGCGCCATGACCATCTAAACACGTATCGCATTGCCCACAGGGCGTGATGGCTCCAACCACCACACGCTGGCCGATTGCAAAACCCTGAATGGCTGAGCCCAATTTTTCGATCACTCCGACGGGCTCATGGCCGATCGTCAGACCTTCCTTAACGGGATACTCACCCTTTAGAATATGCACATCCGTACCACAAATCGTCGTCGTCGTTACTTTGACGAGGGCGTCGGTAGGCCCGAACGTGGGAATGGGTTTTTCGCGAAGTTCAATTTTTCCGGGGCGGGCGAACACCAGCGCCTTCATCGTAGGTCTCATACGGCTTTTTTCTTCCCAAATATTTTTTTGACTTCATGGTCCGACAAATGTCCAAGATCCTTCGACTGCCATTTGCAGCTGTCCTCAACCATTTTATCCATTCCTTTTTTAATCCAGCCTTTCATACGCGGTTCGGCGGTCAATAGAAGAGCACCAAACTTATTGCGCGCGTGCGACCTTTGCAGAAAGAGATTGATCTTGCGGGCAAATTGAATGGCCGCGTCGTCATGGGGCTTTTTTTCACCTGTCATGGCATGCGTGCTCGAGCGCGAGCCCGTCCGACCGCGGCCGACTCCGGGCTTATCGGTCGTAAAAGCTCGGTTTTTTTCGCGGCCGAGACTGTTTTTTAATGTGTGCAGCTTTTTCATATCGAAAGCATTGTAGATTCGGGCTTCGACTCGGTTTACGATCGCGATCCATTTTGTTTCTGTGGCCATTTTCGATCCTTATAGAAAAGAGTTGCCTATTGGCTTGCCTCTCTCAACTTCAAAAGCCCTGCCAAGAACAGATCTATTTGAGGCAGGAATGGCCACCTCGAACGAGACAAAGTGTCTCGTGGTCCGAAGGCTCGACGACAAATTGTCTTGGTTACAATGAGCCTATTGCAGCCCAGGTCGGACTCCAACTTGCAAAATGCAAGACAAGAGAAGATAGAATAAAGTTCACCTAAAGAGGTACCAAATGCTGCGAATTATGTTGGTCTTGGGTCTGGCTGTCGGCGGTTGTGCAACTGAGCCAAAGCGCACTGTCGCGGAGCCCGAATGGTATGGCCGGATGCATAAGCTTTCGGTTGCGCATTTGGACCTCACCCCGCTGACTGCGAGCGCGAAAAGTTTTAAAGATCCGCGCAATCAGGCCGCTCTCGAAGCCAATTTAAAGCGCATGGCCGATCTCGCCAGCGACATCGCGGGTGACCCTAAGGCACCGAACGCCGATCCGATGATCGAGCATTCCGCCGCCAATTTTGCCCAGTATTCGCGACAGGCGTACACATCTTATAAAGCCGGCGACTACAGCTGGACTAAATTCGCACTCCGCAAAGCTTCGGACCAATGTATCTCGTGCCATACGCGGGCGGACCGCGGCGCAAAGGACTTCGCTCTCGCCTGGAAGCCGGAACTGTTCAGTCTCAACCGACCTCAACGGATCGAATTTTGGTTGGCCAATCGGCAATATTCCATGGCGATTAGCGAAGCCCTTCATTTAGCCGGAGATGAGAAAGAAGTGCTGCGCGATCCTGGCGAATGGCTGGCCACCCTGCAGAAGGTCATGGTGATGGTGGTACGCGTGGAGCGTAGCCCTCGCGCCGCTGAAATATTGACCAACAACGCCCTTGGCAACGCCCAAGTTCCGTTTTTTATTCGCGCGGATTTGAATGAATGGAAGCGCGACATTCAAACCTGGAAAACTCAACGGCGCGAAAGCACGGAGCGCGGGCGCTTTAAAGTGGCCCAGGGATTAATACTCAGAGAAAACTTTGTCGCCAATCTGCGGGCCTCGATGATTTTGCATGAGTTGCTCGAGAATTCAAAATTCCCCCTCTATCCAGACGCTCTTGAAGCTTCAGGAACAGCCAGCGCCAATCTTAAAGATCACGCTTTGGGCCAATATTACTATGAAGCGTGCATTCGCGAGCTCCCGCACAGTGTGATCGCCGAACGGTGTTTTGCGAAACTGTATCGCTCTCTTCGCGAAACCAACCCTTTTCTCGAGTCGGGCTACGCGGAGCACGACGTGATTCAAACCAAGTTGGCGCAGCTGCGTGAGCTGGCGGGCACCGATCGCGTGCTCGAAAAAAGCCGATCGCGGGCCGATAAATCGGACGACGTTCCTTAAGAATTACGTTACAGAGAATATTTTGTACCTATGGGGAATTTTGGGCTACGCTTTTCGCATGCGTACAATCCAGGCTCTCCTTCTCATTTTTAGCGTCAACGCATTCGCGCAGTACTCCCTTCCCATGGGGGAGCGCGAAGCTTTTATGGGCAATGTGGGCATTGCTCGCGACGGCACCATTGGCAACAGCTACTACAATCCAGCCGGTCTTGGTTTTAGCAAAATCAATAAACTGGTCGGCAGCGGAACTCTCCTCCAGGTCTCAACGCAAGAGTCGAAGGAATCGAATCTTAGAGCCAAGGCGAGCCAAACCCAAGCGCTCCCGATCGCTGCGGGCACCAGTTGGGCTAAAGAAGATTGGGCCTGGGCTTTTTCGGTTTTCAACGTGAATAACGACAGCGTGAATCTGACGGTCGATTACGATGTTGCCAATATCGGGTCCATCAGTGGCCGGGCCAAATTCGAACGCTTCGGAATTTTAGTCGGCCCAAGTTTTGGCAAAAAAATTTCAGCCACGACCGCGATTGGAGCATCGGCCTTCTATTACCAGCAAGACTCGGGGTCAATCATCAGCATTCCATTTCAACGAACTGTTGGCGCCAATACGGTGATTGGGAGCTCATACGCCGACACCCGAAGCACGTCCCGATCGATCAAGCTGGTGGCGGGCGGGCTATCTAAATTTGAGTACTTCGATATCGGAGTTCGGCTTGAAACGGCGCCTTTGCTCGCGCAAGCCACCTACGAGTCGAGCGGACACACCATCTCCTACACAAAGGACGCCGGGAACAACATCGTCAGCGAAACGACAAATATCCAAGAGGCAACGAAGAGTAGCGCTAAGTTCGACGCTCCCCATTTGCTCGGATTCGGAATTGGAACCTTGCTCGGCCCCCGCACTCGGCTTTTTTCTGACGTCAACATGTCAACGAAAGTTAAATTTAAACCCATTGCGACCGCCTCTGAACAAGAATTCGACGGTGGTCTCAGATTGGGTCTGGGAGTCGAACATTTTGCGCAAGGGCAGAGATGGCTCGGGGGCATGACTTACATTCAAGACGATTCGGGAGACGATACATTTTTGTATATCTCGGGCGGACACGTCAGCATAGACCGCAGATCCGATACGGCACTGGGATTTTTTTACCTCACCACAATAAAGGCCGTGGAGACGCAGCAGTCGGCGATTGGACTTTTGTTTTCGTCGACAATTAAGTTGTAAGATGTTAGCCGAGATCAATGAAATTTATTTTCCTTTCTCTGCTTGTGACGGTCTTCTCACCCGCGTCTGCTAACCCAGTCAACGATCATGGACTTGCTTCCCGTATTGAGGCCGCCGCCCGCCGCGCCCTTGAACTTCGCTCCGACCAATCTGCCCTTTCTGAACTGGTGAACACGCCACCTGAGCACCGAATTGATTTTGTTTTGCATGTGCGGTTCAAACCCGTAGCTCAGATGTTGTTGTTGGATCAGCTCAGTATCTATGACTGCATTCAGCTGATGAGATTAAAGTTGAACACCCTTTCGGGCGACCCGACAACAATTGACGAAATCACCAAATTCTACCTACGAGTGATTGATCGAGTGAATCATCGCGCCGAGTGGGGCGCGGTTTCACTGCAGGTGGCGCTGGCCCAACGTGCGTTTGGCCAAATGGCCAACCTGCCTAACGACAACACTGTGCAGAGGATGGCGATGGGAATGACCGCAGAAAACAGTTCGCAGATTTTGCAAGATCGCATGCGTCTGTTTTCTGAGGATCTAGATATGGGCGTAGTGCGCCGCTTGTGGTCTCGCACAGCAGCCCGCTGTCACAATCTTTTAGCGCGAAACTAAGAATTAATTTTGACTCAACCTGATACAGTTGATTTTTTCGGCCAAAAGTCCGATTTTATAAAGATGCGTTTGCTGATTGGTCTTTTAATTTCGTTGGTCTACGTTGGCGGCGGTGCACTTGAAGGCATCGCGCTCGAATTGCAGCATCAACGTACGATCCATATCACACACTCGCATCCCGTTGAGCACGATCATGATCATAGTCACACGCAGGGCCAAGACAATCACGACCACTCGGACGAAAGCGTACCCCACTCCCACTGCGTATCTCTCGGCGGCGGCTGCTCCCATTGCCTGACTCTCCCAAATATAGGTCTTTCGCTAGTGACCATTCATTCCGACAGCACACCCATCGCGGCCCACTCGCGTCTTTATGATGATCCCTTAGTTGGATCTATTTTCAGACCTCCCATCGCCGCCTAATCCCAATCCATCTCCAAAAATAAAGCTCTTTAACTTTTTGCCTGGGATTGCAAATGCTCAACGCATTGATCCGATTTTCTCTACAGCATCGTCTGTCGCTATTGCTTACTGCCGCGGCCGTGTCGGTCTACGGCGCTTGGTTGCTGCCACAAATACCGGTCGACGTATTTCCCAATCTCAATCGTCCCACGGTCTCGGTATTGACTGAGGCCAAAGGCCTTGCCCCCGAAGAAGTTGAAACTCTTGTAACCCTGCCGATCGAATCCGTTCTAAACGGCACGCCGGGCGTTTTGCGGGTCCGCTCTTCGAGCGGCATCGGCCTCTCTATTTTGTGGGTGGAATTTGACTGGAACACGGACATTTTCCGCAACCGGCAACTGGTTGCGGAGCGCCTGCAACTCCTTTCTGGTCAGCTCCCGCCAGGAATTCTGCCGGTGATGGGCCCGATCACCTCGATCATGGGCGAAATCCAGTTTGTCGGTCTCTCCAGTTCCGACGACAACGTCACCCCCATGGACTTGCGCACGCTGGCCGACTGGTTGATTCGCCCGCGGCTGATGACCGTCCCCGGAGTCAGCCAGGTCGTGGTGATGGGCGGCGAAGTTAAACAATATCAAATTTTAGTTTCGAGCCAAAAGCTCCAAGCCAAAGGTCTCTCGCTCGAAGATCTTAAAAACGCCCTTGGCGAGATCAGCGACAACACCACCGGCGGATTTATCGACATTGACGGCAAAGAATTTTTGATTCGGCCCATGGGCCGCGTGTCCAGCATCGAAGAGATTGCCGACTCTCTGATTGGCATGCAGTTCGGCAAGCCGGTGCGCGTGCGCGACGTTGCTGAAGTTCGTGTCGCGGCCAAGATCAAGCGCGGCGAAGCCAGCATTAACGCTCAACATGCCGTGGTGATGACCATCAATAAGCAACCCTCGGCCAGCACCATCGCCCTAACCAAAGCCATCGAAAATGAGCTGGCGGCCATCGGCAAAACCCTTCCCGCCGGCGTAAAACTTGAGTCGGATTTATTTAAACAATCGCGTTTTATTCAAGCCGCCATCGGCAATGTGGAGCAGGCCCTGCGCGACGGAATTTTAATGGTCGCGGTCGTGCTGTTTTTATTTTTGCTCAACTTGCGCACCACTGCCATCACACTCACCGCAATTCCGCTCAGCCTGTTGATCACCTTTATTGTGTTTCACATCTTTGGACTGGGCATCAACACCATGACCCTCGGTGGGCTGGCCATCGCCATTGGCGAGTTGGTGGACGACGCCATTGTGGATGTTGAAAACGTATTTCGCAGACTGCGCGAAAACAGAGCCGCGGGTTCACCGAAGGGCGCGCTGCGCGTGATTTTTGAGGCGTCGTCCGAAGTGCGAAACTCGATTGTGCTATCAACCATCATTGTGGTTTTGGTATTTTTGCCGCTCTTCGCGCTCGGGGGGATTGAAGGCCGACTTTTTGCACCGCTGGGCATCGCCTATATCGTTTCGATTCTGGCTTCGCTTCTGGTCTCTCTCACGGTCACCCCCGTGATGTGTGCTTATCTTTTGCCGGCATCGAAGGCCGTGGGCCACACCGTGGACGGCTACTTTGTTCGCCACCTGAAAGCGCTGGCCGTGCACATTTTAAATTTCACACTCCCCCGCCCGCGTGCGGTCCTTTTGGCCGCCACGCTTTTGGTGGCCGGAGCTTTGGCGCTGCTGCCCCTGATGGGCCGCGACTTTCTCCCGGAGTTTAATGAGGGCACCGCCACCATCGGAGTGGCCGCAGCCCCGGGAATTTCACTCAACGCCTCCGACGATCTCGGCACCAAAATCGAAAGCGCAATTCTCACGGTGCCTGAGGTTAAATCGACGGTGCGGCGAACTGGACGGGCCGAAATGGATGAACATGCCGAGGGCGTGCATTGGAGCGAAATTGATGTCGATTTTCATGAGGGTGGGCGCGACAAAGAAATCGTGCTCAACGATATCCGCGAGAAGATTGAACAGACGGCCAACGTTTATATAAATATCGGGCAACCGATCAGTCACCGCCTCGATCATTTGCTCTCTGGCGTGCGCGCGCAGATTGCGATTAAGGTTTTTGGCTCGGACCTGGGCGAACTCAGACGCCTTGGAGGCGAGATCACCGATGTGCTGGAAGGCGTTCGCGGCGTGGTCGATTTACAGACCGAGCCTTTGGTTTTGATTCCGCAATTAAAAATCAATATTGACCGCGAAGCGAGCAGCGAAATCGGGCTCCGGTCGGGCACACTCGCCGGTGACTTAGAAATCGCGCTCCACGGCGAAAAGGTCGCGCAAGTGATCGAGTCGGAGCGGCGCTTTGATGTTTTTATGCGGCTCGATGACCCCTCTCGCGCAACACCTGAAACGATTGGGCAAACCATCGTCCGCACCATGCCGACGGGAGCCCGAATCAGACTCAGCGACGTGGCCAATGTTTACCAGGGCACGGGTCCGAACATGGTGAACCGCGAAGATATGCAACGGCGGATTGTAGTCTCAGCCAACACCAGCGGCCGCGATCTCGGCGGCGTGGTCGATGAAATTCTGCAAAAGATAAATTCGAATGTGCAATTTCCTGAAGGCTATTTCTTCAAACTCGGTGGGCAGTTCGAAAGTCAGCGCGAAGCTTCCAAACGAATTCTCTGGCTCGGGCTTTTGGCCATGGTTGGCACCTTTTTAGTGCTCTATCTGCACTTTCACTCCACCATGTTGAGCCTGCAGGTCATGCTGAACGTGCCGTTGGCGTTGATCGGCAGCCTTGTCGCGATTTATCTCACTGAACGAACGCTTTCTGTCGCCACGTTCGTCGCGTTTATCACTTTGTGTGGAATCGCCACCCGCAATGGAATTTTGTTGATCAGCCATTACCTGCATCTCATCAGCGAAGACGGCCTACCCTTCAACCGCGAAACGATTGTCCGTGGCTCGCTCGAGCGTTTGGTTCCGGTGCTAATGACCGCGTCGACCGCCGCGTTGGCCTTGATCCCGTTGCTGCTCTCTCAGGGCGAGCCAGGCAAAGAAATTTTATATCCGGTGGCCGTGGTGATTGTGGGCGGATTGATTTCATCCACGCTTTTAGATTTGATCGTTACCCCCGCCATATTTTTAAAATACGGCAAGACAGCCGTGAACAATTATGTTGCGAAACAAAAAATTAAAACGGGAGAAGGAGAATGGAAATGAGAAATTGGATTTTAGTTCTATGTGCGATGCTAGCATCGGTCGCGATCGCCCACGATGGTGGGCATGGGCCTAAAGTTACAGATACGGGAAAGTACGGCGGCTTGATCTCAGGCGTTGTGCTAAAGAGCGATTTCGCCAAAGGCGAAAAGGCCGAATTGGTTTACAAAGCCGAACTGTCACGGGCCGAGGGCACTCTGCGACTTTATCTCTATGACAAAGATATGAAGGCTCTCGATTTGAAAGCGTTCGAGCCCTCGGCCAAAGGCGTTCTCGGCACTCGCGTGAAAGGAAAATGGACTGAAACTCCGTTGCAGTTGGAACTCAAGGGCAACGCCTTTTTGGGAAAAATGCCTAAGCCCAAAGGGCGCCCGTACAATATTGACCTAACCTTGAGTGGCAACGGCCAAGAACTGCTCACGGCCTTTGACAATTTAGACTAAGGAGGCGCCATGGGCGCATTGATTTTTTTATTCATGATCCCCGCGTTTGCCGCTGACACGATCCTTCGCGTGGAGGATCTGCCCCGGCTGGTGCGCGATCACAACGAAAACGCCCGCGGCGCTGAGCTCGAGCACTCGGCCGCGAAGGAGAGAACCGGCTATCTGCGCCGATCTTTTCTCCCGCGAGTGAGTTTGCGAGCGGGATCCGAAACCGCGAAAATCGGAGCCACGCCTTCGGACGAGCTCGGCTTCTGGTCGGCCGAGGCCAAGGTCAATGTCTTTTCCGGTGGGCGCGACAAAATAGAAGAACAGATTTTAGCCGCCCGTGCGCGAACCAGTGGCACCGAAGCCATTCGCGACTACAACGTGGAGTTGCGAGAGGCCCGGCGTGTTTATTGGCATTTGGCGGCCACGCAACTTTTAATCGCCGATGCTAAAGAGGCCATCGAGCGCAATGAAGAGAACATCAAAGGCGCCAAGCAAAGGGCGGGCGCCGGCGTGACCACGGCCGCCGACTATGTTCACTTTGAGTTGGAAAAAACCGTATTGGTGAAAAACCTGAAACGGCTGGAGCATGAAGACGATGTGTTGAAAAGCAAACTCTCCGTGCTCATCGGATTTTCTGACCACAAACAGCTTAAAATTCAAAACGACTTTCCCCATCCTCCCGAAGCCGAATTTCAAGAGCGCGAGTTGAAAGCGTCGAGCAATCCTGAAGTGCTCTTGCTGCGCGAAAGTGAAACCGTGGGGCGGCTGCGTGCGCGCCAAGCGGCACGTTGGTACCTCCCCAAACTCGACCTCTATGCGAAATATTCACTGCCCTCTCTAAGTGAGGACCGAACGCTGGCCCTTCGCAAAGAGACCGAGCTGATCACGGGAGTCAGCTTAACTCTCGATTTGACCCAAGGATTTAATGATCGAGCCAACCAACACGCGCAGAACTTTGAAGCCCAAGCTCAGGCCGCGCGCGCTCGGCATAAAGTAAAGGCCGTTCAGTCCGATAGTCACGAGCTGCAACATGACCTAAGAATGCTCCACGAGCTTCTTCATGATGCCGATCGCGATGTGCAAAAGGCACAAAACTTTCTGCGTCTAACCAAAAGCGAGTACGCTCGCGGCGTCAAAAATGGTCCAGATCTATTGGAGGCGTTTTTAAAACTCTATGAGTTCCGTAAGCGCAAGATTGAACTCAATCTAGAATATCAGTTGGCCAAAGCCGAGCTTGAGGCGTTATCCGCGAAAGGTTTTGACAGTGCGGACGACAATTCTTAAGTTTTTAAGATGAATTCAATTTTTGCACTTGTGCTTCTTTCGCTATTCACTCAGGCCCATGAACACAAAGTAAAAAAGACCGGTACGGTCTCGCTCGATAGCTTCGCATCGGCGTCTGACGTTCATGTGCTTGTGACCAAGACGGGAACGAAGGGGCTTGAGCTTGAGTATTTGCGCTCGAACGATGGCGGGGCAAATTGGTCGGCGCCTGCAACAATCCCGACCGGGCCTGTGAATTCGGGCAATCGCGGAAATTTTCCGCAGGTGGCCGCATTTAAAGACAGCGTAGCCGCCGTATGGTCGATTCCCGAAAAACGGGGCGGCGGGCTAGGCTCCGCCCATAGCACCGACGGCGGTAAAACGTGGATTAAGGGCACGAGCCCGATTGACGACGCGAGCGTTAAATCAGCCGCCTATTTAGATTTAGAAGCCGATGAGTTGGGAATGATCCATGCGGTGTGGCTCGACTCGCGAAAAAAAGGACCCCAAGGACTTCGCTACGCGCGATCGAAAGACCACGGCAAGACCTGGGAGAAGCAGCAAAACATCAATGCCAAGACGTGTGAGTGCTGTTGGAATCGCATTTACGCAAATCAAAACCATTTGCAAACTCTCTATCGCGCCTACGATCCCCGCGATATGGCGATATCCGAATCCAAAGATTCGGGCGAAACTTGGAGCACTCTCTCCACCGCCGGTGAATTCGGGTGGAAGATCAAAGGTTGTCCGCATATGGGTGGTGCCATGGCCCGTGCGGGCAAATCCACAGCTGAGCCCATTTTCTCCTTTGTATGGACAGGAAAAGTCGGCAAGCCCGGTATGTACGTTATGAAATCCACCGACTTAGGCAAAACTTGGCGGGAGCCCGTTCAAGTCGGCAGCCAACGCGCCAATCAGGGTGATATCGCGACCACCGAAAAAACCGTGGCCATGGTTTGGCGTGATGACGCCGACAAAAATGAGGGTGAAGTGATTCGGTTGCAATTTTCTACCGATGGCGGAAGCACTTGGAAGACGTCTGAAATTTTCGCGAAAAAGGGGGCCCGGCCCAGCTATCCGCAGATTCACGCCACGGGTGATCAGTTTGTCGTGACTTGGCTGAGTGCGGAACATGGACTCAGTGAGTGGAGCGCAAAGACCTGGCGGCCCTGACTTTTGTTTTTAAGGTCGTGACTTCACCAGCCAGCCGACCGCCTTATCAAAATCCGAAAAAACCCGCATCGGCATGGGCAGCGTCGCGACCTGCATATACATATTGATCATCATTAAACTGATCGGATCTCGCAACACCACCATGCCCAGCTTCGAAAACGTTTGAGCAATCGACAGATCCGAATAGACCGCGCGAGTCTCTTGAGTGAGAACCATCGCTCCCCGCAGATCGACCAAAATTGGTCGCGGCGCCAAGGTGCAAAACGACCCGGCCACCTGTAAGTTTTCTTGAGCATGGTCGGGCGTTTGATCAAAGCCGGGCTTGATTTCAACCCAAACCACCCCATCTCCACGCAGCGCGACCCGTCCAGCCGCGGTCGAAGTCCACTTTACGTCCGCTTCAGTGATGATCATACAACTATGGTATAGAGACATCGCCGAATCGAAAAGAGATAAACCAATAATTTTGGTTTTGTCCTGTAAATAACCCCGACCAAAAGCCGATAAGAAAACGGGCGGATACGCCGCCCGTGTCTCAATCTGAATCGGACGTTTTCGGGCGGGAGAATGCGAAGAAAAAGCGTATGGCTTGTCGTTTCCATTGCAATCGCACTCGTCGGCGCGTTTTTTCTGCAGACCTCGCCCAGTGAGCGCGCTCCGGCCGCTGAAATTCATGTCACAGCTCCTGCCAAAATAGAATCCAAACAAGAGATCGCGCCCACGGCCGCGCCCGAAGCCAACGTCCAACCCCCCAAAGCCGAAAAGCCGCGAATCAAATTTACGATGCAGGAGCGCAAAGCCGCCGCGCTTGAAGAAATCCCAAGCGGAGTGAAAAAGCTCAATGAGCTCCCTGAACTTCAAGCCGTGGCCAAAAAACATTATCAGCCACGGCTCGGACCTGAACTCAACCGGCAATCCGGATACGTGCTGTATCGCTCGCAAAACACCACAAGCTCAGTGCAAGCCTTCGATGGCACTCACCTGCCGGTGGTGAAGTATCCCGGTCGCGCCGTCTTAGGAGTGGTGACCGGAGAGATCGAAGTGGTTTTTAAAACCTACCCCGCCGATATCGCGCGCTATGCCCGCGAAAAAAATCTTGAACTCGCCGGCGAGGCGCAAAATATTAAAACAGTTTATTTTTCAGCCAAACAATTCCCTGCCAATTTGGCCGCCATCGTCGAGGCCTTAGCGCAACTGCCCGAAGTCCGCAGCGCCGAGATCGCCATTATTTACGGCTCGAGGCGAGGCACATGAGAAAAATCCTTCTCACCCTCCTCGCGATTTCACTCTCCGGATGTCTTTTGGGCGACGAGGGATTTAAGTCCGAAGCCGGAAGCGTCGAGGTCGAACCTCCCTGCATTCCCGGCAAGTGCACAGAGATCGCCACCGCCGACAAAACTGCCAAGCAGGGCGTGAACTTTGAGTTCAGTTTTGTCTCCACCAACGTGGGCCCCTATTTTTATGTTCGAAATAAACCGGCGTGGATGAGCATTGATAAAGTCAGCGACAAAATCTACGGAGTCCCGACCGACGGCGCCAATATTTCTGATATGCGGATCTTAGTGCACGATCTCAACACCACCGATTCCATTGGCCCCTTCGCGCTCGAGGTCACCGCCGACCCTCTCGCCAATTCCGCATGGCATCTGGCCAACACCGGTCAGAAAGGTTTTTCGACCGGCGCGGGTACGAGTGCACAAGACAGCAAGATCGCAGGTCCGATCGCGCGCGGCTTGACCGGCGATGGCGTTCGCATCGCGGTTTCTGACACCGGAGTGGAGATTGCCCACGAAGATTTAACCGACAACGTTCTTATGGGTGAGTCGCGCGATTACTCTTTGGGTGCTGCTCCCTACACCGGCGACCCCACCCCAGCCGACGCCGATGAGGGTCACGGAACCTCCGTCACCGGTCTGATCACCGCCACCGGATGGAACGGCATCGGCACCCGCGGCGTGGCACCGGGCGCGAACTTCGCTGGCTTTTATTTTTTAGGTCCCGCCATGACTGTTGCCAAACTGGTGCATCAAGCCACCGGGGCGTTTGATATTTTTAATCAAAGCTGGGGCTATTCGACCTGTGGCTACACACCGACCGTCGGCGCCTACATCGCCCAGATCAAAGATCAAATTGCCAACGGGCGCGCCGGCAAAGGCGCGCTGTTTGTAAAAGCCGCCGGAAACTCTTACATCTCTGACCAAAGTGAATGCATAATGATCCCGCCCGGAACAATGCCGTACATGGGCAATGCCAATCTCGATGGCGACAATACGAATCCGTTTGTTATTCTCGCCGGCGCCGTCAATGCCAAGGGCGTTCGCTCCAGCTACAGCTCCCCTGGCTCCAACCTTTGGATTAGCGCTCCCGGCGGTGAGTATGGCGACGACGCCCCGGCCATGATCTCCACCGACATGGAGGGCTGCGCGCGCGGGATTTCAACTTCGGGCAGCGACGCCAACGCCTTTGAAGAAGGCGCAAACACTCTGAACAGTTCGTGCAACTACACCAGCACCATGAACGGCACCTCGAGCGCGGCGCCCGTCACAGCGGGCGTCATCGCGCTGATGCTCGAAGCCAACCCGGCCCTCACCTGGCGCGATGTTAAACACATTCTTGCAAGCTCCGCGACGGTGATCCATTCGACATCCACCACCCTCACCCACCCGTTCGACTACAACTACAGCGGCCTGCTCTATGATCGGGGCTGGACCACCAACTCCGCCGGCTACAAGTTTCACAACTGGTACGGCTTCGGCCGGATCAATGCCGACACCGCCGTGACCATGGCTGAAAACTATGGCGCGAGCTTACCTGCATTCAAAGTGACGGAAGACAAAGATCAAGCCTCCTACTATTCTTCGGGAGCCTTAAATCTCGCGGTACCCAGCCCCTCGACGGTGGGTGTGAGCACGACATTCAATGTGCTGCACAATCTCGTCACCGAGAGCGTGGGGCTAAAAATTAGCGTAACTCACAGCCGACCATCGGATCTCGCGATCGAAATTATTTCTCCGGCCGGAACGCGCAGTTACGTGATGAATTACAACAGCTTTATTGTCGATACGACATTTGACGACGTGTTCTTTTTGTCGAACGCCTTTTATGGCGAATCGACCCGCGGAACTTGGACCGTAAAAGTTTACGACGCGCGCTCTGGGCAGGCGGGCACGCTCACCGAAGCCAATCTAAAATTCTTCGGCCATGTCAGCGCCAGTCCGACTGAGACCGTGGCGCCAGGACCTCCGGCCTCGATCACTGTGCCACCGCTGGCGCCAACCCTAACAGCCACGCCCACCGTAACCTGGACCGCGAGTCCCGCACCGGATGTGATGCGCTACGAATACTCCGTCGGCACCACCTCAGGCGGCACCGAGGTGACCGACTGGCAGTCGGCCGGCGCGGCGCTGACGGCGAGTGATTCTGACCTAACCTTAACCACCGGCAACACGTACTATTTCAATGTTCGCGCCATCGATACGTCAGAAAATGTATCGACCGTCGTCACGGGCAGCTTCGACGCCCCTTAGATAACTAAATCAAGGGCGTAAGCTTTTCGCAGTATTTTTTTAAAATGGGCTCATACTCGCCGATATCAGCGACCACCGTCTTGGCGTGCACTTTGGACGGCTGTACAAAGGCGTCGTGCATGGGCTTTACGTGCTTGTAATATTGATTCCGCACGCCCTCAGCGCTCCGGCCACGCTCATTGACGTCGCGCTCAAGCCGGCGCCGGTAGCGGAGTTCCTCCGGCGTATCAAAAAATATCATATCATCAAACAAGGCGCGAACTTCGGCCGGATGAAATATCAAAATTCCATCGACCAACACCACCGGCTTCGGCTCGATCGCCATGGTCTCAGATAGGCGAGTGTGAGTGGAGAAATCGTAAATGGGAATCTGCGCGGTATGCCCATCCTTAATCTCTTTTAAACAGCGAGCCAAAAGAGCGAAGTCAATGCTCTCCGGATGATCAAAATTCACCGCGCCGCCATCGAAGTCGAATTTTTTAGATTGATCGAAGTAAAAGTTGTCTTGAAAGATCAGCGCGCACGCATGCGGGCCCAAGCGCTCACGCAAGGCATTGGCAAAATAGGTTTTGCCCGAACCACTCCCGCCGGCCACACCGACGATAAAGGGCCTATTTGGTTTGATAGAGTCTGTCACCGGCGTCCCCGAGTCCCGGCACCAGGTAGCCGAGGTCATTCATCTCGCGCTCAATGGCCAGCGTGTAGATCTCCACATCCGGGTGCACTTCGCCGATTTTTTTTACCGCGAACTCACTGACCAAAATCGTTAAGATTTTGATCTGCCCAACTTCGTAGCTCTTAAGACGCTCGATCGCGGCGATCGCGGTGTCGGCCGTCGCCACCAGCGGGTCGCAGAGAATGGCCATTTTCCCCTGAACATCGCTGGGCATTTTAAAATAATATTCCACCGTCGAATGAATAAATTTGTCGCGATAAATTCCGATAAAGCCGGTCGAGGCAAACGGAATCATGCTCAAAACCGCGTCCAGCATGCCATTCCCGGCGCGCATGATTGAAACCACCACCGGTGCGTTTTTGATTCGGTCGACCTTGGTGCGGGCCAGAGGCGTTTCAATATCGACCTTGCGCATATCCGTCCAGCCGCGCATCACCTCGAACGCTAAAATGCGACTGATCTCCTTCACCAAATCGCGAAACTCCGTCGAACTCGTGTTTTTATCGCGCAGATAGCCCAACTTATGGTCCAGAAGAGGATGCTCGAGCACCACCACATTTTTAATTGATTTCGTTTTCGCCATCAAAACACCGTCCCATCACTTTCGATTCTAAGTGGCGGCTCACCGCTTTCGCGCCGTTCACCCGCCATTTGCCGTCCAGCCCACCATGTGCCACCCTCGAGCACTTTAGCGAGCGGAAAATCTTCTTCCGACTTACCCAAGGCCTCGCGCACCTCATCGCCGATGCGGTCTAGCAGGTAAATCGTCAAAGCCCGCCACTCAATCACTAAATCCGATTCGGGCCGCCAGGAGAGGTCCGCCGCCTGTGGGTTTTGCAGCGATATCAATCCCGAATCCAAGATCAATCCGCCGTTGCGATATTCCGCAAGTCCGGTGAGTTTTTCGACCTGCGTGATCGTCAGACCCGCCTCGCGCATCGGTTCGATCAAGGAGTAGGTCATCCACTGCGAAAGCTTATGAAACGGCACCAACGATTCAAATGGATCGCCACCGTTGAGTTTGGAGTGCATCCAAATGTCGCCCAGGTTTCGGCCCCTAGCCGTCAATCGGCCCGGCCATATCAAGCCAAAGCCCTCGATCACCGCCAGCAAAATATCTGGCGCCGGAATGGTTCGACCATAGCGCCCAACAAGGTAGTCGACGATATTGCCCGGACGACCGTCACGAAAGCGCTTTTTATCAGACACCGCGCGAGCCAAGCTGTTCAACAGGCCCACTCGCCCCTCTAAACCCAACAACGGATTGGCGTTGGTCACTTGAAAGTGGCGCTTCAAATCACTGACGCTAAAAGAATTCAAACCTTCAGCGTCGGCCCGAAGGGACTTGCCATCGTTGGCCAATGCGCCCGAGAGAAACATGTAAAAGCTGGCCACGCCTAAACCCTCAGAACGGCTAAAGGACTTTTGCGAGCTATCTTCAAAGTACTTCCAGTCCGGCCCGGCGCCGGCATCAAGCAGCACCGACGTAATCACCAAATCGAGCTGCGCCCGCGCGCGCTCCATTGGATCGGCGGAGTTGAGCTTGCCATCCATCCGCCAAACCCGGTCTACGCCGCCGGCGCGAAAATGCCCCCAGCGCGAATGGAACGGAATAACCAGATCCGGATACTTTTCGCGAATCACCGCGAGCACGTAATTGACCGTACTTTTAAATTTATCGTGATGATAAACAAAGTGGCCGCGGCCCGAGTTTGTAAACTCGTACATCTGGCTCGCGCGATCGCGCACCGAAATCGGATTGAACAAATAGTCCAAATGATATGGCGTCAGATTCAGCTCACTCATCAATTTGCCGTCCTCTCACTTTTTTCAACTCATCGCGAGGTTTTACGGGTTTTTTGCTAAAATAACCGGCCGCTTTTTTTGCTTCCATCTCCACCAAGGCATCCTTCGGAATCAATTCGTCGGGAATAGAAATGCGATTCCCCACTTCAATGCCGCTATTGACGATGGCGTCGTACTTCATATTGCTCATCGAATGCAGATTGTGGATTTTTTGAATGCCGAAAAAATGCAGAATGTCGGGCATAAATTCTTGAAAGCGCGCGTCTTCCGTCCCGGCCACGCACTCCGTGCGATGAAAATAGGTGGCCGCAGTATCCCCGCCCACCTGGCGTTTGCGGGCGTTGTACACTAAAAACTTGGTCACTTCGCCCAGTGCCCGTCCCTCTTTGCGGTAGTAGGCAATCAAGCCGACTCCACCGTTTTGCGCCTCGCGGGCCGCGTCTTCAATCCCATACATCAAATAGGGCCTGCAGGTGCAAATATCAGAGCCAAACACATCGGAGCCGTTGCACTCGTCGTGCACGCGAGCTGTGAGCGTAATTTTTTTGTCACTGAGAGCGAGTGGGTCGCCAAAAATATAGACCGTGGTGCTACCGATGGGCGGCAGCCAAACTTTTAAATCCGGCCGAGTGATAAACTCTGGGTACATTCCGCCAGTCTCTTGAAAAATAATTTTGCGCAGTTCACCCTCGTCCACATTCAGCCGCGCCGCCATACCCGGCAAATACCACACCGGCTCGACCGCCACTTTAGTGACGCGAATATCACGATTTTTTAAAACCACTTTGCCGTCGATTTTAAGGCGCCCGGCATCGATGGCCTGGCAGACCTCTGGGATTTGCAAATGCGCCTGCGTCACCGCGATCGTCGGGCGAATGTCATAGCCTTTGGCGTACAGGTTCTTAAAATGAATGGCTGGATCCAGTCCCCACGGATCCAGCGTTACAATTTTTGTCGGGTCCATCCACTGCGGATAAGGCCCAAGCTTAACCGGGCTTTGCGTATTGTTTAAATCGGGCCGGTGCTCGGGCGGAAATTTTCCCGAGGCAATCGATAGCGCGCGATAGACCGTGTAGCTTCCACTATGCGCGCCAATCGCATTGCGCGCTTTGGAGTTGGTGACCGAAGCCACGACCGGACCCCGCGCCTGCGCAGTTTTAGCGCCCCACTGAATCGGCAAGGTCTCTTTGTACTTCAGATTGGAGTGCGACGCTAAAATCATATGATTGGAGCGCGAGCGTTTTTTATTGGTCATGACATCCATGTCGAGTCGCTTTGTTTTTCCCATTTTGTGGTTACCTTCTTGATATTGGACCAAAAATCCAAGGAATGATGGCCGGTGATATCGCCATGCCCGAACTTCGAAGCATTGATGCCGCCAAAGCTAAAAGGCTCGCGCGGCACCGGGACTCCGATATTCACGCCGACCATTCCGGTCGAGGCCTCGCGCACCACCCGCTCGGCCAACGGGCCGCTCGAAGTGAACACACTACAGGCATTGCCATAGTCGACGCTGTTCTCGATTTTCAAGGCCTCAGTCAAATCTTTGCAGCGAACCACACTTAAAATCGGCCCGAACAATTCAACCGTGGCCGCCTCAGAGCCGGGTTGAACGTTGTCCAAAATGGTCGGCCCCAGCCAATTGCCACCGTCCAAACCGGGAGGGGCTTTGGCTTTGCGGCCATCAAGCAACAATCGAGCCCCGGCCTTCTCGGCCCGCCCAATCGCGTCTTTTAAAAACGCCACCTGCTCTTTGCTAATCATCGCGCCCATATCTTTGCCGAGCTCGAGCGATGAGGCGCGCTGCACGACCTTTTGAATATGCGTATCCACATCGCCGACGGCGAGCAAAACCGAAGCGGCCATGCAGCGCTGACCCGCACAACCGGTAAAGGAATCCGAAATTCCAACCCCACTCAACTCCGCATTGGCGTCGGGCAATAGCACAATATGATTTTTTGCTCCGCCCAATGCCAGCGCACGTTTACCCGAGTGAGTGGCGCGCTGATAGACGAGCTTCGCGACCTTGGTGGACCCGACAAAACCTACAGCCTTAACTTTTGCATGATCAATAATCGCTTCCACCGTCGCCTGCGCGCCATGCAGAACCGTAAACACTCCCGCCGGGAGACCTGCCTCCGCCAAAGCGTTGGCCAACTTGAATGCCGTCAGCGGAGTTTTATCAGACGGCTTCCACACATAGGCATTGCCAAGCGCCAGCGCTATGGGAATGGTCCACATGGGCACCATGGCCGGAAAGTTAAACGGCGTGATATTGGCAATCACGCCGAGTGGCTCACGCCGATATTCGCACGACACACCTCGCGAGATCTCAAGGCGCCCGCCTAAATCCAAATTTTGTATGCTCAGCGCGAACTCCAAGACTTCAATGCCCTTCAACAGGCCCGCCTTGCCTTCATCCACGGTTTTGCCGCACTCAGAACTTTTCAACTCAGCGATCGCATTGAGTTCGCGCAGCAAAATATTGCGAAAGTTAAACAAGACTTTGCTGCGCTCTTTGATGGGCAATTTAGCCCATTCGATTTGCGAAGCGGCCGCATGTTCTATGGCTTGATCGATTTGCGTTTTGCTTGGCGCAGTGAACTCACCAATTTTTTTGCCCGACGCCGGCGCAAAAATATCGTGGCCGCCGCTGAGACCCACGACCCATTCCCCATTGATGTAATTGTGGCAAGTAACCACCTATCCCCCTAATATCTAAAGAAAAACGATAGATCAGAGAGATGCGGTTGGGAAGCCTATGACGCTAGGAGCAGGGAGAATTAGAGACCAATTAGAGTTGGCACCAATTTCTGGACCACAGTGTTGTCGCCCACCTCACCGAAGCCATTGTAGCCCCAGCAGAACACGCGATTTTGGTTGGTGCGACCGCACGTGTGCGATTGACGATTGACCGTGTCACCATGACCGCCCGACACCACATGCACAAACGACTCACCGGCATTTAGAGTCACACTCACCGGCGTCGCAGCGGGTGCCGTACTTGACACCGCCGTGTTGTTGCCGAGCTGACCGTTGCCATTGTAGCCCCAGCAATGGAGCCCCGTGGTCTTAATCGCGCAGGTGTGCGAGACCGCCGACGAGAAATGGCTAACGCCGAGATCAAAGCCATTGATCAAATTGGGAGCCGAAGTGTTGGTGGCGTTGCCAAGACCCAGTTGACCACTGGCATTGTAACCCCAGCAATATAGGGCGCCGGCGCCTTTGCTCGCGCACGTGGTGTGCGAGGTGGCGCTCACCGCAAGAACCCCAGTTTCAAAACCCGTGATCGGCGCGATCGTGACCGCGGGATTGGCCGGATTGCGATTGGGGTCGTTGGTGGTATTGCCCAAGGCCAACTGCCCTTGCGAATTGAGACCCCAACAATAAAGTCCGCCATTCTTAATGGCGCAGGTGTGTTGATAGCCGGCGGCCACCGCTGTCACGCCGGTTGTGAAATTTGGGACCAACAAGGGGACCTGTTGGTTCGCGCCGTTGTTGTGCCCGACCTGGGCCATATTATTGGTGCCCCAGCAATACAGAGCGCCGTTCTTGATCGCGCAGGTATGATCGTAACCCGCAGACACCGCCTGAACGCCGCTTCCCATATCAAAAACCGCGCGTGCGAAGGTCGAGTTGGTGGCGGTGCCATCCCCCAGCTGATAACCCGAATTAAAGCCCCAGCAATAGAGCGCCCCACTCTTGATCGCACAGGTGTGCAAGCGCCCGGCGGAGACGGCCGAAACTCCGGTTTCCATCGATGCGACCGTACCAGGAAAGGTGCGGTTGGTGTTGTTGCCCTGACCGAGTTGCCCTTCGGTGTTTCGGCCCCAGCAAGAAAGAGCGTCGTTTTTAATGGCGCAGGAGTGAAACTGACCGGCCGAAAGAAGTCCGGAGTTGGAACTTCTTTGCGAAAAAGTTAATCCCGAATTCCCCGCCGTGAACGACACATAGGAAGTGACCGTGGGGGCCACGTTGCCGGCGAAACTCACTTGCACGCGAAAACGTTTGTTATTGAAGTCGGCGGCCGAGACCAAAGTCGTGATGGCAAATTGAAAGGTGGTCTGACCGGCGGGAAGTTCGATCGTACTGTCGGTCGTCTGATAGTGGGTTCCGGCGATCGCAGTGTCGTCTAAAGTTCTAAAACTGACCGTCACCGAATTGGCCAACGGTTGATCGAGCACCACGAGTACGTTGGCCACTTGTCCCGGGGCAATCGCGACATCGGCGATGGACACGTTGGCCTCATACGATGAAAAATTTCCGCCGCCACTGGAGCCGGGGGAGTCTAAACTGGAGCAGTTTTGAAAAACGACGACCATTGTAAAAATGGCTACGACTGCGCCCATCGACGCTAGAAATCGTTTATCCATATGACCCCCTAACCTACCATCTTAAATTAGAACACGAGGTCGGATTCAGCGCGAACTATTCCGGCTTGCCCTTCCCATTCTGAAACGCTAATAAACCCCATGTCAAAAGGGGTTCCTGTGAAAGCCGCCCTAATTTTTTATTTAGCTGTTTGTTTAGCTGTGGTCGGACCTTTGGCATTCGCCTGTGGCGAAGAGACCGCCTATCGCCGCGTCGCGGACGAAGCGCAGAGCCTGGGCGGCCAGGTGAAGGAGTTTGCGAATTTAGGTGGTGGTACGTTTGAGGGATTGATCACAGGCCGAGTGCGAACTTGGGACGGCCGCGACTCCTGGGCCACATTTATCGTATTTGTCGACCGACGCTGCAACGTCGAGCTTAGCCCCCTCGAGCGGCGATAGCATTTCAATTTGAGACACTAACTTATAGGCATTTTTTTGAGTTCGACAGTGGACTCGGCCCTGCTTAGTGTCCATTCCGTATTCTATTGCAACCAGTGAAGATCTCCTGGGCCCATGGGTTGCAATTCGTATGGGCGGGGGTCTGACATGGGTAATATGAACAGCTTGAAAACGTTTATGAAGAAGCTTGGTCTAAGCGTCGCCGCTTTAGGCCTAATTGTCTCCTTTCAAAACTGCGCTGACCAAAAATTCAGCTCAAGTGGCGATGGCAGCAACACACCCGGTGCCGGCGGCCCCGTAAATTTAGGTAACAGTGATGATGAAGCCACAGGCGTAGTCACCCAAACGGGTGGACCCAACTGCCGCGATGAACTTAAAGCACTCACCACACCCGTAAAAATGGTCTTTGTGGTGGATGTCTCGGGCTCGAACACCGGCAACAACGGAACCGACCCGCAAAAAGCCGTGCGCGGTGGATCGATCCAGCGCTTTTACAATAGCTACGCAGCAAAGACGAATTTCTCTTGGGGCTTTACAACCTTTGCCAATACTTCAGCCAACACGCTGATCGCCAATGCCAATGCGGCCGCCATGCAAGGTGCGATTACCGCCTTTAACGGCATGAATGACCAAGGCAACACGCCCTATGTGGCCGCGCTGGACGCCGCTGAAGCTACAATCTCGAGCGACACGGGCCGACTGCCCAACACCAAATACATCGTCGTGTTCTTGTCCGACGGTATGCCGAACCCGTCTGTATCCGATATGATTTTGAACCAAAAAGTCACGGCCATTAAAAATGCCGCGGGCGCCGGTGGCCAAGTGAGCTTTAATACCGTTTACTACGGCGACAGCAATCAAGATGCTCATGACCGCCTGCAAATGATGGCGCAAACCGGTGGCGGCAACTTTCTCGACACCAACGTCAACCCGACGGGCAACGCCTTCTTGATCAGTGATTTGGTCATCGTACCCGGCGTGGTCTGTCAATAAATAACGGCCAGGCCGGCTAGGTCCGGCTAAAGGTCTAAAAGCAAGACTCCGCGACAACTATCTCTATCTAAATAACTTTAAATCTATAAACATAAGTTCATGTCAAAAGCCCTAGGTCCCATAGGCCGAGCCGACTCGTCCGACGACTATTGCAAGCTCGGCATCGACGACTTTGCCACCGGCCGCAAAACGAAATTTAATATTTACATACGCGTCACCGACGACCGCTTTGTCAAAGTGGCCCATCAAGGCGAGGATATATCCGTGGATCGGATTCGCGCCTATAAGCAGAAGGGCCTTTCATTTCTCTATCTGCGCATAGAGGATTTTCGCAAATTTGTCGGCTTTGAGATCGACTTCTCGGCCATGTCCAAAGAACGCGATCAAGCCAGCCTAGAGAGAAAGATCCACCTGCTCAAGCACGCCGCGGAGATCTTGCACAGCCGAGTCCGTCACGAGGGACTTAATGACCAGACTTTTGCCAACGCCGCCGCATTTGTCGAGGCCAGCATGGACGTTCTGACCGACGACCGCAAAGCCATGAATTTGCTCGATAGTCTTAAAAACCATTCCGACCACGCCTTCGCCCACAGTTTAGGCGCAAGCGTATACGCCGTACTGATTAGTCAGCACCTTAAGTGGAATCTGCCGACCAACAAATTTAAGCTCGCTGTAGCGGGACTGCTGCATGACGTGGGCGAAAAAGAAATCAGCCAGCATATTTTGTCCACGCCTAAAAACAAATGGACCGTGGAGGACCGGAAGGCCTTTGAGACTCACGTGCTTCTTGGCTACGAAATGCTCGAGGATGTGAAGTCCATCCCCGAAGATGTGCGGCAAATTGTAAGACAGCATCACGAAAACTGCGCCGGCAAAGGGTTTCCCTTTCAAACGAAAAAGAGCGCCATTCATCCCATGGCCAAGGTTCTATCGGTGGCCGATGAATTCTGCTACCGAATCATGCGCACGCCCGATTCCGAAGGCGTAGAACCGCTCGACGCCATTCAAGAGATAACGGCGAACTATTTTGAACTCTTAGATAAAGAATTTTTGGGCGCATTGGTCGAAATGTTCAATGCCGGGATCTCAGGAGTTCGCTCATAGCTCCACCGAGCGAACCTCAATCAACGCCCGCCAAGTCGTCGCGTCCTCGTAAATCTTCGCGATAATCCCCGCCTCAAAAGGCCAGTTGCGATTGGTCTCATGCAGCTCTTTCTTATCGTAGGTATACTCCCACCGCGCCAGCCGCGCGGCTGCGGGCCCGGTCTGCATGGACATATACAATATCAATTTGCTTTTATCGGAGGCCGGGTGAACAAAGGCCAGCCGCTGAACATTTTTGACCAACACCGGAAAGGTGTCGAAGGCCAGGGCGGGACTCTTAAACACGGCCACCGCATTCTCCGAAAAACCTTTGCGCTCAAACAATGAGATGTAACTCTCTAGACCCGCCGTGGTGCTAGCCACCACATTAATTAAAAGCAATTCCTTATCGAGCCCCTTGATTGGCGTGCAGTCTTGCACCGGCAAAAATCCATGGATCACAAACTGCCTGCTAAACTCCGCACTCCGCAAAATCTTTTGCTCCGCCGGAAGACAATCGCTCTGCACCAACTGGGCGAGTGCGACGGGAGAGAAGAACAGCACAATGGCCAATTTTAAAAATTTCATTGGTCCGCCTTGTGCTTTGCCGCCGCTGGCGGTTGCGAGGCCGCCGGTGGCGCTGCGACCGGGGTTGGTGATGCCGAAGGCCGCGACTTATCGCGCAGGCACACCCAGCACGGCACACCCTCGTTTTCGTCAATTTTGTTCATCTGTATCGAGCGGTGGAGAGCGGCCACATAACTTGGATCCGGCGAAAAAGCGGCGAGCATTGAGCCGACCCCGCGAAAACTCGGCGGGCGCGGCGGAACCGTGGCCAAGGCATGCTTAAGATGGTCCTGCACGGGCTTAAAAAGCTTGGAGTGTGAATTGAGCAGCATGCCCAAGTAGGCCAAGAATGATTCTTCGCGGCTGGCAAAGGTCATAATTTTACCGACCTGGCCCGCGGCCTTATCGGTCGAGCAACGGCCGGAGTAGGTGAACTTCTTGCCACCGAGCACCACTTCCCCATTCAACAATGTCTTTGGCTGCCAACAGGTGATTTTAAAAATATTGTTGTGTTTGGTGAAAGCCAAACTGGTGCCCCACTCGGAACTTAAGCCCGCCTGGGCAATGGTGATCGACAGCGGCAGCCCGGTGGTCGCGTGAACATACATGGCGACCGGCTTCATCCAGGCGACGAACTTTTCTTGGCGTGAGTCGAAAGATTTCTCAAATTCGTTGGCGGCCACCGCCGAAAACTTAAACTCGGCTCCTGAGCAGACCTCGGCGCCATTCGCCAAGCACGTCAACGCCTGGACCTGGGCGGTGAGACCCAGTAATGCCAATGGGATCAGAATGATATTGAATCTCATGGGGAAAGTCTGACACACTTTTTATGGTGACTCAAGCCCGTGTTTTTTCAAGTCTACTCGCCCTCGTGGCGCTCTCGTTCACTGTCTTCGCTGTGCAATCGGGCGACGTGATGATGTACTTGGCGTTAGCCCGGGATTTTATTTTTTCCGGACGCTGGTCCGAGTCGCAGGACCCCTATCTCTACGCCCTACCCAACGCCACGCTGGTGTGGACGCACGAATATCTCAGTTACATTTTGTTTGCTGGATTTCATCGACTGCTCGGTGTGCCCGGCTTGATATTGCTCAAGGTCCTGGCTTGGGGCGCGATTTTTTTTATTACCTTAAGAGCTAAACCGCGCGAGCAAAATATGTCTTGGCTGTGGATTGCGCTGTGGCTGCTCGCCGTGCTCGCTGGCTCATTTCGCTTTATCGAACGCTCAAGTATGTTTTCGGACCTGCTCTGCGTTTGGCTCGTGTCTTATTTGCTCGCGCGCGATCGACTGGATCGCAAAATGATTATGATACTGAGCGCGGTTTTCTTGGTCTGGGTGCAGCTCCACCCCGGATTCGCCATGGGGCTTTTGCTCCTCGGCATTTGGGCCGCCTATCACATGGTTTGGACAAAAAATCTTGGCGCGAAACGCGCGCTCTGGCTGCTCGCGCCGGTGGCTGTAATCACAATCAATCCCGAAGGGATCTCCGGCCTGCTTTACCCTTTTCAGTTCGCGCTCGGTGAAGCCGCGACTTTTAAAAAATATAACTTTGAGTGGATGCCATCGTACAGCCGCCTATTTTGGGCGGCGCCCGAGACCATCGCCTTTTGGCTATTGAGCTTAAGCACCTTAGTCATAATCGCGCGAGCCAAAGGTTGGACCACTTTAAGGGGAATCTTCGCGCTGTTCTGCATCGCTGTGGCGACGCAAACGGTGCGCTTTGTTCCATGGGCATCGTTTGCGATTTTAATTTGCATAAAACCGTGGAGCCAGCTGAACTTTGTTCTCGTCCACCCTCGAAGGTGGCAGTCCGCCATTCTGGCCGGATTTTTAATACTGATCGCCGCGAAAAATTTTACCTACGGCTACACCGCCTCGAGCGGAGAGCGGCTTCCGCAATGGACTCTCGACCCGAAGTTTTTTCCGGTTAAGACGGTTGAGTTTCTGCGCGAAAAGCGAATTCAGGGCAATGTTTATAACACCCATGACTTCGGCAGCTATTTGGTGTGGCAGCGCGAACTGCCGATTTTTCACCACGGCTTTGTCACGGACATGGAGTTTTACGAGAACGACGTGATCGGAGTATTCAAATCGCAACAGCGTTTTCTTGAACTGGCCGCCAAATACAATTGGACCATGCTGCTCGTCGAGAAACACGGCGCCTATAAGTATTTTTACCATATTCTCTCGCCCTTGCCCCAATGGAAGATCGTGGCGGAAGACGAATCCTCCTACTTGATTTATCTCCTGCCCAACTGATACATCTTTTTCGGGAGGTGCTTATGGCCACCATACAGTCGATCGTGCTTGCCGGCGGATGCTTTTGGGGTGTTGAAGAATTGATTCGCAAGGTGCCCGGCGTCTTAGAGACCGAAGTCGGCTACACCGGGGGCAGTCTCGAAAACCCCACTTACGAACACGTGAAGACCGGGCGCACCGGCCACGCCGAAGCCGTGCGGATTATTTTTGATTCGTCCAAAGTAACCTTAGACAAACTGCTGCAATTATTTTTTCAACTGCACGACCCGACCACGCTAAACCGACAGGGCAATGACATCGGCACCCAATACCGCTCGGCCATTTTCTACACCGACGACACGCAAAAAGAAGCCGCCCGCAACGCTATCGGCCGCATTGAAGGCTCGGGCAAATGGGGCCGCCCCATCACCACTTCGGTCGAACCATTGACTAGATTCTATTCGGCTGAGGCTTATCATCAGGACTATTTGCAAAAGAATCCCGATGGTTATAATTGCCATTACTGGCGGAATGAGAATCTTGAGTGACCATCCGCCGGCCGAACTCCTTCATTAAGTAGTTGCGCAGCTGATCCATATAAATAAACACCGCCGGTATTAAAATCAGCGTCAGCAAAGTCGAACTTAACACTCCGCCAATCACCGCAGCACCGAGAGAGCTCCGCTGATTCGAGACCTCGTTTAAGCCGACCGCGATCGGAATCATACCCGCGACCAACGCAAAGCTGGTCATCAAAATCGGGCGTAAGCGCGTGCTGCCGGCCTCGACGATGGCGTCCACGCGTGACATTCCCTTCTCAATCAGCTGATTGATGTAATCAATCAAGATAATCGAATTTTTGGTCGCAAGCCCCATTAGCATAATACAACCGATCATCGAGTAGAGATCGAGAGATTTGCCAAACGCATAGAGGCCAAAGAACGCTCCGAACGTCGCCATCGGGATCACCATCATAATGGTCAGCGGAATAAAGAACGACTCATAGAGTGAAGCGAGTACCAAATAAATAAAAATCAGACCCAGAAGCGCCGCCATGATCATACTGTTCTGCAGCTCTTGAAAGTTCTCGGCCTGACCGACAAAGCGATAGGTCACGCCTTCGGGCAGCGCCAGCTCCCCGCCCGGCCCGAGCCATTTATTAATGTCTTCAATCGCGCCGCCCATGCCTGGTCCCGTGGGCGCCAGATCAGCCACAATCTGCACATATCGACCGCGGTTTTCGCGGTCGATCGTGGCAGGCCCCGATGTCGCCTGCGACTTGGCCACCGAACTCAGTTGCACAAGACGATCATTCATATTCGGCACCAGAATGTTGCGATAGTCTTTTTCAAGATCGCGCTGCTCGGGCTTTAGGCGCACGCGAATGTCGTACTCAAGCCCCTTTTCACGAAACACGGCGGGCGTTAGACCCTCCACTTGCGCGCGCAATTCTTGCCCGACGGCGCTCGAGCTCACGCCCAAACGTTGGGCGGCGTCGAGATTCACCTCGACCTGAAACTCCGGCTTCCCCGGTCGGAAGGTGGTGTCCACATCGAGAAGCGCTGGATGATTTGCCAGCTTTTCTTTGAGTTTCACGGCGAGAGCCTCAACCTGCGGCAAATCCTGGCCCGCAAGATTCAGGGTGAACGGCCGCATTCCTCCACCCACATAATCGATATCCTTTACGGTGGGGTTGGCATCTTTGAACTCCTTAAGCGCCGTGCGAATCTCAGCCTTTACGTCTGAAGTCGACTTGTGGCGAACGCCAAACGGTCTTAAGAAAACATAAAACTCCGCTTTATTTTTTTCGTTTTGCCGGCTACCCACGGTCAATACCGCGTTCACGACGTCTGGATTCGCGCGGATCACTTTGTCGATTTCCAAAGCGCGATCACGCATTTTCTCAAGCGACGTCCCCGGCGCCATATCTAGACCGACTGAAAATTCCCCCGAGTCTTGCGCGGGCAAAAAAGTCTTGGGAACTTCCACGAGCGGAAAATAGCTCGACGCCGCCACCGCAAATGCAAAGACAATTCCCATCCATGGCCGCTTCATCAGAATACGCAAGAAGTTGGCATAGCCCGACTGCACAACCGCATACGCGCGATCGAAAGTTCGCACCGGAATGCGAAGAAACCAAATAATGGGGTTTTTCGATTCGACTTTACTGTGCGTGCCACCAAAATATGCACTCATCATGGGTGCGTTGGTCAGGGCGTCAAACAAACTGATCGCCATAATAAAACACACCGTCAGACCGAACTGTTTAAAGAACTGGCCCACCACTCCGCTCAAAAACCCAATGGGCATAAACACGGCGATGATCGTGGCCGTGACCGCGATCACGGCCATGGTGACTTCAAGCGTACCCTCGAGTGCGGCCCTACGAGCACTCTTACCCATCTCCATATGGCGAAATATATTTTCGCGCACCACGATGGCATCGTCGATCAATAGACCCACCGCCAGCGAAAATGCGAGCAGGCTCATAATATTAATGCTAAACCCAGCCACCTGCATCAGCGCAAAAGCGCCGATCAAAGAGACCGGAATCGCGACCCCGGTGATCAATGTGGAGCGCATGCTGCCTAAGAAAAAATAAACCACCAAAATGGTCAGCAAAATACCGATGATGATCGACTCTTGCACGTCGAGGACGTTGAGCGAAATGTAGCGCGCCTGATTGCTGACTATATTCAGCGAAGCTTTAACATCTTTGTGCGAAACCGCGAGTTCCTCGTTGATCTTTGCCACCCGCTCTTTGATTGCTTCAGCGACGGCAATTGTATTCGACCCGCTTTGCTTAAAAACGTAGAGCAGCAGGGTCGGCTCGCCGTTGATCAGCGTGTAGCTGGCCGGATCCGCCAGCGTGTCGCTCACCGTGCCCACATCGCTCAATGTAAGAGCGCGGTCGTTGCCGAAAAAATTGACGGCCGCCTCTTTGATCGAGTTCACCGACTCGAATTCACCCACCGTGCGAAAGACCATATCTTGGCCCGCAGATTCGCGGCTCACCGACCCGGCCGGAATATTCTGACCGGTCTGCCCAAGGCGGCGTGCGATCGCACTCACCGACAAATTGGCGCGCGACAGTTTTTCCCGATCGAGCTCGACATGGATTTCGCGCTTGCGCCCGCCAAGCACCTCCACCAAACCCACATTGTCTATGGTTTCAATTTTCGGCCGCACAACTTCATTGGCCAAATCAAAGTGCTGGGCCATTGGCAAATCGGCAGAAAGGGTGATCATTAAGATCGGCTGATCCGACGGATCAATCCGCCGGATCACGGGTTCTTCGATATCGGTCGGCAGCTTACGCCGGGCGCTCGAAACTTTATCGCGCACTTGCTGCTCGGCGTACTTAACATCTGTTTCTAAGGTGAATTCAGCCATCACGATGGCAAGACCTTCGCGATTGGTCGAGCGCAGCGTTTTCATTCCTGAAATCGTGCCCAGCTCTTCTTCAAGTGGCTTAGCCACCAATGTTTCAACTTCCTTCGGGCCGGCACCGGGATAGGGCACCGACACCGTTACAATCGGAAAGGTGATGTCTGGAAAAAGATCGACGGGGAGCTTTTTAAACGAGAAAAGTCCCAGCACCATAATCAGCAAAAGCAAGCAGGTTATAAACACGGGCCGATCGATCGAGAGTTTTGGCAAGTTCATGGCTGCACCTCAAAAGTTTTCAATACATTGTAAAACTGCACCAGCGCCTGTTGGGTTTTGACCCGCTGAATTTGCGCAATGGCGAGATTTTGTTCCTGAGTCATGGCTTGAAATGTGGTGGTGCGGCCGTTCATAAGACGTTGCCGTTCGCGCTTGACCAAATCGGTCTGTGTGGCCTCGAGGCTCTGCGCTTTAGCGAAGCGCTTTTGCGCCTCCGCATATTTGTCGAGAATATCGCGATACGTTCTCTCGAAGGTAAACTCGACATTTTGTTGCAGATTCTTGGCGGCCTGACGTGAGGCCTCATAGCCTTTTCGGATGTCGTGAATTTTTCCAACATCCAAGGCCACGCTAAACCGCAAACCGACCGACCAAAACGGATGCTCGAGTTCTGTGGCTTCTGAATACGCCGTGGCCGTCTTCCCGTCGATGCCGTTTGAGCCCATGCTGGCCACCAGATCGAGCTTGGGTTGGATGTCGGACTTCGAAGCTCGGGCCTTAAATTCCATCGCCTTAGCCTCTTCTAAAAGCCCCTGAAAATCTTCGCGCGTCACACCCGCTTTTTCTGCAAACTTGCGAGTCAGTTCTTTCTCCGGAAAGGGCGCCAAAACTTCGCTCACGTGATCTGCGTTTAAGCCGCGCAGAGTATTAAATTGCCGGGCCACCGCCGCCCGCTCATCGAGTGAACTCAGCAGCTCCATTTCACGCGTCTCAAACGCGGCCAGCGCCTGCAAAGATTCCACATCGTCCACCAAACGCTGGGCAAATTTTCGGCGCATCAGATCGCGCATCTTCGCCGAGCGGTCGACGTTCTCTTCTTGCAGTTTGATAATTTGGTTTTGCGAGACCAGGCTCCAATAGGTGTCCTCGGCCTTAACCATCAGCGCCTTAAGCTTGTACCGAGCTTGCAGATTTTCAGCGCGGATGCGCGCCAAGGCAGCGTCATTGTTCGCGCGGGTGCTGTCACCAAATCCATTGCGCCACAACGGTTGCGCCAGCTCGAGATTCACAGTCGATTCCATATAGTTGGTGCTGCGAAACGCGAAGGATGGGGCATCGTGCAGATGCGAGCGAATGGCGTTAAAATAGAGATCGCTTTGCAACCCCATGGACCATTGCTTCCTCACGCCGGTGCGCCACTGATCGCCTTCGACCCGGCTTTGCGCAAAATTGCTCACCTGATCCAATTTGCGGTCAAAGCGGTCGTAACTGGCATAAAGTTCCGGAATTAAATTCGAGCCCGCCTCCTTAAGTCTGAGTTCCGTGGCGCGCGCATTCAAAACCGCGGCGCGAGCCTCGGGATTGTTGGCCTTTACTTGCTCGAGATACTCGGCCAGCGTGAGCCCGAAGGCTGCGGGATGAAAGACCAATGCGATTGCAGCGGCAATAAGTGAGCGTTTCATTTAAGAACCCCGTGGGTGAAAATATTCACAATGTGGCGAGCGTAGTTCTTGCGCCATTCCGGATCACTGAACGTGTGGCCCAAAAATTTTTGACCAATCACGTCCTTGCGAGCGGCGTCGCAACACGAAGTAAAAAGAATGATGGACGCGATCATCGGCTCGAAGTCCTCACGCAGCAGTCCATTCTTTTTGGCTTGTTGAAAAAACTCGACCACGCCATTGAAGGCGAGGAGCATGGTTTTTTCGAAAATTTTAAAGATCACCGGATTTCCAGCGCGCATCTCGCGATCCACAATTTCAAAGCTATAGGGGTCGTTGACGAAGCCGACGATCATCTCTTCGGCAAACAACTGAATGCGCACGCGGATGTCATCGCGACTCTCGGGCTCTCCAAGGATCCGCAAAATCGCTTCCATCCGGCCCCGGGCAAAGGGCTCCATGCAGGCGTTAAAAAGGCCTTCTTTGTCGGTGAAGTGGTAATTGATCAGTGAGTTCGCGACTCCCGCCTCGGCCGCAATATCCTTCAAATTCGCGCCCTGAAAGCCGTGTGTGGCAAACAGCTTACGAGCGGCGTTCATAATGCTTAAGCGCACGTCTTCTGAAGAGTGATCCGTCTTTTTGCCACGTGTTTTGTCTGTCATTTCCCCGCCTTACTTCAAATTCAGGTTATTTGAATTTAGTTTCAAATTCATTAAAATTATTGTTAAATCTCACGGTGGCCAATAAACCGTTATGTTTCATATATTTAGGTCTGTCCCACCGTGAGAAACATGGCCAAAAGTGGCCCAGACCACGTTCGATAGGCCCATCTTGGAATCCGGGCCGGCCTGGAGTAAGTTGGCAACTTCATGATTCAAGTCTCTGCCTTTTACGCTTTTAAACCGCTGACTGCGGACATGGTCCGGCAATTGAAGCTCGAACTCGAGCAGATGGCCGAAATCCAATCGGTACGCGGCTTGGTTTTGCTTGGCCGCGAAGGGATCAATTTTACGGTTTCGGGACCCGAGGTCGGCATCTCGGCTTTTAAGTCCTGGCTGTCGACCCGCATGGACCTCACCGACCCCAAATTTAAAGATTCGTTCACCACCAAGCATCCGTTTCATGTCTTTAAGGTGAAAATTAAAAAAGAAATTGTCAGCATTGGCGACCCGGCCTTGGTGCCCAGCGGGCCGTGCAATCACATCTCGCCGCAAGAGTGGCACGATAAAATGCTCTCTGGCGAAGCCGTCGTGCTAGATACGCGCAACGACTATGAAGTCGAGATCGGCAAATTTAAAAATGCGGTTGATTTGCAAATTAAAGAATTTCACGAGTTTCCGAAAAAGCTCGAGGACTCCGGCATCTCCAAAGACCGCGAGGTTTTGATCTACTGCACAGGCGGCATTCGTTGTGAAAAGGCTATTTTAGAAATGAAACGTCAGGGTTATGAGCGCGTCTCGCAACTCGACGGCGGAATTTTAAACTATATAAAAGAGTTCCCCAACCAGCAGTTCGAGGGCGAATGCTTTGTCTTTGATTACCGAGTGGCCGTTGATCAAGATCTGAAAGCCACTCAAGCCTACAAGCTCTGCGCCCATTGCGGCCAACCCGCGACGGCCACAGTGAACTGCAGCATGTGCTCGGCCACAGGCATCGTCTGCCACCACTGCACCAACCAGGGTGTCACCACGTGCTCAAAAAATTGCGCCAACCATGCACGCCTCGGCTCCAACTCCCGCCGCCCTCATCTCGCTGAACAGCGCAAGCGCCACCGCATTTAGCCGCACGCCAAAAATAAAAAAGGCCCGGTTTCCACCGAGCCTTTCGAATTCTAACGACCAAAATTTATGACGCGTACTGAAAAGGTACGGCGTACCCTTAGTATTTGGTTTGGATTCGCATCGAGTAGAACGAGCGGTACACAAAGAACAGTCCGGCTACAAACAGCACGCTACCAATTCCCAGTGCCACATCTCTAGACGCCTCTACGGCGATCTCTACGGCCAGCAGTCCGAACAGCGTCGTGAACTTAATAATCGGGTTCAACGCCACCGACGAAGTGTCTTTAAAGGGGTCACCCACTGTATCGCCCACCACAGTGGCGGCGTGCAAGTCGGTGCCTTTTTCGCGCAAATCGACCTCAACGAATTTCTTAGCGTTATCCCAAGCGCCGCCGGCGTTGGCCATAAACATAGCCTGGTACAAGCCAAATACGGCGATCGAGATCAAGTAGCTGGCGAAGAAGGTCGGATCAAAGCACGCGAACGCCAGTGTGAACGAGAACAACACACCGAAGATGTTGATCATCCCCGCTTGAGCGTACTGCGTACAGATTTTTACAACTTCTTTCGACTTCTCCACCGAGGCGGCCGCCGAAGAGTCCAGCTTGATGTTTTTCTTAATGTAGGCCACCGCGCGGTGCGCGCCCGTGGTCACAGCCTGCATCGAGGCGCCGGTGAACCAATAGATCACCGCTCCACCCGAAATCAATCCAAGCATCACGCGCGGATCAAGCAAGTCCAGCTTCAATTTCAACAGCAAGATAATCGAGAAGATCATCGTGGTCGCGCCAATCACGGCGGTACCGACCAACACGGGCTTAGCTGTCGCTTTAAAGGTGTTACCGGCCGAGTCGTTCTCTTCCAGCAGCAATTTGCCTTTTTCAAAGTTGGGAGTGAAACCAAAGTTCTTTTTGATTTCCTCAGGCTTTACGCCCTCAATCTGCGAGAGTTCGAACACCGACTGAGCGTTGTCAGTCACCGGGCCGTAAGAATCGACCGCGATCGTTACCGGGCCCATCCCTAAGAATCCGAAGGCCAACAAACCGAATGCAAACACGGCCGGAAAGACCATGTAGGCATCAAGACCCATCGACGAGGTCCAGTAGGATACATACATCAAACCGACAATTGTCATGCCCTTCCAGAAGGCCGAAAAGTTACCAGCCACAAGACCCGACAAAATTGTCAACGAGGCACCGCCCTCACGCGAGGCACTTACAATCTCCTTTACGTGGCGCGAGTGGGAGCTTGTGAAAGCTTTGGTGAATTCCGGAATCAGAGCGCCGGCCAAAGTTCCGCAAGAAATAATCACAGACAACTTCCACCACAAGCCATCGGGCAAGTAGCCGAGCATGGAGTGCGAAACCACAAAGGTAACGGCAATCGAGACAATCGAAGTCAGCCACACCAAAATAGTCAACGGCGCTTCGAAGTTGAACTTCTTGCGACCGCCATAAATTCCTTTAGTGATGGCCGAATTAACCCAATACGAAACGATCGAAGTGAGGACCATCATAATCCGCATCGCGAAAATCCAAACAATCATCTTCGCTTGCAAATCTGTGCCGGTGCCTTCTTTAAGTACCGGGTGCCCATCCGGGCCCGGCATCATTCCCACGGCCAGAATGATAAATGAGATCAAGGCGACGCCGGTCACGCCGTAGGTTTCAAAACCATCGGCTGTCGGTCCGACCGAGTCACCTGCGTTGTCACCGGTACAGTCTGCGATCACTCCGGGGTTACGGATGTCGTCTTCTTTAATATTGAACACGATCTTCATCAAATCCGAGCCGATGTCGGCGATCTTGGTGAAGATACCACCGGCCACGCGCAAGGCTGAGGCGCCCAGCGACTCACCGATCGCGAATCCGATAAAACAAGCGCCGGCCAAATCGGAGGGCACAAAGAGCAAAATCACGAGCATCAAGATCAGCTCGGTACAAATCAGCAAAACGCCGATCGACATTCCCGCTTTAAGCGGGATCGACATAATATCCCAGCCGTTGCCGCCTTTCAGAGAGGCGAAGGCGGTGCGCGAGTTGGCGTAGGTGTTAATCCGAATGCCGAACCAGGCCACTGCGTAGGATCCAAGAATCCCCAGCACCGACCAAAGCAGAATCAAAGCCACGCTGCTAAACGGCATGTGCCGCAAAAAGCCGAAGTAGTAAATCATCGCCACGCCGATAATCAGCTGAAGGACGATCAGAAATTTACCCTGCTGAAGCATATAGGTCTTGCAGGTCTCATAAATTAGAGCCGAGACATCGAGCATCTTTTTATGCGCGGGCAAATTGCGGATTTTGTAGAACTCGAAAAGTCCAAACAACATCCCAGCCACGCATACGGCGATACCAGCGTACAAGATGTTGATGCCTGACATCGGAGTGCCGAATACATCTAAGCTCACACTTAGATCCGGCATTTTCAGGTCGGCTTCCGAAGCCCAAGCCGAAACGGAGAACAAGGCCATGGTGGGCAACCAAAGACCAGCACTCAATAGACGAAGAAATTTCCTCATGAATCATGCTCCTAGGGAATTTGACATTGTGTTGTGCGGGGCTAAATTGAGCGAGAATTGACACTGTGTCAACGATGGCAGTCAGAAAAATTAGACTATCTATAAGCGTTGTGCAGTGGGCCAACTAGAATGCGAACTAGAATGTTGTTCGAACCGCCGGGTCACTCGCCATTCGGCGCATCAGTTCGGCATTCAAGGCCAAACAGATCGGAGCCCCTTTGGCCGAGGCAAGTGCCTCATCATTGAGCGATTGAATGGGCAAAACCCCGAGTGTGGTGCCCACAAACGCCGCCTCCGCCGACTCGCGCAGATCTTTCACGGTCAAATCGCCAAAGCGAACACCCCGTAGGCCCAACGTGCCGGCCATTTCCTCGGCGATCTTCATAACCTGACGGATGGTCGTCCCACGCAAAGTATAGTCAAAGCGCGGCACCACCATCTCGCGGCCCGGGGTGATAACCATAATATTCTCGGTTGCGCCCTCGCAGATTTTTCCATTCCCATCCTGGCAAACGGCAATATCAAAGCCCGCGCCCACGCACTCCTGCTTCATCAACACGTTTTGCAAATAATTGAGCGATTTGATTTTGGCGTACCAAGGGTCCTTGGCCGCCACTGTGCTGAGCATGGTGCGAACGCCAGATTTATAAAGGTCCATGTCGGGCGGCGAAAGCTTGGTGATGGCCGCGTAGAGCTGCGGTCCGACACTTTCACCGGGCGAGGGCGAAAAGCCGCCGGGCCCGCGCGTGATATATAGACGCAAAATTCCTGTGTTCAAATCACAGCGTCGGGCCAACTCCACGCAAATTTTTTGCAGGACCGCCACCGTCCACGGCAACTCGGTCATCCCGATCATTTGCGCCGAACTGACAATTCTCTCAAGGTGCGAAGTCAGATCAAAATACGCCCGCTCGTGAATGCGCACGGCCTCAAACACACCGTCGCCTCGGTGAAAGCCGTGGTCGTCCATGGGCACCGTCATGGCCCACGGCTCTTTAAAATAGCCACCGAGCCAGCTCGAATAAAATCCCGCATAACGGGCCCAATGCGGCCGCGGCTGCTCTTTGAGTTTATTCCACGCCGTTTCGATTGAATCCCAAGCCATTAGCCTTTGCCCTTGGTTTTGGTCTTGTGCGGTTTTGCGTTCTTCTCAATATATTGAATAATCGCATCGGCCACGTCAACGTTGGTGGCCTTCTCAATTCCTTCTAAGCCCGGCGAAGAATTCACTTCAATCACCAACGGGCCGTGCTTCGAACGAATAATGTCCACACCCGAAACATTCAAGCCCATGGCGCCCGCCGCGCGAGTCGCGGTTTTGCGCTCTTCCGGCGTGAGTTTCACCTCTACGGCCGAGCCCCCCCGATGCAGATTCGAGCGGAACTCACCCGGTTTCGCCTTTCGCATCATGGCCGCGACCACTTTATTGCCAATTACAAAACAGCGAATGTCGGCACCCTGAGCTTCTTTAATAAATTCTTGCACCAAAAAGTATTCATCTAGGTCGCGAAAGGCATCGATCACGCTCTCGGCCGCGGCCTCCGTCTCAGCCAACACCACGCCTTTGCCTTGCGTGCCCTCAAGCAATTTGATCACCAGCGGCGCCCCACCCACGAGCTTAATCAGCTCGGCCGACATTTTGGTCGAGTGAGCGAAGCCGGTCACAGGCATACCTACGCCTTTGCGCGCGAGAATCTGCAACGCCCGCAATTTATCGCGCGAGCGCGAAATCGCGACGGATTCATTGAGGCAATAAACGCCCATCATTTCAAACTGCCGAATCACCGCGGTGGCGTAAAAGGTGACCGAGGCGCCGACCCGCGGAATTACGGCGTCGATGTCGTCGAGCTTTTTGCTGCGATAGTACACCGTCGGTCGGTGCGACGTGATATCCATATAACAGATCAGCGGATCGATCACCGTCACTTGGTGGCCGCGCTTTTCTGCGGCCTGCACAAGGCGCGCGGTCGAATACAAATGCGAGTTCTGCGACAAGATCGCGATTTTCATGTTTCGTCCTTTGACTGGATAAAGCTACGGGAAGGATGAATTAAAAAGCGACGTTTCAACGCCTGACGGCCAATCAACATGCGAAAACCCATGGGATCTCGGTTCACCAGAGTCACCTCGGTGAGCCATTCCTCCCCACCGATCGCGATCCGGGTGACAATCACCGGCCGCAAAGTGGCGTGGCCCATGGAGCTCTTAACGATTCGTTGTGTAAGCAACGGCGCTTTGGCCCGTTGCGGTTTTTTACTCGCGTGCACCAAAAACGAAACCCAGGTTTGCCCGTGTTTGTCTTCGGAATACTTGATTCTTGAGGCATGCAGGGCGCAGGTGCGCGCGCCCGAGTCGACCTTCACCTTGATGCGCGAAACATTCAAATCGGGCAGTCCAATCCACTCGCGCCAACCGATGATTTGCAGCTTTCCGCGTTTCATCTAGTGCACCGTCAGTTCTGTATGGGGCGCTTCTTTTTCGTCGGGCGCATTGAGGTCAAAATGCCGGCGCGGCCGCGCGATGACCGAGTACAAACACGGCACTACGAACAAAGTGAAGAACGTCGACACCAAAACACCGCCGATCACCACCACCGACATCGGGATCCGCGACTCAGCGCCGGGGCCAAAATTTAACGAACCCGGAACCGCCGCGGCCAGCGTCGCGAAGGTGGTCATTAAGATCGGGCGCAGCCTTTGTGGGCAGGCCTTGATCAAGGCGGGATCTTTTTGCAGCCCCTCATCGCGCAATTGATTGGCGAAATCGACCAGCAGAATCGAATTTTTCTTCACAATTCCGATCAGCAAAATAATTCCGATAAAGGAGTACACGTTCAACGATTGGCCAAAGGCCAACAAGCCAAACAACGCACCCGTAAAAGCAAATGGCAGCGCCGCGAGTACGATCAGCGGATCGATAAAGCTATTGAATTGCGAACCCAGCACCATATAGGCCACTAAAATCCCCAGCACGAGCGCGAACACCAAACTAAACGTGGCGTTTTTAAACTCTTCAGAACTCCCCGACAAAGCCACAAAGTAACCTTCGGGCAAAATTTTTCGCGCGATGGACTGCGCTTCATTCAACGCGTCCTCTTGCGGCACGTCTTTAGCCGGATTGCCACTCACCGTGATCGAGCGCACGCGATTCTCACGCGTGATCACCGGGGCCGTGGTTTTATTCTCGATTTTCACCAATTGCGCGAGCGACACCAACTCACCCCGCGTGTTGCGCACCAAGATCGAGCGAATTTGGTCGATGGATTTTCGGTCGGCCTCACGGAGCTGCACGACCACATCATAGCGCAGCCCACCTTTGGCGTACAACGCGGCGGGAAACCCGCCCACCAGCACCCTCACCGCCCGCGAAATTTCAGATATCTCTACACCCAGTTGCAGCGCCTTTTGCCGATCGGGAATAATATGAATCTCCGGCGCGCCCTTCACATCGGGAATCTGCACGTCGGTAAAGCGCCCGGTCTCGTTCATCTCTTTTACAATCTGCTCCGCATAGCCGCCGAGCTTGTCCCAATCGGGACCACGCACACCAAAGTTCACCGCATAATTGCTGCCGCCACCAAAAATACCGCCGCTGCCGCTGGGGATAAACGCGCGCACGTCTTTTACCGCCTTTAATTTTTCACGTAAGCCGTCGGCCACTTTGGCTTGACTGAGCTTACGCACCTTGCGGTCTTTTAAAGTGATAAAGACAAAACCCGAGTTGCTTTCTCCACCGGTAAAACCGCCGACGCCAGAAAAGTAGCGCTCCACACTCGGGTCCTCGGTCACGATTTTTTCGACCTCGCGCATTTTGCCGTCGGTGTGGGCCATGCTCGAGCCCTGCTTGGCTTTGACCTGCACAAACAAACTGCCCTGATCCTCGGCCGGAGTAAATTCTCTGGGCACCACAAAGATCAACGACATCGAAGCGGCGAAAAAGAGTCCGGTAAAAATTAAAGTCTTCCATCTATGCAGTAAAAAAAACGGCAGCGACCGTGCGTAGCGCTCGGTGGCCGAGCCTAAAATCCATTCCACGGCGCGCCCGATTTTGGTTGTGCGATGCCCCGTGGCCAAAAATTGCGAACAGCGCATCGGCGCCAAAGTGAGCGCCTCTAAGCACGACAGCAAAACCGCCACGCACAAAGTGAGTGCGAACTGAAAGAAAAATTTGCCGATAATCCCTTGCAGAAAAGCCACCGGCAAAAAAATCGCCGTTAAAGAAAAGGTCGTGGCCAGAACCGCGAATGAAATTTCTTTGGACCCTTCGATCGCGGCCCGCAGGCGGGTTTTGCCCATCTCCGCGTGGCGCATAATATTCTCTAAAACAATAATCGCATCGTCGACCACGATTCCGATCGCCAGTGATAGACCCAGCAACGAAAACGTGTTCAGCGTAAAGCCCAGCGCCTGCATAATCCAAAACGCGCCGATGATCGACGTGGGGATGGCCAGCAGCACGTTGATGGTGCTTGAGATCGACCCCAAAAATGTCCAGCACACAATGGCCGTGAGCAAAGCGGCGAGCAAAATGGTGAAGAGCAGTTCATGTACGGTTTCTTGAATGTGCGGAGTGGTGTCGAAATTCACCGACATCTGCACTCCCGGCGGCAGTTGCTTTTGCAACTGCGCCAGCTTTTTCTTTACGTTCTCGCCGACCTGCACGGCGTTCGAACCGCGTTGCTTGCGAATCCCTAAACCCACGGCCGTCTCGCCGCCGACCCGAGAAATCCGCCGCACATCATTGAGCCCTTCGCTAATTTCAGCGACTTGCGAAATGGCCAGCGGCGCGTAGTTGGGCCCGCCGCCCCGGCGCTTAATCACGACGGTTTTAAATTCGTCGACATTGGCGGCTTCACCCATCACGCGCACTGAGGATTCGGTCTCGGCCGTATCGATATGACCTGCGGGTTCTTCTTTATGTTCGCGCTGGATGGAGTTGATGATGTCGTCGACGGTGAGCTGATAACGATTGAGCAGGGCCGCATTGATATCGACCCGGAGCGCCGGCTCCACATAGCCGCCCAAAATGACTTCGGACACGCCATTCACGGTTGAGAGCTGATCGCGAATCTGCCCACGCACCAGGTACATCAACTCTTCGCGCGACAATTTATCACTGCGCACCGCGAGCCACATAATCGGCTGATCTTCGATATTGGCTTTGGTGATAATGGGCGGCTCGATATCGTCGGGCAAATTTCTTTGCGCGCGGGCAATGGCGGTCTGCACCTCCTGCACGGCCACGTCGACATCTTTGCTGAGTTCAAATTCCACATTGATCGAAGCGCGGCCCGAGGCGGCTCGCGACGAGATATTTTTAATCCCTTGAATCGACACGATCGCGCCCTCAACGGGGTCAATCACGTCTTTCTCCATAACCTCGGGCGCCGCGCCTTCATAGACCAGCTGGATACTCACATAGGGAAAGTCCACATCCGGAAACTGCGATACGCCCATGCGGTAAAAGCCGATGCCACCAAACAAGATCAGTGAAAGCATCAACATCCAGGCAAAGACCGGCCTGCGGATCGACAACTCAGAAATATGCATGGCTGGGGCTCCCCTCGGCGGATGGTCTTCGCGGAGAAGTATACAGAAAGAAAAAAGGGGTTATAAACCCCTTTTTCCGTTAAGAAAAAATTAGAAAAGCAAAAACTAGCTCGCGGCTAGTGAGCATGCTCTTCTTTTTTCTCTTTTTTCTTCATGCCTTTGCCGTCTTTCATGCCCTTCGCGGCTTTTTTGGCCATTTTGGTGCCTTTGTCCATTTTGCCATGGGCGTCGTCTGTTGTTGCACCTTCTGCGGGCATAGTGGTTTCAGTGGTCGTAGCATCTGTAGTGCCGTGGGTGTCGTCAGCCAAAGCCGAGAAACTAAACACCAATAGAGCTGCGAGAATTACCTTTGTCATGTTGAAGCCTCCTTATTTTCGCTCACATGCATGTACCAAAATTGATACATTAAAAAGGGTAAGACTGCTCCTAAAGGTTGTCTACTGAATTACCGCCCTGAGTTTTCGCAGGCGCTCGCGCTCTTCGGGTGGAAGATGGGTCCCCGAACTGCCCGAGTAGCCCATATAGAGCGAAGCCTCTAGGCGGTTAAAGCAACTCTTGGCCACCTGAGATTTTGGATCCTTGAGTAAGCAGGCTTCGTAATAGCTCTCATGTAAGGTCCAGCTGCCCAACTCATCGAGCACCTCATAGGCCTTACCCAAAAGAAAAAGCGCACGTGCATGTTCACTCGGATTTTTAACAAACTTCATGCCTTGATGTAAGGCAGCTGTGGCCCGAAGATACTCCACGTCGCCGGCATGATCTTTTTCATAGTGCTGAATAGACTCGGCTTTCTTAAATCTTTTTTCAACCTCGGCAAACATGTCTTTGCTTGTTGAAATCTTAAACTTCTTTTTGCCCTTTTCCTCATTTGCCCAATCTCTAAGCGATCTCGTCCATCCCGCACCCTGCTCGGCGATATAATGCGGCGTATCTTCGCGACTCAAAACACGTTCCATTTCTTTAAGCGCTCGCTGCGGAGCGTTTTCAACGCGAATAATTAGCGCCAAATAGCGACGAAGCAAAGACTCAAAGTCGAACGCGCGGGTCTTGTGCAACTCCCCTGTATTGAGCAGATTCTCCATGTAACTTAAAGCCTCTTTGTATTTGCGAGTCGCGACCAAAAGATCGGCCTTTTCAAGCGGCGCCAATTCCAAATTGTGCACTTGATCTAAATTCCAGTGGGCCGAGCTCCCCTCTTGCGTCACCGAGTGACAGCGAAAGCAATGGCCCAAACTCGCTTTAGTCTGCGTGCGCGAGTATTCCACTTGCCCGAGCTCTAAGGCGTAGGCCGAGCGGTTGAGGTCCTCGCGCAAATTTTTGATCGAATACTCGATCAGCAAATCATCGCCGATAAACGGTTTGCCCGCGACCGGCTTAAGTAGGTGGGCGGCCGTTGAGAATTCTCTGAGGTAAGTGAGAATCTTCGCTTTGTTTTGCGGATTTCGATAGGCCTCGGCGTCGTAGACATAAGGCAAAAGTTTTTTTACGTCTTCGGCCATATTTTGCATCGGGCCTGACCACGTCGATCCGGCGGCGGAGACCTGAGCCTTGTCTGCGGATTTACATCCAGAAATTACCAGTAGAAGGGTGATGGCACTGAGAAGAATAGATAACATTTGTAACTCCATTTGTTTCGCGTACCATTTTAGGAAGCAGTTGGAGGAAAAAGCAAATGAACATGCGCCAAGTATGTGTGGGTATTTTCGCAAGCACCCTGGCCGCCTGCGCCAGCGTAAAAACATTCAACATGCCGAAGGTCGAAGGCGAACTCTCGTCGGCCTTTCAAAGTTCTGAAGAGATCGCCGGCAAAGTCCAAGCCGATTTGAACGAGAAAAAGGCGCTGCAAGAGTCTCTGGCCAAGGGCAAAACCGCCGAGTACACGCAGTCCGAGCCACAAATTCTGGCCAAGCTAAAGGCCATGGAGACTTTGGCCGGGCAGATGAGCAAGGCCCGAAAAAAAATGACGGAAGCCCGGGGTCAGATTACGGCGCTCGGCTATTCAAAAAAGAAAATTGCCGGCGATGAGCCCGAATACGCCAGGGTCGAAGAACACGTTAAAGATTTTGAAACCGCGGCCAAGGAGTTTAACACCGCCGCCGGAAATTATTCTCGCGAGAGCAACACGCTCGCCGAAATGGTCGCGCAGAAAAAGCTGTTTTTTAATTTTGACGTGGGCGACTTCCAAACGAAAGTTCAGAAAAGTCTGAAGTCGGCGAAAAGCAATGCGAAATTTATGGATCAAGAGCTGGAGCGCGCCGAAAAGATTGTAAACTCCTTTGACGGCGAATCTCGCACCGTGGCCGATGCCCTCTATCAAGGCATGGCCAATGCGGCTTCAGACCACAATAAAAAGGCCGAGCACCTGGGCACCTTAAACAACCAAATGACCAATCTCGCGGGCGGCCAGAGCAAGGTCTCGTCCACGTCGCCCAATTGGAGCGAAGTGCAGCGGGTCGTTTCTGAATCGGAGCGGGCCTCATTCAGTTTGAACGAGCTCTACAAAGAGTTTCAGAATAAAACCGACAAATTTAGAATGTCGACCAAAGGCAGCCCTTGAACGAGCGGCTTAAAGAAACGAGGTCGTGTCCATCGACGGCGTTCTCAGTCCGTAAACGATCTCTTCAATCACCGGCCCGAAGCTTTTCTCGCCCGAAATAATCCGGTCGGCAAAGCGCTGGCTCGGATTTACAAACAAATCATGCATGGGCTTCACATGGCGCAAGAACTGCTCGCGCACGCCATCGCTGGTTCGCCCGCGCTCGCGCACATCACGCGCCAGTCGACGCTGAAAGCGTAAATCCTCTTGCGTGTCGATAAAGAACGCAAAATCGAGCAGCGGCCGGATTTCACTCTGGGTCAGCAGCAAAGTCCCATCCACAATCACCACGGGCCGGCAGTGAAACGGGGTGGATTCTAAAAGCCGCTTGTGGCTCGAAAATTCGTAGCGCGGAACTGAGATATCGCGACCCTGCCGCAAATCCTGCAAATGCCGTATCAACAACTCAAACTCGACCGAGTTCGGGTGATCGAAGTTTACGGCTCCGCCATCGCGGTCAAAATATTCGTGCAAATCACGGTAATAGGAATCCTGCGCCAGGATTCCGCAAAAACTCTCCGTCAAATTGGCTTGTAGCATACGGCAGAAGGTCGACTTACCCGATCCACTCCCGCCGGCCACACCGATCACAAGGACCGATGAACGCTTAGTGTCAATCACTCCCTAATTCCCCGTGATTCGAAACTCTAAATCTGGATTCTCTTTCTTAAGCCAATTCAAATCCCACTCTTTTTCAAGCAGAATCACTGGACGCTCTTTGTCGTCGTAAAAAATCCTGGCGCCCCCTTGTATAGAGGCTTTGGGAGGCTGCCCATCCTTGCCCACCGGCCACCGCGCGGCAGTAAATGGGAGTCGATCCAGACGCACATCAAGTTGGTACTCATCGTTCAACCGGAACAAAAGCACATCAAACTGCAGCTCGCCCACCACGCCGACAATGGGATCTTGCTTCCCCACCACGGGATCAAAGAGCAGCTGAATCGTCCCCTCTTCGGCCAGCTGCTGCACACCCTTTTGCAGCGTCTTACGTTTGAGGGGATCTTTGATAAATAACCGGCCAAAAATTTCGGGGCTAAAACGCGGAATCGGATCAAACTGCAGGTCTTTGCCCGAAGTCAGAGCGTCGCCGATTTGAAAGTAGCCGGTGTCAATAATCCCCACGATATCGCCGGCAAAAGCTTCATCCACAGTTTCTCGTTCGCGCGCCAAAAATTGATTGGCGTAGGCCAAACGGATTTCACGGCTCAAGCGCGGAAGGTAAACTTTCATTCCCCGCTCGAACTGCCCGCTGCAAATGCGAATAAAGGCCACTCGATCGCGGTGCTTGCGATCCATATTGGCTTGAATTTTAAAAACGAAGCCCGAAAAGTTTTTGTCTTTCGGCTCGACCAATCCTTTAGTGGAGTTGCGCGGACCCGGCGGCGGCGCATAGTCGGCGAACAGCTCCAAGAAAATATCCACACCCCAGTTGTGTTTGGCCGAACCAAAGGTCATTGGCGAAACTTTGCCGGCCATAAACTCCGCGTGTTCAAAATCACCGATGGCGACTTCAAGAAGCTCCATCTCTTCTTGCAGCTGCGCAAAAAATTCGTCGCCCACGCGCTGGCGAATGATGTCGTCGTCCCAGCCGCTGACCTTCACCACTTCGGCTTCGACTCGGCCCCGTTCATAGAGCAGCAGCTCTTTGCGCAGGCGGTGATAAAGGCCCTTAAAGCGGTCGCCGATCCCGATCGGCCACGTGACCGGGTAACACTTAATTCCTAAAGTGGTCTCCACATCATCGATCAACGCCAGTGGGTCTTTGCCCTCGCGGTCCATTTTATTGGCAAAGGTAAAAATCGGCGTGCGGCGCAGACGGCAGACTTCATAGAGTTTTCTGGTTTGCGCCTCAACGCCCTTGGCGGCATCAATCAACATGGCGGCGCAGTCAGCGGCGATCAAGGTGCGGTAGGTGTCTTCACCAAAGTCTTTGTGGCCAGGAGTATCGAGTAAGTTTACGCGTAGACCCTTAAAATCAAATTGCATCACCGATGAAGTGATCGAGACCCCGCGCTGCTGCTCCATCTTCATCCAGTCCGATGTGGCGGCCTTGGTGCCCTTTTTCCCGTGCACGGCCCCGGCTTCGCGAATAATTTGTCCCAGCCAAAGGATCTGCTCTGTGATGGTCGTTTTACCGGCATCGGGGTGAGAGATAATCGCAAACGTGCGCCGGCGCTCAACTTCTTGTTCAAAGGTCATCGTGCTGGTATATGTCATCTGTATGGCCGATAAAAGCAAAAAGTTCCCGGATAATATCCCCGGACGATTTTACGTCGATAAAGAGTGCATTGCCTGTGACGCTTGCGTTTTAGCAGCGCCCGATCATTTTAAAATGCACGATGAAGACGGCCATGCCTTTGTCGTCAAACAGCCCGCCAACGAAACCGAAGAGTCGCAATGTCGTGAAGCGATGGAAGGCTGCCCCGTCGAGGCGATCGGCAATAACGGCGAGTAGCGCGATCAGCGCGAAGTCTCAACGTCCGAGTCAGACGCCGCGCCAACCAACCCAACAGAAAAACGCCCCTCAAGTTGCTCGCGCACCACCCGCAAATAACAATTGTTATCCCGATGCGGACGCTCGCCTCGCAAAACGCGGCGGCCTTTGCCTTGGTAGAAGTAAACCAAATGGTCGAGCATTGTGCTTTCATTCAAGTACGGCAAATCTTGCGGGTCCGTCATGCGCCGCTCAATAAGTTCAGAACGCAATTCAATTAAAAATGCGATGGTGGCGATACCCGCGTGCGCCGGATCGCGGTCCAAGGACGCGGGCGAAATTCCGTATTCGAGTGCGACCACGGCTGGAATTTCTTTAATCTGTGTGGGCCCCGCACTGAGCGGAATTTTCGAACTACAAACGCCACGAACGGCGCACTTGACGGCGCGAAGAGCAAGCGGCGGCGACCACTTTTTCACAAAATACCATCGACTCTGACCATAGCGAGTTTCGGGAGCCATCAATGAGAATGCGAGCTCACTCAGGCGGTCGTACTGCTCGCTGGTTACAAATTTCGGATAGAGCTGCATGATTTTGCTTTTCTGAGCGGCAATGGCCTGGCTAAACGCTTGTGCCTGGCGGTTTTCAGCGTCCGAAAGGCGGACCGAGGCCGGCCGGCATTTGACCGGTTCCGCCCCCGCCACATAGGCGGGAAAGGTTAAGGCTATCGCAATCAGCAAAAGGCGCATAAGCATCTAGAAATGCAGGGCAAAAGCCAGTCTAAATGCTCTAAAATCGAGCTTATAACCCCATTAGAGGGCCTATGCCCTTTCGCGGACGACGACGTCTAAAGCTTTTACGAGGTCCGACTGCCGATGGTCACCGGCCCGAGGGGCGATTGAACGCCGGGGGAATAGGACTTATCGAACAAACATACGACCGTACTGCCCAAATGAAAGATGCCAAGCTCATCCCCCGCCGCGATCGGCACTGGCGGTGAATACAGCCGGTCGGTCGGGGCATGCCACATCCACCGATTGGTCACGATCGATGGGTCATGGGTGATGGTCATATGGCCAACATTGGTGGCGCCCACCAAGACCACCGAAAACTTTCCGCGCGGCGATTGAAAATCCATCACCACGCGCTCGTTTAAATTAAACAGCCGTTTGATATTGTTCACGCTCCACTCATTCACCGGCCAGAGCAGGCCAGGAATATGCCTCGCTCCGGTTAAGGCGCCACTCAGAGGAGAGTGCACCCGATGATAATCGGCCGGGCACAAATAATAAGTGGCAAAGTGCCCACCTTCATACTCTTGGGCCAGCACTTCGGACCCCAAAAATTCTTTTAGGTCGTAAAGCCAACCCTTGGCTTGCACCAGTTGCCCCTCGCGCACCGGCCCCTTGGCTGACAGAACGCCATCGCACGGGTGCACAAAATCGCCCTGAATGGGTCTCGCGCCGACTTTAAGTTTGCGAGTAAAAAAATCGTCAAAACTTCGGTACGAGCGCGGGAAGGCAAGGCTGCGGTCGATCTTAAAAAACCACGCGAACAATGGAATCAACAGCGCGTTGAGCGGCCAGATCAACGGAATCCGCATAAACATGCCCGTAGCCCGGCTCAGCAGGCGTTTGGGCACCCAAGGAAAGATCCAACTAAAAAAGAAGTTCTTAAACGCTTTCATGGTCTTGCTTGCACTGTAGAAGGTCGTTACAAGACAGTCTATGAGTCGCACTCTGCGCAATATAGAACTTGGGATCGATGAGTCGCTCGAAGAGCATTTGGCCTGGCTCCAGCCCGGCTACGGCGACTTTCGCATTCTACGCCAAAGTGTCGACGCCCGCCGCAGACACCAGCCCAAAATGGTCTATTCGGTCGAAGTTTTCGATCCTGGCGAGGCGATCGGCAAACCCCACATTGAGGTCGATCCGGTTCCACACTCGGGTCGACCCGTGGTGGTGGTTGGTGCGGGACCTGCCGGATTGTTCGCGGCCCTGCGCTTAAGCGAGCGCGGGGTAAAGTGCATTCTTCTTGAGCAAGGTGGGCCCACCGAGAAACGCGTGATTGCCATTGGTAAGTTTTGGCGGCGCGGAGAACTTGATCCGTTAAACAACGTGGGCTTTGGCGAAGGTGGCGCCGGACTTTTCTCCGACGGAAAACTCATCACGCGCATTAAGTCCTCACACATCCCGTACGTTATGCAGCGCCTGGTGCAATTCGGCGCGCCGCCTGAGATTGAGTATCTCTCTAACCCTCACGTCGGCTCCGATAAAATCCGTCGCGTGATCCCAGTGATGCGCGAGCATCTGCTTAAGCTCGGCTGCGAGATTCGTTTTCATTCTAAAGTGGCGGAGATTTTGACGAGTTCGCAAGCGGCTGCGAGCACGCCGGCGCAAACGATAACCGGCGTGCGGCTCACTAACGGTGATACCATCGACTGCGAGCAATTGATTCTCGCCTGCGGCCACTCCAGCGAAGATATGTTCGCCCACCTTCACGAAATCGGCGTGGCGATCGAGGGCAAATCCTTCGCCATCGGATTACGCGTCGAGCATCCGCAAAGCTTGATCAACGAAATTCAATTTCGCGAGTACAAAGACCACCCCAAACTCGGCGCCGCCAATTACAAACTCGCCTTTCATGATAAGAGCGACGACGTTGGCGTTTATTCTTTTTGCATGTGCCCGGGCGGCTATGTGCTGTCGTGCTCGACCGATGGACTGGGCGTGGTCTCAAACGGCATGAGCAATTTTAAGCGCAATTCGCGCTTTGCCAATGCGGCCATCGTCATGACCATCGATCACAAGAAAAATTTTGGCGAAGCCGACGTGTTTGGCGGTCTCGAATTTCGCCGCCGGGTCGAGGCCGAAGGCCTTGAGCTGGTTCGAAAAGCCGGCGGCACCCACCAACTGCCCGCGCAAAACCTAATGGCGTTTATCGACGGCCGCGCAGCCCCCGTGGGCGACACCTCCTGCCCGTCGGGCGTGGTGGCGACTCGCTTAGATAGTTTAATGGGTGCGGAATTTAAAACGCATTTGATTCGCGCGCTCGAAAACTTCAATGCCAATATGAAAGGGTTTATTTCACCAAGGGCGCTACTGCATGGTGTAGAGTCGCGCACCTCGTGCCCGATCCGCGTTCCGCGCGATGAAGCGACCTTGCAATCGATCTCGCACGCAGGGCTATATCCAACCGGCGAGGGTGCAGGTTATGCCGGTGGGATCACCAGCGCGGCTTGCGATGGCATCCGCGTTGCGGATGCGATTGCGGAAATCTTTCAACGCGCCCCTACCATGGGCGCCCCTGAATCTGTGCGTTAGTAGCAGCCCTTAGTTCGCAGTCCGAATATCGGCCACGACGGTCAATGAGGGGGAACTAAACATTTTGCCATCACAATAAATTCGGGTATAATAATGCCTATGAAACTCGCTCAACTAAAAAAATTGATTCAAAAGGAAAAGAAAACTTTAGAAGAAAAGTATTGTGTTTCTGCCATCTATGTTTTTGGGTCAGTTGCTACGGGCAAAGCCTCGAAGAAAAGTGACGTTGATCTCTTAATCGAGTTCAGTTCGAAATCTGTAGGGCTATTTGAGTTTGCAGATTTAAAATTTTTCCTCGAATCTCTTCTAAAGGTGAAGGTTGACTTGGTAACACGAGCTGCCATTAAAGAACGAATGATGGCACGTATTGAGAAAGAGTCCGTAAGAGTTGCGTAGAGAGAGCTGGAAACTTCGTTTGAAGGAGATGGAAGAGGCCGCAAGAAAGGTCGTCGAGTATTCCAACAGCCTTGAAAATTCAGATGCTTTCTCAAACGACCAAAAGACTATCGATGCCTGTATCCGAAATCTCCAAATTCTCGGAGATGCTGCCAAAAATATTCCAACTGAAATTCAGCGTGAACTTTCGAACATCCCCTGGAAGCAGATCAAAGGCATGCGAAATATTCTTGTTCACGAATACTTTGGAACTGACTCCGAAATAATTTGGACGACCATTAAAAATGACCTTCCCAAACTTATAATCGATCTCGAGCAACTCAACTCTAGATATCAGACCTCGGTACATTCATGGAAGGTCTGTCCACCCGGCGAGTATTATGTAAGCGGAGCCGACGTTGATGAACACTCTAGATCAGGATACATCGTTCGAAACCATCCGCGACGAGACCACTGCAGAGAGAGCAAGAGTTCGATCAAAAACCTCCTGACGCGCCAAGAGATCGACGACATAGTGCGATTTAACTTCCAAGATCTTAATGGCGGGCCATCCAGTGATCCTCTTGGATTTAAAAAAAATGGAACGAAGTTTGATTCCCTGATTAGGGGGTGGACTAAATTTTGGAATGAAACTCTTAAACCAGATGATCCTTTAGATCCAGATGTTGTAAAGGCCCTAATGGCCTCAGAGTCGTCATTCAATCCCGACGCCGGCAAGGGGAAGCGAAGTGCGGCAAAGGGTTTACTTCAGCTAATGCCTGCCACGATTCGTTACCTCAAAGGCGAGCGGGAAGAGCTTAAGGACTATATTTTTATCTTCGAATCCGACGAGGTATTTGATCCAAGCTTGAATATTGCCAGCGGAATCCGATGGCTTTTTAGAAAAAAAGAAACCGCATCCGCACGCTTGAACCGCCCTGCTACATGGGAGGAGACAGTCGCAGAATACAAAGACTATCTTAGGCGAAAACTTAAAAACCCTAATCAACGCCAAAAGGGAATGGATGACTATCGCGGCTACCTTAAAAAACTAAAAGAGGCAAAACATGAACAGTAAAATCTCCTGGGCCACTAGTCTGGTATTTTTACTGTCCTACTCCACGCCCACCCTTTCAGAAAGCGACCAAATTTTATCTTGGTCGGATCACGCTCTCGAAAAACAAGGAAGAGCTGGTGTCCCGGCGCTATCTTCCGCACCGGGAACCAAGCCATACTGGGAGTCATTCAATCGATGGATCTGTTTTCCAACAGCGAAGGTAAGCGTCAATCGAGTTGGAGTGCTTTACGAAGGGGAACAAAAGCTAATCCCGCAATTTGATGCTGATTCAAACAATCATGCTTATGAGTTCGCAATTAGTTCCCATGCAAACTACGATTTCGATAAAATTGCCCGCGAATGGGACGAAATTTTGCGCTCAAATCCACAAGTATGTTTTTTCGCCGCGTTTCTGCAAAATCTAGACAACATAGGCAATCGATCTGCCTCCCTTTGGATTATAAACCGAGTCAAACATGCGAAGGGATACTGGATTGAACCTGATTTCCAATAACCTCAATCCGGAGTCGCGTCGTCAAAAAAATTTGGTGAGGCCGACGCTAAGCCGAATCACGAGTGCCGCGTGTGACGGAATCCGCGTGGCGGACGCAATCGCGCTCCGAATCTCGGACCAAGCTTCAATTTCCATTTAAACATATCGACCTATTCCACCAACGGCCGGGCCTCTCAGCTACTGCGGCCAAAGTTTCCAAATTCGGCAACTTTAGACGCCATAGGACTCTAGCCTCTGATTTGACAACGCCCTATGGCGTCTAAGGTTTCCAGATTTGGAAACTTTCCCTGCAATGGCTCTTAGGCCCGGGTGCGAGCTCCAAGGTTGGTTGACTTAGTCCGCGGTCGCGTCGTCGGCCTGCGCGCCTTCAACCGGCGCCTCGACCGGTGGCAGCTCATCGCTCGACAAGTTCACGATTGTGGAACCCTCGGCATGGGCCTCGGGCACATTGCCCTCAAAACCTTCGGTGACCATGGCCACTTCTTCTAGGGCCTGACGAGATTCCGCGGCCGCGCTATCGTAACGCTCAAGCCAACGCTTGTCTTTTTCTTCAACCACTTCGCCCACCGCCAACGCTTCTCGAATATCCTGCGCGCGTTCTTGGTCGCGTTGCTCGCGCATACGCTCTTTTTCTTTTTCAAAAAAGTCGGACGATGTCGAAATGCTTTGCAACTCATCGGTGATTTTTAAAAGCTCTTCTTCGCCCACCGAATACGAAGACTTAATCTCTTCCGACAACCCTTCGGTCAAATCGCTCAAAGTTTCTTTATCTTCAATCTCGCCAATGCCCTCGGGGATCAGCTGGTCGATCTCATGCAAAGAGGGCAACTCATTTAAATTGCGCAAGCCGAAAATCTCTAAAAACTTACGGGTCGATTCATAAAACATCGGCTTGCCCGGCAACTCACTGCGCTCGCCGAACGTAACCAGATTTTTCTCCATCAAAGCGCGAAGCAAATGGCCGCTCTCCACACCGCGAATCTCATCAATCTGAGCTTTGGTCACCGGCTGCTTGTAGGCCACGATCGACATCACTTCTAAGGCCGGACCACTCAATCGAAACGCGCGCGCCTTTACCGATTGGCGCAAGTACTTCATATTGTCGACTTTGGTGCGCAGCTGAAAACCACCGCCCACTTCATCAAGGCTGAAACCGCGAAACGACTCATTGTACTCGGTTGAAAGCTCGGTCAGCGCTTCACGAATATCTTTTGAGCGCACCTGCGTGCCTTTAAACGACTGCTTGATCACCGCGATGCTGAGCGGTTTATCGGTGGCGAACAACACGCTCTCGACAATCGAGCGAATTTGCTCTGGGCTCAGTTTTTCGACATCTTCAATCTCAGCCGACTCAAAGGCCTCAAGCTCCGAACCTGCAAATTCGGCCTCGGCGACTTCCGGTACTTCGCTGTCTTCGTCATCACCGAGGTCTTCATCATCGATCACATCTTCGCTAACATCTTCATCGAGTGCGGCCGCGGCGGCCAGCTCTTCTTCGTTAAACTCTTCGACGACAGGTAACTCTTCCACGACAGGTGCGGCTTTTTTCTTTTTGCTCATGCTTCAGTTCCATCCGGCGTTGGAGTGGTTAAAAAGGAAAGTACATTGTTCATGGGCTCCGCGGGCTTGGCCGCCGCCTCTTCTTCAGCAATTTTCAATTCTTCGGCGGCGATATCTTCGTCGGTCGCGATTTCTTCAAACGGCAGATCGGCCTCAGGCACAGCCGCCGCGGCCATATCCAGCTCGCCCTGCACACTCTCACCCAAAGCCTCCGACACGTCTTCGTCGGGCATATCTTCCGACATCACGGCCGATTCATTTAAACTCATTTGCTTGGCAAAAATCGCATCGGCTTTGGCCTCGGCATTGACCGAATCATAGCTCTCGGCCTGGGACGCAATCACATCGCGGTCGATGGGCTTGCGCGCTTCGACATGAATATCAGCAAAATTTTCGCTCTGAAACAACGACACAAAACCCATTTTTGCCAACTCAAGCAGCGACAAAAACGTCAGCAAAATCTGCCCGCTGCGTTTTTCGCCAGGGGCTTCTTCGGTGATAAACTGGCGAAAGATCACGCGCTTGCCGACTTCAAGGAGATCTTTCATCTCCATAATCCGCATCGAAATACTTTGCAGGGCATCGCCAACCGTGTGCACGGCTTTTTTGGCGTTCTTCATGGCAAAGCGGTAAGCGGCAATCAAACTGAACAGCGGCTTTTCTTCTAAAATCAGCTCGCCCTCTTCGGCCGACTCCACGTCCTCGCGAAAGCCGCGGGCAAAAACATCGCGATCGAGAAGCGGCAGCTTATAAAGGTCCACCGACAGCTCTTTAATTTTTTTATACTCAAGCAGCTTCTGCACCAGCTCCTTGCGCGGATCTTCAACAATCTCTTGCCCGTCTTCATCATACGACGGCAAAAGCATTTTTGATTTGATGTGCAAAAGTGTCGCCGCCATGGCGATAAATTCGCCGGCCACTTCCAAATCCAAGCGGCGCATGGTTTTGATGTACTCAAGGTACTGGCGTGTAATGGGATGGATATTGATATTAAAAATATCCATCTCTTGCTCACGGATAAGGTGAAGCAAGAGCCCGAGAGGGCCTTCAAATCGGTCTAAGTGTACATGTATACTCAAATCAAGACTCCGGATTCAACCGCTGCGACTTCCCGAATTGCACCAAAGTTTAGGCGGCCCGTCAAACGAGATTTTGTGCAATAAAACTAGATAGTTGCAGGAGCACACCCTTCGCCAACATCACCGGCATCGCCAAGAAGCCTCCGCCCAGAATCAAGATCAGCAGAAGAAACATATTCAGCTGCATCTGATTCTCCATCAGCCAGGTGTTCCAATTGTTCGGCAAAAACGGCTCCACAATCTTGCCGCCGTCGAGCGGATGAATGGGGATCAAGTTAAAGACGGCCAGAAAAAGATTGATCCCGATAAATGAATTCACCAGTTCGATCACCATTCCACCCGACGAAGAATGAACATAGGCCGCAACAAACCCTAAGCCAATCGCCGCGACCACGGCCAAAAGAACGTTCGACAACGGACCCGCGGCCGCGATCCAAAACATATCGAAGCGGCCTCTCAAATTGCGGGTATCCACCGGAACCGGCTTGGCCCAGCCAAAGAAAAAGCCGGCGTTAAAAACGATTGCGATCAGCGGCAACGCCCACGTCCCGATCGGGTCGGCGTGCGCCATGGGATTTAACGTAAGGCGACCCTGCAACTCGGCGGTGCGGTCGCCCTTCCATTTGGCGACCAGTCCATGCGCGAATTCGTGAAAACACAGCGAAAATAAAAATGGCACAAAGATCAGGCTGATCTTGTAGCCGAGTTCGATCAAATTCATGTTACCCATGGTCGGACTGTATCAAAACCCCCGCCCGATGGAAACAGCGTTTGGTCTCCCCTTGCAGTTTTCGAAAGGCCGGGGAGCGAAACTCCTCGCGAGTGATATAGGGTCGCTTAAGGTCAAAACGCTGTTCAATCACCACATCTTTGCCGTCCGACCTGACTTTGCGCTCCATATCCATCCACGCCGACTCCACTTTGCAGGCCGGCGGCGCCTCTTGCGCGAGCCGCGTCGCCAGCAGCCGGCGTGTTCCGCGAAAAGAAAATGGCATTTCCGCCAGTCGCAAATCACTTTCGCGCTGAGCGGTTTCGTAAAACGGCCCCTCAAGCACGCCGTCGGGAATCACCCAAAACATCGACTTGCCCGCATTGTAGGCCACTTGGCCGGCCGTGTACTCAAGTTCAATATTCATATCTTTTAACGTTCGCCCGGTGCTGGGCTCTTTTTTATAGTCGAACTTTTGCACCTCGGCGCCCTCAGCAAAATAGTCGAGGGTGTTCGATAGCACTTCGGATTTGCTGGTGAGAAGCAATTCATTGGCGACGCGGTAGGGGGCCAACTTCTTCCAATGCGCGCTCACTTTGACCGCCACATCGTCGTTGGTTTTAAAGCGGTAGACGTAATCGTGAACATGCTCAAAGTCCACGACGGTGGGCTCAGGCAGCCGTTCGAAAGCGCCGCCTTTATCGCTCATCACCCAAGCTGGGCGGCCCGAGATATCCGGATAAGGCCTCAGCGACGCCACCGGATTGGTCGGATCCAGCCAATACGACTGCTCGCCCACGCGGGCGCGCACAATCGCGTGATTGAAGCGGTTCGAGGCCGGAAGGTTATAATCGGGCTCCGCGCCATAGGGGTTTTCTCCGCGTCGGATCAAGGCCACATGGGCGTCCACTTTCATCGCCCGCAAGAGCGCCACCAGTAAGGCCGAAAGGTCTTTGCAATCGCCGTAGCGCGAGGCCTCGATCTCGGCAATCGCGCGGGGTGTATACCCGCCATCATGGCGACGCCAATCTCCGAAGTAGCGAAACGACTGCGACATCTTCTCTAAGACCAGTTTAATCTTTTCTTCAGCCGTGATCTTCGCATTTAACTCGGTCACCCACGGCCGCAATTTTTCGGGTAAGCCGGCGTTGATAATCCGTTCGTAATCCTTTTCAATTTCGCTCATAAACGGAGCCCAGGTTTTTTCGGTCGAAATCCACACTTCGCTGCCGCTCATTGGATGAAAGTAGACATCTTTCTCGGCGTGCACCCAGCCGGGCAGAGTTTTTTTATTGGTGATTTCCACCATCTTGCCCTTGTGGCGGACTGATAGAAATTTATTGTAGTCTCGAGTCTCGACATAAAGCGGGACTTCCGAGCGCACGCGCGCGCGCAGTTTCTTAACATGCACCGACGGCGCAAATGCAAATTGCGTCGACCAGCGGTCCTTAAGCAGCGGCTTCTCGGTCTTCATCCGATACTTAATGTGCAACTCCGAGCCGACCTGCACTTGCGGATAAACCACCGAGCGCACCTTCATGGCGTCGTAGTCGCGCGAATCCCCTTTGTCGCGATCTTCAATGGCCGATTTTTCCACCACAAATTTTTGCCCGCCATTTTTAGTGTAGGCCTCGATCACTTCCACTTTGTCAGTGGCGGCATTGTAGTCGATGGTAAAAATGCTGGCGTTCACTTTCGCGTCTTCGGACTGCACTTTAATTATGTAGTGAACCTCTTGATCGTACGTGCCGTCTTTGCGCACATCAAAAGCCATGTCCAGTTTCAGCACCACACTGGGCGCCTCATTAATGCTCAACCAACGGGCATTGGCATTAAAAGAAATTAGTCCAAGCAGCAGCCATTTCATTCTCACACCACCATTCTCCCGACTTTAGCTTGAGTCCCTGGCCCTGACTACTAGGTCCTACGTCCAGGAGAGTCATTAAGAGCGAATCATTGCGGCGATTTAAGCCGATAATCAAAGAGTGAAGAAGGTCATCTTTGACAACATCCACGGCTACATCACGCTCAACCGCGTCGAAACCCGTATCTTAGAAACCCTGTACTACCAGCGCCTAAGGTGGATTCGGCAGCTGGGCTTTAGCTTTTATATTTTTCCCGGCGCAACCCACACCCGTCATGCCCACGCGCTCGGCGTTTCGCATGTGATGGATCGCATCTTGCGCGGCCTCGGCATCGCCGCCAGCGAAGAAAAACTTTTCGACCCCAAAGCCCGCGACGAAAAAACCACCTTTCACCGCATGATGCGGCTCGCGGCCATGCTACATGATATAGGGACTTTCCCGTTTTCCCACTCGGTCGAAATGGGCTACATCAATTTTTGGCGGCATCAATCGCAAGAGACTAAGCCCAAGTACGTAGCCAACCACGAAGTGCTCGGCTCGCACATTTTGCTCAACACCGACTTCGACGGCGGCCTCACGCGGATTCTTAAAGAAGAGGGCATTGATCCCCTCGAGCTCTCGCGCATTATCGCCGGAAAAAGCGACAACATCTTGGCCAATCAACTGATGCACGCCGATGTGGATGCCGATCGCATGGACTATTTAATTCGCGACGCCTATCACTCGGGCGTAAAAATCGGCTTGTTCGACCTGGATTTTTTGATTCGGGCGCTACGCCTTCACAGCAGCAACGGCAAATCGATGTTGTGCATTCACGAAGACGGCATCAACGTGGTCGATTCCTTTCTCGTCGCCCGCTACTTTTGGTATTCGCAAATTATTCACGAGGGCACGGGCTACAAATTCGATCTCATCGCCGCAAAAATTCAAGAGTACTTTCTCGAGAACAAGCTCAGCTACTCGTTTGAAACCTTGATGGACAAAGTGGCCATGAACCCGAACGAGTACTTTACGTTCAATGACTCCTATTTTATGGCCAAACTGCACGAATACCTCGCCGGGCGAGTCAAGCATCCCATGATCGGTGAACTCAGCGATATGCTCGCGCGCCGTATGCCACCGGCACAGATTCGCATCGCGCCGCTAAAGCCCACCGTCGTGCGCGACGAAGAACACAGGCGCTCGCTCGTGGCCCAGTGCCAGCGCGCCGTCGCCTGGATCAAAGACGAAGTGCGCGCGGTCGACAAAAACGCCTGGGTGATTGACGACATCCCGACCCGCGACGTGATGTTTACCCGCAATTCGGATTCGTTCAAAAAAGATAAAAAAGACCCGATCAACTCAAGCGATACGGTCAAAGTGCTCACCCGCCATGGTGAGCTGCGCTTACTGGTCGATGTCTCGCAATCTTTGATGAAGGTGCTCTCGCAGTACCGCAATTTTATCCCGCGGGTGTATTTGGGTACCGAGACCTATGAGAAATTAGAGAAAAAAGGCGTGCTCGAAAAAATGCACTCGATGAGTTGGGAATAGTGCCGCAACCGCCAGAAGCCCTGATTATTTAATTGGCGCCAGGCTTATAGCTATTTTCGTCTTTCCACTTTTTCGCGAACTCGATCATGTGAAGGTAATTGCCCTCGGAGTCTTTCACCATTGCAAACTTTCCCCGAGGGGGGTTTCGAATTTCTCCAACTTCGACGCCGCGGCCTTTGAGCTGCTTAACCACAGCCTCGAGATCACTCACCGCAAAGGAGACAGTAGCTCCGCCCTCGCTTGAAACCGGAGCGCCATCTTCGGTTGGGTGCAGTCCTATTGAAATGGAACCCGCATCAACTTCCGCCCAGTTATCACCAAAACGGACCTTTAATGGGAATCCTAGCTTTTCTGTATAAAACTTTACGGCCCTATCCATGTCTTGCACATCGTAGAACGCAGTAGTCGCCTTAAATGTTTCCATTTTTATTTCCTTAATTAAGCTTGAGGTCCTAAGTAACGATACATTTGGCAGTTCTCGGCGTCAAATCCATGGTCAACAAGGGAATATCAGCCGCCCGATGGCCAATCTAAATAGCGCTGCATTTTAGTCAGGCCTAAACTATCAATCGCTGACCTTTGGTTGCAGGGTCGGCACAAGAGCCTGAGGTTTTTTGTCTCATCGGATCCCCCCAAAGCTTTTGGCTGAATGTGGTCAATTTGAAGTGCGTGAGTCGAGCCGCAGTTTTGGCATTGGCTACCAGCGCGCGTCCAAACTTGCCGACGCTCACCGGCGGTGATGCGACGTTTAATGTCCGGCGCGGGTGATTTTGCGGTTACTCCCGTTTTTCGTACCACCATTTTCTTTGCTTTCTCGGCCGGATCTAGCTTCTGAATGGCCATATCACAAAGCAAATCGATCGCTTCAGCCATGCTTAAACTCGGATGTGAATGCGCGAGAAGCCCTTTGATCTTGCTTAGCTTTTGCTGCAACTCATTGTTGGCTATAAATTTGATTTCGACATGCGTCTCGGTCACCGCCCGGATGCGTTCGCCCGTTAACTGCGCGGGCTCAGAAGAATGAGCGATGATCACTTTCTCCGCCTCGCGCTTGGACTTGTTCTCGATCTTAGATAAGACCTCTAATTTTTCATTTTTGCTAAAACCGCTATCGCCCATGCCGGCTGACATTCTTTTACTCTCTTGCCGAAACAAAGTCTGCGCCATACTCAGATTGGTCAGCGTCAACGAGCCATCGGCGATCTTAGATTCTATCTCTGGCAATTCTTTTAACAGTCGCATTGCTGAAATCCGACGCGCAGCTTGATCTTCTGCGTAGCCCAATTTCTTTGTAGCGTAGTCAAAAATAGATTTGTACCCAAGCTGAGAAAACAACCGCCGCCGTTCAATCTCTTTTAAGTGATGCAAAACTTCGCCGAGCAGTTCGCGTTCACGCTGAACCAATTTTTCTGTTCGCTCGAGCAGAACTTGATCTGAAATATTTTTGAGATTCATTTTAACCCTCCCTTGGAATGCGTCCGCCAAATTCATATCACAGGTTTCAAAACCAACATTTTTGCAGATTTCTAAAGTGTAGTTGAACATCAAGATGACTCTTCAAAAGACAATTAAACGCGGCACGATTGCATATGGGCGGCTTGCGATATCATCGAATGAAGCTTGGTGATAAAATCAAAAGGCAGGCTCACGGCAAGAGGTGGATCGTGCAAACCATCGTCAAATATTATTTATATTTGCGTGGCGCAGAAAGCTTACTTAATCAAAAGCCCCCTTAGGTTCAATCGCGCCCAACGGATCAAAAATGCAGAGACATAGCGAAACCAATCCGGCCTCTGAGCCATAGGAATTCCCCTAAAATTTTGAATTGGGACCCAAAAGACCGACCTAGGCCAACACGGTCTTAATTTTTTTAACAATATCCACCATGGTCGTACCCGGCCCGAACACGGCCGCCACACCCTTAGACTTTAGAAGCTTCGCATCATCGTCCGGAATAATGCCGCCCACAAAAACCGGCGTCGAAACACCCCGGGTTTTGAACAGCTCAAGAACCGCGGTCACCAGCGGTACATGGGCGCCCGACAAAATGCTCAAGCCCACGATATCCACATCCTCCTGAACCGCGGCCTCCACCACCATTTGCGGGGTTTGGTGAAGACCGGTGTAGATCACCTCAAAGCCGGCATCGCGCAGAGCACGGGCCACAACCTTGGCGCCACGATCGTGGCCGTCCAATCCGGGTTTAGCTATAAGGACTCGAGAGGGCGTTTGCATTCCACAAGAATTTAACCTAACAATTAATTCAGTCAAGCCGCATAGGAGCCTCTATGAGCGATCAACGTTTTGCACTCACCACCCTGACCGATGACGAAACCGCCTTTCGCAACGCCATTCGCGAATTTGCCGAGGGCGAAATCAAGCCCCTCGTGTCGAAAATGGACCACGACGCCGAGATGGATAAGGGTTTAATTAAAAAGCTGTTCGAAATGGGCATCATGGGCATCGAAACCCCTGAAAGCTTAGGCGGGGCCGGCGGCACCTTTATGATGGCGTGCCTGGCCATTGAAGAGCTGGGCCGGGTCGACGCCTCGGTGAGCGTTTTGGTCGACGTGCAAAATACGTTGGTGACCAATGCTTTAAATTATTGGGCCACCGACACTTTAAAGAAAAAATATCTGCCGCAATTGGCGCAGCAAAAGATCGGCGCCTACGCTCTTTCAGAAAGTGGCAGCGGCTCCGACGCCTTCGCGCTTAAACTTAAAGCCGAAGACAAAGGCTCGCACTTTGTTTTGAACGGCCATAAATTATGGATCACCAACGCCCACGAGGCCGACCTCTTTTTAGTCTTCGCCAACACCGACTTCAGCAAAGGTTATAAGGGCATCACCGGCTTTTTTGTCGAGCGCGGCTTCCCCGGCTTTAAAGTCGGCAAAAAAGAAGACAAGCTCGGCATTCGCGCCTCTTCGACCTGCGAACTGCTGTTTGAAAATTGCCAAGTGCCGAAAGAAAATATGATCGGCGAAGTGGGCAAAGGCTACAAAATCGCCATCGAAACGCTCAATGAAGGCCGCATCGGGATTGGCGCGCAAATGGTGGGGATTTCGCAAGGCGCGTACGATGCCACTCTCAATTACGTCAAAACGCGCGAACAATTCGGCAAAGCCATCGGCCAATTTCAGGGTGTGCAATTTCAGCTGGCCGAAATGCGCTGCCTACTCGAAAGCTCACGGCTGCATGTGTACAACGCGGCCCGCTTAAAAGACAGCAAGCAGCCATTCACGCAAGACGCCGCGATTTGCAAATTGATCTCTTCGCGCAATGCCGAGCGCATTTGCTCGCTGGCCGTCGATTTATTTGGCGGCAACGGCTTCACCAAAGAGTACCCGGTCGAAAAATTCTTCCGCGATTGCAAAATCGGGCAAATTTACGAGGGCACCTCCAACATGCAGCTGCAAACCATCGCGAAAGTCGAGTTAGGTGGCTAAAAGGTCTCCAAGCATTTTTTGTCATTCAATGCGTTATTTATCTGGCTCCGCAATTATATTCCTTCTCGCCGTAGTGGCCGGATTCACCACCAGCCCCGCCGCGGCCTTTATCACCGACTCGCAATATCATATCGCCACCGAGCCCGAAGCTTTGCTGCTCGATTCCTACACGCATTGGGACTCCGAAGCCTCAAGTGACTTTATAGTGTATCAACGGCCGCTCGAGTGGGACGGCACTTGGTGGAATTCGAATCGCGCCTTTGACCTTTCGGTGGGCAGTGTCTCGTCCAAACAATTTTTAAATTACCAGCGGTTAAAACTCTACGCGCCGCTGAGCGAGTCTGTGGAGTTTCGCCTGCACTGGTTGCAAGAGCGGGATTTTGAGCAAGACCGCGTGGCCATGCCGCTTGAGTTGCGATTTCGCCTAAGCGAGCAATGGTTCTTCTCAATGCTCGGCCAAACATCTCTATATAAGAGCGAAGATGATATGGGCCTCGCCCTTGCCTTTAAGCCCGACCCAGACAAAGAAGTTCAACTGGTCGGCCTATGGGGAGACTTTCAACGCAACGAACGCAATTTGCTCGCCGATCAATGGTCGCGAGCTCCCGTGGCGTGGACCTTAACCGGCACCACCGTTAAAGCGCCCGCCGACTTCGGCCGTTTCGAGATTCACTACGAGCCCGAATCCGTCCGCTCCACCGGTGGCGTCGCCACGCGAACCATGTCCTATAGCTCCGTGTACCTAAGCGGACTTAAAACTTTCGGTCTCGGCTCCACCTGCGGCTACCGCATTTTGCTCGACCGGGCCTGGGACGTAAATCACGCGGCCCTCACCAACAATTCCCGCTTGCGTTCACTCAATCAATTTGAATACGGAGTTTACGCCGGTCCACTTAAACTTCGGCCCGGGCTCAACGTGTTTTACCGCGAAATTCACCTCGATCACGCGCGCGAATACTATCGCGAAGTATTGCCGGTATTTTGGGTCGACTTTCCGGCCCAAGCCAAAGCTTGGGGCGAGCGGGCCTGGTCCGTCGGTTACGACGGCACGGTCTTTAACCGCGACTCCACCACCCGCGGCGACGATCGCGAAATCGAACATCGGCTCAATATTAAATATCTTATGAAATTCTCTAAAGCCGGCGAACTCGCCCTGCTCTTCACCTTCGACGGCGACCGCTTCGGCTCAGGCGAGACTTGGGAAGGCGGCGCCGGACAGTTTCGTCTGCTGTTTTAAAACTGACCCACTTTCCTGTGGCCGGTTGGCGATAACATTTTGATTCGGCAGAGATATTGCTTTTGTTTTCCTGAATGCATCCCTGTCCACAGTTAAATGCAGTTGAGCTTCACCCGTGTCCGCATCTCGGAGATAAGATCCGGCACGGCCGATTTTACAGAAAATCTCAGCGAAAATGGATCCTCAGGTGGCGATGCTGTGACTGCTCAAAAACTTTCTCTGAAGCCACTGGGCTTCCCGAGTTCGGTCAGAATAAACGGCACCTGAACCGCACGATCGAGGAGGACTTGTGCTCGGGCAAGTCGCAAAGGCGAATCAGTTTCTTAATGAAAATTTCGCGAACCACTGTTGCACGGAAACTTAAATTTTTAGCGTTGCAGGCGAGGTTCCGGCAAATTCGCTACCTTAGCCAATTCGCGTGGAAACCGGTGACTCGCGTCCAGTTCGACGAAATGGAAACTCACGAGCACACAAAACTAAAGCCCTTAAGTATTGCTCTTATGGTGGAGGAGGGTACACGAAAGATCCTCGGTTTCGAGGTGAGTTCTATGCCGGCTAAAGGGCTTTTGGCTAAAAAGGCAGTTAAAAAATACGGGCCTCGACGTGACGATCGTCGAATGGCGATGAGAAAGTTATTTAGAGAAGTTGCAACTATTTTGGATCCGAACGCGCAACTGACGTCGGACCAAAATCCGAAATATCCTGGCTGGCTACATCCGAGTTCTTATAGCCACAAAACCACCAAAGGACGGCGCGGCGCGATCACGGGTCAGGGAGAACTCAAAAAAGTTGTCTTCGATCCACTATTCTCTTTAAACCACACGTGCGCGATGATTCGCGCAAACGTGAACAGACTTTTTCGTAAAACCTGGTGCACAACCAAGAAAGCCGAAGCTTTGACCGACCACCTGTGGCTTTACATGGATTTTCACAATCAGCGACTGACTAAAAACTAGCGTGAAGTCTCATCGTAAAGGCCAAACAAACACAGGAAAGTGGGCCAGTTTACGCCGCATTCTTTCGCACCTGTGCCGCTCTATTTTTAAAATAAGCCTCAAGCGCCCGGTGCCAACGGGCAAAACCTTTGTCGAGCATATCTTTATAAGCTCGCTCCGGCGTCCAGCCGAGCACTTCCACATTGAAAATGGCCGACACGATCCCCGTGCGGTCTTTGCCATGACGGCAGTGAATGTAGAGCGGATAATTTTTCGGATCCTGCATCATTCCTAAAATTTTATCGATCTCCGCATCGGTCGGCGCAACTTTATATTGCATCGGTCGGCTGATGTACTTGATGCCGTATTTTTTCGCCTCGGCCCGCTCCCATTTAATGGCCGCCTCATCAAACTCGAAATTGATTATGGTCTTTGTGCCCAGGCTCGCCAAATAGGCGATCCCTTCTTCATTGGCACGCCCACCGCGATAAATCGAGTCGGTGAGTTTGTGCAAATTCGGCACGCCATTGGTGACCGGCAGCTTGGCGCCAAATACATTCCACGACGACAGCAACAAAACCAAAGATACTAGTATAGATTTAGACATTTCAGACCCCCCGAGTTAACGGGTTGTAGGACTGATTTTTTTAAAATGCAACGCCCAGGTCAGGGCCCAACCGAAAATTATAAAATGGTTCACTTCGCCATCGAAGAAATTGCACTCCGTCAACCCACCCAAATGCCAATATATATGCGAAAGCAACAATCCCCAGCCCCACGGCGTCACCTGCCGCAACTCCCAGGCCATAAATAAAAACGAAAAACTAATCCCAAGGAACAATAAAAATCCGGGAGTGCCCGTCCCCGCCAACCATTGCAGCAAATTATTGTGCGCGTGCGATTTGAACGTCTGTTGAATCTTAAGCCGTTTGTAGTAGACCGGCAAAACCTTATCGCCCTCGAAAATTCCCACTCCCACCACCGGGTGGTTTAAATACATGCGCGTATAGGAGCGCCACAAATCAAAGCGCACGGCCGAGCTATGATCGACCTTACCTTGAGCGAGACCAGAGATTTTGTGCCCAATCGCGCTGTTCATACGTGAGGCCGCAAATAATCCCAGCGCGGTGATCACCACCATCGGAACAATCCACCGCCGCTTCACACAGGCCACAAAAAACCCGAGCGCCAGTAAACCCGCAAACCAAGCCCCGCGCGACATACCAGAGACAATTCCCGCGGCCATCACCAATGCCGCGCCCAAGCCGATTTTGGCTCCATACCGCGCCCACAAAGACCGCACCATCGGGAACGCCGACTGCCCGATCACATACGAAAATGACAACGACATCGAGAAAAAACCAACCGCTTTAAAAATTCCACCGTCTTGCGCGTTCACCGCGCCTTGGCCCGGACGAACAAAATCAACGCCGGTCAGAAATTGCAAAATCGCGTATCCCGCGGTAACCAACGCCACCACCGCCCAAACCTGCAAGAGTCGCTTTTCAAAATCCGCCGACCATAAATGCACAAACACCAAGGTCAACAGTGGCAGCAATAATGTCCACCGTTGAAAACCCCACTGCTCGAGAAAGGGCCTGAGCAGCTCAGACGACAGCAAACTCACCGCCACCCAAAGCAAAAGCAAAAGCAACATCAACAATAGAGAAAAATACGTCTTAACAAAGCCCTTCGCGTCGACTTTGGCGGTGACCACCAGCACCACTCCGAAAACGCCGAGCAGCCAACCAAACAGCTCCATACCAGCGATCGACGTATGCAAAGCCAGCACATACAAAAATAAAAGGATCGGCAGAACGCGCTTCACGCCTGAATCCTCAACAGCGGGGGCCGCACATCCAAGCGGCGGAACAAGTTAAATTTAATCCCCACCGAACGCAGCACAGTGGCTAAGATCAAATACAAATCGACAAAAAAATTAGCGCGGTCGGCGTACTCTAAGTTAATGCGGATTTTCTCAGGCATCACTTCTTGAATATAGAACGCCTCTGGGTTCGGCGCACTGGCCAGCAAATCACTCTCGTCAAAAAACGCAAACGACGCGAGGTCGGTGATGCCAGGCTTCAGCAATAAGACCTCAAGTTGTTTGCTATTGTACATCTCGACATATTTGCGCACCTCAGGCCGTGGTCCGACAAAGCTCATTTCACCGCGCAGCACGTTCCACAGCTGGGGCAGTTCATCGATTTTAAAGCGGCGCAAAACTCGCCCGATCGAAGTGATTCTCTGATCGCTCCCGATGGTGATGGCGGAGCCAGAGTTGTTCACCCGCATGGTGCGAAACTTAAACATCCGAAACGACTCGCCGTTGTAGCCCACTCGCTCCTGCACAAAAAATACCGGCCCGCGGTCAAAGGCCTTCACAAGCAGCGCGCATAAGAGCAAAAACGGACTGAGCAAGACCAGTCCAAAAAAGCTGACCCAAAAATCAAAAAGGCGCTTTAGTATCATCGCTTAAATTTTTTAAAAATATCTTCAACGGCCTGAACCACGTCGGCGGCGTCTTCAACCGTATGCCGAGAACTGAGAGGCAAGCTCAGCATGCGCTCAAACGCCCGCGCCGCATTGGGAAACGACTCCGGCTTCCAGCCGTATTTTTTGGCGTAGTATGAGTGCATATGCACCGGCTGGTAGTGCACACCGCTGCCGATATTTCGCTCGGTGAGCTGAACAATAAACTCATCGCGATCAATTTTCAGTTTATCGAGCTGCAAGAAGATCGGATACAAATGGTACGAGGTCTGGTAGCCCGGTTTCACCCGCAGGGTTTCTAGATTCGGAGAATTCTTAAAAGCCTTGTCGTAAAATTCCACAACCTTCAGCCGCAGCTGATAGAGCTCATCAATCCGCGAGAGCTGAATCAGCCCAAGGGCCGAGGCGATATCCGTCAAATTATATTTAAATCCCGGCGCCGGCACATCGTAACGCCAATTGCCGCCTTTTTTAAAGCGGTCATAGGCACCCTTGCTCATGCCATGCAACGCCATCATTCGACACTTATCAATCAAGTCGGCCGGGCCAGTGAGCATTCCGCCCTCACCGGTGGTCATATTTTTAGTGGCATAAAAACTAAACGCACACAAATTGTCGCCGCTGCCGATCCAGCGACTGCCGATTTTAGACGGCATACAGTGAGCCGCGTCTTCAATCACCGCGACTTTCGAAGCGCGCGCGATCGAGTTGATTTTTTCCATATCCACCGGGTGCCCAGCGTAGTGCACCGGCATTATCACCTTCGTCTTCTGCGAAACTTTTTTCTCAACCTCTTTGCAGTCAATCAAAAGAGTATCGGGCTCCACATCCGCCAACACCGTGGTGCCGCCGCAATGCTCAACCACATTCGCCGTCGCGCAAAAAGTCATGGGCGTGGTGATGACTTCATCCCCCGGCTTTACTCCATGGGCCACCAGACCTAAGTGCAACCCCGCCGTGCACGAATTTAGCGCCAAGGCCGAATGGGCGCCCACCACTCCACAAAATTTCTCTTCAAACTCTTTGGTTTTGGGGCCCGAAGACAGCCACTCACTGGCTCTCAGAACGCTCGCCACCGAATCTAGTTCTTCATCGCCAACCATCGGGGGAGAAAAAGATAAAAACGTCGAACGTCCCATAAAAACTCCCTGTTAAATGTCAGCGTTATTCTGGCACGCCCTTAGGGCTTCTTCAAAGCCGAAAGCGTGTGCGTCCGAAGGAAGGGAAAGTTCAAAAAAGGATAAAGCCGACCGAGCTTACGACCCAGCGGCGGCGCAAGCGTAATGCGCCGGCTCACTATTTTGGCTTCAGGAAACAGTTCATGGATTTCTTTAACTTTAATGCCGCGAATATCGGGATTGGAGGGATTATTAAAAAGCATGTCGTACCATAGGAACAACCCACCGGGCTTAAGCGCCCGCCACAACACTTGCGCCAGCTCGCGGCGCACGCCATCATCCAAGATCGAAGTGAACACCATCGACTGATAGATCACGTCAAAATCGTTCCAGCGCAGGCGGCAGGCATCGCCAATATCGATATTGCTCTCGGGCAACCAGGTCAAAAGCGACTGGGCGCGCTCAGCAATCAACTCGTTGGCAAACACATTCTCGCGGCGAATCCCAAGGCGAAAAAAACTCGACAGATTGCCCCCGGCGCCCGCACCGACCTCGAGAAAGCGAACTTGATCAAAATTGCTAAAGTGTGAAGTTAAAAAGTAATCGAGCCAATACTCACGCTCGCACCGGCTATGATGCTGAAAGGCCGAAAATTTGGGGTAACGCGCCTCAAGCCCATCAAGGCTGCGCTTTTTGTACGTCTCCCGAATCCGCTCAATTTCATCCATTCATTTTGTATAAGGTTGACGCCCCGAAGAGGCAAGGCTACAGCCTTAAAAATGTCTGAAAATCTCGAATATAAGAGCCAAGACCACCAATTTCGCAGCCGCGACGAGTACGCCAATGCCAAATACGATATCACCAGCCAATGGCTCGCAAAGGCGCTCGCCTCGGGTCGCCAGAAAACCGTGGCCAATGTCGGCTGCGGAAGTGGCGAATACAATCTGCGCCTCGCCGCCACCGGCGCCAAAGTCTTGGCCTGCGAGCCCGAGACCAACGCCTTTCAATCGGCCTTAGCCAAAGCCCCAGCGAGCGGCAAAATCCAAGTTGAAAATATCGGTCTCGAAGACTTCACCAAAAAATATGCGCCCGTAGATTTACTGGTGATGCACGACGTGCTTGAGCACATCGAAGACGAATCCGACGCCGTCACAAATATTTCTCAGCTGGTCAAGAGCGGCGGCGAGGCCGTGATCAGCGTCCCGGCCTACAATTGGCTGTTTGGTTATCACGACGTGCAGCTCGGCCACTACCGCCGCTACACAAAAAGCCGGATGATCGAATTGTTCGAGAAAGATTTCACCATCCTCAACTCGCGCTACTACGGCTCGTTTTTTATTCCGGTCACGTTGATGTTTTCAAAGTGGATGCAAAAGCCCTATCCGGTCGGGGCGGTCACGGCCAAGCCGTGGAAGCAATCGTTGTTCCGCGCCGCCTGCCAGTTGCAGAAAGCTTTGCCCGAGCCCATTGGCACCTCGGTGCTGCTGCACCTTCGCAGAAACTAGGGCTTCGTGTGTCCGTCGGCGCGCACCACGCGCTTATAGGTATAAATATCCGAGCGGCTCACTTCGCTTTTAAGATTTTCATAGTCATCCCAAACCGCGCTTAGTGTTTTGCCAAAAATACCATCGGACTTCTCAGATAAAAAATATTGCACCAACTTGGCCGCCTTCACCGGCGATTCGCCGCCCGAGTCGCGCTGCTTAAGGCTCTTTTCATATATTTCTCGGCCAACTTTTTCTGGACCCGCCGCCAATAAATCATCCAGAAGTTTGGTGTTTACCGCTCCAGGCGCAAGGGCATTCAGATAAATTTTATGCTCAGCCAATTCTTTAGCCACCGTCTCAGTAAATCGCCACAATCCGCCTTTGGCGGTCACGTACGGTGCGAAGTTGGGCATGGCCGCCTGGCCACCGCCTGAGAACAAAATCATGCGGCCGCCGGTTGGCTTCATCTCACGGGCAAAAATGTGCACCGTGCGCACCACGCCCATAATATTAATGTCTAAAGATTCTTCCCATTTTTCGAGCGAACTATCGATAAACGGACTGATCTCACCATACACGCCGGCCGCCGCCACCAGCCCGTACACCGGGCCCAGCTGCGCGCGAACCGCGCCAGCAAATTTCTCAACCGCCGCCGTCTCGCGCACATCACACACGAAAGCCAAATGCGGGCCCGGACCTTTGGCGTTTAAAGATTTTAAGGCCGCGTCCAAATCGCTCTGCGTGCGCGCACTCACCGCAACCCGCGCCCCGAGTTCGGCCAGAGTTTCGGCAATGGCGAGTCCGATTCCGCGGCCGCCGCCGGTGATGGCGACAACTTTATCTTTAAGCAACATCTAAACCTCCCACAACTGCGTGCCCAGATCGAAGGTCTTCAAATGACCCCAGTTGAGATCTTTAAAACTCGCGCGAGGAGTTACAATCACAGCCAACGCGCAATCCTTCGGCACCTCACTCAGATCCGCGCAATGTTGAACCACATCCGTTAAAGTCTCAAGCGGCTTGCCGTTCATCATCGGATCAAAACCAAAAACCGTAAAACCCTTGGCCCGCAACAACTTCGCCAACCGCTCCGCCGGCGACCGGCGAACCGTATCGACATCGGCCTTATAACTATAGCCCGCGAGCAGAACTTTTTTATTCGCTAAGCCCATGCCCATAATCCGCTCAACAATCACATCGTCAACGCTGTCGTTGATTTGCAAAACCGCTTTCACCAAAGGCACCGGCACACCGAGCTCGCTCCCCAAAGTCTCGAGCACCCGCAAATCGCGCGGCAAAGTTCCGCCGGCAAAACCCAGTCCGGGCTTAACGTACGCCGCAGGACCAATGCGTTTATCGGCCTTCAAGGCCGAGGTTACAAAATTGTGATCCACGCCAAACTTTTGCCCGACGCGGGCGATTTCGTTGGCGTAAGAGATGCTGGTCGCTAAAAAAATATTGGTCGCGTGCTTAACCATTTCTGCACTGGCCAAGTTGGTGTGCAAGAATTGAGTTGTAAAGCCCTTCATCAGTCCCTTGACCCGCTCTCCGGCTTCACTCACATCCGCGCCGATCACCGTGCGATCCGCTCGCAAAAAAGTCTCAATCCCTTGCCCGAGCCGCAAATTCTCCGGCACATAAACAACGGGCACGCCAAATTGATCTTGCACGCGCTTACAAAAACCAAGCGGCACCTGGCTGCTCACGGCTAAAATTTCAGGCTTCACACCCAACTTAAATCCCTCAGCCAAAGTGTCGAGCAACACCCGCGTATCGGGGCGATCTTCATCATCGACTGGCGTATCCACGGCCAGCCACCAAATCGGCGCCGCCCACCCTTGCCAGGCGCCGGTCGAAAACAGCGATTCACGACGGCGACCCTCGGCTACAAAATCATCAAACGACGGTTCTTTCACCGGGCACGGCGGGATCCCCGCCGACACGCTAGCCGGACCTTGAGCCTGCTTCAGCAACGTCACCACTCCAGATTTGCTAAAACTCACGGCCGTACAAAAGGCCAAATGCCAATCGCCAATCACCGCGACTTGAAAGTTAGTCACGCAAAACCACCTGCGCACCCAAGCGATCAAACTTAAACGGCACGTCGGCCAATCCCGCCTCGCGCATCGTTTTGCGCAAGCGCCGCTTATCATCGGCCAAGAACATTAAAAATCCGCCGCCACCGGCTCCAATTAACTTGCCGCCCAGTGCCCCATTCTCCATGGCCAGGTCGTACCACTGATTGATTTTCTCATTGCTCATCGACTTCGAGCGTTTGCGCTTATGTTCCCAATGCGTATTCAGCAAGCGGCCAAACTCTTCAATTTTGCCCGCTTCCAAAGCTTTGCCGATTTCATTTCCCAGCTCTTTGGTAAAGTGCAGATTGTCGATCATCCCTTGGTCGACTTTTTTCGTCGCATCGTTTTGCTCTTTTAAAATGTCCGAGGCCGAGCGCGAGTAGCCGGTAAAGAACAGCAGCAAGTGCTCTTCCAGATCAATTTGATCGTGCTCCGTCATTCGCAGCGGATCGGCCGTTACACGGCCATCGCCGGCAATCGTAAAGCGGGTTAAACCGCCCACTGCAGAAATATACTGATCTTGCTTGCCGATCGGCGACCCTAAGCGGTCGATTTCAATTTCGCACGCCTTCTCGGCCAAGCCCATGGCATCGTGGCGAATCCCGGCGTAGGTATAAAGCGCCTTTAACAAAGCCACGGTAAACGTGCCCGAGGAGCCAAGCCCAGTGCCGGCCGGGATATCCGCAAAGCTTGAAATCTCAAGCGACGGGCCGACATTCACTTCCTTCAAGCACTCGCGCACCAACGGATGTTTGATGTCGTCGATGTTCAGCACCCGCTCCATTTCTGAATATTTAATAATGTAATCGGGAATAAAAATCTTATGTAACGAGATGTAGATATATTTATTGATCGCAGCGCTGATAAACGAGGCGCCGTGATTCTGATAGTACGACGGCAAGTCGGTGCCGCCACCGCCGATTGAAATTCTTAAAGGCGCCTTTACGATTAACATTTGATCTCCTGACCCGATTGCCGATAGGTCTCATACACAACTTCAAGCGCCGCCAAAGCATCGCCCAAATTGGCGTCGGGCTGGCGTCGCAATTCCACATCTTTTTTGAATTCCGCCCACTCAAAATTCCATGAGTCATCGGGACCCGCAAACTCAAACACCTGGGTCTCGGGCGGCCCCATTTGCGGCAGCATTTTAAAATAGCGCAACGTCTCCGTGCCGTAGCTGCCGCCCAGACCACTCACGTCTATCTTCACATCGCGAAAATAAATTTCGAAACTAAACAGATTCTTCCACTCCGTGCAGCTCACCTGAATAAACGCGGCCTGTTGGTTTTTGTTCTTCAACAGCAAAAAGCCATTGTCTTCCACCGGCATCTGCCAAAAGTAATTGTGCGACCAACCGTTCACTTCGCTCACCTGGCCCAACCACAAACGCGAAAGGTCGATCATATGCACGCCCTGATCGATCAACTCGCCACCGCCCGAAATTTCAGGCCGGCCCCGCCACTCTTTCTCCATCCCCAAGCGGCCGCCATGGCCATAGCGCCCGCGAATAAACATCAGTGGGCCAAACTTCTCAACCGACTGCAGTTCTCGGATTTTTCGAAACGCCGGATGATAGCGGTGATTAAATCCCACTCGAACAATGGCCTTTTTCCGCTCCGCCACACTTATCACTTCGCGCACCTCACCCGGATTGCGGGCGGCGGGTTTTTCAACCAAAACGGCCAAGCCCTTCTCAATGGCGGCTGCGGTAATAATCGGCAGCATATTGTGCGGAGTCGCGATCACAACGGCCTCAAGGCCCGGGTGCGCCAACAGATCTTTCCACTCGGTATAAACCTGAGCGGCAACGCCACAGTCACGATTTAAACTTTCAGCAAACTGAACCTGGCTATCGCAAATCGCCAACAGCTGATCATCACTCTGCAAGGCGCGCGCGCGTTTTTTGCCAATTAAGCCGCAGCCAACAATGCCGACCTTCATTCGAGCATCCACGCGTTGGCTTCAAGATATTTCACCGTATCGACGACACTTTCCGAAATCCCCCGGCGTGGCGTGTGCCCGAGCCCAGAAATTTTCTTTACATCCAGATGAATGTGCGGCGAATCGCCAATCCAACCGCGCGTGCCACCGGTAAAACGCAACTCGGGCTTTACACCTAAAGTTTCGCAAATCCAGCCAATCGAATCGCGCACCGTGCACGAGCCATCCACGCCTAAGTTAAACACATTCACTTTTTCACGAGCCCGCTCAAGACCCAGCAGCACGCCGTCGACGCAATCGCTCACGTGCATATAGGATTTTCGCTGATTGCCATCGCCCAGAACGTCAAGATGCCCGGGATGCTTTTTCAACTGGCGCACAAAATCAATCACATGTCCGTGCGAGTAGCGCGGCCCCAAACACGAAACAAACCGATAAATGCACGAGCGCATATCAAAGCCATAACAATAGGCCGAGATCATACCCTCGGCCGCCAATTTCGAAGCGCCATACAACGACGTTTGCGTGGGGAACGGCGCCGTCTCTGGAGTGGGAAAAACGTCGGGCTCACCGTAAATTGAGCCGGTCGAGGCAAAGGCGATTTGTTTTACACCGTTCATCCGCATGGCCTCTAAAATTTGCCAGGTCACAATGGTGTTTTGCTCGAGATCGCGGCGCGGATGATCCGTGCCAAAGCGCACGTCCGCGTTGGCCGCCATATGAATCACCACATCCACACCCTTAAAGTGCGGGATGCAGGCCTCACCTTCGCTATAAAGATCTTTTTTAATAAACTCAAATTTGGGATTTTTAAGCGCCAGTTTGAGATTGGGCTCAAGCCCCGTCGACAAATTGTCGATCGCGCGGACCGAATGGCCTTTTGCAAGCAACGCATCGACCAAATGACTGCCAATAAAACCCGCGCCACCTGTAACTAAATACTGCATTTAAACTCCAAATCGGGGCATCGTAAGGACCCGCACCTATCATGTCAATTTTGCCCTGCGTTATCAGAGGGATCATGACAGCGGCGCCGGTTTAATTTATGGTCCACCCACATGTTTTTATCTGTCGTGATTCCCGTCTACAAAGAGGCGCGCAATATCGAAGAGTATTTGCGCCGAATGGTCCCGCTGCTCGAGCCCGTCACTACGGAGTTCGAGCTGATTTTCGCTATGGACCCATCGCCCGATGAGACAGAAATGGTCTTACAAAAAGCCAACGCCGCCGATCCAAGAGTCAAATATCTTAAATTCTCCAAACGCGTGGGCCAACCCATGGCCACCATCGCCGGCATGGAGTCCGCTCAAGGCGACGCCGTCGTGGTGATGGATGTCGATTTGCAAGATCCGCCTGAGTTGGTGCTCGAAATGCTGGCGAAGTTTAAAGAAGGCTACGACGTCGTTTACGCCCAACGGGCCAATCGCAAAGGCGAAACGATTATAAAAAAATTAGTTTCCTACTTAGGCTACAAACTGATCAACCGCGTGGCCGAAGTAAATATTCCCCGCAACACGGGCGACTTTCGATTGATGTCGCGCCGAGTGGTCGACCATGTGGTCGCCCTTAAAGAGAGTCATGGTTTCTTGCGCGGACTTGTGGCTTTAGTCGGCTTTAAGCAAACCGCCGTGGTTTTTGAGCGCCCCGCGCGCTTCGCCGGTCAAGGCAACTACAACCGGTTCCTAGGTTCACTCGTGATCGGCATGAACGGCGTGGTGTGTTTTTCAAATTTCTTACTGCGGCTATCGACCACGTTCGGCTTTATCGTCGCCTTTTGCTCCTTTGTGATGGCGATTATTTATTTTATTCTCAAACTCAAGGGCCAGCCGTTCCCCATGGGCAATCCCACCATTGTGATTTTAGTTCTATTTCTCGGCGGCGTGCAGCTGATGAGTGTGGGAATTTTGGGCGAGTACGTGGGGCGAATTTACGACGAAGTGAAACAGCGACCTAAATATATCCTCGACAAGAAAGTCGGATTCTCCTGATGCTACAATGTGTGATTCTCGCCGGTGGGCTCGGCACCCGCATGAAAGAAATTTCGCAAGATTTGCCTAAAGCGCTGATTCCGGTGCATGGCAAAGCCTTTGTCACCTATCAGTTGGAGTGGCTGGCCCGCACCGGCGTAACTCATGTCACGTTTTCGCTCGGCCACTTGGGTGAGAAAATCGAAGAGTATATCAAAGCTCATCCCGTTAAAAATTTAACGGTCAATTTTGTCTATGAGCGCGGCGATCTGCTCGGCACCGGCGGGGCCCTCCGACACGTACTTGATTCAAATGCGATGAGTGAGACGTTTGCGCTCTTATATGGCGACTCTTACCTTCCGCTCAACGTGGGCGAAGTCGATGCCAAATTTAAAAATCAAGATCTTCCCGCCATGATGACCGTTTTTAAAAACAACGGCCGCTACGACAAAAGCAACGCCAACTTTCGCGATGGCAAAGTGGTGTTTTATAGCAAAACCCACCGGGTTGAGCCGATGGACTACATCGACTATGGCCTCAGCATTATGCGCCGAGATGTGATCAACATAAATTTCAAACGCGGGCAAAAAGGCGATCTCGCCCGACTCTATGAAAATTTAAGTCAAAATGGTCAACTCGCCGGCCTTGAGGTGTTCGAGCGCTTCTATGAAATCGGCTCGCCACAGGGTTTGCATGAGTTTACCGAGTATGCTAGCAAGCACCTTAAGGAGAAATAAATGAAACAGTATACCTCCAAGTTGAAAGTGGCCCTCTTTGCCGACGGCGCCGACCTCAAAGAAATGCTCCAGTGCTATGAACAAGGCTGGGTCAAAGGCTTCACCACCAACCCAACTCTGATGGCCAAAGCCGGCATTCGCGATTATGCCAAATTCGCGAGCGAGGTTTTAAAACACATTAAAGATCTGCCTGTTTCTTTTGAAGTTTTCTCCGACGAATTTTCTGAAATGGAAAAACAAGCCGAGAAAATCGTCGCCATGGGGCCCAACGCCAATGTTAAAATCCCGATCACCAACACGCGCGGTGAATCGAGCTTGCCTTTGATTAAGCGATTGCTCGACCAAGGCATTATGGTCAACGTCACCGCCATTCTCTCGCAAGCGCAAATCCGCGGTCTTCGCGAAATTGTCTCGCCCAAACACAATGTGATCGTGTCGATTTTTGCTGGCCGCTTGGCCGACACCGGCGTGGATCCGATCCCGGTGATGCGCGATGCGGTTGAGCTTTATCGCGGGGCTACGGGCGCGAAAATTCTTTGGGCCTCGCCGCGCGAAGTTTTAAATATTTACCAGGCCGATCAAACTGGCACGCATATTATCACCGCACCGGCCTCGCTCTTAAGCAAACTGCCGCTGATGGGCAAAGACGCCGAGCAGTATTCGCTCGAAACCGTTAAAATGTTTTACGACGACGCTGTGAAATCAGGATTTACGCTTTGATTATTCTAGACCGTGACGGAGTGATCAATCGCCTCGTGGTCGACCCCGAACAGGGCACGGTCAATTCGCCTTTACATCCTTCGCAAGTCAAACTGGTGCCCGGCGCGGGCGAAGCGATTGCCATGCTCAATCAAGCCGGCCACCGAGTCAGTATTGCCACCAATCAACCGGCCGCGGCCAAAGGCACCACCACCATGGCCAACTTAGAGGCCGTGCACGCCAAAGTTTTAGAGTTGGTGCGGGCCGACGGCGGCAGTGTTTCGTCGTCGCACATTTGCTTTCATAAGAGCGAAGACAAATGCTTATGCCGCAAACCCGCGACGGGACTTCTCGAACAAGCGCTCGGCGATATTTCTCCCGCAAATTTAAAAGACACCTGGATGGTCGGCGACGGCATCACCGATATCGAAGCCGGATCGGCGCTTAAACTCAATACGGCATATATCGGCCCCAAGCGGTCCGACCACTTGGCCATGCTTGAGGAGCGCGATTTAAAACCCACGCAATTTTTTGCAAGTTTAATGGATTTCGCCCAGTGGCTGGTTCAACAGAAAGGCAAATAGAGTATGTCATTCACCGAAAAATTTCTTAACGAGAGTGTCGAGCTGATTAAATCTCTACCTATATCAGAGATCGAGAACATGGCGGTGGGCCTCGGTCGCGTGCGCGACAACGGCGGGCGCTTATTTATTTTAGGTGTGGGCGGATCTGCAGGCCACGCCAGTCACGCAGTGAATGACTTTCGTAAAATCTGTGGTTTTGAAGCCTACACGCCCACAGACAACGTGAGTGAGCTCACCGCCCGAGTTAACGACGAAGGGTGGGACACCTCATTTATCGAATGGCTAAAAGTCTCGCGCCTTAGTGAGCGCGATGCAGTTTTGGTCTTTAGCGTCGGCGGCGGCAATCAAGGCAAAAATATTTCGGTGAATCTGGTGCGGGCACTTGAACTGGCGCGCGAGCGCAAAGCGCCGATCTTTGGCATTGTTGGCAAAGATGGCGGCTTCACCCGCGAGACGGCCACGGCCTGCGCCGTAATTCCCCCAATGTTTGCTGACCATATCACGCCCCACACCGAAGGCCTTTGCGCAGTGGTGTGGCATTTACTCGTCAGCCATCCGGCGCTAAAAACCAAAGCCACCAAGTGGGAATCTACGGTTGCAAGACCTTAAGGTTTTTTTTCGCGAGAATGGTCAAAAGATTCTGACCGGCTTTTTAGGCCTGCTGCTGATTTTTCAATTCTCCGGCTTTGTCTCCGCGTTTAGCTCTCATATCGACCCGCGCTCTATATTGTCGTCGCGCGATGCCGATGCCGCCCACGTTGTGGGCACCGCCTATAAAACCCGCTGGTACAAAGACAATGGCGAATCGGGCTACGGCGCTTTTTTCTATCGAGTCGCGCACACCTTTAGTTTTTTCACCGGTCGCACCTTTGCTGATAAAGCTTCACCGTACGAGAACGGCGAGCGAGCGACCCATTTAGTTTTAATGGTTTTAAATTTGCTATGTGTTTACGGCATTGCCCTAATGCTGGCCTCTTTGCTGACTTCGTCGTGGCCCGCGCGTTTGGGTATTACACTGCCACTCACCGCGCTGTTTTTGCGCAACTCCACTTGGGCCGAGTTTGTCTATCGCGCCCACCCCGATATGCTATTTGGTCTGGTGGTGCTCGCGGCCTTTGTGACCTCGAGCAAGGCGTTGAACGCGCCCCAATCGGTTTGGTTTAAAATCGCGGCCCTGCTGTGGGGTGCAGCCGGTATGGTCAAGCTCACCTTTGTGATTTTTCTGCCGGTGATTTGGCTCATGTGGATGCCGCCGTTCACCCGGCAAAATGCTCGCACGGCTTTTGAGTTTTATTTGTGGATGTTGCCCAGCTATTTGCTGCTCGGCTTTCCGCAAAGCTTTAATTTCCCCCGCTCGATTCGCTTTTTGCTCGATCAAAGTAAGTTCGGCCTCGCGCCGACGGCACAGTCGTTTGAGACTTGGGTCAACCACTTGACCTCGCAGTTGCTATTTCCGCTGTTGGCGATTTTCCTCCTGGCCCTGGTATCGCCGCTGGTCAGCGCGCGAGTCGGGCGCTTTCGGATGCTCGCCATCGCCGCACTCCCACTGATTATTATTTTTCGCCAGAACACCGAATATCAAATGTCGTATTATCTAATCCCGATCGTGGCGATTAATCTAGCGTGGGCCGCGCTCTACGGGCGCGGAATGCTCACGCGCTTTTTGCCAGCTCGAGCTTTCTCGCGCGTGGTGATTTATTTTGCGGCCCTAGTTTTTTTAACCATCGGTTTTGTACCGGCCAGCATCGAAGCCGGCCTTACACCCACGCTCGGCTGCCGCAGTGAGGCCGCGCAAATTTCGCAAGCCGTTCGCTCATATGTCGAACAAGGCCGCGTGGTCGCGCTTGATCCTTACATCGCCTTTGATCGCCACCAGGCCGGCAAAAAAGCCAGCTCCAACTGGGCCAACAATTGGGCGCGGTTAAACGAGATCGAGGCGACCGCCTTCGCGCTAAGCCGCAATTACGCCGCGGGCTTCACGCAAGCCGATGAACCACGCCACGGCACCAAAGTCGACGTGCCCAACTGGCCCGAATCCAAAGCGTTTTATCTGACATTTGCTGAGGGCAAAACCGAAACCACCGACCCCAGCGGCCGCCGCTGGACGCGTACCCTCGCCACCGAAAAATGCGGCTGGGAAATCTGGACGCGGGAATAGTAGATAAGCACCTGAAACTATAGCCTATTTTGTGTGTGTACAAACGCTACACACTCGTGCTATATTATTTCCTATGTCAGCACTCAAAAAAAAGAAACAAGAAGATAAGGTCAAAGAAGATAAAGCTAAAGACGATGTAATTCACATTCGCACGGCGCCCGACGATAAATCTTTGATCGAAAGAGCGGCGCAAAGTCAGGGGCTATCGGTCAGTGCTTTTATGCTGCAAAACTCAATTCGTGCGGCCCGCCGCGAACTCAGCGAAATCGAGAGAACTTCGTTGTCGGTCCGTGATGCGCAAACCTTTTATTCGGCCGTCATCTCGCCCCCCAAACCGAACGAAGCTTTAAAACGCGCGTTCAAAGACTACGACAAGCAGAAAAAGTGATTCGCTAGCTTGCTGCATTTTGATATTTACCTTTTAGACAAATCTTTCGATCGCACACCTTTTGATTGCGGATCCGCGGAGCTCAATGCCTATTTAAAGATGCGGGCTCGACAGAATCAAAGCGCGAACTTCAATAAAACTTTCGTGGCCATTCAGCGCGCCGACTACGAGCGCCGCGTTCTCGGATTTTATAGTCTCAGCATGGGAGAAATAGACCTTTCATCACTGCCATCGGATCTGCAAAAACGATTGCCTCGACATCCGGTACCCGTCTCGCGAATGGGCCGCCTCGCCGTCGACCTTTCCATGCAAGGGCAAGGTTTGGGCCGGTATCTTTTGGTGGATGCGATGAAAAGGGTGCAAGCGGCCGCCGCTTCGGTGGGAGTCTATGCGCTTCTTGTCGATGCGAAAGACGATGCTGCAAAAAACTTCTATAAAAAATATGGTTTTTTAGAATTGCGAGACGAGCCGATGACGCTCTTTTTACCGGTAGAATCGTTTCCCTAAAATTTACCCATCGCCTCAGCGGGTACAAAAAATAAATCCACATAGCGCGAGCTGGTTTTTTGAAACACGCCGCTCGAAGAAAAACTCTCAAGGCGAATTTTCAAACCACTCACCGGCTCCACCAAGTGATACCCACCCGCCGCGAGAAACGGTGCGAACAAGGGTTTTTCGGGTTTATCCAGATCGTCAAAATAACACTCCATCATCACGATCGGCCGAAATTTTTGAATCGTAGCCAGCGCGCCTTTAAGCACGCTCTCTTCGTGGCGCTGCACATCGAGTTTAATTAAATCCAGTCGCTGAATATTTTTTTCTGTCACAAATTCATCGGCCGTGACCAGCGGCACCTGAATTTGCGAGCTGATCGAGTTGCCGTCTTCGCGAATCGCCTCTGCGTTGAGCGAATGGCCACCGTGGTTTTGTTCATCCACATAAAACGTGGCCGTACCGCGATGATCGCTCAGCGCCTCTTTGTGTAAGTGAACGTTCGGCAGTTGATTGGCTTGAATGGATTTTTGCAAACAGGCCTGTGTCTTCGGCTCAGGCTCAAAGGCGTGAATGGTGAGATTCGGCAGCTCAGCGCCTAAACGCAAAGAAAACAGCCCGATATTGGCGCCAATATCAAACATCACGCCCTTGGGCGGGCAGATGGACTTTAATTTATCGTAATTTTTAGTTTCATAAGAATCCACGCCCCAATTCAGCGCGTGGTACGACGGGCCCTTCCAATCGCGCAGGTCGACATAAATCTCTTTATCGCGCCACCGGACCCGGCCCATCTCGGGGAGAGTAAATACTTTAAGTCGGCGAATCCATCGCCGTTTGGCGATAAAATTGGCTAGGCGTCCGTTTTCGATAGAGATTTGCATGCCCGGGTTGTCTCAGAGGGCGGGCCTCGAGGTCAACGCGCACTCCACTCGAAGTCACCCCATCGGTTGACTTCGAGTGGAGTGCTCCAAAGGCCAAGCCAAAGCCCGACACCCCTCTCTCGCCACGCTGCGCCACTCGCCTACAAAAAAATTGCCCTTCTCCCCGGCAAAACACATATTTAGGCGATAAATCATGCGTGTCATAGAACATATCCAAGCCGCTCGCGGCCCTGCTTTCTCTGCTGAAATTATTCCGCCGGCCCGTGGCCGCAGCATTCGCGATCTGATCGAAGTCGTTGAATGTCTTGGCCCCGCAAAACCACGCTGGATTGATGTCACTTCGCACTCCTCCTCCGCGCACCTCCACGAAAATAAAGACGGCTCCCTTCGCCGCAAAATTTTTAAAAAACGCCCCGGCACCATCGGCATCTGCGGCGTTATTCAAAATCGCTTTAAGATCGACACCGTGGCCCATGTGCTTTGTCTCGGCTTCACCAGAGAAGAGACCGAAGACGCATTGATCGAGTTGAACTTCCTCGGTTGCGAAAATATTCTCGCTCTTCGCGGCGATGAACCCGATCATGCCAAAACCGTGATGAAGCACCAATCGGTTAATAAATTCGCCATCGACTTGGTTCGCCAGGTGGTGGATCTCCGCCAAGGCAATTTTCTCGAGGATTTAAGCGAAGCCTCGCCGCTCGATTTTTGCATCGGCGTGGCTGGCTACCCGGAGAAACATTTCGAATCACCCAATAAAAAAATCGATATCGCTCATCTCAAAGCCAAAGTTGATGCCGGCGCCGAATACATCATCACGCAGATGTTCTTCGACAATAAACACTTCTATAGCTTTGTTAAAGAGTGTCGCGAGGCCGGAATTAATGTTCCGATCGTGCCAGGCATTAAAATTCTAAAGAGCGCCACTCAGCTGCGCAACATTCCGAAAACGTTCCATGTCGATCTTCCCGACGAGTTGGTCGATGAAGTCACGGCCAACCCCGGGCACGCGTCCGAGATTGGCCAACGCTGGTGCCAAAAACAAGTGCATGACCTGATTAACAACGGCCACAACAACATTCACTTCTACGTCATGCAAGATGCATCGCTCGTTTCGGATATCGTAAAGACGGTGAAGTAGTATGGTAACCGCAGCGACACTCGGCGAGCTCGAAGGCCGCCTAGCCAACGAAATCTTGATTCTCGATGGCGCCATGGGCACCTTGTTCCAACAAAAGAAATTCGAAGAACCCGACTTTCGCGGCGAGCGTTTTAAAGATCACGGTAAACTCCTTAAAGGGAATTTCGACCTTCTCAATCTCACTCAGCCGGCTGCGGTTAAAGAAATTTACCTAGCTTACCTCGAGGCCGGCGCCGACATTATCGAAACCAACAGCTTCAACGCCAATCGCGTATCGCAAGGCGAGTTCGATATGGGCGATCTCGCCACTGAGATGAGCCGCGAGGCCGCCCGCCTCGCCCGCGAAGCCTGTGATGAATACACAAAGCGCACCGGCCGCAAGACGTATGTGGCCGGATCTCTCGGCCCCACCAATCGCACAGCCTCACTCTCGCCCGACGTCAATCGCCCGGGTTTTCGCAATGTGGATTTTGATCAGCTCGAGGCCTCGTACTATGAACAAGCCAAAGCGTTGATCGAAGGTGGCTCCGATATTCTTTTGCCTGAGACGACCTTTGATACGTTAAATTTAAAAGCAGCACTTTTCGCCATTCAAAAACTCGAAGACGAGCTGGGATTTAAACTTCCCGTAATCGCCAGCCTCACGGTTTCAGATAAATCCGGTCGTGTGCTCTCGGGCCAAACATTAGAAGCCGCTTACGTGTCGATTCGCCATGCTAAGCCATTGGCCGTAGGACTCAACTGCGCACTCGGTGGCCAGGAGATGAAGGGCCTGGTGGCCGAGCTCTCCCGTTATGTGGAATGCAATATCAGCTGTTATCCCAATGCAGGCTTACCAAATCCGCTCGCTCCGACCGGATACGATGAAACGCCCGAATCTTTTGCCACTGTGCTCGCCGATATGGCGGCGGCGGGGCAACTCAATATCGCCGGCGGCTGCTGCGGAACAACTCCCGCGCATATTAAAGCGATGGCCGAGAAGGTTCGTAAACTTAAGCCCAGAAAAATCCCAAAGCCCAATACAACTCTCTGGCTTTCAGGTCTCGAGCCAATCCGAATGTCCGCAGAGCAAGGCTCCGCCGCTTTCTGGATGGTGGGCGAGCGCACCAATGTAACCGGCTCTCCCCGCTTTGCCACGGCGGTTAAAGAAGGCAATTGGGAAAAGGCACTCGAGATCGCGCGCCAGCAAGTCGTATCCGGCGCCAATATGATTGATATCAACTTCGACGAAGCGATGCTCGATGGGGTCGCTTCAATGAAACACTTTTTAAACCTTGTGGCGTCTGAGCCCGACATCAGCCGCGTACCCGTAATGATCGATAGCTCGCGCTGGGAAATCTTAGAGCAGGGCTTAAAGTGTGTTCAAGGCAAGGCCGTCGTAAACTCGATTTCGCTCAAAGACGGCGAAGAATTATTTTTAGAGCGCGCGCGCAAGATTCAGATGTATGGCGCCGCGGCCGTGGTTATGGCTTTTGATGAAGCCGGCCAGGCTGTCGATCTTAAAGACCGCTTAAGAATTTGCGAGCGGGCGTACAAGCTTCTCACCGAGAAGGCGAACTTTAAGCCTGAAGATATTATTTTTGATCCAAACGTTTTGGCCGTCGCCACGGGCATGACCGAACATTCCGACTACGCGCGCGGATTTATTGAAGCCGTGGCCGAGATCAAAAAGGCCTGTCCCGGTGTGCGCATCTCGGGCGGAATTTCGAATTTGTCATTTAGCTTTCGCGGGCAAAATGCGGTTCGCGAGGCCATGCACACCGTTTTCTTATATCACTCGATTAAAAATGGCCTCGATATGGCCATCGTAAATGCCGGGATGATTCAGGTGTATGAGCAGTTAAATCCCGAACTGCGAGAGCTTTGTGAACGGGTGATCTGGAATAAAGACCCCGACGCAACCGAAGCGCTGATCGCCTACTCGCTCGCTCATAAGGGCGACAAAAAAGCAGCTGGTCCTGCGAGCGATGCTGATTTGTGGCGCAAAGGCACGGTCTCGGAGCGCATGTCGTATGCGCTGGTGAATGGGATTGATAAGTACGTGGATGAAGACACGATGGAAGCTCTCGCCGAGCTGCAATCACCCATCAAAGTGATCGAAGGTCCGTTGATGGACGGAATGAGAATCGTCGGCGATCTCTTTGGCGACGGAAAGATGTTCTTACCTCAAGTGGTTAAAAGCGCGCGCGTGATGAAAAAGTCGGTCGCGATCTTAGAGCCGCATATGCTGAAGATGAATTCTAAGGCGACTACCAAGGGTAAATTCTTAATCGCCACGGTAAAAGGCGATGTTCACGATATCGGCAAAAATATTGTGGGCGTGGTGCTGACTTGCAACGGCTACGAAGTGATTGATTTGGGCGTGATGGTTCAGGCCGATAAAATCATGGAGACGGCGATTAAAGAAAAAGTTCAGTTTGTGGGCTTAAGTGGTTTGATTACGCCTTCGCTTGAAGAAATGAGCTATGTGGCCAAGCGATTTGACGAAAAAGGCCTCGATATCCCGATCTTAATCGGCGGCGCCACCACCTCGCAGCTGCATACGGCGGTCAAGATTGCACCCAACTATCGCGGTCCGATTTCACATGTGAAAGATGCCTCGCTGGTGATTCAGGCCTGCTCAAGCTTGAGCGGGTTTGAGAAAGACAACTACGTCAACGAGCTGCGCGATTCGCAAAAGAAAATGAGCGACAACTTTGCCAAGCAGTCGGGCAATAAAAATTTGCTCCCGCTGGCCGACGCCCGCGCGCGCCGCTTGATTTCGGATTGGGAAAATACCTTCCGCGCGACGCCCGAAAAAACCGGAGTCTTTGATCTGAAAGTTTCGATCGAAGAGTTGGCCAAGTTCCTAGACTGGTCGCCGCTGTTCTGGGCGTGGGAGATCAAAGGCAAATTCCCGTCGATATTGAAGCACCCCAAGTACGGCGTCGAGGCCACCAAACTCTACAACGACGGGCAAGTTTTGCTCGGCCGAATGATCCGCGAAAACTGGTTCACCCCGCGCGCGCGCCTCGGGATTTTTAAAGCGGCCTCGTACGATGAGTCGGTGCGATTGTTTGATGCGAGCAGCGCCGGTTCGCCGGGCGCCTCCCTCGGCGATGTTCACTTCACGCGCCAGCAATTGCCCGAAACCAGCTCGAACCTATGTTTGTCGGATTACATTGCGCCGTTGGGCTCGAACCTAACAGATTATATGGGCGTATTTGCCGTAACCTCAGGCGATGAACTTCAGGCTCGAGCGCGAGAGTTCGAACTTCAGAACGACGACTACACATCGATTATGATCAAGGCCATGGGCGATCGCTTGGCCGAGGCTCTGGCCGAGTATGCGCACCTACAATTCCGCCGCATTTGCGGAATTCGCGAAAACTACACACTTGAAGATTTACTTGAAGAAAAATACCAAGGCATCCGTCCCGCGCCAGGCTACCCAGCCTGCCCCGATCACGCCCTAAAAGAAGACATCTGGCGCCTACTCGGCGGCCCCGATGCGATCGGCGCGCGGCTCACCGACTCCTACGCCATGGACCCAGCCGGCACAGTTTCTGGATTTATGTTCACCCATCCCGAAGCCAAATACTTCCGCTCCGGCGCAATGGGCGACGACCAGCTGCAGTCGCTGGCTAAGCTCCGCTCGCAAAGCCCTGAGACTGTAAAAAAGTATCTCGCATTTATCGATTTCTAGGTCCGACATCCGGATAACAAAAACCGCGTAGTCACAAAACATTCGCGCTCAGCGAGGCGGCCTACTTTGCATGGAACATTCACCGCCGGGTCGGCGGGCCTGAAAATAAGAACCCCCTAACTTTGACCAAGAAAGGGGGTCGTATGGAACATTTATCAAACCACGATAATGTTCTTTATCGGCGATGGTGGGCTTTGTTTAAAGCCCAATTGTGGGTGATTCTTTTCATCCACAAGTTGCTCCTGCTGTGGGCACA
>CAYVRZ010000012.1:32118-103332 GCA_964453895.1 uncultured Pseudobdellovibrionaceae bacterium | reverse complement strand
ATGGCGATTTGGCCACGGCCGGGCTGGCGCTACACGGTTACCCTTTGGTTTTAATCTCAAAGTATTTTAAGGCCAAATGGCTCAATGATCTTTGGTTTGGCCTGCGCGAGCGATTCGGTACCAAGTTTGTGCCTCCGCGCGACAGCTCCTTCGCGTTGCTTAAAGCCCTTAAGCGTGGCGGGTCTGTGGCCATTCCACTCGATCAATTTACTGGACCACCAATTGGCGTTCGTACCACATTTTTTGGCAAAGAAACCGGCACGGCGGCGGGGATGGCCGTTATGGCGGAGCGATCGGGCGCGGCCGTGGTCCTGGTCTACACCGTACGCCTTCCCGATGGGCGCTGTTCGGTCACTTTTGCAAAAGAAATCCCTGTCCCCGCCTTCGAGGGAGAGACGGCCGAGCAGATCACACAGCGCTTCAATGATGAGTTAGAGGCGCTGATTCGCGAGCATCCGGAGCAATGGATGTGGATTCACCGCCGGTGGAAGAAATTTAAGTATTAACCTCTCGCAAAGTTGCTATGATACTTCAATGAGTCGGCACCTGATTCGCAGCAGTGTTTTAATATTTATCCTCGCATTGGTGACCGCGTGCGCCGGTAAGGTTTTGCAATATGACCGTTCGGACGAACTCCTGAAAAACGACGAATTCGAGAAAAAAGTCGATATTAAAGAAGTGCCCGTTGAGCCGCCGCCCCAGCCGGTGATAAAAGACGAGGCGCAGATAAAAGCGGATGCGGACGCGGAAAAAAGTAAAAAAGCCGCTAAGGCTAAACCCGCGCCAGTGAAACCTAAAAAGGAAGCTAAAAAGCCCGTGGGACCACGCCAACCCGAAATGGAAGACAGTGTCGGATTCGAAGGCCGTCGGCCGAAAGTAGATCCGTTTCGCGTCGGCGAGAAGGTCACGCTGAATATTTCTTATTTCAATATCGTGGCCGGCACTTTAGATATCGAAGTGAAGCCGTTTGTGGAAGTGAACGGGCGAAAAGCCTATCACTTTGAAATCACCGGCAAGTCGAATTCATTTTTCTCTAAGATCTACGCCGTCGACGACAAAGCCGTAACCTATATGGCGTACGATGATCTGACCCCTCTCAATTTGCAAATTTCAATTAAAGAATCCAAACAGCTGTCAGAGACGCGGACCTTGTTTGACTGGAAGACGATGAAGGCCAGCTATTGGCAAAAGCAAGTGACCAAAGAAAAAGGCGAGCGCAGTAAAAAAATAGATTGGGATTTGGTGCCCTTTGCGCAGAACGTGATTAGCGCCGCCTACTATATGCGTGTTTTCACCTATGAGCCCGGCAAAACCTTGCAGTTTCGCGTGGCCGACGAAGGTAAGAATATTACTTTTAAGGGTGAAGTGCTGCGCCGAGAGAAGCTCGACACTGAAATCGGCAAACTCGATACGATTGTTATGAAGCCGGTGGTGACTGTGGATGGAATTTTTAAACCCGTGGGCGACATTATTGTGTGGCTTACGGATGACGACCGCAAACAGATTGTGCGGATTGAATCTAAGATTAAAATCGGTACCGTGATCGGCAAGCTCAAGGCCCTGGAAAAAGGTCGAGATTAGTCGACCCAGACCACCCAACCTGGCCCTTTTAGTGTCTATACTAAAAGCAGATGTCAGAAACTCAGTGCCGGCATTTCAACGGCTATAAACCCTGTGGCAAAAATTCAGTGTGTTCGCGCGGCGCGTGTTCGCATTTTGAAAGCGTCCAGGCCCGGGTCTTGATCATTCATCTCGAAGCTTTGGGCGCCGTCTTGCGCTCGACCTCTTTGCTGCCGGCCATTAAACGGCGCTATCCAAAATCAAAAGTCACTTGGGTGACCAAAGCTCCGGCTCAGGCCCTCTTGGCCGGTGCGGGTGGAGTGGATCGCGTGCTTACGACCTCGGCCGAGGATTTACTGGCGCTCTCGGCACTGGAGTTTGACGTGGCCTTAGTGATTGATAAATCGCTCAAGGCCGCGGGCGTTTTGCGCCAATGCAAGGTGAACCAGGTCTTTGGCTTTAGGGTCAACTCGAGCGGAGCCATTGTTCCCGCCAATCCCGAAGCGCATGAACTTTGGGAGCTAGGACTCTCGGACCATAAGAAGTTTTTTGTAAATACGAAGAGTGAACAGCAGCTGGTGCATGAGTCGCTGGCGCTCGGGCCTTACACCCGCGATGAGTATCAGACCCAGTTTTCTTTTAGCGAAATTTCGCAGGTGATGCTGCGACGGCAAAAGTGGTCTCCCGGTGGCCGAAAGATTATCGGGATCAACACCGGCTGCAGTCCGGCGCTTCCGGCTAAGAAATTGACCGTCGAGGGTCATCGCAAATTGATTGGCGAAATTCTGGCCGACTATAGATTTAGGGATATGCCGATCGTACTGCTCGGCGGGACCGAAGATGCCGCCCGCAATGAAGAAATCGCGCGGGGTCTCCCTGTGATTTTATCGCCCACCTATAGCGGCATTCGCGACGGGATGATGAGCGTGGGCGCTTGTGATGTGGTTTTTACTGGTGACAGCTTGGGCATGCATATGGCCATCGCCCTTAGTAAATGGGTTGTGGCTTGGTTTGGCCCGAGCTGCCATCAGGAAATAGATTTGTACGGCCGCGGAGTGAAGATTCTGACCAAGGCGGGGTGCTCTCCGTGCTGGAAGCGCTCGTGCGACAAGGCCGTGATGTGCTACGACCAAATCGATTTTGCTGAGGTCCGTGGTGCTTTGGCTCGCGGGCTAAAGGCTCCCACCAAAAATGATTCTGTGGTAACTTCGGCACATGGCTCAGCATCTGTGCTTCCAAACAGCCTTTCCCGGTGATGTTTTCTTAAGCGTACCGTTGTTGCGCCGGATGCGCATTTGGGATCCGGAAGCGGATTTGGTCTTGGCGTGCCGCCCGGGCTTGGGCGAATTCTTTTTAAAACATGGCTTGGTGGATCGCGTGATCGAGGTCGACAAGAAAAGTGGGAGCGGGCGGGGCTCGGCTTTGGCTGAATTGCGGGCTGTGGAGTGGGATTGGATTGTGTGTCCGCATGAGAGTGTGAGGACGGCGCTCTGGATGTGGCGCTTGCGCGCATCGGGTGGCAAAGTTGGTTTTGCAAAATGGTGGAACCGTTTCGTGTTTGGCGTGCGCGTTGATAAACCGGCGGATTACCCGGATGCCTTACGACAAGTGAGCTTGATGGCGCCGCTCGATAAAACGGTGGCGGAGTTGTTTGCGGAAGATGATTTTGATCGGCTGAAAAGCCCGGTTTCGAAGCGTTCGCCGTGGCCTTTTTCGGCGCCGCCGGTGCCCGAGTGGGCGTCGATGCAAGTGGTAAAGCCTAAGCCCGATGGCCGTACGGTTTTTATGGCGCCGGGAAGTGTGTGGGCGACGAAACGCTGGGTGCGCAGTGGTTATGAAGGCCTGGCCAAGTTGCTGATTGCGCGCGGCGCTCGCGTGGTGTTGGTGGGTGCAAAAGATGAAGCCGCTTTGTGCGCGGAAATTTGCGCGCGAGTGGATGGCGTTGAAAATATGGCGGGGAAAACCACGTTAAGTGGCTTGGTGGATTTATTATCGACCGGTGTGGCGCTGGTGTGCAATGACAGCGGGGCCATGCATGCGGCCTCGGCGTGCGGTTTGCCGACGGTGGCGGTGTTTGGGCCGACAACTTTGGAGTTGGGCTTTAGGCCATGGAATTCGCGCAGCGTGGTGGTGCAGCGGGATTTAGCGTGTCGCCCGTGCGGCAAGCACGGTGCCAAGGTTTGCCCGATCGGAACGCATGAGTGTATGACGCAAATTTCGGCCGAGGATGTGTACTCGGCCATGGGTGAGTTGCTGAAGAGTTGATGGGTCCTGAACTCTGTACGTACAGAGTTCGCGTTTACGAAATTTGTGAGCGGGACTCGAGACACAATTATCAGTAAATCAGGAAGTCTGCAAATTCGTGATCGCGTTGTGGCCGCTTGACCAGGGATTCTGGTCCGCACAATCTTGAGATGATGGCTTCGCTTCCGGCCCCGGATACCACAAATCCTATTTCTGAGGCTCTGCTGGTTGAATAGTGAATTGAATTGGGTAACGGACCGAAGTTTCTTTGTTCTCAAACTTCCACGTGGATAACCTTTGAGCGATGCATTTCCCGACGGGCTCTAGTCCTTCGGACTGCGAGCAGCTGAGCTTTGCTTCAGAGACCCCACCGTTTTCGCCAATCTTCCATTGCAATACGACAAGGCCGCCCAGATCTTGGGTGCGCTGGAGTTCGCGTTCGAAGCAGTTTCGAATTTCTCTCAGGTGCTCCCGCATTACTCGGCGGGTTGAAGTGGGATCGACGGACGGCGTGTAGGAATCGCCTTCGCCACTCATATTTATCTGTACGTTGCCCTTTACGCCACGGCCACTGCCATAGTTTGCGCGCTCGTGATAAGAGACGATCTCCTTGCCCGTTCGGGAATCGAGTGTCACGACTTTGAATTTCCAATCCGCGTCGGCCTGGACCAGCAGGGTTGAGCTGCCCACGCCAATAGAATAGCCTTCGGTTTGAAGGTTCTCGAAGCGAGGCAATTCTAAATCATATAAAATGGTCACCGCCTGTCGGTGTGGGGGTGCGTAGCAGAATTTAGATGTGGACTTTAAAAATAGTCTAAGAAACATCGGTCTTGGCTTCCCCGGCTCATTTTCGAGGAAGGTAAACAAATCGGGAGTATCGTCTTTGCAGACAAATCCCTCCACATCGAGATTTAATTCGATCTTAACCTTGCTAATCGGCATTTTAGAGACCACTAAGGACTGAGCAGAAATAACTTTTGCCGCCTTGAGGTCCAAAATTCCAACTTCCTTGACATGAGTTGTCGCCTCGTACCTTTCTGGCAGGGAAGGTGACTTGCGGCCTCCGAAAGGGATGCTTGCGTGGCGGTTTTTTACCCCTTCTTCGGCAGACGCCATTGTAAAAATTAAAATCGTCAGAAAACAAAAAAGTGATTTCATCGATAAATCATCGCATTTTGACTTCACCTATCCAAACGTTGATTGATCCCATCACCGAATTAAAATCAAATGTTCTAAATCAAATTAAGGCCATATGAGCACTGACCAGCTGACTAGACTCGAAGCGAGACTCCCTCGCGTATTCAGTTGATGGTTCGAACTCTGTTCTGAGTTCAAGGCCAGGACCCACTCCGAGCAAACCTTGCAACCAGGTCACGGCTCAGTGCGCAGTGACCTGGTTGCAAGGTTTGCTCGGAGTGGTGTTGAGTGGCTGTCGTGGCCTTGGTCAAGGTAGAGTCATTTTCAAAAAAACTCTATCGGTCGCGAGCCACTGACCGGCATCCCTACTCGCAAAAAACCTTAATCTGCCCGCGCGCAAGCTCCACATCGTTGTGCAGGGCCTGGCCGGTGAAGATGACGATCTGCCCGACTTTGCGAACACCCGAAAAGCGAAGCGCTAGATAATCGCCGACCTTCACCTTGGCGAACTCGGCGGCATCGGCAAAGACCGCGTCTTTAAACGAGGCCAGAAATGCTTTTTGTAAGGGCTGTGCGCTGGGGTCGACCGAAAAATCGTAGGCCACCGAGCAATAGCCGTACGACTGCGCGATAAACTCTAAGCAGCTGCTTTTGCGCAGGCCCTCGGGGCCTAGAAACAGACTGCCTTTTTTCATATGAATTTTGCATTCGCCGCTGGTCGCTTGGTACGACACGATCTCGTCGACCCACACCATCGGCGGGCGGTGCGGGACGTAGGGCATGATGTCTTGGATCTTAAGAGATTTGCTCATGGGTTCGCCTCTCTGGCTAAAGCAAAACCGCGCGCGATCGTTTTGCGGTCGAGCTTCGAGCATTCGTTTAACGGAAACTGCTCCACAAACCGAATCCGTTCGCGCGGCAGTTGCAAACCCCAACGCGATTGCAAAATTTGATCAATCGCCGGCATGGCCGAATCGGCGCCGACGACAGTCAACGCTAAATCTTCGCCGAGCCGAGTGTCGCGGACCGCGGATGCGACCACCGCCAGCTTTGTACTTTCAAACAAATCGCGTTCAATCGCCTCTAAAGAAAATTTTAAACCACCGCGATTCAACGTTAAATCCAGCCGGCCGAGATACTGCCATGAGCGATTCACGCCAATGCGCACTTGATCGCGGATCCATAGACGCTGCGGAAACTCGATTTTAGTTCCTTGTAAGACCGCAAGACACAGCGCCGGGCCTTGAATGCACACCCCACGCGTACTGATCGTGCAGCTGAGCGAAGGCAATGGCGTCCCAATTTCGCCCTCAATTTCGGGCATGATCCCCGGAGGCAGGTGTGTGATGCCCGGTGAGGCTTCCGTGCAACCGTAGCCGATCGATGGCGCCTCGATTTTTAAATCCCGTTGCACATCCATCCATAGCTTGGGCTGCACGACAGCTCCCCCAAGAATGCACGTGTAGCTGGGTGTGAGCTCTTGGGCTGATTCGCGGCAGACGGAGAGCAAATCAAAAAAGTGTGTGGGCGTGCCGAGCGTTAGGACATTTTTTTCTTTTAAGGCGATCCGGCACGCATGCGATTCGCGACTGTATTTGCCGAGAGGTGTGTGCAGCTTCCAACCTCGATGCAGAGCTGCCACATAACCAAGGGTAAGACCGAAAGTATGAAAGGCCTGCGGATAACAGAAAACATGGTCAATTCTGGATAGGTCGAACAGAGCATGAATGGCGTCTAACGCGGCTTCGACGTTTCGGCGTGAGTATAAAATTAAACGCGGCGAAGACGATAGAGTGCCGGAGGTAAAAACGCCGAGCACGGGTGGCTCGGGCCAGTCTTGTTGCTTTTCTAAAGCGGCGACAAAGGAGTGGTCTTTCATATTTGGCGGGCAAACCACTAAAAGCTGTTCACCACGCCAGGCGCGAGCGACTTCATTTATTAACTCGGCGCTATGATAATCCTGCGCGATTTTTATATTCATGTGCCACGCTCGCTGTCCAAGATCCAAGCCTTGCGCAATTCTTGTATTCTTGGGCCGAGGGCTTGATCGCGACCCACGAACGGCACAAACTCGCGCACGCGATTGTAGGCACGCAAAGATTCGCCGCCCGATAATTTAATTCCACGCAGATCTAAAGCCTGCGCCAAAATCACCGATTGCAAAGTAAATAGCGTAAACATTTGCTCCAACATATCGGAACACTGGACCGCGGCGCTCATGCCTAGGCTCACTTTGTCTTGATTGTGGGATTCACTCGAGCGCGAAAAAATACCGCCCGGTGTGGCTTTGGCCATAATCTCTGACGTGATGGCCGATGTGGACTGATGCAAACCCTTAAGCCCGTGATGGAGATTGCGTTCACTCGCCGGCAAACCATTCCAATCGGCGAGATTGGCGGGCAAGCCCCGGTTGGATTTTTCGTCCACCACATAGCACACTTGCCGGTCGATCAAATCGGCCATATGGGCGAGGGAAATTTTTAAATAATCCATTCCCTGGCTTAGATAGCCGCCGTAGAAGTTTCCGCCATTGGCGATCTCCACACCGTCGACCACCGGATTGTCAGACGCACTATTGATCTCGTCATTCAGCCAACCTTCGAGAAGTGTCAATGTGTCCAACACGGGGCCGAGGATCTGCGGCACGCACCGGAGCGAGTAGCGGTCTTGCACCCATTCGTCGGAGCGCTCCGTCTCAATTTGGATATCCTTGAGCGGCTTCGAAAAATAATTGTCTTCGCGCAAATGCGTACGGATGCGCTCGGCCGCCCTGGATTGCCCTTGGCTTGCTTTCGCTTTCTCATTTACGAGTTCGCCAAAAGCTTCGGTGCGTCCACGCAGAGCCAAGCACAGCCACGCCGAGTGGCGGCACAAGCCTTCGACCAAAAACCGCGCATGATTTAAATTGACCGCGAATTGCCCGGCCATGGCTGATGTGCCATTGACCAAAGCCAAACCTTCTTTGGCTTTCAGGCGGTAGGGCTGCAAATTTTTTTCTCTCAACACGTCGGCCATTTCTCGAATTGCCCCTGCGCAGCTGACTTGGCCTTCGCCTTGAATGTTCTGCGCCAGATAGGCCAATGGAATTAAATCGCCACTCGCGCCGAGAGAACCTTCACGCGGGATCACCGGCAGCCAGTCGTTCTGCAAATGCAAACGCATGCGTTCAAGCAACGCAACCGACACACCAGAAAAACCGCGGCTCAAAGAATTTAATCGCACGGTTAAAATCGCGCGGCACACTTGCGAAGATAAAGCGGGGCCCGAAGCGCAAAGCAAATACGACACTAAATTTTTCTGCAATTCTTCGCTCTGATGAAACGAAATCGCGCGCGAACCGCTATCGCCAAAGCCCGTGGTCACGCCGTAGACGGGGACTTTGGCTTCGAGCAAAGACATCAAGGATCGATGCGAACTTTCAACCCGCGCCAAAGTCTCGGGCGCGAAGGAAAACGCCAAATCCGAGCGGCGAAATGCAACGCGCATCAGATTGTCGGGGCTCAGAGTTTGGCCGGTGAAAGCGATGTTCATTGAACCCCTATTTTTTTGATATTTCGCCGCCTTCCGCAACATAAAACTCCGCGCTCCATTGGCCATTTTCATAGGCGCAGCCGGCCACCCAAACCCGAGCTTCCTCAGATCGAGCCAGGGCCATCGCCTCGGCCAGAGCGGAGGTCAGAGTGTTTGGATCTTTTTGAATGCAAAGCACCGGACCTGTCCATTGCATCAACTGCAACAATGGCGCGCCCCGGATATTTGGCAACGTGTGTACAAACGTCGCCGGGCTGGGCGTGGGAGCACTAACAAATTTGTGATCGGTTTGGTTGCTCGCGCCCGGACTGGCCAAAATCAGCCAGTCGGGATTCGCACCGAGCTCCTCGCGCTTTTGCCAATAGGTTTCACAAAGAATTTTGGCCGCGTCATCAAGCTGATACCAGCGCTCCACGCGCTCTTGCCACTCGCTCATGTGGCCTCGACCAACGCTGCGGCATGCATTCCGCCAAAACCGAGTGACGAAAGTAAAATTTTCTTCGCCGAGCCTTCGCGAATTTTCTCGCAGGCCAAGATCATATCGAGATTGGCACTGGCCCCGAGCGTATGGCCGAATTCTTTTTTGCTCGAGAGCCGAGGCACTTGCGGAAACAGTTCGTCAAAAACCAAACCTTCGGTTTCCTCATTGGCCGGAGTTCCGGTGCCATGGGCAAAAATTAAATCGGGCGGACGAGACAACACATCCGGAATTTGCAAAATCGCGCGTCTTAAACTGGGAACGGCGGTCAAAGGGCGCGTGACGGTGGAGCCATCACTATCTAACCCCACTCCGCGCACGCGTAAATCCGACGGCCGTGCGGACACCCACATCACGCACGCCGCTTCGCCAATTGCAAAGCCCAACTTCAAACTGGCAAAACCGTCGCGCACAAAGGGCGTCGACGCATCGGCGGCGAGAATCAGCACATCGTCCAATCCCTGGCGAAGCCAAATCTGCGCCAGTTTTACCGCGGCCAATCCGCTTGAGCACGCATTCGAAATACACAGTGACCGCGACGGTTGAAGCTCCATCCGCCTCAAAGCATTCTGCAGCAAGGGCGTTAACGGATCGATCGCCAAGTCGGCGCCGGGCTTGCGAATAAAATCTTCGCTCACACCTTTGGTCGACGCTAAAATTACGCCAAAGGCGCCGCGCGGGCGAAACTTCGCAGCAGCGAGAGAAGCCTTGCGCAATTTTAATGTTAAATTTTCGAGAACCGTGGGCGCCAGCGCGCCCGCTTCTGTACAACGGCCATAGGAAACGATGCCCGGCATGTTAACCTTTGACTGATCCGTCGGATGGTTTACCTTTACTCGAATGATAGACCCGGGTCTTGTCTTTAACGGAATTCAAGTGAGTGCTGCGGACGGCGGATTCCGCGCGCGCTGGCAGGTACCGGACGACTTGCCCTATTTCAACGGGCATTTTCCGGGAATGCCGATTTTCCCCGCGGTGGGAATAGTGGACGCCACTCTTCATGCCCTTCGCATTCATCTCAAATCCCCCTCATTGCAAATCACTGGCATTCCGATCGCCAAATTTTTAATTCCCGTTGTTCCGAATCACAAAGTAAATTTAGAATTCAAGTCGCTCGCGCCCAACGAATGGCAATGCGAATGGAAAGACGAAAACGGGCAAAAAATGACCGTGTTAAGCCTGACCTGCGCGCATGCTTAAAAACTCCGACGTCAGTTGATAAACATCCGCAAGTGTTTTTGCCGTAGCCAAGCGTTCGCCTTCGACTTTAATTCCAAAAGTCTCTTCAAGATACACAAGCATATCGACAGAATCGAGGCTATCGAGGCCGAGATCGCCGACCAAGGTGGCGGTGGGTGACAGTTTTTCAGCGGGGATTTCGAAACTCTGAATCATCAACTGATTTACTTGCTGAATAATCTCAGGCGCCAAAACGATCATATAGCCGACAGTAACAAAGAAGTGTTCATGCCGCCAAACGCAAAATTGTTGCTGAGCACATGGCGCGGACGGGCGGGAGTGACTTCTAAAATATGACAGACGCCGCTGCAGTCAGGGGCCACATCAGTTAAGTTGCGCGTCGGCAGCAGCAGACCGGTTTCAAGCATTTTAATGCACGCCAGAGCTTCTACCGCGCCACAGGCGGCGAAGGAGTGACCCAAATGACCTTTTAAACTACTGACGCGAATTTTCGGCCCGAACATATCGGCGATCGCCTTGGCCTCCTCGGCGTCGCCATGGATCGTACCGGTGGCGTGGGCGTTGACGTAGTCGACGTCGCCCACTGAAAGACCGGAGCGCCGTAAAGTTTCATTCATAACTTTGCCAATCGCCGCGGTTGAAGACTGACTCATGTGCGAACTGTCGCACCAATAAGCGCCGCCGCTGAGCTCAGCCAAAGGGCGCGCGCCTCTGGCTTTGACCGAGTTCTCGGATTCTAAAATCATAACGCCTGCGCCTTCCGACACCACCGTGCCGTCGCGGGCGGCGTCGAAGGGCCGCGGGGTCAACTCAGGCCGATCGTTGTAAGCGCGGCTGGACGCCTGCACAATATCAAACGTGGTGATGCTGATGGAGTGGAGCTCGTCGGCGCCACCGGCAATAACAATGTCGTAAAGACCCGAGCGAATCATCTCCCAACCCATAATCATGGCTTGGGTCGACGTGGAGCAGGCCGACGTCGGCGAGATCAAGGCGCCATCAAACTCGAGCGCGGCGGCCACGTTGGCGGCGGCGGTGTGGCTCATCATTTTAAAAAATGAGGTGGAGAGTTGCCCTTCGGGTCCGTTCTTCTCAAACATTTTTTTAAAGTACGCTTCGAGCGTGATGGAGCTGCCGAGAGTGGAGCCAAGCATCAGCAAAACGCGCTTGGCGTTGAGCGTGGGCCCCGGTTGCAGGTCGGCGTGGCTCAAAGCCTGAAACGTCGCGAGTGCCGCCATCTCAGACAGGCGCGACATACTTCGCCGCACTTGCCGGGGAATTTTTGAAACATCATAGTCGCCTGCGGGCGCACCCAAGGTGGAATGCAGCCCCTGCATCTTTTGCCATTCGGGGATTTGGCGAACGCCGCTTTCACCGCGAAGTAGGCGGGCGTAGATATCGTCCGGGCCTTGACCGAGCGAAGTGATCGCGCCCATTCCGGTGACATAAACTTTCAAGACAATGCTCCTTAAGCCCTTTTGCCAAATGCTAGTCGAAGTCCTAAGATGTAGCCACAATGCCATTGAGAGTCAAAATTGCCGCAAAATTATGGCTGTTCTACTTCCTGCTGAGCATCGGCGTTGTGAGCTTTTTCTTTTACTCGCTGCTGGTTGTTCCATTGCATTTGCTCGCGCGCATTTGGCCCGCGCTCAATTTTGCTCCCGACTGGGCCGTGCAAAAAGGAATTCGTTTCTTGATGCTCATTCAGCCGTGGTTTAGCGGGCGCATCGAACTCGACATACCACGGTCCCAGGGTGGCTTGCTGGTGGTCTCCAATCACCGCTCGCACTTAGACGCGTTTATCTTGCTTTCGCGCGTGCCCGGAATTCGTTTTTTGGCGAAGAAAAGTTTGTTTGAGGTTCCCGGCCTTTCACTTATGATGAGAGCAACGCGTCAGATTGGCGTGGAAAGAGGACAGTTGGATGCTTGGGTAAAAGCTATGGAAACCGTGCGCCGACGCTTGCTCGCCGGGGAAACTGTGCATGTCTTCCCGGAGATGACACGATGCGCACCGGGATTTGAGGGGCTGCAACATTTTGCCCTCGGGCCATTTCTGGTGGCCATTCAAGAAGATGTCACCGTAGTGCCGGTGGTTTTTAAAAATACCGATCAAGTGTGGCCCAAAGGAGAGTCGGGCTTGCGCTTTCGCACGCCCGTCTTGGCTAAAAATCTTGCGCCGATTCGAGCCAGACAATTTGCTACGGCCGGAGAATTGCAAAGTGAAGTGCGTCGTCAAATGGAAGAGGCGTTGCGATGATCTTGCGCGTGTGTGTGGTGGTGCCCACCTACAACAACCCCGAAACGATCAGCGATGTTTTAAAGGACATAGTTTTACATACACCTTTTCCGGTGTTGGTGATCGACGACGGTTCGAACACTCCCGTCGCCGACCGGCTTTACTCTTGGGACGTTCGCAATGCGATGGAGGCCGGTCGCGTGCGCGTGATTCGGCGAGAGAAAAATCTGGGCAAAGGCTCGGCGCTTCAGTTGGCGATTCGCGATTTAAGTTCTCAGGGCTTTACCCATATGCTGACGATCGATGGCGATGGCCAACACAAAGCCGTCGAGGCGATGAAGCTTGCCGGTTTGGCCAAAGCGCATCCGTGGGATTTGATTATCGGCAATCGACATATGAAGGGCAGTGTTCCCTCGATTAGCCGATTCGGCCGCAAGTTTTCAAATTTTTGGGTCACCTATCAAACCGGATTGAGCGTGCAAGATTCGCAAAGCGGCCTAAGACTTTATCCGTTGTTTCCGATTCAAAATTATTCTTTTTTTACAAAACGATACGACTTCGAAATTGAAGTTCTGATTCGCATGGTGTGGAACGGGGTGCATGTTCGCGAAGTCGAGACCGATGTTTATTATTTTCCGGCCGATGTGCGTGTTACCCATTTTCATAAGCTTTGGGACAACGTTCGGCTGACGATTTTAAATGCGGTGCTGGTGGTGATCTCGCTGATGAAGAGTCACACGTCGCCCGCCCGTCTGGGCGTCTCGGCCGGACTTGGAGTCTTTATCGGGTGCACGCCGTTCTTCGGCTTGCATGCGCTAATGGCGGTCGGGGCCTCGGCCGTTTTGCGTTTGAATGTCGTGGCGATGTTGATCGGCTCCAACATTTCGGCACCGCCTCTCGTGCCTTTTTTGTTGCTGGGTTCGGTGTATGCCGGTTCGCAGTGGCTCGGGGTGGAGTTGAGTGAGGGCATTCTGCCGCATTTTTACCAATGGCTCGCGGGCTCGGTGATCTTGGGCTCGGGATTGGGTTTGCTTTTTGGACTGCTGACGTTTGCCGGCGCGTGGCTAGTTCAGCACAAGCGCAAGCGGAGGATCAATTGGAGCGGGCGTCGGCGTGGCGGCCGCTTCGGCAATGGCGTGATGGTCGAAGTTTTGCGCTATGCCGGCTTGAAGACGGGTTATGCCTGTTTACTCTTTATCGTGCCCTACTTTTATTGGTTTGCGCCCAAGGCCCGCCGCGGTTTGCATGAGTATTATCGAATCTTGCAGCCGGAAGGTGGCTATTTTTCGCGCGTTAAAAAAATCCACCGGCACTTTTATCGCTTTGGTCAGGTGCTTATGGATAAAGCCTTTCAAAGTTTTCATAGCGAGGCGCAGTTTACCGCGGTGTCGAAGGGGCTTGAGAATTTTGCCAAAGAGGCGGGTTCAGAAAACGGCAGCATCGTGCTCGGCGCCCATATGGGTGGTTGGGATCTATCGGCCCAGCTGATGCAGGCGCAAGGGATCGGCGTTTCGGTTCATCGAATTGAGTACCGGGCCGACCACGGCGACAATCAGGACACCATTTTTGATATTCATCAGGCTCTGAGTTTAGGCCAATGCGTGGGCTTGATGGGCGATCGGCCGCTGAGCGATCGTTTCGAGTTGATTCCGTTTCTAGGTAAACTTGCGCCGTTTGATGTAACGGCGTTCCGCATGGCGGCGGCGGCCCAAGTTCCACTTCTTTTTGCCTTCGGCTTTAAGGGCGAAGGTACGGAGTATCGCTACTTCGGCAAATCCGCCCGCGTGTACCGATATGCGCCGCAATTTCCGCGCGAATTGCAACTGTATGCCTGGGCCGAGCAATATGTCCGCGAGATCGAAACGTTGGTGCGCCAATATCCAGATCAGTGGTTTAACTTTTATCCATTTTGGTCGGCGGTGCCGACCGCGCCCGACGGCAAACCGGTTCGAACCGTCGGAAACTGTTTGCTTGAGGAGTTGCCCTTGCCGGCGGAGTGGGAAGCCGGCGTTGCCGTTAGCGAAGCTCGTAACTCACAACCACAAATTTAATTGCCAACTGAGGAAGGTGGAGATTGATCTCTCGGGGAATTGCCTGGGCGTCGATTTTGCTGACAATAATTTCTGAACCCTGGTCGGTCGCCGTAGTGACTTTACCTTTGGCGGTGAACATAATTTTTTTGATCCAGCTCGAAAATTGTTTCAGCCGCTCGTCCGTCACCCCAGCGGTAAAACTTTGTATGTTTATTTTTCCGTCGCACAGATCTTCATTTGTACGAAAGGCCGTAGTCCCCGCCGGTGAAAGACCGACAATGTTTAGGTCATGTTCCGAGCTCTGCACAACGACTTGAAACTCGATCGGCGCCCGATCGGCGTGCTGAACAGAGACGTGTTGCAAATATTTGCCGTAGGGGAATGCCAAGTTCTCGGCCGCCGGGCGGCGGGATTTATGGGCGCAGGCCGAGAGTGTTATAAGAACCAACGCAAATATGGTCCTCACGCATCCCGCCCGGCGATGAGTTTAAATCCGGCGGGTACACCCCAAAAGCTACCGATGTAGGTGCCGATCGAGCCCCACAAAAGGGCGTGGCCGAGGCTGTTCAACACCGGATGCGCGGCCAATGCGAGCGGAGCAAAACCAGCCACCGTAGTGACCGCGCAAAAGGTCAGCGCACTCCAAACGCCAGCGCGCTCCGGCCCGGGGCTCTTCATATAGTCGACGGCAAAAATCCCGTAGTCGACGCTAAAACCAAACACCATAAGTAGACCCATCAACGAAATAAAATTGATCGGAAGACCGAAGGCAATAGTCACTAGGGCGAAGGTGCCCACGCCGCAGGCGAAGGGCAGCGCGGCCAGCGCCGCCAAAAGAAAATTGCGGTAGTACAGGGTGAGAAAAATCAACGAGCCTAAAAGCGCGATCGGCAGCATCCACCGCAGCTCGTCGGCAAATACTCTCGGAAAAGCGACAATCATTTCTCGCGGCGAGGCGGCGCTGGGGAACTTTTGCTTAATGATTTCTCCTTGGGCGTCGTCGGCCGCGAAGAAAACACCGAGCCATTTGCCCCCGCTGTGAAAATCAGCAAGATACGGGGGCACGGCCGGACGGTCGCCGCACACTAAATTTATAAAGGGCGGAAAGAATCTCTCCGCATCGCTATGGCGCCGAAAGTAATCGCCTTCGCAAAAGGTCTTCCATGTGGCTTGGTGTTTTTTCTGCTCGGAGGGCGGAGGCAAATCGTTGGCCAAACCTTCGTAGCGAATACCCTGAGCCTTGGCCCACGCTTTGGCCACATGCGAACTCTCCACCGGGTCGGCTTCATTTTCAATCATGGTGTAAGGACTGTCTAAACCGTTTTTCTCTGTGAACCAGGAGGTCAGCTCCGCCGATTTTGCCGTTTGAAAGTTCATTTGCTTAAGATCGAGCCGCAGGGGTTGCCAAAAGAGCAGCGCGACCGCTGCGGCCAACACGCTTGAGAGAATCGCGAGCGGTGTGGAGGCCTTCGGTGTAAGTGAAAAACTCGGCACGGAGAATTGGCGCGGATATTTTGTCATAGCCCAGTAAAACAAGGCGTAGCTAAAGATAAGACCCGCTACGGCGAAAAACATCATTTGCCGGAGAAGCGGAACGGAACTGAATCCGAGCAGAGTCATAATCACCAACGATGTGATGAGCGCCATAAAATTGGATCGCCAGGTCGCTTTGGCTGCCGGATTTAAAAAGGCGGCGTGAATGCCATAATCCAAAGCCAGGCCGACCAAGGCCGGACCAAATGAAAGCGTGATCGCGTGGATTTTCCCAAACACCAGAACGGTCAGCACCGCCGCCGCGGCGACTCCAAGTCCCATAATCGGGAATAAAAGGAGAAGGCGCTCACGGCGCCGATAAATGATAAATGCGAACAGCCCGATCAGTGCCACGATACCTGCAATCGACACGGCATTGAGGTCCGCGCGTATCTGCATTTCATTTTCCATATTGCCGACGTGAGGGCCAAACATATGCAGCCCGGGGCACGCGGTCTTTTGACATAAGCTCTCGAGGATCTTAACAAATGCGGCGGTTCGCTCACTCTCGGTGGGAGAAAAGGCCAGCTGCACCGGGATCAGCACGCGGCCCGTGCTCTCCTCGAGCAGCAGACCACCTTTGCGCGTGAATGAGGCTGTGGTTCGGCTCTCGAGGCGAAGTCTTAAATCCTCAAGTTCGTTCATCGGATCGCGGCGCAACCACTCCAGCAGTTCCCGTGGGAGCGGCAATGCGGCCTTGGCCATCGCGCTTTGCCATTGCAGCTCGAAGGCGGCGCCCGGAAAATTTCGTCGCAAAGGGGTATCGGCAATCCACGACTCGGCCAGCTCCTTTATGCTCTTAAGATTAAAATGGCAGGGCAGTTTCGCGACCGCGCGCGATTCACCAATAGCTTCGCAAATCGTTGCGGCGACGGCTTGCGAATTTGACGAGGGTTCAATAACAATAAAATTCCACCAGAACAGGGGATAGTCGCGATAGTTCGAGACGGTGGACTTGAGCTCGGACGTTAAAAATGTGTCGTATGTGGTCTCCAGCCAGCGCGGATCGGCCGCCGACCAGGACGACAGAAAAATAAGCGGCATGAGCGCGGTAAAGATTCTCATTTTTTATATTTCATTTTATATTTCAGGGTGGGCTTTAAGAACTTTAGATCGATGCGATCGCCTGAGTTTTCTTCAAGTGTAACTGAGTCGGCGAAGCCATTTTGCAAAGTTAAGCGCAGGGTTTTAAAAACTGAGGATTTGTCTTTCGGCGAAAATTCAAAGCTCCCTTCCGGGAGAATTTTTTTAACCTGATAGTCCATGGTCAAAGCGTCGGCATCCATGCGCAGCCACGTGATCATTTGCGCAAGTTCGCGGCGCTGTGGATCAGGAATGGGCGAGTTCGGATCTTCGACATCGAGTTCGAATTTAAGCGGAACCGGATTTTTTATATGCCACGTGATTTTATTCGGTGGCCGCAGCGACATTTGGCCTTGGGATTTTAACTGAAAGTTCATGTCCTTGAGAGTTTTGACTTGCTCGAAGTCGACCATGAGCGACTCCACATTGCGATACTTCTTAAGTGCGCTCTTAAGGTCCGCCGCCGGATCTGCGGCCGACGCAGGAGCGGTTGACACAACCAGCCAGAAAGTCAAAACCCAGACGTTGCCCATCGAGGGCAATCTGACTAAATTAACGGTTCTATGTCAACCGACGCGGTTTTCAATGAAGTCGTAAATATCATCCGCACCTCTGTGAATCTGCATCACATTGAAGACGCACGTTTCGCGCCCGACACTTCGCTGCGCGACGGAGGCTTGGAGCTCGACTCGGTGGATGTTTTAGAGATCATTATCGCCATCGAACACCGCTACGGATTTAAAATCGATGATGCGGAGATGGGTAAAAAATATTTTCGCACGATCGGCTCAATCACCGAACTCGTGCAAGCCAAACACGCCGTTTAAAAGGACAAAATGCATATCACAGGAATGGGAGTTGTGACCTGTGCCGGAGAGGGAGTGAATTCGCTCTGGCGGGCGGCGCTTCAGCCGGAAAGCCTGTTGCGCGATGGCTTGGGTTCGGTGCCTTTGCAAAGCGACAACCGGGCGATGACTTTTTGTTTAAGCGCGATTCGCGAGGCCATGGATGACGCGGGCTGGACGTCGATGACTCCTGAGGATGGTTTTATTTTGGCCACCACGACGGGCCAGTACCTCATGTGGGAGAAAGCCTTTATCGAGCTCTCTCGGGGAAACCTGGCGCGCGAGGAGTTTCGCACTCGCTTTATGCATCAGCCCCTGAGCGATTTGGCAATCCGGGTTCGGCATGAGCTCGGAATGAGCGGGCCGTTCAGCGTGGTGGCCACGGCGTGCACGGCATCCACGCAAGCTTTGGCCATGGCTTCGATGTGGTTGAAGAGCGGTCGCTGTCGCCGAGTTTTGGTCGGCGGGGTTGAAGTGCTGTGCACGCTCACGGTCGAGGGATTTCGCTCCTTACAACTGCTAGCAATCGCGCCGGCCCGGCCTTTCGACCGCGCGCGCTCGGGGATAAATTTATCTGAGGGCGCGGCGTTTATGTGCGTGGAGCCGAACAGCAGCAAATTTTTGGCGCGGCTTTCTGGTTTTGGTTTTTCGACCGACGGGTTTCATATGACCAGCCCCCGACCGGACGGGTCAGGGAGCGCGCGGGCTATGGCTTCAGCGCTGCACGCGGCGCGAGTTACTCCTGCGGATATCGATTGGCTCCACGCGCACGGAACCGGTTCGGTGCACAATGATTTGAGTGAAGGCGCCGCGATTCGAGCGATCTTTGCTAAAACGCCCGTCCCGGTCAGTAGCACCAAGCCGGTGCATGGTCATGTCCTTGGCGCTTCGGGAATTTTAGAGTGTGCCTTGGTGGTCAAGGCTATGGCGGAGAACCGCGTGCTCGGCACCCGCGGCCTCGAGGAGCTGGATCCAGAAGTCGGCATCCATGTATTGGCCGCAGATGTGGAGAAACCGCTGCGCCACGTTTTAAAAAATACTCTGGGCTTTGGCGGTGCGAATGCGGCCTTGGTGCTGTCATGTTGATTGTCTCTGGCGGTGTGATGCGAGCTGAGGAGCTGGGCCGATTGGCGCTGCCCCCCTTATGGCGAAAGGCGACGCGCAATATGATTTTAGCCACCCAATCTATGGAGCGCGCGCTTCGTCGCGTGCCGATGCTGCTTGAGCGTGCGCGCGGCGATTTGGCTTTGGTGTTGGGATCCAATTCGGGAGAAATTGAAACCAGTTCAGATTTTATTTTAACATTTGCGCGCTCCAAGATGGCGCGGCCATTGTTGTTTCAAAATAGTTTGCACAATGCCACGGCCGGATTCGCTTCGATTCACTTCGGATTGTCAGGCCCGGTGTTTACCTTAAGTGACGGCGAGCGATTGCCGGGCGAGTGCATGGCCCTGGCGAAAATGCTGCAGGCTGAGGGGTCTTGTCGAGCCGTGATGGTCACCTTAGTTGAAGCGCACAAAATGATGGCGGACTCGATTGGCCAAAGTGTTGCTGAGGCGGCTTGCACATTGATTTTTGCGTCGCCGGAATTAACTGGAGAACTGGGGCTAAAGTCTGTAACGGCCGATGTGGACGTGCTATCGCAGGTCTGCCCGGCGCGCGCGGCTGAGGCGCCGCTTTTCGATATCACCACTAGCCAGTTTTTTCGAGCGGCCGATGATACGCAGTCTATCTAATTTTGAAAGGTCCGTGTTCTTGACCTTTGACGATGGCCCAAAGGGCGAGAGCACAAAGCGTGTGCTCGACGTCTTGGCCGAAAAGTCGGTGCCAGCGACATTTTTTTTAATTGGCAAAGAGCTAGGCCCGCAGCGAGGGCTCGTCGACCGGATGGTGGGCGAGGGGCATGCCCTCGGCAATCACTCCTGGGATCACGCCTACAGCAACTATTTTTCAAGCACGGAGCGCATGAAAAAATGGGTCACTAAAGTCAGTGACGAGTTTCGCCGATTGGATCTGCCGGAGGCGGTGGGGTTTAGGCCGCCGGCCGGAGTGGTTACACCCCCGGTGCGCAGGGCCTTAAGTGAACTGCGCGAGCCTCTTGTTTTATGGAATGAGCGCTTTTTTGACTCGGTCTTCGAGTGGGGGCGAGCGCGGGCCGAGCGTTCGGCGCGCTTACTGATTGGTGGCAGTGTTGTTCTGCTTCATGATGCACAAAGGCCGGAGCGTATCGACGGCTTTTGCCGCACGCTTGAAGTTTACATTGACGCCGTTCGCGCCCGGGGATTTGACTTCGCGCCATTGACACGAGAAATTTGTTTATCTGGGGAGGGACTATGAAAGGAATCGCAATCGTAGCATGGCTATCGGGTTTGCTGTTTATTGTACAGAGCGCGAGTTCGGCTGAGGCAAAAAAAACCACCCTAACAAAAATTAAATCCTACACGACATCCGACTCTTTGCCGCCCGAGTTGAATGTCACATTTGACCTCGCTTGCAATGAAAAATTCGTCAAAGTCGTCCGTCATGAAACCTCAAACAAGCTTCTAGATTTTGTTACGATCAATCTTGGTGTTCTGATTGAACAGGACAGCAACGTGACCTGCAAAACGGCGCCCAAACAGATGACGGTCTCGGCCGGAAAAACTTTTTCCGGCCGCAAATATGATGTTTCTCTGATTCACGTTCAAACTCCACAGTTAACCGTGCGGGAAAACTGAAAACGCCCGACCTGAATGGGTAAGTTAGGGAGTTTGAAATTCTCCGTTGGCGTAGACCCAGTGAAATGTCATTGGCCCGGTTTGGATTACGTGGTGGCTTCGGCCGCTCCGTATGATCGAAGCGGCCACTAAGGTGCCCACGCCGACGTCGGGTAAGCGTATGTTCTTACCCAGAAGGGATCGAACATCGGTTCTATTGCCGCGAACGCCTTGCAGATCTATTTCATTGGCATCGCGAACCGTCCTAACATTGATCCCGGTCATTTGCGTGATGTGGCCAATCGGGACTTCAATTTGCTCCGTGGGAACCGGAGTTGTTAAGCTCTCAATCGAAATATGCACCATCTCTTTTTGGGAAGAGGTGTGCTCAACAATCCGGCGAACTGAGCCAATCAAGTAGCTGTTGTGACCGTCGTCCGAAGAAATGCGAAAGATAAGCCGCCGGTTCATCAAACTCGGAAGAACCGCTTTTAAATTGCGCGCCCGTGCCCGCGCCTGATCAGACATCAGGATGTGAACCGCCGTCGGTGGCAAGAGCACGCCAGATTTTACGAACAACAGGGTGAGTTCCTCGGAGTCGACGATCGTAGCTTCGGGATAGAGAGTTGCAGCCCTGGTCGTTATGTTGACGGGGGCTAAAGCTTCACTACATTGGCCATAGTCGTCAACGACCGCTCCATGGGCTGAAGAAGTAAAGATGAAGAGAGCAAAAAAAATAATTCTCAGCCAGACCTTCACCCTATATCTCACCCAGCTCTTTGACGTTGATCGAATACTTTTTGATTTTTCTGAGTAGCGTGTTCTTGGGGATATTGGCATGCGCCACCGTCTGGTTGATCCGCCCTCGGTTGGCCTTTAAGGCCTGCACGATAAATTCTTTTTCGGTTTCTTCTTTGAAGCGGTCAAAGTCTAGAGGTCCCGAGTACGAATTGGGCAGATCAAACTCCACTTCCGCCTGCGCGGCTTCGCGCAGCGAATCGGGAAGTGCCGTTAACTGGATCCAATGCGAGGTCTCCATAATAAAGCTGCGCTCAACGATATTTTCCAGCTCGCGGATATTTCCGGGCCAGCGATACTGTTTTAGCATCTGCAGAGCCGCGGGCGCGAAGCCCTCTAGCTTGCGGTTCATCTTGCGATTGAAGCGGCGAACAAAGTGCGACACCAGGTTCTCAAGGTCTTCGAGCCGTTCGCGCAGCGGCGGCAAGAATATCGGCATCACATTTAAACGGTAAAACAGATCTTCGCGAAAGCCGCCGTCCTCGATCATTTTTTCTAAATTGCGATTGGTGGCCGCGACCACCCGGGCGTTGGAGGCCACTTCGCGGTTCGAGCCCACCGGAGTAAAGCGTTTCTCTTGCAGCACGCGCAGCAATTTAACCTGCATGTCGGGCTTGAGCTCGCCAATTTCATCTAAAAAGATCGTACCCTTATTGGCCAGCTGGAACTTGCCGATTTTTCGTTCGACCGCGCCGGTGAAGGCGCCTTTCTCGTGACCGAACAGTTCACTTTCCATCAACGACTCTGGAATGGCTCCGCAGTTGATCGCCACGAACTCGCCGTGCTTACGGGGCGAGTTGAAGTGAATCGCACGCGCCACCAGCTCTTTGCCGGTGCCATTTTCGCCGCGGATCAATACTGTCGTATCGACCTGACTGAGCCGATTGATCAAATCGAAGATCTCGCGCATTTTTTTAGACGAGCCGACAAATTCGCTGTCGACATCGTCGTCGAGCACCGGCGCCGAAATCGCTAAAGAAGAGACCATCTCTTGCGTTTCGAGCGCTTTTTTCACGATGGTCGCGAGCTTGTCGGGCTGCACCGGCTTTTCGCTGTAATCGTAGGCGCCACCTTTAATTGCGGCCACGGCATCTTGCAGGTTGGAGTGCGCGGTCATAATCACCACGAACACCCGTGGGTCGGCGGCTTTAATCTGATTTAAGGCTTCCAAGCCATCCATCTCGGGCATGCGGACATCCATCAACACCAAATCGAAATCCGACTTGGCCACCAAATCAACCGCTTCGCGGCCATTGGCGGCCTCTTGAATCTGAAAAGAAAATTCGGGCATGGTCGATGTCAAAACCGACGCGACCGATTTACGTAGTTCGGATTCGTCATCGACGATCAGAACGCTTACTGTTTGCACCATAAAAACACTCCTCAAGCCTAAGCTTGTAACGGCAAGGTAAACCCAACCCGGGTGCCTTTGCCAATGTCACTTTCTAAAAAAACTTCGCCACCGTGAAGTTCAACAAAGTACTTCACCAAAAATAACCCGAGACCCGTGCCCTTGATGTGGCTTTGAACGGCCTGGCCTCTAAAAAATTTCTCAAAAATATGCTCGCGATCCTTCGCTGGAATCCCGGGGCCGGAGTCGCGCACCGCGAAGATCACTTTATCGTCGACCTCTTGGGTTTTGACTTCAATATGCCCGTCGTTTGGGGTGTATTTGATCGCATTCTCCACGAGGTTTAATACAACTTCTTGAATCATCACCGAGTCGACCTCAATCGAAAACATCGGCTCCAGATCGATGTGCAAATCCTGGCGCTTGTCGGCGGCGAGCGAGCCCAGCTGGCCCACCACTTTCTCGACCACTTCGTTCAAATCGGTGGCCTCTTTGCGTAGCTGTACGGAGTTCGACTCCAACTTCGAAATTTGCAAAATGCTTTGAATATAGCGATGCAGCTCCGTGCTCTCTTTGCGTAAACTGCCCAAGCCGTCGCGGACGTCCTCAGTGACCGGACCCGCGAGCAATCGATCGCAGATGGCCTGAATTTTCGCGATGGGTGTTTTGAGATCGTGGCTAATAAGGCTCACAAAATTGTTGCGGAGCTGGTCCAATTCCGAGAGCAGTTGCTTCTCTTGCTCAAGCCGCCAGGTTTGATTTTCTTTAAGCGCCAGCTGATAGCCGATCAGAACCACGTAGGCGATGAGCAGGGTGATCAAAGGCGACAGGGCCGGCAGCCATAGGTAGAAGGTATCAAAAATCCATAGCGAAAAGGCGGTCGCGCCGAGCCCCAACCAGAATAAGAAGACGAAGCCCACGGTCTGCGGATAGGTGGTTAAAATCGCCACGGCGACCAAAAGGATAAGCAAAATATAAACAGAAGATCCCAATGGGCTGAAGCGTTCGATCCAACGCTCTTCGAGAGCGTTGTCGGTGATATGGGCCAAAACTTCTGAGCGGCTCAGACGCCCAATGGGAGTTTGAAACTGGTGTGAAGGGAGAGAGGAACTGCCGACGATCACGATCTTATTTTTAAAAAAGTCGGGCGGCACCTGACCACGTAAAACTTCAACCGCCGAAACCGAGCGAAAAACTCGGCGCGAACCGCGATAGTTCACCAAACGGGTTTCACCCAATGAGGCATTCAGATGTTGGGGGTCACCTTTTTTCGCGGTCTCTAAAAGCTTAATGCCCATGTGTGGGAGTGGCCCCACCGGCGCCGCAAATCGGCGAAGCACGCGATCTTCATCCTCGCGCAAGTCCGTCAAAGCCACATTGTAACCATAAGTATTCGCAGCGAGTGGCATAACCGGGCGGCCTTCGCTATCGAGTTGCCCGGCCCACAGCACGCGCGGGTCGTAGAGATGAGTGTAGCGCGAATCAATCGAGGGCAGTTGTTGCGAGAAAAAAAACGTCACGCCGACGGCGCGCGGATTTTGCGCAAGAACACTTTCAAGGAGTTTGTCCCAAGTTGAAGCTCGCCAGAAAAAGCTGTCGCTCGGAACGGCGAACTCTTTCAGAGCCCGCATGTAGTTTTCGGTGGGTCCGTGATAGGCGTTCCAATCGGCCGAATCGAGATGAACGAGAACCACCTCGGGCGAGGCCTCTTGCACTCCACGCATGCGAAAACGAAGGTCATAATTGTCGGCTTCATCGAAGAAAGGCAAAGTACTGCCCAGAGCCCAGCAAAAGAGCACCCGAAACCATAATCCTCTGGCATTCCATAGGCGTTGAATCATCACGACGCTTCGTATCAAAAGTGCTCTGAGAATTCAATTGGTTCCCTGGAAAAAATCAGTCATTTTAGCGCCATGCGCGTTTGGAACGATTTAAATGAGGATACGCCGGAATTCCATGGTGGAACGGTCACCATTGGCAAGTTCGATGGCCTGCATTTGGGTCATCAGGAGCTCCTGAAACAGGTGCAAAAGGGGCCGAAGCCCTGGATTGTCCTCACTTTCGAGCCCCATCCGATACAGGTGCTTCAGCCGGAGCGCAAACTTACGAAGATTTTTCCTAAGGCCGACTTAGCCGAACAATTGCCCTGTTATGGGGTCGATGTGCTGGGAGTGGTCGCTTTTTCTCGCGAGGTGGCCAGCCAATCGGCGGCGACGTTTGCCGAAAATGCCCTATGGCGACCGTTTCGGCCGAAGCGCTTAGTCGTTGGTTATGACTTTGCATTTGGCCACAAGCGCGAAGGGAATTTGCAATGGCTGAAGAAATGGTGCGCGGATAGAAAAATCGCGATCACCGTCGTGGCGCCCAAAGAACTCAGTGGCGAAATCGTTTCGAGTCGAAAAGTGCGCGACTTGATTGTGAGCGGTGGCGTGGCTGAAGCGCGCCGGCTTCTGGGCCGGGCTTTTTATTTGCGCGGCGAAGTTGTTAAGGGCGCGGGCCGCGGTCGTGGAATCGGCTTTCCGACACTGAATCAGGCGGTTGAAAATGAAACTCTTCCCGCGCTCGGGGTTTATGTCACGCGCGCGAAGATTGCGGATCGAGTCTATGGCGCGGTGACCAATGTGGGCCGGGTGCCTACGTTCACCGACCAAACTCAGGTTCATGTCGAAACGCATCTGCTCGACACCAGCATCGACGCCTACGGGGCCACGATCGATGTGGAGTTTTTAGATCGACTGAGGCCAGAAAAGAAGTTCAGCTCGGCGGCCGACTTGAAGAAACAGATCGAACAGGACATCCTGGAAGCTAAACGGGAGCTCCTGGCGAATGAAAAAATGGACGTCCATTAGTCCAACCAACGAAGAATTGCGCTGGCAATCCTTAAGCCGGATTCTGACCTCAGCGGGTGTACCCAATGAGTATGTGAAGTGGACTGGCCCCACAAAGGATTTTGAAGACATTTCCTCTTTAGATCAGTTCGATCACGTTCGCTTGAGCTCGAGCGTGGGTCCGCAAGTTTTAAAAAAACTAAAAGTGCAGTCCTCTTGGGCCACCTTGATCGGGGTCATCGATGGCATGGTGAAAACCGATCACGGATGGTGGCCGCTGTGCGCGCTGTATGAGAGCTTTGGGCAAATTTTAATTGATGTCGGGCAAGAGCTCGATATGCGGGGAAGTGTTATGGTGGCAGGCGCGGGCGGGATTGCCCGCACTGCGATTTCGGCTTTTTTCAGGGCGGGATTTAGCAATTTTCTGCTGACCAATTTCAATGTCGAAGAGGCCGAGCGATTGATCAAAGATGTGCGCGGAAAACTTTTTGGCCTAAGTATCCAGTGGGTCCCGATGGAAAAAATTGTTCTTCTCCCCGGCGACAGTTCGGCCCTGGTTAACTGCACGCCGAGTATCGAGGAGAACGCTCTTTTGATCGAACTGTCGTACTTGAATTTTCTTAAGCGGCCGGGATTTCTGTTCGACTCCAACCGGTTTCCGAAGTCCAGTATCTTGGTGCAAGAGGCCAATGATTCGGGCGTCCGAGTGGTCGACGGCATCGAAATCGCATCGCGGGCCGACGTATTGTGGGCCAAATGGGCGTTCGGCGTGGACCTGAAGCTAGACGAGTACAAGAAGGCCTTTCAGGAAACATTAAAAGCATAATTTTCCGAACTATAGTCCAGTTACAAAAAACGGCACTCGCCGATACGCTTATATATGGAAAAAGCGAGGTAATGCTTGTCCGCTGCAAAGAAGAATTTGGCCGAACTTCTGGTGTCCAGTAACCTGATCGATCTTGAGCAATTGGATCAAGCTCGCCGCGACCAGCGGCAAAATGGTGGGCGTCTGACCACCGCGGTTCTGCGTCTTGGCTTTTTAAAAAATGACCAGCTGGTGGAATTTTTAGGCAAGCAGTACAACTTGCCGACCATCGACCTCGGCGGATTCGAAGTCGATCCCGAGGCCATTAAGTCGCTGTCGCGGCAAGTGTGCGAGAAGCACATGGTTATTCCCGTTTCGAAAGCGGGAAAAGTTCTGGTTGTTGCCTTTGCCGATCCGAGTAACATTTACGTTAAAGACGATTTGGCTTTGCTTACGCGCTGTAAAATCGAAGCTGTGGTGGCTAGCGAAAACGGCATCATGGCGGCCATCGATAAGTATTATGGCGGCTCCTCAAAAATCGAAAACCTGGTGTCGGAGATCGAAGACGTTAACGCGGGCGGCATCACGCCTGCGGGCATGGGCAATGTCGAGGTGGTCGATCAAGATAGCGGCGCCGATGATGGACCCATCGTTAAGTTTGTGAATGCGATGCTGGCCGAGGCGATCAAGACGCGCACTTCGGATATTCATATCGAACCCTACGAGAAACGCTTTCGCGTGCGCTTTCGCATCGACGGATCGTTGATGGAGAAAACCCAGCCGCCGGGCAACGCCGCCGCGGCGATCATCAGCCGGATTAAAATTCTCTCGCGCCTAGACATCGGTGAGCGCCGCAAACCGCAAGATGGACGCATGAAGGTGAAGATGCGCAATGGGCAGGAAGTCGACTTTCGGGTCAGCTGTTTGCCAACCATCTTTGGCGAGAAGATCGTTTTGCGTTTGCTCGATAAATCCAATTTGCAAGTGGACATGACAAAATTGGGCTTGGAGCAGGATGACTTCGAAAAGTTCATTGAGGCCATTCATCAGCCGCAAGGCATGGTGCTGATCACCGGCCCCACGGGCTCTGGAAAAACGACCACGATTTACTCCGCACTCAATGAGCTCAACAAGCCTGATGTCAACGTGTCCACGGCGGAAGATCCGGTGGAATATAACCTCGATGGTATCAATCAGGTGCAGATGCAGCCACAAATCGGATTTACCTTCGCCGAAGCGCTGCGCTCCTTTCTGCGCCAGGATCCAGAAATTATTATGGTGGGGGAGATTCGCGATTTAGAGACGGCCGAGGTCGCGTACAAAGCCGCGTCAACGGGTCACTTGGTGGTGAGCACTCTGCACACCAACGACGCAGCGTCAACGGTTTCACGTTTGGTGGAAATTGGAGTGGAGCCATATATTATCGCTGAAGCCACCACAATTGTGGTGGCACAACGTCTTTTGCGGCGCAACTGCATGAAGTGCGCGGTCGAAATTAAAATTCCCGTGGAAGTGTTGCGCAAGATTGGCGTTCCCGAAGATCAAATCCCGGCCTACACAAAGCTCAAAAAAGGTGAGGGCTGCGAAGAGTGCAATGGTTCGGGCCTCAAAGGCCGAATGGCGATTTTCGAAATGATGACCATGGGCGTGTCCGTTAAAGAGGGGATTTTTAAGAATTCGTCGCCGATTGAACTCAAACGTATGGCAATTGCGGATGGAATGCGTACACTAAGACAAGCAGCATTGTTGAAACTAAAGGCGGGACTTACGACGGTGGAGGAAGTGCTTAACACCACCGTCGCAGACATCTTATGATTACTTTGCACCAATTGTTAAAAGCGGCCGTGAAGCAAGGCGCCTCGGATCTGCACATTGTGGCGGGATCGCCGCCCGTATTGCGGGTTGAGAGTCGCATCGTTCGCGTCCGCTCAAGCGACTTGACCGCAGATCAAACTCGTCAGATTTGCTACTCAATATTGACCGACGCGCAGAAGAGCCGCTTTGAAGCCACCAAAGAGCTGGATTTTAGCTTCGGAATCAAGTCCATGGCGCGTTTTCGCGCCAATTTGTTTTTTCAGCGGGGCGCGGTGAGTGGAGTGTTTCGCCGTATTCCCATCGATATTCCCGATATCGAAGTTCTTGGACTCCCGCAAATCGTGACCGAAGTTGTGAACTATCCGAGTGGACTGGTGCTCGTGACCGGCCCCACGGGCTCGGGCAAGTCGACCACGATCGCGGCCTTGATCGACAAGATCAATCGCGAGGTTCGCGGCCATATCATCACGCTCGAAGATCCGATTGAATATGTTCATCCGCACAAATCGAGCATCGTCAACCAGCGCGAGATCGGTGTGGATACGGTGAGCTACCGATCGGCTTTGAAGCACGTTCTACGGCAAGATCCGGATGTGTGCATGATGGGAGAGTTGCGCGATCTGGAAACGATCGACGCCGCCATGAACATGTGCGAGACCGGGCACCTCGTGTTCGCCACTCTGCACACCAACTCGGCGATCTCAACCATCAACCGTATCGTCAACGTCTTTCCGGCCGAACAACAAGACCGGGTGCGGACACAATTGGCCATGACCTTGAACGCGATTATTTGTCAGCGCCTGCTGCCATCAACCAAAGGCGGACAAGTCGCGGCCTTAGAGATCTTGATTATGAGTCCAAATATTCGCAACCTAATCCGCGAGAACAAGCTTCATCAGGTTTATGGGATGATGCAGGTTGGACAAGATAAATCGGGAATGATGACGCTCAATCAAGCCTTGGTGCAGTTGATTTTAAAACGCCGAATTGACGTGCGTTCGGCATTTATGAACAGTTCGGACCCTGAGGAGCTCGATAAACTTTTAAAGTCTGCCGGAGTATAAACCAACGTGCCGATTTTTGAATTTCAGGCCAAAACCGATGATGGACGAGTGGTTCGCGGCGAGCTAAACGCGGCCAATGAGTCCGAGGCCCGCATTCGCATGCGGGCTCAGCGCCTGACTCCTCTGCGCATCGATCTGAAAAAGGGTGCGGGCGGCGCCGGTTTTGACTTGAAAAAGCTCGCCGTGTTTGGCGACTCCGTCTCACAAAAAGATTTACAGGTTTTTACCCGTCAGTTCGCGGTGCTAGTTGGGGCCGGTGTGCCGATCGTGCAAAGCCTCGAGGCGATGGCGCGCGGGGCGCGCAGCGCCGGGATGTCGAATATTTTAAAAATGGTTGTGAACGATGTTGAACGCGGTCGACGTCTGGCCGATGCGCTCGGGGCGCGGCCCACGGTGTTCGACCGACTTTACGTGAACTTGGTTAAAGCGGGCGAAGAGGGCGGTGTGCTTGAGACCGTGCTCAACCGTTTGGCGGCGTACATTGAAACGTCGGTGAAGTTGAAGGGCAAAGTCAAATCGGCCTTGTTTTATCCGGCGGCGGTGATCGTGGTCGCCATTATCGTGATCGCTTTTATTATGGTGTTCGTGGTTCCGAAAATGTCGGCCATGTTTTTACAGAGCGGCCAAGAACTCCCGGCCCTCACAACTTGGGTGATCAACGCCTCGCAATTTTTTCAGCATTACTGGTACATCATTTTCTCGGTGATGATCGCCGTACCCATGCTAGGAAAGATGTACTACGACACCGATGACGGCCGCAAAGTTCTCGACGCCGTGATTATTGAAGTCCCGGTGTTCGGCGATCTGATCAAAAAAAGCGCCATCGCGCGGTTTTCGCGAACGCTCTCAACCCTATTGTCATCTGGCGTGCGCATTATCGATGCGCTGGAGATTGCGTCCGCCACCACGGGCAATTGGATGGTGGAGAAGGCAATTCTTGAAACCAAAGAGGCGGTTTCGCGCGGTAAAACGCTGGCTGAACCTCTGACCAAAATTCCCTATTTCCCGAACATGGTGACGCAAATGATTTCGATCGGTGAGCAGACTGGTAATATCGATCAGATGTTATCGAAGGTCGCCGACTTTTATGAAGACGAGGTGGAAAACGCCACAGAAGCAATGACAAGCTTGCTTGAGCCGATGTTGATGGTGGTCCTGGGCGCGATCATCGCCGTGATCGTGGTTGCGATGTATCTGCCGATTTTCAACATGGCCAACACGATCCAAGGATAAATGTGACGACGCTGGAATTTCCGACCCGTAATCTGCGCCTTGTTGATGCCGCCGATCTTGCGGTGAGTCGCCCATGGCTTTTGGTGCACGCCGTGCGAACGGCATTTTTGGTCTGCATTCTGGCCGTCTCTGTTATTTATCAGATCCATTTGGGCAATTTTTTAAACATCGAGATCTGGCTCCCGGTCTACTCGGTGCTCGGGGCGAACTTTTTTCTCAACGCGGTTTATTTGTTTTTCTTTACGCGGGTGAAGAATCAGAGCTATTGGAATGCGACCCTATTTGCGCTGGATACCGCGGCGGTCACGTTGCTGATCTATTTTACCGGCACTAGCCAATCGCTGTTTTTATTTCTCTATTTGGTGAATTTGATTCTTGGTGGCTTGGTATTTGACAAAGAAGGCGGCTGGCTTCTCGCCATCTGGACGTCGATTTGCTTTAGCACCCTGTTGATGATCTCACCCGAAGTGAGCGGACAAAGCCTTTATTTTTCGTTGGCCGTGAACAACATTGCATTTATCGCGGTGACCTTCCTCGGCGGGCGCCTGAGCGAGCAGGTGACTGAGGTCGGCACCAAGTTGCAAGAGGCGCAGAGCGACCTTGTTGTATTGCAAAACTTAAACGAATTGATCGTGAACAATGTCACCACCGGGATGGTCGTGGTCAGTCGCACGGGCTTCGTGCAGTTTTTTAATCCGCCGTCGGCTTCGATTTTAGAGACCTACAATTTTCAGCAGATGAAAATGCAAGATGTGGTGCCCGAGCTAAATTGGCCGTGGAAGTCTCTGATCGACGATGAGAGTCTGCCCTTTGAACGCCGCGAGATTCGCATCGATCGGGCCGGCGGGGTCATCAAATTGCTCGAGGTCGTGGCCGCACGCTTTAAAGACAACGACGGCAAGCTGCGCGGATTTTTACTTTTGTTTGATGATCGGACCGAGCAAAAGCTTATGGAAGAAAATTTTCGCCAGCAAGAAAAATTGGCCGCTGTGGGGCAGCTCGCCGCCGGTATCGCGCACGAGATCCGCAACCCATTGGCCAGCATTTCGGGCTCGATTCAGCTGATGCTCGCCAACCCGGGCAATCACAAAGACGAAGACATCAAGCTGATGCGTATCGTAGACAAAGAAATCGATCGGTTGAATCGCCTGATCAGCGACTTTTTAAACTATGTCCGCCCCGAAGACCGCGCCGAGACTCCGGTGAACCTCAACAATTTGATCCGTGAGGTGCTCGAGTCAATTAAGTTCAATCCGAAGCTGAGGCAGGATGTTCAGCAGGCGGTGAGCTTAAAGGCTAAGTGCGATGTGATTGGCAATCGCGACAAGCTGAAGCAGGCCGTTTTAAATTTGGTTATAAACGCCTATCAAGCGATGGAGAAAACGGGGGCGCCCAAGCTCGAGATCGAGACCCAAGACCAGCGCGATGTGGTTGTGCTTATGGTCCGCGACAACGGTTGCGGGATTAAAAAAGAGAATCTGCACCGGATTTTTGAGCCGTTTCATACGACGAAACCTCAGGGCACGGGCCTTGGTCTAGCTGTGACCCATAAGATTCTGCAGGCTCATGGTGCTCGCGTGTTCGTGGACTCGGTGGTCGATGAGGGTACGAAGTTCCTGGTCGAATTCCCGGCCCATCGAGACGTCCATACCGAAGACTTGATTAAGAGCAAACACAAAGCCAACGGTTGAGAATCCCTCGAATTTTCCAGACAATATAGATATCAGGAGACTCACCTATGAAATCACGCGTGCTAGTGGTGGACGACGAAGAATCCATCCGCGAATTCCTCGATATCATGTTACGCAAAGAAGGTTACGAGGTGACGCTCGCTGAAGACGGACAAAAGGCTCTCGATACGATCAAAAAGAAATCGTTCGATCTTGTGATCTCCGATTTGCAAATGCCCAATCTTACGGGCATCGAGCTTTTGCGCCAGGTGCGCGACTCCTACCCGGATCTGCTGTTTATGATGATCACCGCGTTCGGCACCACCGAGACGGCTGTCGAAGCCATGAAACTCGGCGCCTACGACTATATCACCAAGCCGTTTAAGATCGACGAAGTTCGCATCAATATCGCCAACGCTCTTCGCTCACAAAATCTCGAAGTTGAGAACCGCACACTCAAAAAAGAACTGACGAAAGAATATAGCTTTCAAAATCTCGTCGGCAACTCAGACACCATGCACCGGATCTACGAGATGGTGAAACGGGTGTCGCAAACTCCGACCAACGTTCTCGTTACGGGCGAAAGCGGAACGGGTAAGGAAATGGTGGCCAAGGCCATTCACTTTAATGGGCCGTTGAAAGACAAACCGTTTGTCACTGTCAACTGCGGTGCGATCCCTGAGTCTTTGATGGAATCAGAAATGTTCGGTCACAAAAAGGGCTCATTCACCGGCGCTATCGCCGATAAGGCCGGCTTGTTTGAGGTCGCCGACGGTGGAACGTTGTTCCTCGATGAAGTGGGCGAGTTGCCCCTGTCGATTCAGGTTAAACTTTTGCGCGCCATTCAAGAGCGCATGATCCGCCGAGTGGGCGGAACCGAAGACAACAAAGTCGAAGTGAGAATTATCGCCGCCACCAACCGTGATCTTGAAGATATGGTTAAAAACGGTTCGTTTCGCCAGGATTTGTTTTACCGCTTAAATGTGATCAACATCCGCACGCCCGGGCTGCGTGAGCGGCCCGAAGACATTCCGTTGCTGGCCAATCATTTTTTAAAGAAATACAACGACCGTCTGACTAAAACCATCGGCGGCATTAGTGCCGAGGCGATGGAGATGTTGAAGAAGTACGACTGGCCCGGCAACGTGCGAGAGCTCGAGAATATCATCGAGCGAACCGTCGCCCTCGAGGGCGGCGCCACAATCTTGCCGGAAAGCTTACCGCCATTTGTAAACACGCCGAGTGGGCGCAAGATGGCATCGACCCATGAAATTCAAGTGACCGAGGAAGGCCTCGACCTAGATAAGGTTATGGGCCAAATCGAAAAAGAGCTGCTCATCAAGGCTATTCATGCCGCCGGTGGCGTCAAGAAGAAGGCCGCGAAATTACTCAACATCACCTTTCGGTCCATGCGCTATCGCGTGGAAAAATACAGCCTCGGTTCGTTAGGAGATGATGATCTTGAAGACGAATCGGCTTAAAGCCATAACGTTATTTATTCTCGCCGGGTTGGCGCCACAAGCGTCCGCCCTTAATATTTTTGACTGCGTCAAGGACTTGATGCCGGTCACCGACCGAGCCTCGTTTCATACGAAGCGGGTTGGCGTTGAGGAACCTTTTCTAGCCAACGATAAGTTTTTGGTCTTTCCCGAAGTCAGCAACGGCATCGTCAGCGGCTTTTATTTTTATGGCACCAATACCGCCGTTTACTATGATGCGATTGAAATAAAAGGCACAAAATCTGAAACCCGTTATATCGGCGATTTGGCGTTTCGCGCCCGTGACGGCATGTTTGAGATGGTCGCGCAGCCTTCGGGGCTTGAGACGGTTACCGTGTCGTATTTGCCGGGATATCAGAGCAACTCATCGGGGCGCAGTGGTCCGGTCATGCTCGGAGCCTCAGTTTTACCGGTGATCGGTGCGTTCGTATCCCGCCCGGCAATGGTTAAGAGGGCCTATCACGATCCCTCGGCCAGCAACGAGACCGACGTAAAGAAGTGGATTGCGGCTCGCACCACAACAGGGTCCGACCGCATGCCAGCCTCCGTCGACAATGTGACCATAAATAAAACGATCGCGCGCCTTAAGACCCTTCACGGTAAAAGCGCAGACGACGTAATGAAGCCCCTGAAGACCGAATTTAAATTGCGCCGCGACTGGGTGAAGTCGCGAAATCTCGATGAGAAATCATTCAAACAGCTGTCGTTGATTATGGAAGGAAGTTGCAAAGAATGAGCAAAGCATGGTGCTACGTCAAAGTTCATCCGGGTATGAAAGTAAAAATCGATCGCGAAGATTTAAAGCGAGTGGAGCAGCACTCGTGGCGAGTCACCTACGGCACGACGGGACGCAAGCGGGTGGTCACCTCAATTCGAGGCCCCAAAGGCGTGCGCAGTCTGACGCTGGGAAAATTTTTAATGAAGCCGCCCAAGGGCAAACAGGTGTACCCGCGGCGCTTCAATGAAGAGCTCGACTATCGCAAAAATAATTTAATTGTCTGCACTCTTAAGGAGCGGCAACGCCTGCTGCCGAAAAATCGTACGGACGCTTCCAGCAATTTTCGCGGCGTTTCGCGCGATCGAGCTTCGGGCAAATGGCGCGCCAGCATTGAGGTTGACGGTCATTCAATCAATCTTGGTCAGTTCAAAGTCGAATCCGAGGCCGCGTTGGCCTACAATCGCGCCGCTAAAAAGTATTTCGGCTCTTTGGCTTATCAAAATCAGGTGGGGCGCAGAAATTACCAGCGCCGGGATTAGTTATTGGTTGGCTCGGCCTTCGCCGACCAGCTCTGAGCCCGTAGGCGCTGGAGTTCCACGCCCGCCGGGACAGGATAAAACCGTATCTTGGGTAAAATTGCTCGATTCGTACTTACAGGTGTCCATGCTCGCCACGGTCTTGGCGCCGGGGCCTTTAAGCTCACGAAATACTTTGTCGATTTCATTTTGCACGCCCGACCAATCTCTGCCAATGCCCGCTCGGCAGCCATTGCCACCCACTTCCTTAATGTGGAGTGTGGAGATAAAGTCGACGCCTCCGGCCTCTTTCTTAAATTCTTTAAGTTGCCCGATGGACGCCGCGTTTAGATTTTTTAGAATGAGTCGGCAATAAATCTCACCGCGGTCGAACAAGGTTTTGTAGGTTCTTAAGAATTTCATAAGCCCGTCACTATTGTCCATATTGTCGATTTCGCAATAATCGATTTTATGAACGACCGATTGCTTGAGCTGCGCGATGGTGAACGGTTTCCACCGAGTCTTAGTATCGTCCGCGATGCCCTGGGCCTCGGATGGGTGGCTTCTGTTGTAGGCTTGAAACTTGTTTCTGCAGTTGCCAATTTCGTTGCCTGGGTCGCTCCCTCCGGTTGGCCCGCAAGGCCCTTCTAGATACATGGCGGTGTGATGTCCGCGGGCCTTGGCCTGCCTAGCGGCAATGATAAAACTCGGCTGGAGGGGCTCCGAACTGGCCGCGTGGGTGGCAGAGCCACCCCATAAAGCTCGAGCCAGACCCGTTGGTGGCGCGGCAACCCCGTTGCCTTTGTATTGGAGTCGCCTCGGGCTGCACTGACCGACCCCGGCGTTGGTTGGAGGCACGGTGGGAGGTCGTTTTATCACCGAATCGTCCGCGTCCATAAAGCTCGATTGGGCCGATAAATTCAGAGAGAAAAAGGGAATAAAGATAAGAAGGGATAACGATGCCGATCTGTCCAAGGGCCCATTCCTTTCGGGTTCTTTTGATCTTATCGTAGCAAAGACTGCGCTCCGTGAGCCTCGATATCCGCGTTTTGGGTGTATGAATTTGAGACACCTGCTTATATTAGCCAACAAAAAGTCGAATTTGCTAATGGGTTCTACGCCCACTATCTTGCGTGCAGGGATGGGATCTGGGGACCAGTCGGGGGAGGGGCGAAAGAATGGAGAATATGGAAATCTTAACTGTTTTGCTGGCCACTAATTTTCTGATGTGGATCGCCATGCGAAGTTTTAAGCCGAAGGCTTGCCCAGTTCGCACTAAGAATTATACCTTAGGCAAATGTGCGCATCGTACCTGATCAAGAAAAAAGCCCGCACCCGGCTCGGTATCACCGCTGAGATCCGCTCTGACGATTTTGAACAATACTTCGAACAACTGATCGTACCGCGCGCGAAAGCGCCCGTGGTACTGCTCGACCGCAAGGTCGTCGCACTCACGTCCATGCAGTTTTCGCTTTTGCCGAGCTGGTCCAAAGAGCCCAAGGTCAAATTCGCCACCCACAATGCCCGAATCGAATCGATCACCGAAAAACCCACGTGGCGAGATGCCTTCGCCAAGCGCCATTGCCTAGTGCCGCTGACCCATTTCGTAGAGCCAATTTATGACGGTGAATTTGCCGGTCATATGGTGGCCTTTCATGAACGGTCGGATCAGTGGTTGATGGCCGCCGGGATTTGGGAGAGTTGGGTCGACCGGAGTACGGGTGAAGTGACAGAAAGTTTTGCAATCATCACTACGGAGCCGCCGGAGTACATCGCCCGAATGGGCCACGACCGATGTCCGGTGTTTGTTGCGACTGAAAGCCAGTTGCAGTGGCTGGAGAGTGCAGGCAAAGAGCCTAAAGAGATGGTGCGGTTTCTGCTCGACTCGCAAGACCAGGTCGAGTTTGGGGCTGAAAGCTTTAGGCCCATGCGGCCGGGTTGGGAAAAGCGCAAGTAGACCCCGTCTCAGTACCTTTGGCCTGTTAATCGCCTTACGGCTTAATCCGATTATAATGATATGAATTTGAGCACCGTTTTCGGTTTATCCGCCGCGATTGCGATTGTGTGGTTCGGGGTTATTTCGCCTTCGGCGGACCCGAAGATATTTCTCGATCACCATGCGCTGATTCTGGTGTTCGGGGGCACGCTCACGGCGGCTCTGATTGCCTACCCAGTTCGGCAATTTCAAAGTTTGGGCCATTTTATTCTGATGGGCGCTCTTTTCCCGCCCAAACGCAAAATCGCAAAAACGGCCGAACACTTGTTGATGTTGAGTCGGCGGCCCGCCATGACCTCGTTCAATCAGCCGCACAAAGAGTTTCATCCGTTTTTGCTTGAAGGCTATGCCTTGGCTTTGCGGTCCGATCTTTCGGCCGCTGAACTGAAATTGATTTTGCAAACCCGAATGCACAAATTTCGCGAGCGCTACATGTGGGACGCGAAGGCGCTGGCCGGATTGGCCAAGTTTCCACCCGCATTCGGTTTGTTGGGCGCCACCACTGGGATGATTGCCTTGATGAGTAACTTAGGGCCAAACGCCCAAGACACGATCGGACCGGCGATGGGGCTTGCGCTTGTTGCTACGTTTTGGGGGATCGCATTTGCCAATTTATTCTTACTGCCCTTGGCGGATCACGCGCTTAAGGTCAATGCCGACGATCATCACCTGCGTGAAATGATTGCCGGCGGACTGCTGCTGATTCATCAAAACGCCAGCGGCGCCGTGCTTTTTGAGTACTTGCTTGCCTTCGTGCCCATGAAAGACCGCCTCGACACCACCGTGATGCAGGGTCTGCTTGAGGCGCGAAATCGTGTTCCGCTCAAAACGGCGATTCAGGTCGCGCCTCCACCTACGGGAACGGATCCGTGAGCGAAGAGCTGGGCGAGCTCCTTCACTTCGACGAAGAAATTCCCCACGTCGATGAAAAGTGGTTGGTGTCGTACGCCGACATGATGACCTTGCTGTTCGGATTCTTTGTGATGATGTACTCAATGGCCAGCAAGATGGACGTTGTGCAAAAATCCATGGCTGAAAAATTCACGCCCAAGGCGGATGAGCAACCAGTGGCACCGGCCATGAACAATCTCGGCAACATCGAAGATTTGACGGCAAAGGTTGCGGGCCTTGAGACCGCTCTCGCGGAGGCAAAGGCGCGCGCGGCCGCTATGGAAAAATCCGCATCCGATATGGAAGATAAACTTTTTGAGCAGAGCAGCTCCTTACTTAAAGAGGGCCAGATTGCGACCGAGCTTAAAGCGATGAAAGAGGAGCGAGACAAGCTCCGTGGCATGCTCGCTAAGGCCAATACCAATGCACTTTTAGAAGTCGCTCGCAAAGACAATGTGGAGAGTGTGAACCCAGCGTCGGGTGAGTCCGACAAAAAATCGCCGGCGGGCGGTGGTGGCATGGGCGGCGGCGGGAATCGCGGTTCGAAAGAGCGGATCGGTGGCTCGGGTGGCGTCAAGGTGCGCATGCCAGTGCAGTTTGAAAACGGCTCGTCATCAACGACTGTGGGTATGACCAATCGGGGATTTGTAATTAGCTCCGATGCTCCCGGGGAGCCCGGAGATTCTATGGTCGCCACCATTCAGGGCAACGATGGACGATCGGTTCGGGTCGTTCTAAAAATTAAACTTGAGCACGGCGACCGACGCCACCTCGGCGTTGTTCATTTTCTCTCAGGCAATGAGCAAATTCTAAAAGACTGGATCGCCAACGCGCCTTAGTAGGGGTAAGTCGCAGTATATGTGCCCTGCCACTCATAACAGCGTGGTTTCGTGGCACATGATGCTGCTATTTGTTCGAAGCCATGGGCCTTGAGCCATTTTCCAACGTAAGTATCTAAGTGAGCATTGATCATCCACGCATAGCGATTGGCGTGATCGGCTTTGCCCCCGGTATAAACTTCTGTGAGAGAATCGTGCAGCCGCACCATCTCTTGGCCGAGCCGACTGAGCGTCATGCTCTTTAAAACCCCCGGGGCTTCTAAGGTCTTTATGTCTTGCTGAATCCGGTCGAGCTTAGCTTGGACTGAGGCGCCGCCAGGGGCGGGCCAGGTTTTGTCGTTCCATTTGAGGGGAAGTCGATCGAGCGGGCCGACGCAGGGTTTGCCGTCTAGGGTCAGTTCCAAATACAGCATCTTTAGAAGTTTGCGGTTGCTGAATAAAAACGATTCACCCCAATGCTGATTCACCCGTTTTTCATATTTTTCTCTATCTTCGGCGCCGCGGACATGGCCCATCAGCTGTTCGGTTTTAAAATCCGTGTCGCTCACCTTCACGGCGCGCGCGGCGTACTCGGAGGTCCGGCGCTGTTGCCAAATTTTGTAGGTGTCGCGCGCGAACATGGGCTTTACGCCCTCGTGATTGGCTTCACTGTGTGTGGTTTCGCATTTTCGGCAAACGCGAAAATCCTCTCCGGGCAGCCCGCATTGAACTTCGTTGTCGCCGAGTAGGTAAGAGAATCCGGCCTTACGCGAGATCTCACGCATCCATTCGGTGTTTTTCTCAAAAACATTGGTGCTGCCGCAGAGAAACTGCGCGAAGGCTGGCGCGGGCATTAGCGCAAGAAGAACGGCCATTCGCCATGCAATCACTGAATAGACCCGGAGGGAGTTTTTGGGGGAGGCATCACTAGCTGGGGAGTAATCGCCGGAGCCGGCTTTGGCGGTTGGCCAAGTGTACAGCCGGTGCCAGAGACAAAGTTTGGAGGGCTGGCGACAAACGTACCCTTCCATTGATAACATTTGGGGTTACCCTTGCAATCGACGGCGGCAAATTCGAAGCCCTTTATTTTCAACCACCGATCAATATAGGTGTCGATCAGGCCATGGGCTTTATAAAAATGGATGTTTTTATGCGACGTCCTCGCGCTCCCCATGTCATCACACTCGGGCTTTGATGAGTCGTTCATGCACGAGGCCGGTTGCACGGTATTGTAAATTCCGTGAATGGATCCGTGCCAACTGCCGTTGATTTTATAGCCGAGCGCGCCGAGGGTAATTTTACCGAGCTCTTCGGGTCTTGCATGTTTACTGGCCTGGTTGTCGACGGATTGGTGCGAGCTCGATACAAAATTGTTCTCAGGCGGAAGGCATTTGTCTTTGATATTATCAACCACGGTCAGAGTCAGCGAGAATTCTTTGAGGAGCTTATCGGCATTCGCACTGATCTGAACTGATTGATTGCGAAAAACCTCATCTTCCAATTTAAAAAGTGCGCTGGGATCCTTGCGTAGTGAAGCATCGTTTCGAAGTTGCCGAATTCTCTGGGTTCCAGAATCGAGTATCTCTCCTTCAGATTTGCTCCGACGTTCTTGGAATTGGGTGACTTTTTTTCGTATCTCGCCCGTCGGATCGAGTGCATGACAGGCCTCTTTGTTACCGCGCGCGAGCAGGCTCGCAAAGGTCGGCCACTTTTCATCATCTTCTTTAGGCAAAGACTGCCACGGCGTTAGGCAGGGCAATCCCTGCGCGGCCAAGTTGGCCTGCACAGTGCGAAACATTTCACGATGCGCGAAGAAAAAGTCTTCGCCGCTTATATCAGCCTCGGATACACCTTGCTGCTGAGCTCGCTCGCGGGCGGAAGTGCCGCTGAAGCTATGCCAGTCGTTATGCCATTGGTTATAACTCGGCTCTCCGAGCATGGCCTGAACTTTTCGCCATTGCTCTGGGGTCAGAGTGTCCGAACACGAATGACAAACTTTAAAATCATCACCAGCGCCGCACGATACGGTGGGCTTTTTTCCGCTGCGGCTTTCAACCGTGGCGGCGACACTTTCGATCGACTGGCCAAAGGTCGCAACCCAACGGCACGAAGGCGGGGTGTTGGCGCTCGCCGGGTTTAAAAAGACGATTGTGATCAATGTTAAAAGGACTGGCATATTTGAAATCCCTCAGTCGCCGTGGAATAATTCAATTATATAGCTCAGGAGGAAAATTGAAACTGTTGGCAAAAATTCTGGCTCTATTTTTTATGGTCTTTGCCGGCAGCTCGACTTTCGCTCAGACGCACTCTTTGGTTCCGATCCGATTGACCTGCGCAGGGTACATGGATGGCGGTGATCCGTATGTGCTCGTGGATTTTTCGGTCAAAGAGGCGGCGGGCGCGGGTTCGCATGTGGATCAGTTTGTTAAAACCTACACCTACGACCAGTACCCGTATTCGAACTCATATCGGCTTATCGCTTTTCCGGATATGCGCTTTCGTGTGGCCGCGCAGATCTCGCGGCACGTGTATTCGCCTAAGCAGTATGTGGTCTATTTATCGGTGTATGAAGAGCTCAAAGATCAGTTGGTTTACCGCAGCGGTTCTATTCTTGGCACCGACAATGTAAAGAACGGCTATCGGTTTAGTTACGAGATTCCGAAAACCGCGCGCAAAGTGGTGTGTCACACCTTCGCGCATCAGGCGGGCAAAGCCACCAAACCCAGCGGGCGGATTCCCGCAAAAGCTCCTTAGTAGCGAGCGCCCACGGTGAGGAGCAAGTGGAGATCGTGACCAGGGATGGTAAAGGTTGGGTGTAGTCGAGACTTGGCAAAAACGGGTTGGTGGGTCGTTTTTGCTAAAATCTTGATCTCCCCGGGCACGATCTCCCCCCTCTCTCTCTTATGTAGCTACTTCTACTTTCAACTCTACAGGTGGGTTCTTCCGACTTGAATTCACATTTTTGACTTGAAGAAGAGCTCGGCGAGCGTATCGATTTGAGATTCAATCAAGTCAAAAATGCAAGTTAGATTGGGCCTCGATCGCTTCTATTCTTAAGGTAGATCCTGGTGGAGGGGTTTGAAATGCCCAAAAAATTCTTCATATGTACTGCGATCGCTTTTTCAATGGTGGCATGCTCGCCCAGACACAATTCTTCTGAGATTGCACTGAGTTCAGCACGCTTAGTGGACTCATTCGCCGAAGGAAAAGTTCTTTACGAGCAAAACTGCTTCATTTGTCACGGCGCCTTATCAACCACAGCGGTGCGTGGAAAGGGGGCGGATCAGATCAACCAGCAGATCTCTCAAAATCCGGCCATGGGTCATCTAATGTCGCTCACGGACGCAGAAATTTCATTGATCGCTCAGGCTTTGGGAGTCGCGCCAGCTGTAACAAGTTCTGAACTCGCCTTTCAAAGTGGCTCCGTGGTTCCCGCCCGAAGCCTTGCCGGCGCACAGTTTCGAATTTCTGCAAAGTTCACGACGCAGAAGTCTTACAGTCAACTCAGTGTTCGACTCGTTCTCAAAAGCCCTTCGGGTGCAGTGGTTGAATCAAAAATATTCGAAAATAATTCCGCATCCTCCACAAGCCCGCTCATAGTTGAACACCTTTACTCAACGACCGAGTCCGCGAGCCCTGGTCAGTACAAGGTAACCCTTGAAGTCCTAAATGGTGCGGGCCCAGTGGTACCTGTTATCGAGGCGAACGCTTTTTTTCTGTATGCGCCGATTCGAATCATCGCCGGGTCTCCGTCTAATTTCACCGACTCCGCCGGACGGGTTTGGAACAAAGATTCGGGATTCACCGGAGGACAAGTTCTTGATCCATTTCCGCCTATTACCGCAGTGGCCGGCACGGCCGACTCTTACATTTACAACGGACTTCGTTGGGGCGAGTTCAACTATCGTTTCGCTGTACCCGCTGGGGCGAAGTACAAAGTCTATCTCTATTTTGCTGAGAACTATGTCGTGGCGTCCGGACAGAGGGTTTTCGGAGTTCGAATTAACGACACGGCCGTTCTTCAGAATTTTGACATTTTTAGCGAGACCGGAGGAATGTGGCGGGCGTTGGTCAAAAATTACGCCGTACAACCTGCAGACGATTTTATTCAGATCGATTTTGTTCGCGGTCCAGTTCAAGAACCTAAAATTGGCGCTATTGCCATAGTGGGAGACCAACTTTGATAAAGTTGAATGTTCAATCCGTTGCCGCCGCCACGACTTGCCTGATCATGCTTATCGGATGTTCGAATATGGATTCATTCAAGCAGGCGTCGTCGGATTCATCTGCGGTTGCCATGGGATCGGCAGCTAAGGGCGAAAATCCATTCACCTGCGACCCCGCCAAGGATCCGGCCCAAGACAAACTTCGCCGCTTGAACAAGCGTGAGTATACGGCGACACTGCAAGACCTGCTTGGATCCACCGTTGCAATGGCGAGTTTGCAGGCGGAGCTGGATCAAGTCGACCGGGAAGCCAAAACTCTCGAGTTGATGTTTGATACATCAAACTCGGCGCCCATTAATCTTAAGTTGATTCGGGCTTACAGCGCTGTGGCGGCAAAGATTGCGGACCTAGTGTCGGCTGACAGCGTAAAGATGAATGCACTGGCGGGCAACAGTTGCATATCGATGGCTACTGTTAGTGATTTATGCTTAGACGGTTTCTTAGAAAGCTTTGGATATCGGTCTTACCGAAGGCCGCTGACCGGGGCGGAAAAAACACTTTACCGGACTCTGTACCGCACCGGGATTTCAAACAAAGACGCGTTCGCACGGGTCGTTGAGTCCTTGTTGCAGGCGCCTTCTTTTCTCTACCACCTCACTGACCAAGGCACGCCGATCGATGGGCGCAGCGACCTTTTGAGCTTGAGTGCTCACGAAGTGGCGTCGCGGCTGTCGTATCTTATTTTAGGCTCGATGCCGGATGCAGAGCTTTTTGCGGCGGCGCGCTCGGGCGCACTTGTGACCGTCGCGCAGATTCGCACGCAGACCGAGCGATTGGCTTTGCTGCCTCGAGCGAGAGAACACACCAGAGAATTTCTTCTGCAATGGTTTGATGTCAAAGATCTTCCAGCCATGTCGGTCGCCCCAGAGCTGACCTTGGATGTCGATGTCGAACAATTTTTGAGCGAGGCGAAACAAGAGATGGGCGAGCTGATTGACGATGTTGTGTGGAGGCAAAAAGGGGGGCTAGATCAGCTCCTTTCCACACCTCTAGTGATTGCGCGCGGTCCCGCTCTTTCTACAATTTACGGTGTGTCGCCGAGCACTGTCCCGCAGGCGAGCCCGCACTCTCACCGCAAAGGAATTCTGACCCGGGCGGCATTTTTAGCGGGCCGAACTGGTAATTCATCCCCCATTCACCGCGGAGTTCGCGTTCGCACGCGACTCCTTTGCGATCCTTTGGGCGCACCTCCGGCCGATGCGACCACTAGGGTGAGTCAGTTTGACCCGCTATCCAGCACTCGCACACAGATCACGGCAAAAACTAGTTCTGGAGACTGCATGTCCTGTCACGGGCAAATAAATGGAATCGGCTTTGCCCTTGAGAATTTTGATGGTTTCGGCCGTTTTCGCAAAACTGAGTCCGTTTTTTTCAAGAATGAGCAAGCCATTCATGAAATCAACACGAAAGTGATGGCCTACATCAACTCGACTTCCGAAGCCGAGATCGACGGCGCCGTCGAGCTGCAGGAGGCCATGCTTGCAACGAACAAAGCCAGCGCTTGCCTCACCAGCCAATACTATCAGTTTCAAATCGGGCGGCATGCCTCCATCGAGGATGGCTGTGATTTGCGAGAGATGTTTGCCCGACTTGGTGCCTCCAATGGATCAGCGATTGAAATGTTCAAGTCCATCGCGGGCACTCGGTTTTTGCGCCTTAAAAAAATAGATTAGGAGTAGGATTTTGAAAAATCAGAAATTTTCTCGACGGCAGTTTTTGGTTGGCTCGGGTGGATATTTCCTAGCGATCCCAACCTTAACCAGCCTTCTGCCTCACGTGGCGAGAGCCGTTACCCCAGGAGCGAAGCGCTTTATCGCAATGGCGTACGACAATGGTCGATTGGCTGGGCAGTGGTATCCGACGGCCGCGACGGACCTGGGGCTAAAGCCTGTCAACGGCGTGGCTTTTATGCGCGAGATGGCACTCAGGAATATAGCCGGAAATATCTCACAAGTATTTGACGGCGCGTTTGATGGTTCCATTCGCGACCAACTTCTTCTGCTCCGCGGCTTGGATGGGTTCTGGCGCATTCCGACCACTGATCATGTACACCGCACCAGCTCTGTTTTGGCCGGTACCACGCTCGGGCGTGCGCAAGTCGAATCCGACGGTGCGGTCAAGGGCAGTTCTTCGATCGACTTCGTGTTGGCCAACAATACAAAATCTAACGCGGCGGCCAGCAATCCCAATTCGTATTTAAATTTAGGGGCTCACTATATGGGTGCCCAAATCAGCTTTCGCTATACCAACGGAAAGATGACTCCGCTTGGGCGCGATACAGATCCGCTGGCTGTATTCAATCGTCTGTTCGGTAACTTTACTGCGCCATCTGGAGTGGTGAATGATCGGCCAAAGAAAGTGGTGGATTTGGTGACCGAACATTACAAGGCGGTCGTCACGAGCAAAAAAATCTCTGCGCAAGACCGCCAACTTTTGCAAGAGCATATCGAAACTCTTTTTGAGCTTGAGCGCTCGATCGCCTCGTTACCCACGGGGAGCGCAACCTGTGTAAAACCTACTGCACCAAGGGCCGGAGCGGCCACAGGCGGAAATTCTGTCGATGTGGAGCGAGTTCTCAATCTTCATGTGGAGATTATGGCGGCCGCTATAAAATGCGGGATCGTTAACGTAGGAACCATTCAAACTGGCGATTGCACCGACAATATTGTTTACGCGAACCTCGGACTCTCCAATACTTTTCATGACGGCTACTCTCACAACGCCGATAGATCGCAGGCCGAAATTCTAAAGATCACTCGTTTTCATGCAGGGCTTTTCGCCAAGCTTGTGAAGCTGTTGAATGTGGAAGAGTCGGGCACTGAGGCCACCTACTTGCACAATTCACTGCTGCTGCACGGAAACGTGCATGGACATGGCAACCAACACGAGTACATCGATATGCCCGTTCTGCTTGCCGGAAGTCTCGGTGGCCGCATTCGGTCGGGCCGTTATGTGGATTACTCGGATCGAGCTCGAACTCAGAAGAGCAATATTTACGCCCCTCCTGTCCCGCTCGGACGAACCTACAATTCTTTGCTAGTCACTATACTACAGGCCATGGGACTCACTGAGTCCGACTACCAGCAGTCTAACGTTCAGGCTGGTTTTGGATGTGACACGCTTGATGCTCGGTATGGCACGATCGAATCCTGGCGCAATCAGCGGCGGATGCCGCTACCGGGAATAATAATTTGAGGCGATAAATCACCATCGGTAGAGCGTACCGCGGCCCTTGCCGACACGGCGAACTAATCCCGCCGCGACGGCCTCTTTAAGAATGCGAACCGCCGCGGATCTAGAAACCGAAAGACTCTCGGCGGCTTCAGTGCACGTAAAAGGGTGATTCAATCGTTCACGAATTCGATCGAGATATCCGGCTACATCTGAAATCTCGCTGGTGGTTTGCAGTTCAAGCAGTCGCGAAAAGTGAATTCCGAAATGGGGATCCGTCAGGGAAATTTGAAAATTGCGTTGTGAGGCCGTAATCGTGATCGGCAGGCCCACGTCTTCGAGCCAGTTGCGCAAGCGGTGAATCAAACTTGAGACTCGCCCGGGTGATGACTCGGGATTAAAGTATTGACCCGGAAAAAGACGACCGTGCAAATGCCCCAATGAAACGGGGCGGTAAAAGTCTTCGAGAAGCGCGCACAACGTGCGGTGCATGATTTGCCCGGGCTTGAGCCGGGCGGAGCCGTCTCTCATTTCAGCTTTGACCAGGTCAAAAACTGGTCCGGTGCTCGAGCCCAATGTGTACGTGCTCGGATTGTTCATCCAAGGCGCACCGGCGAGCACTTTTTTGCGAAACGAAACAAACGGCGTGCCGAAGTAAACATGATTGAACAGGCCCTCGTCTCGGGTCAACCCGGCGAGCGCGCGGTCGCAATCGCGCAAAGTCTCCCAGTGATTCATGCGCTTTGCCATTTCGCGCACGCGGCGGACGCCTGCGATTGACGTGGGTGAGACATTTTCAAATGCGTCGGCAAAGGCGGCCCACTTAGCTACGAACAGATCGGCGGGGTCCAGCACTTCCGAATGGCCGGAGTCGATCGTTTTAAGTAAATTGCGGGCATCTTGCATCCGCCCTTGCTCTACAGCGGCTTGCGCGGTCAGTTCGATGGCATTGCGCATAAGCAATAGCCATTGGTTCGCGTCGGCGTCGGCTAAAAGTTTTTTTAGAGTCTCTTCCGCTTGCGGGAACTCTCGCATTTGCACCAGACAAGCCGCCACATTGACCTCGGCCACGGCGCGCTCATACGGGGTCGGAGATTTGAGGCCTAGATAGGCTTCGAGGTGAGGAAGAGCTTCTGTGTAGTCCCACATGGTTTGATGCATAAATGCTTGAAACAGGCGGGCCTCGGCATTTTCTTGTGGCAGAGTTTTTAAAATTTCACCCGCCTCCTGGGCCGAGCCGATGCGAATCAGCGCGAGTGCATAGGTGAGGAGGTCCGCGGTGTCGGCATCGGGATTGAGCCCATTGCCTAGACGAATATTTCGATTGAGCGCGATGAGGGCCTTGTGCGGTAGGTTCACCCTAATAAACAGGCGACCCAGTGCGGCCCGCTGCGCGTTCGCGATATCTTTGATTTGTAGCGCTTGCAGCTTTTCGCGGGCCTCATCCACGGAGCCCGCTCGAATCAATTCGTCGAGCTCGCGCAATTTTCCCGTAGGTCGCAAACGGTCCATAACACCTCGATGACAAATCTGACTCCTATTTTAAACTGGTTCGGTGCCATATTCGAGGTCAGCGGATTTTTTGTCTCAGGTCGCCACGGAATCCAGCCATTTTTGTATGCTCGGTTGCCTCATTTTGAGATGAATCGAGTCAAATTTAGAAATGGAAATGCGTCTCAACGGCCTGTTAAGCTAAGATGAACAGGTGAGGTGGGGCTTGGGATTTAGAATATCGGTTATTTCACTGGTCGCGGCGACGGCCGTGCTGCTGGCGACATTCAACAATTGCTCCCGCGTCAATCAGGGCTCCAAAGACCAACAATCCCTCGCACCTAAAGGCAATGGCGATTTTTATTACGGTAAGACCTATGTCGCTGTAAATCCCGGGCAATGTACCGACGGCTCCGACGTGGTCGCTCGGGCTCAGTTTATTGGCATTGATAGCGCGCACATGTTGCGTGAAAACTGCGCCAACTTGGCCACTCCGCGAGTCATCCCTGCGGCGGACATCGTGATTGGCTCTGATGTAAATCAAATTCAGATTGCTGGGGTCGCTTTTACGCTCGAAGGGAGCAGCCTTGTAGTTAACGGCGGCTTTGAAGGCGGCTTTGATGGCTGGAATGTTTTGGGCGGCGGCCCGGTCATTTCTCCCGATGCAGCCAGTGGGTCTTGGGCAGCGCGTACTGTAGATACGGCCGACTGGACATGGATTCAACAGGGCATTCATCCGAATTTGTATGTGCCCGGCCGTCGCTACATTTTACGCGCGACAGGTAAAGTTTCGGGCGGGATCGACCCGTTGCGAATCGCGCTTATGGTCGACAACAACGTCTACGTGGCCGAACTATTTTTCTCCTCGACCACCTATGAGACTCGCGAAGTTACATTTACCTGGCAGGCCGGTTACAGCTGGTCCGTGCTGCTGGCTGAAATGGTCACTCCGAACGGCACCACCTTCGCAAATTTCGACGACATCAGTATCGTTGAAGCGCCCTAATCTTCGAGTCAAAATTGTGAGTGTTTAGATTCGCGCGCACCCATTACTCTTTAGATATAGCACCTGAATATATTTAAAGGGGATGGGGAATGAAAATCACAAAGTCGATAATCGGATTACTGATCGCGCTCGCAGCTCTGCACACCGCGCCGGCCATGGGAGACTCTGAGCGACTCGGAGCTGCGCTGGCTCGGGGAGTGATGACGGATGCGAAGTCTTCATGCAACACGTTTGTTCTTGAGACTCCAAACTGTACATCCATTGTGCGCCTCGCTGCCGATGGCGAAATCGCCGAGGTGATTAATATATGGGACCAGTGGGACCGCGCTCAGTTTTATACATCGGCAAAAGCTTTGAATCTTCATAGAGAGAGCCTTCCGACGGCTCTTCCGGTCGAAGAGTCCTTTAAGAGCGACCCCTGGCATAATTCCACTGAGGCCAGCGCTTTGGTTGAACAAGTTAAGAGCCGCGCGATGCCAAAACTGAAATCCCGGCCCAAGTGCTAGGGAACTTTTCTATGAAATCCACAGTCAAGAAAATCATTCGGATTTTTTCGATACTTGGCTTGACCGCGAGTTTGCAAGGCTGCGGATTCTTGAAGTCGGCGCGCTCACAAGCTCATCTTGGGGGAGTTGGCGTGTCGAGCGACGCGATCGAAAGTTCGGGTTCACTCAATCCTTCGGCCTTGCAAAATTTATCTCTACCGAAAGATTCTCTTCCAACAGGGAGCGAGGCCGAACGGCGCAAATCGGCCATTGATTTTATTCCGCAAATTCGAAGTGTGACTTTTTATGCCGCCTACGGCGATGGGGTAAAGACCTTTGTTCGAAATCCCGAGGCGAGTGCGGCGGAATTTGTAAAAGAATTGCCGCGTATTAAACAGGCTGGATTTAATACGGTGTGGATCAGTGATCACACGACTTGGTCTTTTATGCAGCCGAAACCTGAAGCCTACCGATCTGGCTTTGTTGAGCGGGAGCTGGCTCTTTTAAAATATATGATTGCCGAGGCCCGCAAACATGGCCTTAGGGTCATGCTTCCGATCAATGCCTACGGGTATGGTCATTCCCATGTTTGGCGCGATGAAAATGGAGTCGTGCAAACCAGCAGCCCGGCCATGGAATATTTCTTACGAAAAAAGGGCACCGAGCAGGGCGAGCGCCACGACCTCTGCACCTGGTTCAACGATCAATCGCACGGGAACGTGTGGACCTACTACAAGCACTATGTGGCCGATTTGCTCCGCGAGCTCAAACCCTATCATGACAGTGTTTATTTCTTTGTTTACTCAGAGGCCGGCTCCGACGACCTTGGGAATCGTTGCGAAATGACAAAGAATTTCTATCAGAATGTGAAATCGCAGATTGTTCGTCGGACCTATGGCAATTTACCGGCCGAGCTCAACAAGATCGACCCTTCAATAATGAAAACGGCGATTATCGGCTATCATGATGATCATGCCATCGCCGACGCTTGGGTTTCTGCGGACAACTCGCCATTGAATCCTGCGTCTAAATTCGATTTCGTATCCACTCACGGATACTACGACGGGTATGACCAAAGCCCCTATGCGGGCAATCATGTTTACATAGATTCGTTGGGATTTAGTGACATTGTTGCCCGTCTCACAAAACGCATCAACCGAATGAAGGCGTCATCTCCCGGTTCTAAAGTAATGCTGGGTGAGTTCGGCGTTTCAAGTTGCCGCTTGCCCGAGCTGGACCGGCAGATTTCCGTGTTCAAATCCATTCGTTATGCCATCGACACCAACGGAGTCGGATCCAACATGTGGGCATGGACATTGGCCTACGGCAGCGATACGACGCTTTGCCAGCGGACTTCGGATGGATATTTCCTGACGGATTACCTGGTATCGGGAAATCGGCCGCTAACACCGCTGGTGAAATGGATGAGTTTCAATCCCTGGTGATAGCAACCGACGACAAGCTAACGGCGCATGACGCGAACCGAAAAGGTACCTGGTACCTCAGTTCAGTTCGAGCTCTGAACGTCTTCCTTCATCAAATCTTCGGGAAAGTTGCGTTGTAGCTGCTCGGCCACGCCTGCCAGGGAGCTAACCCGAGATTTCACTTTTCGGAACAACTCTACATACTCGTCACCCTTTTTGATGATTTCGTTGGCGCGGGTGCACGAGATTTTTAGATAGTTTTCAGTGAGATTTTTATAGTTTTCATCGGGTTCTGCGTTTTTGGCCGTTTGCTTTGGTAGGCCGTAATCTGTAATCATGTCGAAAATCGGCATTAATAGAACCTTGTCCTTGCCGACTTTTTCAACGCGCGAAATCTTAATATCCATGTAGCTCGGGTTTTTGCTGAATTCTTTTTCAAAAGAGCTAACCACACAGTCACCGGATTTAAACGGATAGGGCGCGCTGTAGTGTATATCCGGTTTTGCCTTGAGTTCTTTCGCAACTTTGTTGCTGAGAGACTTCAATTGGGCTTCGGATTCATCGGCTTGCTTTCCTTCAGCGGCCAAAACTGGACGAAGTGTGTTGAGCATCTTCAGGTAGTCGGATTCCATTCGCGAGAGCAGCTTTTTCGATTCCTTGCCCGATTTAAAATTTGGATAGTTGTCGGCAGTTTGGCGCGCGAACCCGGCCACGATCATAAACTCGCCAGCACCTTCTTCCGTATCCAGAGTCTTAGATTCGACGAGGCGTTGATACATTTCGTGGTTCAATTTGTTGATGTTACGGCCCGGATCGCAGGCGGCTAGGACCAAGGTCAGCCCCACCAGCGCATATCTAGCGTGTTTAGTTCCAGTGACCATTACCGCCGCGAGTGATGAAAAAAATCCCTGCATACAGACTCCTAAAGGAATACGTTCGTTCGAAAACAACGGTTGTGGGCAGTTGCGAGGACTATGCCACGAAAGGTACCAGGTACCTGAAGAGGTACCTGGAGCCGTGAGCACGGAATCATGACGCGAACCGAAAAGGTACCTGGTACCTCTAAGGGCCAAGCAACTGCTTGGCTAGAGTTTGATACAGCTTACGCAATTCTTCGTACTGAATCTTCAGCGCGGCCAAAAGATCTGTAATCGTTTTCTCTTGGTCACGAAGCGGCTTCAGCTGAGCTTGAATGCCATCGAGTTTGACCCGAGCTGCGTCACGCAACGGGGTCAATCTTGCCACTTCGCGCTCTTGAGTGACCAATTGCGTTCTCCAATTGGGCAAGTTGCGGTTGAGCTGAGTCTGTTCGTTCTGCCGGCTGGTGATGCCGCTAACGATATCGTCCACCGCTTTTTTGGCCGCTAAATATTCTTTTTCAATCCTGTCGAAATCAGACGAAGTAAGCCAACGGCGCAATTCTGCCTCCGCATTGGCTAGATCTCTCTGCGCATTGGCTAAGTCGCGGCGCAATCCCGGGAGCTCGCCCTGCGCGCGAGAAATTTGATCCTGCCGCGAGGGGATTTCGAAGTTGTTGATCGATTGAAAGCGTTCTTGCGCGCGCTGTTTTCGCGAGCGAACATCAGCCAACTCTCCCGCCACTCGTCGCAGTTCTTGCGCCAACAAATCGTGGCCGCGGATCGCCTGATTTTGGGCGTCGGTTTCGATTCGGCTAATTTCAGATTCGATACTGTTGAGCCGGTTTTCGAGCGAGGTCAGCTCGGATTGCAGTCGGTTGACGTCGCGGCGGGTGCGATTGACTTCAGCCTCTTCGGCCTCGCAACGCGGGACGACCACATTGGCCTCGCAGGTGCGCAAAGCTTGCTGGGCACGGTTTAACTGAGCTTGGGCCTGTTGAACTTCGCGGCGTTCATTGCTGCAATCAGGAGCAACGTTACTTTTGCATTCGTTGAGTTCTTGCTCGGCCTGGGCGAGCTGAGTTTTGGCTTGATCCAACTGAGCTTGTTGGCGCGAGCAATCGGGCTTGCCTTGACCCGGTTTACCTATGGTGTCTTCGCCACCCGCTTGGCAGCGGCGCAAGGCCTCTTCGGCTCGGCGCATTTGATTTTGCGCGCGCTGAACGGCGGCTTCTTTTTGCCGACAGTCATTTCCAGGCCGGCCTTCACAGCGGCGAAGAGTTTCTTGGGCGGTGTTCAACTGAGTCTGGGCCTGAGTGACTTCGTTTTTCTCGCGGTCGCAGTTTGGAGTTGTTCCGCTGGCTTTGCATCGGCGCAAGGCTTCTTCGGCGCGCTGCAAACGATTCTCAGCCTGGTTCAATTCCTGCCGCTTCTGCCGGATCTGTGGCGGTAGGTTGCTCTTCTCGTTCTTTAAGTTTTGGTAGTGGCCATTGCTATTGAGGATTTTTTGTTTTTCGACCTCAATATTATAGCTGGCCAGGTCCGATTCCAACTCGGACTTGCGGCGCTCAAGTCGGCTCATCTCGCGGTCATAGCCATCGATCTCTTGATCGAGCCGGCTGGCTTCGCGTTGGAGTTCGCCAATTTCATTTTGCTTTTCGCGGATCAAGCGTTCTCGGTTTCGAATCGCACTTTCAAATGAAGATACATCGGACTCGGCGCTATCGATCGCTCTTTGCAGGCGAGATTTTTCGGCGCGAAGGGGATCATAAATGGCTTTTTTCTGCGCGAGCAGTTGATCGGCAGCAGGTTTTTGCTGTTGTAAGGCTTGAATTTCTCCAGGAATAAGCTGCAGGCGTTCTTCGCCGAGGCGAATTTTCTCACGGGTGGTGTCGGCCAGTGTGGTTGCGCGGTTCAAATTGTCTTGCGCCGTATTCAGAGCCCGTTGCGCATCGGTTTCTTGCTTAACTAGGGGCTGCATGGACGCGCGCAATTTAATTAAATCGGCATCGGATTTAGCGATCTCGCGAAAGTGCGCGAAAGCTTGATCGACGTAAATCATCAGTTGCGCTACCGACTGATCAGGGCCAAGCGTAGCGTCACCAGCAGCAGTATTTAGTTCTCTAAAAAATTTGGTGGGCAGAATTTCGTTCACCTTCAAGCAGCGGGCGATTTGATTTAGGGCGGCGGTCGAGCCAGTCAGCGAAATGCGGCCGTTTTCTTCTTTGTTGGCCAGGGTGAACTTCAACGGCAATGTGCTATTGCCAATGATGATGTCGACCATTTTCGCCATTTGAATCGGCACATACCACAGTTTGTCTTTTTGCGAGGGATCGGTCACGGTCTCGAAAATCAAAAGCTCTTCAAGCTCCCGTGCCGTCAAAGGTACGATGGCGCGCTGGATTTGTGAGTTGGCCGGAACTTTCAAAATCATCGTGGGAACTTTGTCGAACGCCGTGGGAAAGCTGAGGCTCAGTTCAATCGGCACCGATAAGTTCGAAGCCACCTGAGTGTAGGCCCGGCAAACGGGAACCTGCAAAACGGCGTCGGTTTCTTGCACCACTTTCCAGTCGCGGAAAGTTTGTGCGTGAGCAAAAATGGACGACAGCGCCAATACCGACGCGAGAATGATAGATTTCATGGATTTCCCTCCGCCGATCTATATAGGGCAATTGAATGGCCGGCGCACGGGATTTTATTAGGGTATAGAATGCCTTACTTTTTTACGCGAGCCGGGTTTCTCATAATGAGAAACCTCTGCTCGCATTTGTCAAAACACCTCGAGAGGCGCACTGCGTATCCTGGGACTGAGACAACCTAAAAGGGGGGAAAAATGTTTCACAGTTTTAAATACGCAGTGTCAATCGCTTTGGTCGCGGGGTTAGGTATCGCTTGCTCGCCCACTGAATTTTCAGGGCAGAAGGTCGATCAGCCTTCGAACGCGCTTTCTAGTAAAAATCCGGATGTACCGGGACTCGACGATCGGGTCGACGTCCCGCCAAACCAACCAGCACCTGACCCGGGCGCCGGGGGTTTGTTGTGCAATTATCCACTCTACAACGGGCCATACAATTCACCCGCTCGATCCGAGTGCCATTCGCGGGCTTATTCCTCTGCTCCAGCCGCGGGTACATCAGTGGATACAGGCCAAACCATTCGCTTTCGAATGTACAATGCGAGCAACTTAAGTCACGGCCTCGTGCCGTCGAGCCACCGCTTTCTCGCCACGCAAAAAATTTCTCTGGCGCCCGGTCTTGCCGCTGCTTCCGTAGACCTCGTGCTCAGCTCCTATGAGCCCGTAATTTGGCAAATGATCGGCAACACAGCCGCGGTGCGCTCCGTGCATGTGGACGGCTATCATTGCGCGAAAGTAGAGGGTGTCGACGCAAGTCGGGTCCGCATTCAGACCTACGAGCAAGGTGTGATCGAGCCTTCGAGTCCTTTGCCGCTCTCGAGAATCATTGCGTTGGATCAGTCGTTTTATGAAGGCTCGTGCCTGGCCGACAATACGCTTGTGATTCGCTAGCTGATTTGTTTGACGCTCACCCGCGGTGATGCGACGTTTAATGTCCGGCGCGGGTGTTTGGCTTCACGAGAACAGATGGCTCTTTTTACACGTCCTATTGACTGACGCCAATCGCATTGAACTTGTCAATCGCACCATAGCCATCGCTCGAAAGGGCCGAGCAGGTTCCGGAGTACTCAATAATTAGTTTTTGTTTGCTTAATTGCGCACCCGTCGCCAAACTGATGATCGATTTGCAAATTTCTCCGCTGAGCTTGAGGCTGCAAAGAGTCGCCCATCCGATGCCGTTCGTGAGATGCACTTGAACGTAGCCATTTTGGGAGTTCACCATCACCTGGGTGACTGTTCCGTTACAAGTCTCGGCCCGAGCCGGGCCTGCTAACGCCAATGTGGTCAGGGCAATCAATATTTTGTTTTTCATCTCTAGTCCTCCGTTTTTAAAAAAGTGGAAAGCTGGCCGCGTGCCAATCTAGGGCTGGGCGAATGCTCGAACTCAACTCATGAACGCGGCTCCATTTAGATCCATCGAGCGATTTATAGATCACGATTTTACCTGCTCCAGGAGAGCAATTTTGGCGAAAGCTCTCGTGCGCCGGACCCTCCCGAAAGACCAGCCAAAATGACCCTTTGAATTTTACGATGGAGGTAAAAGCGCCGTGGCGACTCTCGCCGCTCCAAATGGCTTGCTTGGAAACTAGAGTGGCTGCGAGTTTGCCATTGAGCCAACTCAATTTTATTTTTGAGACATAAACCCGACTGCCATAAAAAACAGAGTTGCCGCTGGGTTGAGACTCATAGTGCGACATCCAAAGGTGGCTGCCATCCCAATGCATCCCGGCATACCCCTGGTCGTAGGTGCTATTTGTTTCGTTAAGCTGCAAAAGTTCCCGGTATCGAGGGTTTGATCCCATGGTGATCTCCCCCAGGGTGGTCTTTTGACTGAAAATTGAATTGAATTCTCGTGATCCCAGCAGAATGATCCTTTTATCACCAACCACAATCTCGAGAAGCTTCGGACCGTGGCTATTTAATCCAGCGATCACCTGCCTAGTCCAAGACATGTAAGGATCGCCTGGGTTCGAACTCGAACTCAAATAGGCTTTGTTTGCTAAACCGCCATCTAAGGATTCAACACGATTAATGGCAAGGAGACTGCCGTCCGACCTCACCAAGATTGATGTTTCATTGGATTTAAATTCTTTCGGTTGCCGTTCAATTGCGATCGGCTCCGGTGCACCATCACTGGAGGTAAAGGCCACCAATTTTGGATCAGACAACGTGGGGGACAGTTCGGCCGCCATAATCATCAAACGCTGATGCCCATCAACGAGAATTTTTGGGTCTCGAAGATCAAGGTCTCCATTGCAGAATAAGTTGGGCGATTGCGCGGTGGCATCCTTAGGTGAAATCGCCGCGATCAATGAGACCGCTAACAGTACAAAATGAAAGGTCATGGTCTGTCCCCTATGCAACCAGCCTATTTTGCGCGGCTATGGAGCTCCAGTGACAAATTTGGAGCGATTCTCATTTTGAGAAAAATCGGCAGTTTTAATTGGGAGGGCAATTCAAACTCTTTTAAAAACCTTTCGTTTACCCCGATGCCCAGACACCAGTTCAAGCCGTGACTTTGGAATTTTAAGAAACTCCGCTAAAAGTTCTAAGACCCTCTCATTCGCCCGACCCTCGACCGGGGGAGCATTGACCCGCACGAGATAAGATCCATCGGGCTGTACCTCAACAGATTCACGACGAGAGTTCGGCTTAACTTGAACGGTGATTTTCTCCATTTACTCTCGTCTCCTTGGAATTAGGTAATTACATATCATGACCACTTGTGACAATGGAGGCCCGTGTAATTTTCGGCATAACAAGTGCAACGACTTGGGTGGGGGATCAAAACGACACCAGATTTTTCTCACGGGGGGATTTATGAAACATAGTTTTATCGCAGCTGCATTTATGATTGTTATCCATTTCGATTCGGTGAGTGCGGCCACAATTACTGATATCACTTACGGGGGAACTGGGTGTCCGGCGGGTGGCGCTGGAATTTCGGCGCGCTTAAACCCACAGACGGGTCGTTTGGTGGTTTATACTCCGGATATGAACGCGGACTTGGACGCCGCTCGCATTGTGCGGCTGGCGTGCGATATTGCAATGCCGATCAAAATGGAAGCGGGAGAGCGCCTGGTGATCGGCCGCACTTCGGTGTTTGGCAAAGAGAAGCTGGCAGAAGGCCATAAGCTCACAGCTACCGCAGAAGGTTTTGTCGCGGGTGCGGTGGGGCCAAAAGTGCAGCTGGCCATCGACGGATCTGGTGATAAAAAACTACGCGACTTCTATGCCCGCTCAGACGACACACTGGAGACTGCCTGTGGCATGGATGTAATATTGCGTGCTCGCAACACTTTGTTGGCGTTAAAGCCGAGCAATTCAGTGGCTGGCGGTAGCCACGCTCGGGTTAAGGGCTTGGCTTTGGATGTTCACGTGGAGCCGTGCAATTAGCTGATTCATCCAGTATCCCGGAAACTGTTAACTGTATCCGGGATACAGTATTTATTTTCGTCACAATCCTTTCACTATCAATTCTATTGACAGATTTCGTGAAAATTTCTGTCACATCTTGATTCTATCCCCATCGCTGAGTGGCGGTTCGCCGTGCTCAGACGTAAAATATAAGAATGTCGCAATTCATACTGATATTTATCTTTTTATCCCTCGTGGGGTGTGGAGTCGGTCCGCAGGCGAGTCAACCCATAGCCACGGAGGACGCGGCTACGACCACGCCGCCGCCGTTGGTGGAGGGTCCGCAGACTAAGGACGATTATCGGGAATTCACACTGGCCGCCAAGGTCGAACTCGAAAAGTGGCTCGCGAGCGATCTTCCGCGCGGACGCGAGAGCAGTGTCGGCGATCGCTCGATCGGTATTTCTAGAATTTCGAACCACCTGCCGATTAGGGGCACAAGTGGCTATAAGACCGCGATTTGCGCAGGTGCGGGCTGTCCGCTAAAAATCCATCATGTGTTCACGCGCGAGCACATTGTCACAGTTGCATCCGAAATGGCGAGCGCCCGATCGGCCGCTGGCTGCCTGGACGACACTGCGGAATGTGAACGAGTGGCCCTCTCGCGAGCCATGGTGGTGATGGAAATGATCGTGCACGATGAAACCCTAAAGACCATGAGCGCGGCCGAACAAACCGCCTATAGTACGACCGGAGAGTATGCAATAAAGAAGCAGCTCACTCAGGATTGTGTGGATCAGGCCACCAATGGGATTTCGTATTTGACCATCTTGGCCGAAGAGAATCTCTTTCGCCATCATCAGATCGTTCACCCCGGCCGAATTAACATCGCCATTATTCAGCCGCATTTTTTTACCCAGATCAAAAGCCGAGACGGCATCACATACCGTTTCGATCTCTATCATCGCGGCCGCTTCGGAATTCCGCCTTATATTGCGCCGGCCTCTGGGAACTAGACCGGGGGAGCGTTCACACGCACCGTAGTTCGAGAATCAAGGCGACTCTGCCATTGCCCGAATTCGAGCGGGTCGTGCCGCAGCCCGTTCAAAGTACTCTTTCAATATCGGACTTTTTTCGAGCAACATTTTCTTTTTCCAACGTAGAGTGTCGACGATCATTATGTCAGCAACAGAGAAGGCCTCACCTAGAAGATAGTCCCGGCCCACGAGAGCGCTCTCCAATGTATTAATGACTTTGTTGATTACCTCGTCTGTTCCCGACTTCTCTTCCTCATTCATCCGATCAAGGAATTTCATTTCGCTGAATATTGGCTCCATTGTTCCTACCGCGAACAAGATCCATTGTAAGTAAGTCGCCCTTTTCGGTGAATCAACTTGTGGGGCCAGTCCTTTTACTGCGTACTTATCGGCTAAAAAAATGCAAATAGCAGCCGATTCGAACATGTTCGTTGCTTCGTCTATTAAGTGCGGCACACAGCCCATTGGATTGATGGCCAAATATTCTGGCGAGGTATTTTCCTTTCTATCATAGCTGAGAAATCGGTCCTCATACGGAACATCGAGCTCCTCAAGTAACCAACGCACACGAGCGCTCCGATCTTGCTTAGCAAATCCATATAGTTCCATACCACCCTCCAGTTTAGAAAAATTCGCGCGAGGAATATCATGTGGGTCATCTCACTGTCCAGGAAGGGAATGCCCTCCGCTCGAAGGGCAATTCAAATAGCGCCGAATTTTAGTTAGGCCCAAAAAATAGGCTCAGTTTGGAGTGCGTAAGTGAAGTTCGCGGTGATGCGACGTTTAATGTCCGGCGCGGGTGATCTCTCGCTACGTCTGGATTCTGGTCTGTATCCTGGAGCCTGTACTGAACTCTGCATCCTGATTTATCCAGTATCCCGGATACGGTTAACTGTATCCCGGATACAGTATATGAATGGCGAGGGCTGCGCCAATCTACTCGAAACAGGTGTTTTGAGCTGTAACGCGTTTTACGCCGCCGCCTGGAAGAGAGATGTCATCGACTACACCGAGCTGGCAAGCAAAAGGTGGGTCGAAAAACTAAGCATGGACCGGATCGCCGCGGAGATGGGCTGGGGGCGGACGGCGGTTATTCGGCATTTGGGGAAGATTAGGGCCAATCCCGGGCTGGTGGAGGACGGTCAGGTCCGGCTGCGCATTCACCGACGTAGGTACAGGTTCATGGGAAATGCCGGCCGATGACATCGACTGGAGTCTAGAAGGAGGTCCAGTGCACCTTCTTTTTCCAATATGGTGCCGGGTCAAAATTTTTTTGGTTTACGTTTGGAATTGTCCACTTAACCTTAGGTTATGCGCCTATTTTACTTGGTTGCCGCCCACAATGAGGAACACCAGATCCGACGGATTTGCGAAAAACTGATCTCGCACATGGGTGCGGTGTCGGATATTCAGATCTATCTTTTGGACAATGGAAGCACAGATCAGACATGGGCCGAATGCAAGAGACAGGAAATTCTACATCCCAAGGTTCATTCGCTTCATTGCGATAAAGCAGGACTAGGAATTGCTTTTCGGATGGGCCTCGGCGAGCTTGCGCAGAAATCATTAGGTCGAACGGACTGGGTCGTACTAGCTGCGGCCGACTTACCGTTTGGATTCTCAGACATAGACGGGGTTGTGGGAAGGCAATTGCGCCTTCCGTCTGAGGACGTCTTAGTCTATGTGGGGAGTAAGTCCCACCGCGAGTCGGAGGTGGTGCGCAATTGGAAGCGAACCATTGGGACAATGTTATTTTATCTGTTGAGAAGACTAGTCATCGGCATGAGAATTCGAGATACGCAGGGATCGATAATCTTGCGAGGAGACTCTGTTGAAAAGCTGAGACATTTTCAGTCAGATAACTATTTCTTTGCCGTGGAGCTGTTGGACATGGCCCAAACGTTCGGAGAAGTGACTGAAATTCCAGTGAAGCTTGATCCTGAGCTGAGATCATCGAGGGTTAGTTTATTTAAGGATGGTTGGCAGATGCTTTGGCAATTGTTTCAGTACCGTTTCCGACGAAGCGAGCATCAGTCGATTTTAAAGACTAGATAGTACGGGTTCTCACCGAGTTTTTTAATCCAAATATTATTTCCGAGAGATTCTATCCAACTCAAGACTGATGAGCATCGTTTGTCTAAAATCAAATCGCGATTAATGATCAGGTGGCGAATCCCAAGATTCAAAAGGGAATTTCTGACCAAATTTGGGTTCGCCGGAATGATCGGACTATCCGGCGAGCATGGGTTTAATCCTTCGAGAGGCCAATCAAATTTTTTCCCGCTGTAGGCAGTGTAAGCGAGATATCCGGCGGTAATGGGTTTTTCGTGATAGAGTTGGAGAAAATTTTGAGAGGCATCGGCAATTGGAGCTGCCGGAATATTTGCTACAATTTTTGACTCTGGATCGCTGCGAATAGCCTCTAAAGCCTGTCGCGGCAAAAATGAATCGATTTCAGTGGTACGCACGAAAGGTGTGTCGTTTAGGCCTGGTCCCGTTAGTAGGGCCCAGACAATTAAAATTGCGCCTAGAATATTAAACCACTTCTTGCGAATCCACAAATCACGGATTGCGCAAAAGGCGATTAGGGTCAGAGACAAAACTGTTACAAGTAACATCCTTCCTGGCGTTCGAGACAGAGATAGTGGGAATACTTGCAGCAGCCATCCGATGGGATTGGCGAACAGTTCATTCTCCTGAAACTCGATCACCGGCCCCAGAGCTAAACAGAAATACAATATGGAAAGACCTAGAAGGACTCGATAAATCGAATGGCTCCAAAATTTGCGAATCTTAAAAGACAGCAAGAGAGGAATCCAGACCAATACATCCATCGAGTTGATGCGCTCGAAGTGCGTCACCAAACTAAAGGGGACCTTGATCGCTTCAAAAGCCAGATAATACAGCCGACTGGTAATCGATGGAACAAATAGGGCGATCAGATCAGCGCTATATAGGCCCCTCACGCCGGATGTGTTCACTAAATCTTGCGTAAGGAAAGCGTGTATCGTGGGTGCGAAAAGTACTCCGACAATGACTGAGGTGGCGCAGACCATGAAAAACAGATTGATCATCGCAGGTCTTCGAATCGGCGATTGCCGTTTTATTGCCCAACCTCCAAGAACTAGGATTGGGATGGACAACATGGCAATGTTATGAAAGGTCCCGGCAAACACTAAGCCTATGGCCAAGCCCCGTACGATCATACTCCACCGAGATTTCAGATTTGCAGTTAATGCACTCCAGATAACAATCTGAAAGCCCCAGATCCCTGAAAAGAGCGTGAAGTGCTCAAGAGATTGAGCGAAGTAAAATCCCGTAAACCAAACAAAAAGTACATAGCACACCTGCCAAATCCAATTTTTGGAGAAGATTTCGCGTCCGACCAGAAAAGATGTTGCCACGATCAAAAATATTTGCAGGAAAACAAAGATGTGAAACTGCGCAGGCCCCCCAAGTTCAACAAATGGACAGGTCAGAATCAAAGGGAAAGGGCTATCATAGTTTGTAGAAGCATCAGCTCCCCATGGAGCCAGAAACTGAGTTAGGTGTAGACTGCCTCGGATTACGTCTTTGCAAAACCACTGGGGCAATGAGGCATGGGCAAGACTGTCACCCATTGATCCTGCAAGCCGTTCTGATGGGGACCACAGTGTTGCGGTATGTATCAGAAGGAGAGTGCCCAGGAATACGATTGCTCTCATAACTATGCTGCGACCCGAACTGCCGAGAAACTCTGGCAGTCGTTTAGGTATTGAACCAAATGGCGATTGAACTCATGGGTAAGAGGGTTAATCGCGCCAGTTTCCTCAAACAACTGAAACCACTGTTCGAATATGCTTAGGTCGATGTCTTTGACTCCAGCTCGATTGAGTCCGATTCGATTCACTCTTTGCGCACGCGCGGGATTTCCAAATGAAATCATGAACGGAGGTGTATGGCGTGTGACAGCAGAGTTCATTCCTATCATCGCGTATGCGCCTACGGCACGATGTTGGTGGATAGATGTGTGTAGGCCCAAATTTGCACCTTGCCCAATAATCGAATGTCCTCCAATGAGCACATTGCAGGACATATTAACAAAGTTTCGGATTGTGGCATCATGGCCGACATGCGAGCCGCGTAGCAATACGCAATTCGATTCGACCACTGTGGCTCCAGTGGTACCGGCGTTAATTGTAACGAACTCGCGAAATATGTTTCCGTCCCCGATGGTCACTTTTCCTGGATCTGATAGAAAATAATCCCGGTGTTCTGCCGCGGTACCTACTGAAACATAGGCTTCTAGACGATTCTTTTTTCCCATTTCAACATTTGGCCCAATGAAACAATACGGGCCAATATAGCATCCGGCGCCGATTTTTGCGGATGGAGAAATGATAGCGGTGGGGTGTGCGTTGAACTCCATAGTTTCGTATCGGCATGAGACATTGGCATCTCAATGGTTAGGAGGCATCCTTGGCCAAAGTCATGCCTCCTTGGCCAAAAGTAAGGGCCATTTCAGCGAGCCTCACCGTTTCCGCGCCATCAGAAGCTGTGCACAGCGCACAGGTGCCCGTCCGAAGGAACTGATAAAGCTCTTCTGCTTGAACAAGTAGCGGTTCTTTTTTCGCGACGCCAAATTCAATCCGGTCTGAGTTCGAGTAGTCCGCGACCACGTCGGCAAATGTAAAATCCGGTCTCTCTCGTCTGTGGCTGAGGTTGCCGCCAACAACTTTACAAGTTTGCATAATGTAATCTACCTGTGCGAAGCCTAGTGTGCCGGTGACCTCAATGGTGCGAATTTTTGTTGGTGTAATCCAGTTCACATGAATTGAGCCACTGCATCCGGAGGGCTCGAATAGAAGTAGATGAGCTGTGTCGGGATAAAGTCCATCGAGCGTCTTGTGGCAGATACTTGAGCGTAGCTGCATGGGGCCGGAAAGAATTCTAAGGACGTCCAAATCGTGAACGGCAAGATCGAGTAGCACGTTGGTAGATTTGCGTTCTTTTGCGTTGGGAAACCCTCCTACGCGGGTGGTGGAAAAGTGAATGGGTTTTCCAATCAGATTCGAATCAATCACTTCTTTAAGCTTTCGGACTGCTGGATTGGACCGCTCCGTGTGCCCGACAAAGACGGGAATTCGTTTTGCGGCCGCGATTTCGGCCAAGTTCTCGGCATCGCGCGCTGTGTGGGCGAGCGGTTTTTCTACCAAGATCGGGACATTTAGACCAAAAAAAGATTGGACAACTTCTGCATGACTCGATGTTGTAGTTGCCACAATGACGGCATCGACGGGAATCCTCGATTTGGTGAAATCTGAGACAGACTTATACCATTGCGTTTCGGGAGTTTCGACTAACTTCTCTGTTGCAGAATCGGGATCGACAAGAGCGCTGACTTCAAAGCCGCCATGAGACTTTGCTACTCGAAGGTGGTTCCGTCCCATCTTACCCAGGCCAACAATCGCGATTTTGTATTTCTTCAAGTGCACCATCATTGGCTTATATCGGAATACTGGGGAATCTCAATGAGTTTGGATCTGCGGACTTAGGCCTAGTTCGGGCAAAAAATAAGGGCCACCGAAGTGGCCCTAGACTTCCTACTGCTACGGGACCGGTGTTCCGCCGTTGAGCGCTCTAGCAAGAGCCGCTAGGCGATCAAGTGCTTCTGCAACAGTCGTTGGGGCTGGCGAAGCCCAGTCCCCTGGAGTTCCCGAGGCGTAAGGAGCTAGTTGCCAAGCGCCTTCGCCATTCACGCCCGCGGATGTCCATACATGACCAACAGTGCCTTGGCTTCCGTCTTGGACGGCAAACTGGCCCTGAACGACGCTTTGGCCCTTTATTACGATGGCTCCAACGCCGTTGTTGCCAGAAATCAAAGAGAGGGTTCCGGGATTAAATCCGCTGGTTCCCACCTTGATCGACATGTGCATTCCTGTGTCACCTGGGCGATCTGGTCCAGTAATATTCACGATGTCACCTGCTTCAATTGCTGCAAGAGAAAAGTGAAGACTTTTGTTTACGGACGTTGTGGTCAAATTCGAAAGTGATGTATTTGCGCCGCTGCTTGAAGGTAGATTCGTCAATTGTGAACCGTCTACGGCCGGGAGCTTTCCGGTGGCGTCAAGTTGCACGATCTGATTCGGTCCTGTGCCAACATCCGCAGCCAAAGCAACTGTCCCCGAAGTTCCGCCGCCGAGCAGTCCGGTTCCTGCCGTGACGCCAGAAATTGTTGCGCCTGAGGTGTTGAAGGTCGTGATATTGCCATTCTTGTCGACGGCACGGAATGATCCGCCACCTGATACGTTGTAGTACATCTGACCGACTACTCGGGCATTTGCAGCTGGATCAGTATTCAGAGAGGGGACAACCACATCATATGGGCTTAGAGCTTTTATTCCGACGCCTTGTGCGAAGATATTTGCGCTTGCGAATGCGCAAGTTAATAGCATGAAAGGTTTGAACATGAAATCCTCCATTGATTCATGAAATTTTTGAGTTCTTGTACCCAGCTGGAATACTGAGCCTGATGTCTTGATCAGAGAAAGTAAACAAGAACCGAATAAAACAAGGTCTAGATTTATGATTAAACAACTTTAGGAGATGTGACGCGCGGCCATCCGCAAGTAATTACATGAAAATTCTTCGACAAAATGTTGTGTGGCGGCGCGCGGGATGGGATGGTCGCATTGAGTCGGATCAATGACTCGGCGCCACTTCCTAAAAGAGTTTAAGAAATCTTAAATTTTGATCCTCCAAACGTTGACTATTCGTCTCGAAATCCCGCATCTAAATCCGGCTCTAATTCCTCATTCTCCTGTGCCCCAGGCGGCCTTCGACCCAATGACATGATTGTTGGTTTCATGCCATCAAAGTATTCGGTGTCGTGAAAATGCGGCACGGGACAGGTTTCAATGATTTTTGCTTTGATGTGAGCGACGGCTTTCCAGTTAAGATTTTTCGATTTGGGAATTTTGTGCCACTCGATCTCACGCTTAAGCCCAGTCACGAGGTCTACCCCATAAAGCGTGCTTTTCCAGGCGGCGGACTGATACCTCCACAGCCCGTTGAGTGCGATACTGCGATGGAGAGATTTGCGCGGAAGCCGTCTGGGCGAGATTCCCTCAAATTCGGGGAACTCGGCTCGAAACCTATGAACTGCGACGCGCAGACGGCTAATGAGCGAGTTGACTGAGATTCCAAATTTCTTCGCGGCCGCTGCTTTTGAAAGGCGGTCTTGGTCCATATAGACGCATTCGAGGGCCTCCCGTTGCTTTGGTGTCAGTCCATTCCATACCTTAAAAAAGCGTTCCCACACATTGGGATTGGCCTTATGCATTTTCAGGCGGCGCTGAATGGCCGGCGTTTGCGCGAAATAATTTTCGATCAACCCGCGAATGTGTTTTCTTAAAGTGATTCGCTCGATGCGGAATTGCTCGAAAGTATAGTGTGGAAATGCATCTCCAAGCCCCGCATCTAGAAGCGCCGAAAAGTGCGATTCGTCTTCAACGCCTTTGGCGGCGAAGTAACAAGCGCGATAAAGCGTTCCTTGCTTTGGATGATCTTGAAAATAATGAGTCTCAACCATGCGTCGCGCGACTTGGTGATAGAGGTTTTTGGGGCTTGCTCGCATTAGATTGTTGAGAATCGGGGTCGCGTAAGACGGCAGTTGCAATGGCGCCGTGGCGGCCTCTTGATCGCTCGCTCCAAGTTCCTCCACCGTTAACTCGGAGTCCTGCCAAAATGAAGATTCCTGGATATCATCAAAACCTGTCAGGCGAATTCGCGTTTCGTTTTTAGCCTGGCTCAAGGGGAAGGCCTCGGTCATTGTGAGGTCTTTGTCCTCATCCCTCCAAAGACCTTCAGCGATGAGTTGATCCGTCACGAGCGTCAAAATGTAGTGGGCGACTGGATCATTCATGGATTTGAGATCGTGGATCTCTGGGAACGATTTCAAAGAAAGATTCTTGGCGTCGATCCGTTTTCGGATCTCCTTGGCCATAAGTTTGAGACGGATTTTTCGCTCGATATAGTTGTCGGCGGGCCGAGATTCTTCGGGCTCGCGGCTTAGGCTTTCAAGTGGATCGAATCCGAGCGATAGTGCTGACTTACCCACTTCGACAAGGCCAGGATCAGCAGCGATCTCTGAGCGGCGCACGCGAACAAGATTTCGTGGTCTTCCCACCCGGTACGCTAAGACGACGGGGTCATACTCCTCGTGGACTTCTCCCTGCGGGATACCGTCTCCAAATTCAATATCGGGCTCGATTTCCGCCATGTGGGCTCCTCGCCCAACGGGTAAGCAAAACTTGCTCCAAACGTTAGGGCCAACAAAAAATTTATTTCTAAACAGTTTCAGTCGCTTAGAAGGCGCATGGCGCCTGGTGGACCACCCCCTGGTTTCCAGTATCAAAGATTAGCTCTGAAAAGTCGGACTTCCTATGAGGCGCTATCTAAGGCCAATGCGCCTTTGGCAAGTAGATATTTCATGGGGGAGACGAGAAGGGTCACAGGAAAACAACCAAAACAAAGGGGGGGGGGTGGGAAAGGTGGGATTTGATCGAAATCAATTTGGCGCTCGTGGCAGCGCGGAAAGGAAAGAAAGTTTGAGTGCAAATAAGGGCAGGAATTCGGGAATTTCGGACTCCGACAACGAAATGGCGGGACGGATTTTATTAATGGGTGTGATCGGTGTTATTGCGCTTCTAGCGTTACTGGTCTCACCGATTCTGATCTTCGGTTTTTTGATCGGAGTGATCTGGTATGGGGCTTACATGGAGGATGGAGAGCCCAACGGTGAGCGGCTTTTTTGGCCGGTGGTAGTGACATTCGCGTTTTTCATTTATGGCCTTGGGATTGCGCGGATTTTCGAGGGAGTGTTGTTCACGGACTTCCATGCATGGACCGGAAAACAGATCATGACGGTCATCGCGGCGATCAACGAATGGCTACCGAGAAATCATCAGATCCGCCAAGTCATGGTTAGCCAAGTTCGACTTTACGGCTGGTGCATTTTCCTAATGGCGGTGGCGAGTCTGATTTGGCTTCACTTCAAGGGCGCGGGCCGCGGCGTGTTTCTTTACAAGGCAGCGCGGGCGCTTTTCGCGCCAATGCGAATGATGGCGAGTCGCTGGCAATGGCTCCTGGTCATGGCGGTCTGCTTTGGGACTGTAAGCTTTTTGATCGCGATGCCTGCTTGGTTCAAAGTGGGAGCCTGGATCGTACTTGTTTTGATGTTGCTCTATCACGCGATGACCGTTGGCTTTGGTAGTTCGGAGCAACCGGCGAGAGCTGAATCCAGGCACGGCGAACCAGTTTTAATCGGTTCCGAGAAGGGAAAACCAAGCAAGCGGATTTTACTCACGGATGAGCAGCTCAATCATCATGTGCATATAGTTGGCGCTAGTGGCTTTGGCAAAAGTGTTTTGCTTTCGCACGTCATTAAGAACCGGATTCATTCTGGGTGCGGTGTTTTGTTCGTCGATCTCAAGGCGGATTTTGAAACAATCCGGCAGGTGGTTTCGGCGACTAAAAACGCGGGCCGTGAAAATGACTTGAGAATTTTCTCCTGCGGGAATCCTGAAATCTCTCATCCCTACAACGTAGTTGGAAGTGGGACCGCCAATCAGCTTAAGGATCGAATCATGGGTGCGCTCAACTGGAGCGAGGAATTTTACAAGAATGAGGCTTCGAGTTTCTTGCTGAAAATTCTTAGGGGATTGACGTTTCTTCGCGGCTCGAAAGGCGAACCGTTTGATCTCGGTACGATCTTGACCTGCATCGCCGACCAGAACCAGATTGCGCGGATTGTTGATGAGTTGCCAATAACGGAATTGCAATTGCGAGCGGAGTTGGAAGGGCTTCACCGCCACCTAGCGAAATCTGAAAACTTAAAAGCGTTGCAGGGTTTGAAGTCGCAACTGGAGTCGTTGCTTCTCTCCGATTTCGGTCACTTGTTGCAGGCTCATGAAGGAGCGATTGATCTCTTTGAGGCCATCCGGCAGCAGAAGATCGTTTATCTTTTGCTTGATTCAAGGACTTACGGAGAATCGAGCCGCGCCCTTGGAAAGTTGATCCTTCAGGACCTGAAGGCCGCATCTGCCCGAGTGGACAACGAGATTCCAAGACAAGATCGAAGGCCATTCACTGTCATTGTCGATGAGTTCGCGGATATGGCGACTGAGGATTTCGTTGGCTTTCTGGATCGCGCTCGCAGTTCAAAGATTGGTGTTGTGTTGGCGCACCAGGAGATTGCGGACCTTTCGCGCGTGAATCCGGAGTTTGCGAGACGGCTCATGAATTCCACTTCAACGCTGTTCGCGTTCTTGCAAAAGTTGCCAGACTCATCAGAGCTGATCGCGGGTGTCGCGGGCACGAGAAAAACTCGTGAGGTGACCGAGCAAGCCGAGACGGACTGGTTTTTTGGTGAGCGCAAGACCGGGATGAAGTCCATTAAAGAGGTGGACGAATTCGTGATCCATCCGAACGTCATCAGGTCTTTAAGCGTCGGCGAATGCGTCATGGTTCAGAAATACCCGAATTCAAAATCGGCGGTCGTGCGGGTAAAGGCGGAGGTGAACGACTATCTTAAAACCGAGGAGGTACATCATATGCTCCGAGCGATGAAGGACAAAAGCAGATTGTTGGAGAGGCAGAGGGAGCCGGCGAAACGTTCTACGCAAGTAAAAGGCGTGGAATCTCGTGGGATACGAGAGGTGTCAGGTTATTGGCAGGATGGAATTTAAACAAACAATAGGGAGGTGTTAAAAATCTTTACAAGGATTTTTTGGCAGAAGGCGTTTGAAGGAAAAACCAAAAGTGTTCGTTATTGAGGTTCCGCCGCTCATGAGAAAGAGTGAGTATGCAGACGTAATTGCTCTTCGACATCCGGTGAACCCATTTAGGAGATTTACCAATGTTCCGTGGGTCATGGGTGACAATGCCGAGGAAGGGCAAGGCTATGAATGGGGCTACAGCGGCTGCGGGCCAACGGACTTTGCTCTCAATATTCTTCTGCAATCCACGGATGGCGATGAGGCTGTGGCAAGAGCGTATTGTATCGATTTTCGGGACGAGTACGTTCGGAGGCTGCCTAGCGAGGGCGGCAGAATTACTAAAGAGGACGTTTTCAGCTTTGTCGAGCGCATGAAGCTAAGTAATCCAGAAATTTTAGATATGGTCCGCAGGGACTTGGAACTGATGGCAGAGAACGATTGAAGCTGTTCCTTCAACGATTCCGCCGATAACAAATTTACTTTCGGGCATTGGGTACAAGCCCGAGGGTTCTTTTAGGGAGGTATCTCGTGAAAGGAGGTAACTATTGACGGATGATTTGGAAAAGGACGGTGGTGGCGCTGTTCCCGTCGCCCGAATGGGTGTGGTGGCGATCAACCGGAAGTTCGGTCATGTTCTTTTGACGGAGCGAGATCTGGACATGATGATGGCACTCCATGACCATGTGGTATTGAGCTTTGGTCAGATTCACGAAAGGTTCTTCTCCGGACGCACGATTGCTACTGCCATGAACCGGCTAAGGCGCATCGAAAGTCAGGGTTGGATTGAGCGCCTGAGAATTCCAAGGCTTCGCATTCAAGGACGCGCCAATGTGACAGGCGTCGTTTTTCAGTTGTCGCACCGGGGCCGCATGGTGGTCGCAAGATCTCGGCCAGATGCGATGATTTTTGAGAAATGCCCGGTGCTCAATCCGCATCAGCTAGACCACGATCTACTAATCGCGGACATCGCGGAGCACTTCAAATGGCGATTTCCTGGCTATCAATGGACGAATGGGCGATATCTTTCAGACACTGAAGGATTCAAGAAAATCCCCGACGCCATTCTGCAAAGCCCAAAGCATGATCGAGTAATTGCCATTGAGCTGGAGCTAAATGGCAAAAGCTCACGCCGCTACAGAGAAATTGTTACGACTTTAAGAACCAGTCCGCGCATTGAAAAAGTGATTTATGTCACCGCCAGCACCTCGATTGGGCGCAAGATCATGTCCGCGATTGAAGGCTATCAAGTTCCATTCGGGCACAGGTTCCGATCAGATTTTTTCGAGTTCGTGCGATTGGCAGAATGCCTAAAGGACAATCCACTCAAGCGTTGATGGCACGGCGGCTTCAAGTGAAAGCGGGGTCGAGAGTCAAAACAAAGGTCAAACAAAAGATCCATGCGCGATTTGGGGGCTTTATTGGACCCGCGAATTTACGCAAGTGACGAAAATTACGGTGGGGTCTGCCTGTTTTACCCTCCGTCCCTTCCGTCTGGCCGCTTGCTGACCACTCCCCCTCTACGAGCGGAAGTGGTCAGCAAGCTAGACTACAGGGACTACGGGTAAAACAGGCAGATAGGAGGGTGAGGAAGAGGAGGGAAGAAAAATACAAATACAAATACGAGGAGGGAACGAATCCAAAACCGGGAAAGGAACGCAAATTAAGTGGAACAGCGGCAGTCAGTGGAAAGGGAATCCAATCACAATCTCAACTCCGGCGTGTAAACCGGAAGGAAGGGGGCTTATTGAAGCGTCGGTTCATCTGGAATTGTGAGCGCGTCAAAATTAAACTCCATCAGGTCTCCGAAACGGAGCTTAAAAATTTACTTGCGGATCTTTGGGAGATCTTGTTACCTGGGAAAAGCCAGCCCTATCTCTCTTGCCAGGTCGTACCCGTTTACAGCTCGGAACGCTTGTCCAACCCGAACCGGAGGACAAGGCGATGAAGGCTATCAAAAAACTGAAATCCAAACTCTACCGCATCTGCATATATTTGAGGGTCTCGACCGAGGAACAAGCGGAAAATCCTGAAGGATCAATTAAGAACCAAGAGCAGCGTCTTAGGGAATTCGTAAGGCTTAAGAACTCGGTCGAACCATTCGGCGAGGTCGTGGCGGTCTTTACCGATCCTGGTGTGTCGGCCAAGAACATGAACCGGCCGGGATTTCAGAGGATGCTCCATGCCATCGGCC
>CAYVRZ010000012.1:0-32108 GCA_964453895.1 uncultured Pseudobdellovibrionaceae bacterium | reverse complement strand
GGTGGACATGGTGCTTGTGACGGAGCTGTCGCGATTCTCACGCTCGACCAAGGATTTCACCATGCTCCAGGAGTATCTGGAAGAACATGGTTGCAAGTTCATGAGTCTGCGCGAGAACTTCGACACTTCGGGTGCTGCGGGTTCGATGGTTCTCAATATGATGGCAAGTATCGCCGAATTCGAGCGCAGGCAAACGGCAGAGAGGGTGTCGCAATCGTTCCTCGCGCGCTCAAAGCGTGGGCTCTACAACGGCGGCTCGGTGATCTTAGGCTATAAGATCGATGAGAACAGGCCGGGTTATTTGCTAGTCGATTCGGACATGGCCGAGGTGGTGAAATTCGCGTTTCAGAGTTTCTTGAAACAGGAAACGCTGGCCGCAACGACCAAATTTTTGAACGGTCAGAAGTTGCGCCTGCCTCGCAGGATCGAAGGCGGTGGCAATATTCGAGAGTCCAAATTCACGATTGATTCGCTCTATCGTCTCTTGCGGAACAAAGCTTATATCGGCGTCAAAGTGTACACAACGAAGAATGGAGAGGAGGAAACACCCGCCGTTTGGGAACCGCTCATTGATAAGGAGACATTTGACCGTGTGAATCGCCTTTTGAAAAAGAACCGCCACCACAAGCGCACGCATGCGGGCCAACGCTATCCCTATACGTTATCGGGCCTGATGTTTTGCGAGCAGTGCGAAGGGCGCATGTCGGGCAAATCTGCGCATGGCTCTGATCGAAAGGTCGGTTACTACGAGCATTTGAAACATACGCGTCTTCAAGCAAGTGTCTATGAGCGGCTGCCGATCCATGAGCCGCATCGGATACCGGCGGTCAAGATCGAGCCGCTGGTCTGGCAAGAGGTAAAGCGCTTCATCCAAAGCGACGCGTTTGCAAAGGATCTCTGGGAGCGGGCCAGGCTCAGGCAGGAGACGTTGAACCAGGTCGATGAAGTGTCAAAACTTAAGAAGCGTATTGCGATGACGGCGAATCAGATTGAAGTTTTGGCGGAACGAATCGCTTCACTTCCCAAGTCGGTCGATCCGGCGCCTTTGTTAGGGCAGCTTGAGCGGCTGCAAAAAGCCAAGGTGGAACAGGAGACGGCGCTAGTCGAAACGGAGCGATCAAAGCCCTTAAGGGACGAGCCCGTTCAACTGGAGAGCCTTGTGATTTTCCGAAAAGACCTCAAGCGGCTGATCGAAAAGGGCGAACTAGACAAGTCGATTCAGACGGCAATTATCCATAAAGTGGTTCACAAGATCACGATTCAACCGAACGGATTTGAAATTCACTTCCACATTGGCAACAGCCATTACATGCGGGAGCTGGGGAAAACCCCCGGCTCCCGCTTTTTTGCGTTTCAGGGGCGCAAAGGCGGAATTTCCGGATCTAATTTGCAGGTCTCACGTTCGACTTTATTGACAAATGGCGATGCCGGCACGACTCGAACGTGCGACCTGCTGCTTAGAAGGCAGCTGCTCTATCCAGCTGAGCTACGGCACCCGATGTTAGAACTACTCAAAACGCGACATAATCTCATCCAACGCCGTTTGCGGGGGACGAGTTTCTTCTCCGAGCTGCGCCAGCGGTTTTTCAACCAAATCTAGGCGTTCGCTCAAGGGTTTAGAATCCTTATTCCAATAAAACAATCCAGTCAAAAATTCACCACGTTCTTTCGACTCATGCAATCGGCTTAACGCCGAATCGCGTTTCGTCACATCGTGGTCGGCACTGATCAGCTTGCGCAGCATAAAGTGGCTGCCGTCGGGGAGGTCCACCACTTGAGTTGCGCCTTCGGCGTAGTCGACTTTAATTTCTTCTTGCGGCTGCACAAATCCCAACTCTTGTAAGTGCACATTGTGGGTCTTAACCGCGTCGAACGAGCGCGACGAACCTTCGTGATTGGCAAAGGTGATGCACGGACTGATCACATCAATAAAAGCCGTTCCCTTATGCCGAATCGCCAAGTTGATCAGCGGCACCAATTGCCGGGCATCGCCCGAAAAAGACCGCGCGACAAATTCGCAGCCCATTTCAATCGCGAGCGAGCACAGGTCGATGTTGTGAAAGGGATTGACCGCGCCCGACTTCGCTTTAGAACCCGCTTCCGACGTCGCTGAGAATTGGCCCTTGGTGAGTCCGTACACGCCGTTGTTTTCGCAAATATAAATCACCGGGATATTTCTTCGCAGCATATGCGCGAAGCTGCCCAGACCAATGCTTGCGGTATCGCCGTCGCCGCTGACACCAATCAATAGTTGCTGGGAATTGGCGAGATGCACACCCGTCGCCATCGGCGCCATGCGGCCGTGCAGAGAATTAAAACCATGCGAACGATTTAAAAAGTAAGCGGGAGTTTTGCTGGAGCAACCGATGCCAGAGAGCTTGGCCACCTTTAACGGATCGATACTCGATTGGTAAAATGCCGTAATAATATGACCGGTGATGCTGTCGTGGCCGCAGCCCGTGCACAGCGTGCTCTTGCTGCCGACGTAGTCGGTTTTTGTAAGGCCGAGTTTATTTGTGGTGGGTTGGGGATTCGGCGTTACGTCCATTGCGCTTCCCCTTCCGCCACTCGGGTAGAAACAGTCTCCGCATCCAGCGGCATACCGTCGTAGTGCAGAACCGATTTGCATTTCTGCCAGTACTGCGGGAATTCGGCGCGTAAGATCGCGGCCATCTGAGCGTCGCGGTTCTGCTCAATTATATAAACATGCTCATGCGATTTAATAAAATCTTCGACCTCAGCGGTAAACGGCAAAGCGCGCACTAGCATTTGCGAAGTGGCAATGCCTTTGCTGGCTAAATGCGCCCGCGCCTCGGCCATCGAATCGGCCGAGCTGCCATAGGCGATCAAGCCGACTTTCGCGCCCGCTTTTTTGTCGATCTGCGGCTTTGGCACTTTAGTTTTTATAGTTTCGAATTTCTTAACGAGTCGGTCCATATTGGCTTTGTAAACGTCTGGCTTTTCTGAATATTGACCGGCTTCATCGTGGCCCGTGCCGCGAGTAAAATAAGCGGCCATATTGTGAGCGGTGCCGGTGACCGTGCGGTACGGGATTCCGTCGCCATCCACATCTTTGTATCGTTGAAAGCCGCCCTTCGCCTCGAGATCAGCCTTCGACAAAACTTTTCCGCGCTTTAAAGGCCTCGCCGGATAGCTAAACTTTTTTGTCACGTGTAGGTTCATTCCCAAGTCTAGATCCGACAATACCAAGACGAGAGTCTGCAATTCTTCGGCAAGATCCAATGCGGTTTGCCCAAATTCAAAACACTCTTGGGGAGTTGAGGGCAACAGCACCACATGTTTCGTGTCGCCGTGGCTGAGGTAATAGGCCGAGAGCAAATCGCCCTGCATGGTTCGCGTCGGCAGGCCGGTTGAGGGGCCCACGCGCTGCACATCCCAAATCACGGCGGGGATTTCGGCATAATAGGCGAGACCTGCGGCTTCGGCCATCAGCGAGACTCCTGGCCCTGAAGTCGCGGTCACCGCCCGGGCTCCCGCCCAACCCGCACCGACCACCATTCCAATTGAGGCCAATTCATCTTCGGCCTGAACCACGGCAAAATCTTTTTTGCCGTCCTTCACGCGGTACTTTTCAGCCAGTTCAATAAAAGATTCAACCAACGAGCTCGATGGCGTGATTGGATACCAAGCGATAAATGTGCATCCACCAAACAGCAATCCCATGGCCGACGCCGTATTGCCGTCGATCAACATTTTGCCATCGTTTTGTTGCGGTCGAGCCGACACTTTAAACGGAAAATTTAAACTGCTTAAATTTTGCTTGGCATAGTCGCGCCCGGCGGCGATGGCCTTTTTATTGCTGCCGATCACCGACGCCTTGTCGCCAAATTGATGATCAATGGTCGCGCCCATAACGTCGTCGGGAATCGCCAACAGTTCGGCCAGCACTCCGACATAAACCATATTGATTAAAAGTTTGCGCAGCTTAATCGAGTCTGAAACCGGCGCCACGATATCTTTAAAGGGCACCACCACCGTGGTGACACCTTTCCGAAACGCGGCTTCGGGCACCTTGCACTCGCTGCTCAAAAAGACAAAACCGCCCTCGCGCGCCAATTTAAAATCTTCCACCGCGGTTGCCGGATTCATCGCGACCACCACATCGGCAAATTTTTTACGCGCGATATAGCCCTGCTCGTTCACGCGCATGGTGAACCAAGTCGGCAGCCCCTGAATGTTACTCGGAAACAAATTTTTTCCGCCCACGGGCAATCCCATGCGAAACAGCGAACGCACCAAAATATTATTGGACGACTGGCTGCCACTGCCATTGCTTGTGGCCACGGTAATTACAAGATCATTCACAGACATAACCGAAGTTTCTACCGCGAAAAGCTAGTTGTCTTCAAGGTCCTCGGAGCCATTTTGCGGTTCGATATCCTCTTCGACATCGGGCATGTCTTCAGGTCGGTAGGCATTAGGATTGATCTGAAGCACCCAGTCCCGGTAGGCCTCATGAATCTGATCGATCGGGGCGGGCGGGTGAACGGGACCGACGTGAATTTTAAGAACCCCGGGGAAGGGGATCAAACGCCCCTTAGGCCAAAGTGCATTGTTGCCCTCGAGATATACAAACAAGATTGGCGAGTCGGAGCGAATGGCGAAAATGCTCACTCCGCGCTTAAAGCGGTTGATATAGCCATCTTTGGAGCGGGTGCCCTCGGGGAACAGAATCAGCCATATGCGCGGGAGCGTGGAGAGCAGCGTGGTGCAGAGTTTGAGGGCCTCGCCCTTTCGATCGGTGCGGTCGATGGGAATGGCCCCGAGGCAGTGTTTGCTAAAGTAGGTAAACACAGGATTTCGGAACCAATAGTCTTTGGCCGCAGTGATGTAGAGATCGGGCCAATATTTAAACGGCACCGCCGCCGCGATCGAAACCGCGTCGAGGTGGCTTGCGTGATTCGAAATCACCAAGAGACGCGGATACTCGCGATAGATTTTTTCGAAGTCGCCAATCACCTGTAAGCGCACATAAAAGCGAAACGCCCAGCCTTTAAGCCACAGCCCCCAAAGGCAGCGCCACATGTAACTGATCAGATCAAAATGGCGCGTGAACAGGGGCAAATGTTTAAGATGCGGCGGCAGTTCGGTCCACTGCTCGTTTTCGTAGTTCCAGTCTTTCATTGTCCCAGCGACACGACATCGTGCTTTTGCAAATAAATAAAAATGTAAAAGTACATGGGGCCGACAAAGATCAATTTCTCAACCCGGCTAAGTATGCCATCGCGGCCGATAATAAAAATTCCCGTGTTCTTGATGCCGAGATCGCGGCGGAACACGTTGATTATCAAATCTCCCATTCGGCCAAAAACGGCGGCGACGATGCCCGAGGCAATCCAAAATTTCTCAGAGCGGTCCGGCAGAAGGTGACGCAATCCCCAGGCGAGCAGCATGGTCACGCAAAAAGCCACAATCATGCCTTCGAGCGACACCCGGTTGGAGATTTTATTAAAGGGCTTATATTTGCCAAACAATTTGGAGCAGGCCCACGAGGCATTTTCACTCACCTCAGTCAGCAAATAGAGATAAAGCACCATAAGCTCGCCATGCTCGAACATCAGCAAGCGGCCCATATGCATATACGACCAGCCCCAAAAAATAAACGCGAGCAAGCTCAGGGCAATGTACTGAATCATATGGGTCGCCGAGTTGCGCAGCAGCGGCACGCACAAAATGGCTCCGAGAAAAATCATCGGCGTCATATTGTAGTAGGGGTCCGTTTGTTCGGACCCGATCATGTAGGCGATCGCGAAAATAAAAATGTAAGTGATCCATACAAACCAGCTGCGATGATACATGCCGACCAGCTGAAAAAACGACTTCGCGCTAAGTACGCCCATGATCGTGATAAAAATCAACGGCCACGGTTTGGGCAGGGCAAAGGCCAAAAACAACATGGGCGCCACATACAGCCAACTCAACAAACTCGCCCAGGCCGAAGTGTACGGCGGGCCTTTGCGTTTTAAAAAGAACACGAAAACCGACAGCAGAATGAGTCCGCCGGTCACAAGGCCCGCGGTTTCGACATAACGCGGATTCTGCCACAGCCCGTAGATCATTCTTCACTTTTCCACTGAATATTGTGGTCCTTAATCTTCTTATACAGGCTCGAGCGAGAAATTTTAAGCGTTCGTGCGACTTCGTCGATGTCATTTTGCCGTTCGAGCGCCGACTGAATGATTTGCGCCTCGAAGCCATTGACCAGATCGCTAAGACCTCGGCTTAGGTCGATGGTTCCGCCCGGGCCCGAACTCACCGAGGGAGCCGGGCGCAACGTCTGTAGCACGTCCTCGCGCCGAATCACGGGCAGCGGGGCGGTGAGGATCAACTGTTCACACACTCGTCGCAGTTCGCGCACGTTGCCGGGCCACGAATATTCTTTAAGGACCTGCATGGCGTCATCTTCGATGTCTTTTTTGCGGAACTTATCTAAGGCAAGAAAATGCCGGCACAGGTCGGGAATATCGGCCTTGCGATCTCGGAGCGGCGGGAGCAAAAGCTTTTTGCCGCTCAAACGCCACAGAAGATCTTCGCGAAATTTTCCTTCGCGAACGAGTTGATCGAGATTGCGATTGGTGGCGGCCAAGACTCGCGTTTGCACATGAATTGAGTCTTTGGCTCCGACCCGGCGAATTTCTCCGCTTTCTAAAAAGCGCAGCAGTTTCGCCTGTAGCGGCATGCCTAAAGCTTCGATCTCGTCGAGAAACAGATCGCCGCCCTGGGCGGCTTCGATCAATCCGATTTTATTTTGTTCGGCGCCGGTAAATGCGCCTTTAACGTGACCAAAAAATTCGGACTCAAACAAATTATCAGGTACACCAGCCACGTTCACCGGCACAAATGGTCCCGGCCGAGTCTGCTGTGTGTGAATCAGTTGCGCGCAGACTTCTTTTCCGGTTCCCGATTCGCCCTCAATCAAAATGGGCCCGGCTTCATCGCGCAGGCTGGCCACTTTTCGTTGAATATCTTTCGAGGCGGGGCTATCGCCCACCCAACGCAACCCGATTTGGCTGGAGCGAGTGGCCGCTCCCTGCAGCAAAAACAAGGCTTCAATTTTTCCCAAGGTCAGCCCGAGCTCTTCAAGACTGAGTGGTTTGGCTAAAAAGCGCGAAGCGCCGGCCTTCAGGCAGCGCTCCATAAGTTGACGGTCGAGATTGCCTGACATGGCGATGATTTCTAAATTGGCGTGGCGTTGGCTGAGGCGTTGAATCACCTCAATGCCTTCGGCCTTTTGTAAATTGCCGGTCAAATGCATATCGACCAGCGCGGCATGAAAGCCTCTTTCTGGAAGATCGACAGGATTTTGCGAAGCCAGCATGCGCCATTGGTCCGGAAGAGCCAATTTGACGGATTGAATCACCAAACTGTCATCGTCCACAACCAGAAGGACTAATTCTTTCATATGGGAAAAATACCTGATAAAACGACCCATGCCCATTAAGATTTTACTCCTAGAGAATATTCATCCCTGCGCCCGTGAGGCTTTGCTCGAAGAAGGCTTCGAGGTCCACTCTGAAAAGGGCGCGTTGAGCGAAAAACAGCTGGCCGATCTGCTCCCGGGTTACCAAGCCCTCGGCATTCGCTCTAAAACGCATTTGTCGGGCAAACTTCTCTCCGGCCAAGGGCATTTGCAGGCCATCGGGGCGTTTTGCATCGGCACCAATCAAATCGATTTAGCCGAAGCCAACAAGGTCGGTATTCCGGTTTTTAACGCTCCTTATAGCAATACTCGCAGCGTGGCCGAGATGGTGATTGCAGAAATGATTTCACTGTCGCGGCAGTTGGGCGATGCCAATATGGCGGCCCATCGGGGCGAGTGGTTGAAGTCGGCCAAAGGGTCTTTTGAAGTTCGTGGCAAAACGCTGGGCATCGTCGGATACGGCCATATCGGCTCACAAGTGAGTGTGCTTGCGGAATCGCTCGGCTTAAGGGTAATTTTTTTCGATATCGTTAAAAAATTGCCGCTTGGCAACGCTCGCAGCACCGATTCGCTAGATGACCTGCTGGCCAATGCTGATTTTGTAAGCTTGCATGTGCCAGAGACCCAGCTAACTAAAAATATGATTGGGCTTAGGCAGCTTGAGAAAATGCGCAAAGGTTCCTTTTTGATCAACGCTTCGCGCGGCACCGTGGTCGATATTGCCGCTTTAGCGGGCTTTTTAAAATCGGGCCATGTGGCGGGCGCCGCGATTGATGTTTTCCCGGAAGAACCGCAGAGCAATGACGAGAGATTTTTAAGCGAATTGCAGAATCTTAAAAATGTGATTCTTACGCCCCATATCGGCGGCAGCACCGAAGAAGCGCAAGAGGCTATAGGGCGCGAGGTTTCACAAAGTTTAATTTGGTTTTTGAAGTTTGGTGTGACGCTGGGCTCTGTCAATTTTCCTCAGGTCAACGTGCCGCCCAAGGTCGGCGGACAACGCCTAATAAATGTGCATAAAAACGTTCCCGGAGTGCTGGGGCAAGTCAACGGCATCGTTTCTAAGGCCGGTGTGAACATTAAGGCGCAGTATCTGAGCACAGATCAACACATAGGATATGTGGTCATTGATATGGACGCCGATAGCAGCGCCGTGGCGAACGTGAGCGAACAAGTTAAAAATCTGCCAACGTCGATAAAGACTTGGCTGGTGTAACCGCGCCTGATATTTCCTATAACACAAATTTTCTTCAAGGAGTTCTCTCGTGAAACATGTTCTAGCAATATTGGTCGTGGTGTCGGGCTCTGCCTTCGCCGCTGACAACGGATCGCAATATCAATGGCAAACACCTGCGGATAAGTGGGAAGTTACGCCCCGTCTTGGATTGATTAATATGACCAATGCTCCCAAGGTTGGAACTGAGACGAAAACATCCGGGATGAATATTTCGGTGAAGGGTGAGTACGGCATCAGCGAGCAGTTTTCGACGGGCTTGATGTTGAGCAATGTGAATTACTCTACAGATACCACACCTGAGTTCAAACAAACTGGTATGGAAGATCTCGTCGCTTTCTTCCACGGCCGTTCGGCAATGGGTGGCGGTTCGCTCCGTTACGGTGCTGACCTCGGTTTTAGCTTGGTCAAGGCTGAGAACAAAAGCGCCACTGAATCCAACGCGTCTTCAGGCGGTCTGTCTGTGACTCCGTTCGTAGGATTTGAAATGCAAGCCGCTCCGTGCACGTACGGCGCCCGTCTGTCCTATAAGATGTACACTGGCGATCGTTCAGTGAAAAATCCGGCTCCTGCCGCTGAAGATAAACTGTCTGGTCCGACAACAACCACTCTTTCGCTCTTCTACGAACATGATATGGCTCCGATGACTTTGGGCGCGGCCCTTGAAATCGCTGGTCAGTCGTCGACTGAAGACAAAACAACTCCGCCGTCGACGAAGTCGTCGGGTAACACACTGACCGGCATCAAGCTGTATGTTCCGTACATGGCTTCTGAGTCGATCACGGTATTGCCGGAGTTCAAGTACGCTAAGGCCACTTCTATGCCGAGCACGACTGACTCTGTGACTATGTGGGAATTGGCTGTTGGCGGCCGTTTCTCGTTCTAATTGTTCAAATAAAATTTGATTTATACGAACGGCTGCTGAAAAGCGGCCGTTTGTTTTTTATTTCTATATTTATAAGGGGTTTTTCGTGAAACACACTCTCGCACTTTTCTTCTTGTTTTCGAGCTTTGCCTTTGCTGCCGGCAATGGATCGGAGTTCAATTGGCAAGCACCGGCCGGGAAGTTTGAACTCAAGCCAGGCTTGGACTTTAGCAGGGCGACGATCGAGCCTAAGAACTTCGGTGACTCAAAAATTTCGGGGCCGAGCATTTCGATTTCGGGTGAATATGGATTCAGTGAGATGTGGTCTGGCGGGGTTGAGCTTGCCACTGACAATTTTAAAACCGAACCTCCAGCGCCTGCCACCTCGACCAAACAGACGGGCCTGAGAGATCCTAACCTCTATATTCGTGGCCGAGTGCCCATGGCTGGTGGCTCATTGCGATTTGGTGCCGAGCTCGGAGTGTCTCTTTCGAAGTCGATTACAGAGGCCAACGGAGACACCAATAGTGCCTCCGGCGGAATGTCGCTCCTCCCGTACGTGGGTTATGAAGTGGACGCCGCTCCCTCTGTTTATGGCGCGCGATTGAGCTTTCGATTGCCCTTGGGAGATCGCACCGAAGAAGACAAGGGGCAAACTCCTCCCGCGGAATCAAAAACGAGTGACGGCAGAACTGCCGCGATATCCTTATTTTACGAACATGATATGGCTCCCGCAAAACTCGGTGTGGCCCTGCAGATATCGTCCACTGAGAAGGTGGAATGGAAAGACAGCTCCGGCGCCATTTCAGCGCGAAATGCCGGATTCACGACTGCGGCCTTGAAGCTCTATGCGCCATATGAGGTCAATCACCAGGTTACGATTCTGCCGGAGTTCGCATATTTAAAGTATACGGCGTTTGATACCACGAATATTGATTCAATCACTCAGTGGACGTTGGGCCTAGCCGCGCGCTTCGCGTTTTAACTGGGGCCAAAAAGTACCTGCGACGTCGCAGGTGAGTATAAGCGGGAGTTATACCCTCGCGATTTAAAAAATTTTTCCAGGATTCAAAATGCCGTCGGGATCAAAGACCTTCTTGATCCCGCGCATGATTTCAATCTCGGCCGCCGTTCGCGTGTGCGAGAGATAGGGCTTTTTAGTTAAACCCACGCCGTGCTCGGCGCTCACACTGCCGCGAAATTTTTCGATCATGGCAAACATCACTTCGTCGACCCGTTTGCACTGGCGCAAAAAATCATCGGTCGGCATATCTTTGGGCTTTAAAATATTAATGTGCAAATTCCCGTCACCGATATGGCCGAACCAAACGGCCTCGAATTGCGGATATTGTTTTTTAAGAATGCCGTCCATCTCGAGTAAAAACTCTGGCACTTTAGCGATTCGCACCGAAATATCGTTTTTATAAGGCGTATGCGGCGACGTAGCCTCGCTGATATCTTCACGCAAGCGCCATAGATCCCGCGCCTGCTGCGGCGTTTGCGCCTGAATGCCGTCGAGAATCCAGCCTTCTTCCATACCTTGCTCGAACAGCGCTAAAGCTTTTTCTAAAACCTCGTCGCCCAAAACTTCGATCTCAGCCAACAAATAATAAGGCGTGCGCTCACCAAACGGCGCTTTTAAATCGCGATGGTGGGCGAGCACATGCTTCAATGCCAAGTCGGTGAACATTTCAAATGCCAGAATCGGCAGCTCTTGCTTGAACTTGTGATAAATCTTCATCACCGCCGACAAATCTTGAACACCAAACACAAACAACGCCTGCGGCGCCGGCGTGCGGGCCAAATTCATCGTCACTTTAGTTATAAATCCTAAAATGCCCTCGCTCCCAATCAGCAAATGGCGCAAATCTAGGCCCGTGGCGTTTTTCACTAAAGAATTATTCAACTGTAGGACTTCGCCGGTTCCGGTGACCACTTCTAAGCCTGCGACCCACTGACGAGTTAAACCGTAGCGTAAAACTTTAATGCCGCCCGCGTTGGTGGCCACATTGCCGCCGATGTGAGACGAACCGCGCGAGGCGAAATCGACCGGGTAATATAGACCTTTTTCTTCAGCGAATTTTTGCAAGTTCTCGGTGATCACACCGGCTTCGCACGTCACCGTTTGATCCATGGGATCAAACTCCAAGATCTTGTTCATTTTCTCGAACGAAACCACCACTTCGCCGTATAAGGCCGCCGCTCCGCCACTCAAACCTGTGCGCCCGCCCGAGGGCACCAAACCGATGCGAGCCTCGCGCGCCCACTTCACCAGCCGCACAACTTCGTCGGTCGATTTTGGAAACACAATCGCGGCCGGTCGCGGCTTAAAATATTTAACCCAATCGCGGCCGTACTCTTCTAAGTCGGCGGCGGCGGTTAAAACGCGGGACGCATCGAGAATTCCACTGAGCTGCTTACTAACATCCATACCGCCCAATTTTAAAGAGGGCTTAGGATCTTAGCAAGGCCTTAAAGCGGGGATCAGAGCTCAATTTGAACTCCAAATCGGATTTACGGGCAGAGGTGATGTCGGCCAAAATGGCCACGGCTTGGCGCGCCGCCTTGCCGGCTTGGTCGGGCGTCTCAACGCAAATGTTTTCGACTTTCGCGGCCAGTTCTGAAATCTCAGGGATGCCATAAGTTTTTCCGGTGCCTTTGAGCTTATGAAAAGAATCGCGCAGGGTCGCAGGCGTGCCGTCGTTGATTTGCTTTTTTATATTTGAAATCTTCTCCGGCATGGACTCAAGGTAATCGCGGCGAAGATTTTTTAGCATTTCTTCAAAACTCATGCAGCCGCCTCGATCAAAGCATCATTGGTGTAACGCCACTCGGGCAGAGAGAAGTAAAACACGCTGCCCTGGCCGGGCGTGGAGCGCACGGCAATTTCACCACCATGTTGCTCAACCAGGGCGCGAGCGATGGCTAAGCCAAGGCCTGTGCCCTTCACTAAAGGATTCTTCGCATTGGTGGCTTGGCGGAATTTTTGAAAAATCAACTCTTGGTCTTCGGGGTCGATGCCGCGGCCCTGGTCGCACACTTCAACCACCAGCTCCGAGTCGTCGTTGATCTCGCATTTAACGATCACTTGCTTGCCCTTGGGCGAAAATTTAATCGCGTTCGAGAGCAAGTTGGTTAACACCTGCTGGATTCGGTCATCGTCCATATACACATCTACAATCGGCATGGCCTCAGCCACTAAAGTCACATCCGCCTGTTGCGCTAAACCCTGTAGCGATTGCAACGACGTCTCGACCAATTTATTAAATGAATGCCAATCCTGCGACAGCGGCAGTTTGCGCGCTTCGATTTTGGCAAGATCTAAAATGTCATTGATCAAGCGAATCAAGCGGTCGGTCTCATTCTCAGCGATGGTCAAAAGATTGTCGGCCATTTCATTCATTTGGCCCACCACACCTGAGCGCATCAGACTCAATGAACCTTTGATCGAAGTCAGTGGAGTGCGCAACTCGTGCGAAGCGATGCTCAAAAATTCCGACTTGGCTTGATCGAGAGTTTTCAGCTGCTCCATATTCTGAATCACCCGCTGCGCCAGCGAGTTGAACGTCTGCTGCATATGCCCGATTTCATCCATCGACGGAACGCTAAATTGATAGGTGTACCGATCGTTTAAAAAGTCGACCATCTTGCGCGACAAAGACTGAATTGGCCGGATGACCGCACGGTGAACAAACATCTGCAGACCTAAGAAAGTTAACACAAGAGTCAGCATGGTGAGGCCGGCGAAGTAGAGGAGGCGGTTCTCAAGATAATTCAACTGCTCGCGGGTGAAGCGCTGAAATTCGGCCTCGTTGCGTATAAACACTTGGCGTCGGTCGCGAATCGGGCCGGCGTGGCCTTCGTTGTAAACCTGAATTAGGCTCGAGAACTCTTCCATACGGCGGGGGGGTGCGAGCCGGGCGCGATAGCCTTGCAGGCGGCGCAGTTGTTCGGCGTTGGGCCGCATCTCATTGAGCATTTGAATCTCATCGCGCACGATGTACGACAGCTCGAGCTGTTTGCGAATGTCTCTAAACACGGTAAAGGTATTGTAGGCCACGTAGGCCAACGTCAGCGTGGTCGCGGTAAACAGGCTTAGCAAAAAGAACAGCCGAAACCGGATGCTGGTCATGCGGCGCCCACCTTGCCTAAGATCTGCGAGATCTGACCAGAAAGCTTGGTCGGATCAAAGGGCTTCGGAATAAATCCGGTGCCCACGTCGATAAATTCGCGAATGTCAGAGTCTTGCGACTTGGCGCTTAAAAAAATCACGGGCTTAGGTGTGGGGCACTGGGCTTTATATTGCTTGCAGACGGTGACGCCATTCATTTTCGGCATCATTTCGTCGAGCAAAATCACATCGTACTGTTGGGTGAGCGCTTCGCGCAGCGCCGATTCACCATCGGATACGACGGTGACATCGTGGCCGCCCAGCTTTTCGAGAGAGATTCTCGCGATCACTGAAATGTTCGGATCATCTTCCGCGAGCAGAACCTTCATGGGTGTTTACCTCAAGCCGCGCCCTTGTTGCTCGACCCATGGGAGTAGAGCCAACGGCGAATCTTCTGCAAAAACGCCTCCCGAGCGCCGAGAAAAATTAACTGCGCGCGGTAGTTTCCAGTTTTCTTGTCCAATTCCACATTCAGAACTTTCATCGGCGGCGGCGTGACTTCTAAAGCTGTAAAGAATTCGGCGGTGATGTCGAGCATCATGCCGGGGCGAACCGGCAACTCCGACAAAATGCGAACTCCCAGCTCAGAAACACTTTCGACGACGATCGATCTTTTTAAAGAACCATCTTGCAGCTTCGATCCATTGAGGTGAATTTCTGGATACTGGTGCGGCGGACGCTTCTCAAACAGCGAATTGACCTTTTGCACGAGCAACATAGGGTCAAGAGGCTTAACGATGTAATCATCGACACCGATTTTTACCGCGCGCTCTACATCTTTGCGGTCGCGTAGGCCCGTGAGCATGGCAATAGCGAGGTCTTTGAATTTTGTGTCTTTCTTGATGGTGGTGATAAGCTCAAAGCCCGAGTAGTGCGGCATGTTGGCATCGCTCAAAAGCAGGTCGAAATCGATATGGTTCAGCCAATCGATGGCGCGCATAGCGTCTTCGGCCACAAAAACAGTATGACCGGCGCCGCCCAAAACGCTTTCTGCCATTCTTAGAATGTCTAAGTCGTCATCAACGACTAAAATGCGGGCCACTTGGCACCTCGTTCTTATATATGTATCGGTGAATTTTAGCTCTTGGGCGATGGGCTTCAGTCGGGGCCTTTAAGACGACGCCCTCGACCTAAGCTTGGCAAATGTCCTCAAAAGCGAATAAGCTTTGAACAGCAAGGAGACCAGACCATGGATTGGCGATTTCTATTTCTCATTTTGATACCTGTGTTTACCGCAGTTCCCGCACAAGGGGCCAAAAAGGCAATTAAGGCCGATGTGGAGAAGTTTATGCAGAACTACGTTGGCCATGTGGCGAAAAAAGACCTGGCTAAACTCACCGTCGCGGAATCGTTTAAAGAAGTGATCGAAGACGATGCGACAGATTTTGAGGACTGCGCTAAGGATTCTTGCAAAGTGGTCTTGCGTGAGCCGGTCAAGATTAAAGAGTATGACGAAGACGAAGAAGACGCGCCCGAAGAAGATATGTTCGAAGTGCATATGGACGTTTATAAATCCGGCGATCTCGTCGCCCGCCGCAGCGGCTGCTATATGATCATGCGCAAAGACAACAAATTCATAATGCAGGAATATCAGTACGAGTGTACGGAGTGAGAAGAGACATCCGGTGAAGAAAAATATCCTCTGGTGGGATCGCTTAATTCGATTTTTTTTAGGCGCCTTTATGGTCGCGTGGGCCATTGCCGGCGGTCCGGTGTGGGGCTACCTTGGGCTTTACGTACTCGCCACGGGCGCATGGGGATTCTGTGGGGTCTACTCGCTTCTCAATTATCAGCCGTTTGAAGAGGATTAAAGTAGCACTTCAATGTAGCACTTTTGGCCAAAGGTCCCACTCATATAAATGTTGAAAACGTTGTGATATCAATATGTTGTGTTATTTATAAGGTAGCACTTTAAAGTGGCATTTTTTATGAGATAATAGGTCCATGACACCCACACTTCCTGAACGAATAGATGATGAACTTGAGCAGTTGTGTTGGGCGGTTTCGAATGAAAGCTCGGAGTTGGGGGCGGGTGTTCCTTCTGGGCTTTTAAATTCGTTGGCTGAATTCTTAGAAATCATCAACAGCTTTTACACCAACTCGATGGAGGGCAATCCGTCGCGCCTTAAGGATATAGAAAATGCCCTAAAGAAATCGTTTGAGAAGGACAAGGGCAAACGGAATTTTCAACTCGAGCATTTAGCCCACATCGAGACGCAAAAATTAATGTTAGGGCGAGTTGCCGCTGAAACCGAATTGGTCATCAGCACTCCCGAGTTTATCCAATGGATTCACCACGAATTTTACAGCCGATTGCCCGAAGAAATGCGCTACGCGCTTACCCAATCTGGAGATAAAGTGCCACTCGTGCCAGGCGCCATTCGAAATCGGGGCGTTGTCGTGGGTTCACACAGCGACGGACCTGAAACCTTGGCGCAAATTCTCGATTTTATGAAGTTGTTTGCAGAGAGCTATGACCCAAGCCACTTAACGCCGAAGATGAGAATGGTGGCCATGGCGGCCTCTCATCATCGGTTGCTATGGGTACATCCATTTCCGGATGGAAATGGGAGAGTGGCCCGCCTTTTCACCACTGCCTTTATGAATAAAATCGGAATCTCTTCAAATAATCTGTGGACGATAAATCGCTACTTTGGTCGCAATAGACGCGACTATGATGGGTGCCTTGAGATGGCCGATCGGCCGCGACGAAACAGCTACGACGGTCGGGGGCCGCTGTCGGAGGAAGATTTGGTGGCATTTTGCAAATTTTTTTTGAACGGCTGTTTGGATCAAATTCGATTTATGAAGCAAAGTTTATCGCTCAATAATTTTTTAAAACCGAAATTTAAAATATTTCTACTTACCAAAGTGCAAAGCGGTGAAGTTTCGAAGTCGGTTGCTGAAGTGCTAGAAAATATTGTCGCTACAGGCGAAATTGCTCGTGGGGACGTAAAAAAAATCTGCAAAGTTAAGCAGCGCAGAGCGACTGAAATCGTGAAGGAGCTTTTAGATTCTGGATTAGCCAGTTCCCCATCGGCTTATGGCCCCTTGAGGCTAAAGTTCACGTCTGAGATGATTCCATTCTTGTTCCCGGGGCTTGCGTAAGCAATCAGTCCGCAGTTGCCGTGGGAGCAATACTTACGGCTTTAGAGCCCGCCGTTAAATTTAAAACATTCACCACCGAGCCATTCGGACCAACCCCAAGTACCGCAAGAACCGGCTCGCCGGTCGGCATTTGCACGGCCGCGGTCATCTGTTTAACAGCGCTCTTCTCGGGCGCGGGCAGTAACACGGGCTCGTTTTCATTAAAGATGTAGCCGATCGTAAAGTCTTGCGTGAATACGAAAAATTCTTTCGCGCCAATCATAAAGCGCGAGAGGTCCGACACCGAGCGGGCTCCGCCGATGACAATATCTTCGCCGAGGACTTTGCCCGACGTCGGTTCCAGTTTTCGAATCACACTTTTGTCGGCCAATTTTAAAGGTAACATTACAAATGAACCGTCGTGCGCCCACAACGCTTCGCCAATCATCGGCTCGAAGTTAAAATTTCGCGAGAAGGCGTTGGCGCCGCCCACCGAAAAAATCCGCGCACTGGTTCCGCTTCGGGTGTGTTCAGTATGAATAAACATGATTCGGCCGTTGATGGAATTGGCCTGCAACTGGCCGCCCAGCACTATAAATCCCTGTTTCTCTTCGAGAGATTCGAGCTCAGTGTCGTAATTGAACAGGTGGACCTTGTGATCGAGGCCCAAAAAGGCGATCTCGAGATCATTGTCTCGGCCTTGAAACGCAAACATTTGGCGAACCCCGGCTTCGGATTTCATGTTCGCAACAAGATCCATGCGATTCTGAACCCGCTTGAAAACTGAAACTCCCTTGTGCGTGGCCGCAAGCAAAAAGAGATCACCCGTCGGTAGGCTGACCACTTGAATACTCTTGATCACTTCACTCAAATACGCGGAGATGCGAAACTCGCGCGACTCGGCATCACTATAAATATCGACAGCGCCCTCGTTGGCCCGGGTTACGGCAACAATCAGTTCGCCATTGCCCGTGCTATGTACGGTTGCGGGGCCGGTCATTTTGGCGTTGGCGTTTAGATATTGTTTTTCTGCAATGACTTTGCCCGTAAGCGGCTGGATTCGGCGAATTAGCATATTTGTTTTTTGAATCGCAAGCAGTTGGCGTTCACCGCGGGCGGTTTTGTGCCATTGCAGAGTCCAGCCATTGCGTTCGCTCAAGGCGGTCTTGGCCACGGCGGCCGGCGTGAACGCGCGGCCGGCGGGCAGCGCGAGCCAAGGCTCGCAGGACGCCTGATGCGCCTGGGCTGGCGTGACGCCGATGCCTAAAAACAGGCTGGCTATAAATGTAAATACAGAAAACGTGCGATACATCCCGATACCTCGAATTTATCCTCGAACCCAGAGATACAATAACTAGGCCACCTTGAGGCGAAAATAAACGTGGTTTCATGCACTTATGGTGTGAATAGGGTGCCCAAATTGGGCTCTGCTAGGCTCAAGGTTGCGCGTTAGAGGACACCGAGGATTTCGTATTCCAGCATTTCCTGGCCAACTTTCACCTCGGCCACGTCGCCCGATTTCAATCCGAGTAAGGCGCCGCCCAGGTTCGAAACGGGAGTGACCACTTTGACCACGGAGCCGTCGAATTTAACTGAAGTGCCGCCACCCTGGGGCAATAAAAAGATCGCCGATTTTTTGCCTTTAAGCTCAAGATTCACCAAGGCGCCCGAAGCGATCGAATCTTTCGGGCCAAAATCGCGCAATTCTAACCCGCGCAGTACGGAGAGAGCTCGGTCTATTTCAGAGGCCCGTTGCGCTTGCGCGCCGGCAAGGTAAGAGGCCTCCAGTGCTCGCGTATCGTATTCATTCTCTGGCTTGCTCTCTTCATTGGTGGCGGCTTCATAGGTGGCTTTTGCCGCCTCTTTGGTCATCAGCAAATCGGATTCGAGCTGTTCAATTAAAATTTGAACGAGTTTTTTTTTGTTCATTGTTCCGCTTACAGATCGCCTTCAGGGATGGGATCGGTAACGATGTCGGGAGTCGGCGTGGCCGGCCCGGTTTTTACTTTGGCGGGCGGCGCTTGCGGCTTCTTAGGTCTAACGGTGGATTTTTCAGGCTTCGGGCCTGTGCATTCCCAGCGCCCAGTGTCGGACCAGCCGCATACGCGAGCGCCCGAATTTTCGAGCGGGGTATCTTCGCCGTCGTCGGATGTTGAGGGCGTCTTAGATTTTTGCGCCGATCCGCCCGGTGAGGAGCAGGCGGCTAATGAAAACACAAAAGTGACTGCAAACAGAAATTTCAGCAACAGCTTCATCACTTGAGCATAGCTTGTAATTCGCCGGCTTCAAACATTTCCATCATAATGTCGCTGCCACCGACCAGTTTCTTGTCGATGTAGAGTTGCGGGATGGTCGGCCAATTGCCGTACTCTTTAATGCCACTGCGAATATCGTCATCGGCCAGCACGTCGCAGGCGGCAAAATCAGTTCCCACTTCTCGCAAAATGGCGACGGCGCGGGCCGAGAAGCCGCATTGCGGGAACTCGGGTGAACCTTTCATAAACAGTACGACGCGTTTTTCGTTGAGCAAATTTTCGATCTTGGCCTTAACTTCTTCGTGCATAACCCCTCCTAGGGGAGCTGAGTCCGGATTGAAAGAGCGTGAACCTCGCCGGTCTTCAGTTCCGCTTGAAACGCCGCCATAACTTTTTTGTGCTGATCCATGCGGCTCAAACCTTGAAAGTCGGCCGACTTCACATACACTTCATAGTGGTCTTCCGTGCCGGTCAAATCGGTGACTTCGATTTGTGCATTGGGGAAAGATTGTTCCAGCCGGATTTTCATTTGTTGGGGCGACATATGAGGGTTAGACATAACTAAACTGATGACTAAATACCACTTGATGACCGCATGCATTATGATTTTGGCTGAATTGGCTTGGGCCACGCCGATGCCGACGGCAAAGACGGTGCAAGCCTCGGATCTGCCCCACCGGGAGCAAGTTCGTCAGTATTTGCAGCGCTCGCAGCTGCCCGCACATATTAAAGATGTATTGCAGGAGCGCATTTTCAACGGCACCTACTACGACGCTGCGCTTGACTTCACCTTTCCCGGAAAAGATCAGCCGGTGGATTGGCACATCGACGATAAAACTCGCCGCGTGTACGCGCATGTCAGTTTCGCTACGGGAGCCATCACCTTTTATCCCGGCTTTCTCTCGCTCAGCCAAGTGGAGCAAGTGGAGCTGGTGGTGCATATGGGCCTGCACCAGATGCAGGGCTTAGGCTTAAGCCGTATGTCCGAGCCCGTGATTCGCACGTTGAGCGATTTGATCAAGAAGGATCAGAGCCTCACCGACGCTGAATCTAAACGTAAAATGCGCACGGAGATGAGAGCCTTCTTAGACCAGCGCTGGGCGTTGACCACGGAGGGCAGTGTTTACTTAGCTCCGCCGGCGAACGCCGTTTTGCTGCCTTGGCCCTTCGACAAGAAAAAAGCAGAGGCCAAAAATGGGAAGTAAATTGCGATGGCTTTTGATTTCGGCCTGCGGGGTGCTGTTTGCGCTCACGTTGGTGGGCACCTATGACGTTCACTACTATTTCTTTGACGAGCCGATTTACGTTGATGCGGCAGAGTCTCTCCGCAACGGCGATGAAGTGCAGAACTGGGAGCATCCGCCGCTCGGCAAATATTTTATTTTGGCAGGGCGTATGTTGTTTGAAGACAACAAAATTGTCGGCGCCCGGCTGCCGTCGGTCGTTGCACTGTTAATTACCTTGGCCTTTATCGGTTTGATCGCGGAACGATTGTTCTACGGCAAAGTGGCGGTAGGTCTCGCGGGCGGGCTGGCCATTTTGCTCGCGCTGACCGATCCACTGTTGGTGAACCTCTCGAAAGTGGCCATGCTTGAGACTTTTGTTCTCGCCTTTACGGTCGCGGGACTTTTTTATGTGCTGAGATTTCTGCAGGACGGAAAGCGCTCGGATATTTTGGCGCTGGGGATTTGTTGTGGCCTGGCCGTCGCGTGCAAATGGTCGGCGGTACCGGTGTTTGCCGTGTTTTTTGCCGTGGTGTTGTGGCGTGAATTCAAGTGGGGTTCGATCGCGTTAGGCGTCGCGGTTTCGATTTATGTGGCGTCTTTCGTGCCTTATTTATGGATACGATCGCAGCCGATTTCTGTGGCCGATATTATTGATTTGCACGTGTCGATGTTCACGTTCCATAAAACGTTTTCTTATGAGTTTCCGCACCAATCGGCTTGGTACACGTGGCCGATTCTGTTTCGGCCGGTTTGGCTTTTGGCCGAAACGGCCTCGGACAAAACGCAAGGGCTGTTTCTGATCGGCAACTTGCTGACGTACTGGCTCGGCCCATTGGGTCTGCTTTGGTACGCGATCCGGCGCCCGAGCCGTGAAAGTTGGTTGCTGCTGGCCGGGTATTTGTCGACGCTGGTTTTTTGGGCCGTGGCGGGTCGGCGGACTTATTTTTACTATTATTTGATGTGCGCGCCGTTTCTATATTTGGGCGTCCTGGTGTTGTTGTGGCAGGCCTATAAGAGAATTCCGGCCATGGCGTATGCGACGGCGGTGGCCATAGTGACCGTGTTCGCCATTTATTACCCCATTGTTCGGTTTTATCCGCTGGCTCCCGAGGTTTCGCGGGCCACCCTGTTTGTGCCAAGCTGGCGTTATATTTTTGAGTGAGTTGACTCCGGCGACCCGACGCGTTAATAAATCGCCAATGGAAATCCAGCCCTACAATTATATTGAAACGATCGACCCGGCTGAGGTGAAGCGCGAGCGGGCTAAGGCCCGGGAATTCCGCCACTCCAGTTGGTGGAAGCAGCAAGTGGGTAAGGGTGTTTGCTACCATTGTGAAAAAAAATTCTCGCCCGCGGAACTGACGATGGATCACCTGATTCCGATGTCCCGCGGAGGTAAGAGCTCCAAGAAAAATATTGTCGTCGCCTGCAAACAGTGTAATTCTCTCAAGAAAAATCGGACAGTCGCTGAAATTCGATTGAGCGAACTGAAATAATTTTTTATCCGGACAGAACTTGAGGAGCCTACTCAGTGTCTAAGATTACATCTAGTAGCACGGCGGAATACTTTGCCAAGAACCTGCAGCAAGTGGGTTTTTCGTCGCCGTCCAAAGCCGTTTTGACGACTTTGAAAGAGGCCATCGACAACTCGCTCGATGCCTGCGAAGAGGCCGGAATTCTTCCGGATCTGGAAGTTGAGATTTCAAAACTTGGCCCCGGCCATACCCGCAACACCGATTTGGTGCAGATCACGGTCGAAGACAACGGTCCCGGCCTCGATGCCGAGGAATTGGCCAAAGTCTTTGGCGAATATTTGGCCTCTTCAAAGTTTGGGCGCGGACGCTGCTCGCGCGGACAGCAGGGAATCGGTATTTCGGCCGCCACCACCTGGGCGCAGCTGACCAACGCCACGGGCGTTAAAGTCATTACCAAGACCAAAAATATGCGCAAAGCCGTATCGGCCACGGTGGATGTCGATATTAAAGGCAATCGCGGGATCGTGAAGAAAAAAGAAACCGTCGATTGGGATAAGTCGCATGGCTTAAAAGTTGAATTTCGTATCGACGGCCGTGTGGTTTTAAACGGCGACGGCGGATTGCTGACTTATCTGGAAGGCACCACGCTGGTAAACCCGCACTTGAAGATGAACTATAAGCTCATCGATCAGGAGCCGGTGCATATCGCGCGTGTGGCGAATGATGTGCCCGAGATTCCGGCCGCCACTCTCCCGCACCCGCACACCATGAAGCTGGGTGAGTTTATGACTCACGCCGGGCTTTACGGAAAAATTTCTTTAGAGAACTTCTTTAAGAAGGGTTTCTCCCGCGTTTCAGATCAGTCGATTAAAGAAATCGCCAAAAAATTGCCTAAAGGTCTGATGGGCAAAAACTTGATGACGATTAAAGAAGAGGATTTTAAGAAAATCTATTCGGCCATGCACGAAGTGGAATTGGTGGCGCCCAGCACCCGTTCGGTTTTGACCGTGGGGGAAGAAGGCTTATCAAAGAGCATTCAGCGCCTAGGTGAAGTCGACTTTTTTAGCGTGGTGACCCGCAAGCCGACCATTTGCGATTTTAAGCCGGTGGTTGTCGAAGTGGCGATCGCCCGCTTTTTGGACCGCCAAAGCGGCGATGGTCAAGAGTCGCAGATTCAGTTGTTGCGGTTCGCGAATCGTGTGCCGCTGCAGTTTGATAAAGGCGCATGCGCGATCACCCGCGCGGTGGAGACGGTGAACTGGCGCACGTATGGGTTGAACCAGCCCAAAGACTCTGTGCCCACGGGCCCGTTTGTGTTTGCGATTTCAGTCACCTCACCATTTATTAAATTTAAAAACGCTTCGAAAGAAACCATCGACGGCGGCGACGATTTGATTGAAGAAATTCGTCGCGCACTGATGCAGGCAGGGCAAAAACTTTCGCGCCATATTCGCGCCGAAGGCAAGGCCGCCGATTTAGAGCGCAAAATTTCGCATATCGAAAAATTCGGGCCCATTTTGGTCGAAGGCTTGGCTCGTATTGTGGGCGCGCCGAAAATTCGAGTGACCCGCGCCGAAGAAGGCTTGAAGAAGCTGCTTGGCCGCGATGCCAGCTCGGCCGAAAAAGAATTGGATGAAGCGACGTCCAAACTGCATGCCCTTAAGGCGCGCGAGCGCAAAAAACTTGGCATTGAAGATGAAGTCGAAGACGCGGCGGCGGACGCCCCAGAAGTAGAGGGTGAAACGCCGTCGGAAGCCGCCGTCGAAGAACATGAAAATGCGGCCGCCGACGGAATTAAAAAGCCCGCCGGCACTCGAAAAAAGAAATAGGAGCTAGCTTATGGCTAAGGCCCGAATTCGCGAACTGACTAAAGACATCCCCAAAGTGGCCAAAATTTTGTGCGACGAGATGCTGGGTGATTTAGAAAAGGCCAAGCGCCCGGTGCTTGAGGCGGTCAAATGCGCGCTCGACAACTCATTTTACAATCCGAAGGTGGGTTTTCTCACGCCCGGCGATAAAGTGGTTAAGACCGAGTTGAATGTGTCGTCGGTGCAAAAGATGGCGCGAACGATATTTTTACTCGAGGTGCTGCTTAATAACATTCGCAGCGGCGCCGTAAATACCAAGCGTGAAATTTATTATATCGCCAAAGGTGTGGTGAAAAAAGATCCGGCCAAACGACCGCTCGACTTTGACGATCAGCCCGAGAGCGATGCGATTATCGATTTTATCTGCGATATGCTGCAAGTTTACCGCGAAGAAATGAACTGCTTCGCCAACGACCGCGGTGGCCAGACCTATTCTAAAAATTTAGTGGTGACCGAAACATTGTCCGACGGCTCAACCGCCGTGGTCGATGTCGGCTCACTGGGAACCACGCCGTTTCAACCGAAGAACAAACCGCAAACGTTTCGGCTTAAGCCCAAAAAAGGCAAAGTGGACTTTTGCTTGGTGGTCGAGTCGGAAGGCACGGCCAACACATTAGTCACCAACGGAATGCACACGCGTCACAATTGCATTATCATCGGTGCCCAGGGCGTGCCTTCGAACGGTGTGCGCGGCTGGTGTAAGACGATTCAAGATCAGTTAAAAGTGCCGATGTTCTTTTACGGCGATCTAGATGCGTACACCTTGCAAAACATTTTCCGCACGTTAAAAGCCGGCTCGGCGGCGAGCTTGATTCGAAACTCGGATTTCTCGGCGCCGGATGTTAAATTCCTCGGCGTATTGCCCGATGATATCGCGAAATACGATTTAAACTGCTATTCGGTCAGCGAGAAAGATGCCGCCGAAGCGCGCTCGTTAAAGAAAGCCAAAGACGCTTTAGAGAATGACCCCTTCTTCAGAGACAAAAAGAACGCCGATCTCGCGGATATTTTGCATTGGCTGGTTAAAGAGAAAAAGCGTTGCGAACAGCAGGCCGTGTTTAGCGTCGATCCCAATGACCCTCTCATCTTGGAGAAGGTCATTGTCGAGAAGATTAAGAAAAAGTCTTACGTTTAGTTAGAACGTCAGCGGAGCGCTGATAACTAGACCGTAACCTGAGGCTTCAATTTTATTGGTCAGACTGACGCCGTCGACCTTGTCGTAGCTCGACTTAATCATTTCAAGGTTAATCGCGATAATCGGGAAGCCTGTGTATCCAATCCCAATTTTAATTGAATTGCCTTCGACATCATTCGAGCCCGCGCTGTTTTTGAATTTCATTTTGGCCTTGGGAACATAAACCGCGTAGGCGCGCACCAGGATCGGGAATTCATAACCCACAAACACACCTAGGTCGTTGGGGGTTAAATCATTGGCGGGGTCGCTGTCGTCTTTCCACATACCGGTCAGGTAATCACCGCCGATTGAGAAACCCATCGTTTCGTATCCAATTCGGGCGCCCAGAGTGACACCTTTGGATTTGGAGTCTTCCGCTCCCGTTTGTGAGATGGTGGCCATATGATACCCAAGATACGGCTCAAACAACACATCCGCATGTGCTTGCACCGCTGAGAAAACCAAAGTCATTGCTAGTAAAATTCTTTTCATAATAAGGACCTCCCCTATATTTAGAAGATCGTCCCAGAGGCGCTAGGGAAGTTCAAACAGATATTCAGTGGTCACGCGTGCGCCATTGACATAATAGATCTCAATAGCCGTTGACGATGGTTTGAGGCGGTTCTGATTCATGTACTCCTTGACCTTGGGGTACACGGTGAAGGGGCCGATCGCCGGGGAGCCGGAATAGCGGGCGATGACATAATTCTTTTTTAAGACTTCTTTAACTTTAAATCCCTTTGGCAATTCACCGCCCGGCACGCCGGCGACGATGCAGCCGCCGTGGCTGCGCAAACGGTCTTCATCTACACTTTCTGGATCATCAAGGTACTCGCCGAACGTTTGCGAACAGGCGACATTGTTTACGATCGCCCACTTTTCCACCTCGCCGATCACCGGGCCGATGCGGTGATAGGGGCCACGATGCTCTTTATAGAGCATCGTAAATGGACCCGCGTCTTTGGTTTGGATATCGACGGGTTCATTTACGCCGAGATGAGAATATAAATAAATTACGAAAGCGATGATTCCACCCAGCGAGAATAAGCCCAGCCATTTCCACATGCCTATTGTCCGCCTTCGGGAAGCGGTCCATCCCAGGGCTCTATGGTCAAGATGCCGTACTCCAACGACTTCGGAGCATTGTGCTGATTGGCCGTCCAAACAGTGATCACCACATCAAATTCGGTGTTGGTGAACTGCCAGTGAATCAGATTTCTTTCGAAAATTCCCGTGATGATCGAGCGGAACCGAAATGGGACTTTGTTGGTCCACATGGTTAAAAATTTTAAGTGCACAATGGCATCGTGGCCGGCGCCATAGCCCGTATTCAAAGACTCAAACGTGACCTTAACGTTTTGTGTGGTCACGCCCTGGGTGCCGGTGCACTCCAACGTGGTAAAGGTCTGCCACGAGTCCCGACCGAGCATAAAAAAGAATTTGGGGTCGCCCTTCAATTCGGCGTAGCGAATAGATTTTCGCCAACACCACAGCGGGTGCTGCTGGGGCGGGCCAGCCTCTGCCGACGGCCCGGCCAGGGCTAGAGTGGCCATATAAAATACCAACAGCTTTTTTAGCATGATCAGCGGTTAGCAGATTTCCATTTGATTGAACAGCCCATTGAGGGATTTTGAACGGAATCCAGGCTCTGCCCGTGCAGCAGTTTATCGACGGCGGACTTGAGCTCTTCGTTCTTTACCTGGTCTGGATTTCTCCACGAGTCATCGAGGCGCCCCCGGTAAGCCAGGCGGCGCTCAGAATCGAATACAAAAAAGTCGGGCGTGCAAACGGCGGCAAAATCTCGTGCCACGGATTGGTCTTCGTCGATGAGGTAGGGGAAATTATATTTCTTTTCAAGCCATCGGGCGTGGAGTGCCTCTGGTGCGTCTTCGGGGTAGTCGCTGGGGTCGTTCGAGCAGATCCCGACGAATTGGGCGCCCGAGTTTTGCCAAGAATTCGCGAGGCGGATCACACGGTCTTCAATGGCCTGAACGTAGGGGCAGTGATTGCAAATAAACCCGATAACCAAAACTTTAGAGGCCGCAAAGTCTTTGAGCGCGAATGTTTTACCGTCGACGGACGGCAGTTTGAAATCCGGGCACGGCGCGCCCAGTTCACCGGCTGGGGTATAGGTAAGGGCCATGCGCTAAAGCTCCAACCACGAGACGGTGCCGCCTTCGTGAATCAAATCGCCTTGCGGTGTGATTTTTTGCACGGCAAATTTTCGCCCTGGGTGGGCATTGAGAGCTTGCGCCAACTCCTTACAGGCGGTGGCGCTCAAATGCGGCTGCATGCATTCATCGGCGGCTTTTTTAAACTCGTCTCGCAACAGATCGAGAAATTGAAACCACTCGCCCTCTGTCAAAGTTTGGTCGAGTGCTGAGCTGAGGTGAGTGGCATCGCCAAATTTACGCGGATGATTGTGAATATTGAAACCAAAACCGATCAGCAGGCGGTGAGTGTTGCCGTCGCTGATGGTTTCAACAAGAAGTCCGCCGCACTTTTTGCCATCGAGAATCAAATCGTTTGGGGCTTTTAAGCTCCACGCGAGCGACGGCCACACCGACGTGACCGTGTTGAACACGGCCAGTCCGAAGCGCGGCGCCGTGATTGCCTGCGGGGCCGACGTCACCGCCATCGACCAGGTCGACAGCAAACTTTCTCCGGCACCGGTGTCGAGCCAATGGTTGGCGTTGCGACCGCGGCCTTTGGTTTGATGGCCCGTGATGTAGAGGACGAGTGGGGCGCTCTCTCTTGAGGCCGCATGTTTGGCGTTGTCGTTGGTGGACCCGGTCTCAGGGTCAAAGCGCGTGCTGAGGCCCCGTTCGGACGACCACTTGGACGTAATTTCGACAATGGATTGCATGTTCATTTTTGCTCCGGCCATTCAAACAACATACTGATATCCGCACACGGCGCGGAATGGGTCAAAGCTCCCACACTTATAAAATCGACGTCAAGCGCGGCCACTTCCTTCACCCGGCCCACGGTCATATTGCCGCTGGCCTCAACTTGAATGACCGCGGGAATGATGGCGCGGGCCGCCCGTATTTGTTCGTTAGTCATGTTGTCGAGGAGAATACGATCGACTCTCTCGTTAACCGCGGTTTGAACTTCTTCGATAGTGGAGCACTCGATCTCTATGACCTGCGCTACATTCTTGCGAATCGCGCGGATCGCCTGAGTCATACCGCCGGCGGCGCGAATATGATTTTCTTTGATCAAAATGGCGCTCGATAAATTCATCCGATGGTTCTCGCCGCCGCCACAGCGGACCGCGTGTTTTTCAAAGGCGCGAAGCAGCGGTGTGGTTTTTCTGGTGTCGAGAATCTTGCACTTTGTGCCTTTCACTTCTTGCACAAAACAGCGAGTGAGAGTGGCAATGCCGCACATTCGGCCCAAAAAATTCAAGGCCACGCGTTCAGCCTTAAGAATTTGCGGCAAATTCCCGCGTAGAAAAGCGGCGGTTTGTTTCTGCAGGACCAAATCACCTTCTTTAAACTGCCAGCTTATTTCTGCGGAGGGCTCCATATGGCGAACACAGGCGTTGAACAGGTCCACGCCGGCGAGAACAAAATCTTCTTTGGCCAGAAGTTTTGCGTTGCCGCGAATTTCGCCGAGGCCGAGATTGTCCGTGGTGAGATCTCCCCGCGGCAGGTCCTCTGCGAAAGCTTCTTCGATAAAGTTAGTAAGGTTGGGATTCACGTTCTTTGAGCAACTTATTGAGTTCGCGTTCGATAATTTGCGCGGCCAAATCGGGAACGACCTTCCACACGACGGACTCAATCACTTCAGTGCTTTGTTCGCGAATTATTTTTTCAAGTTGTTCGGCGCTCAGGGCCGGACCGGCCGCCGTCTCAGAACTCGGGAGTTCGATGCCAATGCTGGAGCGCGTGCCCGTGGGCACCGGGGGCTTATAAATTTGCGACACGGGGGTGTCGTCTTCCACCACAAGATCTTCGAGATTCAGCATCTCGCTGGCTTCAACAGGTTCGGTCTCGAGCGGGATTGGAGGCCGGGGCTGCTGCACTTTGGGCGGACCCGACGGCTTGGCACTTCGACGCGTCTCTTTGATGGAGAACGGTTCGTCCTCAGCGTCATCGGCCTTTAGCACGTCGTTCATGTCGACTTTTTCAGATGGCAAATCATACTCCACAGGCACGTGGTCGGATTCCATCTCTTCGGGCTTTAAATTCAATCGGTATTTATCGCCGCCGCCAGCGGGTGCGGGCGGTGGTGTGGACGGACTTTTTCTCTTGGGCAGGGGCACTTGCGAGAATTCTTCAGTCAATGCGGACGCTGGCGGTGGTGGTGGCTGCGCCTTCGCTTTTTCTTCAATTTCGGGCATCGCCGGAAAGTCGAGAAACTGCGACAGCCGTTGCGATTGCGTGCGCGGGACCAAATCCGTGACCAATTTGCGGAGCGCGGCCACGTCAAAAGGTTTTTCAAGTTGGCCGTTGGCCATCGAGGCGTCAAATTTGTCTTGGTCGAGTTCCATAAACCCGCTCCACATCAGCACGACGGGGACGCCTTTGAGGGTGGTGTCTTGCTTGAGTTCGGCGGCGACTTCGTAGCCGCTGCGCTTTTGCAAAAGCACATCGGCAAAAATAATATCGGGCTTAAAACTTTGTGCGACGGGGAGTACGTCAACGCCCACATTCACAGGGCGGACTTCTACGGCGAAGTCCTGCAGCGCGAGCTGAAAAACTTTTTTAATGGTGGAGCTCTCATCGGCGAGCAAGACGCGCAAAGCCATAGAATCATTGAAATCGTTTTGTGATTGTTCGTCAAGCAAGTAAAGTGGGCTTACTTTCATGTCGCTCATCGACCGCTATATCCTTAAACTCTTTCTGCTTTATTTGGTCGCGGGTCTTGCGGTTTTCGTGACTTTGTATCTCACCGTGGACGCGATGTCGTTTGCGATGAGGCACGGAGACGCCGACGCTTCTGCGCTGATTAAGTACTACAGCTATTACACGCCATGGGTTGTGTACCAGCTCGTGCCGATCGGATGCTTGCTGGCGACACTTTTTACGCTGGCGACGATGAACCGGAACAACGAGCTTACGGCTTTGTTCAGCATGGGTTCAAGTCTGATGCGGATTTCAGCACCTATTCTCATCGCGGTCGCAGTGATTTCTCTTACCGCATTCGCGGTGGCAGACCAGGTTCTGCCGCGAATGATGCAGAAAAAAAGTTATGTGGAGTATGTTGAGATCAAGAAACGGCCCGGACTTTATTCCACCGTTAAAACCAACAAAATTTGGTTTCGTACGGAGAATGTGCTTTTCAATATCAAAACTTTGAATCCAGAGACACGCAAAGCTCAGGGCATCACCCTTTATTACTTCGACCCCAATTGGCAGCTGACGCAATTGATCTCGGCGCAAGAAGTTGAGATGAAGGGCAATATGTGGGATTTGAAAAACGGTGTGGTCACCTTGTTCGCGGCTGAGAGTAGCTTTCCGCTCACACGTTCCTTTGCCGACAAAGCGATCACCATGAACGAGGATTTGCGCGACATCCAGAGCACGTCCAACTCATCAAACATGATGAGCTTGAGCGAGCTGAGTCGCTTTATTCAACGCAACAAAGAGGCGGGCCTTGATACGTTGAGCTACGAGGTCGACTATCACGGCAAATTTGGCTTCGCTTTTGCCGCCTTGGTGATGTCTTTAGTGGGAATTCCGTTCAGTGTGGGGCGCGCCCGCTCGGGCGGGATTTTTGTAAATTTGGGGATTTGCTTGGCCTTGGCCTTTTTATACTGGGTGGGATACAGCTCTGGCCTGACTATGGGAGAGCACGGAGTGCTTCCCCCGATATTGGCCGCTTGGGGACCCAATTTGATTACGGCGTCGGTCGCGTTGGCGTTGCTTAAACGCTTGAAACGCTAGGGGTTTTTCGTTATAATAATGATGTATGGCCATTCTTGAAGTTTTAAAATTTCCTGATCCGCGATTGCGCAAAAAATGCGTGGCGGTCAAAGAGGTGACTCCCGAGCTGAAGAAGTTCGCGGAGGACATGCTTGAGACGATGTATTCGTTCAAAGGCATCGGTTTAGCGGCGGCCCAGGTCGACCGCCAAGTTCGTGTTTTGGTGTTAGATACCCGGCCGAAAGAAAATGGCGAATACAAAGTTGAAGAGATGACGGAGCTCGAGCGCGCGCTCCCCATGCCGTTTACGATTTTTAACCCGGTGATTGTGCGCAAAGAGGGCAAGACTTCGTATGACGAAGGTTGCTTGAGTGTGCCGACGTATTTTGAGACCGTTGAGCGCTACAACTTGGTGGAAGTTAAAGGCCTCGACATCCATGGCAAGCCCATTCATATAACGACCGACGGACTGACCGCGATTTGTTTGCAGCATGAGATCGACCATTTGGATGGAAAATTATTTATCGACCGCTTGAGCCCGATCAAATCCATTCGAATCAAAAACAAGATTAAAAAATTCGGCTATCCGGACCCTTCGCATCCGCAAGATGAAGAAGAGCTGGAAGATTTGCTTGCGGACAGAGAAGAACATCGACTGTGAGCCGAGTCCGCGCCCTGTTCCTCGGCACTCCTGACATCGCGCGATTTTGCCTTGAGGCGATGATTCGCGACCCGCATTTTGAAGTCGTGGGCGTGGTTACCCAGCCCGATCGGCCCGCCGGGCGAAAGATGGAATTTCAGCCCTCGCCAGTTAAGGTGTTGGCCAAGCCGCTTGGAATTCCTGTTTTGACTCCTGAAAATATCAATACTCCTGAAATGCTTGAGGGCTTAAGCTCGCTGCGCGCCGAGGTGGCGGTGGTCGTGGCCTACGGGCAGATTTTGAAGCAGCCTTTTTTGGATTTGTACCCGTTGAAGGTGGTCAATGTGCATGCTTCGCTGCTGCCGCGTTGGCGTGGTGCTGCGCCGATTCAGCGAGCGTTGATGAATGGTGATCGCGAGACTGGCGTGTGCTTGCAGGTGATGGTGAAAAAGTTAGACGCCGGCCCTGTGTTGGGGTCGCGGGTGATTCCTCTCGACGATGAAATCAATGCGATTCGTTTATATGAGCAGTGCATGGTTAAGGGCGCGGAACTGATCGCGGTGGACTTGATGGATTATTTGCGTGGCAATTTGACGGCCATTCCGCAGGATACCGCGTTGGTGACGGTGGCGCCTAAGATCGACAAAAGTGAAGCGGAGATCGTGTGGTCTTGGCCGGCGGTGCGGATCCACAATTTGGTGCGCGGATTGGCCATGGCGCCGGTTGCGCAGACTCGCCGGGCGGGTAAGATTTTGAAAGTGCATCGCACGCGGGTGGTGAGTGCTACAGGCGCGGGTTC
>CAYVRZ010000011.1:0-112159 GCA_964453895.1 uncultured Pseudobdellovibrionaceae bacterium | reverse complement strand
CTTTAACTTTGGCGATGATCGTACCTTCGATGACTTCTTCGTTCTCGGCGGCGCGCGAGATGTCGTTCCAAGCGCGGAGCATGTCGGCTTTGTCTTTGCTTAAGACGACCATGCCGTTTTCGTTTTCGATGCGGTCGATGTAGACTTCCACATCTGAACCCACAGCGATGTCACGGGTACCGTTCACAACGCGAAATTCAGAAATCGGAATCAGACCTTCAGATTTATAATTGATATCTACGAGGACATAGTCTTCTTGAACTTCAACCACGCGGCCGGTGACGATATCACCAACTTTATTGTCGCGTTCTCCGAGCGATTTTTCGAACAGATCTGAGAAGTTTTCACCAGCTTTTTCGCTGGCATTGAAAAGACCGGGATTTTGCGGGACGTCTTTGTCGGCGGCGTCGAGCTGAGCCAGTATTTTCTCCCTTTCTACTTGAGCTCTACTCTTTCCTTTAGCACCACCTGTTGTCACCATACGCAAACTTGCCTCCTCTTGGGAAAAGCCGCCAATATTGGGTAGCTTGCCGTATGCAAACCCCCTGGGGGCCCCCGATTAAATTTCTCGAGCGAAATTAATGTTGATCATTCGGCTCAAAGATAGGGTTGGTTATAGATTGTAAACTCTCAAAGTCAAAAGGATTTTACACATCAGGCCATCCGCTTTACGGGGGCCGAAAGCCGCCTATTTCAAGGCTTCCGCAGCCCACGAATGGATGCGATCGACGACCTGGGAAAGGTCCATTCCGTTCGAATCCACCACCCGCGCATTCTCTGGAATGGACAGCGGCGCCGCGGTGCGACTGGAGTCTTGAAGGTCGCGTTTTTTCTGGCTGTCTTGAGTAATTTCAACGTTTAAGCCCTGCTCTCGGGCCCGGCGCATGGCGCGCTCTTCGGAGCTGGCGGTTAGGTATATTTTGAGCGGCGCATGCGGAAAAACCACGGTCCCGCAGTCCCGGCCCTCGGCCACTAAGCCCTCAACGTTTAGAGCGCAATCCCGTTGGTTTTGCAGCAAGGCCGCCCGCACCTCTGGGATTTGTGAAACCTGGGAGGCGCGCTGGGCGTTTTCTTCGGCCAAAATCTGCGCGGTGATATCTTTGGTTTTGTAAAAAACCCGGGTCTGATCGTCGTCCATCCGCACTTGCCAAATATTTGAGCGCGTCAGTTCCACCAGCTCTTCGACATCCGAAGGGGTTAGCCCCTCTTTCATCGCCACATAGGCCAGGCCGCGATAAAACGCGCCGGTCGAAACCCACTTCCACCCCAGTTTGCGCGCGAGTTCGCGGCTGACCGACGATTTGCCGGACGCACTGGGACCATCGATTGTTATGACATTTTTAGGGCTCGAGCTCATGAGTGCTTAATTCACGTTTTCGGGGGTGGGTTCGTCAAGGATTAATAAAAATTTTGCAGTTGGCGGCGATGCTTGGATTCAGGGCAAAGACCCCGTTAGGCTGCGGGGACTGGAGGAAATTATGCGAACGACTTTGATCTTGCTGATTTTTGTTATGGGTATGTCGGCTCACGCTGAAACTTTGGAATGCCGGAGCTCCGGACCGGAGAGCATATATTATACCGAAGGCACGATTCGTGTGAAAGCCATCGTCATCGGCGACGCCGCCTTGAATCGCATCGAAATGGATGTGACCCGCGGGAATTTGGGTTTTGGTCCGGAGGACCAAATTACCGAAGGTCGTGAGACGCCCAATTATGTAAAATTTTGGCTGGGCGCCGATGCGTGGTGCAACTATCGCGGCACGCTGCCGAAAAATTTTCGCTCGCGGCCGAAAATGTTCCCGATGTTTATGGATGCGTATTGTGAAGAGAATACGAATTCGAGCCATCGCTTGATCTGCAAACTGACAAAATAATCGGAGAACAGAATGAGACATTTGATTATAGCTTTGGCCATTGCGCTGACTTCGACCGCCGCCACCGCGGTGACCATCGAGGAGCGGATCACCCAGGAGCCGAATAAAACGATTACCGAAATCTTAGAGCTTCCCGCCAAGACTTTGGTGAATCCAAAAATCATCGGCGCCGCTCGCCGCGCGGTTGAAGACGGCATTGCCTTAGACTGGGATGAAGGCTCGCGCTCGCTTACAAGATTTGACGAGACCGCGACGGACGACTTGAAAATTAAACGCCTAAAAACCAGAAACGGCGTCGTGGAAGATATGGATGTGATTGTAAATATCGTTTACGCCGAGTCGAATGAGGGCGTCGAGCGCGAAGCGAAGGCCAAGTGCGAGGTATTTTTAGAAAAAATCGATCGTATTTTTGAGTCGAACTATTTTCTGTGCATCACTGCAGACGGCGAAGAGATTGAGTGGGAGAGATAACGGTCGCTTGGAAGCGACCGTTCAATATCAAACGGTCGCCCGAGGCGACCGGCCGAATATCAAACGGTCGCCCGAGGCGACCGTTCATGTCAGGTCAGGACTAATTACCTTTAAATTTAAATCCCGGCGGGATTTCATCGACGCCGATTGAACCCTTGGACGGCTCAGACTGCGCACCCCGCAACGATTGAGCTTGCTTCACCAACTCGACAAATTCACTGCGGTACTCGTCGTCTCTTCTTTGCGGCGCGGTTAAGCTAAGTACGTCTTGCAGAGTGATCGAGCCCCTGTGCTCGGACTCGCGCAGGATCATGCCGAAGGCGGCCACACCGGCTGCGAACTTCATATCGCCCGAGGCTTTTTCGATCTCGCGGAAGTCGTTCTTCACCGGCGTTTCGATCAATTTGCTTTTGTCGCCCTCGGGCTGCTTGTAGCGCACTTTCACCGTCATGATTTCATCGTTGGCTTTGCCCGTCGGAGCTGTGGGCGTGGCTTTTTGATACTTAAGCACGTCGACCGAGGGAGTCTCCATTTTCACGCCGGTCGGTACGACTTCATAGAGCGCCGTCACTGTGTGACCTTCTCCGATTTCGCCCGCGTCTTTGCTGTCGTCGTTAAAATCTTCTTTGTTCAGCATGCGTTTTTCGTAGCCGATCAAGCGGTACGACGAAACATACTGCGGATTGAACTCGACTTGGATTTTTACGTCTTTGGCGATGGCGTTTAAGGTTCCGCCGGCTTGTTGCACCAACACTTTGCGAGCTTCGCGAATGGTATCGATGTAAGCGTGGTTGCCGTTGCCCTTGTTGGCCAGCGTTTGCATCATGCTGTCTTTATAATTGCCGGTGCCAAAACCGAGAACGCTTAAGAACACTCCGCTCTTAGCTTTTTTCTCGATCGTGCGTTGCAAGTCGCCTTCGGAGGTCACGCCCACATTGAAGTCGCCATCCGTCGCGAGGATCACTCGGTTGACGCCGCCGCCGATAAAGTTGGCCTGCGCCACTTGATAGGCCAGCTCGATGCCCGAGGCGCCGTTGGTTGACCCACCCGATTGCAGACCATCAATCGCCGCAATGATCTGACTTTTATTGGCGCCCGAGGTCGACGGCAAAACCAGACCGGAGTTGCCGGCATAGGTGACAATCGCCACTCGATCTTGCGGGCGCAGTTGCTCGGTGAGCATTTTGAGCGAGAGCTGCACCAGCGGGAGTTTTTCGGGCGAATTCATGGAGCCCGACACGTCGATCAAGAACACCAGGTTGGCGGCTTTGCGCTCAGCCATTGGCGTCTCGTAGCCCTTGAGGCCGATACGAACCAGCGCGTGCTTGTTGTTCCACGGCGCGCGCATGGCTTCGGTCGAGACCGAGAACGGCTGCCCTTTATCGGGGTTGGGATAGTTGTATTTAAAGTAGTTGAGCATTTCTTCGATACGAACCGCATCGGGCGGCGGCAGTTGTCCGCTCGCGAGAAACCGGCGCATATTCGCGTACGAGGCGGTGTCGACGTCGATGGAAAAGGTTGAAAGCGGATCGTTGCTTACGCTTTTGAACGCGTTGTCGTTGATGGGCTTGTAGGATTCGGTGTTGTGGGCGTGATCGGGATGGAAGCCAATCATCTGGCCGCCGGACCCAGCGACTGCGCCGTAGCTCTTTGCCTGATAGAGTTCATTTTTCGCATTGAGATCCATCAGCGGTGCACTTCCAGGCCTTGTCCTTTGTGAAGCCTCCTTCGCGACCATGCTCTCAGCGAGAAGAACCTCTCGCTCTTGCTGGCGCTTTTGCATCATCGCGATCCGCTCTGGCGACGATTTCCCGGAGAACCGTTGAAAATTGGGCACCATAATCGCTGCCAACAATAGCAAAACCGCTGCCGAGCCCCCGCTCCAGGCCAGCGTGGCCAGCCACGACTTACGCGGTACAGGCGCCTCCACTCCGGCCCCCTCATAAATCTCACCGCGTTCGGCCACCGTTAGGCGCGGAACGTCTTCGCCGGCGAGATCGGTTTCGATTTCGCGTGCCGCGGACTGAATCTCGTCGACATACTTTTTTGCTTCCGGGTTTTTCTCAATTTGGTTCTTCATATCTAACGCCTCCTGGCCTTCGAGCTCACCGAGCGCATAGGCCGTTAAGTTAGGATTGTTCAACAAGTCATTCATTTGCGATCTCCTGACACTGACTTGAGGCGTTTCATGGCTTCGTGAATTAAAACTCCCACGTGACTGACCGAATGCCCCGTCACCGCGGCGATCTCTTTATAACTGAAGCCTTCTTGAAACTTCAGTCGGATCACCTCTTGCTGACTCGCGGGCAGCGCGCGCAGAAGTTCTTTGGTTCGGGATTCTTCTTGCTCGCGCTCCATTTTTTGATCGGCCGGCATCACCGGTGCTTCGATCTGTGACGGATCCAAAGGGTCCGATGCCACTTTCGCCTCTTTCTTAAGGCGGTCTAAAGCGAGATTTCGGCAAACGCAAAACAGCCACTGTTCTTCCCGTCCGCGAAGCTCTTCAGCGTCTTCTTTCCAAAGACGCAAAAATGCTTCTTGCACAATCTCACGAGCCGCTTCGTCGCCCGCCCACCGCTTGGTGTAGCGGAGCAATCGCCCCTCGTGATCGCGCAGTAGCCGGGTCAGCCACTGAGTCTTGTTCAACCAAACCCCCTCATAAACCGCTTGTAAGAGTAACGATCGCGGCCGGATTTTATTAATCCGTCCCTTGGAATTTTTTAGCGTGAAAGATTTCCTGTATATAATCAACTACTTAAAGTGACGAATCTCGGCCTGGCTTTAGAAGAGTTTACTCGTCCGTGAACACGCCCTCGTCTCAGATTGAGAGCGCGCTCGGCATAAAGATCGCTATGTGTACGCGTGGGATTGGTCGTGACCAAGGAAGGGATCGACGTTTTATGAGTTTCGAGAGGTTTGTTTTCGCAGTGATGATGCTCGCGGGAATTCCTTCAGCCGCTCTCCCTGGAGCCGGACTCGGCTCGATGCGCCCCCCGGCGCACAATGAACCCCCACGCACCGAAGACCCCGCCATCGTAGTTGAACACGGATTCGAACAACTTCTAGGCCGCGACCTTAACCGGCGCGAAGCCGCACAGCTAAAAATCGCGGTGCGCGAATTTCAACATATTCAAGCCCAACAAGAGCGGCCGCAACAGGCGAGTTTTATCAGCGACTTTTTTAGCCACAACGAGTTTTTGCCGGTGTTTTGTTTTTACGGAAAAATCAGCGGCAAACTGCCCAAGGTCGGCTCGGTCAATGTGGGCGGTGTGGGATTTTCGGCCGAGAGAATGCCGTGCCTACTGACCAACAGCATGTTGCCGTGGCAATGGCGCACCAGCAAATTTAAGTCTTATATTATGAAAGGGATTTCAGCCACGTCCGCGGGCGCTCCCTACGGCGGCATCGCGGCCGGTGTGTCGGGCGGGCTTTATATCGGTCCGAAAAATACCACTCGGCAATTTGTTGGCACTTACATGTTCGGCCGGTTGATGTACGAGAAGGGTTTGGTCAACGTGAGCGTTCAGGCCGCCTACAATGACAACAAGCAAACTTTAGTGATGGTCGGCGCCGCAGGCGAAATTGGCTGGGATGCCATGATGCGCGCGGTTCGCGTTTTACCATCGGTCGCGCAGGGTACCGTATCGGTGGCCGGGTGGAAGTTTGAAGGCGGGATGTACTACAACGTTAAAGAGTTCCCATGGTTTGAACGTCTGATGAACGGATGGACTCCGATCGCCGCGTTTCAAGACATGGAAGAATATATCGCTCGCAACAATTAATTTTGTGAAAGAACTTTTTTAAGCGCGGCGATGGCGGCGCGATTTTCATCGGGCAGGCCCACGCTCATACGCAAATGCTTCGGGAACCCATACGAAGTCACCGGCCGCAAGATCACGCCTTGCTTCAACATGGCCTGGTAAACATCTTCGCCATTGCGACCGGTATCAAACAATACAAAGTTGCCCTGAGACGGCAAATACTTAAGGCCCATATCTTTGAGTGCCGAGTAATAGTAATCGAGCCCTTCCCACGTGAGCCTTTTTACTATTTCGATATGCGCGCGATCTTTAACCGCCGCGGCCACCGCCACCTGCGCGAGCAAATTGATATTGAAGGGCTTGCGCACGCGATTCATTAGATCAATCACATCGGGCGGCGCGATTAAAATGCCGACGCGAAGTCCGGCCAAACCGAACACTTTGCTCATCGTTCTGAGCAATAGAATATTCTTAAATCGACGTTGAAAGCCTTGCCCCGACGGATAATCGGTGGCGCGAACAAACTCTACATACGCTTCATCGAGCACCACATAAACGTCTTTGCTCCCCGCCACGGCCATAAAATCTTCGAACTCTTTTTCGGTAAAGTAAGTGCCGGTCGGATTGTTGGGGTTGGGCAGAAACACGAGCTTAATTTTCGCGTTGTTTTGTAACTGCTCGGCCATGGCCGCGAGGTCAAAGCGCGAATCGGTGGTGAGTGAGGTGTGGATGGTCTTGGCCCGTACACTCTGCGCGCTGATCTGATAGGCCGAGAACGCGCCCTGCGAAGTCAGCACCGAGTCGCCCGGCTCAAGATAAATTTGGCAAAGAATATCCACCAGCTCATCGCTGCCATTGCCAAAGATCAACTGATTGCCCTCGACGCCGAAGTACTCCATCAGCGCCCGGCGCATTTCAAAGCACGCGCCGTCGGGATAGCGATAAACTTCGCCGGCGTTGGCGCGAATGGCCTCAAGCACAGCTTGGCTCGGGCCCAGTGGCGATTCGTTACTGGCGAGCTTAATCACCTCTTTAAGACCGAGCTCACGCTTGGTCTCACTAATCGGTTTGCCCGGTTTATACGGCTGCAGACTTAGGAAGTTGTCGGTGACTTTCATATCCGGCCGCCAAGGGCGCGGAAGGCGTCTTGCAGCTCGGCCGCGTGTTCGGTGGAGCGGATCTCGAGCAAGAACTCGATGGCGGTTTCAGACAGCTTTACGCCCGCGCGCACGCGATCGTGTTTGACGTCTAAAATGTTCGCGCCCTTTTCGGCAATCACATTGGTCAGCTTCATTAATGTTCCGGGACGGTCGGGCACGATTACGCTGATGCGAATTAAGCGGCCGCGTTTGGATTGTCCGCGCTCGATAATTTTAGACACCAAATTCAGATCGATATTTCCGCCGCTCAAGACCAAACAACATTTTTTGCCCAAATCCCATTGCGCCTTTTCGGCACCCGCCAGTACCACGGCGCCGCTGCCCTCGACCACGGTCTTTGCGCGTTCAAGCAAATAGACGATGCTCTCGGCAATTTCTTCGTCGGTGACCTCAATGATGTCGTCCACCAACCGCGAAATATAATCTTTAAACATAGCCTCAGAAGGTTTTTTAACTGAGATCCCGTCGGCAATCGTCAGCGCCGCCATTGAGGCCTCAACTTTTTCGCCGCGAAACAGCTGCTTCATTCCCGGAGACGCATAGGACACGACCCCGTACACACGGCATTTGGGATTTAAAGATTTAACCGCCGTGGCCACGCCCGAGATTAAACCGCCACCACCTATGGGAATAATCACGGAGTCCAAATCCGAGACCTGCTCCACCAGCTCGAGACCGAGCGTGCCCTGACCCGCGATAATGGCCGGATCCTCATAAGGATGCACAAATGTATAGCCGTGTTTCGCCTCGAGCTCGCGGGCATAAGCATACGACTCATCGTAAACGCGGCCGCGTAAAATCACTTCGGCGCCATAGCGTTGCGTGGCCATCACTTTCACCAAAGGCGAAGTCTCGGGCATCACTACGCGAGCCACCGCACCCACAGAGGTGGCGGCGAAGGCGACACCTTGCGCATGATTGCCGGCCGAAGAGGCCACCAAGCCTTTGTCCAGTTCGGCCTTCGATAAAGACAACATTTTGTTCATGGAACCACGCACTTTAAAAGATCCCGTGGTTTGCTGATTTTCCATTTTTAAAAATACCGAAGTGCCGAGCCGTTCTGAAACCGAACGAGACACATTCACCGGCGTGGTTTGCACTTTGCCCGCAATGCGCGAGCGTGCGGCTTGAATTTCATTAAGACCAATCGGCGGCATCCGCCGACTTAATCACTCTGCCAATAGGCCGTCAACCCTTGCAGGGGACGCCAATGCCCTTCCATATCCGGCGAGCGCAACCCACCCTCGGCTTGCACCGGCGTGAACTGGTCGTTGAAGTAATAGAAAGGCGCAAAAGGCTTATTGCAAAACACACATTTTCGAACTTGCTTAGGCGCTTCGCAGATCTTGTTGCACATGTGGCAACGGCGGAAAGCGTGGGTCCTTTGCATGGGATTGGCTCTCTTCCCACAGACACTTAAATTTTGCCCTTCGAACACATTCAGGATCTCACAATGCCATGAGACTCGCAAGATCCAAGATGAGATAACCATATGATTTTACTGTTATTTTTGATACAGGATGCGGTGCGCTATGTATCAAATAGCGCAGCCGTCTGCGTTAACTACTACTGTTGGGGCGTGCCTGAAGATATCCAAATATCCACCAGCGCCCGTTCGTTGGCGCTTAAGGCACCACTCGGGGGCATGGGGTTGGCGAAGTTGTTCATTCGCGATTGGATCAACAGGGCCGACGCCTGCGCACTCGCGTAATTAGTCATCGTCAATCCACCGGCACCGTTGGCGCCGTGACAACTAAAGCAACGGGCCGCGAACACATTCAGCGCTTGCTGACCGCCGGCCAACTCGTTGTACGAAACGCGGGTCGGAAGTGTTCCAGGATCCGTCGGTGGAAGCGGAGTGCCCGTGATCGGGAGTCCGCTGCCGTCGAGAATCGACAAAAACTTTAAGGCAAATTGATCGGTGTTTACCACCGGGCCCCATAACGCCGCCCAGTTGCCGCCGCTTTGAATGAGCGTGGGCGTGCCCGCGTTTACAACGGCATCGATATTTTGGAAGAAGGTAAAGTCATTTACAGTCATATCGTTTTTAACAATCTTGATTCCCTGAATTCTATAGCTCGGGAGCGGCGCGGTTCCCGTAACCGTTACGCGCGGATTTTTAAATTCATAGGCCACGGCCACCGTTTGGCCGGGCGGATTGTAACGGCGCACTTCAACGGTGACCGTCATTTGGATTTTTCCGGCGAGGCCGCCATTGGCGACTTCGGTCATTAAGTTAAACGACAACTGCGGCCAGGCGGCGGCGTTACCGGGCGGAGTGGCGGCCGTGTAAACAGTCGCGGGCAAAGCTTTCTTGACGGTTTGCACTTCCATGCCCTGCTGACAGGAAGACACGAGATCTTCGGCCGCTTTCCACTTCGCTTGCGCGCCATCAATCAAAGCTTGGTGCTGCGGGCCAGTGCGCGGCGCTTTGTGCGCGGCGCTTACGGCGTTGGCCTCGATCTTTTGACGGCCGAGAGATTTAAATGAATTCCACGATTCGTTGAAGTTGGCCGAGGCGAAAGGGCGACCCGATTCGCCGCCCGCATCGTGGCACGCGGTGCAGTTTGTTCTGAAAGAGGCGTAGTAGGTCTCTTTGTAAGTGACTGCCAGAGCGTTCTCGCACGTCTTCGAGAGCGAGGACAAGTCCTGCGCTCCCTTGTGACTGGATTGCATAGAACAGTTCTGGTACGAAACCAAAAGTACGCCCGCAAATATTAAATAACCAATCCTCTGCATCACGGTCCTTACCCCTCGATAAACGTCAGCAAAAACTCTTACGCAACCTTAACAACACTGTCTAATACAGCACCGCTCAGTGTTCCGTTGGGAATAACCTTAGTAAACAAAGCCATGTTCCGGTTGAACTTCGCCCAGTTGGCGAACACGGCTTGCGCCGCCAATTCGGGACTGTTACCGACCGGCGTTCTATCGTTCGCCACTTGGCCGACCAGATAGTCGCCGATTTGAAAGCCTGTCGTCGCCGGGCGACCTGCAGGATCATAGAAGAACATCATCGAGAGTCCGGCGCTGCCGCGGTCTGAAGTCCAATTGGCTCCCGGTGCGGCGTTTTCATCCGAAACCACCGATCCATCGGACGTCACATAGACCATCACTCTTTGGCCCAAAATTCTTGCGGTATCGAGTACGCGGCCGATCAACTGACCAGCTTCGCGGTCTCGCGTGTCTCCGGTTGTGCGTGATCCGTCATGGTAGTCGTAACCACCGCGTTCAAGATTCACGGTTCCAGCTTGGCCCAAGAGGCCGTTGTAAACCATCGAGGCGAATACGCGGGCTTCGTTATTGGCCGCGGTACCGGCGTTGATGCCCCAGCGAGTCGCCACTGCGGCATTGGCCACTGGGTCAATGGCGGCGCCGGCGGAGAGCTCTACGTTTTTAATTCCCGCGCACTCAATCAAATTCTGCACGCCGGCCATACTATTGACCGAGGCGAGTTTGCGAGCTTGCGAAGTGCTTAAGTTCCCGACCAGGCTGGCCAGCTTTTGCCGCTGAGCCACGCTGAGCGATGTTTGAATCGCACGTGTGTAGCCGATCGAGTTTTGAATATCTACGAAACTGCGAACAATCAAAGGCGGTGGCGGATTGACCAACGATGCGCGCTGATTCAATCCGGTTGCGCTGGCTTGACGGCCTAAATTCGGAATTAAACTTCCGACCAGACCCGCTTTAAAGACTAATCCCGTGGCATCAAACTTATTGTTGCTGGTGTCATCTTGCGATTGCACGCAAACCGCAACAAACGATGTGTTGGCCAAAGTCGCGGCATCCGCATTGGCGCGAATCCCGACGAGCAGCTGACCAATGGCGTTTCCATTTGGGGTGGCCCAACTGTTGACGCCGAATTCCGTTTGCGTGGTGAGCGCATTCGCGCCCGTATTGTTCCCCATCCCCATTTTTGTGTAGGACGGAAGAAGATCGCCGGCGGCGGTGCGCGGAAGATAATTGGATGAGAGGCCCGCGCCACCCGAAAGATTGATCGTGATAAAGGGTGCCAGTTGCGCACCCGACGGCACCGCGCATTCAGCAGCGTGGGCGTCGATTCCAGTTAATAGTCCAAGCGCGCCGGGCACCAGTGCCGAGGCCGCGAACGGAATCATTCCGTAACCGAGAAACTCACGACGAGTGGTCGGTTTGGAGTGACCTAACTTGGCCCATATGGGCATTTCTTTTTTAGTTACTTTCCCCATTTTAAGTCCCCCACCTTAGTAAGTAAGCGTGTCAAACGAAGCCAACATTGCGGCGCAAGTGGCTAAGTATAGGTTTCTAGTTTGCGCCGCTTGCGTTCCCGCGGTCGCCACGAAGTCGGCGTAGAAAGCGTTTAGAATCGAAGATTCGTCCGCATTCAACATCCGGCCCCAAAATCCTTGTGCCATAGCATCAATCGCCGCCGTAAAGCTGGTCGCATTGTTCGCGGCCAAGTTGGCGCCGAAGTTCACACCGTTAAAGTATTTTCGGGTCGCGCCGGCGGCCGACTCGCGAGCGATCAAGCCGTTGCAAAACTCACCAGCCAGCGATGTGGCGCCGAGTTGCAAGGGAGCGTTGATGTCGGTGATCTTATCGGTTTGCGAGAGAGCGCCGGTCCGCGCGTCATACTCAGCCAATTGGTTGGCGGTGATCGCGAGATACTGACCGGTTACGTTGGCGAAGCTAGAGAACACTTGATAGGTGTTCTGCAGAACCCAAGGCGAAGTCTTTTGATCTTGGAAAAGATCTTGGCCGCTTTGTCCCGCCGATCCGGCCGTGTCATAGTCGGCGTTTTCAAACAAGCTCGGTGCGCAGTTGAAGCTGAGCGTTCCGAGTCCGATCATGGCTACTATAAGAGCGGTTATTCTGCGAAATTTTAAATTAAATTTAATCATATTATTCATCCCCCACTGCCTTACGGCAACATCCGGCATCGTGGATGGGCCGCAATGGCCTCATACAGTTTTTTGAGGTTATATCTATCAACTTCCAATCGAAGGCCCATGCTGACATAGATGGCCTCCATATTCGCCACACCTAAATCGGTGTGGCAGATCTGCGCCCACACTCGCTTGGCCATACACTGGCTGAAGCGCTGTGAGTTGGCGACCAAGCGTCCAAAGGCGTGAACGCCCGTGGTGCGGCCACTGAGAGCGGCATCCGAATCCGGAGCCGGTCCGCGCCAACCGAACATGGTGGCGTTGTTGCCGCGAATCGCGTTGTTCACAAAGGAATCGTCGGTCGAGACATATCCACCCGCGTACTGAACAAAGTCAGGGCGGTTCATTTTAAATATGACGCCGCGGTTGGCGTTATCGACGTTCGGTTGCAATCCGCCGACGGTCACGCCGTTGGCCACGTGAATCGCAACAGGTCCAGCGCCGCCCACATCACGAAAGTCCCACTTGGCGAAGGCGCCGCGGAAACCATCCATAACTGTGTGACAGCCCTTACATGTAGTTAAGAACTTGGTGTTATCGCCACCAGGCATGCGGTCAATATCGCGGCCGATGCGAAGATCGGCGGCCAGGGTGTCGGCCCAACCTTCAATCGGGATACACGCAAACTGTCGCATTGTGTACTCCACAAGGCGGCGATTCGTACCGGCGATCGCATGCGCGCCTAAAAAAGCGCGAGTGGTGAGAAGGCCTGCCGGATCGGGACTGGGAATCAGAGTGAGTCCCGCGCCGTTCGCGACATTCGTGTCACCAGAGACGATCTGCTGACCATTCACGCGGACCAGCGCCGCGCCTACATCCACATTCGCGCGCTCAAGAGCGACGTAGTGGTTGTTGCTGCGGACAATGTCGGTGAGAACGTTCGATGCGATGGTGATGCCATTCAACCGAGCCGGGTCGGTGGCGGCGTAATAGAAGTTGCCGAAGAGCAACTCTCTCGCGTCCGTTCCGTCCCGCACCACACCCATAAAGGTGGCGGTGAAGTCGTTGAGCGGCTCGCGAATTGTCTCTTCGCGGGTCGACATCTTTGAGGCGGTTTGTTTAACCGTCACGTTGATAAATTGCGGTAAGGCCGTAGCGAGTCGAGCGGCAGCTTCGCGGTCGTTCGATTGAATCAGCGCGGCCATTTGTGCAATGACAGGATTATCTAAAGGTTGCTTAACGCCAGTTAGACGCTCGAGCATCCATTGCGCTTCTCCTTGCGGAGAGCGATCTTGTGCGTGGACAGCCAGTCCGGTCGTAAATAACAGTCCGAACAGCGCAATACGCAGGTTCATTTCCCCACCCCCAGGAAAAAAAGTAGTTCCAACATAGTTCCAGTCTCAGTACCCAACAACTTACGTGAGGTTTCTAGAGATACGTCCCGCGATTTACTTTTAGGTATCGATTTATTTATCTTAGAGAAGTTTCGCAAAAACCCCAATGAGAAAGAAACTGTAAAGGAAAATAAATCGGGATCTTGGTCTAGGGCTCGATAGGATTCATTTAGCGATTTTTCGTCTCACATTGAAACACTCACATTGAGACACTAAATGTTTTACGGTTGTTTAGGTCGGTCAGATTTCGTCCAGGACTTAAACACCAGCGAGAACTACGTTACAATAAGGCAGGTCCTATTATTGAAGTAAAGATGCACTAGATGGGCATGATCGCAAAATTAACATTCTCTGTTCTGCTGGTTTTCACAGGCGCGAATGCGTGGGCGGGAATATCGCAGTGTCAAAAAGACGCAAAAAAAGCCGAAGATGACTGTGACAAGGCGTTCAAGGACGCCAATGCGGCTGATGCCGCACGCTCGGCCGATACACAAGCCGGATCCGGGAACGACATTAATCAAAACTGCAGCAAAATGGGAAATGACATCGGCAAGCAGCAGGGAAATGTTGGGCAAGCGCAAGCGAAGTGCAGCGCAGCCCTAGGAAAATGCTCTTCTTCCTGCAAAGAGGCCGATACCGACGCAAAGACCGAGCCCGCTATGGGAATCGAGCGCGGAAAAATTGCCGCACGTCGATCGCAGTGCCAGAACAAAATATCCCCGCAAGTTGCCCAGCTGGCGCAAGCACTCGGCAATCTAGCAAAAAATGCCGCCGAAGCCGCCGCCTGTAAGCAGGCCTCCGAGAACGGCAAGGGCGGCCAGCCGCCGCAAATACCTCCTCCGCCCCCGAAAGAAGATAAACCCAAAGAAGAAAAACAAGCACTCAACTGCGACGGCGAAGAGGGCGCACGCTACTCGGACTGCAACGCCAAATATCTTGCGAAGTGCATGAATAAAATGAACGAGTCGGGCTGCGAACTTTTCGCCAATCGCTATTGCGGCAACGCGACCGGCGGATCGTCGGTGAATGTGAATAACGGCGGAGGCCTAGGCGGCGGCTTGGGCGGTATGCGAGCACAAAGCGCATTCAAAACTCAAGCGACCAATTTAGTGGTCGATAAATCGGGCGAAGGATTGGGATCGGGATTTTGCAAAATGGTCACAGCTTATCGCTTTTGCCAAGCCGTCGGACGCACCGAGTGCCCGAGCTGTCGCGGACAATACGCGTACTCGACGGCCGCGTGCCAAAATGACCCAACGAAATGTATTCCTAATATATCCAACGAACAGCTTACCGACGCCAAAAACAAGTGTCCGACGGACCCTATTTTCTTAGATCCAAGCGTCGCTAAAGCCTTGGAAAATGGTGAAGGCGTCTCGAATCAGACCAAGAACAATGAGCCAGTTAAAACACAAGCCCCCACCGCGGGAGCAGGTGGCTCGGGTTCTGGCGGATCCGGCAGCACCGGCGGCGGCGCACTCGGTGGCGGCGGTGCGGGCGTCATCGGCGCAAACAATGAAGGCATTGATGGAGCCACGCCCGAAAGCCTGCCTGGCGGCAGCGCCAACGCAGTTGGCAGCGGCGGTGCCGGCGGCTACGGCGGTGAAGAAAGTGTGACTGAAGAAGAGGAAGAAAACCGCGATCCCGCCTCGGCTGGAATGTCGGATGGCATTCTTCCCGCATCGGCCGTTGAAGGCATGCCCGCTCGCGATGTGTCTAACCAGTACGGCCCGAATCTTTTCTCAATCTCCTCGCAAGTCTACCGCACCCTCTGCGCCGCCGAAAAACTCTCCACCTGCGTCCAAAGACGTAAGTAAACCTGCGCAGAGACCAAATTCGCAAGCACACCTTTCACTCACTCCAAGCACGCAGTCGATCTAGGTTACGGCTCGCCGCATGGTAACCTAGATCGACTGCGTGCCCGGAGTGGCTATAGGGCGTGATCAACTCGCGTGAAGCGCCTTCGACGAGACACGCTTTTCTCACATTCCGGGCACGCTCGCGTTTTGACAAGCTTCCAGCGTCCGTGCACGATTTAGGGAGTGCAAAAGCCATCACCAACCACGCAAACTCATCTCGATCACCCGGGCCGCATTGCGGAGATTCGCGAAATTCTCCTTAAGAAGAAATTTTTACGAGCTTGGTACGAAGAGCAATACCGAAAATTCGCTGAAGTGCTGAAAAAAAGTCCGGCTCAGGGCCACGTCGTGGAAATTGGCTCGGGCGGCGGGTTTGCTAAAGAGGTTATCCCCGAACTTATCACCACTGATTTCTTGCCCTACCCGGGCGTCGATCAAACCATGGACGCCACGCAAATGACATTCGCCGACCAATCTGTAAGAGCCATTTTCTTAATGAACGTGTTTCATCACATTCCTGACGTCGACAAGTTTCTTAGCGAGTGCCACCGCACGCTCAAAGTCGGCGGACGCGTGTTTATGGTGGAGCCTTATCCCGGCGTGATCGCCAAACCAATTTTAAAATTTGCCCATCATGAACCCTTTGACGACACCGTTCAAGACTGGAAGTTCGACTCCACCGGCCCCGTCAGCGATGCCAATGGCGCACTCCCGTGGATTGTTTTTCAACGGGACCAAGCAAAATTCAAAGCGCGCCACCCCAACCTCGAAATCCAGCGGTTCGCGCCCCACTCCCCGCTCAGATACTGGCTCTCGGGCGGTTTAAAATCGTGGTCGCTCGGACTCCCCGGCACCTTTAAAATCTGGAGTGCCGTCGATCACACGCTATGCACGCTCGCGCCCGTTATGGGCAGCTTTGTCGATATTGAATTGGTGAAAGGATCCGCCACATCATGAGCCATTTGCAGAAATTCGGCCTAGCACTTTTGCTCCTCATCGGCCTTGCGCCCTACCTGGTGAGCTTAAATGGCCCCTTTGTGTACGACGACATCGATCAGATCGTAAACAATCCCAGCATCACCGAGGCCAAAGGGCTCGCGAGCGTTTTTGACAGCGCCCTTCGTCGCGTACGTGTATTGCAGAATATGAGCTTTGTGATCAGTTGGTCGCTTACACCCGGGTCAACTTTCAGTTTTCATATTTTTAATCTGCTGCTGCACCTGCTGAATGGATTTTTAGTTTGGCGCTTTCTGACCCAACTTCCCTCCGATCGCATTCGAAAATCGGCCACGATCGCCACCGTGCTTTTTTTAATTCATCCGCTGCAATCGCAAGCGATCACCTATGTGATGGGCAATATTTCGCTGCTGCAATTTTTCTTTTATATCGCGGCGCTGAACTTGGCTGTTAAAAAAGAATATGTTTGGCTGACGGGCGGGCTGATTTTTATCTCGCTATTCGCCAAAGAAACCTGCGCCCTTATCCCCTTTGCCATTTTGGCCCTGCGCTGGAGCGTGGGCCAACAAGAATTAAAAACCGCGCTCACGCGCTTTCCGCAATTGTTTTATTTTTTTGTTGGCCTGCTCTTGCTGCCCGTAATGGCGGCGCTTAAAGATCCGGTCAATATGTACAGCCGCATTGCCGGTTTTGGCATTTACCCCGCGTTCGAGTACTACCTAACACAAGCTTACTACTTGCTGTTTCATTTATATCTGTTGGTGAACCCAAGCGCGCAGAGCATTCTGCACCCTTATCCGGCCTTCGACACCAGCATCCTGCTCCTCGGAATCACCGCTCTTATCGCCACCGGCGCCATCACTTACATTTTGTGGCGCAAACGGCGCGAGCAGCCAGAGTTTTGGTTTTTGTGGCTGTTCTACTGGATCTCGACCCTGCCGATTATGGTTATTCAGCTGATCAATCCCTTTGCTGAGTATCGCCTTTACCAAAGCAATTTTGTGATCTTCGTATTTGCCGCCGTCGGCATAACTAAACTGCTCGAAGGCCAACGGGCCCGCGTGCGCGGCGTAGTTTACGCGAGCCTTGTGCTGTTAACTTTTATTATGAACACCGGGCTTCAGCGCACCTGGAAGGAATCGATCAGCGTTCTGCAGTATGCGCAGAACCTGTACCCCGCATCGGCCACTTTAAGCACCATGGTCGGCAATGAATTTTTGCAGCACGGAAAAAAGAAAGAAGCCGAAGAGGAATTTAAAAAAGGCATCGAGCTCAACCGCAACGAGCCTTTGGCCGACGAGCGCTTTATCGTGATGTTGGCTTACTTTTATCACTACGACATCAAAGACTCGCACAAAGCCCTCGAGGTCCTTGACCGCTCGCCCCGTCACCCACGCATGTTCGAAGGCGTGCGCCCACTCACCGACTGGTACGGCATTTATTTGGTTGTGCTCAAGGCCGTGGGCCTGCAAGACCGTTACCTAGATATGAAAAGCAAAGCGCTGGCCGATTATCCCGATTTGGATTGGGACAATATCGTCGGCGTGCGCCCGAGCATTAAGCGAATTTAAAAATTAAATTGGCGCTGCCGTGAGGCGGCGGCTCTTTAAATGGACCATCGAGCACGTAACCTAGATCTTTAAAGAATTTAAAAAACTGCTCTGAGCTTCTCTGATTCGCCAGCAAAAGATCGGGCGCGTACTCGATCATAATGGCGGGCTTATATTTTTTTAAACTCTCACGGCCACTCTCGAGCACCTGCAAATCGGTGCCGTCGACATCGACTTTCACTAGATCTAAGCGATCAAGCTGTTGCTCACCCACAAAGGCATCGAGCGACATAAACCGCGCGCCCGAGGCGTCCATCTCAGTCGCGCCGAATGAGCTTTGATTGTGCCCGAGTTCGGTTAAATTCCAACTGGCGCCGAGGGATTTGGGCGCGGCCGCGCCCTCCAACATAATTCCCATTTTCAACGGCACGATGCGCGGCTTGATATCGGGATTGAGCGCGATATTCTCGCTCAACTTGGCAAAGGCCCAATCGGTGGGTTCAAGCGCAAAGACCCGGGCCGCCGTCGTGGCCAACGGCAGAGCGTAGGCGCCGATATTGGCGCCCACATCCACCACCACCGAAGTTTTTTTAAGCAGCCGTTGAAGTCGCTCGACGGTCGCAATCTCGAAGCCGCCAAAAAGAAAAATTGAAAAATCGATGCCTTCAGCCAAATCGAGCTGCCAGCGAATGGAGTTTCGCGTGCACAGGTGGCGGCGCGGATCTTGACCTCGCAGCTGCATCCACGGCGCGATCGTGGCACGCACCATATTGGCCAGAGCCATCTTTCGCCGGGTGGATAACTGCAACATCAGGTCGACCCCAGCCGAATGCGAAAAAATCCGATAAAGGTCATTTTCAACAGCATCCAACCGTGAGAAAAGCGGCTGATGTTGGTGGTGCCGTAACTGCGCGCCCGATAAATCACCGGCACGTCGATCGCGCCCAAGCACAAAAGACTGGCGCCAAACAGCAACTCGAAATCGCCGAATGGGTCAAAGTCGCCAAACTCCTCGCGCCATTTTTTTATGCGAAAGTAATCTTCGCGCGAAAGCATTTTGGTGCCGCACAAGCAATCGCCAATATTCAGTTGAAGAATATTATTAAGCGCCTTAGCAAAAAACAGATTGCCGAAAAAATTGAGCGTTTGCATGGCGCCCTTTTCCATGGGCAACGTCAGCCGATTGCCATTGATAAAATCGGCCAGCCCCTGATTGTAGGCATCGAGAAAACGCAGCATAAACTCGGGCTCCGCGGTGAGATCGGCGTCGAGAATGGTCAGCACGTCTTTGCTGGCGGCCGCAAAGCCAACGCGAACGGCGTCGTTTTTACCTTTGCCGGTTTGCTTAAGCGCTTTGATTTGAAACTTGTGCGCATACTGGTCTTTAACGCGCTCAATTTCTTGCCAAGTGCCGTCGGTCGAGTTGCCCTCGACAAAAATCACCTCAAAGTCGATGCCGTGCATATACTCGAGGCGCTTTAAGGCGTTTTCGATATTGCCCTTTTCGTTGCGGGCCGGGATCACAATGCTGAGCGAATGTTTGCGCTGCTGCTCAACCGGGCGAAATACGATGACCGTGGCAATTGAAAAATGCCGTAACACCGGGATCACCGGACCAAGCCAGTTGATGAGTTTATCGATAAACAAGAGCGGAATCGGGCACAACCCCACTGGCCGAACCCGCACCACTTCCCAACCCGATAGCCGGGCCAAATTCTCAATGGCCGTGTAGGTGAGAAACGCCTTGGGCGCTAAGCCTCGGCGCAGGCGCAAAAATGTGGCGATTTTATAAAGTCCATTGAAGTAAGAGTTGTAAGCGATGAGCGCGAGTCGCGTGCGCCGAGTCGCCTTTGCCCGCACTCCCTGCATCAGCTTTTGCACATCTTCTTGAAAATTGATCACGCCGTCCCACACGACTAACGGATAACCGCCATCGAGTTTGGGAAGCTCACCCACCGACGCCACCGCTCTTTTGTCTTGGCCCGCGATGCGATCGAGAATTTCGCCACCCGATTGGCCGGGCTCACCCAAATAGAACAGCCGATCGAAATATTTCGAAAACACCGAAATCTCTTTGGCCAGAAGCCGTCTATGAAAGCGCACCCTAGCCACGTTTTAAAAAATCCTGATAAGAAATTTTAAGCCCCTCTTTAAGGCCGATCTTCGCCTTCCAACCCAGCGCGTGCATTTTTGCGCTGTCGAGCAATTTTCTTGGCGTGCCGTCGGGTTTTGACGTGTCAAACTCAAGCCGCCCTTGGAAGCCGACGGTGTTTTTGATTTCTTCCGCCAGCTCGCGAATCGACACCTCAACGCCCGAGCCGATATTGAGCGCCAGCTCGCCGTCGTATTTGTTCATAAGCAAGATCGAAGCTTCGGCCAGATCATCGGAATGAAGAAATTCTCTGAGCGGCTTGCCCGTACCCCAGATCACGACGTCTTTAAGATTTTTCTGTTTGGCCTCGTGAAACCGGCGAATCAAACCCGGGATCACATGCGAACCATCGGGATGGTAATTGTCATTGGGCCCGTAGAGATTGGTTGGCATGGCCGAAATAAATTTAGTGCCGTGCTGGCGATTGAAACTCTCGCACATCACCATCGCGGCAATTTTGGCGACGGCGTAGGGCTTATTGGTCGGCTCGAGCGGTCCGGTGAGCAGGGCCTCTTCAGAAATTGGCTGCGGCGCCATTTTCGGATACACGCAGCTCGACGAGAGAAACAAAAGTTTTTCGGTTTTGTGCTCGAACGCTTGCGTAATCACATTGAGCGCGATGGCGAGATTCTGCGTGATAAAATCGGCCGGCTGCGTGTTGTTGGCCATGATGCCGCCCACTTTCGCGGCGGCGACAAAGACAAACTCAGGTTTGGTTTTGCTGAAGAAGTTCCGCACTTGGTCCAGTTGAGTCAGATCCAGTTCTGTGCGGCGCGGGGTGAATAGATTGCGAAAGCCCTGCCTTAAGAGCGAGCGGACAATTGCGGAACCGACAAGGCCGCCGGACCCGGCGACAAAGATTCTGGAATCTGGTTTCACCGTATAAAATTGTAATGTAACCTTGAGGACATGCAAAGAGCTTTGGTCACCGGAATCACCGGTCAGGATGGTCGCTACCTCGCCGAGTTGTTGCTTGCTAAGGGTTACGAAGTTCATGGCGTAAAGCGCCGCTCGTCGCTGTTTAACACCGACCGCATCGACCACTTGTATCAGGACCCCCATGAGAAGGGCGTGAAGTTCCGCCTCCACTACGGCGATCTGACCGACTCCGCGAACATAATTCGCCTGATTCAAGAGGTTCAACCCGACGAGATCTACAATCTTGGTGCGATGAGCCACGTGAAAGTGAGCTTCGATACGCCCGAATACACGGCCAATGTAAATGGCCTGGGCACGCTGAGAATTTTAGAAGCCGTTCGCTTTTTAGGCCGCGCGAACAAGACCAAAGTCTATAACGCCTCGACGTCGGAATTGTTCGGCCTGGTGCAGGCCACCCCGCAATCGGAGACGACACCGTTTTATCCCCGGTCGCCCTATGGCGTGGCCAAGCTGTTTGGCCATTGGACCACGGTCAACTATCGCGAATCGTACGGAATGTTTGCCTGCAATGGAATTTTGTTTAACCACGAGTCGCCGGTGCGCGGAGAAACTTTTGTTACGCGTAAAATCACACGAGCCGTGGCGCGAATCGCTTTGGGTTTAAGCGAATCTTTTTATATCGGAAATTTAGACGCCGAACGCGATTGGGGCCACGCCAAAGATTATGTCGAGGCCATGTGGCTGATGTTGCAGCAACCGCGCGCCAAAGACTATGTCATTGCCACTGGCGTCTCAACCAAGGTGCGCGATTTTGTGCGCGCGGCTTTTGCCTATGCCGGGATTGAGCTGGAATTTTCAGGCAGCGGCGTGAATGAGGTCGCCCGGGTTGTGAAGAGTTCGAAATATAAAATTAAGCCGGGCCTTACAGTGATGCGAGTGGATGCCAAATATTTTCGGCCCGCGGAAGTCGATATGCTGCGCGGAGATGCCTCGCTCGCGGCGCGCGAGCTGGGCTGGACGCCGAAGCACGGTTTTGCCGATCTGGTTCGCGATATGATGGAGTCGGATTTAAAACTGCTCAGCCGCGACAAATATCTGGTCGACGGCGGCCATCAAGTTTTGAATCGAGAAGAGTGAGCCCGAGGCCGAACCGGCCAGCTTTACTTATTTCCGCGCGCTTCACGGCTTAAGCGCAAAATCGAAATAAATTCTTTAGGGTCTAAAGACGCGCCACCAATTAAAAAACCACTCACATGGTTTAAACTGGCCAGCGACTGCACGTTGTCGGCCTTTACGCTGCCACCATAGAGGATGGGCGTTGTCGCAGACGCGGCCGCACTCCATTCCAGCAAGAAATTTCGCAGAATAGAATGCGCTTCTTCCACTTGCAGAGGGGTGGCCACTTCACCGGTGCCGATGGCCCAAACCGGCTCATAAGCGATCCACAAAGGCAAAGCCGGGTCGGCGGCGGTAAGGCCAATGCGAATTTGCCGCAAAATCACTTCCGCAGTGCGACTCCAGCGCCGATCATCCATCGTTTCGCCCACACACAACAACGGCGTGACGCCGATCGATTGCAAAAACTGAACTTTTTTAGCCAAAGCCTCGTCGGGCTCACCAAAAATATGGCGACGTTCCGAATGGCCAACCAAAGCGACCACGGCACCCATCTCTTTAAATACCGTCGGAGAATTTTCACCGGTGGCCGCACCCTTAGGCGCCGGAAAAATATTTTGCCCGCCCCAGCGCAGGGCCGTTCCGCGGGCGCCCTCGGCCACGGCGGGTGCGCACACCGCTGGTGGAAAGAGAACCATGCCCGACAGCTCATCGCCTTGGGCCATTTCTTTTAAAGATTTCACGTAGGCCGCCGCTTCCGACGGCGATTTGTTCATCTTCCAATTGCCCGCGCAAATAAATTCCATCACTTTTTCTCCTCACCCTCGATGATCTCGCCGGTCGACTCGATAATCATCTCTTTGTCCGAGCGCTTGCGTGGCTTTAAAGCGCCGATGCCGGGCAGCGGTTCTCCTTGTAAAAACTCAAGCGAAGCTCCGCCGCCGGTCGAAATATGCGAAAATTTGTCGGCCAAGCCGCTGGCATGGGCCGCCGCCGCCGAATCCCCGCCGCCCACCACAGATACGGCCGTCGACTCAGTAATAGCTCGCGCGATGGCAAAGGTGCCCTCAGCAAACTCCGCGGTTTCAAAAACACCCATGGGGCCATTCCAAAACACGGTTTTTGCGCGCGCCATTTCTGCCGCGTAAAGCGCCATGGTTTTGGGCCCGATATCGACGCCCATCCAACCTTCAGGAATCAAAACGCCCTCGGTGGTCTTGAGCGAAAATACGTCTTTGATGTCTTTAGTGATTTTGTGATCGATCGGCAGGAGCAATTTTTTCTTGCGCGCCTTGGCCCGTTCAATCAATTCGCCGGCGAATTTAATTTTTTCGCGCTCGACCAGCGATTTGCCGACGGCGATATTTTGCGCCGCCAAAAATGTATAGGCCATAGCCCCGCCGATAATCAAAGTGTCGACCTTATCCATCAGCACTTCAATCACATCGATCTTGTCAGACACTTTAGCGCCGCCCAGTACGGCGACAAAGGGCGACTCGGGATTCAAGCGAATCCGGTCGAGCATCTCGATTTCTTTTTTCATTAAAAAGCCAAGGCCATGCTTATCGACCAGCTCGGGCAACGCCACAATCGAAGCGTGCGCGCGATGTGAGGCGCCAAAAGCATCGTTGATATAAATATCGGTGAACGCGGCCAACTTTTGCGCGAACTCGCGGTCGTTTTTCTCTTCGCCCGGGTCAAAGCGCAAATTCTCAAGCATAATAATTTGCGAGGGCTTTAGACCGGCGAGCAATTGTTTGGTGGCGTTCGCCGCTGGCTCTTCGATCAATATAATTTCTTTTTTAAGAGCGCCGTTTAAATAAGAGGCCACCGGCTCGAGCGAAAATTTCTCGCGGTCTTCGGGCTTCCCCTTCGGGCGGCCCAAGTGCGATGACAAAATAATTTTCGCGCCTTTGTCTATGGCGTAACGGATCGTCGGCATTGCGGCCACGATCCGTGTGTCGTCGGTGATCTCTTGGTTGTCGTCGAGCGGAACATTTAGATCCAAGCGCAAAAATAGGCGCTTGTCCTCGAGCTGGAAGTTTTCAATGGACTTAATTCCCTCGAGAGTTTTGCTCGCCATTCCTACAGTCCTTTTTCCGCCATGGATTTAACCATGTCGATCATACGGGCCGAAAATCCCATTTCGTTGTCGTACCAAGAGAACACTTTGCCCATGTTCGGGCCCATAACCATAGTGCTGCCCAAATCGATGGTCGAGCTGAGCTCGCTGCCGTTAAAGTCGACGCTGACGAGCGGATCGCTCTCGACTCCGAGCACGCCTTTTAAGCTGCCTTCAGCGGCTTTTTTAAACGCGTCGTTGATCGCATCGACCGACACCGGCTTAACCGAACGGAACGTGAGGTCAACCAGCGACACATTCGGGGTCGGCACGCGAATCGACACGCCGTCGATTTTGCCTTTGAGCTCGGGCAAAACCATGCCCACCGCTTTGGCGGCGCCTGTGGTGGTCGGGATCATCGACAAGGCTGCAGCTCGCGCGCGGCGCAGGTCTTTGTGAACGGCATCCAACACCTGTTGATCGTTGGTGTAGGAGTGAATGGTCGTCATCAGACCGCTCTCAATTCCAAACGTGTCGTTCATCACCTTGGCCACCGGCGCCAGGCAATTGGTGGTGCATGAGGCATTGCTGATGACGTGATGTTTAGCCGGATCGTAAGATTTGTGGTTAATGCCGTAGACCACGGTCAGATCTACGCCGTCGGCCGGTGCCGAAACTAGAACGCGCTTAGCCCCGCCCTGCACATGTTTCATAAAGTCGTCTTTGCTTTTAAAAACGCCGGTGCACTCAAGCACAACGTCAACGCCCATATCCTTCCACGGAATCTCGGCGGGATTTTTCGAAGCCGTCATAGCGATTTTTTTGCCTTCGACAATCAGATTTTTTTCGTCGCGCGAAACCGCTTTGCCGTAACGGCCATGGGTGGAGTCGTATTTTAACAAATGCGCCGCGGTCTTTACGTCGCCCAGATCGTTGATGCCGACGATATCGACATGTTCAAATCCAGCCCGAAAAACCAAACGCCCAATTCGCCCGAAACCATTGATGCCAACGCGCACCTTTTTCAAAGACCAACTCCTTGTTGAATTCAGGTCGCTAACTTAAGGCTTGAACGGGCTAGTTGTCTAGCTGGAGCTTCGGAAACAGGGATTTTGCGTTCTGGCGCAACTGCGCGGAGAGTTTCTCGAGCGAAACCCCCTTAAGATCGGCCACGAGTTGCGCCGTATGGGTGACAAATGCGGGTTGGTTTTTTTTACCCCGATGGGGCACCGGCGCCAAAAATGGTGCATCGGTTTCAACGTGCAGGCAATCGAGCGGCACTTTGCGCACCACTTCGCGTAGCGGCTCAGCGTTTTTAAACGTGACCACACCGCTGATGGAGATGTGATAGCCGTTATCGAGTCCCGATTTGGCCATCTCCCAGGTGCCAGTAAAGCAATGGAGCAGACCCCGCGTTTTGCCTTTGAATTCGCTGATGATCTGCATTGTGTCAGGCTCGGCGTCGCGGGTGTGAATCTCAACGGGCAAGTTTAACTCATGCGCCAGCTGCAGCTGGGCGCGGAAAACGCCCTGTTGTGTCTCGTGCTCATGCGCCTCTTTGTTGTAATAGTAATCAAGCCCGGTCTCACCGATGGCCACCACTTCGCGCCGCGGGCCATTGGCGCGGATAAACTTTTCGACCTCGGGCGTGTAAAGGGCCGCTTCATGCGGGTGCACTCCCAATGTACAACCCACCTGCGGAAAATACTGTTGCGCGATTTGCAAAACCGTTGGCAGATCATCGGGGCAGGTGCCGATGGTGATTACATTTTTCACCTTATGGCCGGCGGCCTCACTGAGCGCTTGCTCCGGCGGCATCTCGAGCATGTTGAGATGGGTGTGAACGTCAATCCACATGCCGGCTCTCATTTACTTTATAAAAAAAGTTTTCAAAGACCAACGAGCGATCGACGTTGCCATGCAGGTCCAATTCAATCTGATGGGCCGCCCGCCACAACTCCACACGGTGGTAAGGCGCCCAATCGTCGGGGAAGCCGTGGGAGTCTTCACCCACACTCCAATCGCGCAGCAAGTGCTGCAGCAGTCGCGCGCCCTCGACCGCCGACTCGCGGTCCTTAGTCGCCTCAAGAAACTCGCTCACTCCCGCTCGCCGCGAAGAGAAACACGCCTGGGCAAAGGCTTTGGTTGAGTCCCGCAGCTCGAATAGCTCTTCGTCGAGCACGCGCGGCTCGGGACGTAGCCGAATCACCTGCACACGCGAGCGCAAGGTGGGCAACAGTTGCGAAACTTCTGGCGTGAGAAATAAAAAATGCGTGCCGGGCGGTGGTTCTTCGACAATTTTCAGTAGCGCATTGGTGGCCTGGGCGTTTAACAAATGTGCGTCGACCACAATAATCACGCGCGCCTTGGTTAAGCGGCTGAGCGAGAGAAAATCGTTTATTTTGTGCGCGGCCTCAAGCTTGATGGCCGGGCCGTCGGGCTCGATCAGCAAAACGCCGAGGCGCGTGTCGGCCACCAAAGTGCTGGCAATTTTATCGGCCTCAAGACGCGCGGTCTCGCGCGGGCCGGTCAAGGCGATGGCATGGGGAAAAGTATGGTGCAAATTCGCAAAATTCAATTCAACCATTTGCGCTTCTTCAGTTCGGTCAGCAGATTGTGCTGCATTTTTTCAGGGCTATCGAGGGCCGAGAGCACCATCCACTTTGCTCCCCCGCCCTTGGCCATCGTCAAATAGGCCGTGCGCACGCGCTCGTGAAAGGCGCGATTCTCTCTCTCAAATCGATCGGGGAACTGGTCGCGAGTGCCGAGACGCTTCAGGCTCTCTTCCACCGGCAGATCCAGCAGCACATACAAATCGGGCTCGAGGTTTTTGGTCGAAAACTTATTGAGCCAATGCAACTCGTCTTCGTTGATCTCGCGTCCGCCGCCTTGAAAGGCGATCGAACTGGCGGCAAAGCGGTCGCTGAGCACCCATTTTTTAGCCGCCAGCGAGGGCCGGATTAACTTCTCCACATGCTGCGCGCGAATGGCCTGGTAGAGCAACGCCTCGGCCCGCGGGACGGGACTTTCGCCATCGACTTTTAACAGCAACTGGCGAACTTCGTCGCCCAGGGCGCTGCCGCCCGGCTCGCGGGTCAAAACGCAGGCCTGGCTGCGAGCTTCGAGCTCGCGCTTTAGTCCTTGAATCAACGTGGATTTTCCCGCTCCGTCGAGCCCCTCAAAGGCGATAAAATGCATGTACCAGGTGTCGCTCAAAACCCCCTGCGGAGACAGCTGTTATGCGATGCGCAACGGTGGCGACCGACCAAGGTCTCGTCTCGTCGAAATTCTCTGTGAAATGGCCGAAAAGACCACTGGATGAGCACAGCGCAACAAGAAAAAATAAAAGTCCTGATCGCGGATGACGACAACCAGCTGTCGCGGCGACTTGCGGACTACATCAACGACCGCGGCTTTTCGGCCCGTGTGGTGAACAATGGCAAAGAAGCGCGCGCCGCCATCATCGAGTTTCGGCCGCGATTTATTTTGGCCGACCTGATGCTTCCCGACGGCAACGCTCTGAGTTTGATCGATTTTATTAAGGCCGAGCACTCGCTGCGCCATTCGTTTATGAGCGTAATTGTGATGTCGGGGCACAACAAAGAAGTGAACGTGCGCCAGTCTCTGAGCCGCGGCGCCAAAGATTACATCGTTAAACCGTTTCGCCACGAAGACATGGTGAAGCGCCTGGTTTTTCATTCGCGTTCGTATAAAAAACTGCAAGAGCTTTCGTCTAAGGATTTTACCCGCGTCGATGAAGCCTCGTTGATGCTGCACCTGACAGATCTGGTTTTGCGCCAGGCTTTGGGGGCCACGCCGCTGCAAGAAATTTTGTTCAATCTGACTCGTATGGTGAGTATGAAAATGGACGGCGTGCGCTGCTCGATTATCAACTGCCTCGATCAGCAGGCCGGCTTTGTAGTGACCAGCAACGACGACAAAAACGCCTCGGGAATTCAGTTGGATCTTTACAAGTATCCTGAGGTCTTGCACGTATTGAACACTCAGCAGCTGATTGCGATTGAAAACTTGCAAGAGAGTTCGGAGCTCAGGCATGTGGCTGAGAAGGTGCGAGATATTTCTTTTAACTCGATGATCGTGTGCCCGGTGTCGCGCGGCGGCCGAGCCTTTGGAGTTTTGTCGCTACGGATGCCGCCCGAGAAGCAGACGGTGTCGGACAACGAAATCCGCTTTGTGGAGATCGTGTCGCATGTCGTTTCTCTGGTGCTGGGCAATGAAATGCACAAGGATAACGAGGATTTCTGGCTCAAGGGCCACGAAAAAAACACCATCCCCTTCCCCTCGTCCCGGGTCAAAAATTCATAGACTTGGTTGGCGTTTTCCACTATCTCCTTAAGTTCTACAGGAGTTTACGCATGCTTACGCTTCTCGCGGTGGTTCATATCTTGATCGGCCTTGGCTTGGTTCTTTTCGTTTTGTTGCAGGACCCTAAGGGCGGTGCGATGGGCGTATTCTCCGGCGGTTCTAGCTCGAACACGTTTTTCGGCTCGAGCGGTGCCACCAACTTTTTGACCACCACCACCAAATGGCTCGCAGTTTTGTTCGCGGCCTCGTGCTTGGGTTTAACTTATATGACAGCTAAGCGCTCGGGTTCGAGCGTAATGGACTCTTACACGGCCCCGCCCGCGGCGACCACTCCCGGGGAGACATCGTTGACTCCTGGCGAGCAAAAACCCGCGGCCGACGCCCCGAAAACTGAGACTCCACCGACTGACGCTCCGAAAAAATAATGCAAACATTTAAGAGCATTGCGCCTTTTCTTGCCGTAAGCGTGGCCGCTATTGCGTGGCTGCTGTTTAGCGATCCGGGTTCGCGCATGGTCGCCCGCTGGCTGCAGCCCTGGCGCGCCGTCGGCCCCGAAGTGGGCCGGGTGGCTGAGATGGAAGGAACTTTTAAGACCGTTCGCGATGGCCGGGTTCAAGAGTATTCTTCGTTGCCGGCGCCGTTGCCCATTCACAGTGGGGATCGCATCGAAGTGGATGCGAACTCGCGCGCCGTCGTGATTTTGAACTCGCAAGACGAAATTCAATTGGGCCCGCTGACCGCGGCGGCTTTGCAACTGTGGAATGAGCGCGATCCGGGATCGGCCATTTACGTTAACCTTTTGGCTGGCACTTCAGAACTTCGCCGCGCCGGAATTAAGGGTAAGGCTTATGTGGTGCGCGAAGGGCGGCTGTATCTGCCCGGACAGCGGCCGGTGGATAAGGCGATGGCGCTGACGGTTGTGAAGAATGCGCCTTTAGATATGCAGCTGGCCGATGAGGGCATTCGCGAGAATCCCGCCAACGCCGCGCCCGATTTTGACCCCGAGAGCGCATTGACCGACGACGAGGCGCCGACCAAAGACTTTGGTGCGGATCCGCAGACTTTGTCGAATGAATTTATTGATGAGGTCATTACGTCTAAGCAGGCGCTGCTGCAAAAGTGCTGGCTCGCGCGGGTGAAAGACAATCCGAATTTAAAAGCGAACTTAGTGGTGCAATTTGAAATTTCTCGTCGGGGAAAAGTGAAAGACGTGAAAATTGCCGATTCGTCCGGGGCCGACGAGGTCTTGGGCAAATGCGTGACGACCGTGTTTGAGCGCTTGGCGTTCCGCTCGTTTAAGGGCAGCGAGATTTCGCTGTCGTATCCGATTACTTTTGAGTAGTCGTCGCCCGGCCTAGCGGTCATCCCTTAGATAATCAATATGCTCCTGCACCCACGGCTCGGTCACGCCGTCGAGTTCGAAGATTCGCGCGCCAACACTCGAGACGATGGGTTTAGGCGGTGTCGAAGGTGTAAAGTCGTGACGAAGCAGCCGATGTTGAATCAACACGGGCAAAATCGCCTCGACGGTTTTGTCGGCCAGTACGGGCCGGCGCACCATCTCGTTGAATGAATTTTCGAGATCTTCGACGCCGAAACTATAATTCTGCACCAAATCCTTGGCCACCTTCACCACTTGCGTGGGGCCGAGCCGGTTGTCTTGAAAAAGATCGAGCGCAAGTTCAAACGTGTTGTAGGTCGGCAGAATGCGACGGCCGAATTTTAGGTAGTAATCGGCGTCGGTGTCGGCGGCAAGATTGATATATATTTTCTCAACCGGATCTTGTTCGGGAATGTCATCGCGCAACCTTAAGATCGTATCGACCTGCTGGCCGATCACTTTAAAATGGCGCAAGATTTGCCGCGCCTCCTTTTCGTCAAGCCGGCGCGAGCACAAATCGGAGTACAGAGTATAAATCACCGCATCGGCTTCGGAGTCATCTCCCCAGAGGATTTGCCGAATATTCGGCCCCAAGTGCAGGCGCAATTGCAGTAAGGCCTGCAACTTGTACCCGAGCTGCTGCGTGAGCCGCCACCATCGTTTGGGCGCCAGGTTTTGCAAATTGTCTTTGCAGAACAAACCGAAGGGATAAATGCCGTCGAAGGCGAGCTTATCGTGAATCTTGCGCTCGAGCTGCGGCGGCGAGGCGGTGATAAAATAAATGGGAAAATCTTTGCGCCCTTTGTGCTTTTCTTGCCAATCGTCGCGCAGGGCTCGCACTAAGGTTCCGGTGCCGGGGATGTTTTTTTTCTGAAAAGCTTTTTCGCGCACCGTGCGCACGAGGCCGCGGAGATTTTCGAAGGCCGTATCCAGATAGGTTTTATCCAGGTCCCAGACGTAAACCTCTGGTGTTTCCTGTTCGATGGGATCCGTCACGTAGCGGAACAGAACCACATCAGCCGTAATTTCCGCACGTTCTCGCCAATCCGACATAACTCGCCCTCAATGATAGACAGCCTTGGGGCCTTATGGTAGTTCGCGGCATGATCATTAAGCCTATTTCGCAATGCAGCAAAGTCCTGGATTTTAGCCCTCGACGGGTGTGGCCCGCGGCTCTCCCCGTTTTGTCGTGGAAGGGGCATATGGTGTGCGGATTCGACCGAGCGGCGGCGTCTGCGCCGGCCGCTTCGCAGGCCGAAGCTGTCGACGTTTCCGATCGCTTGTTCCTGGACGTGTGGCAAGCCTGTCATCCGGAGTTGGCGTTGGCGGAGTTGGCCCGTTTGACGGCGGCTTTGCAGAATATGAACCGCGAATTTTTTGTTGAGATTGGTGAGGGGCTATTCGCGCTGTACGGGTTGCGCTTGAATGATCGACTGATGCAGGTGCTGGAAGTTTTGGTGGGGTGCCCGCGCGAGTTTCAAACTTGGTGCGACGATAAAAAAATGTCGGCGCGCGACTTGGCCCCGCTGTTGGCGGTGGCTGATGTTCGTGAAATTTCTCCGCTGCTTTTGGAATTGCCAAAGATGATGATCTCGAAATTTGAAGGCGCGCGGGCGTTGGAGCTTTTTGTTGAGTTGTACTTAATGGGTCGGCCTTTGAACGATCTGCTGCCGACGTCAGACAATGGTGGGCTTTATGTGCGCCGTCTTGAGCGCTGGCGGCGGCCGGGCGCATCTGAGCGCGACGAGGAGTGGCGCAAGACTGTGGGTGAGTGGCCGTGGCCGGCGCAGGTTCAGGCGGAGTGGCAACGCTTTGGTGATCAGGCGGGGCTTGAAATAAAAATTCGCACCACATCACCGGATGATTTTGCGAAAAAGCTGGAGCGATTGTCTGAAATTCCTGACACGTGGTCGACGAAGAACTAGTGGATCTGCGAGAGCTTATTTTAAAGTTTGATCGAGTTTTTATAGACGAAGCCTCGCGGGGATCGCGGGTGGCCGAGCGTTTTCTGGATTTGTTTCCTGAGGACAAGATTGCTTTTGTGACTGAGAAGCCGTTCGCGGGGTCGCAGGGCGAACTTTCGGCGCGGGAATTTGATCGCAGCAAGCGCAATTTGTTTGTGACTCCGTTTAAAGGCCAATTTTTTAAGCGCTGTCCGGGCTCGCGGCCGGGCTTGGCGTGCTGCAATTATTTTGTTTTGAACTGGGGCCTTCAGTGCGACATGAATTGTTCGTACTGTTACTTGCAGAGTTTTATCAATACGCCGGCGCTGACTATTTATTCGAATATGGACGATGCTTTGTCTGAGTTGCGCGCGATGGGCTCGGGTGGCCTGAGTGGTGAAAAACTTCGAATCGGTACGGGAGAGACCGTTGATTCGTTGAGTTTGGATCCGCTGACGCTTTTCTCGCGGGACTTGATTGAGTTTTTTCGCGATTATCCTTCGTGGACTTTGGAATTTAAAACCAAGTCGGCGTTGGTTGAGCAAATTTTAGATGTAAATCACGCCGGCAATGTGATTGCGAGTTGGTCGATCAACCCGCAGCATGTGATCGCGCGCGAGGAGCATGGCACGGCGTCGTTGGCCGCCCGTTTCGCTGCGGCTCGAAAGTGTCGCGACCGTGGTTACCAGATCGCATTTCATATCGACCCAATGATTTGGCATCCGGAGTGGGAAGAGAATTATGGCGGTCTGGTGGATGAGATTTGCCGAGAATTTACTCCCGCTGAGGTGCCCTATATGTCGGTGGGGGCTTTGCGCTTTCAGCCCGAGCAGAGGGCGATGATGCGTGAGCGCTTTGGAATGAATTCCTATGTCACACAAGCCGAGACGTTCGCGAGTTCGGACGGCAAGCTTCGCTATGACGAGAGTCTACGGCAGCAGATGTTTAAGTTTGTGCTGGAGAGATTTAAGGCTCACTCTGCCGAGTGGCGAATTTTTATGTGTATGGAAACGCCGGAGAGTTGGCTGCGGACCGTTGGGCATTCACCATTTAAGGATGAGAGATTGGCCGGATTATTCGACCGGAAACCGGTGACGGCGGCTAGATCGTTAATTTCTCACGAATGACGCAAACTTTTCTCACATGAGAAAGGGTTGCGTCATTTTTGAGGACCCGCCATTAGAAGTATAGCTTTATTCCGGCGTCGTAGCCCTCGCGCTGTTCCTTCGTCTTAACGCCGTTGGCATCCTTAAAGGAAATCGGCTCCTGATAATAGTCAGCGAAGATCCGAAAGATCATCGCTTCGAAGAAAACCCCCGCCGTTGACCGTGTTCCTTCGAGCGTATTGCCCATATTGGACTCGGCCGGAAAGTACATGCGGTATTTTCCATGAAATCCCATAAACTTCAGCAGGTACAACTGCATCGCGCCCTCGGCAAAGGTGTTCTCCCAACTTTCTGTGGAGCGGAGGTCGGTGAGCTTTCGCCAACCGGCCTTCAAGGCCAAATTGGTCGTCTGCGACGAAGTTCCGAAGATCCGGAGTCCGATACCGCCGCCGTACGCTTCGCGATTGGCATTGGTTTTTTCGTACTCGCCAAAAATATTAAAAATGGTGATGTAAAAATCGAGGCCGTAGTTCTGTGAATCACCGTCGGTCTTGGTGATAAGTCCGGATGCATCGGTCGACTTCAGCTCGAAGCGGCTGTGCGAAGCGCTCAGATTGGATTCGTAAATCGTGGCCTGACGATTCATGGCCAGCCATTGATCCCAAAACGCGGTTTTACTTTTTTGCGACAGCCAATCGCCAATGTTCCACTGCGACGACTCCTTCTTGGCCCGCTTGCCTTCCAACATTTTAGTTTGAAAGTTGGGCGCAGCCTCGGCCGCAAGCCCCATGAGAAGTCCGAATATCGGTAGAAACTTAAAAATCACTCAAAAAACTCTTTTCATTTTCAGAAGGCCAGAAGTAGCCATGCCGCTAGATTGGCCACGAACATCAACGATGCGACCAACGGCTTTCGTTCGGCCTCAACCTGTTTGGCGCTCGTCATACCGGGTGTGAAAAACTCTGGATCAATTTTATTCTTCAATGAATCCTGCAGAGCATACAGCGCTTGCAGGCGCTTCAGTTCCTTGGGCACGCGAATCAAAGTGCCTTCTTGAATCACGTTCGAGCGATTTAACCGGTCCAGCTCGACAACAATATTCTCGCCGGACTTTTCGACCACCCGGCCCTCAGCAAAAACTTCAACCGACGCCCCATGGGTAAAGAGCGGTTTAATGTGATCGCTGAAAATTCGCACCAATTGCACGGAGTCGCCAACATCGGTCTCGGTTCCCGATCCGATCTCGGCCTTAATCAGCAAACGGCGGCCTTCTTGGTAAACCGGCCGTCCGCGCAGCGGATCCACCACCACAAAGCCATGGTACGGCACCGAAGCGATAAAATTCTGCGCCAATTTAACAACGGCGGGTTTAAGCTGCTCGGCAATTGGCAGTGACGGCTGCAGCATCAACTGTTGCTCCCACAGCGGCCGACCGTACTCACCCTCGTAAACCTGCATATGCAGCACGCGGTCCTCTAAATACGTCGTCACCAACGCGTTCGCATCCAACAGCTTGCCTAAGATAATCGCGTCGGCCGGCCCCAGTGTCGCCCGCGCCTGAAACACATCCTTTTGCATCAAGAAATTTTTAGAAGCGACCAAGAAGCGCTTGTCCTTGGTCATCGCATCCCGCAGTTCCCACCAGGCGTCCTCGGCCGCCGTCGTCAGCTCTTGCCCCGCTTTGATCGGAAACACCGACACCCGCCGAACCAACGTATGCTCGGTCTGCGCCCACGCACCGAAACCAAAAAAAAGCCCCAAGAGCCCCGCAAAAAATTTCATCTATATTAGCTTAGCCGAACAAACGCGTAGGAAGAACCGACCTACGGCCAGGGAAAGATCTTTTTCGGAATTTCAATCCAACTTTCGCGCTTAGGAAAGCCCCGCGGCCGAACTTCGCAATGCCCCAGAAAGGACAATAGGCCAGTTAGCGCGCACATAAACGAATCAAAAGCCTGCGGAGAGTCGACCAAGTTCTTAACATCTTGGTCGTAGATAAAGGCCAAATTTTTCTCCATCATCTTCTGCAAAACCGATTCTCGCGACGGAGCCCCCGCGTCCCAATGCCGATGATAACGCAAATTGCTCTTCGGAATGTGCAAGGCATTGCCGATTCGCCACAAGCTGATCTTAGGAAACACTTCCAAAGCATTCATCTTTAAACGGTGGTTGATAAAACGCGCCCGCGCCGTCAACGGCGCGAAATTCGCACCCAGCGAGTGCGGCATATGAAACGGCTCCTCGAGCTGAGTTTGCAGATACTGCTCTACGCATCGCTCAGTATAAGGCGTGAACAATCGCGCCGGCGATTTTTTCTTTTCGAGCCCACGATAATGCTTCCACATCCATTGAATCTCGACCTCATCGCACAATTCGTAACCCGGACACTTCAACTTACAGGTCACACACTTAGGCAATTGCAAGGGGACGTCGAACGAAATGCTCTCCACCGGCGGCGGACACGCCGTCACCAACTTGTGAATCTGCCAGTCGGCCGAGATATCGCCGTCGGTTTTAATTTTATCAAACAGTCGGCTTAAAAAAATTTTCCGTTGAGAGGGAAAATACTCAATCACCGACAAGCAGGTCTTATCGGTTTTACCGCCGCCCAAAGACACGCCAATAAAGCGTTTAACGTCTAGACGACGGCTTTTACGTTGAGAACTTCGAACTTTTGATCGCGACATCCGGCTTCGACTTGCGCCTTTCTCGCGGGGTCAGACCACACCAATACGCAGCCCCCGCCGCCTGCTCCACATATCTTAACAGCGCTCGCGCCCGACTTCAAAGCCACGGCCCGCAATCGCTCAATCTCCGGACTCGTAAACGACGAAGACAATCGCACACGGGCCTCAAATTCACGGTCGAAGAGCTGGGGCAAGCTCTCCCAAGCGCTCGACTGAATCGCCGCGTACATCTCATTCGATATATTGCGAATATCCATCAGCGCTTTGAGCGTGGCCTGATCCTTTTCCATACAGGCCTTAACCACTTGCCAATTGTTCAAGCCCGAATGGTGCGGATGGCCGGTGTAGACCAGCGAGAGTTGCTGATTCCAAAACTCAGGCTTCGAGGGAATATTCTCGAGCCGCGCGCCGGTCGGAGTGTAGTGAATGGCATTCAAACCGGGAACCAACGCGGGAAAATAGTCCTGTGTGCCGGTCATCTTATGCAGGACCTGGGCCTCGAGATTGTGCGACAACACCACCGACTGATAAACGTCCAAATCGCGCTTCAACCAGGCCGAAAAGGCTTTGATTAAACTGATGCTCAACGACGAAGATCCGCCCAAACCGCCGCCCACCGGACTTTCGCTCGATGTTTCTAAATAAAAACCCTGTTCCGGCCGCCAAAAATTGAGCTGCTTCTGCACCAGTGCCAGCGGCTCATCTCGACATGCCAAAATTTCGGCCAGGTTTTTAAAAGCTTTCTTATAATTTAAATCTTTAATATGAACGTGAACTTCTTTATCGGCCCGCGGTTCAATCACCGCAAAAGTGGAAATTGATATCGAGAGATTGATCGTCACACAACTGTCGACCAGCAAATACAGTGGCCACAGATCAAGCGTACCCCCCGAAAGGTCCACTCGGGTACACGACGATTTTGCAATCTTCACTTCGACTCCGGCGGTTTATCTGGCATTGCCTTTTTTTTGATTAAACCAGAGTCGACCAGCCGATCCAACTTTTCTTTCGGCAGCCCCACAATTTCAGGCCCCAAAGACGTCTTAACGTAACGGAACATGTATCCTTTATTGAATCCGTACTTGGGCTTATACTCAGCTCCCCAAGCCAACGAGAACAAAGTTTTTCCACCCGCATCCTTAATTACCACCTGCGGTTCAGCCGGGAATCCCGAACCCTTGTCACTCGAACCCAAAAACTCCTGCGCCTCTAAGCCTTGCACGCCTTGAATCAGCGCCACAAGTTTGTCTGAATCCAACTCCGAATCCGCGCGCGCACTCTTCAACGCCCAGCTCGAATCTTTTTTAACAAACGAATCAGTGACCTTGGCGGTCTTTACGCTGACTTCGCGGGCCAGTTCCAAATCAAACTTAAACGGCAGCCGGCCATCGCGAAAATAGATTTTAGGAACGCGAACCGCGTCCACCGTCGTCGCCACAGCCTTGTAAACTGTAGGGCGTTTATTTGTGAAAAGATAAACGTCCTCGGCCTTATCCTGGCCGAGAATCAGCTCCCAAGAATCCATTTTCACGGTCATCGAAGGCTTCTTAAGCAAGAACGCTGAGCGATCTTCTTCGCTCAAGGTCTCTGCCACCACACCCGAGGGCGTTAACCCCTGCACCTTTTGCATCCACATATTGGTCTTTACCGTGTCAATCGCAAAGCCCGGATCAGGAACCATGACCCATTGATCCTTCTCACGTTTCAAAGTGTAAGAATCCTTAACCTCCGAATCCACTTTCACTTCAATCTGTCGAACCTCGCCGCTCTCGCGATAAATCCGCCGCGAGCGAAACGACTGCGGCTCACGCTCCACCAGTTGCGCCAACGCACGATCTCCCACCAAGACTTCTTGCGCGCCATTCGAGCGCACAAAAAATTGCCCGTCGAAGGTGTTCTTGCTGCTGATTTCGAGCTTTTCGGTTTTGCCCTTGCCGCGCACTGTGACGGAGCTTACGACCGGATCGAGGCCATACTCGGCAAACTTGGTATTTTTGGCGTCATCCACACTTTGAAACTCTTTTCCCTTTTGCGACAGCAAAGAGAAAACAAAACCCTCCACCGCCGAGGACTCGGCCAAATCGTCGACGGGTTTTACCATCTTCCAGTTCTCGCCGTCTTTGCGCAAAACCGTGGTAAAGCCCTTCGCCACAAGCTCGATCTCTTCAAGATCATCGCGCAACAAATAAAACAACCGGCGGTCGCCCTTGGCGGCAGCCAGGTCGTCTTCGGAATTTTTAAATTCATAGAATGTATAGGCGGCGAGAAGCGCCACCACTGCGAACATAATCCAAGTGCCGTGAAAACCCTTCATAGCGAAAGCCTCATGCTCCCCGCCGGCGGAACCACATCACGCCGCTCGAAACCAAAAGCAAAACGGGCAAAGCCATTAACAGAACAATTATGGTCAGTCGCGAATATTGCGTCAGCATCACAATCGTGCCCTTGGGCAGCTTGGGCTTGATGCTGATTAAATCTTTTTGATTGGTCAGCTCGGCGAAAGCGTTCATCGCCAAATCGCGGTTCACACCGACAAACAAAGCCCGGTTAGAAATAAAATCGCTGTCGCCAAAAATCACCGCCTGAAAAGCTTTGCCGACAGTCGTCTCAGTCGCGGGCTTCTCGTCTTTTTTACCCTTACTCGCAGCCGCCGCTAAAGGCTCAATCGTCCCTTTAACGTCAAAGCCAATGGCCACGGCTTGAGTTTTCGGCTGTGTGGTGACGGGCTTAGTTGGATCGGTCACGGTGAAACTGCGCTCGTCCGATTTCACCAGCTCCTTTACCTCAAAAGACTTTTCGCCCGCCGACTTCAGCTCACTGGCCAACGGAAAAATCGCGTAGGCCGTGCCGCTGGGGATACTTTTGGTAATCTCCGAGCCTGAGTCAAACCGGCGCCCCAAGACGGTGGCTGGACCCTGCCCCTGCACTTGAAGCATCGAGAATATGTAGTTATTCGAAAACTCCACGCCCATGGTTTTAGCCAGACCCGCCAAGTTGTGGCGCACGCCCGGATCTAAAGCCAAAAAGACCCGCCCGCCGCGCGTGATATAAGCCCGCAAAGCCTGCAGCTCGTTTTCGAGATAGGGCATCACGGGGCCGATTATGCCCACCGCCGCCGCGTCTTCGGGAACATCTTTTTTGTCGAGCAGATTGAGCGGCTCCACTTCATAAGAAGCCTCGGTCAACGCCTTAACAAACTGCCCCAGGCCCTGATCATCATCCGAGGTCATGTCTTTCTCGCCATGACCTTGCACAAAATAAACTTTCGCAGCGCCCACACGGGTCACTTTAATAATTCCGGCCGTCAGGCCCGACTCGTCAAATTCATCCACCCGAACCTTGCGGCCCTTATGATCGATAAACAACATGACCGCCGCCGACTCGATATCATTTTGGCCTGTGAGGTACTGCAGCGCGAGCTGCTGCTCCACATACATATTTACGAACTGAACTTTTACTTTGTTCGAATACTCCTGATACATCTTCAAGCTTTGCTTAATTTTCGCTTTAAGCTCGGCCGACTCGGGCCCTTTGTAAAAAACTTTGACCTCTAAGTTTTCAGTCAATCCATCAAGCAGTTTTGTGGTTTGCTCCGACAAAGAATTTAATTTCTCTTGGGTCAAGTCCCAGGTCTTATTGTGTTTATTGGCCAAATAATTCACACACACGAGCAATGTGACCGTAAGAAGAATCATCGCGCCCATATTCATGCCATGCTTGGTGGTGCGCATGGTGAGAAAATCCCAATACAACTTTAGGTCCATAAATATGGCCAGGCCGATTAAAACTCCAGCAGCGCCGAGCAAAATATAATTGAACGCCACCCAACCGCCGGCCATCACTTGAAACGCGGCCAACACGACCAAACACAAAAACGCGCTAAAGAAACAAATTTTTGAAGCTTTACTCATCCTCTACCTCCAGCGCGCCGACTCAACAACCCGTTGAGTGAGAAAGACAAACAGTCCCATCACGCTGCACATAAACACCACCGAGGCCGACTTGATCGAGCCCATTATAAACCCGAGAAAATGTTGACCGAGAGATAAATACTCGATGACCGCCGCCACCGCCGGCGAGGCATCCCCGGCCATCCCCTGCGAGATAAACCACAACGAAATATTAAAAATAAGCCCCAGCACCACGCTTAGCATAACCGATTCGGTGAGCGACGAAGCAAACAGCCCGACGGCGACATAGGTGCCCGAAACCAAAATCACGCCCGCGTAAGCCGCAAGCAGGGGACCCATCGGAAACTCGGCCACCGCCCGCGTGGCCAGCGGATACATAAAAGAAATCAAAGTGAGCGCCGTCACCGCGCCGAAGCCGGCCAAAAATTTTCCTAAAGCGATATGGGTCGAGGTGATGGGCGAGGTCAGCAGCAGATCAAAAGTTCGAAAGCGTTTCTCTTCGGCCAATAGCCGCATGGTCAAGGCCGGCACCACGAAGACAAACAGCAAATTGATTTGCGAAATATGCATCAAGAAAACCTGCTGCTGCAGATTCATCCCGCTTTCCATCCCGGGTTGCATAAAGGCCCGCGTTTTTTCAACAAATGTTAAAAGCGCGCGCAGATAGGCGTAAGTCCATAAAACCGAACACAGCCCCGAGATAATAAAAAACATCGGGCTGGTCAGGAGATTGCGCAAATCTTTTCCAGCGATGGTCAGTACGGCCCGCATTTGATTCTCCTAGTGAGTCAGTTCTTTCGAAGTTAACTTGATAAAAATATCTTCAAGAGCGAGGGCCTGCACTTGCAGCTCAACCAGTCCCGCCCCACTCTGCACCACGTGCGCGGCCAGCTTTTCGATTGTAGTGTCGTCGCCGTCGCACTCGACTTCAATAAAATTGCCGGCGTTGCGCACCTTCACCACACCAGGCAGGCCACCAAGACTCTGAACCACGGCGTCTTGATTGCGCCGCACCTTAAGGCTGACCGAGTTGCCCCCGCCCGACATGCGCTTCGACAATCCGCTTAAAGAATCTTCGGCCACGATACGGCCGCCATTGATGATAATCACTTTTTCGCAGCTCGCCTGCACCTCGGGCAAAATATGTGTCGAGAGAACAATCGTGTGCTGACCTTTCAATTGGCGAATCAACTGGCGAATCTCAGCCACCTGTTTGGGATCTAAGCCCACCGTCGGTTCATCGAGAATCAAAATTTCGGGATCCGAAACCAGAGCTTGGGCCAAACCCACGCGCTGCTTAAAGCCCTTTGATAAATTGCCAATCATCCGGCCGCGCACATCGCCGAGTCCGGTTTTTTCGATGGCCGCGGCGGCCGCGCCTTCAACTTTTTCTTTAGGCACGCCTTTTAAATTCGCGCAGAAGCGCAGATAGTCGATCACGAACATGTCGTTGTAAACGGGCGGCGTCTCGGGCAGGTAACCGATCCGTCGCTTCACCTCAATAGGATTTTCAAAAACGTCAAAGCCCGCCACGCGAACTTCGCCGCTCGACGGCGCCATATACCCGGTGATGATTTTCATTGTGGTCGACTTACCGGCGCCGTTGGGCCCGAGAAAGCCAACCACCTCGCCCTTTTTAACGGTAAAGTTCAGCATACGAATGGCTGGACGATCGCCATAGTTTTTGCACAAGTCTTTGATTTCAATCATAGGTTTTAAACATTAGTTCGATCGGAGGAGCAGTCAAGGCGATAGCTTCAAATATCCGGCGTTAGCTGATAAATTAATATGCGTTCATCCTGATAGTTGACCCGACCCAAACGGTCACCCTTGATCGGGCGCACATGCCGACACTCGGTGACGATGACCTTCACCTTGTCGCCCGCGTAATTTGCATACTTTTTGCCAAACTGAATGCGCGTAAACCAGGCGATCACCTGCCTGAGCACGGCGTCGCTGACCGTGGTGCTCTTGTTGCGAAACAGTATCACGTGGCTACCCGGCTGATCTTGCAAATGCAGCCAGTAGTCCCACGCTCTCGCCTTGCGTAATAACTTAAGGTTGTCAGCGGCATTTTTCCCTGCAACGGCCACCAGCTCGTCATTGAGACGCAGTGTTCGACCGGTGGCATCGCTGTCTTTAAGCGGCTGCAGCGAGGGCGTTTTTGGTTTAACGGTCATCTCGCTCGGCGGTTTTTCGAGTTCACGTCTCAAACCTTGAATTTCTTCTTTCAAAAGCTTGAGTCGCTGCTCAGTCCCGAAGATTTTGCCCTCCACATCGCGGGCTTTGCCAAAACACTGATCGATATTCCACGACAGCTTGCGCCGTTTGTCCACAAAGGGCGCCCACTCAGCGGGCACGTCCAGAGTTTGCTTTTCTTTCAGCCATTCGCCCACTGCGCGCCACGGCAGATCGGACTTGCGCTTCAATTCCTCTTCCACTTTGGCCAAGGCTTTTTCTTTGCGCGCCAGCTCACCGCTGACGCGGGATACGGGATCGTTCTGAGAATTTTTCTTACCTTTGCCACCGCCACCGCGGCCCGCGCCAACCCGCAAGGCCAACCACTGCTCACGCAGGGCCGCCAAATCCCGATTTAGTAAATCTCCCGCCGCCGCGGCCTGAGGCGCCTCAATCAGCGGCTCGACCTTGGCAAACGACAAACTTTTTTCGCCGGCCCGGGCGATGATGTTCGCGCCATGGGGAAAAAGCCGAATCTCGAGCGACTGGCCGCCACTGAATGTCAGCTGGACCACCCGTCCAGCCGCGCTCAGCCGCTCCACCGCAGTCAACTTGTGGCCATCGAAGTGCGCCCGCAAAAATAAATTTAACGGAGATTTTTTCTTGGATTCGAGCGGCAACGGCAGCTGTGTCCACGGCAAAAGGCTGGGTCGAAGGGCGTTGAGGTCGACCCACAGCCAGAGCATATCGCCGTTCGAATAAAAGCCAAGCGCCAGGTCGTTGCCCAAGGCCTTAATTTCTTGCAGACGCGCGCCCAGCAAGGCCTTTAGAGAGGCCACGACGTTGTCGAGTTCAAGCACGGTCCAGGCTTTCACAATTCCACCCAACTTTCCGAAAAGAGAATATATAAAGGACTTTTGCTTGTCCACACAACCGCCCGACGATCCCCTATATAAGGTTTTTGAGGAGCACTTGCACAGTGGTCTTTATGACGATCGCCCCGTAGAGGCGTTTGTGCGCGATGTGGTCGATTACTATTGGCAGACCTTACTGCGCGCCGGACATGTGCCCCATCGCATGCACGACCTGGTTAAGGTCGATCTAATGCAAGATGTGCAAGATATGTTGCGGGCAAAAATTTACGGCCACTATGGCATCAGCGAGTACAACAAGGGTCGCCGCCAGAGCGCGGGCTAAGACTCAAACGTCACTGCATATTCACTGTGGCTTGGTTTGCAAATATAAATTGTAGTACCGCGCCGTCTGCTCTGTATTGCCCAATCGCTGATAGATCGCCGCGAGATTTTTATAAGAATGGTAAAAACTCGGACTGATCTCCACCGCCCGATGCAAATGCTGTAAGGCCGTTTGCAAATCGCCCCGCTTCAAATATTCTTCGCCCAAATTGTGCCGCACCTGTGGATAGCTGTCTTTGATTGCAATGGCTTTTTGATAATGCTCGATGGCTTTTTCGCTCTGGTCCACCTCCGAGTAGGCCATGCCCAAATTGTTATGCACCCGTTGCGTGCCCTTTGATTCATTGAGTATATGCTCATAAAAAGTGATCGGGTCGGCCCACACGCGGTTTTGCATAAAGGTGGCCACGCCAAAGGCGCAAGCCATGGCCGCCGTTACACCCGTCACGACCGCAACATTGATTTTTTTCTGATTGAGCCAATAAAAAAAGCCCAAGACCAATCCGATCGACGGCAAATACATCCAGTGCTCAAGAAAAAACGAATTCACCGGCAGCAACACTCCGGTGTGCGGCACATGCGCCATAAAAAACCAAAGTGCCGCTAGGGCGCCACCCCTCACCGCTTTCTTGTAGTCGAAGGCCACCAGCAAAAGCGCGATCAACAAAATCGTAGCCCCCCCGGCCACTGGCCAGGCCCAACCCACAAATACGGGAAAGTCTCTCTCCATATGCAACGAATTCGGCCACACCAGGAGCCCAAAGTACTTGGGTAAAGTGGCGAGAAAAGTCAGAAAGCGATAGCTGATATTTTCAGTGTAAATATTCGGCTCGGGATAAAAGGTGAAGGTGTCGTCAAAATTGAGAACTGTTTTGCGGGCGAGCATATAAACGCCGGTCAAAACCCAGAGCGGCCATGTCTTAAAATAGGTTTGCACATTGAACGGATCGCGCGCTTTGACCGCCAGCACGGTGATCGCGAGCGGAAGCAAAACCACTCCCGATTCTTTACTTAACAGAGCCAATGCGAAGAACAAGGTGGCCAGCCACATGCGCCGTAGGCTCAGCAGCGAGGCCAAAATAAACATCGTGTGCAGTGGGTCGGCCGTGGCGCTCATATAAGTTACGGCCTCGACGTGCAGCGGATGTGAGGCCCACAAAAGAGCCGCGCTAAAAGCCAGCCACGGTTGCAACTTAAACTCTTTCACCGCCAAAACAAAAATCAAAAGTGCATTGGCAAAATGCAGTAAAATATTTAGCGCGTGAAACGCAGGTGCCGACAAACCAAAGATCTGGCAAACCACAAAATACGCCAAGGTCTGCATGGGCCGGTAAAACGAATCGGTGCCGCCTGCGCCCATGGTCGAAGAGCTGGTGAAGATGCGCCAAAAATATTGCGCATCTTCGATAAAACGATTTTTTTGTAAGAGAAACTCGTCGTCGAGCAGAAAGCCATTGGTATAGGCATTACTATAAATGGCCAAGATAAAAAGAAGCAGGCCGCCGATGTGGTACTTGTAGGTTTTTAAAAGGGCCATGGCTTAAATGTTCAAGCCTGGCCGCATAAAAAGCAAGGATTAGCGGGGGTCCGGTTCGCCAGTCCCCGGAGTCTCATCGCGTTCGTCACCAGGAGTAACTGGTGCGGCAGGCGCAACTGGTGCGCCTCCCGAAGTATCACCGGGAGCGGCCGCAGGAGTTTTCATTCCTGCAACAACGGCTTTCGCTGCTTCAACCGATTGGCTTACCGCATGAGCTTTGGCAGAGGCGTCGATGCTAAGTTCTTCAGCTTCAGCCAACAATGCGGCGGCTACGTCGGTCTTTGCCGTCAAATCGTCTTTGATCGCAACAACCTGTTGTGCAGCTTCAATCGCCGCTTTCGCGGCGGCTTCAGCGCGAACCAATGCGGCTTCGGCTTTAGCGAGATCGCCCGCAGTTTTTGCAGCATTGATTTCAGAAACAGCGAGGTCCGCAAGGCGGGCTTGCTCAATCACAACATCTTTAGCGACTTTGGCGGCGTTCACCATATTGCGGTGCGATTCGATCTGTTCGGCCGAACCACCAGCGTCTGGCTGAGTCGTGGCGGCTCCAGAAGTATCGCCCGGGGCGCCCGAAACATCGCCGGGTGCACCCGAAACATCGCCAACGATTGTTGTGGGCACTTGCAACTGGGCATCGTTAAAAGATTTCACCGCGAAGTTACAACGTTTAATGCCACGGCCAGTTTCAATCGCGCACACGCCAAAGGCATACGGCTTCGCCGCGGCCTCGGGGCTGCCTTTCGGTCTGAAGAACTGCAAAATCAAATTGATTTGCGTACACGCGGCTTCATTGCATGTCGAGTAGACAGTAATTTGGCCACCGAGGTCCTGAACCTGACCGGCATTATTCTTCAATTCAACTTGCGGCATGACTGGAATCGTCGCGGAGCTGAAGGGAGCTACAACGCTCTTTTTCAAGAAGAGCGATTTATTCTCGTCAACGCCAGCGTCATTCTGAATCGCCACTACGGATTCAAACGCAAGCACAACATCGCTGCCTTCTTTGCCCGAAGACACAGTGATCCCTTTAACAAAGGTCATTTGCGCTTGGATATCGCGTTCGAAAACTTGCATAAACTTCGCGCGAGTCACAGGTTGCGGCGCGCCCGGCTCAGAGGGAGCAGGAGGGGCCGGAGGAGTCGTCGGCGGAGTTGAAGGGGGCGGAGTTCCGGGTTCAGCAGGTGGTGCTGGAGGATTCACCGGAGGTGTTCCGGGAGGAGTTCCAGGTTCAACGGGCGGTACGGCGGGAGGAGTCACCGGAGGTGTTCCGGGCGCGGGACGTACCGGGGCTGGTTGTGCGGGACGGCTTGGAGCACTGTCGAGTCCGTCATTATAAATGGGACGGTTGATCGGAGTGGTATCGTCGGGGCGCTGTTGCCCACGACCGAGGGTACGAGCGGCGGCTTGGCAAACTTCCGGCTTACCGGCTTTGCGAGCCCATTCGTTATATTTTTCGCAAGTGGTGCGGCGTGATTTCATCTCGCCCATGCCGTCAAAACGGCTGCTGCAATTGGCAAGTACACCCAATGTGATTAGGCTCGCTACACCCGCGAACACGAAGTTCATTTTTTTCATAAACCAGTCTCCCTCATACCGGACCATCGCGGTCCAGTCCGAATTCCCTATCGAGCAAGGCCAGTGCCATTGAGAAACCACGGCGCTGTCCAATTAAACGGCAGCTCAGCATTTTTTTCATGTAAAGAGCGCCGTTAATCGGCACCGAAGGCGAAAGTTCGCGCAATCCAACCGGAATCAAACTTGCCCCCGCAAGTTATCCTACATATATAAGGTGAATCATGACCGACATCAGCCGCCGCGAATTCCTAAAATTTATGGGCATCACTTACACCGCAGCCATGTTCGCACCGGCCTGCGTGTCAACGCCCCCGCCGCAAATGCCGGTGTCACCATTCCCTTTCACACCGATTGGCCCTAGCACCGACGACGCGTTGAAATTAGCCAATGGATTTCGCTACGATATTTTGCTGCGCTGGCGGCAAAAGCTAAATTTGAAAGGCGATCTTTTCGGCTTTAACAACGACTACATCGCTTATTTGCCACTCAATCCCGTCAATCCGTTCGACGGGCTAATGTGGGTCAATCACGAGTATCATGACCCGTATTTTGTAAGCGATTGGCGTCCCGGCCAAACGCGCACATCCACGCACTTCAATAAAGAACGAAAAGAAGTCGGCGGAAGTATCGTGCATATCCAACGCCTTGAGAACCGCTGGCAGATGGTGGAGAATTCTAAATTCAATCGCAGACTCGATGCCTTTACACCCATTCCATTGATCAGTGAGCGGCCGATTATGGGGCGAACAACGGCCCTGGGTACTCTCGCCAATTGTGCCGGCGGCGTAACCCCATGGGGAACCGTGCTCACGTGCGAAGAAAATTACGACAACTTTGTCGGCGAAGCCGTTTTTACAAATGGCCAACGTACGGTTCAAGAAATGGACGGCTATTTGTCGTGGATGAAGGGCGTGAAACTTCCCCCCGAGCATTACGGCTGGGTGGTGGAAGTGGACCTAAAATCCGGAGCGGCAAAAAAGCTGTGTGCCCTTGGACGCTTTGCCCATGAATGCGCCACCACCACGGTGGCCGCCGATGGTCGAACCGTGGTGTACTCCGGTGACGATCACGAGAACGAGCACATTTACAAATTTATCGCCCGCAAACCCGGATCTCTCGAACAAGGTGAACTGTTTGTCGCTGATATTAAAAACGGTCGCTGGTTGCCGATCAGTCGCGCCAAAGACGAGCGCCTGAAAAAAGCCTTTATGGATCACACCGAAATGCTGATTCGAACCCGCGAAGCGGCCAAGATCGTGGGGGCAACTCCATTGCCGCGGCCCGAAGATATTGAAATTGATCCGGCCAGCAAAAATATTCTTGTGGCCCTCACCGGCAACAAATCCACCAAAGATTATTACGGTTCGATTCTTAAAATCATAGAGAAAGACGCGAACCCGCTGAGTTTAGAATTTACTTCGAGTGCATTTTCAGCCGGTGGACCCGAAACCGGATTCGCCAATCCCGATAACTTGGTGTTCGACCGCAAGGGCAATTTGTGGATGTGCAATGATATGTCGGGAACAGTCATGCACAAAGAACCCTACGAGAAATTCGGCAACAACGGATTATTTTATATTCCGCTGAGCGGCCCGGCGGCGGGCCAAGCGGTGCAAGTGGCCTCGGCCCCGCTAGGTGCCGAGTTGACTGGACCGTGCTTTTCACCCGACGGTAAAACTCTTTTTCTCTCGGTTCAGCACCCGGGAGAGCGTGGGCATTTGCGCCCGCAAATGGTGAGCCACTGGCCCGACGGCGGCGACACGATACCCGCCCCCTGCGTAGTCGCTATCTCTGGCCCCGCTCTAGATTCGCTAGTTGTATAGTCCCTAAACGGCCGTTGGCCGTTTTTGCGCCACTTTAACCAATTCATTTTTAAACCTTCTATATTTGTTTTGGCAGGGCCACGGCTTGCAATTTTCTTGTCCGAGGAAGGACAGACAGATGCGAAGAGCGTTGCTTTTAACAATATTATTAGTCGCCGCCCCGACTTGGGCGAACTCCACATTTACGGATGACGCGGAACCCGCGCCGAAGGCAACACCGCCAGCGGCTAAGGCTCCCGCGACTCCGAGCCTTCCTAAAAATCCTCCGCGCCAACCCGCTCCGGTTGCGCCAGCTCCCGCGCCAATCGCTGTTCAGCCAGCACCGCGCCCACGGCAAGATTTTCCGTCGTGCGATCGACCGACGGCCAACGTCGCTCGTGCCACAGCCATGTTTCAGCAGCTTTTAGGAATCAGCAATGCGCTTGAGAAAAGACTTTCAAACGCCGAGCACAGAGCTTCGTTTCAATTGTTCGCCGCTGGTCAACGCGGCGATGTACTGATGGCGCGCATTTCTTCGGCTTCGTTAGGAAATCACGATCTGCCCGCGTCTGTGTGCCAACAAGGCGAGAACGTTGTGGCCTTTATTGACGCCGGCTGGGGCGGGCGCAAAAGAATTGAAGTGCAAAAGATCGATGAAACTACCGTGGAATTGATTGGCAATGAACTCAGAGGAGAATTCAAGGCCGCCTCAGCACGTCGAATTACCAACCCACAAAGCTTCGAAAATCCGTTTGCAAATAGGTAACAATATGAAATTCATCCTTATCACACTATCTCTGATCACACTCTCCGCCCAGGCCGCCCAGATTAAGGTGCAAAATGCCGACGACTGGAAGGTGCAGTTCATTCCTAAGAATACTCAAGAATCCGTTTTACTCGGTGGCGCCGACTTTACGCTAACTTTTGCGGTTCATAAGGCTGGCGCAATTCCGACCGTACTGGTCAACAAGCTTCAACGCACGAGCGGATCACCGCGCAATGCTTCGGAATGGCGGGAGTTGATTTTAAAAGATAAGCCCGAACTTCGCCCCACTCGCGAACGGGTACTGGTTCGCGACGGCAGCACTCGCTACGTGGCCGAGTTCGAAAAAACCTTCGCCGCCGAGGTCACCACCAAGTACATGATTATGGCCACAGTTGTGGAAGGCGAAATCTACGTCTTTTCGTACCAAGGACATTTGCCGATCTTCCGGGCCCATTTCGATGACATCGTAAAGCTTTATAAGACTGTAAGTCTGGATCTCGAATAGGAGTATCGATGAAATCCGCGATTCTATTTATTTTATTGATCGCGGCTCACCTGTCTTGGGCGCAGAGCCAATTCGACGGCGATCTGGGTGATGGGCAAGCTGCAGTTAAAAAGAAGGCACCGCAACCGCAGCAGCCACCACGTCCGTCCACGCCGGCCTTTAATTGCGATGAAGATGTTCGAGCCTCCAACACATCGCAAGTGGCCAATCTGTTTAGAACCATTCTCGGCATTCAAACTCCTTTGCGTGAGGGCGCATCGCTTTTTGAACGGGAAGGGAATGGCAACCAAGTTCGCCTTACTGTTCAGAAAGGCGAATCGTTCCAACTGCGACTAGACCACGTTATGGGTTCCGGAACCTTGCCGGTGAGCGTCTGTTGGTACGAGGAAGATGGTGGCCAACGCGCTTTGAAGTTTGTCATTGATAAAAGCAGAATAGCGGGCGCGTTCAATGTGATCGCCACAAAGGTATCAGGCACAGCCGTCCATCTCAGCGCGGACACCGAGCGCGAGCGCAAACTAATCAATTTTAGATACGATGTGATCGCCGCCCCCGCGAAGGCCGGAAGATAGAACCCATGAAAATCTATTCTCTACTTTCACTTATTGTTTTCATGTCTCAAGGCGCACACGCCGTTAAACTTGCAAATATCGAAGGCTGGAAGGCCATCGACGTAAAAACCGACAAAGCCTTGGCCTCTATATTCAGCGGTTCCGAACAGATCTTACTCGTGACCGCTAAGGACGCCGAAACCGCCCCGATTGTCAGCGTTCGCACGCTCGGCCCCGCTCCGAAAAATTTAAAGACCGTGACCGATTGGAACAAGGCCGTGTTCGCCGACTCGACGGAGTCGCGCGTGGTGACGGCGCAACGATTAATAACAAAAAAAGGGCAACGGCAATACATCGCCGAGTTTCAAACCGACATCGGGACCGAAACCATGCTGCATTCGGTTTTGCTGGCCACCGATGTGGGCGGCAAACTTCGCATATTAATCTATGAGCAGCGCCGCGATTCGTATCGCGAGAGTCTGCCCCTTGTTCGTAAACTCTTTCAAAATGTGACTTTAGCAGGCGACTAATGAACATCGCCGCCGCTGCCATCTTGTTGCTCTTCGCACAACTTGCGGCCGCGGAAACTCCGGACGGCGAGCGGCGCTTGCGCTGCGAACCACTTCTCGAACGCACCAGCACCAGCCTACTTCGCCACTTTCGCAGTGCCGAAGAATTTTCTGAAACCCGCAATGGCACTTGGATGGAACGGGGCGGTCGATTGATTTTTGTGCCCATCGACGGTTCGGCCAGTATCCGGGCACCGATCGAAAACAATGCCTCGCACTTAGAAATCATTCGCCGACAAATCGGCAATGAGCGCTTCAATCAAATCATGTCTTCGCCCAGCTCGGGCGACGAGTTGGCTAGGATTTTAGCCGAAATCGCGATTGCGGCCGAAAACCCAGACAACGTGCGCGAGGCCGAAGAACTTCTTGAAGACATCGAAGCCTACGCCCCATCGCAACCCCTCTCCGAGGAACTCGAACGGCAAGTGCTCACGCTGTATAAAAAAATGGAGCGTCTAGCTTCGCCCATGGCCGAGTGGCTGCGCCCCAAGGTGCTTGAAGGACGAATCAATCAACTGCCCGCCAGTTCTTTTGATCAGCGCGATATCGAACGTCGCATCGGACCCAATGTGCGCATTTTTAAAGCCTCAAAAGTTACGATTCTGTTGGCCAAGCCAAGAACATTTATTATTAGCTCCGGCAAATCCTCATTTCCGGACAATTTACATTCTGTAGCGCAAGACGTACTGAACAAACTGCTGCCGAAAAGTCGATTTTTTAATCGGCGCGATGCCGTACCCGGCTATTTAATAGTTTACGGAAATAATGGAAACTTCAACCAGGGTCGCATTGAATTTGTCCGCAAAGGAGATCTTGTGGTGGAAGATCTCGAAAGTTTTGATTTCAATTAACTGCGGCGATTGAGCGCGGCCTGACACTCGGCAAAAGTTTTAAACTCTTCATAAAATAAACTATGAACGTAAGCTTCATCGCCTTTTTTAATGCACTCGTTGCCCGAAATATCGAGCTTAACCGGGGGGCCATAAACGGCGACCTTTACTTTTTTGGCTGCGGGCGCCGGTTTATCGCTCTGGGCAAACACGGCGGGCACGCACAATACGACCGAGACTACAGCAATCCATCGCTTCATAATCTTCTCCTGCAAGGCTTTCTCGTCAAAAGCTCGACTGATGCCTAAGGCAAAGGTCACGCCCGGCCGAGCCCCCTGTACTTTCGATATGATTGGCTCCGTGACAATTTTGGCTCGACAAGCCCGGTAAAGATTTCTTATGGTGACCCCCGGTTAACCTTTTTGGCGGGGGCTCAAATGCTTAAATATCTCGTGACCAGTCTTATCCTTTTTGCGGCTCCGTCCGTGGCCTATTCGACGGCCCTTAGCGTGGATGACATCAAAGAAATATTGTTAACGGACGCCTACGAGATCTTTACCGGCGATGACGGTATGGAGTGCGAGGCTGAGGTTGAAAATTTAGAAATTGTTCAGCAGACAGCCACGGCCATCGAAGTTCGCTTTACTGCTTTGCGAGACATCACGGTGCACGGATGCGCGCCCGAAACGATGCTCTGCACAGGCTCAGTGTTTAAATCTGCACGCGGATTTTGGACGGCCGATACGAAATGCTTATAAGCAAAGAGTAGCCGCCGCCAGGTTCGTAAGATTTAGCATGGCCCCACCCATAAAAAATGAAGACAGCGCACCACTCGAATCGGCCGAAGTTTTTAGCGCCGCTTCGACCTGCGCTGGTGTCGGGGTAATCCCGCGCGACTCCGCCCATCCAATGAGCAAGGCCGCACTTCCTGCGAGCACCGGAGATGCCATCGAAGTCCCCTGCAGATACTGATAGGTGTTGCCCGCATAAGTGCTTAGCACCCCGCCGGTGCCCGAGTTTGAACCGGGCGCTCCGATTTCCACATACGTCGTGCTGTAGTTTGAAAACGAGCTTCTCGCCAAAGTTGTGGCGTCAACGCTGCCAACGGCCATGGCGCCTTCAATATCTTTTGCATAGCCCATCGGATAATAAAAATTCCCAGCCGAGACCAACTCATTGCTGTTGCCGGCAGCCACGGCAATAAATGATCCCGCGGCAACAGCATTGATCATGGCCGTATTTACCGCAGCCGAACTGCCATTCCCGCCAAGGCTCATGTTGATGACATGCGCGCCTTTCGCGGCGGCATAATTGATTGCATTGACGATGGCGGCGGAGCTGGCCCCGGCGTTATTGCCAAAAACATTCAGCGCCATAATCTTCACATTGCGACCCATTACGCCGGTTATGCCGGTCGCGTTGTTATCTTTGGCGGCCGCGAGGCCCGCCACATGCGTGCCATGCGAGACGCCGCCTTGATGCGCGGGTGAGCCCAATGTCGATGCGAAATTGTAACCATTGACGTCGTCAATATAGCCATTGCCGTCGTCGTCCACTCCGTTTGCGGCGATTTCATCGGGATTCACCCACAGCGCCGGGCTTAAGTCGGAGTGTGTGAGCTCTATGCCGTCGTCGATAATGGCGACAATCACCTCAGAGGTGAGACTGTCGTAAAATGTGTCCCACGCATCGGGGGCGTTGATCGCGGTGAGGTGAAGCTGCGATGAAAACTGTGGGTCGTCGACCGTGGTCGCTGTGCGGTACGCCAGCGTGTCTTCACTCAATGACAAAAGGCAGCTGTCGATTTCGACCTGCTTTTTAAGCTCGCGGCTCGCGACATGAATTGGCAATTTAAACGAATAGGCGCGCGTAGCCAAGCGCGACGGTTGAGCGGCGATCTTTGCGCGAAGATTCTGCGACAGAAATGTGGAATTTTCAGGCTGAGCCATCACACAGTTCTCGTTCACGATGGCGACGAGCGCGGTTTCGGAGCTTACGTTCGCCGCCGACACAGAAAATTTCTCATAGGGTTGAACCAACCGCGCTGACACCAGAGACTGTGGAGCCACCGGCGTGGGGAACAACCCACCATCGCCCGCGCACGCGGTCTTAGTGCTGCTTGAAGTGGTGCTCCCGCCAGAAATATTGGTGCAACCTACCAGAGCAAGGGCCACGATCAGGGCAAGAAGGGCTTTAGAAGAAATAGAAAAGAACAAGCGATGGTTCAAGGCCAGTGTCCTCCAACTTGGGCGAGATTTTTTCAGCCGCGCCGCTGTCTGTACTTAATTTCTCGTAAGTAAACATTTTGTAGCTGAGCTGGGGTCCGAAGAAGATTCCCCACAGCGGAATCTTATATCCCACATCCAGCTGCATTCCCGTGCCCTTGTAGTTGTACTTGTTGTCGCCGGTCGTGCTGCTGGTATTGAGGTTCCATTTCGAATCGAAATAGTAGGTAAACATAAAGTGATACGACGGCGTCACATAACCCAGTGACGCTCCGATACTGCTGCGCTGACTTTTAGACGTATTGTTGAGCGAGGGAGAAGAATAGCCCGACGTCTTTGTGTCGTCCTGCTCGTGCTGGTAGGTGGGGCCCAGGTAGACGAAGGGATGAATCTGGTAGGCCAGCTTCATTTCGCCAACTAGATATGCTTTTTCATCCTTTGAGGTTCTTGACCTGAGGCCTGAATAATAGAGAAGCGACGGTGCCACTAAAAAATCACCGCTCGTCATCTCCTGACCCTGCGCCGGCTGCAAGACGAAGGTGATGGTCAAGAATGTGAGAACTCGTAACACCGCAGATTTCATGCGTTGTAACTCGGATTAACAAATGGTCTTTTCAAACGGTTTTTGCGTAAAGCCGGTCTAGAAATGCCATTTTACGGACAAGCGTCGTCTTGTAATGAGACTAATTAGTTCCCGCAGCGGAGCTTCCCTTCGAGACATCTCTTGTTGATGGCCCGACTGACTATGGCAAAAATCGAAGTGCCATGGGCGCCCGCAACTTCTAGCGCTGACGCCTCTTCATTCAAGAGCGGCTTCAGTACCGATCGGCATCGGTCGGCCAGCTGCGGCCCGTACTGAGGGTCCTTCACACAGGCGGCGACACAGACGCTCGGCATTTCGGCCTGCGAGTAGGAGCTGGGAGATTTTTTTTGGCAAGAAGGGCACCCGGCCTTTTCTGGCGAGGCGCAGAAATATTCGGTCACAATGCGGCCGCATTCGCTATCCCTGGCGCCCGATGTCTCGCAATATTGTAAAAGTGCCGATTCCAGCGCTTTGCCTTGTAAAGTTTTTTTAAGAAGATTTCGCCGGACCTCGTGATAATCGCCGGGTACCTCTAGATTGACCGCAGCCGTAGCGATGCCACCGGCCGAGTTAAAAGTGCCGTTGTTGGTGTTGCCGCCGTGACCGCTGGTGCCGTGACTATTGCTCCCGTCACTCTCGTTGCCCCCCGCGTTGCTCGCGCCCACGGGCTTTTGCGTCTGCGGCCCAAGATTTTTGTACGAAACCGGATTCGACCCGCCCACCGGCTTTTGCACCTCCGGTGGTAGATCCTTATAGCCGGTCGGGCCTACGCCACCAGCCGTTCCATATTTTTCGCCGGAACCCGCACGGCCCGTGGAGCCTGCATCCGACAACAAACTCCCCTTACGGCCTTCGATATTTTCCGCGCGGCCGCTGGAGAGCTGGTCGATATATTTGCCAACATCTCTGGCACAGGCCTCTCCGAGCGCCCCATATTCACCGGGGCAGCTCGAAGTGCAATTTTTAAGTTGAGCCTGGCACGTGCTTAGTGCGCGACTGAGGATTTCAGCAATTTTCTTGGTCGCCGCAGCTTCACGGTCAGCGGCCTGATTTAAACTGTCCTTACCCGCGAGTGCGCCATTTTGTACGGCGATCTGATTGGCCTGAGCCGCGGCCGCATAGGAGGCTTCGTGACAGGCGGTACCGGCGGACTCAGTCTCTTTAAGGCAGGCCATTTGTTCTTGAGGAGAGATGGTGTTTGCGGAGGCCTGAAAACTAGCCGCGCATGAGCTTACAGCAATTAGAATTGCAATCCTCATTAGATAACTCCACAAATCCTGTCACGGTACCCGTAATTATCGCTGTTTTAATCACGACATGGCTCACTTTTTTCATTTGCCACGAAATCTGTCTCAAAGTGAGATACTCCTTATCAATCTCTGTATGATACGGATTCATCGCGCTAGTATTAGTTTATGAGACCCCTCCTACTCACCTTGGCTCTATTATTAAGTTTCGAGGCGCAAGCCCAGTGGTGGATGTTTTGGCGCGCGCCCACCAAAACTCCGCGGTTCGCTCCGCAAGATATGATTAAAACATTGAGAGACATCAACACTCGCCACCAGCGCGACTTGCAGAAGCTGCAAAATGAAAATCAAAAATTGCCGCAAAATTCGCCTAAACGGCCCGAAAACGAAAAAGAAATGAGACATCTTAGAGAGCACATTCGGCGGAACCAAGAGGCCATCGATAAATACACGTTGGCCTAGCTAAGGGCCGCCGCTCGAATTTTCGTTTTGCTCCGGCTGGGGCTGCGGCTGCGGCCACACAGGCACCCATGGCCATGGGGCCGGCGAAGTTGCGAAATTTACGTTGCTTCGGTAAAGACTCACAAACCGTTCTAACATCACGGGCTTATCAAATCTCTTCAGGTACAAAGCTCCGCTAACCTTCAAAGACTCATCAAAAGTGCAAGCACCGGTCAGATTGGCTGCCGGGTCGTGGTCGATTCGAGCGATCACTTTTTTCTCACCATTGGCGGCCAATTCAAAAATCCTTTTTTCTAAATCGACAATTTTATAAAAGACACAGCCTCGGTAGGAGCTATCGGCCGGCGATGCCGCAAGGTAGACCTGGCCTGCGACCGAGAAAAGATCCGCGGCCGACATGTAAGTTGTTTTTAAAGCACGGGCATCCGCAGGCCCAAGCAGCGGGCCTACATAAGACCACTGGCCTGACGGGTGCGATTGCTTAAACAGAACAATTTCAGTAGCGGCTTCGTTTTCGCGCGCGCAATTCATGGCTAAATAGAGGTGGCCAGCGTGCGAAAAAGCCGCGGGCTCGGTAAATGCCACACAATCTCTGAGGTCAGACAAAATTCCAAGGCCAGCATGATGTTGAGATTTGCCAAGGATCGCGTCGAGATCTTTAGGGTACGCGGAGCCGGTCATAAATTTTACCTCGGTACTCCATGGGCCAACAGGGCTCGGAGCCGATTTCATCGCAATCCATCCCACGGCGTAAGCATACTCAGCCACTGTCTTAAATCGAGACAAAAAAGCGAAGCCGCAATCGCTAAAGGTCGATACTTAGAGTGAACGAGCAGCCCGCGCAGCGGGTGATATAAGGAAAGGTTTCGGCCATTTTTCCGATGGTGTTTGTTTTTTTGCAGTTGGGACAGGTGAATTCGCCATGAGAAATTTCGGCCTTTGTATGCCAGTTCGCAAACCCAAAGACCGCCGCCGCCATTAAAAATCCTGGCACTAAAACAAAATGGAGGATTGGGACAAAGATCGCGAACACGGCCGCGCCCAGAAAGATGCCGGCGATCTTCAACCCCCTAAGTGCGCGCTCACCGGTGGACAAATCCCGCCGCTCGACGAATCCGGTGGTCTTTTGATCTTCAGAAGTGCAAAAAATATCGCGCCTGAAATATTCCATCGCCGATAGAATAACTCGCGGCCCGCATAATGCAACTTACGCTATGCTTCTAAGACGGGGCAATTTTCAAGAATCCGTAGCCGCATGCCCCACCGGATTGCGTGTAAAGGACCGGCCATCTCCCCCCGCCTGGCATAAGACATGCTCTACAGCACGGGGTAACCAGGAGGTTATCAATGAATAAGTATGTCGTAGCGACTGCATTTGCCTTGGCGTGTTCGCCTGTATTTGCATTTGCGCAAGATGAATCCGGAGGAACAGGACTCTTTATCGAACCCGGCGTGAGTTATCAGGTCACAAATGCAAACGTCGACTTTAAAGGTGTGACTTCGAATTCAAGCGCCGCCACCAGTGGCTGGGGAATCTTGGCTCGAGGTGGAGTTCACGTTTATGAGAGAGTCTTTGTGGCGGCGGATGCGCGCTACGCACTGTTAAAATATAATGACAACGCCAACAACTATTCGGTCAACGCAACCTCATGGGATATTGCGCCGGTCATTGGCTTGCAAATGCCCGACAGCGGACCGCGAATCTATGTGGGCTATGTTTTAGCAGGTGAACTAAATCCCAAAGAGTCGAATGGAGCTGACGTCACATTTAATGATCCGACCGGCTGGCGCGTGGGTGCGGGGCTTAAAGTGAAAAGCTTTAGCGTAAACATCGAGTGGCAACGCCTGCACTACGGCGAAGCGAAATTGAATGCCTCGGGGACCACCACTTCCGGCTTAAAATACAACGGCGAAGGCTTAGTCGCCAGCGTGTCGTTTCCGTTCGAATTTAATTAGGAATCGGATTTATCCGGTATCCCGGATACGGTTAACTGTATCCGGGATACAGTATTTTGAATGGCGATCCCGGCCCGAATTGAACGGGCGACCTACAGTTTAGGAAACTGTTGCTCTATCCAACTGAGCTACGGGATCGTGCTGGAAATTCAGGCCAAGTTACACGACTTTATGGCCCATGAGAAGCCCCGCATAGGTACCATCGAATCGACGGACCTCTCTTAACGTATTGTGTCGGGGGCAGGTCATATAAAAGATCACTTCTGAGTTTGTTTACACTGCTCGAATCGGGCCATGATAATTCGCACATTGTCTTCGAGCTCTTTGCTCGCTCTTAAGGCTGAGTCTCGACAGAGCCCGGTTTGGGCATTGCCAAACTGTTCGAGGTCGTTCACCGCCGGCGCGGCCTCATTAAACAACGGTTTAAATTCCGTTCGCGGTTTATCGCTAAGGCAAAAAAGAATGAGATCCGACTTTTGTTGGGATCGCACCTTATGCTTTTGCAAAAAATCGTCAACGGTCTTGCTTGCAGAAGTGACCTTTGCCATAAGTGCGCCGAGTCTCTGCGTGGCTTCAGGCGTGCAATCTTCGGCCACAGCGGAGGCGCCACTGAATAGAAATGCGAATAGAAGTGCCAAATTTTTCATATAGTCTAGCTTAACAGATCTGCGTCGCCGCCGCATTTTTCCCATCACCTGTCCCGATTTGGCGCAAGTTGGCCGTAGATTTCTCCTTGCGTGGCGGGAGGCGACCTCCTAGATTCTATAAAAGGCCAGCCGGTTAAATATTGTTGAAACACATCTTCGCACTCATTTTTATTATCCTTTGCGCAGCCCCCTCGGCCGAGGCCACCGTCGAACTCGGCCAAGCCGCGGGGTGGAAGTTTCAGATGGGTGGACTGGCCGAGCTGGGATTTACTCACGACAGCCGATCGAGCTTTCTTGAAAGCGCTGGCAGCCAACCAATCACGGGACCGGACACTCCAGCGGGCTCAACAAACCGCAATCTACTCTCCATTCGCCACTCACGTTTAAACCTGACGGCCTTGCTGCCCGATCAAGAAAATTGGCCCGCCAAGTTTTTTACCGAATTTGATTTTATGGGCGATCGCGAGAGCTGGCCTTTGTTCGACTCGGGCGACACGTACTACAGTCACCCCAGTTTTCGCTTTCGGCACTATTACTTTACCGTTGAACACAATGGTCTGCAGATCACGGCGGGGCAAACCTGGTCGCTGTTCGGTTGGCAACCGCACTATCGAACGGCCACTGTTTCGGTCTCGCCCGGGCCGGGAGTGTTATCGCAACGACACAAGCAATTCACCGCCATTCAAACTTACAAGAGCGAAGCCAATCACAAAGTGCAAATCGGACTTTCTTTCGGCTCGGCCTCGGCCAAAACGGGCGGGATTCCCAACGTCGATTTGGGAATTCGCTACGCCCATGAGGGGCGCTTAAGTAAATTTTCAAGCGCCACAGGCTCGGTGCGCGAAGAACCGTTTAGCATCGGCCTCTCGGGAACCTTTCGCAAAGTCGCCACCGGCACCATCAACGCCGCCTCCAAAGACCTGCACAACCAAAGCGCCTATGCGGGCGCGCTCAATTTTTTCGTGCCCCTGATCGCTCACCGCCAAGACCACAGCCTGTCGTTCACCGCAGAAACTTCACTCGGCACCGGCTACACCGGAAGCCTCAGCGGTTTCTCGGCCAACCTGGATCATTTCTCCTATGCGCCGGAGATGCCCGACGCCACGTTGAGCAAAGGGCTCGGCGGATTTGATAGCGCGGGAAAATTTCACCTCCTGCAACTGCGCACTTTGAGCTCGCAACTGCAGTATCACTTTCCAGAAAAATTCTTTTCCACTCTCGGGCATTCACAGGTTTCGGCGTTGAATGTTCGCGGCCTCACTCCAGTCGCGCCCGGTTTTACCGCCTATGACCGCGCGACCGCGACATTTGTAAATGTGATGAGGGATTTTAACGAGCATGTGCGCGCGGCCGCCGAGTTCACATACTTTACCACCAACTACGTCGACGGAACCCATCAGTTCAGTCGACGCTACCAGCTGACTCTACTCTATCGTTTTTAAAATGCCGCTCGGGCCATAAGCCCCCCGCCGCCCTCAAGCGGTACGGGCCACACTTGCAGCGGATGCTCTCCGGGTTTTTGCGCGTAATGTATGCCGTAGGCGGCCGTGAGCCCAATGGTCGCGCCCATAATCGTATCGTGTAATCGATGGGCATTGTCGTTGATCCGGCTATAAGCGACGAAGCCGGCCAGAAGCATAGCCGGAGTTCCGTAAATCCATCCATGCTCGGCGGTCACGATTCCGGCAAAGGCAAATGCCGTGGCCGAATGCCCGGACGGAAAGCTACTGCCCCGCTCAGTGTTATTGGGCCGCCCCTCGCCACTCGTGGTCTTCATCACAATCGTAATCAAGCCCGCATAACCAGAGGCCTTCGCCATAAGCCATGCCCTGGGATGAGCACCCTCGACGCCGAAAAATCCTGCCGTCCACATCCCACCTGCATAAAGCGCATTGGGCAAAATCTGACCCATAAGGTCGCCATACTTGGACGCCTCGCCCAGCGGACGATTGCGGGCGGTCCAAGTTTCCCAAGGCCCAGAAATTGAATCTTGGGTGGCCATCACAGTTAGCGTGAGCGCCGTGCCGGTCAATGCGATCCATTTCGCGTTGGTCGTGATAGGCGATTTAAAATCATCGCTCAGCCCGGCCCACGCCCAGGGGCAAAGGCACAGAAGACCAACAACGACAAATTGCCGAATAGAAAAACCCATTCCCTCGAAAGTAGTACGAGGAAGCGGCTAGTGGTACCAGGTACCTTTTCGGTTCGCGTTATATGACGCGAACTGAAAGGGTACGCCGTACCTTTTCAGTTCGCGTCAATAAAAAGGTACAGCTAGCTCCGACCGCGGCGTACCTTAGCTTCGAGCTTACCGGCAATCTCTGCTCGGACCGCGAGTCGTAACAAAACGTAAAGTCCACAATGCCAGTCCAACACAGAAGACAATTATTGCCGCAAAAGAAAAAACACCATTGAATCCATAACCAGCCCACCAGCGCAAGAGCGCCGCCATCGACACGCATGCCACCATTGCCCCAAGACGCCGTGAGCCGATTTCATAAGAAAGATCAGCTCCCCCATGCGCCAACACCACCCGAGTCGAAACCAAAAGTGTAATGAGCCCAAATCCGCCAATATAGACAAGATGCTGCGCGGGCAGTCCCCCGCCAAATAAAACTACGGTCTGTCCGGTCAGCACAAACAAAAGTGCCACCTTAAAACCGACTCCCGACACCGACCATTGCTGGGGACGCCTATGAAGATCCAACAACAAAAAGCAGGCGGCCAAGATCGCAATCAATCGCAAAGCGCGGCCCGCTGTGGCAAATCCGAGTGCTTCAAGCACGTAACCAAGATTCAATACCAGCGCCACGGCCACCGGTTTGACCCACGTCTCGCCCGTTTGGGTTTCGCTTGGGGGGCGCGCGGCTGGCATGCGGGAAATCATGGGAATTAGGCGACTGCCTAACCCTAAGGTCAAATTCATTAGAAAGGCCTCTCCAGCCAAGAGCAGTGCCGTTTCGCGCGACACGAGCGAAAATGCGAAGAGCCACACACCCGCCTCGGCCTGCACGAATGCCAAAGGTAGAAAAATAAATCCAGGAAATGGAATCCGACGGCTTATCCAGAACCGGCGAACGATAAACGCCAATAGTACTAACGCCTGCAGTCCAAACAAAACCACCGACGCAAAAACTAAATTTCGAAAGTTGAACACGAGCTGACAGAAGGCCAACAATATCGCCAATGCTACTTCTAAGTATGTGGGACCCGGAGTGCTAGTCATGCGCGGTATAGCTGTCATCAAGAAGCCAATCACGAACGGCCACAGCATTCCGAAAAACATTAAATTGCCATGAGACTCGCGCGGATAAAATTCGATATAGCGAGCCTCAAACAGAAACCAAAACAACACGCCGACAGTGCCCGCGAAAACCCCTAGTGGAAAAAATATTTTATATGGATCGCGAACCTCGGAACTCACTTGCCACCTCTTACCGCCAACTTAAAGACATCGACCGAGGCGGTTAGGCTGTCGATGCTCGCCACCACAACCCCATTGGGGTCGAGAAGAGAAATCACATTGCTATGTGAGAAGTCGCCGTTACCCAAATCTTTGTAAGAGATGCCGAGAGCCACGGCCAACTCTCGGGCATCAGAGTCGGCTTTAGGAGACAAAAACTTCCATGTCTCGGGCGCGAGCTTGCGCGACGCCTGATAGGCCTTCAATTTTGCAGGACGGTCATTTTTTACGTCGAAGGAAGCGATAATGATTTTCACCTCTTTCAAGCCCGCCTCCTTTACCACCCGCTCTACCTCCTGCACTTTTGCAATGGTCATGGGGCAGGCATGCGCGCACCCCGTATAGACCATCGCCACAAGTACAAAATGCCCTTTCGCAAGAGACACGCTGCTCACCTTGCCGTCCGTATCGAACCACTGTGACTTGAGATCGTAAAGGGATGGCCCCGTATCCGCGACCCCGGACCCACCGATCCAAAATGCCATACTCAATACAAAAGCTTTAAAGGACCGCATACAATCTCCCTCACTTCACGCAGCGAAATCCCAAATTCCACACTGAACTCCGCCCTTTCAATCCCGAGCGAAACGCAAAACGCATAAACGACGCATAGTTTTCTTTGTCCGCAGACGACATAGAACCAGCGCCACAAAACATATTTTTGTTCAAAGATCCATCTTCGCGGCTCTCGCCGGTTACGAATGCGGAATTGAAATCTTCCACCCATTCCCAAATCAATCCGTGCATGTCCCAAAGACCGTACTTGTTCTTATAAATACTGCCGACGGGCTTAAGTGCCGCGCCCTTGGGCTCGCCGTACCACTCAAGAATTCGTCGTAGAAACTCCGGGTCTCGATTGGCGTCGGCCGCAGTTTCTGATGCGGCGGCCATATACTCCCACTCATTCACAGTCGGCAGGCGCAGACTTAAGCTCTGACAATAGGCCCGGGCGGCGTACCAGGATACGAATGTGAGTGGGGTTTTTGGGTTTAGCTCTTTATCTAACTCAGACAGGTAATGCGCATCCGCGAATAGCGGGGATACCTTGCCCTTCGCCCATTCGGGATTTTTTCTCAAGAAAATCCTAAATTCGGAGACAGTTACGGCATGAGCCTGGGCCATAAATCCCGCAACCGGTATTACAGCGGCGCCGGTGCGGCTCTCTTTGGCCCGAGCGTCTTTCTTAGATACTGGCGAGAGCCAGATCGCTTCGACCTGGCCCGCCGGAACCGGGGTCAACTCAGCGGCCATCACGGCGGTCTGTGCAACAACCACCCAAAATAAGCCCCCGAGAATAAACATAACTAGTGACCTCCAGATTGATCCTTTTTAACCGGCACAGAAGAAACGTCCGCTTTCTTGAAAACGCGTTTCTTATTGCCCCAGGAGTGCGAGATATACGTCAGAACATTGGCGATTTCATCATCCGAAAGACCCAGCGACGGCATCACACCGTTAAACGGTGAGCCGTTAACCGTAATCGGCCCGGACTTGCCGTTTTTAACTGTATCGATCGCCCGTTTCCAATCGGCGTTGAAGTAGTCAGACGCCGCCACCGGGGGGAACGCACCGGGAATGCCCTTACCGTCGGGCTGGTGACAAGCGGCGCAGCTTTGCGCATAGGTGTTTTTACCCATCTTCAGCATATCATCTAGAGAATGAGCCACCGCCACCTTCTCTTGATCTCGCACTTTCTGAATCGCTCCACCCTCCGGCATGTAAACGTTGTCAGCAGTTTTTCCCGAATATAGGGCCTTATCTTCGGGACCTTCTACTTTCATCAAACCGAGGGAGCCCTTGTTAAAGGTCCGAAAGATTGAATGATCAACCAGAACCAAACTGCCAGGAACATCAACTTTGAACTCTACAATCGACGATCCGCCGGCTGGAACAAGTGTGGTCTGAATATTGGTGTTAAATTCGGAGGATCCTTCGCGATAGACCTTATCAAAGATCTCTCCAATCACGTGAAAGGAGGAAACCAGATTTGGACCGCCGTTGCCCACATACAAGCGAACATTTTCGCCGGTCTTAGCTTTTAGGGCGTTGTCACCGGTAAGAGAAAGAGTTGAACCATTGAACACGACATAGGTCGGACGCTCATCGACGGCCTTCTCCATATCGAAGGGCTGATAACCCTGCTTTCCAAATTTTCCCTTGGTATAGAAGTCCCCTTGCATGACGTAGTACTCGCGGTCCACTTTGGGCAGACCATTCTTCGGCTCAACCAGAATTAAACCATACATTCCGTTCGCGATATGCATGCCCACCGGAGCGGTGGCGCAATGGTATACATAGAGACCGGGATTCAAGGCCTTAAACGAAAAAACACTTTCATGGCCCGGAAGCGTGAATGAAGCGGCGGCGCCCCCGCCAGGACCGGTGACTGCGTGGAGGTCAATATTGTGGGGCATCTTAGAAGATGGATGGTTTTTCAAATGAAACTCCACCTGATCGCCTTCGCGAATTCGGATAAAGCTTCCTGGCACAGTGCCACCGTAAGTCCAGAATGTATAATCCACGCCATCGGCGATCTTCATTTTTTTCTCGATCACTTCAAGATGCACGATTAGCTTCGTCGCATGCTTCCGCGAGATCGGCGGGGGGACGTTCGGCGGCGCGGTCAATACTGCGGTTTCTTCGCCTTTAACCTGAGCGAATGCATTCACGGTCGGCGCAAGAACCACTACGGCTAGCGCCCACATCAAGAGTCTCATTTTAGTTTCTCCTCGTTGGAACTGTCTTAATCATACGGCAGAAAACAAATCCCATCATATGACGCAAATCATGTCATCACTTGAATCTCAACTCCCCTTCTCAATCGTCAGCGACCAGAGTCCAGCTCCGGCGCCGCTTGCGACCCATTGAAGGTTGGGGATTTGCGCTTCCGTGAGCAGCATTTCCAGTTCCCATGGATTCTGGTCGCAAATCAGTTGAATCGTTTCGGCGGTCTTCATCCCTTCAATCAAAGAGAAAATCAGCCCGGTCTTAAAATGACCTTCAAACGAAGGGAGATGGACAACCGTCTTTCGCATGCACTTTCAACTTCGGCGATTTCAACCCGATCAAGATATGACGAAAATCATATGAGTCGCAGAATTTCGAAATTAGTACTGGTGAGCTTTAGCTAGCCCTCTTCGCCATCGACCTGTTGGATCAGTCGATCCGGCTGAAGAATACGAATGCTCTGATCACTGGTTACGACAAGGCCCTTTTTTCCCCAATCGCTCATCACTCGAATTACGGATTCGACCGTCACGCCCAATGAATCCGCAATTTCTTTACGAGTCAGAGGTAAAGGCACCGACATCTCCTCGCCGGATTTATCTTTACAGACCAGCTGAAGCAGGAGCGCGGCAACTTTCGCTGATAGTGGTGCCCTCTGCATTACTTTTTGCCCCTGCAAGCGGCTCATCCGCATCGACAATAAACTCTGCATTCGCGCGATCAGGCCTGGATTGGCGAGCCATTTTTGTAGGTAAACTTCGCGGCGGATCATGATTGCACGCGAAGGGCCCATGGCGTGAGCCGTTAACGGATAAAGCGCACGAGGTTGCGGCATGACAAGTGCGGCCAGCACGTCTCCAGGCGAGCAAAAATGAATTACAGTATCATCACCGTTTTGAGCGAGGCGTGACAACTTAAACGCGCCGCCCACAACCACGCCAAAGAAATTTGCCGGTTCCCCGTGACGAAACAAAACTTCACGATGCGAGAGCACACGAATCTGCCCGCCGTCGCAGAGACTCTGGACTTCGTCGTGCTTGAGGTCGTGAAAAAGCGGATACGCTAACAGTTCCGTAACCGCTCCCACTAAAGACTCCGAATTTGACGACACAACTTTCTCCGCTCGAACTAAAATTTAGTGGCCGCCTGCACATAGTAGAATGTTGCGGCGTCGGGCATGCTATTCGCACGCATGTAATCCCCCGGCTCTAGGCGGGCCGCTCCGGCCTCCAGCGACGTCTGCAGATCGAGCTTGTAGGTTAACACCAGATCCACTTCCGCCGCCATATCGCGGTCACTTCCCGCTGAACCGTAGGGCGCTCCCGAAAGCTTATAGCCCGGAGAATCCGTGTCGGCACGATAAAACTGATGATAATCCAGCCTCACAGCCAAACTTTGATCCACCTGAGCCGCAATCCCAGCCCGAAAACCATCAATGTTCCGGCGCGAGAATAAATCGGCATAGCCCAACCATTTATGGCCGGTCGGATAAAGCGAATCGAAGTGCGCTGACGCGTAGAAGTATTCCGCTGACACTCGCGCGCCCTCCCACACTTGAAAACCCACCTCGGCATCGTACTGATGCTCGTCCGAGTTGGTGGCGGCGGTGACAACGGTCTCGTAGGTCCCCTCAAATCGGTAGTCAAAGCGGCCCACCGGCGACTTCATTCTAAGACCATAGGCGTGAGTTTTGAAATGGGGCGAGGCCGAGGCATCGTCTGACAGAAAAAAATAAATATCGAATTCGTTGAATCCCTCGCCAAACCCGTTGGCAGAGTAAATCCCCGAAAAATCTTTGTCACCGGCTCCGGCCGCCGAAACATTGCTATCTTTAACCTTCGCGGTGAAAATATCCACAGACCCTTGTTTGTGGGTGAAATCCAATCCAATTGTATCGAAGGCCCTGCCCACGTTACTCCAACCTACACCGCCAACGAGAAGCTGATCGCCAAAATTTAATTCTTTGCGACCGACCGTCACGCCCAGTTTCGGGTGCGCTAGGTGACGGACGTAAGCTTGGTGGGCATCAATTTGACTGTCTCTGGTGCCACCACTGGTTCCAGTTTCGGTGTTGGCCCCAGCCCCCGTGGGCACAAATTCGGTTTGCCCCCAGACTTTCGTGAATTGGGGTTGAAGCAGAACAAACGTACGCTCATTGGGAGTGAATTTCATTTCGAGAAAGAACCGCGTGCCCAAGAAGTCCGTAGAGTCTGCCGTCGTGTCAGAAAAGTCCGCGTTGTTCCGCCATTCCGACCGAACTCTGGCCACTCCCGAAATCTGGAACTGAGGCGGACTGATCTCCGACTGTTGCGCCCACGCGCCTGCAGGGATGCAAAGAAATAGGAGCCATCGTTTAAGCACAAACACCTCCATCGGTCATTTTACCCGAATGGAGGTGCAATCGCCGTTCACAGGCCGCAGCGTTTTAGAGACAGGTTCTGGGGACAACCCGTCCCACGAAGAGAGCTTACGGGACAAAACGTCCTACGGCATTAAGCCGGCCGGATCGCGAACAATCGGAGTTTCATCCTGTTCGGCCGGCCACATTGCTTCAACCGCGGCCAGCGGAACTCGAACGGAAATCCGCGATCCCGGATGATCTAGGTCCCGCGCTGCGACCGCGTCCACCGCCGCCCGATTGAAGCGAATGATTTGATCGCGACTGAGTACATGCGATTTTGATTCCTGCCAGGACCACAACACCGTTCCCGTAATTGTCACCAAATCCATCTCAACTTTGATCTCATCCGCAAGGCGCTCGAGCGCCGGCAGCTCCAAGGCGGGCAAGGGCAGAGTCCACGCCAATTCAATCGATCGGATCGGGAGTTCGACAGAAACGTGGCCTCCGGGCCCCACAGACCGAACCGAATTGACCTGGGATTGCGAAAGTTTGCTTAAACTAATTTTATATATATTTAGTCCCGCTTGAACTAGATAAAATGACTCCTCCCAAGACATTCTCTTAGTTCCTTCGAGACGCGCGTGATTCGAATCCAGAAACCAAAGTCCTTCGATATCCGGAACGTCAACCAAATTGCCGACCACGTCAGTCGCGCCCGAGTAATATTCTACGCTTCGCACCGGCACTTCGATTTTCACCTCACCGGCTGACGCCGTCGCGCGGTCGAACTGAAGCCGTGCGGTTGAGTCCAAGTCATCACCGCGGACGTGAAGCGTTCCACGGCTAGTCTCTAATACATAGTGGCCTGGTCGAAACGAATACTGAGCACGGCCCTCAATCTGAATCCGCGGTTCAGAAGCGACGGCGACGCCGGACAGCGTAAGCAGAATTATCATAAGAAGTTTACCGCCCTTTGAACTTAAACATGATTGCAGAACCATACATACCCTCCTTGAACGAGTTGCTATCAGTGTCGGATCAAAAGCGGGCCAGGCTCAATCAACCCCCCGGGTGGAATTCTCACGAACGCTTAGAAGTTCAGATGTTTTGTCGAAGATATTCAAATGCGCTCAACTTTTGTAGATGGCTGATATAGAGTGGTTTCATGGGGCGCAAGGACAAGGCCTTTTTGAAACTTGGCGTCTGCGAGAAAAACGCAGACAGAACGGTCATGTCTCAGAACGAGATCTGCCGTCGCATTTGCGGAGAGCGTGTTGGCAAGCGCTGCGAAGACGGATGCATGTCTGGTTACACCGGCGAAACGGGATTTAAGATCGTCGAACATTTGCATCCAAACGCGCCCGCCGTAGACGCCGTCGTGATCAATTCTGGCGAAACTATCACCACACTTCTCTACGATAAATCGATTGATCTGGAGCACCAACTCGAAGTTTTGAAGTCCTATTCTCTCTCGCAGGCCGAACTCGGGATCGCGCGAATGGTTTTACAGGGCTTCTCGAACCGTGAAATCGCGACGAGCCTTTTTATTTCGAAACCAACGTTGCGCACGCATCTAAATAATATCTATAAAAAAATTCCGGCCGAAATTAAAGAACTTCTTTTGCGCAGGCGCGGCTAGATTACGATACTTTGCTAGAGACAGTCGCCGTCATCGCAAATTTTCTCAACTGCCGGGCTTGAGAGGGTTCGAGAGCGACGAAGACTAGAGTGGTTTCGCTCTCACCGGCCGTGAGATTTCGATTGGCCACAGTACGGACGCGGACCGAACCACCGAAAATGAGATTTAGAGAGGGGCAGGTCAGGGTGAATATCATACCGACCGGGATCGGGTCCGGAGCCGTAACCACCAAGCCAAATTCATTAATCTGAATGAGCTGGGCAGCCAGTTGAAGGTGGGCCACCTCATTCATCGGACGCCGATAGGTCTCAGGGCTGAGTTTAACACTGCGTTTTGTTAGCTTGTAAACGTGATCGCGAAATAAATCTAATTCCACGGGGCGCAAAATGTAGTCAGCGAATCCCCGAGTGAGGACCTTGACGATAAAAGTTCGGTCATTCAGTGCTGAGTACGCCGCACAGGGCACGTGGTTGCCCCATGGAGATTCTTCCTTAAGCTGTTTGGGCAAATTTAGAAGCGGAGAGTCCTCCCGCGACAGATTGACCAAGATTAAATCCGGAACATAGGCGGCGCTTTTGATATATTCCATCACTCCCAGTTCGTTGCTGACCAAATCGGTACGAAATCCGAAGCTTTCCAATCGTTTGATCAAGATTAAGCCGGAGCTACGATCGCTGGCCACGATCAATACTAACGGAGAGCTGGGATCCACCGTCATGCGGCCCTCGCTCCCTTGCTTTTGCTTTCGACTTTGGGAATTGCAAAATACAGTTGATCACGACCGTCCACCTGCCAAAATCCGCCGTTAAACCACTCCAGCACGTGACGAACTATGGCCCAGCTTTCAGCGACGTGACTTTCAGAGCCAGCCCCTTCAACACAAAAAACAAAATAATCTTCAGTGGGCCACTGACTTGTGATCTCAGCGCTCAAATTCGTGGTTAGCCGTGCGCGAGTGCCAGGTTTCAGAGTGGCGAAAACTTCACGAAGCGCATTTCGCAAAAGCTCCTCATCGATGGTGAGCCTGGTGTCCCAACTTTGGCTCTCGTGATCTTGCAAAGTCATTTGCGTGGCCAAGGGAGAGAGTGTCGAACGCAGAGTGACGCCGGGGCCCGATGAATGAAGTCGCCCGGCCGCCGCTCGATGAGAGGCAATAACCTCCTCAAGAAACACGCTCAACGTTTGCAGTTGGTCTTGTGAGAATTGACCAAACAGCCCGCTGTTAAGACCTTCACTAAATTCGACTAAAGAAGCGACCGGACTGTTGAGCTGGACATGGATGTGCTCACGAAGATTTTTCTTCATCTCATCAAAGCGGGCAAATAGCGAAAGAGCACTCCGACTGCGCTGCAACTGGCGCAAATAAACTGCCGTGAACCAGGCCATGGCGTAGCCAAAGGCCGAAAAATAGAATGACGTGCCCATCCAAACATAGAGGTAGGTGGAAAACTGCTCTGTCAATGATCGCTCGATATGTTGCAGCCAACTTGGGGCGAGCTCCGCGCCCCATAGGTATGTGTGCAGAAGCAGCCCAACCGGTGCGCCTTGTGCAAGCAGTAGCCCGGCGCCGGCACCGATAGCCTTCAGTTGTCCAGGCGTGCGATCAATGAGCCAGGAAATAAATCGAGACCGAGGTGTCCCCATGGTTTTTCCTCCACTCTATATATCGGTAGAGTATTCTAAATTTGTTAAACTTAGGGCCAGGACTTTAGTGGAGGTACAGCTAGCTGCGACCGCGGCGTACTTCAAGATCCCTGGGGACCTTGCGATCCGAGAAAAATTCTCTTCCCATCCACGAATGTGACATCGCGGCCATTGGCCTTACAGGCGGGTTTACAGTCTTTGTCGCGGCTTTGAAAACCTTGAACAAGAATCTCGGTGCCCGCCTTTAAGAAATCTTTTTTCAATCCTGCGCGAAAAAGCATATTGGGCGAGCCACACTCGATCATCCAGTCTTGCTTGCCGACGCGTAAGTGGATCCAAGAATGGGGATTGATCAATTCGACCTTCGTGACTTTTCCGCGCAGCTTGACTGGAGCCTTGACGTCAAATTCGGCGTCAAACGCGTGATGGGCGTAAACGGCCTCACTTAAAAAAAGAACTAAGAGCCATATCTTCAAAACTCGTCCCCAGTTTCTATATATTCTTCTGTGCCCACTTTAGCTCCCGCCAATTGATTGGGCAATGATCGGTTGCCCTCATGGCACGCGTATTCATAAACCTGCCCATCGACCGCGTTCATTAATACTTCGCCTCGCCACGGCTGAGTGTAGGCGGTCGGTTCTTCAACTTGAAATTGGTACAGTATTTTCTTTTGAGAGATCCGCGTAAACCATTCGGTCACTTTAGAATTAGGCGCGATAAAAAATTTATGACTGGGTGATCGCGCGAACCTCTGATCGGGATGCAGTTGCGTTGTTTCCACCACAAGCGTATCACCTTGCCATCGCCCAATCGAATCCCCCATCCAAGGGCGCATCGTCGGCGGACGTTTTTTCCCGTCCAGACGAATGATCCGAACGTCATGCACCATCTCCACCCAAATCGCCACATGACCCGGTGATTGGGCGATCTGGTAAGCGTTGTTATAAACCTGATTGAGCATGGGCGGTCCCGCGGGAGAACCGAAGCCGAGCAAACATCGATCCCATATCGGCGCTGTCTCCGGATTCTCAAATTGGCTGCGCGTAACTTTAAAGGAATTTAGGCTCATGCGCGCGGCCGGTGTATAGGGAATGCGCCCGTCCGGAGGGTCGATAATCCAAGCCGCGCGACTTATGTTGTTTATCATTGCGAATTTTCGGTTGGGCTCGAGCCATCCGCGATTGTAACCGAGCATGATTTTTGGGTCAGACCCCGAATTTGGCGCGGCAAAAAAATCATCACTGTCGTTGGTCATTTTTTTTAGCTTTTTTTGCCGTAGCTTTTTGGCCCGCTTCTTTTTCAAGATGGGGCTTTCGAGGAACTCAGGAGTTTCGAGAACCGTGAGCGACGCGTTTGTCCAAACACCCTGCAAGTCCGGGTCTCCATAGGGCGTGCGCGGAACTTTGTAACCACTGGGTTTAGGCGGGGCCACAAATTTAACAGGCGCCGGCCCCGAGCCTGGCGAGGCCGAGGCTGTACAGCCCGCACAAAAAAGAATTGCGAGAACTAAGCTCAAACCGCCAATCACCGAGTCGGGACCTTGCGCAGATGGCCGTAAAGCAGCTCTTCAACAAACTCCGCGCACTTAAACTGGAGGAGCCGCGAGTCCTCACCAATCCGACGATAAAGATTCAGCGCAATTTTCATCGGCCGAGTATAAATATCTGGATCAACAAGCTCAGCCTCGTAGCGAATCGCATCTTGACTGATCAGAGTAAAACGTTCCGTCACCTTCAGCTTGTCGGTGTGAAAATTGCCCGCGCGATCGAGCCACGTTTGATCATTTTGACCGGTGACTTCAACGACAAGAGAGTTGCCCTCCCAACGCCCCACAGACTGCCCCATGAACGAATCAATGGGCGGCGGCCCGGGGTCTTTAAAATAAATATTGCGTACGGCGCCGGCGTATTCATAAACAAAAAGCATCGAATCGCCACTTTGAACAATCTGAAACGGAAACGGCATATAGTTGGCGCGCGGGATCCCCGGAAGAAAGCATTTTATTTCGGGATCGCGCTCAAGCCATTTCCTGCGGTTTTCGATTTGGCGCAATCGAGCTTCGGCTTTGTAGGGCACGGCGCCGCCTTCCACAATTCCGACTCCCGCAGGAACGGCACCGACAGCACCGAGCGCAACCACCGACTTATGGGGAATAGGCACGACCGGTCCGGGCCGCATGGCCATCGCGGCGCGCGCGTCGTGCGGCTCAATATCGTAGTTGGCCGTGGTGAATGCCTGCCACACTCCATTGAGGTTCGGCCGCCCTTCGGGGCCCACCAAGTCCACCGCTGGCTGATGCGGAAAAAATCGACCACCCAGCCAGGCTGACAAAGCCGCAACCACCACAAGAACAACGACGGCAGAAATCATTTTCACAAGAGTGCTCACTTTAAAAAGGGTAGGTCGACTTTGCGCGTATCACAAGTTAGGAGCGCGCTGCGTAAAGACAGTTTTGGCAAAAGCCCCTTATCGTAAGGCCACCATCGATGGCTCTTCAATTTCTCGTACAGCAGATTAATCAGTCGGCGGGCAGCCTAGCTCTGCGCGAATCCATTTGGATTTATCCGATCGTAGAAACGACTCACGTCGTGAGCTTGGCCCTTTTTGTTGGAACTGTTTTAATGGTCGATCTTCGCTTGTTGGGCTTGGCCTTTCGCCGCACACCGATTTCCGAAATGGCGAGTCGAATTCTGCCATGGACAATTTTTGGTTTTCTGATCACCGCCGCAACAGGGTTGCTCTTGTTTTATGCGATACCCGAGCGCAGCTTCTACAGTGTGTGGTTGCGTTTAAAGGTGGCGTTGATTGTACTGGCCGGTTTGAACGCCATGGTTTTTCATTGGCGCGCGCGACGGAATAAGAACGTGTGGGATCAGGGCACGACTCCCCGATCTTTACGTGTGACGGGGGCGATTTCTCTCGCAGCGTGGATCACGGCGATTTTTATGGGCCGTATGATCGCCTACGATTGGTTCGATTGCGGAAAACCGCGCCCCGCTTGGGTTGAGATTGTGGCACAATGTCCGGCAGATTCGGAGAAGCCGTGATCTGGTCTGAGTTAGAAAGTTCAGGCTTGTCGATTTTGATCAAGGAATCTGGCTGGCTCCTGCCCGTGCTGCAGTCCGTGCACCTTTGCGCGATGGCGTTGTTGGGTGGGTCGGAGCTTATGGTCAACTTGCGGATGCTGGGCTTCGGTTTGTTTAAATCCGAACCGCGAGACGTGGTGCGCGAATCCAAGCCGTGGATGAAATTTGGTTTAGCTGGGCTGGTGGCAAGTGGGCTTTTAATATTTGCCTCTGAGGCGACGAAGCTTTACGACAGCACCACGTTTCGAGTAAAAGTAGTTTTGTTTTTATTGGCTTTAATTTTTACCTTTGCCGTTCGCAATCCTGTGGCTCATCGCGCTTTTGCCGATGGGGACCGGAAGCCAAAAACCTGCGCCGCCGTGTCTCTGGCGCTGTGGTTGGGAGTGGCGGTGGCGGGGCGATGGATAGGATTTACCTGATATGCAGATAAAAAAGTGGATGTGGCTTGTGGTTGGATTTTTGCTGCTGGGCCTCGCGGTGTTTGCCGCGCAAAGCCGGTTCGGCCAAGTGGCGTTGCTCCCTGAGATTACCATTCGCGATTTAATGAAGGACCATATAGACCCCGCCGCCGATGAGATTTGGAGTTCGGTGGGAACGGTGATTGATGAATCGGGAACTCATGAAATCTTCCCAAAAACTCCAGAGGATTGGCAAAAACTGCAGGCCGCCGCACTGAAAGTGGCGGAGCTTTCTGAAATTTTGCTGAGGTCCGATATTCGCGCCGCCAAGTCTGGCGAAAAGTCCTACGCCCCGGGCATCGAGCTGGCGCCAGAGGACGTCGACGTTCTTATAAAAAAAGAACGCGAAGCTTTTAATACACTCGCTCGCGATCTCAAGCGCGTCGCCAATTCCGTTCACGCCGTGGCCGTTGCGCAAGACGCAAAACCCCTCCTCGATTTGGGCGAGCGAATGCAACAATCCTGCGAAGCCTGCCACAGCACATTCTGGTATCCGAAAAAGGTACCGTCCGCCCGCCCTTCTGGGTCGGGCGAACCCTTTTCGGTTCGCGTCACCGACTGAGTCTCAAATCGAGACAAATTCCAGGTTTCTCGAGGCAAAAACGCGAATTCAAAAACCACTCCCAGATCCCTAGGATAATATTCAACTAGGGTGGGGGTTTCGGGATGTTCAAGGGTAAATGGTTTTGGGCGGCTATAACAGCCGCGAGCTTTGTAGTCACATTTCAAAATTGCAGCCGATTCACAGGTTTTAAATCTCGGGCCGCCGGTGATTCCAACGACTTTTCCACATTCTCAAGCGTCGCTTCCATGCCGAAACAAAATCCAAAATATATGGAGAACCAAATTGCGAGACTCGCCAATGGCTCTGCCAATCCGGCATTCGGCGCGCAGATTCGCAACGTGCTTCTTGTGCAGATCGGCGGCTGGAGCGGCCTTCCCACCTCGGCAGCCCACGATCCGGACTATCCGTTGGCCGGCGGGCGCACCGCATACTTAACAAAAAATCCCAATGTCTACGCTCAGCAAATGGAATTAATCCGGGGCCTCGGCAACAGCGTAGCCGTGACCTATCTGCTTATGAACGACGCCGACTCAAACGCCTCCGGCTACGGAGCCTGCTGGCAAGGAACTTGGACAAACAATCAAAACTGCAGCGGCGGAGCTTGGCGCCGACCCATGGCCCTTTATCGTGAAGCGAAGGCCGCGGCAAATGCGCGGGGAATTCCGGTGGCGCCTGAATTTTCAATTATGAATTATCAATATGGACTGGGGAACGGCGCTCCACACTTTCTACCGCGCTTGAGAGATTTCTTGGCTTGGGCTCGCCCCACATTCGACAACGGCAACTTGCGCAACGGCAATGGCCAATATGTGGTGATCGTGGACGGGCTTTATGAGTGGACTCCGTTGAACGATACGCAACGAACCGAAATTATGGCCTATATGCAAAGCCAAACAGATATTCTTTGGGTCGACAACATGGTGGGCCCGCTCTCGACCGGCCAAAGATCCACCAACGCGCCCAACGTATTTTCAACGTCGTGGGGCAATGATGCGGCTAAATCAACTCTCGCACAAATTTGGGGCGAAAGTTATGTGTATACGTACACCAGCCTGCTCGGCGCCGCGCCCACTCTGAGTCTGGCGCAAGCTCCTGGCAATCAAGTGCCGCAATCGATCCGTGAGAAGTGGCTAAACATTTCGCCTTACCGGCCGACTCAATACCCGGTGTTTATTCATCAGTGGAATGAGTATGCAGAGTATTTGATCTTTGAACCGAGTCAGCGGGCCGGATATGCAAATTACGAGTACCTAAAATCTATGATCGCGCGTCAGCAGCCGATCGCTACGCCGGACCCGATCGATCCGCCTGATCTCGATCCGCCCGCTCTCGCCACCGAGCTTCTCAGCATTAATATTTCCGCGCTCACCGCCCATCACGCCGACTGCTCAACAGGCACGATCGCCCGAACTCCATGCCTGGCCGCGGCCAATCGCTATTGCACCGCTCGGCAAATGGCCGGCGGATTCAGTTTTATCTCTGCGTCGGGAACAACTTCGGTGGTTTGCCTGAAAGCTCCCGATTCACGCTCCGTCGCGACGACGTTCACGCAACTTTCGACTCACCACGAATCTTGCGCATCTTCGGCGAATTCCGACAGCCCCGGCTGTCTAGCGGCGACCAATCGCCTTTGCATTGCACTCGGGTATCGCGGTGGCATCGGTATTATGGAGTACAACGGCAATGCCGCGGCCGTGCTGTGCTCAATGAAACTGCGCCCCACACTTTTTGCATTGGCCCAAGTGGCGCCAGCTTGCACCACGGCCAATGCCCGCAGCCGCGAATGCGCCGCCGCGAGCGATCAGGCCTGTCGGAGCCAGGGATATTTAGCGGGATATGGTTTGATTGAATACTCTTCGACCGATGCCGTGCTGAATTGTGTTGAGCCGTAGGCACAATTACTAATTGCAAATCAACGGTGCGTCTTCGAGAGAAAATTCACCAGCGTCGGTGCGAACTGAAATCGAAAAATGGCCCATATAAACCCCGCCTTGCCGGGTGGCCGAGCCCTTAAACGTAAACTGCGCGCTTGCACCTTCGACCACGACTTCATTGCCTGAAACAACCAACGACGAATTCTGCGCATTTAAAAACTGATTGAGACCAATTGCCGGCACGCCCACGTCCACGTGATTCACGCGTAGACGGCCCCGTAAACGGCCGGGCGATTCTCCGCCCAAAGAGAACTCAATGGAGTCTTGCACGTGCGAACAAGTAAGCCCCCACGCCGCCTGGCCAAACGTCACGAAAACCACAACCGCAAAGATCCATTTAAATTTAAGCATGGGCGCAAAAATACCTCGTATTTAGCCCGTCCGTCCAGAGGTCCAAGTTTCCGGTGAAACCATTCCAGGAGCGTCTATTCGGTAATCAGTTTTTATCTCGCATGGTAACGTTTTAAGTATGTGGCTTTTGCTCTTGGCCGTCTCATCGCTTCTCGCGGAGACTCCGGAATCGAAAATCTTTTCCTGCTCCTCCAATGAGAGCCTTATGGCGCTGAAGGCACTTTACCTCTGCCAAAACGAAGCGGAGTTCGGCCGCTGCGGCAGCCTAACCGGGTACTTGGCGGGTCGGCCTCTCTCGGCCTCCGCGCAAGCGGAAGCCAAGGCGTTGATTGCGGCCGCCGCCTCTAAAACGGTCGTCCCGCCGTCCAGTTCGTCGTTTTCTACTCTTAACGCCATGGTAAACAATCAGTTCCAGGCCGACGTCGAGGACTACTTCCCCATCCCGCTCCCCACCCCGACTGCTTTCGCCTACGCGGGTCTGCGCTATGCCGCCGTGAAATCTGGCGTTTGGCGCTACGAACCCTGCTCCAAACCCGGCGAGGGTTATATAAATTCAGAGCCGACCAAATATTGCAGGGCAAATCCCGTTGCGATTTCTGACCTCACCTACAAATTCTTAAATGCCAACGCCAATGAGCAAAGCAACGGCTTAAAGCTTGAGAACGTATGCGATCACTACCGGCAACGCTATGAACACCAAATTCGGCGCTCCGTTTTTGTCGATCTAAAATGTGCCGACGGCGCCGCAACGTCTGAAGTTCGCGGCAAACAACACAATCTGGAACGAAAAATCCGCTTTGATGCCGACGGGCGGCTGACTGCCATTGAATTCCGCTCGGCCGCTCAACCTGAAGCCACTTCTATCATGGAGTTTAAAGACGGCAAGCCCACCTTGTTTTCAAACTATATGTACGGCAACGCCGACCGGCTCGGCCGCCGAACAGCCCGCTGGGATGCCAGTAAGCTCAATACCGAACACCCCTACTACACCGAACTCGCGCGCCTAAAGTTAGAAGTTAAAGAGATTATTTCTTGCTGCCGCGAGACCGACGAAACACTCAAGGTCCGCTGCAAAAATGCCCTAAGCACGCCGGCTGGTGCGGCCACCGCTCAACCCGGGGGGGCCGAGCCCGCCACTCGCTAGCGTGGATGACCATCCCTTTTGGACTTGGTCTCAAACGGAAAATCGGAGTGTGCTGAGGCCTACGTTAAATATGGCTGTGAGCCTATTCGAACGGGCGGCGAAATTATCTATTTCAGAAACGGCGGATTTTTCTGAAATAGATAATTCCTGCGTGTTCGCCGGCCTTGTTGAATATGAAGTCTCGCCTATTACCCGCGAGGCCCTAATTTCCCGTTTGAGACCAAGTCCAAAAGGGATGGACAGAGGCCAGCCCACGAATCAACGAAAGTTCCGCCCATCTGCACCGCCGCAGGTACATTTTGTGACCACTTAGCCGAAATCTGTCACCTCAACAAACTAACGCTATCGCCTATTCGCTATGAGCGCGGCACGAATGTTGATCTTGGCTGACCCGTCTTGAAAACTTTCAAAGGAATTGCGATGCGAAATCTGCTGATGAGATTCTTTCTGTTGAACCTGATGGTCGTCTCTGTAAGCGCCTGCGGTGACAGTAGCCCCGCCAAAGCCGGAACCGCCCATTGCACACAAGCCTTTATCGACGCCTACACCGACACCAAAGCCAGCTTAGCCCTTTGGTCCACGGGCGGAACCAAGGCCTCAGACGAAGACACCGAAAAGAGCTGTAAGGCGCTGACCTCCGCCAAAACCGAATCCTGTCAGATTGATTGCAATAAAGTTTCGTCCGAATCTTTGTGCCCCTCAAAAGGTGGCACTATGCTCGCGAGTAAGGATTTGCTGGATGAATGCAAATCGTTCCAGCGCCGCGCTAAAGGCAAACAGTAATATGAAGACAAGTACGTTGGCTCGAGTGATGTTAATAGTTGCATTGTGGAACACACCCACGGCTGGGGCCGTGGGTGGTGTTCAGTTGGACTACGTGGCGCTCGATGCCTCCGCGCAGTGCAACCGCATCTTTTTTCGCAGCTCTCAGCATTACAAAAACACTATCTTTGTCGCTCCCCGCGTAGTTCCCGGGCCCGGACCGCAAGGAAAAAGACTATATGACATTGCCGCCACCGAAGAGGCCGGCGAATACATATTAAGCCTGCGCCTTTATTTCCCCGCCAACGATGAACAGATCAAAGGCCGATCCGCCAGCCGCAATCACCGCGATCTTGATGCCTGCAACTGGGATTTGGTGAAGGCTTCGATCAATCGCCACGCGCGCAATGAAGACGAAAAAGTACTTAAAATCTCGCGCATGCCTCTCACATCTATAGAAGTCGCCTTGCCCGGGATTGCCGAGATCGGCCGCATTGGGCGCTCCAAGGACGCCACAGAAGAATCCGACATTCTCTATTATTACGGCTCGAGCCTAACTGCGTTTTTTAAAATAAACGAGAAAGAGCGCGCCCTCTTTCTACAGCAGGTTGTTAATCCCGACGGTCTAGCCGCACAAATAAAAATGCGCTTTCAGGCGCAAAGCCGCAACGGCTCAGTAAACGCGACGGTGGATGTTAAATCCGTGCAAGCCAATTTTGCTGCCGCAGCCAAGGGCAAAGTCAAAATGACCAAAGCCGAAGTCAAAACATCACTGCGCGCCTCCATGACCAGCAGTTCGATTCAGGTGACGAGCGAGGCCGGCAAGAACGGCTCGCTCGAAAAAATCGAAGCCATGGTTATGGAACAAGTGATGAAAGAAATGGCCGCCGCCGTTGAAGCTCTGCCCAGCGAGACCCCGCAGGCCGACGCCGGAGATGATACTCTGGTCTCAGTCAGCGCTGTGATGAACGCCCTAGCCTCTAAAGTTTCAAAACAAATTTCCTTTCAACAAATTGCAGCGCCAGAGTCGGCTACGGCCCAAACCGAAATCAAGTTAAAGAGCGCGCGCATCAACGACCCGAACCTTTTTGAGATCGAAATGCAAGCCCACTTCCCCGACCCTACAACGCCGTTTGTAGTACAAGCCGGGCAAACCTTCACCATTACGCCTTCGCACAGCTACATCGAAAAAATCGAATACGTCGAGTCAAAGTCATTTTTGTCCGCCGGCCAGCTGCAGGAGATGGAATTGCACCGCCAGTTCCCCAACATCGTCGCGCCTAACGTTCATATCACCAATCGCGAAGTCAACGGCGTACTTATGGCCGTGGGCAGCTGGTATCCCTTCAATCTCGCTCTCAACGCCATCAACTACCGTTGGATCCGAACAGAGCGCTTTCCGGAACGCACGCGCACCAAACAAACACGCTTTGCACCCACGATGGAAGGCTTAGCCAAAATTCCAGTTTCAGTGAGCTTTACCGCGATGGGCGACCGTTATGCCTTTCAGGTGGCCGAACTCATCGGAGACCGTGGATTTTTTGAAGGCCACTTTGACGCCGGATCGGGCCGAATCATTATCTCAGCCAAACAAAATCTTGGCGCTGTCCGGTTTGTCGAACAAATGACATCCGCACAAGATGTGGCCTATTCCGATGATCCGATCGTGATGGACTCCGTTGTGGAGGAAAGAAATCCCTTCTTCCGGCAGACAGTGTCCGCTCCCGTGGTGTTGAAAAAGGACGATGACGCGTTGATCTTGCAAAAGACCATCGTATTCAACGTGACCCGACCCTACGCCACGCCGGTCGGCCCGATGCCGACGCCCGTGCAACCGGTGACAAGTCCGACGACCTCAGGCGTGGTCAGTACGCCAAACTAAAAACTGGCGTTCTCGCGCAGGCACGATTGAATGTAGGTTTTATTTAAGTCCAGATACGCGGTTTCAAATTTTAAACGGACGGGATTGGCCAAGGCAGGGCATTCTCCACCCACGGATTTCTCAATTCCCTCAAGCTCCTCCGCCAACGTAACACCTTCTTTAGCCAACAGGGCCGCGGCCTTCAACCCACTTTTACTTTCGCCACAGTAGGACGCGGGCATTCGACCCTCCCCTCCGACAGGGGATTTTTTCTTATACGACGAGACTTTTGCCAAATAGCCGACCGACAGTTTATCTAGCGCGGCAATTTTACCTTTGGTCTTGGGTCCGCAGGGTGCGAGCGGTTGAGTGGCTTGAGCGTGCAGACAAACAACAGATGCGACAGCGATCGTAACTTTAAAAATTGCATTCATTTACCCAGTCTAGATCGGGTGGCGAGTGTCGCAAAATCAAACCCGCCATCCGCCTCAACTTGAGACGCTCTAAAGCTTTTTCCCCGCCTCGCCTAAGCGGATAGTCATCTGGTTGACCATCTCGGCAAGCTCTTTCAACTTCACATCATCCAGTTTGCGCAAGACCACTCGGCTCGAAAAGTCGCCTTTTTTAACCGCATCAAAGTGATGTTGAAAGGCCACCAGCGGGCCGTAAATTCGGTGCGAAATCATCAGGCCAAGAACGAAGGAAAAAATAAACAGCAACAGATAAACCACCATCATGCCTGCGACCATCGACCACATTGAGCCCTGCGATATGTCGATCAAATCATCGCGCCAGGCCACGTAAACGGCGTAGACCAAACCGGTCGCGACCGCATGCACGGCAATCGAAACCGCCAGAAACAGCGTTCCGTATTGGATCTGCTGTTCAGGATTGATCAGCAGATTCTTTAACCTACGGCGATTTGATTTTTCCTGCATCTTTTCCTGCATTTTTTCCTCCAGCGGCGGGAAGCACTTTAAAATCGGCGAGCAACTTCTTCCAAGATTCAGCATCTGGCGAGGCGCGCTTTTTACGAAACGCGGTCAGCTTCAGCAAAATATCGCCGGGCAAGGTCGCCGTCGTAAACGCAAACTCCATTTTGGCTTCATCCATATTGCAGACGCCAAAAGTTCTCCGTTCGGTGGCAAAGCCAAACAAGGCCCTGGCCCGCTGGCCGACAAACTCGGTGCGCACATCTTTCGGAAAAAACTCTTTATCGCACGATAACTTTCGCGAAACCGCCCCTACGTAAGGGGTACCCGTCGCCCGGTAGGCACTCAGCACGCTGGCATAGTCAGCTTTAGTTTCTTGTTCAATTTGGTAGGCACTCAAAGAATGAAGAAAAGACATCTCAACGATGACATCGCCCGACTGGATATCGAGAGTGCGAATTCTCTTTTCGCCCGAGCCGATTTCACTATTGCGCTTGACCGACCAGGCGCCCTCATTGGCAAAGCGAAGTTGATACGTGGCCAATTGATCATTGATCACGCCCGCCTGAGCCAGTCCAAACGCCAACATCAGAGCCGCGAAGATCATCCGCCCATACCTCGGAGGCGACCACGGCCTCTTCCGCCCCCGCCGCCGCGTCCGCCGCCCTCGGCCGGCGAACCCCGGCCCTTGCCAGAAATCTCGCAACACTTAGTGATCATTTTCTCTTTAAAAAACTCAATCAACTTTCCGAACTTGTCGCCCTTATTGAGATTGGCCAAAGTCAAAGTCTGCTCCATGAGGCCGAGCTTACGATCGGCGGAGTCAAAAATTTCATCCTCCGAACACATCCCCGCTCCGGTCGAAGCGCGGGACTGAATTTCGACTTCGGTTTTAATCAAATAGCGCACCCGACTCACCACATCAGGTGGAATCGCGGCTTTAGCCGGAATCACAAAAAAAATAAAAATTAACGGCCAGCGCATGCGACCATCAACTCCAGTTTCATTTTTCGCGCCTCTTCTTCGACTCGCTTAACCATCTCTTCGCGATTGCGCGCGTTTTTATTTTTATTCGCAATCACGATATCTAATTTTTTCTTATAGTCGGCGATGCTCGACAGAATCAAACCCATCTCGCTCGAAGCGCCTTTTAAGCATTTCACGTTGCGTGCCCGATTCTTACTCAACTCAGCGGCTACGGCGGTTTTTACCTTTTGCAAAAGCACAACTTCTTGCATAAGACCGCCGGAGCTGAGACCAGGCTCTCCGGGCTTAAATCGCTGCGCGGCCTCACGGAGTCGCGTGATATCGCCATCCTGTTGCATCATCAATTGGCGGGCTTGCTGAACACGTTTCAACGAACCGCTAAAAACAAAAATCAAGGCCACATTGGCGGCCAGCGAACATAAAATTAAAATACTTCGCGTGCTCATGGTCGGCACTCCTGAAGGACTTCATTTTTGAGTCGGTTGGCGACCTCTTGCACGGAACGCGGGTCCTCAAGGCTGTTGGCCGAGACTTTCTTTACCGCGTCTTCGTAACGAGCAATAAAGTTTTTTAGGCGACCTTGAAGAGCGCGCACTTTTTGCGTATTGCGCACCACTTTCGGGCCGCAATCGGCGGCCGCAAGAATCTCAGCCTCGGCCGACGCCATCGTTCGAATCAATCGATCCAGTTCAGCCTCAGTCACCAAATTGCGAATGGGTGAAGATTGCGAGCCACCGGCTTGAACCATTTGCGTTGTGATCGCTGCCAAATCTTTGCGATGACGGGTAGCGGATTGCGTCAATTCCCGCGCCTGAAAATCCAGGTTTCGCACGGACGTAAGCAAATATCCGTTCGCAACTAAAGATAGAATAAGTACTAATTTTCGCCAATCCATGGTCGTACGACTAGGCTAATATGGCTGTTACCGACCGACAAGCTCTGATCTCAAGGCCTGTCGATTTCTGGCTCCTCGGCAAACAAGCCTGGCCGACTCCCTGGTGATTGCCATTGCGTAAGTGATTCTTTCGCTTCATCATTATCTTTTGGACGGTGTAATTTGGCGGACGTCGGACCCCAATCGCAAAAATTTGTAGGATTAAAATCGGAGCGCGGTTTTCTTGCGATGCAAAGCCTTGTCGCGGCTGCCATTGTCGGGATTATGCTGGCGGTGCTTATGGGTGTGATTGGCAACGTATCGACCTTCAACGAAAAATACCGGGTCAAAGAGGAAATGGACAATACGATCCAAAAAGTGCGCAACGTTTTGCAGAGAGAAGAAACCTGCACTGTAGGACTTCAGGGGCCCGGCGGAGGAGCATTGACGTTTGTGCCACCGGCGGCTCCCGACGCTCCGGGGGTATCTGTGGGCGGCGTGGCTGTTGCGAATAGTGGCGGTGGCGTTACTCAAATCATTCAACGCGACACAACTCCACAGTTTGAAATCCAAGGGCAAGCCCGCCCTGCCCGATTTTCGATTGGCGCCTTAAACATGACCGAAGTCACCTTTAACTCCGGTCGCTCCACCGAAACCGTCACCGAAACCTCGGCCCCCAATCCACCGGTGTACAATACATATTTAGTAAACCTAAACATCCCCGTGCTGCTCAACAACACACCGTTTCGAACCCAGTCGGTGGCATTAAAAATTTACACCGACCCCGCTCAAGCCAACCGCATCGTAAAATGTTTCACCGTCGGCACTGACAATCGTATTTGCGGTGGATTTGGTGGCGATGTAAACCCGACGACCGGGCGATGCCGACTGCCCGTTTGCGATGCGACCGAAGCGGATCGCTTAGAAAACGCGACCCCTCGGAGGGGCCGCACCTGTTCGGGCCGAACCAACTGCACGGTCACTGGTTACTATTGGGTGTTTCAGGGTGCGCTGGCTGCCTCTGACGACGGCACTCTACCCTGGTGCGTATGCTTGGAGAATTGTTCATGAACCAAAGATCCGCCGGATTTACGTTGGTTGAAGCGATGGTCAGCGCGGCCCTTGTCGGCTTAATCGCCATCGGCATTCTCACAGTAATAATCTCCTTCGCCAACAACTCCGCGCGCTTCACTGCGCGCGAAGATTTTAATGATCTCGGCAAAATTCTGCAGCTGATTTTATCCGACGACGCCCTTTGTGTTCAGGCGCTTCGCTCAGTGAGCAATGGCCCTGTGGCCTACACGCCTAACGCCGCCCGCGAAGTCGACGTCGATCGCATAATCAATCCCGGCGCTTCTTCCGCCTTGATCACCAGCAATAGCAACTACGGCGCGCATTTGTTTATCGGACAACTCAAGTTGATTGAAGATCCGGGAGTTGCTCCCATCACCGAAGATATTGCACTGGCCGACAAAGCTACGGGCAATTATGTAACCAAAACCTATACCTCCTACCGGGTCACGCTTCGAGTTCCCGGGCGCTCCACCTCGGCAGACTCCGTTGCTGCGGCTGATAATTCCATTCCCCGCGACAATATCGCGCCCCTACAAATTCCACTCAAAGTCTACGTCGCCAATGGCAGCAATGACATTGACCGTTGTATGCTCGCCAGCGCCGCCAACCAAACCTGCATCGGACTTGGTGGCACCTACGACACCACGGTCGGCCGTTGCGTTTTTCCCCTCTGTGATCGAGCCCGGCAAGTCGCCGATATAAATCGCTGGCGAAGTGATGCCGACCCGACAAATGACGGCAACGACTACCGCTGCCAAGGCGTTGATGACGCAGGAAATGTAAACTCAAATTGCACCCCGCCAATTTACTTTTGGGGCTTTCAGGCCAATGGTGCGGTTACCATGCCCGTGTGCATATGCTCGGACAGCTGCTCCTCACCGTCTAGCGGAGGGGGATACTGATGAATGCAAAAGGTTTCTCACTCACTGAAGCTCTTGCCGCGTTAGCCATTTCAACCGTCGTGGGTGCCGCCATGTGGTCGGTGATTCAAAACGCGCTCGACTCCAGCAACCAATTTGTCGACCGCCAAGAGCTCGATGAATTGGCTCGGCAATCGCAGTATATTTTAATGCGTGAGCAAACTTGCGCCAACGCCATGAGGCGGGCCGACGGGTCGCCGGGCGGAGTTCCTGTGACCTTTGATGCCGTAACCGGAACGGGTGTTGTGGACTCGATTGTAAGCCAAAACGAGGCCCTTGAAGATTCGATTCTTGTGCAAGCTGGTCAGAACTTCGGTCGCGTTCGAGTTGAGACCATGACGCTCAGGAAGTCGATTGCAAATTCGGCGAGCACTCCTGAATTGGTTTACCGACGGGGCGACGCCAACCCTACACCCATGGACACCTATTTGGTGAACCTTGAAATCACCACGCGCAATCGCTCGGGTCGAGCCCTGCCACCTCGCGCACTGCCCTTAAAGATTTATGTGAATCGGACCACCAATCTCATCGAAAATTGCTTTGTTACTCATGGCGACAACCAAACCTGCGCCTCGTTTGGCGGCCAGTTCAATGCCAATCGGGGGATTTGCGAAATGCCAGTCTGCAATGCCACCGTCGCGCAAGCCACGCCCGGCGGTAGCACGGATTGTCCACCACCCTCGGGCACGTGCAGTGCTGCGGTCTATTTTTGGAGCTTCCGGAGCGCCTCAGCCGATCCCACGGTCCCGAGCGACCCGGTTTGCCTGTGCTCACGCAGTTGCCTCCCGCCCGCCCCGGCGCCGACTCCTGGCGGTTATTGATCATGAGTTGGCTCAAGCCCGTCTACGCTGCGGCAATCGCTCTCGGCGCAGTCATAGGCGGTGCTTTTGGATACCTCGCCTACCAAGCGAAAATCGAAAAACACTACACCAAACCCAACGTTTTGATTTTGAGCCTGTGTTCGCTACGCAAAGCTGAACTCGACTATTTCAACAGGTCAAAAACCGGAATCACACCCAACATCGACCGCGTATTTAAAAACGGCATCGCGCTCGACAACGTGTACTCGAGTTTCGGATGGACCAACCTTGCGCTCTACTTTCTGCGTGAGCTGGACGAAAAGTTTTTCATACAAAATGGCTACGACGTGATCAAGGATGACTGGCGCCCCGCTACAGTTTCTGTTCCTGGCCCGATCGATCTACATGGCAAGAACACCCCTCCAGAACAGGCTTGGCATCAAATCTCTCAGCTCAATTTCGTCAACGGGCGTGTTGCCCTCTACCGGCGGCGGCCGTTTTTCGGGTTTATTCATATCAAGTACATGCACTACCCGTATATTGACTCGATCAATGAGAATAGTGGTTGGGACAAATTTCTATCACCGCAAGAAAAGAGCCGCGTGGAGAAAATTCTCAACGATTCTCAGCTGCCCGAAGAGCAAATACCTCTCGCACTCGCCCTTTCCGGTAAAAGCAAAATGCTCGACGCTCACCCCGAGCTCAAAGGCCTCGACCCCGATCCGTACAAGGTGTTCAACGGCTTGTACAACGTCTTAACCGACAAGCTGGTGCTCGGCAAATGGGCCGCCAGTGCCGAGTTCAACCCCGATCTAGAAATTTTAAAGAAAGTTTATCGCGCCAAGCTGAACAAACTCGATGAAACCTTAGCCCAGCTTATGAACCTCTATGGTCGCAAAGACCTTATCGACAACACCATTGTGGTCCTAATGGGCGACCACGGCGAGGCGATGATGGAGCATGGTATTCTCGGCCACTCGGTTCATGTCTACGATGAAATTTTAACTCCGCCGGTCTTAGTGCGGTTCCCGCGAACCTGGCGCCCTAAGATCGAATACTTGAGTGAGCAAATTTACATGGGAAGCTTAGTCGACTGGATGAAAGAGATGATCAAGGGCAATAACAAAGAAGACTTTTTTAAAAAGAGCATCGTCGAGAACCCCCGCAACAAGTACATCGTCTCAAGAAACTGCTCGAACAATATTCACTCTGTCCGCTTCGACAATAAGTGGAAATTAATTATCGACCGAGTGAATCGCGAAAAAATGCTCTTTAACCTAAAAACCGACCCCGGCGAGACAAAGAATGTTTACGATTCCCAGCCGCAAATTGCCGCTGATTTAGAAATTTACTTGGCCGGCAACATGAAAGATCTCGACGCCATCGTCGACCCCACGCCGTGCAGGGACTTCTAATTATTTTTCGCGATCCTTAGAGTGAAAACTGAGGTGCACATGTTTGGCTGAGGTTAAGTTGGACTTTAATCCCTTTAACATAAACCCACAGGCGATCAGAGTGCTCTTGCCCTGATCAACCAACACATAGAAATTGGCCGCGTTCTCAAGCAAATAGCGAAAGCCAAGTCCCGCCCCGCCGCCCGAATAGGTCACCACAGCCCGCTCCTCTTTAAACATGCTGCGCAGATGCTCCATCAGCAAAGGCTTTTCGAGCGAGCCAAACGCGTCTTCGCACCCGATGACAATTCGCTGCTCGCTAAAGCAGGCAAAAATTGTGGCCGCCTTATTGGTCGGCAGTTCGATCTCCGAGTTGCGCGCCAAATCTTTAAAGGCCCGCTTTCCACTCGGCCGCACCGGTGCATTGAATAAAGCGTTGGTGATCATTTCGTCGGCCGCTTGCAAGCACAAATCACGAATGGTTTGCGTGCGTGGGTCGCGGTCCAAGAACGCCTTCAACCAATCCATTAGGGTGTTTTTCTCCGACTGCTTTATAAAGCGCATGATCAAATGCTTGTCGGGATCGCCGAGCACTTTTTCGGATGCGAAGCCGCTCAAAAAAAATGGCACCGGATTCTTTAAAAAAGCTTTCGGTCTTAAGGTCATAAGGCTTGCGGCGAGTAACTCTTGGGCAAAATCTTCGCGCTCAATCTGCACGATGTGCTCAAAGCCCATATCGGCCAAAGCGACGATATCGACCAGTTTTACATTGCGCACAACCAAAACCACAAGATGGGGCATCACTTTACTCAACAGCGCTTTATCTTCAGGCAAATTGAGAACAGGAACCCGGCTGAGCATGGGCTCCAGCTCGATGAGCGTTTCTTGCGGCCACAACGTTTTATATTCTGTAAAGACCGATTTCATCCCTTTAGAAAAGACAGGTACTGATCAGGCACCACGTCCATCTCCATCAGATTCCCTTGTGAATCTTTAACTTCCGGCAGGTTAAGCCGGCCCTTGGCATCATAGTGGTTGCCGCGAATCGCGAGAAAATCGCGGCCCTCGCCGCTCACGTCGGAATAAAACGGGATTACAAATGAACGCACCACGCAACGATCAGTTAAAAATCCTTTCACCGACACAAAGCTCTTCACCATAATCGGCGGGCACCCCTCAAGGCTCACCTCAGCGGGCTCGCGAAAGCGCTGAATCCAAAGGCACCAGGCCCGGGTCCCCACAGAATTTAAAGCCGTAACACCCGTTAGATTGATATTTATCTTAGGGGCCGTACGTACTTCGCCAAACTGGGCATGCTCATTGATGGCGCCGGTGATTTCGACATAGGTGGTCGCACCATCCATCCAACTTTTAATTTTAAAGGCTTCCGTACTCATCGCTTAAACTAGGGTGACTGGTTCTTCACCGAGCGACAAAACAATTCCATGTGACTCGTTGCATCCTAGCACATCGGACATTTGTTTTTTAGAATGTGAACCATGATTTATCGGCTCTTAATATCTACTAGTTTGCTCGTTTCCATTGGCTGCGCCAGCACCACAGAACAAGGCGCCGTGGGCGCGGACCGTCAGCAGTTTATGTTGATGTCCAGTGAGGAAGTCACCCAGCTTTCTTCCAAAGCCTACGCGCAAACTAAAGCTGAAGCCCAACGCAAAGGCATTCTCGATCGCAATTCACAGCAGCTGAGTCGATTGCAAGAAATTATGAATCGGTTGATCCCGCACTCGTCGGTGTTTCGCCGAGATGCACCCAGCTGGGCATGGGAGGTGCATGTGATCCAAGCCCCGACCATCAATGCGTACTGTATGCCCGGTGGAAAAATCATGTTTTACAGCGGCATTATCGAAAAACTGCAACTGACGGATGGCGAGATCGCGGGAATTATGGGGCACGAAATCGCCCACGCCCTGCGCGAGCACGGGCGCGAGCGTATGTCGCGCGCCATGGTCGAGAATGGACTCATGCAAATTGCCGGTATCCTTACCGCCGGAAAAATGGACCCCAAATATTTACAACTCGCGGGCCAAGCCTCTAAGGTGGCCATCGCGCTGCCGCACGGTCGCGGGCAAGAGACCGAGGCCGACGACGTTGGCCTCGAGCTGATGGCGCGGGCCGGATACAATCCCAACGAGGCCGCACAATTGTGGCGAAAAATGGGGGCCCAAGGAGGCAGCAAGCCGCCTGAATTTTTGAGCACTCACCCCTCCGACACGACCCGCGTCCAGCGTATTGAATCCCTTATTCCAAAGGTTATGCCGTTCTACCAGGCCGCGCGTAAATGATGTCGAAGGTCCTTGGATTTGTTTCGATAAAATGGAAGTTGTCGATCAGTCTGGTGATGATGGCGCTCGGTTTTGTCGCTATTTACGTGGCCCTCGCAAAAAAAACTTTCGAGTCCGACAAAATCTCTTATATTTTCGAAACTCAGCAGCGGCAAGTCGGCTCCATGGCAGAAAGCGCCTCCGCGCAGATTGAACGCATCATGTTCGACGCGCGTTCGATCGTGGCCGGCTTTGACCTTGAACAAAAAAAATTCTCTCCGGCCACGCAGCCGATTTTCTGGGATCACCCGCAAATTTTAGCGATCTCGGTAGGTCTCGGCAGCGACACATCGAGTGACGTGACTATAGAAAAGTCCCCTGGCCTTACCGACCAGGGCCGTGCCGCCCTCCCCGCGGGCGCCGACGCCCAGCCCGTGCTTACGCCACTCGGCCAAGATCGCTTTGTGATCGCGGTCTTAGCGAAAGCGGCCGAAACGCAACTGCGCCTGACCATTGTTTTCGAAATGAAAAATCTAGTCGATGAGGGCATGAGCGGACAATCGCTGGCGTTCGTCTCCGCAGACAAAGTCATCCGGCTCTCAGGCAACTCGGCTTTGCCCGCGGGCCCGATTGAAGCTTTCTTAAAAGAGCAAGGTGCGAGCCTTCAAGACACGACGTTAGTTCACCAGCTCGACGGGCGCCAATATCTGGTTTCGTCGGCGCAGATGGGCTACGGCGGCTTTCGCTTTTTATCTTTGATTGAAGAAGCGCGCGCACTGGGCGCCCTCGACAGCCTTTTCCGCAAGTCTCTTCTGTTCATCGGCTTTTCATTTTTTGCATCGGTGATTTTGTCGCTGCTGTTATCGAACCGGCTTACACAGAATATTAAGAGCCTGGCCGAGACCGCCGAGTTGATCGGGACTGGTGATTTTTCCAAAGAGCCCAACTTTAAATCGAACGATGAAATGGGCATTCTCAGCGCCGCATTTCGCAAAATGGCGCGAGAGATTCAGCGCCTTTTGCTTGAGACCGTAGATAAAACGCGGATGGAGACCGAGCTTAAAACCGCGCGCCTCGTGCAAGACAGCTTGTTTCCCCAATCGGCGGGCTACAAAAACGGCCATGTGCGCCTCTTCGGCACCAATAAAACCACCACCGAATGCGGCGGCGATTGGTGGTTCTATTATCAGAAGGGCAGTGAGCTTTATGTCTTTGTGGCCGATGCCACGGGCCATGGCATCCCCGCCGCATTGATCACCGCGGCGGCACGCTCTCTTTTCGCCTACATCAAAGACACCGATACCGATCTTAAAAAAACCGCCGAGAGCTGGGACAAGTCGATTTTCGAATGTTCAAACGGCAAAGTGAACATGACGGCCTATCTGTTACAGATCAATGTGGAGCTTGGCGAGTGTCGTGCCATTAACGCCGGTCACGAACCGCCCATTATTATTCACAAAGAAGGCTCCGGCTTCGCCGCCAAATACCTAACGACCTCACGCAATCACTCGCTGGGTGAGCGCAAAGGGGTTTGGCTTGAGGACCGATTTCAACTCGAGCCTGGTGATCGCCTGGTGCTGTTTACCGACGGGCTCCTCGCCATTCGCGCGCCCGACGGCAAAGGTTATAGCGAAAAGCGCTTTCTCGGATATTTAAATAAACTGATGAGCCCGCCCGCGCCGGCGCCTGAGCAATTGGTCAAAAAAATCGACGCCGACTTCACCGCGCTCGGCGCTGGCCAACCACTGCCGGACGACGTCACTCTGTTGATTTTGGATTTTAAAGCTTAAAGCTTAGCGCGCGATAATTTTGCTCACGGGCGACCAGTCCGTCAGCTCTTGCCGCACATTCAAGCCGCGCATCCGCGCGTAATAGATCCCCGGCCTCAAAAGATCTTGCACGTACTCGGGAGCATTAAGAAACTTCAACTCGGTTCGACCCTCGAGAAATTTATCATCGGGGCTAATTTCAGCGATATAAGACGCCATGTCCGAAGAAAAATTCCAGCGGAGCATTTGTTCACTTTGCGAGCGCAAATTGACTTTATATTCCCTCAAGGCCGGTTCAATCTTGGCGTCTAAATATCTCGGTTGAACCGTAAACTTCTGCACCTTCGACCACGCCGTATTGGCAAAAGCCACCCGCCAATAATTTTCGCCTAAAAAGGCTTTTTCTAAGGTCACCGACGGATCCACCGTCGAATAAAAACGACGCTCCTTGGTTAAATCTTGGGTGGGAGAAAGCTGAACATTAAACGGGCCCGACGACGGGTGCTGCCAATTCAAAATGACCTCAACCGGAACCTCGGGAAGTGGCTTTGGTTTAACAGCCAAAAGCTGATCGTTGAGCGTGTAGTAATCATCGAGGCGCCAAACATAAAAAAACGTCGTATTGGCCCCCGCCAATGCCTCCGGAGCCTGGGCCTCGTCGGGAGCGAAGGCCGTCTTATCAATCTGCAGCTGCCCCTCACCACTTAACGATTTCACCTGATGCTCAGTAGCCCCGGCATCGACAAAAATTTCGACCGTCGCGTTTTGCCCAGTCAAAGTTCCGCGCGCGCCCTTCACCGCCACCGCCTGCGGCCCCGAAAAAGTCCAAACAAACTTCCCGGCCAACATATCGAGGCTCGGAATTCCCTCAACTCTCACAATTCGGAATATCGCCTTGCTCGGAACACTCAACCGCGCGCCCGAGTTCAGCTCCAGCTCAGCCGCTCCGCCTTCGCCGATAAATATGCTCTCGCCAATAAACACCGTGCCCTTAGCCTTGACCCATTTTGTGGCGTCGTCGGTCTTAATCCGAACATCTCCAGTCATGGTCAAAAACCGCGCCCCTGGCTCCGCGCCGCTCGCGCCCACGCCTAAAAACTCAAGGGCTTTATCGTTGGTAAGTAAAAATGCGCAAACCATCATCAGCAGCAAACTCACGCTGATCACACGCCATTCAGTTTTGGTGAATCCTTGAATCATACCATCAAACATTGAGCGGGCCCGCATCCCGCACAACCCTCTGAGCCACAACCGAACGCAAGATCGCTTGCTCCACTCTCGAAACATTACCCATCGGCACGGGAAACCGTAGCGTCAGGTGTAAACGCCCCAGATCATCATATTGCAAGCTCACTCGCGGCTCCACGCGCGGCAGATCTAGGCCTTCGCGTTGGGCCATGCGCTTCATCGCGTGCAAGGCCGGCTCCAAAAATGATTTACACTCTCGATTGGCGGCCTCTAAGAGCAGCCTTTCCACTTCTTTCCAGTCTTCGCCTGAGTGCACCGTCACACGCAACATTTGCAGCACATAGTCCTGCTGCAGACTTTGGTTCTGCAAGGGCTGGAGCAAAAACACGCTGTTGGGAATCACCATCTGGCGGCCCGAGAGCATATTCACCTCTTTGGCCGGTCCGATTTCAAGAACCGTCGTGCTCAGAAAATTATGATCGATCACCTCTCCGCGAAAGCCACCCACTTCAATCCGATCGCCCAGCTCAAACGGCTTAACGCTGGTGATGTAAAGCCCGCCCATAAAACATTGAATGATTTCTTTAAAGGCGATGGCCAACGCGGCGGCGACGGCGACCAAAGAAAGGGCGAACGTGCGCAGCTCGGTCGCCCAGATCCCAAAGAAGCCTGCCGCTAAAATAATAAAACTGACATTTTTAATCTGAATGATCCAACGGCGCTTTTCTTCGCCACTCGGCGCGTTCCAGCGGCGAATGGTCACGATCAAGCCCCAGCGGAATACGAGAAAGGCCACGAACAATGCGATGGAAGACACCGTTTGCTTCATTACATTCCACGATTCTAAAACGCGGACGGCTTCGGCAAGGGCGTCAGTGAAAAAGGTCATAACGGCAAATGGGATTTGATCCATTCCTCAGGGCTGACCTTGGCTTGTTTGGCTATATCGAGCAGCAACGGAAACGGCGTTAAGCCCTCGGCTTTACTCACACTCAAAAGGTGTTCCGTAAGAACTTCTAAGTGCCGGACCGAAGGACACCAAGAAACCAATTGCTCCACTTCGCCGTCGCTCATACTCGACGAAAATTTTTGGAAGCTGGCGCTCCAAATCGCTTTTTTCCAAGGGTCCTGCGCCTGGTTCAGTTTCTGCGCCCTTGCGGCCGCCAATGAATCAAGATCTAGCATATAAAAAGCCTAACTGAGCGGACGGTTGTAGTCATCTTTATAGCGGATGATGTCATCTTCGCCAAAATAAGTTCCGGTTTGCACCTCGACGAAGATCAGCGGCTCCGCGCCCGTATTGCGAATGCGATGCTTCGCTCCGGCCGGCACATGAATCGACTCGCCGGCTTTTAGATCGATCGGCTTCTCGTTGAGAATCACCTGCCCCGACCCGGCAATCACCACCCAGTGTTCGTTGCGCTGATGATGCATTTGATACGAGAGCTGGGCGCCCGCATCCACCGTGATTTTTTTTGCTTTATACGACGGCTCGTCGGCCAGAACTTCAAAACGACCCCATGGGCGGGTTTCAAACGGATGGTCCGTGGCTTCGGGCTGACCCGCCTTGCGCAAATCATCGACCAAATCTTTGACCTTTTGTGAAGAGCCCTTACGCACCACCAAAAGAGCATCGGGCGTGTCGACCACAATCAAGTCGGTCACGTCGATCAACCCAATCACTTTGTTGTGCACCGAAAATACATAGTTGTTGGGCGCGTCTGAGTTGAACACTTCCGCCCGCGACTTCGTATGCAGTGTCACGGACTCATCGCTCAACCGCGCCATTTCGTCCCACGACCCGACATCACTCCAGCCCATATCACAAGGCACACAGGCTTGCTTCTCGAGCTTTTCCATAATCGCATAGTCGATCGAAATGCCGTCGACCAGCGCGTAGTTGTAATCGAGGTTGCTCAAGTCCGGTTTTATGGCCGAGATTTTGGCCCAAATTTGCGGCTGAAATTTTTGAAAGTGGCCGATCATATCTTGCACGCGAAATACAAACATTCCCGCATTCCAAAAATGCTTTCCCGAATCCACATAAGTTTGGGCGGTGGCCAGATTTGGCTTTTCGCGAAATCCTTTAACTTTAACCGCGGGCATATCTTTAGCACCCCCCACAGTTTCGCCGGTCACTTCAATATAACCATAGCCGGTGCTGGGATTGTGCGGCTGCACCCCAAGGGTCACCACATAACCTTGGCTCGCAACTTCCACCGCCGTAGCTACCGCTTTTTGGAACACCTTCTCGTCGCTGATCAGGTGGTCGGAGGGAAACACGCCCACGACTTCCTGAGATTTTCCCCGTTGCGCCAATACGTGACACAGCAGGGCGATAGCGGGTGCCGTATTTTTGCCCATGGGTTCAAGAAGAACGTTCTCGCCCTTCAATCCATCGCGCTTTACGGCTCGATGAGTCAGAGCCTCCATAGATTTCGTCGTTAAAATATGAACATCGCCCAGAGTTTTTAAGCGCCCAATCGTATTTCCAAGAAAGGATCCGTCAAAAAAGTCACAAAACTGTTTGGGATAGGAAGCGCGCGATACGGGCCATAGTCGAGTTCCACTTCCTCCGGACAAGATCACTGGTGTCATTGCGCGAGTTACTCCCTTATGGCACAACCTTATGAATGAAGAATATCCCATTTATTGACCTAAAAGCGCAATACCAAGCGCTCCGTGACCCAATCCAAAATCGCATTCAAAAGGTCCTAGACCACGGCCAATTTATTATGGGCCCCGAGGTTGAGGAGCTTGAGAAAAAATTGGCCGAGTTCGTCGGCTGTAAACACGCATTGGCCGTCTCGAGCGGCACCGATGCCGCCGTAATTTCGCTTATGGCACTGGGAATCGGCCCCGGCGATGAAGTGATTGTGCCGGCCTTTTCGTTTGTCGCCACCGCCGAAGTGGTTCTCCTGGTCGGCGCGACTCCTGTGTTTGTCGACATCGAACCGGAGACATATAATATCGACCTGCAATCCATGGAGAAGGCCTTAAGCAAAAAAACCAAGGCCATACACCCGGTTTCGCTCTACGGCCAAACGCCCGATATGGATGCGATCAACGCTTTTGCCAAAAAACATGCCTTACACGTGATTGAAGACGCCGCGCAGAGCTTTGGTGCTTTATATAAAGGCAAACGCAGCTGCAATTTGAGTGATATCGGCGTGACGTCATTCTTTCCGGCCAAACCTTTGGGCTGTTACGGTGACGGCGGCGGAATTTTTACCAATCGGGACGACTTGGCCGAGGCCATGCGTGAGATTCGCGTACATGGGCAAAAGAGCCGCTATTACCATACCCGGATCGGCGTGAATGGCCGGCTTGATACTTTGCAATGCGCGATTTTAATTCCAAAGTTAGAACGCTTTCCTTGGGAGCTTGAGCAGCGCACAGCCCGGGCGCTGCGCTACAACCGCGCCTTTAAAGAATTGGAATCGAAAGGCGTTGTCACTCCCACCCTGGCGCCGAACCGCACCAGCGCTTGGGCCCAATACACTTTGCAAGTGAACAACCGCGAACAGTTTCAAAAGAAATTGCAAGACAACGGTGTCCCCACCGCGGTTCACTATCCCCGAACCATGGCCGATCAACCGGCGTACACTAAAGTGGGCCGAATCCTCGACATCCCGCTCAGCCGCAAGCTGGCCGAAACCGTCGTGAGTCTGCCCATGTATCCCGATATGACCGACCCAATTCAAGATCATGTGATTGAAACTACTTTGAAAGCTCTTTCTTAGAGCCAGCAGTACAGAGGACGGCAATGACGTTTTTACTCAAACAAATTTTCGGCTTTTTTAAGATGCTGAACTCAGAGACTGGGCACAATCAAATCGCCGCCGGGATCGCGGTGGGATTTGTGCTCGGCATGACACCGATCTTAAGTCTGCAGGGCTTTTTAATGATCGCGTTTATTTTCTTTTTTCGCGTACAGGCCGGCGCCGCATTTTTAGCCGCCTTCTTTTTCGCGTTTATCGGCTACCTGCTTGACCCGGTTTTTCATTCGGTCGGCTCGGCCGTGTTAACAATGGACAGCCTGCAAGGCATCCTCACCATGATGTACAATATGCCGCTCGTTCCGCTTACACGCTTTAACAATTCGATCGTGATGGGCGCGGGCGTAGTGACGATCGCCGCGATGCCGTTCGTATTTTTTATCAGCCGCATGCTGATCGTAAAGTACCGCGAAACCTTCGTGGCCCGCTTCAAACAAACCAAGTTCTGGAAAGCCGTCCAAGCAACCTCTCTCTACAAGTGGTACTACACCTATGACAACCTCTACGGATCCTAAGCCCACTAAGAAGCCCAAAGCCAAAGGCCCCATTCGCTGGGAGGCCGTCATCCCCGCCGCGATTGCGACCGGGCTGGTTGGCGCCTATTTCACTTTATTTTTCGACGGCCACGTTCGCCGCGGCATCGAGTACATTGGCACGCAAGTGAACGGCGCCGAGGTCAATATCGGGCGCTTAAGCACCAGTGTGCTCGGTGCCCGACTTGAAATTGACGACATCCAAGTCACCGATAAAAACAAACCCGAGCGCAACCTGGCGCAAGTCGGTAAAATTCGCTTTCAAATGTCTTGGGATGCGCTCTTGCGCGCCAAGGTGTTGGTGAACGACGCTTCTATTTTAAATATCCAAGCGCTGAATAAGCGCAAAACTCCTGGCTATGTAGTGCCGCCGCCCCCGCCGTCCTCCGAGCCGTCGTTGCTTGATAAGGCGCAAGACCAAGTTCTGGCGCAGACGCAAAAGAAATTTAACAAGAATTTTCTCGGTGATGTGGCCAATATATTGGGAGGAACCGATCCGCAAGAACAGCTTAAAAACATTCAAGGTCAGCTGAAGTCCGACGCGCGAATCAAAGAACTTGAGAAAGAGCTTAAAGAAAAGACCGCCAAGTGGGAAAAGCGAATTAAAGAACTGCCACAGGGCCAAGAGCTAAAACAGTACGAAACCCGAATCAAAGCTCTTAAATTCGACGGCAAAAATCCAGCCGAGTTCGCCAAGAGCCTTGATGAAGCGCAAAAAATCATAAAAGAGGTCGAACAAAAGGTTAAATTGGTTGAGCAGACCACTAAAGATGTCAAAGGCGAGACCAACGCCTACGCCCAGGCCTTTAAAGACCTCGAGAAAATGGTGAACGAAGACATCAAAGATTTGCAGACCCGACTCAAACTGCCCAATGTGGATGGCAAAGAATTTTCGCAACAGCTCTTTATGCAAATGATCGAGCAAAAATTGGTTGGCGTACGCAAATACGCCGAACTGGCCCGCCACTATATGCCACCTAAAAAGACCGCTGAACAAAAAAAGGCGTTGAAGGATGAACGAATCGTTCCGCCCAAGCGGGGACAAGGGAAGAACTTTCGCTTTCCCATCACCACCGGGTATCCTTTATTTTGGTTGAAGCACGCAGCGATCAGCTCCGAGTTGGGTCAGAGTGAATTTAGCGGTAATATTAAGGGCGAGATCAAAGATCTCACCACCGACCCTGGGTTTATTCAAAAGCCGACTTTGATTCTCGCACAAGGCGATTTTCCGAAGCAGGGCATTCAAGGCCTCGACGCCAAAATCACTTTGGATCACACTAAAGAACAAGCTCGTGAATCCATGGTGGTCACGGTTGCTGCCTTCCCGGTGGGAGAAAATAAACTGTCCGACAGTCCCGACGTGCGCTTGGCCTTGGCCCAAGCCACGGGCTCGAGCGTGCTCAACGCCACCCTGGTCGACGAAACCATCACGGTCGATATTAAAAACAATTTCTCAAGTCTCAAGTATGACCTCGAGGCCAAAAATAAAATGGTGAAAGAGATCATCGGCAACATTCTCAATGACATTCCCACCATCTCGCTCAACGCCAAGGTGGTGGGCTCGTTCAGCGACTTCGACGTAAATATCAATTCGAATTTGGGCGACGAGCTGGCCAATGGATTTAAAAAGCAACTTCAGGCCAAAATCGACGAGGCCAAAACGCAGCTTAAGAAAATGATCGATGACCGCATCGGCGCTGAAAAGAACAAACTCAAAGCCGAAATGGATAAAACCATCGGCGGCCTGACCAAGGAGCTCGACGGCAAAAAAGCCGAAGTCGACAAGACGGTCAACGACGCCAAGAATTCAGCGAGCGCCGGCAAAAATTCGGGCGGCACCAAAAAGCTTGAGCAAGAGGGCAAGAAGTTGCTCAAGGGATTGTTCGGCAATTAGTGAGTTTCAATTTTTTGCGGGATAGATTTTTGTCCGTCTTTGGTTTTTCGCACTGGCGACTTTGTATCTACAGAGGGATGCCCGACGGGAAGATTGCTGCCGTCTTGAACACCGCCATCCGTGCCGTTATCCCCCGCCTTCGGCGAATGCTTCGCAATCAGCTCTTTAAAAAACTCTAAGGCAATCACGTCATCCCAAACCGTATCGCCAGCCACTTTGCGCAACAACTTACCTTGCGGCGAGATGATGTAAGTCTCGGGCAAAGCCTCCGTGCCGAATATTTTCGACACCGACTTTTCTTTGTCCCACAGCAAAACAAAATGTTCGGGGATTTTTCCGAAGGCCCGAACAAAACTCACAATGTCTTCTTGATTCCGGTCATGCGAGATCGCCAAAACCACGATTTCGCCTTTAAACTTCTCCACCAAATTTTTAAGCGAAGGGAACTCCTTTACACACGGCGCGCACCAGGTTGCCCAAATATTGACGAGTACCACTTTGCCGCGAAAGGACTCCAGCGAAACCGGCTTGCCGTCCAAATCGTTCAGGGTAAAGTTCGGAATCCCAGTTTTTTCTAACTCATTGAGAATCCGTGTTGCCGGCGGCGGACGCATGCCGCGAGTCAAAAAATCCCAATAAAAATAAAGAGGGATCGATAAAATTCCAGCGGCAATTAAAGTGGCCCCAAGGCCTTTCCAGCTCCACATGCGGGCAAGTATAGGCAGTTATCGGCAAATCTGCTAGGGTTGGCTGCTCTATGTCTAAACCGGCGATTTTAAATTTGTGCTTTTCAAAGGCCTGGGGCGGCCTAGAAATGTCTTCGGTCAAGATGACCCGGATGTTTCACCAAGCCGGCTATCCGTCCCTGGAAATTTGCCAGCCCGCAACACCCATCGAGCGCGCGCTCATGGATCAGGGTCTGCCCAGGCTGACCATGGCCGCAAAAGATTATGTTTCGCCCCGCACGACTCTCGCGATTCGCCGCGAGCTGATCGAGCGCCATGTTAAGGCCATATTTCTCCATTCGATGAAGGACATCTGGCTGGTGACTCCAGCGTTAATGGGCCTCAAGGAGATTCGTCTCTACGGCTTCGCCCGAATGTTTTTTAAAGACATTTCCAAAAAGGACCTCGGCCACACTCTAATGTACGCGCGGCTAAACAAAATGATCGCCCTCAGCGAAATTCAAAAGTCGCACTTGGCCAATTGCCTGCCCATATTGCCCGAAAAATTTGTCGTGATCCCCAATGGCGTCGACACCGAGCGCTTTCAGCCACGCCCGCGCCGCGAGGACATTCGGCAAAGCTGGGGCGTGAGTCCTGAAAACATATTATTCGGCCTTATCGGGCGCCTCGATAAACAAAAAGGATCTCTGGAGTTTGTCGAAGCCGCCGCCGAAATCGTACAGCACCACCCGCACGCACGCTTTGTTCTGGTCGGTGGCAATACCATTGGCGAAGGCGAAATTGACCGCGAGGTTAAACAGCGGCTCAAGGACCTCAATCTGGGCGGCGATGCGGGCCTTACCTCACCGCCAAAAGTTATTTTGACCGATTTTCGCAAAGACATCCCTGATGTGATGAACGCCCTTGATGTATTTGTAATGCCGTCCTACGAGGAAAATTTCGCCAATGTCCTGCTCGAAGCTTTGGCCAGTGGCCTGCCCGCGATTGGCACCAACTCTGGCGGCACGCCAGAAATTCTCTCATTTGGCGAAACCGGTTTGTTGTGTGAGCCGCGCTCCTCCCGCTCCCTGGCCCAAGCCATGGACGCATTGATCCGGGATCCGGACCTTCGCACGAAACTCAGCGAGCGCGCCCGCCTAAAAGCACTTAAAGAGTATGAAATGAAGAACGTATTCCAGCGCATTGAAGCCCTGGTGAATTGACGCGGCTTTACTTGAGGCGCCTCAAGTAAAAGTGCGTCATAAACATATGCGACCCCTGACCCTCGCCTGCCTATTCTCGATTTTCGCTTTCTCAGCTCTGGCTTACGCCGATGAGCAACGTTGGCAAGAGGAACTGCCCAACACTCTACAACTCAAAGGCGGTTTGGCCACACCCAGTCTCGACCTCACTCTCACCGGTCCGGGCGCCGATATTGTTTTTGTGCCGAACTCGCCCGCCAACTTGATGTTGGGATTTTCCTACAAAAGTGTGGGTCTCTCGTTTCAAATTCCGTCAGCGCCTGAGCCCGATTCGATCACCAAAAAAGGAAAAACGAGAATCGAAGACTTTCAGTTTCGCTTTTTCGGTCACCGCAGTACCCACGAGCTTATTTATCAAAAGTTCAGAGGCTACTCTCTACAGGACTGGAAGAGTCCCGGCGGCAGTCCGGTGATTCGCCCCGATCTCACCACCCGCGTAATCAATATTAATTTTATTCGCTCTTTGTCGCCCCGGTTTTTTTCCGATGCCGTGGCCTACGACCAGCGTGGAGTGCAGTTTCGCCAAGGTGGCGCCATCTTTGTTTGGTCGGCCGCAGGCCAAATGAGCATTGAAGGCGACGAAGAACTGGTGCCGTCTTTTGTTTTGAATGGCCGCAGCCAAATTGCCAACCTAGAGAGAGTAAAAATACACTATGCGCTTGCCGGCCTAGGCTACGGCCATCAGTTCCCGATCTTCACACGAGGCTATTTCGTGGCCTCAATTTTTCTGGGCGGAGGCGTAAACTATCAAGAATTGGGTTTAAACGGGCAACAGGAAGACCATTTCACCGGAGCCCATCGGACCGGGCTAAGAACGGGGCTCGGTTACAATTTCGGCGATTATACAGCTGGGTTCCAGCTGATCGTAGACTCAAGCACGGCCACCGTCCTCGACGGCGCCCTACAGACTTCTACACTTACGACTAAATTATTTTTTGGACATCGCTTCCAGGGCGTTTCAATACCAGCCCTGGACTTCTAAGCGCGCCTAGATTTCTAAGCGCGAGCTTCTTTACGCGAAGTATTTTGGATGCGGCGAACACGTTTCTTAGCGCGAGCCTTTTCAACCGATTTCGCCTTGGCGCGAACTTCAGCCGCAGCATCACCTTTTACGGTCTCTTCGCCATCGGTCTTAACCGGCACAAAGTCGACAAACTCCAAAAAGGCCATATCAGCTTGATCACCAGGGCGAGCTCCCAAGCGCACGATGCGGGTGTAACCGCCCGGGCGTTTGGCCATTCGCTTCTTCAAATCACCGCACAAGATCGACACCACATTGTCGTTCGGATAGCGCGACAACAATAGCCGTCGTGCAGCCAAATCACCCGTCTTACCGAGGGTGACCGCTTTCTCCACATGACGGCGAACTTCTTTCGCACGCGCCACGGTGGTCTTGATCCGTCCGACTTCGACCATTGAGTAAACCATTCCGCGGATCAGCGCTATGCGCGGGCCCGTACGGCGGTGGAAATTGTGTCTTTTACTTCTGTGTCTCATTTCTTAACTCCCAATATCTTACTGAGCTGTACCGTTACCGTTGCTACCAACAGCGGCGGCCGCCGTCGCGGCAACTTGTGCCGGAGGCTGCGGCTTCACGGGACTATTCGGATCCCAACCTTGCGGAGGCCAGCCATCCACTTTCATTCCTAAATTCAGACCCATATTCGACAGTATTTCTTTGATCTCGTTGAGCGACTTACGTCCGAAGTTTTTTGTCTTCAGCATTTCGGCTTCGGTCTTGCTCACCAATTCACCGATGTAGCGGATATTGGCGTTCTTAAGACAGTTGGCTGAACGCACCGACAATTCGAGATCGTCCACCGAGCGGAACAGATTCTCATTGAACTGCGGCGAACGTGTGTCTTCTTCCTCAGCCACCGGCTCCATATTTTCGTCAAAGGTAAGGAAAATCTGCAGCTGTTCTTTCAAGATTTTTGATCCCAAAGCCACAGACTCTTCTGGCTTCAACGAGCCATCGGTCCAAACTTCCAAAGTCAAAGCATCGTAGTCAGTTCGCTGACCGACGCGAGCCGCATTTACCATATAGTTCACGCGGCGGATTGGGCTGTGGAGAGAATCTACGGCGATATAACCGACGGGCAGATCTTTCGCGCGGCCTTCAGCTTCAATATAGCCACGACCGAAAGTCACAATCAGCTCAGCCTCAAAGCGAGCATCTTTACCAAGAGTGGCAAGGTGCTGATCGGGATTCAAAATTTCAATTCCATCGATCAATTGGATATCGGCAGCGGTCACTTTACCCGGGCCGGTCTTCGAGATGCGAAGAGTTTTTGTCTCCGGATCATGCTGACGGAAACGAACTTCTTTTAAGTTCAAGATGATGTCGGTCACGTCCTCAAGAACGTCCGGAATCGTCGAGAACTCATGCAACACACCTTCGAACTTCACGGCCGAAACTGCCGAACCCATCATCGAGCTCAGAAGCACGCGGCGGAGAGAGTTACCCAGCGTCACACCAAAACCACGCTCCAGCGGGCGAACATGAAACTTACCGTAGCGCGGAGTGAGCGATTCACGCTCAACTTCGAATCCCTTCGGCTTAATCAGTTCACGCCAGAATTTGTAGTAGTGTGGTTGCATCGAAAGTTGTCCCATTTAATCTCCAATCAAGTTTAAATCCAGGGGTTCGCGACACCGCGAATCCCAATATCGAGTACTTAGATACGGCGACGCTTCGGAGGACGACATCCGTTGTGCGGAATGGGCGTCAGATCCTTCAGCGACGTTACACGAAATCCAAGGGCGGCCAACGCGCGGATCGCCGGTTCACGGCCGGCGCCAGGTCCTCGAACCACAACGTCGATCGTTTTCATTCCGGCTTCCAAGGCCTTCTTACCCGCATCCTCGGCGGCAACTTGCGCGGCGAAAGGAGTGCCTTTACGGCTCCCCTTAAATCCCAACATGCCAGCGCTTGCCCAACAGATGGTGTTTCCGTTCAAATCGGTGAAAGTGACAATCGTATTGCCGAATCCAGATTGAACAAAGCAACGGCCAATCGGCACATTGCGCTTAATTTTTTTCTTAGGTGCACCGGCAGTTTTAGCTGCTGTGCCTTCTGCGGCGGCGGGTTTAGCGTCTGACATTCGTCATGTCTCCTTAAACGACTTTTTTCTTGTTGGCGATGGTCTTACGTGGGCCCTTCCGGGTGCGCGCGTTCGAGCGAGTTCGCTGTCCACGAGCCGGGAGGCCTTTCTTGTGACGAAGACCGCGATAGCATCCGAGATCCATCAACCGTTTAATCGACAAACCGACTTCACGGCGCAAATCACCTTCAACTTTAAATTGGCTTTCAATGACTGAACGCAATTTAGCGACTTGTTCATCGGTCAGAGCGTCGGTCCGCATAGCTTTATCAAAGCCCGCTTGTTCGACGATCAACTTCGCGCGAGTTTTGCCAACGCCATAAAGGTATTGAAGGGCAATCTCGACACGCTTATTTCTAGGCAAATCTACGCCTGATATACGAGCCATTGCGGTTTATCCTTGTCTCTGTTTGTGTTTGCGGTTTTCGCAGATAACGCGAAGGACTCCGCGGCGGCGGATAACCTTACATTTGTTGCAAATGCGCTTTACTGACGCTCTTACTTTCATAAATATACTCCAGTCTATCCCAGGGACCAAAGATCCCACTTCTTCAGACTAAAAAAGGGAAGCTAACTCAATGAGCCTTGACTTGCAAGGCCTTTGAAATTCGCTCGTAAACCTCTTCACTAGTCCCTAAACCATTCACTTCCACATACGGGCCATGGGCCTTGTAATACTCTTTCAGCGGCTTCGTGCTCGCCTCGTAAGTCTCGAGGCGGGTGCGAACCACCTCTTCCTTGTCGTCTGGACGCTGCAAAACCGGTCCACCGCAAGTATCACAAACACCTTCTTTTTGCGGCGGTTTATTCTGCACATGATAAACCGCGCCGCAATTCTTACAGATCCTCCGCCCGGCCAAACGCCCAAGCAGCCGATCCAGCGGAACCTCCAAAAATAGCGAGGTATCCACCTTTAAGTTCAGCTCCTTCAGGAGCTCGCCCAACGCCTCTGCCTGAGCCACGTTGCGCGGAAAACCGTCGAGAATAAAACTCTGGCCCTTTAACTGACCAAGAACTTCTCTCACCAGGCCGATCGTCACCGAATCGGGTACGAGCTTACCTGCGTCCAAATAGCCCTTCGCCTCTTTGCCAAGGGGAGTCTGATTTTTGATCGCCGCCCGAAACAGGTCGCCGGTGCTGATCTGGCGCATGTGCATACGCTTAATCAACAGCTCCGACTGGGTACCCTTACCCGCCCCGGGTGGGCCGAACAAAATCAGGTTCAATATTGAACCCTCCGGCTCTTAAGCTTCACGCCCTTGAGCAGACCTTCATAGCGCGCCGTCAACAAATGCGATTGAATCTGCTGACTCGTATCCAACGCCACACCGACCAAAATCAAGAGACTCGTTCCACCGAAGTAGAACGGAACCTTAAACTGCTGAATCAACATATTTGGAAGAATACAAATGCAACTGAGGTACACGGCGCCCGAAACGGTCAAGCGATCAAGGACTTTTTTGATGTAATCGGCCGTACTTTTGCCCGCACGGATGCCCGGAATAAAGCCGCCGTACTTCTTCAAGTTGTCGGCCACTTCGGTCGGATTGAACACGATCTCGGTGTAGAAAAAGCAGAAAAATACGATCAAGCTGACAAACAACAAATTGTAGATCGCGTGATCGGGCTGCAGAGAATCGGCGATCGCCTTAAGGGTCGGGTTCGAAATAAACTGACCCATCGTCGCCGGAAACATCAATAGCGAGCTGGCGAAAATCGGCGGGATTACGTTTGAAAAGTTAATTTTCAAAGGCAAATGCGACGACTGCGACTGCGACATCCCCTCACGGGTTGGCGCGCGCTGAGAATATTGAATTGGGATACGGCGCTGACCAACTTCCAAAAACACAATCAACGCGATCACGCCCACCATGCTGGCCACCAGAATCAAAGCGATCAAGGCGTTGATTTCGTTGGTTTGCACCATGTTCCACAAACGGATGGTTCCACTGGGGAGACCGGCTGCGATCCCCGAAAAGATAATCAAGCTGGATCCATTGCCGATGCCACGTTCAGTGATCTGCTCACCGAGCCACATCACAAAACAGGTTCCGGCCACCAACGTCATAATGGTCACTAAATGAAAGCTTAAGCCCGGACCAAATGAATGAGTCACCACCAACGGCATGTTGTTCTCAGTGGGCTGATTCACTAGATAGCTCGCCATCGCATAACCTTGAATAATGGCTAAAACGATTGTGGCGTAGCGCGTGTATTGATTGATTTTTTTGCGACCGGCCTCGCCCTCTTTCTTGAGTTGTTCAAGATAGGGAACGGCGGTTTGTAAAAGCTGAAAAATAATGGACGCCGAAATGTAAGGCATGATCCCAAGTGCAAACACACTGAATCGCTCGAGCGCGCCACCGGTAAACGTGTTGAACATTCCGAAAATGCCGCCGGCCTGAGATTCAAAAAACGCCAGCATGGCATTGGCATCAACTCCCGGAACCGGGACGTGCACGCCAAAGCGGTAAACGATCAAAATACCGATAGTGAACAAAATGCGCTTACGAAGCTCCTCGGGGATGCTTACTCCGGATGCAGCCATTAGATGACCTCGACTTTTCCTCCAGCTTTTTCAAGCGCGGCTTTTGCGCTTTCGCTGAACTTGTGTGCGCGAACCGTGAGACCTTTCGGTGCATCTCCCCGGCCCAAAATCTTGATGCGAGCGGAAGCAGTTACGAAGCCAGCTTTGTTCATTTCTTCAGGACCAACGGTGCCTGAGAACGAAGCCAACTGATTCAAATTTAAAATTTCATAACGAGTCTCGAACGGCTGGTTGCTGAAGCCGACCTTCGGCATACGGCGAACGAGAGGAGTTTGACCACCCTCGAAACCACGGCGGATCGGCGCGCCTTTGCGAGCTTTTTGACCCTTACCGCCACGTGTGGAGCGGCCACCTTTACCTGAACCCCGGCCACGGCCGAGAGCCTTGGCTTTACGGCTTGAACCGCGGAATTTTTTTAATGAACTGAGTGCGCTCATGACTACTTCTCCACTTCCACTTCAACCAAATGTTGAATTTTAAAAATTTGGCCGCGATTCGCCGGATTGTCGACGATCACCTTCACATCGTTCGGACGACGCAAACCCAAGCAACGGGCCACGTCCTGCTGAACTTTCGTGGTGCCGATCAAACCTTTTTTAAGAGTTACGCGAAAACTTTTAGCCATAACTTACTCCGGTTACTCCGCCGACTTAGTCGGACGCTTATCGATCAACTGGCTCAAACCATCCATCGTGGCGCGAACGGCGTTGTTCGGATTGGTTGTACCCACACACTTGGTGAGGATGTCTTTAATTCCCACTGCTTCCAAAACCGCGCGCACCGGACCGCCGGCGATAACACCGGTACCAGGAGCCGCTGGAATCATAATCACCTTGGCAGCGCCGAAGCGGCCAATCACTTGGTGAGGAATAGTGCGGTTCTCTTTTAAGATCATTCTTTTCAAAGACTTTTTAGCCGTACGGCCCGCTTTGCCGATCGCCTCAGGAACCTCACCAGCTTTTCCGGTGCCAAATCCCACTTCGCCCTGGCCCGTTCCGGCCACTACGAGAGCCGCGAATGAAAAGCGGCGTCCGCCCTTCACAACTTTGGCTACGCGATTGATAGCAACAACTCTTTCTTGCAGATCCGATTGAGTATTATCCACTCATTGCTCCTTAGAAGCTTAATCCCGCTTCGCGGGCGCCGTCAGCGACGGCCTTAATTCGGCCATGAAACACATAGCCGCTGCGATCAAATACAACGCTCTTGATATTCTTACCCATAGCTCGTTTGGCCAACTCGGCGCCCACTTGCTTAGCATTCTCAATGTTCTTGCTCTTGAGATTACCCTCGAGAGTCGAAAACGCCACAAGAGTTTTACCTGCGGCATCGTCGATGATCTGCGCGTAAACGTGGCGGCCTGAACGATAAACACACAAGCGCGGACGCTCTTGATCGCCGTCGACCTTCTTGCGAATGCGGGCTTTGTTCTTCATCCGCTTAGTGACCTTATGGGCGGTCTTGTTTTTTGTCTTTAAACGAATCACTGTCTACCTGCCTTATTTAGCTGCCGACTTACCGGCTTTGCGCTTGATAGTTTCATGAGCGTACTTCACGCCTTTGCCCAAATAGGGCTCGGGCGGACGGAAGCTGCGAATCTTTGCCGCGACTTGACCAACCTGCTCACGGTTCGGTCCACTGACTACTATTTTGGTCTGCTTATCGACGGCGATCTCAATTCCCTGCGGAATCATGTAGACAACCGGGTGGCTGAATCCAAGTGTGAGCTCAAGTTTCTTGCCGCTCACGGCCGCACGATATCCCACACCATTGAGCTCCAGCTCGCGAGTCCAGCCTTTAGAAACGCCGGTCACCGCATTTTGAATCAGAGCGCGATAGAGACCATGGAACGCGCGCGTTGTCGGCGCCTCGCCCACAGTGGTGAGAATCACTTTGCCATCCTCGATCTTAGCTTTGATCTCAGGACGCATGGGAACGGTCATCGTGTGCTTCGCACCCTTGACCACAACTTCATTTTTGCCCGACACGCTCACTTGCACTGCTTTGTCGAAGTAAACCGGGGCTCTTCCAATCCGTGACATATTTCACCTACCACACACTGCAAATCATTTCGCCGCCGAGCTTTTCTCTCTTGGCGGTCTCACCATCAACCACGCCGCGGTTGGTGCTGAGAATGGAAATTCCGAAACCATTTCGAACTTCCTGAATATCATCCGACTTTACATACACGCGACGGCCGGGACGGCTCACACGGTCGATCGCTGTGATCACCGGCTTACCCTTTTCGCTGTACTTTAAATACACGCGCATCACACCCTGCTTGTCGTCTCTGACAACTTTGAAGGAGCGAATATAGCCGTTATCCAAGAGAATCTTGGCGATACCAACACGCACGTTGGAGGCGGGAATATCCACCTTCTCGTGACGGGCGGCTCCAGCATTGCGAACTCTAGTTAAAAATTCACCAATTGTATCCATTCTAGTTCACTCCTTCCTTGCGCTTCCTAAACGGCATTCCCAATGCCTCGAGCAAGGCCTTTCCTTCGTTGTCGTTGGCGGCGGATGTGCAAATCGTGATGTTCATCCCGCGGACCAAATCCACTCTGTCGTAATCGATTTCAGGGAAAATAATTTGTTCTTTAAGACCCATATTGTAATTGCCGCGTCCGTCGAATCCCCGAGCATTAAGCCCGCGGAAGTCGCGAACACGCGGAAGCGACAAGTGAATCAAACGCTCGATAAAAGCCCACATGCGTTCTTTTCGCAAAGTCACCATGGCGCCAATCGCCATCCCCTCACGAAGTTTAAAGTTCGAGATGGATTTTTTCGCTTTGGTGATCACGGCTTTTTGTCCTGTGATCGCCGTAAGCTCCTCCACCGCGTTGTTCAAAACTTTGGGATTTCTTACAGCCTCATTGGTACACACGTTGATCACGATCTTCTTAAGACCGGGAACCTGCATGCGCGACTTTAAACCGAGTTCCTTCATTAGGGCCGGAACCATTTCGCTCTTATATTTTTCGAACAACTGAATCTTGCAATTCTGCTCAGTGGCTTTCATGCCCTTGTCGGCCTTTTCAGCCTTCGCGGTTTTTTCAGTTTTTTCCGTCTTTTCCTTAGCCATTTAGATCACCTCAGGCGCCAGCGACACGATTTTTACGAATTGCTTTGCCCGCAACTCCCGCGCGACCGGACCAAAAATACGAGTGCCAATCGGCTCCTTAGCCGCATTAATCAACACCGCTGAATTGTCATCAAAGCGGATGTAGCTGCCATCCGCGCGACGGAGCTTGTGAATCGTGCGAACGACCACTGCTTTAGCTACATCGCCTTTTTTAACTTTCGAATTCGGCATGGCGTCTTTAATCGACACGACGATAATGTCGCCAATGGCGGCATAACGACGCTTCGATCCGCCGAGCACTTTCAAGCACTGAACCTCACGGGCGCCGGAATTATCGGCTACACGAAGGCGTGATTGCATCTGAATCATACTTGAACTCCTTCAAGCTCGGCCGTTCCACGCTCAACCACTTCCATCAAGCGCCAGCGTTTGCTTTTGCTAATGGGGCGGCCCATTTGAATGCGGACGGTGTCGCCTTTTTTGGCTTCGTTTTTTTCATCGTGAGCTTTGAATACAGACGTCTTCTTCACGAATTTTCCGTACTTCGCGTGGCGGACGCGGCGGTAGATCAGAACTGTAATGGTTTTATCCATCTTGTTGCTGATCACTTCGCCCACGACTTCCAAGCGGCGGAGACGCTCTTTTTCGGATTTTGCAGTTATTTTAGCCATTTCCTACCTCTACTTCGCCTTCTGAGTGCCGAGTTTCATATGCAATGCGGTCTTCAGCCGGGCCAAATCTTTACGCTTGTGACGAATGTCCAACGGACTGCCCAACTGGCCGATGGAATGTTTCATGCGCGACTCAAAGAGTTCCTCACGCAGCTGCACAACACGCTTTCGCAATTCTGAACTAGTTAATTCCTTAATATCTTCAAACTTCATAATTACTCCCGCGCCACAAAACGCGTTTTGAAAGGCAGCTTGTGAGCGGCCAATCGGAAGGCGGCCGCCGCTTGCTCGCGGGTTACGCCGTTCATTTCAAACAAAATACGTCCGGGCAAAATCTTGCAAACCCACAACTCCGGGTTTCCCTTACCGGATCCCATCCGCGTTTCAGCGGGCTTACGGGTCAACGGCAAATCCGGAAACACACGCAACCAAAGTTTTCCGCCCCGCTTCACAGACCGCGATACTGCAATCCGGCCGGCTTCCAACTGACGAGCGCTCAAACAACCAGATTCAATAGCCGCTAAACCATAATCGCCGAAGGCCAATTTGCTTCCGCGAACAGCGAAGCCCTTCCAGGTTCCGCGGTGCTGACGACGCCATTTTACTCTCTTAGGACTTAACACGGCCTGCCTCCTCGATCTCGCGGGCCGAGTAAACGTCGCCGCGGTAGATCCATACTTTCAAACCGATCAACCCATAAGTGGTCAGGGCTTCGGCGGTTCCATAGTCAATGTCAGCGCGCAGAGTGTGGAGCGGAACGCTCTTCTCGTTGTACCACTCTGAACGGGCGATCTCGGCGCCGTCCAAACGGCCACTCACGCGAATCTTAATTCCACGTACGCCGCCTTTTACGGCCGAGGCCAAAGCTTTTTTAAGAGCGCGGCGCCAGGAGATACGTTTTTCAAGCTGCAAAGCGATGTTCTCAGCCACCAACTGGGCATCGAGATCCGGCTTGCGAACTTCTTGAATATTCACAAATACTTCATTGGTGGTCAGCGCTTGCACTTCGGCTTTCAATGCGTCGATGCCGGTGCCTTTTTTACCGATCACAACTCCCGGACGCGCGGTCGAGATGATGATCTTTACTTTGTTCGCGGCGCGCTCAATTTCGATCTTAGCAACACCGGCGTGCTTAAGTTTATCTTTGATAAACTTACGCAGGCGAAAATCTTCTTGGAAGTTGACTTGATATTGTTTGCCCTTCGCGTACCAACGCGAATCCCAAGTGCGAATTACACCTAACCGAAAACCAATTGGATTAATCTTCTGTCCCACTAGTCAGCCTTCCTTATTTCTCGTCCAAGACGACGTTGATGTGGCTCATTTTCTTTCTCACCTGAAACGCGCGGCCTTGAGCACGCGGACGGAATCGCTTCATGCTCGGACCCATATCCACGTAAATGGTCTTTACATAAAGGTTGTCGACGTCGATGGTTTTCTTGTTCTCTGCATTGGCCACTGCTGACTCGACCAATTTCTTGATCAGGCCCGCACCTTTTTGCTTCATAAATGTCAGCGAACGGATGGCTTCATTGACATCTTTGCCGCGGATCAAATCCGCGACCAAGCGTGCCTTCTGGCAGCCGATTCGTGCGAAACTTAAGCTTGCTTTCACTTCCATGACCTAATCCTTTACTTCTTCGGTGCGGCAGCCGCGGCCGGAGCAGGAGCTCCACCAGCAGGAGCCTGCACTTTCTTCTCAGAGTGACCGTTGAATGTACGCGTGGGCGCGAATTCTCCGAATTTATGACCGATCATATTCTCGGTGGCGTACACCGGAATAAACTTGCGGCCATTGTGGACCGCGAAAGTTAGGCCGACAGCTTCGGGCATAACTGTCGATCGGCGCGACCAAGTCTTAATAACTTTTTTGTCGCCATTGGCTTTGGCGTTGTCGATTCTCTTTTGCAAATGATGGTCGATAAAAGGACCTTTTTTAACTGAACGTCCCACGTACTACTTCCTTTGTTTCCGCTTAGCGCGGCGCTTGATGATCATACCGTCTGTGCGTTTGTTGTGGCGGGTCTTGTAGCCTTTGCAAGGCTGACCCCACGGCGTCACCGGGTGATGACCCTTACCCACGCCCTCACCACCACCGAGAGGGTGATCGATCGGGTTCATAGCTTGTCCGCGAACACTCGGGCGGATACCGCGCCAACGAGCACGGCCGGCTTTACCCCAGCTAATGTTTTCGTTGTCGGTGTTACCGACTTGCCCAATCGAAGCGCGGCAGACCGCGAGGATCTGGCGAACTTCGCCGGACGGCAATTTGACTTGCACGTACTTGCCGATTTTGCCGACAAGCGTGGATTCAGACCCGGCACCACGGCCAATTTGGCC
>CAYVRZ010000010.1:92802-120825 GCA_964453895.1 uncultured Pseudobdellovibrionaceae bacterium | reverse complement strand
GAGTTGCTCACCGATATTACGGTCGATGACCTTGAGGCTTTGAAGCGGGACGTGAAATCGGGTTCGAAGCATCCGCGCGCGGTGAAAGTTGAACTCGGCCGTTTGCTGGTCGAGCGATTTCATGGTGCTGAGGCAGCGAAGAATGCGGTGGAAGAATTTGACCGGATTTTTGTGAACAAAGGTTTGCCCGATGAGGTGCCTGAAAAGGCCGTGAAGCCCGCCTCGGGGTTTGGCATTTTAAAATTGATGGTCGATATGGGTTTGGCGGCGTCGAACGGCGAAGCCAAGCGTTTGATTGAAGGCAAGGCCGTTGAAAAAGACGGCGAAAAGATCGTGGATCCGCAATTGAAGCTGGATCTTTTGGCGGGCCAAAGTTTTGTGCTTAAGGCCGGCAAGAAAAAATTCGTACGCGTGCAGGTGAAGTGATGAAAGTGAAATTCGTTCCACAGAATGTGGAATTTGAAATTAAGCAGGGGCAAAGCGTGATGGATCTCGCTCACGAGAAGGGCCTGCCGATCCGCTCGACCTGCAACGGCCTGCCGTCCTGCGCGGAATGCCGAATTAAAGTGGTGGACGGGGAGTGGAATCTAAACCCGCCGTCGCGCAAAGAGCTGGGGTTGATCGGCACCGGATTTTATATCGATCAGCGCCGTTTAAGCTGCCAGATGATTTGCTTTGGCGATGTGACCGTCGATTTGCAGGAGCAAGTTGAAAAGGGCACCGAAGGCCCCGTAACAAAGAAGTTTTTGACTAAGGTTCATAAAGCCACGGCCGCAGAAAGCCATTCGCTCGGCGGAGTGTTGATTGAGCAAGAGGGCGGGCTGCTGAACGAAGTGAAGCAGGATGTGAAAACGCAGCCCATGCGCGAGGAGCGAGGCGGGGGCGGCGATTCTATGCGCGAACCCCGACCCCAACAAATGCGTGATGGTCGACCTTCTCGCGATAACGACGGCCCCCGCGAAGGCGGCGGCCATGGCGGCGGCTCCGGTCGCCGAAGACGTCGCGGCGGACGCGGTCGCAATCGCGGCGGTGGCGGTGGCGGCGGTGGAAACCGCGGCGGCGGCCGCCCGAACTAACTCCCTCTGCATAGCCCTTGCATTACATCTTCTTAAACAACCATCGGGGCCTATTTAATGCGTAATCTATGGCTTTTTTCTGTCATCTGGGCGCTTTTTTGCGTCCTTTCGACGCCGATCCTGGCCAAGGATTCGGGAAGTCCGGTTATTCCGCCCTACGACGAACTTTACGATAAAGATGGTAATCTTCGTCCACAGTATGAGCTGTTGCGTCCTTATATAGAGCGAACGGGCCCGCGTAGCCGATCCGAGTTTTCCCGCTACTCCTACCGTCGCTTTGGCGAAGACAATTCGTTGAGCGACTTGCCGCGAATTCTCACGCAAGAAGAGTATGCCACGGTTAAGGCCGGTGTCGAGCAACGAGCCGCTGTTCTTCGCGCCCTGCTTAGAGATCATTATTCCGGACGAAAAGAATATCTGAAGGCCGGTATCGTCAGTGAAGCTACGATGAACCGGATTATTGGTCGAAACTTTGAACACTCCTTTCAAAATCTGATGGCGAAGACCGACTTTAATTTTTTCTACGGCCCCGATCTTTTTCGTGCGCCCGACGGAAGTTTTGTGATCGTTGAAGACAATATTCGTTATGTCGGTGGAATCGGCGATCTTATAATTTCCTATGAACTAATTCTCGAGCGGCATCCGCAGCTTCGTCAGTCCCTATCATTGATGGACCCCAGTCAGTTTTATGCGCAGCTTGTGAAGGTCTACCGCCGGGAAGCACGGCTAAAGGGCGGCAAGGCCATCGCGCTGTTTCTTACACCGTATTACGACGGTGAAGATGAACGGATAAAAGAAATTTACGAGTCACTGGGCCTCGAGTGCATCACCCCACGCTCCGACACCAAATTGGTTTTTGAAAATGGCAAAGTGTACACGCAACCAAAGAACGGTGGGCGGCGCGAGCGCGTGGGCTTTGTGGCGACTTCGGGCAACTATCTCGAATTTGATTTCGGCATGCGCGCAAATCGCGAGCGTTACTTGCTCGATCAGGCCGTGCATTTTGTGCGCGACGAAGAAAATGATTCGAGCTCACGGCGCGCGATCAAAGCGATTCTAGATGCGGTCGATCCCGCGACCCAGCTTCCAGATATGATAAAACTCGAGCGGGAGATGAGCGGATTGTTGAGTCTCGGCCTCGATCGCACCCGCTATGTCACCGGTCTGACGGAGGCTATAGTGTCTGGAGCGGTTGGATCGACCTCTCCCCCTGGAGTTGAGTTTGTAGGTGACAAAGAGCTCTATCTTTATATGGATAAGCTGACCGAATTTTATTTGGGCGAAAAAGCCAAGCTTCGCAGTATTCGGACACTGCACTTCAGTCGTAAAGATGGCGCCTTAAGCGAAATTGTATTCGCAAAAGTGGCTCACTATAAAAATTCTTGGGTGATCAAGCCGGCGGATGGCCGGGCGGGCGATGGCCTTTGGGTCGGCCCTGGAGTCAGCCCGTCGGAATGGCGCAGGGCTTTAAAGTTGGTTCGGCAAGATCCCTCGCTTTACTTGGCGCAAGAATATATTCCGCCCTCCACCATGCGGGGAACCATCGGCGATATTCGGCCCATCACCTTTGTCGGACCAAATGAGACGATTGTGGGTCCACCGTGGGGTCGCAACAACAAGGGCGACAAAATCAATGTGGATAAGGGTGGAGCGGTGACCGCGATATTGGTGACTGGCCAATGTGAGCGGCTGCTTGAGGGTCAGCCCGCGTCGAATTGAGCCACAATCTGTAGCAAATTCCCAAAATGTTCATCGATGGGGCATAGGCCAGGGCAAAACTTTTTCAACGTCGACGGCCCCATAGCAAAACCTCGTCCGCGTGATAAGCCTATCCTCATATAAGGGGATCAAAATGAAATATTTTATCGCACTTGCCGTGATGGCGATCACGCTCAGCGGAGCAGCGAATGCCGCTGAAATTCGCATGTTCTGTAAGGGCGGGGCCGATTGCCCAGAGCGAGTCGAATCTGCGCTGGATAAAATAGGCTGCGTCCCAAATCTCCAAACTCTGCGTTGCCAACCGTCGAGTCATGAAGTCGGCCAAGAGTTCTGCGAAGTCGCGACCGAAAAATGTTCTGAGCCGCGAGCTGGAAACTTTGGCGGCAAAAAGTGCTACGCCAGCGACATGGTCAGCCTAACTCAATTTGACCGCGGCCTTACTCTGACCTGGTGGCTGGGCCGTGGACCTTACGTAAAAGATGTTTGTGTTTCTAACTAACAAAGGAAGTTCTATGAAAAATCTTATTCTCACAATCGCCTTCGCTGCGTTCTCAAACCCCGCCCTCGCGGCCACGTGCCCGAGCATCGACGGGCTCATCGCGAAAAGGGATCAAGGCCAAGCCACCAACTTGGATGTTTTAAAAGCCATGGATTGCGCCCTCACTCCCGCAGACAAATCGCAACCCTTCCCGTGTGATTCTGTAATCGGAATTCGCACCGACATCGTTCATGCGACCTCAGAATTATTTAACGTTGGCGAGGTGACTCAAGTTGAAGTCGACAAGACCATTAAAGACTTGGAAGAGATTATTAATATTTGCACCAGGTAAGTTTGGCGTGAACGGCGTGCCTTAGACGCCGAACGAAGACCCGCAACCGCAGGTCTTGGTGGCGTTTGGATTGGAGAAGATAAAGCCTTTTCCGTTCAGGCCACCTTCAAAGTCTAAGGTCATGCCGATTAAATACAGCAAGCTTTGACCATCCACGACGACCTTGGCGCCGCCGGACTCGAAGATTTTATCGTTGGGTTTGGCTTCGGTATCGAATTCCATTTTATACTCAAAACCCGAGCAGCCCCCGCGCTTAACAAATACGCGCAAAAACGACTCGGCCGGTTTGTTGTCTTCGACCTTTAGGGCTTGGATTTTCTTTGCAGCTGTTTCTGAAACTTGAATCATATTCTCTAACTATAGCACGAGGCGGTTAGTGTCGCATCCGCGAATGTTTCTCTAGCATTTTCAATAACTTATCGGTGACTCGTTGAAGTTCCTCTTCACTGGTAAAGCGACCCATTCCCAGGCGCAGGGTCGATCGCGCCAACTCAGGGGGCACTCCCATGGCGGTCAAAACATGAGACGGCTTGGGGTTGGACGAGTTGCAGGCCGAGCCCGAGCTAAAGGCAATGCCCGAAAGATCGAGCGCCATTTCGTCGGCATGCAGATCGGGGATGGAAAAGCTCAAGTTGTTGCACAAACGTTCTTTGATCGGCCCATTTAGTTTTACTTTCGGAAAGCGCTCTTGCACGGCACCGAGCAAACGCCCCTGCATCTCGCGCAGGCGCGCGCATTCTTCTTTCATATCGGCTTTGGCCACGGCACACGCCTCACCAAGTCCGACGATGCCCGGGACGTTCAAAGTTCCAGGCCGTAATTTATTTTCCTGATCACCGCCAAACAAAATCGGCTTCAACTCAAAGTCGCGGTTTAGTTTTCGCACCACCAGAGCGCCGACGCCCTTGGGGCCGTAAATTTTATGCCCACTTAAAGAAATCAAATCGGCGCGGAGCGAATTGCAGTCCAAGCCACATTTACCCACGGCCTGCGCGGCATCGGTGTGAAATACGATGCCCTTTTCTTTGCAGATTTCAGCAATCTCATTCACCGGTTGAATGGTGCCAACTTCATTGTTCGCCATCATGATCGAAATCAAAACCGTATTGGGCTTGATCGCTTTGCGCACATCTTCAACGCGTACAAAGCCATCGCTATCGACGGGCAGGACTGTAACTTCGGATCCCCATTCCATCGAGGCCTCGGCCACTTCAAGCACGGCCTTGTGTTCTGTCGCCTGCGTAATGATATGGGGTTTTTGTTTGCAGTAGGCGCGCACAATTCCCAAGATCGCCAAGTTATTCGACTCAGTTGCGCCCGAAGTCCAAAGCACATCGGCCGAGCGGCAGCCGAGCATGGCCGAGACCTGTTCACGCGCCTTTTTAACCGCGCTCTGCGCTTGCCATCCGTAGGCATGCGAGACCGACGAGGCATTTCCGAACTCGGCTGCGAGATAAGGTTCCATCGCCTTTAAAACTCGCGGGTCCACCGGAGTTGTGGCGTTGTTGTCCATATAAATGGGCATTGTCAGGGGTTTGGGCTGCATGGGAAGATAGTTTTATGACAAAAGGGCTTAAATTCAACCGCTATTTCACCCGACGGGGCGCAGATGTGTTGGGCCAAGTCGAATGGCGCAAGCAGCCGGTCGAAGGCTTCGCTCAGCCTGTAGAAACACCTCAGCATTGGTCTGAAACGGCCACAGAAATTGCGGCGCAGAAGTATTTTCGCCGGCGCGGGGTGACGGGACTCGATGGGGGCGGTGAATCGAGCGTTCGCCATCTGTTGCTGAGAGTTGTGCGATCGGTGCGTAAGGCGGGGGAGTGGCAGGGGTATTTGAGTGGCGGCGAACAGGCCCAGGCCTTTGAAGATGAATTGCTGCATATTCTGCTGCATCAGATCGGTTCATTCAATTCGCCGGTTTATTTTAACGTGGGAATTTTTTCGGAGTACGGGATTCTTGGCCATGGCGAGAATTTTATATTTAATCCCAAGTTGGGTCGTGCCGAGGAGCTCAGTTCGGCGTTTTTACATCCGCAGGCCTCGGCCTGTTTTATTCAAAGCGTGAAAGATGACTTAATCGGGATTTTTGATCTGCTAAAATCAGAGGCCAAGTTATTTAAATACGGAAGCGGTACCGGAACCAACTTCTCCACGCTACGGGCCAAAGGCGAAAATTTGGAGGGCGGCGGGGAATCCACCGGCCTAATTTCTTATTTGGAGATTTATGACAAAGCGGCGCAGGCCATAAAGTCGGGCGGCACCACTCGGCGCGCAGCTAAGATGGTTGTGGTCGACGCCGATCATCCAGAAATTTTAGATTTTGTTAAATGGAAGATGAACGAGGAGCGCAAAGCTCGCGTGCTGTTGGCAGCCGGCTATGGCGGCGGGATGGACGGCGAAGCCTTTCGCACAATCTCGGGGCAGAATTCGAATAACTCGGTGCGAGTGACCGATCAATTTATGAGCCAGATTGCTTTGAACACGCCGTGGGAGATGCGGGCCCGCAAAGGCGGTCGAGTCACCGGCACGGTTGGCGCGGGGGATCTTTGGCGAGAAATCGCTCGCGCGGCTTGGGAATGCGCTGATCCGGGATTGCAATTTCACGACACCATTCAAAAATGGAACCTTTGCCCTAGGTCCGGCGAGATTCGCGCGAGCAATCCGTGCAGCGAATATATGTTTCTCGATGATTCGGCCTGCAATTTGGCGTCGTTGAACTTGGTTAAGTTTTTGCTCAAAGACGGCTCGGGTCTCGACTGGAAGGCGTTTGAGCAAACGGTGCATATCATGCTGCTCGCGCAAGAAATTTTAGTGGACTATGCCTCGTATCCGACGGCAGAGATCGCAGAAAACTCCCATCGCTTTCGTCCGCTTGGGCTTGGCTACGCCAATCTGGGTGGATTGCTAATGCGCATGGGGATTCCATATGAAAGTGAGCGAGCGGTGAGGTTGACCCGCGAGATCACCGCTCAGATGCACGCTTTGGCGCTGGAGTGCTCGCAGCAAATGGCCGAGACAAATGGAGCTTTCTCTGAATGGGAACAAAATAAGGAGCAAGCGCTGGCGGTTTTAGAAATGCATCGGACGGCCGCGAATGATCTTCCTGAAACACAAAAGATTTTTGCGCGCGCGATTCGCGGCGCTGAGAAAACGGGTCTGCGAAACGCGCAAGTGACATTGATCGCACCAACGGGAACCATTGGTCTTCTTATGGACTGCGATACGCTGGGCATTGAGCCGGATTTTTCTCTGGTGAAACGTAAGACTTTGGCCGGTGGCGGAGAGATGATTCTTAGAAATGCGGCCGTCACAGAGAGTTTGCTGAGACTTGGATACGCGGCCACCGCGGCCGCCGAGATTGAAAAATACGCCAGTGAAAAGGGCACGGTGGTCGGAGCTCCGGGGATCAAGGCCGAACACCTATCGGTATTTGATTGTGCCATTGCGCCTAAAGGGAGCCCCGAGCGAAGAATTTCGCCCCATGGGCATTTGCAGATTATGGCCGCAGCCCAACCCTTTTTAAGCGGCGCCATTTCAAAAACCGTAAACCTCCCGCATTCTGCGACCGTCGAAGACATTGAGCGTTTGTTTTTCGAGTCGTGGAAAATGGGCCTAAAAGCCGTCGCCATCTACCGCGATGGCAGCAAAACCCTGCAGCCCCTCTGCGCGGAATGCTAGCGGAACTTGTAAGTGACGATCGCGAGCGACGAGTGAGTGGCGTCGGAATTTTCTTCGGCGTCTTCGGGTCTAAAGGTCATTGTTGAAATGCCGAAAGACCAATTGCGATTTAAATAGTACATCGCGTTCACTCCGAAGCGGCGAGTTTTTACGCCGTCGACGGCCGAGATACTACGGCCAGCCTCAGCGCCCACGTCCCACTTTTTAAACATGTACGTGGCACCTAAAGAAGCGTCGCTTTTATTTAGGCCAGTCAACGCGGTGAGTACGGTCGACGGGATTCGATTTAATATTAAGGCCGGAATTTCGTAGAGGCGGCTTAAGTCCTTGTCGTATGTATGGCCGGTTCCTGAGATAAAGAAATTCCAATTCTTTATCGCCATTGTGCTCACGCGCACGCTAAATCCAGAGTCTTTAACTGTGGCCTGGCCATTTTCATAAACCAACGGTGGCAAGTTGGTGAAAAGTAAGGTTTGGCTGATCCATTCCACAGAGAAGGTCCACAATCCGGGCGCATAGGTTAGACCCACGCGGCCGCCGCGGGCCTGCACGTTGTCGAGTTCCCACCCTTCGGCGAGAATTCGCCCACTAAATAAATTTAAAGGGTCCGTTCCCGCGCCCAGGTGATAGCCACGAGTGACGATGGTCTCGCCCGGAACATCACTCGATTCGGTGGACGTGCGATCGCCGCCAAAGTCGATTTGCCAGTTGCCGGGCAATGAAATTCCGACGTTGAGCGCGCTGTCTTGGTAGCTGTTTTTGCCCAAGCCGCCTTGCGCGGACACAAACGACGGCAAACGAAAAAAGTCGCTCCCATCTTTGGCCGCCGCGAGGCCAGGGTAAAGCACAAGCAAACACGAAGCCGCGGCCCAAACAATCGCCCGCGACATTTTAATTTCTAAGCCTGCGGCGAATGCGAGAGCGTTGTTCGGGAGTCAAGCGGCGCCACTCCACGGCCCGGTCGCGGAATTTTTGCCGTTGTTCAGGCGAGAACGCCTTCCAGCGCTGAAAGTTATTGCGCAGACGGGTTTTGTCTTTGTCTGAGAGTCGCCGCCAGCGCGAGAGATTTTGGCGGATTTTTTGTTGCCGATCGTTCGGCAGTTTTCGATAGCGTTGAAAGGCCTCGCGCAGCCGCGAGCGTTGCTCAGGTGTCAGTTTTTTATATTTTTCCCAGCGCTCCTTAACCAGCGCTTGCTGCTCTGGAGTTAGGCTGTTCCAGCGGGATTGTGCATCGCCGCCGTTGCCACCATCTTGGGCCCACGCCGGGGGTGTTGCGAATCCCGCAAGGACTAACGAGAGAACAAATTCTCGCCTATTCATTGACGTCCCCCATGTCCTTTTCGGCACCATCCGCGGATTCGGCCTGCTCAACGGTCTCTAAATCTTCAACCAAGTCCCACTCGCCTTCGCTCTCAACCACATCCATAACCAAAAGCAGGTCGATATTTTTCAACATTTCTGGATCTAGCCGTTCTGCCATTGCTCAAGCTCCTCTAAGAGTTCGATCACATCGAGATCTTCTAAACTGTCCAGGTCCAAAGTTTCATCGTCCGCCAGTTCAAGCAAATCCGTCTCCGAAGAATCCGGCCGCGAGCGCAGCAGTGAATAGCCGCCAAACATGGCCGCAACGGCCACGCTGACGCCCGCCAGCTGTAACCACCAGCGGCGCCCGGTCCGCGCCTTGTCCATCTCGGCAAATACTTTGGCCTCGGTGGCCGCTCGGAGCTCTGGCGACGGCTGCTCTTTTAAAAATTCATCCCAGCGCTTCATTCAGCGCCTCCCGAGCCCGGTGCAGCAGCGACTTAACCGCCGACTCCGAAACTCCCATTTGCGATGCGATTTGATCGTAAGACAAATCTTCGGTCAGCCAAAGGGTCAAAGCCAATCGTTGTGCATCGGGCAGTTGATCCAGAACCTCTCGAACCTTCGCCACTTCCGCCCGGGCCAACACGCGCTGTTCAAATTCCGTCACCGTGGTTTCGGACGCCGCCGCCACAAGATCTTCGTTTTGAACTTCTTCGCTGTGGTTATGATCCCGCAAATAGTTAAATGCCGTCCGTCGGGTCACAGTAAAGAGCCAAGACTTTAAAGTGCCTGCGGAGCGATACGAGTTCGCGGCGCGAACGACTTTGATCCAGACTTCTTGCGACACTTCCTCGGACGTGCCAGGGTTTTTTAAAAGGCGGCGGCTATAGCCCAAAACTAAGCCGCCGTAGCGACGGTAGATCTCTTGAAACGCCAATTTGTTTCCTTCAGCGAGCCAAGTCATAAGTTCTCCGTCCGAGGCATCTTTCATCGTCCTTAAAGGTTATTCATCACGAGATTGCTCGTCATGTTTTTCTTTGTAAATGCGGCGGTTCTGTCGGTCCTGTGCCTTTTCAATGCGCAACTTTTCTTCAGCGCTCAGTTCGCCGTCTTTTTCCGCACGGCGCTCCAATTTACGAACATGGGCCTGGCCAGCGCGCAAGCGAAGCGCTTCACCGCGGGTCAATTCGCCATCGCGGACTCCATCTTTGATGCGCGAGTGTTGGCGATGCTGGCGCCGATCCCCGCGATCCGCTAAGGCGGGTAGGCAAAAAGACACAGTTAGAATCAGTGCAAAAACGCTCGAGAGTTTCATTCTGGCTCCTTGAATTGAGTTGCTGATAAGACACCCGCGTACGGAGAAAGTTGCGGTCGGGATATAAAAATAAATCGTTAGTAAAATCAGTATGTTACGAGCTGTGACGAAGGCGTTTCTCAAAAGGCCGAGTGGACGGTGCAAGCTTCGATATCGTCTTGAGACAGTGGGTCGACTCGCTTGCTCGGGACTAATGTGTGAGTTACGGTCTCAAGAATGTCGCAAACTGAATGGCACTCCTTTGATCTCTACAATCCGACGGAAGAGCATAAAATGCTCCGCCAATCCGTGCGCGATTTCGTCACGGCTGAAGTCGAACCGCAAGCTGCGGAATTTGATCGCAAAGAGCAATTCAATCTTCCGCTTTTTCGCAAGCTCGGTGAGATGGGACTTCTCGGCATCACCGTTGACGAGGCCTATGGTGGCTCGGGGATGGACGCGATCGCAGCGGTGATCGCTCACGAAGAAATTTCGGCCAGCGACCCCGGTTTTTGTCTGGCCTATTTAGCCCACGCGGCTTTGTGCGCCAACAACATCAGCGTCAACGCGAGCGAAGAGCAAAAAAAGAAATGGCTCCCGAAGTTGTGCAGTGGTGAGTGGGTGGGAAGCATGGGAATGTCGGAGCCGCATGTGGGCACCGATGTTTTAGGTATGAAGACCACCGCTCTTAAAAAAGGCCAAGGCTACATAATCAACGGCCGCAAGATGTGGATCACCAACGGGTGCGTGGATGACAAAGGCACTCCTGGCGATTGCGTACTGGTCTATGCGAGATCGGGAGAAAAAGGCGGCAAGCCGCAGATCTCGACATTTGTTGTTGAAAAGTCGCACAAGGGGTATTCGGTCGGGCAAAAAATCCGCGACAAACTCGGAATGCGGGCTTCGAACACGGCTGAGCTGGTGTTTCAAGATTGTGAAGTGCCGGCGGGAAATCTCCTCGGCAACGAAGGCGATTCGATGCTGCATATGATGCGCAATCTGGAGTTTGAACGCCTGACCCTCGCGGCCATGAGTCTCGGAATCGCCCGTCGATCGATTCAAATTATGGTGAAGTACGCCAATGAACGAGAGGCGTTTGGTAAACCGCTCGGTCACTTTGGTCAGATTCAAAAAATGATCGCCGAATCGTACGCTGAGTATCGCGCCGGCAAGAGCTACGTGTATGAGACCGCGCGCCGAATGAACTTGTCGGGCAAAGGCCAGCGGCTGGACTCAGATGGAGTTAAGTTGTACGCCGCCACCATGGGCAAGAATGTCGCCGATCGGGCCATTCAGGTGCTTGGTGGTTACGGTTATGTGGGCGAGTACGTGGTTGAGCGCTTGTGGCGCGACGCCAAGTTAATCGAAATTGGCGGCGGAACCTTGGAAGCCCATCAAAAAAATATCACTCGCGATATCGCCAAGTGTGACGTCGCGGCTATTCTGTAATCCCGCGATATTTACTTAAGGCCGCAAGCACCGAAGCCCGGCCATTCCATTGACAGCGCAAAACCGAAAGAAAAATAAAAACTCCGCCGAGTTTGCGATCAAGAAATACAATTTCTCGAGGCGGCGCTCGCAACTTATAACTAATCGCCACATGTTTAACCTGGCCCGCCACGCGGCGGGGAAGGTCGGAACTTCCCCAGTCGTAAGCATCGGGGCCGTAAAAAGGCTCGCACAGTAAAAAGCAAAGTCGAACGTAATCATCGACAAGATCCATCGAGTCTTCAGGTTGCAGCAAGCCAAGCCCGCGGCCGCCTTTTTCAACAGAGCGGGCGTCGTGCGTGATTCCACCCCAAATCAGGTTCTGATAGTGTTTTAAAAATTCCTCGGGAGCTTCGCGCATAGCGCCGAAATCAAATAGGACGAGCCGATCCGAATCGCCGCCGACCTGAACTAAATAATTTCCGAGATGAGGGTCCGTCTGCACCAATTTAAAATCGAGAAGCTCGCGCAGATAAAGATCAAAGTACGCTTCGCCCAAACGATTGCGCCTTTCTTGCGACAGGCTTTGCACCTCGGGCGCATCGGCGCGGACCCCCGCCATAAACTCGGTCGCCAAAACCCGGCGGCTCGAATAGCGCGGATAGGTTTTTGGCACTTGGTAACGAGGGTCGCCACTCAAATATTCACGAAACCGATCGACCGCTTTTATTTCAAGCGTGTAGTCAATCTCTTGCATAAACATTTCGCGAATTTCGGCCAAGAGATGCTCGAGCCTAAGCCCGCCCGGAAAAATTCCCGGCACCGCTAAAATCACTTTCAGCAATCTCATATCGGCGTCGATGGCCTCTTCAACGCCGGGATATTGCACCTTCAGCGCGAGGGTCTCGCCACTCTCATTGATCTTAGCTTTATAGACCTGGCCGATCGAGGCCGACGCCACCGCGGTTTCATCAATCTCGAGCTCGCGCAGTTTTTCTTCACCCAGTTCCTGCGCCAGCATTTTCCGCATGGCGGCCCATGGAAGCGGCTCAGCCTTGGTCTGCAGATTTTTTAAAATCTCATTCACTTCTTTAGGAAAGATGCTTTCTCCGTAGAGCGATAACGTTTGCCCCACCTTCATGGCCGAGCCTTTAAGGCGGCCCAACTCCTTAACCAAAGACTCTACATTGGCGATCCCGCCGCCTGCCGCAAATCGCCCGGCCCTTATCGAGGCCTTGGCTAAAGAGAAGCCACGAGAGATCAGACTTTTGCTTAATGTGGCTTGAGAGTCTTTCTTTTGCGGCATGACCTGATTTATGCCATATTTTTCGAATCATGACCATTGCGCATATTTTAACAATCGGAACCGAGATCACCAGTGGCGAGGTGGTGAACTCAAACGCCGCGTGGTTGTCGCAACAGCTTGAAGGGTTGAGCATCCGCGTGCACTCGCATTTAACGGTCCGCGACCAGCGCGAGGAAATGTTGACAGCGCTAAAGTGGCCGAGTCGAACCAACGGCGGCGGCGAATCCACTTCTGATGAAATTTCCCTCATCTTTGTGACAGGCGGACTGGGCCCCACGTCCGACGACATGACTCGCGCACTCGTCGCCGAACATTTGGGCGTGAAGTTGGAGTTTGACGACGACGTTTGGCGTGCGCTCAACGAGATGTATGCGCAGCGGGGACTTCCGGTTCGCGACGCCCATAAGCATCAGTGTTGGTTCCCAGCGGGGAGTGAGAGACTGGCCAACCCCACGGGCACCGCGCTCGGTTTTTACGCTTGCGAAAGTAAAAATGCGCACGTCCATTATTTTATTTTGCCCGGTCCTCCGCGTGAGCTTGAAGGCATGTTTAATCAAGAAGTGGTGCCGCGACTTCGGCAGATTGTGCCAGCGTCGGATATGGCTTGGCACCGCTGGGCCGTATTCTCTGTACCTGAGAGTGAAGTGGCGGAGCTGGTTGAGCCCATTGTCGAGGGTTCGGGATTGGAAGTGGGCTACCGCGCGCAAGTGCCGTATGTGCGGGTGAAGCTTTTCGCGAACAGCGAACGGCATAAGAAGATCTTGGATGAAGTTACCCGCGTGCTATCACCTTCGCTCGTGACTGGAGATTTGGCGGAAGAGTTGCTCGCCCTGTGGCCGGATGCGAATTTAAAAGTTCTCGACGAGGTGAGCGACGGTGTGTTGGCGCAGCGACTCTATTCGGCTCGAAGATCGTCGGCGCAGACTAAACTTCCTGAAATTCAAATCCATGCGGGCGGGCTTTCGCTCACTCGTGCGGGCGATCAGTTCAAAGTTACGGTGGAAAACTCCAAAACTCGCTTCAGCGAAATAAAATCATTGCCCTTTAAATTGGCACTCGAGACAGAACGTGGGCGGCGATCTGCCGCTGAGTGGGCCCTTTGGCTCGCAGTTCGGGCGCATAAACCCTAACGCAAACGCAATTCTGAAGGGTGCGCTGAATTTTTGGCCGCGCCGTAGGCCACCAGTGAGCGCTTTTCGATCAAGACCCGTGCGACGTGCGCCAACTCCGCCGGCGACAGTGAGGGATTTCCCAATTGAGTCTCAAGTGCGAGACAACGGTAGTAGTCCATTCCGATATATTTCATTGAAAGCTGATCGGCATGACCTCCGTGCTTCACAACCACGGGTTCACTGACAAAACCAATTGGGTTGGTGGACGAAATCTTAAGCCAGAGGTCGTAATCCTCGCACACCGGAAAGTCTTCACGAAATCCACCCACCGAAAAAAACAAATCCCGGTCCAGCAGCACGGTCGAGGCTCCCACCGAACAAACATCCACACAGCGCGAGAAGATGTGCCCCCCGGTTTTAGCGTATTTTTTCGGAATCGAAACCGGTTTGCCAGCGCGAACCCAAGACTCCTCACCATGAACCCAGCGCAGAGGTGAGCGTGCGTGCGAATTCTCAAGGAGCGCCATTTGCGAACTCAGTCGCGTGGGCAGCCATTCATCATCGGAATCCAGAAAGGCGAGCCATGCGCCCGCGGCCTCACGAGCACCCCAATTGCGCGCGAAACTGACACCACGATTTTTCGCGCTCGCGAGAATTTTGAGTTTTTGATCTATCGAGTTCTCAATAGCCCATTGGCGCAAAACATCTGTGGTCTCATCGGTCGAGCCATCATCGACAACAATCAACTCCCAATTGGAATATATTTGCTTTACCACCGAATCGAGGGCGCGCTTAAGAACCTTGGCCCTATTGAATGTGGGGATGATCACCGAAACCATAGGCCCTTGTAAGATTCTGAACAAAAATTCGCAACAAGATTGAGGCTTGATTTTAACCCCCGGGGTGCTAAGAACGATTTTATGTGGTTCGAGGGAGCGGAAAAAAAATTCGAAATCGTTTCTAAAGGCGCGCAGTTGCGCCAGCGCCCGGCCGACTTTTGGCAGAAGGCCGTTGAACTGGCCGGAGCCAAAATTCTTTCTAAAATCGAAAACGAACAAACTACGGCCTATTTACTATCTGAATCCAGTTTATTTGTCTGGGATGACCGTGTGACCATGATCACTTGCGGGCGCACCACCTTGGTCAAGGCGGCCGCGTTTTTGATTGATGAGATCGGACCCGCGCAGGTTGATCTTGTCACCTATGAGCGCAAGAACGAATTTTACCCCCACCAGCAAGAGACCGACTTTCATAAAGATGTCGAAATCCTTCAGCAGCGCTACAAGGGTAAGGCTTTTCGCTTCGGTTCGCCCGATGAGCACCATTTGTTTTTATTCCACGGCGAAAAGCCCTTTCTGGCCGAAGACAGCGACAACACTTTAGAGATCTTGATGTACAACCTCGAGGGGCCGGCCCGCGGCCTCTTTATGGGCGGACATACCCTTGAGCAGATCCGGCAAATCACTCGCATGGAAAATGTTTTCCCCGGATTTCAAATTGACGATCATTTGTTTCGGCCCTGCGGCTACTCCGCCAATGCCATTAAGGGCGGTGATTACTACACGATTCACGTAACGCCCGAAGAAAACGGTTCGTACGTAAGTTTTGAGACCAATGTGCGCCTTGGCGACCGCGTGGGGACGGCTTTGCGAAGTGTGCTCGAGGTGTTTCAACCCCGTTCCTTCGATTTAATCTTTTTTCACCCCGAAAAGGAGCTTAAGGCCTTCGAGGTGAACCCGTTTATTCAGCGCAATTACGTGCGGCAGTCTTTGAGTTGCGGTTACGAGGTGGGTTTTTCAACTTATTATTTGAAATCCCAAGAAGCTGTGTTAGCCGTTCCCCTGGAGGCCAACCCGTGACCGAATGGATCGAAGAGAACTATAAAGAGGGCTTAAGCTTTCGCTTAGGTTTAAAAAAGCTATTGTTCAGCGAGCAGTCGCAATTTCAAAAAGTCGAAGTTTTTGAAAGCTCCCACCACGGCCGAGTTTTGCTCAATGACGGCGCCTTTATGCTGTCGGAGCGGGATGAGCGCATTTACCATGAAATGATGGCGCACGTGGCACTCTCCGTTCACCCCCATCCCCGCAGGGTTTTGATTGTGGGTGGCGGGGATGGCGGCACCGCCCGTGAAGTTCTAAAGCACAGCAAAGTTGAAAAATGCACGCTGGTTGAAATTGACCAAATGGTGGTTGAAGCCTGCCGCACGCATATTCCCCAAACCGCGCAGGTGTTTGAAGATCCACGGATGAATCTGGTGATCGGTGACGGCGTCGCCTTTATGCGCGACTCGCGCGAAAATTTTGACGTGATTTTAATCGATAGCACCGACCCCAACGGCGCGGCCGAACCCCTGTTTGGCGAAGAATTCTACACCCATGCCTCAGCCCGCCTCACCATGGACGGGATTTTAATCGCTCAGGGCGAGAGCCCTTTTTATGAGGCCGAAATGCAAAAACGGCTGTTGCAAATCGCCAACCCGCATTTTGATTGGGTGAGCATGTTTAACTTCACCAATATGACTTATCCCGGCGGGCTGTGGTCATTTATGTGGGCCTCACGCGGCCGCCACCCTCTGCGCGATATGAATCACACCAGTATTCCCGGCTGCACGTACTACAACTCCGAAATTCACTGGGCCGCCTTCGCGCTTCCCGAAGCGCAAAAGAAGAACTTAGGTCCATGGATCAAGATATAGCGGGATTTTCTCCCGAGCATATTTTCAAAACACTAACGCCACTGATGACCGAAGAGAGAGTGAAGCGACTTGAAGAAGTGGCCGCGTCGCGCTCTCTGCGCTTAGCCAGCGTGCTTGAGAATATTTATGACCACGGCAATGTGAGCGCCGTTATGCGATCGTTTGAAGCCTTTGGTTTTTTGCGCATGCACTTGGTGCAACAGCCGGGCGCAAAATTTAAGGTGGCCAACCGAGTGACCCGAGGTGCTGAAAAATGGCTCGACGTGCACAAGCACGCCGATGCCAAAAGTTGCGTCGCCCGCTTGAAGGCCGATGGCTTTCAGATTTGGGCGACAGATTTAAACACTCAGTACTCCATCGCCAATATCGATTGGTCGAAGCCGACCGCCATTGTATTGGGCAACGAGAAAGACGGCGTCTCGCGCGACATGCTCGATCTTGTGGATGGCACCTTTCGCGTGCCTATGCTGGGGTTTTCGCAAAGTTTTAATATTTCTGTCGCTGCGGCGCTGATTTTTTATCACGCCCGCACGGAGCTCGAAAAACTTCCTGGCGTTGCTCGCGTGAGCGATGAGGAGAAGACGGGGATTCTGGTGAATTATTATTTGCGCTGTTTCGACAATCCGGAGCGATTGCTGGGTCAGTAGCCGCAGGATCTCTTACTGCCTACGACTGTAGGTCTTATTCATTTCTTCTTCGTTTTTTGTGCGCTCAGCCTGCAGTTGCGCGAGCTCGGTGGTGAGGCGCCGCCGCTCGAAATCGTTGGCCGACTGATTGAGTTTTTCTGAAAGCGAGTCGATGCGGCTGTCGATTTTTTTATTCTCGATCTCTAACTCGCGGGCGCGCTGACCTTTACGGTAGCTCACCAAAAATTTAGGCTCCACAGTCGACGGGCAGACATACATGTAGGCGATGCCCATGCGACCCAATTCAAAGGCGTTTTCGGGCGTGCAATACTCCACCAGTCCGGCATTGCGACCATTGGTGTACATGGTCTCGATATCACCACCCTGTTTGCGGCAGTCTTTGGTGTACTTTTGCAGTTTATCGTCGGCCGATCCCTGCGCGCCGTCGTGGCGACCGAGTTCAAACCAGTCCCGCTCTCCACAGTTGGCCTTTTGCGCCGAAGGTGAGGTACAGGCCGTGAGCCCGAGGCCTAAAGCAACTACGACCACAGTCATCATCAGATTGAATTGATTTGTTATTTTAGGCATACCCACTCTCTAATTTTAGCAAATTATGCGTTGCGAAACAAGGACCTGCTGAGGTAAGTGATCCATCAGAAATACCACTTTTTTATATTTTAGGAAATTCTCTAAAGGTGTCGAACATGTCTACAGAACTTCAGTCGGGAGGAGAGTTGTACGGGGAGATCGCGGTGCGCGAGAGTCAGCTCGAGCGTTTTGAGAATCGCACCCTGGTCCGTAAATATACTGTTGAATTTACATGTCCCGAATTCACCTGCCTATGCCCTCGGTCCGGCTTTCCCGACTTTGCTACAATCCGCATTAAATACGTCCCGCACCTCTATTGCGTCGAGCTTAAGAGTTTAAAGCTCTACATCAACCAATTCCGCGACAAGAAGGTCTTTCACGAAGATGTAACCAATCTGATTTTGCAGAATCTTGTCGATCTTTTGGACCCCTGGGAAATGGAAGTGGTCGGGGACTTCAATGTGCGCGGCAACATAAAAACTGTCATTACGTCGGTGCACAAAAAGTAAAACGGACCAAGGTCGTTGGTCCGTTTTAGGGGTTGGCAAGGCCCAGGTTCTCGTCCATCAAACTAGAGGATAACTCAATGGTCGATACGAGAGGATGTACATCCGAAATGTGTGCCCGCACGGGGTGGCTTAAAAGCTGTTAAAAGTCCGTCAAAGGCGTTAGTTTTTTTGCCCTGTCGAGTAAAATGACGGATACTTTTAAAAGCTCGGGAGCCCTTTTTGGTGGCTCGGAGCAGCAAGTTTTATCATTTAGGAGAACAATGAGTCGCACTGAAGCAACCACCAAGCCCCGCACTACGAACACCGGTCGCAAAAAGGATTTACTCTTTCAAAAAGTGGCCATTTTTGTCGATGCCGAGAACATCGAGATGTCGAGTTTGAAGCATCACGAGGGTCGCACGGATTACAAAAAAATCCTGGACCACGTGGGCGATCGGGAAATCTTACGAATTTTGTATTACAAACCCATTTTTAAAGACATCTCGCCTGAGTTCGAATCCTTCTGGGGGAGCTTGGGCGGCGAGATTCGCCGGCCGTCTAAAAACGCCGACACCTTTTTGGTGATCGATGCCGTCACCATGGCCGAAAAAATCGACGTGGCCATCATCCTTGGGGGCGACAAAGATTTTCTGCCGCTGATGTGGTACCTCCGCTCACGCGGCTGCCGCGTCGAAATTTGGTCATGGCCCGAGACCACCTCACCCGAAATGAAAGAAGCGGCGGACTTCTACCAGCCCTTGACCGAAGAATTTGTGCTCGAAATGCCACGGCGCCAGCAAAATCAGACTTCCCAATCGCGTGGGCGTCGGGGTAATTAAGAGAGTCTCTTTGCGCCCGTAGCTCAGCTGGATAGAGTACCTGGCTTCGAACCAGGGTGTCGGAGGTTCGAATCCTTCCGGGCGCGCCATTACAAAATACCGTATCCAGGATACAGTTAACAGCATCCTGGATACAGAATGACGAAACTGTGCCCGGGCACAGTTTGATATTTGCAAACTGTCGCCGGGTTGCGGCTCGCGTAATCAAAAAATAATTGAATTTTCCCCAACTGATGTATGCTTTCAGGATCGAGTGTCATTGGCGCTCACACATTAACTGTTCCCAGGGGGAATTATGGCTAAGGCCAAAAAAGCAAAAGCAAAAACAAAAAAAGCGGCACCTAAAAAAAAGGCTGCTAAAGGCAATTCGGCATTTATGAAAAAGCTGAAAATCAGCGAGGCACTCGCGGCTGTTATCGGCGCCGGTGACCGGGCTCGCACCGAAGTGGTGAGCGCGCTTTGGAAGTACATCAAAAAACATGATCTGCAAGATCCCAAGAATAAGCGCAACATCGTGGCCGACGCTAAGCTTAAGGCTGTGTTTGGCGGCAAAGGCGTTGTGAACATGTTCGAAATGACTAAATTAGTTAGCAAGCACCTGAAATAGGTAAATCTTCGGGCACCTTCGTGTGCCCGAATTTCCTCTCGTTAGTCGGGTTGTGCGCCCAGTTGAATCATGCGCTTTATTTCAGCAAGGAACTGGCCGCCGACAGGAACTGATATGTTAGCGTTCTTGTTTCCATCGAAGTCTTTAAACTTTGTGCTTCCAGCGCCGGACGAAGAGTCCAGCTGAGATTCTCCACCTTTATGAACTCCAAATATAAAAAACTTTTTTTGGTCCTTGTCATAGGTGACTTGGGCGCCGCCCGACGCTCCTGGTTCAGTGTCGCAGTCATGCAGAATGACGGAAGACCAATTCTTAAGAGTTCCGCGCTTTCGCGCCGAGCATCGCTGAGCAAGGCTATCAACGGTCCGATTGTGAAGATTGGCTTTTGTTGCGAGTTGAATAATTTCTCGATCCCTAGGCGTACTGACGTCTCGTTCTCCGACATTTAAGTATTGAGCATTGGTCACAGCTTTTTTTAGTTTGAGAACGGCCCAGTCTTCGTGATCTCTAGGGCATTTGATTTTGGCATCTCGAGGATTCGTCGGATTTTCCAAATTGTTCCAGTCGATGTGGACGTCGTAAAGATCTCTTGAATTCGCAGGTTGAAATTGACATGGGCGCCCGTTGGTTACCACGGGTCGGCAGTCGTCCAAATAAAAGGCGTGAGCTGCGGTAGTGATTACGTCCATACTCCCGGTCAACTGAGCGGTGTAGCGAGCTCCGGCGCACCAAAAGGCTCCGATGCCAGATAAATCTCTCTCGATTTGCTCGGGAGACAGTTCTAATTCTGCGGCGAGTTCAGGTAGTGTTCTTCGGCCATCATCACCGAGAAGAGCGACCTTGTGTAGGAGTTCGGATTGAGTGTGAAGGTCTAGGTTTCCAGTCGGACATTTTGGAAATGGTAGGGCGTTTGCCGATTGCCCTAGCAACAATCCAAAGATGAGAAATACCGACGTTTTAGAAACCTTCATAACTCCTTCTCGGCGCTTTACTTTGGTCCCCTAAACCCGGCTTAATCTAGGATTGTCTCAATCTGAGAATTCAGTCAGATCGCAGGGCATATAAAACGCAAACCGTTTATAATTTAATCAGTGAACCCCGTCCAGCTTTTCATTTCCATTTTGGCAATAGTACTCGTTTGGCATGGCGCTATTCAGGCCGACGAGTGCAACTCTTTGGCGCCGGGGTCTTTGGAGCACACCCAGTGCAGCGCCTGTAAATTTGGAAACCAAACCACCGAGTGTCTTCACGCGGGTGATTCATGGTGTAACTCCCTTGGTGCAAGAATGTGTGGCGTTCCCAACTGTCTGCATATGCCTGCTTGCAAAGTTCCAGATGTGAACTGCACCAAAGTTGCAGGTGGTGCATCCGACTATTGGGCTTATATAAATCAATGTGACTCCTGTGAAACAAAAAAGACAGGTCAGAACGTTAACACTGTATCGTGCAGCGACGGCGCCAAGGAGTGGTGTAAAAGCAATTGTTCGGATTCAATGTGCAAAACTACTCCTGAATGCGGCGGTGAGGGTATCAAAAGTCTTTTAGGGGGAGGCCTTGAACCACCTCGACCGGATGAAGCAGAGGAATGTCGCCAAGGCCAAACCACAAAAAAAGACGGTACCCCGTGTCCGGCGCCCGCGCGGGCACTCCTCATGGGCAATACGAAAAACGCCGCTCAAGCCAATGCGGCGGCACAAAATTGCGAGGCGCTAAAGAACAAAGCTCAGCAAGACTGCCAGGCGGCGGGAAATTTGAATCCTGCGGTTGACGACAAAGCTGCCATGAATGCTTTGTGTGAGGCGTACAAGAACGGAAATCTTGCGAACTTTCAGCAGCAACTTCAATTTGGTGACCGCTGTGGCGTCTCGTACATGGAGTGCAAAAACCGCTGTACCGAAGGCGCCGGTGAGTTCGGGCAGTTTCTTCAGCAGTCGTCGCAGATGAGAGCTTCCGCGCAAACTTGTCAGGGATTTTCGACGGCCGTGTCTCGATCGGGCAGTTCGGGTCTTGCATCTCTCAGTCAGGCTGAGGTCGGACGCAAATGCGATGAGCTTACGGCGAGCCGATTTAAACCGCAGACCGCTCCGGGAGCAACGCCGCCCGGCCCGTCGTCGCCAAGTCCTTCTTCGCCCGGTCCCGGCACACAACAGCCCGGGCCTAGCACACAGCAACCGGATCAGGCCAAAAAACCAAACTCCGATGGTGGTGGCGGCAGCGGCGGGAGCGGCGGCGGTGGCGGTGATGCTGGGTCGCCGGCTAGCCGGCAGAATTCGTCGTACAATTCAAATTCTGTTTACGGCAACGGCGCAGGCTTCAATCCAACTCAGCAGCCCAAAGAACAAGGGGCGGACCCTGTGCAACAGGGCGGGTTTCGTGATCCGGAGGCTGGCGCTAGCGAAAAAGATTTTAACGTGGCTGATTCGAGCGCTGTAAATCGTGGCTACACCGGCAACGGTGAAGGTGGCGCGCCGAATATGCCCGGAGGGCAGGGCCGAGGCGGCGGCGGTGGCGTTCCGAACAACACCGGCGGTTCAATTCCTGGCTCTGACGGCGGTGCAGGGGCTCGACTAGGTCCGCAAAACCTTGGCGGGGCTCCCCAGCGGGGCGGCAGCACGACGGATATTATGCAGGGCTTTCAAGGTGGCGGTGGATACAGCAGCAGCGGCGGCGGTGGAAGCGGCTTTGATTCCGACGGCCGCAGATTTCAAGGCGGAGCGAATCGCGCGCAAGCCCGCGCTCCTGCAGGTGACGGAATCGATTTACGCAATTATCTTCCCGGCGGCAGTATGGACCCGGGCCGACGCGCCGGCGGCTTTCGCCCCACAGGTCTTATGGACATCAATGGGGCGCACGTGAATATCTGGATTAAAGTGGGCGACCGCCTGCGCGAGCGCTGCCGTCTTGGCCGCATGTTCGACTGCGGTTAAACCTACTCGGTCTTTTCAGCCTTCTTATCTTTGCCGCGGCCTTTATCCATTTTCATACCTTTACCCTTTGGGCCGCCGTGCGGGTGGTTCATCATGGCCATCATCGGGCATTTGCCTTCTTTCGCCATCGGGCAGCCGTCCATCATTTCTTTATGGCAGTCGGCCATGGGCTTTTCGGTGGCTAAGCAGGCCGCCATATTGGTGTGCATGGTCGCCATCTGGGTGCGTTCTTCTTTGGTCGGCTCTTTCATCGGGCCGCCGCCGCCATGACCAGGCTTGCCGTGGTGGTCGCTGTGAGCGAAAGCCAGGGGGCTTAAAAACGAAAATACGATTGCTGCGATAATTGTGCGCATGGGTTCCTCCGTGTGTGAGTGATATTGTGGGAGCATTACCAGAGGTGTGGCAAGTGCTATGGCCTTTCGTCTGGCGTCAAAGGGGAATATTTCATTGGAGTTTAGGTCGGCTCGGTGTTCTAGAATGATTGCATATGAAGGCAAAAATTCTCGTTCTTTTGGCGTTTGCGGCTTTGGCAATAACTACGGGAGCCGCGGCGCAGCCGGTGACCGTAAACGTGCTCGATACGGCAACCCTCAACACCCTCGAAGAGAACGGCTACAGCCTGGGCGAGACGCTGGGCAAAGCTAAAGGCACCCAGGCCGCAGAACTTTATGCGGCCAATTCGCTTTATCAAAATTTTGCCGATGTGATTGGCAAGTCGATTCCCCATGAAGCTAAAACCGATCAGCTGCCGGCGACCTTCGCCGCGGGCTCGGGCGATATTCCAGAGATGGTGCGTTTGATTCGCAACTTCGAAGACAAAGGCAAGCGCTCCGACAAAGACACCAAGGGCGGCTATTACATCCGGCATTTGTCCAACAACTCGCAATACCCCTACGCAGTCGAGAACGATGGCGATGAGCCACGCCACTTTGACTACCGCTGGCTGCAATCGAAGTTTGGCTTTTTTAAATTGATCGCGGTCGTCAACCGGATGGACCGCGCCGACTTTGCCCCGAACACGTGTGGCGAAGTGCGCTTTATTTATCGCTTAAGTTACCAGTCGCCCAAATCCAGTTCGTCATTGCCGTTTTTCTTAAACGTGATTCACGAGTACCCGAAAAAAGACAATTGCGCGGACTTTGCGAAAAAATGGCGCGGCGACATTGTGGCGAGCGGCGCGTTTAAAAATCTCACGTTTAAACAGCTCGAAGTGAATTTTCAGACCTTGCGCTTTACCTCGGGCTATATGCACGATTTTGGCGGGCAGGCGATGTACATGCTGAGAATTTTTCGCTTGAAGGGCGGAGTGCTCGAGCCCGTACCGCTTGAGAATACGCCGAATGTGTTGGCGATCGAAAAGAATCCTGAGCTACTGACGCGATTCGTGGCCTATTTAAAATCGGGCGATAATCTTAAGAAACTTGATCAAGGAATTCTCGAGATCGACTTTGACGAGCAGTTTTTAGCAAAGCTCGCCGTCTCGTGGTCGACGCTGGGTCGGGCGCGCAATGCGAACAAACCGTATTCACGCCTTTTTCAAGACAAGCGCGCACTTCTTGAGTCCATCGATATCTCGGGGCTGAAATATATAAAATCGCATGATGGCCTTGTTGAGCGGCTGAACAACGTAACATGTATGGGCTGCCACCAATCCGGCGGTACGGCCGGCTTTCATACGCTGGGCTTTGCTGACAATAAATTCTCACATGGCTTTAATCGCCAGGAGCTTCCGCTGTCGCCGCATGCTTTTGCCGAGGCCGCGCGCCGTGTGAAATATGTAGCGGCACTGGCCGATGGCAAAACTCCGGATCGTCTGCGCCCGCATTCTAATTTTCCAGAAGCGGGGAGTCTCGGTTCAGGCCAGCTGTGCTTGGTAAGCTCTGCGCATTTCGCCAATACGCCGGCGTGCGCGGCCGGATTTACCTGCCGCAAAACTGTCGACTCGAAAGAGAAAACGGTTCTGTTCGGCGAGTGCGTAAAGGACGACCGACCACTGGCGGGGAGCGCGTGCTGGCAGGGTGACTTGAAAGAAGTTACTGGCCTGCCCACAGACCGTGGTCCGATTCCGGCGTACAACTTTTTTGCCTTTCAAGATAAGTGGAAGTTCAAGGGGCCGGTTACGCAAAACTCAGGTTACAAGTGCGTATTGCCCCAGAGTGGCGCCCCCCTGGGGCGTAGTAGCCGGCCGTGCACGCTCGACGAGGAGAATTTCACCAACACCAAATTGGTCGGCGGCAAAATTCCTGCGGAAATTTGCGCCAATCAAGGGGGCAATGGTTTTGATCTTTGCGCCGCCACCGGAGATTCGGGCGCTTGTTTAGAATCGCGCGTGGTCAGGGCGATGCTCGACACCTGCTCAATCGGGCACTATTGCCGCGAAGACTATATTTGCCAAAAAATTCCGCGCTATGACCGGATTTCTGAGGCCCATTACACGACAACCAAGAATGGCAAAAGGGTGAACCGATCCACGCCCAAGCAAATTCGCGGTTCGGTGATTGAGGCGGCGTATGGCAAGCAAATAGGATTTTGTGTCCCTACTTACTTTTTGTTTAATATGCGCACCGACGGGCATCCCAGTCCTGTCACCGGGCTCCCGCCGGGCGATCCCAAGATTGACCGAACGAAACCGGTTCGCGGCTATCGGTGAAATGTGCCCCGCGCACCGCGTGAATAAATTCCCCGAACCCCCGTCAATTGCGCCCCTTTGAGTAACGGTGATGGAATAGCCTTTGCTTAAGCCATCACCACTATGGTGACGAAAATATTAAAATTGTTCCTTTCAGTTTTGGTGACAAAGTGGATCGCCGATGTGGCCTTCCGTGCCGCGCACGATCCACGAGTGGAGAACGTAGAGAGCAGAGTCCGGCGATGGACGTCGGATCTGTTCAAAAAAGTGTTGATGACCGCGCTCGGGGCGGTATTTGCCGCGACCGGGCTGGTCATGACACTTATGTCGGCGGCCGGCCGCTTAGACCGGGGACTGTCGATGTTCAGCTATAAATTCGGCATGGCCTTTTTCATTTTTGCGGCCGGTTTGACTTTGATCGCGCTGGCTTCGCGCAAAAAGTTGGGCGAAGGTCGCAGGACTCGACCTCAACTGATCGACGCTCCCTTCTAAATTAATCTAAATAAATATAGAATTAGGGGATGAGGTTCCTCCCCACACTCGCTCTCATTGCGGCATTGGCTTGCCCAAGCGCATCGGCCGTTATGCCGGTCTTTGATATAAACTTGTTTTATTTTACCGACACTATGGCCTACTCCAGCTCTCCGGCTTACAAGCGTACGTTTTATGATCTGATGGTCGGATTTCCGGTTACAAAAAAGCGTAGCTTTATTGTCGGCTGGAATTACGACTCGCTGTCGTTTTCGGATGACGACGGCACGGGGCCGACCACGCTCGCCGTTACCGATATGGGGCCGAAGTTTGTTTACTACATCAACAAAGATCGCACATGGGTTTTGGGCTTTACCTACAACTTAATCACCAAGGGCACTTACTCTCCCAATGGCGGCACGGCCACCGAGCTTCGCGGCTCGAGCATGCGATTTGAGGCGGGATACACGCCGATGATGTGGGAGAATGTGTTTATCGGTGCCAAGCTCGTTTATTATAAAGCTACGTTTGCTGAAGAAATCACCAACAACACCACTCTCGAGCAGGTGTCGTACGGTCGCACGGCGATTTACCCGGCGTTCGCGATTACTGTGCGCTGGGATTAGTGCTAGGGATCACCGGATCCACAATCGCGTTTGAAGTCCATAGCCGTTCAAACTCAGCACTAAATTTATTCACCGTCGCCGAGTCTCCCACATACATTTGATTTTCGGCATTGCGAGTGCTGGCGTTGAGTGAGTAGTTGTAAGACCCGGTTTTTAAAATCTTGCCGTCGATAATGGTAAACTTGTGGTGCATGATGCCGAGCTGCTCTTCGCTTTCTCCGCGCCAGAGTTTTATGGTGAGGCCTTCTTTAAGAAGGCGCTCGACAATCGATGAGCCAGCGAAGGCCGAGCGATAGTCGGCCACAATGCGCACCCGCACGCCGCGCTGTTTGGCGCGAATCAAGGCATCACCGATGCTGTTGAGTGTGATGTTATAAATCGCAACTTCGAGATTTTTTTCGGCTTGGTCGATGTACTGAACAAATTTAACGTCGCAGGCTTCTTGCGGTGAAAAGCAGGTTTCGCAGATGGCCGATGTGCATTGCGGTCCGCCCCAAGCCTTGGGCAAGAAGGCCAGGGTGATCAGGAGCAGGAGGGCCAGATGAATCTTCATGTTGAGTCCCTTTGCGCTATATGTAGTGTTTTGCGGATAGGCATAGCCTACCAATGGTGTTTTTTAGGTCAATGGTTCCAATGTGAACCTGGCCATAGGTCTAGGATTCGGTTATAGTTCGGGCTCTATGAGAATTCTGGCCATTAAACTTCGCGCGATCGGCGATACCGTGATTTGGACGTCGGCGCTCAAGGCGTTGCACAAGGCGTATCCGGATGCCGAAATCCACGTGCTGACCTATGCGGCCAATGCGCCGGTTTTGTCGAACCTCGAGTTTATCGATAAAATTCATGTGCTGCGCTCGAAGGGCTATTTTTCGCTGCTTTTGAAGCTGCTTTCGTTTCGCCGCGAAAAGTTCGACTGGGTGCTGTGCTTTCACGCCAACACTTCGCTGGCGCGTGCGGCATGGGTGGCGGGCGGTCGGCGTTTGGCCATTCATCATCATAGCCGGCAGCGGACGCCGCCGTCGTCGGTGCCGATACCTGAACCGGGAAAGTTAGAAGACGCAATTTCGCGCGATTACCAAATCTTAAAAGCGATGGGTTTAGATGTCGCCCATGAATCTACGCAAATTCAGATCAATAGCGAAGAAGCCGAACGCGCCGAGACGGTTATGCGCGAGGCGATCGCGGCTGTGGAGGGCGATTCTGCGAAGCCGCGCTTTATGTTTTTGCCCGGGGCCAGCCATCATTTGCGCCGGTATCCGCGCGAGTTGTGGTGGCCGGAGGTTTTAAAGGTTCGCGATCGGCGGGTGCATCAGCCGGTGGTGTTGTGTGATTCCGCTTTGGCTAAGGAGTGGGATTTAAAGCACCAGTGCCGTAAAGAAAATATTCCGCTGATCGATATGGGTGGCTTGCGCGAGTTTATGGCCTATGTCGCAAAAGGGGAGAGAGCTCTAGCCAACGACAGCGGCCCGGGCCATATCGCGGTGGCGCTCGGTGTGAAGACCAGCTTTGTCTTTGGCCCGGGCTGTGTGGGCGATTGGCACTGTTACGATCGGTCGGAGCATCCTATATATAGAGTGCCAGTCAGCTGCCGGGCCTCAGGCCCGCGCGATCAAGAGGCCTTTCAGTTCTGTACGCTCAAGTCGTGTGATCACCATACCTGCATGCGGGACGTGCGGCTGAGTTTGTGAATTTCTAGTTAGCCCATTTATTCTTGGCCGCGACCGTGTCTCCCAAGCACTCCGAGCACGCCGTCGATCTAGGTTATGGCACCACGCGCGG
>CAYVRZ010000010.1:0-92792 GCA_964453895.1 uncultured Pseudobdellovibrionaceae bacterium | reverse complement strand
TAACCTGTTTCGAAGGTGTGCCCGGAGTGCCCAACCATCTCGAGGCGATTTGCATGGACGTCTCAAATTGAGACGCCATTTGTTCTGTAAACAAGTTCGGCGGGTGTTATTTAATCGGAGTAGTGTCGAGACGTAAATTGTCTTATCCCTGGCATGCCTCAATCCTATGCGTTCTGATGTGGTCCACTCTTTGTAATAGAGAGTGGTAAGAACTGTTTCGAGGGTCTTGCTCTTTGTTACTTCCCGTCTGACCTGAAAACAACGATGGAAAACTTATTTTAATAAACAGCTTTTATTTGAAAAGCTAAGGAGTAATATTATGAACGCATGTATCAAAATGATCCTCGCCGCAACAATCCTGTTCTCGGCCAATTTCGCATCGGCCACCATCCCGAACTTCTCGACCATTCAACAGCCCACTGCTGAGCAGTGTGTAAAGATCCGCGCTGATCTTGAAGACTATATTGCATACGTCAACGCTTGGTTGGCCGCTCAGCCGCTGAAAAAGCAAAAATTGCTTAAGCCGATCGTGAACTACGCGATTTCTGAAGCTAAAAAACTTGTGAATAAGCTTTGTCCGGCTCCGACGGGTTGGGATAACAAGTTCTCGGCGAACAGCCCTTATGCATGTAACGCATTAGATTCTTCGAGCGTCGTGGTCCGTCTTGGAATCGACTCCTCCCTCGGATTGGTAAGTGTGGCGGCTCCGTTCAAGACAGTATGTTTAAGCTTCAACGCTTGCCTAAACATTGCCTCGCAGAAATTTTTGGTTACAAATGCTCAGCAAACGGCTGAGTGTGCCGATCCTTTGAACCAGAATGTCTTGCATTTAACTGACGCTGAAGTGCAAACAAAAGTAAACGCGATTCCTTAATAAATTCATAAAAAAGTAAGCATTTGGAAACGACTCAGAGATGGGTCGTTTTTTTTACGGAGTCCAATTTGTAAGCCACCAAGAGTTGGTTGAGGTAAGAAAGACGAACTTTGCGGCTGCCCAAGACGTGGAACTAATTGAAGCAGAGCCCAACACACTTAACACGATTGGCGAACCAACTGTGCAAGCCGCTCCATCATTGATCGTCAAATTTCCCGCCACGGTTTTAATCACTGTTAGTTCCTGACCATCAACGCCTGTGGCGATGCAGTTTAGAACAGTAGCGCCACCCTGAAGATTCACTACTCCTCCGGCGGAGGGAAGTGCTGGGCCCCCGACTGGGAACGAGGTCGCTCCGGAGGTCACGACGTTTTGTTTTATGAAGCCACCAACGTGCAGGTTCGAAGCAATGTTTGCAGAACCCGCAACCTCAAGGTTGAAATTAGGATTTGGAATCCCGACTCCGACCCGACCGGCGAAGTAGTTTCGATCGTTGCCACCGACCTGATAAACGCCATACCCGGTTAGAGCATTCATATCAGCAATGTGCAGACCATATGCAGTTCCCGATGAAGCTTCAACATCGTTGATCCGTACGCCATAGGCATCGGTGGTCGCCTGCACCCGCTCAACCTGGATGCCCACACCATTTGTGATGGTGCCTAAAGATCTTAGTACTTCCACTGAAGCGCCGTACGCATTTGTAGTTGTACCGGTGTTCCCATTGTAAACGCGTGATACGAATCCCTTTGAGTATGGGAGGGTTTGAGTTCCCCCATGAGTGATTGTGACTTCACTTCCGTTCATCTCTGTCCCAGCATTCATAACCGTTGATCCAGAGGAGGCAATTGAAACTTGTTGTCCTGTGACAACTCTTGTACCAACGCTGGCGGGCGAGTAGCTGAGCTCTACTCGGCTACCAGCGAAAGGCGCGCCGGGAGTTGTCTCGGCGGCCGTAATTCCAAGTTTGGCCGAGGGGTTTGTGATGCCGATACCCACATTCCCCGCAAAGTATGAGGGCGCATTGGTGTTGGCTACGTAAATGCTATAAGGAGTCGTTGCCTCGACATTGTCAATGTAGAGACCGTAGCCGTTGTCGATCGAGGCGACTGCGCGTGAAACGCTTGAGTATACGCCGTAGGCGTTGGTGATTGAACCAGCTCCCGACGACCCTTGATGGACATTGTTATAAGATCCGTAAACGGTACCAACAGTTGGGCTGGTTCCCGAGGTGATTCCTCGATTGATCGCACCATATGAAGTCGTTGCGTTGCCAGCTGATGTGGCTACGTTGATCGAGCCAAAAATAGTATTGGCGAGGGCACTATTGGTAGCTTCGTTGCGTGCGCCAACTAAACCGCCGAGAGTTCCCCCTGAGGATGAGTTTGTGGCTTGGTTGTATGCGCCGGTGAGTTCTCCAGTGTCCTGGTTGCCCGTTTTGGTTGCTTGGTTCAATGTTGCGTAAAATATTGCAGATGAGGAGGCTCCGGGATTCACACTTAGCTGGTTAGAATGCATATAGTGTGTACCGGTGGTGTTCGTGCGAAGCTCACGCACGTCCAGCATGTATGTCGGACCGTTCGTGCCGATTCCCACGCGACCGGTGTTTCGATAGATGTCGCTTGCGTTTACAGTCCACAGACCATTGGTTACGGTTGTCGCCAGGTCTGCGAGTCCGATTGTTCCGTCTGTTATATGGGTGTTGGAAATAGAGCTGTTAGTAAGCGAAAATGCGCCCGTATTGCTCATGGTGACGGCACCCGAAGGTGCCCGCGCCACAGCCAAGTTGGCTCCATTTCCGACCCAAATCGAACCGTCGGTGAGAGTTGTAGATTGTTTTGCATTAAAAATATCGTAATCCGCTTTTGAGAGAAGGCCCGCAGCCACAGCTGCGGTGCTGGCCATCGGGATGTTGAGTGTGTGCGTTCCCGCACCAGTGTTGAAACTCCAGTTGGGTGCGGTGCCAGCGGTTCCTGGCACTGGGAACGTTTGCGAACCTACGGTGGAGCCATTGAGTGAGCTGATGCCCCCTGCGAGGCCAAGTGTGACGAAGGAAGCCCCGTCACAGTAAGAGAGATTCCCGCCAGAATACCTAATCGTGCCCGAGTGAGATGCATTACATGTACCTGAATCGTTTCCGATCCGGATGCCACCATTTACTTCTAACGGGACCACTGGCGCTCCAACGCCGACTCCCACCCATCCATTGGGCGCCACTGTGACTCGATTCAGTCCAGACGTTGCGATATCAAGTCGGTTATCCGCAGAGCTGTATATCCCGGTGCCGGTTCGGCTTTCGAAGCTGTAAGTCGGATTGCCTGCGTTTGGCGCGCCGGCTTGCAAGTGATAAGAGCCGATAGCTGTGTCATCCACAATGTCGAGGCCGTTCATTGTTAAATCACTCGTGCCGACAATCAATTTTTCGGTGCCGCTAACGCTAACTCCAAACTGATCTAGGCCCGGCCAGTAGACGCCAGTGCCTGGTTCAGCGGTAAATTCAATTGAAGGATCTGCAGCAGTGCCGCTCGTGATTGAAATCGCGCCGCTCATCGCGCCGCCTGCGAGCGGTAGATATGTGCCTGCTCCGCTTGGTGTGACCATGTTTTTCCACTCAGATTCATAAACTTCAAACTTGGCGCTGTTCGTGTTGTAGCGAATCATACCGTTGGCCGGCGCGACAGCGCGCTCTGCGGTTGTGCCGCGAGGAACTATCATCGAGGTTAAGTTTCCGGTGGCGGAGATATCGAGAATTGCGCCTGTGGTGGGCACTGCCGTCCCGATACCCACGCGTCCGGCAAAGTAGTTCGTGTCATTCGCCCCGGCCTGATAAACTCCGAATCGGAGGCTACCCGAAGAAATGGCGTCGATATAAATCCCAGTGGCGGAGTTTGTAACATTCGTCGCGTTTGATCGGATGCGGATACCAATTGCATCAGCTACCGTAGCGCTGCCGCTGGTGCGGATATCAGCGCCATATCCGGTGCCGATCGCGGCTGTGCCCCCGAGCTCCGCTGCCGCGTATAGACCCGTGACCGAATTAAGTCCTCCGGTGCCATTGTTCTGAGCGACCGCCTTAATAGCAGTGATTTGGTCGGCTGAGTTAGGGCCACCTTTTTGAACCAGTGAATCAATTCCGATGGCCGCGGACGAATCGCTGGTTCCAGGAGTGAGGGTAATCTCATTTCTTTGGCCAATGAATTGAGTGGCTCCAGAAGTTGGCTGGGCGTTGATATTGACGTAGGTCCCCCAGCTTGAACCAGATGTCGTATTGCGAGTGTCGATGAGGTTTAATCTAGCTTCGTTGACCTGAGTCGCGCCGGGACCAAGATTGAGCGATCCATTCGAAATATTGAGAGTATTGGTCAGTGTGCCTCCGGCCAGGGGCAAGAACGAACCGGCGGCTCCGACCATATTTGCCCAATTGCCATTTTCATAAACCTCGAATTTCGCGGTGTTGGTGTTGTAGCGGATCATGCCGTTTACGCCAATGCTGGCGCGCGCGGCCGTAGTATCGCGCGGTACGATCAATGCTGAGGCTGAGCCAGTGCCAACTACATCAAGTGCCGCTTGTGGAGCGTTCGACGCAATACCGATTCGGCCACTAGAGATTGTCGTGCCGGTGCCAGTGCCGACTCCAGTTCCAAAGATTAAATTTCCGATCGACATTTGGTTGCTTGCGGTTGCTGAGGGAGCTTCTATGTCGTAGCCAATAATCAAATTTCGATTGCCAGATGTAATATTGTCGCCGGCCAGATATCCGATAGCTATGTTTTCATGACTGTCAGCATTGTTCAGCGAGTAGTTGCCGATCGCGGTGTTGTAATTGCCGCCCACAATATTGCCTGCCGCTCCGAAGCCCAACGCGACGTTGTTGGCGCCGCCGTCGACAGCCAGCAACGCATTTACGCCGACTCCTGTGTTGAAATCAAAAACCGTATCCGAAGACCCCGCACCTGTTCCTAAATAGACAGAGCTGCCCTGGGCGATAGCGTCTGACAATCCGTCAAGGGTGACTATGACGTCTGTCCAACTGGTGACGCCAGCTCCATTAGTTCCTAAAACCTGGCCGTTCGAACCATTGGAGTTTGGGAATGTAAAGTCTACGGTCCCAGTCATGTCGTCGGCGGACTTAACTCGCAAATAGTTGGTGCCGTTTGAGGCGTGCTCGTAAAGGAACATTGTTCCGGGAACACTGGATGTTTTCAAAGTGAGCGCACCGTTAACTTCAAGCTCGGTGTTAGGAGTGTTGGTGTTTATCCCCACGCGGCCATCTGCAAGAATGGTAACGCGGTCGGCGCCGTTGGTTTGTAAAGCCAGATTATGGTTGGAGTCAGTCCCAATTTGGCCGTAGTTGTTGCCGACAAAACTCATTAAGGTGACACCGTTTCCAAGTTGATAAAGGCCATAGCCGGTGCTGGATGTTCTAAGAACTCCGTCAGCTTGGATATTGCCAGCCACATGGAGCATTTCCGTCGGGTTGTTAGTTCCGATCCCGACGTTCGCGGTTGAATAGTGAATTTCATTTCCGGCAACGGTTGTCCATTGTGAAGCGCTGCCGGCGCCGGTGGCGAGTTGCGCCCAGGAATTGTTGGCATAAACTTCAAACGCCGCGAGGTTGGTGTTGTAGCGGATCATTCCGTTCGCCGCGGCAACAGCGCGCTCGGCGGTGGTACCGCGTGGAACTAAAAGCGAACTTAAATTGCCTGTCCCGTACAGGTCCAAGACCGAGCCCGCATTCGCCGTTGCAGTTCCAATTCCGATATTTCCGCTACTTTGGATCCGCATGCGCTCGACCGGTGACCCCGCCACTAAAGACGATGTGGTTCTAAATATCATGTTGCCCGCCGCCGCATTGGTGTTAATAGCTTGCGCAGCCTGAACTTCGATATCGCCGTAGATTTTATTTCCGGTTGTTTGGGTGTCCCGGCCCCAGAACTGAAGCTTTCCGATCGAGTCCGTGTTTCCAATTGCCGTCGCGTCTCTGGACAATGTTACCGTTGCCCCGAAGGGATCTGAAATGTCAAAAATGGACATTGGGGTATTTGTGCCAACGCCGACTCGACCGTCGATTTTGAAGCGCAGAACATCATTCCAGGTTCCGCCGTCATAGTTGGTTAAAGAGAAATCGTTCGCATCGTCTCCGGCTCCTCCAACAAAGCCGTCACCGTTAGCGGCAAAGTCCCAACCTTTGGTTGCTCCAAGGTCACCCAAAGCCGCGGTCGCGGTGCCAAAGGTATGAAAGTTAAGATTTATCTGTTCGTTGTTGTACACCGGGTTTCCAGAAATGCGTAAAGAGACGTTCGAAACCTGGTTGGCATTCTTGTATACAGTCAACAAGTCGGGGGCACTGGTGGTGCCGATACTTACTCCAGTGTTCGCAATACGCATGCGTTCCGTACCATTAGTCGTGAAACCGATCGTATTGACGGCTGAAGAGAACATTCCCGTATTTGCGTTTCCATTGAAAGAATAGGCTGGAGCGGCGTTTGTTCCCGTTGGGCTGGCGGTCAACGGGAAGGTTGGCGCTCCACCTCCGCTGCTCACCATGTTGATCCACGCGTCGTTCTCGTATACCTCGAATTTCGCTAGCGAAGTGTTGTAGCGAATCATTCCATTTTGACCAGTGGGCCGTGCTGCGGTTGTGTCGCGGGGCACGACAAAAGAAGAGAAGCCCGTTCCTAAACCATTTAAGTCTAGTATTGACCCATCCGTAGGAGCAGTAGTGCCAATACCAAGCCGACCTGAAAAATCTAAGCGCATGCGCTCTAGAAACGTCCCCGTGTCGCCCGTATGGAACATCATGGCGCCAAGCCAACCCGTGCCGTCCATGACGGTTGAAATTTTTCCCGAAAGTCGTGGAGCTCCACCAGAGTTACCATTGAGCTCCAGTGCAGTGCCCGAGCTTGTACCGTTTAAATTTGCCAATACTAAATTGGTGGGCGAACCAGCCGAATTGTTGCGGATTGTTACGGGCCCTTCAAACTGAGCGGATTGGGTCGAACTTGCCGAATTGCCGACATGAAGAGCGTACGAAGGACTTGTTTGATTGACCCCCAAACGATTGTTGGTGGAATCCCAATGGAAGTCGTCGGATGAGAGTGCCCCTGCGCCGTCACTAAATTGCACGCGTCCGGCAACGCCGCTGGCTGTGCCGTTGTCGGTTCCCGGTTCCCAGCCGCCAGTTGCGTTGGCTTTAAGAACTTGTCCCGTTAGAGGAGCCGTCAGGGAAACGGGGACCCCGCGAAGATTGCTAATTTGAGTTAGATTGCTACCATCGATTACGGGTAGGCGGTTGCCGGCAGCGACTTGCACGATTTGTCCGGTGTTGACGCCGGTGTCGATGCTTAACGTTTTAGCCAGGGCGGGACCCGAGACCACAAGGCCATTTTCTCCGGTGAGTGTAACAATGCCGGTTGTATCGGTAAACGACTGCACCACGTCGGTCCATCCGCCGTTTTCGAAAATTTCCATTTTGGCTGTGTTGGTGTTGTAGCGAATCATTCCGTTTACGCCGGTGGGGCGGGCGGCGGCTGTGTCGCGTGGAACAATCATTGCGCTCATTGCGCCAAGGCCATTGATATCTAAAATCGAGTTCGCATCAGGAGTGTTGGTGCCGACGCCCACATTTCCAGCTGCCGCAACGAAGACGCCCTCTGCGCCACCATCGCCCGACAAAAAGAAGCCGTTTAACTGAATATGTTGAGCTGCGATATGTGAACCCAGGTTGTCGGCGCCAGCGCCCGGAGCGCGCGGCTCCCAGCGGCTGGCCGCATTGTTCCAGGTAAGAACTTGGTTGTCGGCGGGGAGGCCAGAGGCCACATCGCGCGACTGCAATTGCACGGCATTTATGTTGGTCAGTTGCGAACCATTCACTGCGGGAAGTTGCGATGAGCCGTTCAGTTGAACAATCTGATTTGGGCCAGTACCGACATCAATAGTTACGGTGCCTGTGGACGTGATGCTGCCGCCAAGCATACCGCTACCCATCGCTACCAATGTCACGCCTTCGTTATCAACAGGAGTAAAAGCTTCCCAGGCCGAACCGTTGTGGCGGAGTACTTGGCCAACTGTGGGGGCGGTGGTTGATACATTCACACCGCGGAGATTGCTAATTTGAGTTAGATTGCTACCGTCGATCACAGGTAGGCGGTCGCCAGCAGCGACTTGTACGATTTGTCCGGTCGTAACACCGACATCTAAGCTCAATGTCAAACCGCCGCTCGAGCCACCGCCTAGAAGAGGGCCGGTGGTCATAACTTGTGTAATGTCGCCCGAGTTTAGGTCATCATCGCAATCCCAAATGGCACCGTCCCACTTGAGCACCTGATTGACTCCGCACTGAACACCATTCGGCATATAGGTAAAATAAACTCCGGCCGCCGATTCGAGATCATTATAATTCGGCTCTTGCGGAACCCAGGAGCTGCCATTCCATTTTAAAACTTCGCTCGCCGAGCTCGGCACAATGGTTGCGACATGATTGCCACCGATGCGTGTGACATTTAGATTGGGGTCGATGCTGATAGTTACCGTCGGCGATGTGCCGCCGCCGATAAGAGGAGCATTAACTTGAATTCCCGCCACGCCGCCGGCACCGAGGTCATCGGCCATCGGCTCCCACGCGCCACTGGCATTAAGCTTCAGCACTTGGCCCGGAGCGGGCACGGCAGTCGATACGTTTCTGCCACGAATCTGGGCCGCGTCTAAGTTGCTGGTGTCGAGACCGATTGTTACTACTCCCGATGAGCCGCCGCCAGTGAGTGGGCCGTTGGCCACGATCTGTGTGATCGCGCCGGATATGTCGCCAATACCTAAAGTCGGGATCACCGACGGATTTAGTTTTCCTCCGACCCCAAGAACTGGAATTGTCCCCGTTGTTGTGCCAACGTCCTCTTGCGCCGCGGTTCCCAGGCCGAGATGACCAATTAAGTAGGCGGGAGTTAAGTCAACCGCGCCGGTCATCCCATTCACCGAAATTACGGGGAAATTTATGGCCACATCCACAGCCGAAGTCACCGTGCCTTGAGCATTTACGCCAATGCGCGAGACCATTGTGCTCGATCCGTATGCGCCAGCGGCTACGCCGGTATTTGGCAATGTCGTGCCGACGTCCACACACGTCCAGCCGGTCGCTGTCCATTGCAGGATTTGGTTGAGGGCGCACGTTCTAAAACGCACTAAATTCGGATCGGTGCCATCGCTCATTAGCAGGCGGTTGATGCCGATGCCGGCGTTGTCGATCTTGGCGGCGGTTACGGCATCATTGGTGAGATCGCCGGTGGCCACCGAGCCATCTAAAATTTTTGCGGAGGTGATAACGTTATTCGCTATCGTCGGATTGGGATAAGTGCCGGCTAATTCTCCGCCTGCCGCTCCAGCAGGAGTGAACCCTGTGTAACCAACGCCGTCCCAAAGGCGAACCGTATTCATATCGGTGTTGTAAAGGAGCCGACCGGCATCGCCGGCGCCTAGCCCGAGAAGACCCTCTTGTAAGTTGGTGAATCGGCCGAGCATCAACGTTCGCTGGTTGCCGATTGTAATATGGCCGGTGTTGTAAATATCTTGAGCGCTGAAAGTCACCGGGCCGGTCATCGTGCCGCCGGTCAAAGGCAACTTCGTGGCGTCGGTCGCGGCCGGTGTGCCGACTTCCCAAGCCGAGCCGTTCCAGATCAAGGTTTCTCCAGCGCTGATGCCGGTTAAATAAACTGAGCTGCCGGCAATTTTTGTGTCTGCGTAGGTTTTATTTACCGCATCGGTGCCGGCGGCCGGTGTGCCGACGTTAGTGATGGTGTTGCCGCCCATGTTAATGTTGCTGCTGACAACTCCACCTGGAGTTCTTAGGTACAATGTTGATGTGCCACCGAGTAACGCGTTGAGGGTGGTGAAATTGGGTGTGGAAAAAATTGATTCTAAATTTGTTTGTGTCAGAACATTCGGAGCCGTGGCATTGAACTTTAAAAAGTCATTGGGTGTAAATCCTTGCAGGGATTCGGCAGCAAGAGCCTGCGGGACCGACGAGATCACGACGTTCGGGCTTAAAGCCGCGCCATATACGCCTACGCTATCTAGCGTTACATAAACTCTCACCTGGAGATTATTGGCGGCGGGATTTGTGCTGCGATTGCAGGCCGCGTCGGCCAGGTTATCGCCGTCATTGGAGCCCGTAACAGATCTTCCGCCAAATGCTGGGACCAAATTGCCGGCGCCAAAGTTGATTGTCGTGCCGGAGCCCATCTTCACGGCGAAGCGGCCTTGCACGAGCGGATCGCTCGAGCGCAGATCCACGGCATCATGTTCTTCGCGATAAATCACGCAAGTTGGCGCGGCCGGGTCGATCAACTCTAAGCGAATGTCGACCACATCGTCGATCGGCATGGGCGTAGCGCTTTGATCAAACAAACGGCCTTCAATAGTGTAGTTGATTGGTAACGCGGATTGGGCGTGCACGTTGGTATTTACCAACGCGAGCAAAGACAAAAGAATTACATGTAGGCCGCTGAAACGTTCCACGCTCTTATATATCGGCGAAGACACACGGAGACTGAAGTCCGTGTAGCGAAATCGACCGTGCCAATATCGTGTTGAAACAAGGGTTTAACTTTTAACCTAGACCGGCCGATCTCATTACTGATGAAGTACGTTTGCCGAATTCTCATTCTGGGATTTCTCGTTTCTGGAATTGCCTGTACCAAGGCGACCCCAGAATTCGAACTGCTCGATCCCAATGCGATCCCCCAACCAAAGTTCAATGGGGCCACAGTCAAAAACCTGACCACAGGTTCGGGCGCTGCGACCTTTGGTATCGTCGGGGAGTGTGATCCCAAAATTACTGCGATTTCGGCCAGGGCGGTGAATGCATCCGCCACCTTCTCGGCCCTAAGTACGGTCGCAAGCTCTGCGCCAACAGTTGCGTGCAGCGCGAACGGGAGTTTTAGCTTCACATTAAAGAGCCTGACCGACTTGGGCTTTGCTCCGTTGGTTATGGGCAACACCTACGAGATTCAACTTAAAGGTCTGACCAGTGCTGGTCTTAGCAATGCGAGCTCAATTTTTATTTTATATTCGAATGGCGTCGGCAATCCCAATATGCGCGTGACTGGCGGGGGGATTATGGGCGGCGGCACGGCGACTTATGCGGCCGATGCAAATTTTCGCGCCGAATTGTCAGTGACTCATGTGGCGTTGACGGTTTCGGGGACCGGTGGATTTCCATCCGACAATACCGCTTTCACTTTTCGCCCGGCGGGCTTCGCCCGTTAAGCCAGAGGTTAAAATTCTTGTTTAAAAGTGAGCTCGACTTTGCTTTCGCTCTTGCGCGGCTCGGTCGTGTTGTAGGCATTCATAAAGCGCATCACCGCCGGCATTTTGTGAAGCAGTAGAACCTGCATGTCGACCCCATAGCCCCATTCAAAAATATTGTGTGGATAGCGGTCGCGTTTGGAATCATCCAGAAACACACCCTGCGCGACCACAAAAGGCGCCAGCCGCTCAAAGCCGAACGGAATGCGGTTCGAGTAGGCCGGCGTGTTGAAAACTTTGTGAAATTCTACTCGCGCCGACTCGGCGTTTTTCACCACGTACTCTTTGTGACTGGTGAGTAGTGGAATCGAGACCGATTGCGTGATCGGCGTTTGCGAAAAGCGCACGTCCACATCACGATTCTCGGCCCAGGCCACGCTGCCGTAAAACGAAAGATAAAACTGGCGTTCGAACCCATGTTGATACTTTAAATTCACGATCGAAGAGTTGTACTTTTTGCGCCATTCGTTCGGTAATGATGTTAGGCGATTGATGTAGCCCAGAGAAAACTCGCGCCACGAAAACAGCCCGTAGGGCGGAGCATTTCGGTAGCGCAAATCAAAAGTGGTGCGGGCGCCGTACTTCTCTTCGACATCTTTGGCAATGTATGTGGGCTCGTTGCGAACATCGTCGAGTTCATAGATCGCGGCCAGGCTTATGTCGGCATCCCACTGGCGCCAGCGCAACAGGGGAATGGAGACTCCGGTCGCGACATCTTGACTGTAGGACTTTTGATCGGTGCCGTCGCCACGCTCCCACCACTCTTCTTTATAGCGGTACTGGGTGAACCAATCAGCGAGGTACTTGGTCAAAGTGTAGCTGACGCCCACCGACTGATTGCGAAACTGAGTACCCGAATAGGCGAGACCCACGGCGTGATATTCGAGCGGGTCGACAAATCCACTAGCGAGGCCGATGCCAAATCCGCTCACGTTCGAATATGAGGTCGAAAGCTCAATCGAGCTGTGGCGAAGTGCTGAGAAGGCATTGTACTCGTCGTCGTCGGCCTTGAGTTGATCGACCGATTGCGCGGGGTTTGGAATTACATTTTGATTGGGAAACCCATAGGAGTAGGTCGCGGGTGTTGCCGGTTTGAGTTGGGCGGGCACGATGTAGACGTCATGGCCCTTGTTTCCAACCTCGGCGATTAAGAATTCGTTGTCGCTGATCCGCCTAGCTTCGACCACGCGGTCGGACTCAAGCACCCGAAAAATTTCTTTGTTCATGTAGCAATAGAGCGTCGAGCCGGAGTCGGTGTTGGCGATAAAATAAATTGTTCCGTCGGGGCCGACTTCGGTGGGTTTGCCGTAAAAGCCATCCATTCTAAAAACCGGTTCGCGATTTTTATAGAGAATTCGTTCAGCCCCGTTTTGCCGAAAGTAATAAACGTTGCCGAGTTCGTCGAGAATCGCGCTGGAATGGGCGACGTCGTACGGCGTGCCGTCGAGGAGCAAGCGCGTTTCGAGCCAGGAGTGGGTGGCGTCAAGCGCTGCGGTTTTGCCGGCACGGATGTCGCTGACGATTTGTCCCCGCCAGCGCGGATCAAAACGATCGTTCTCTCCATAGAGCGAATATTCAATATTGCGCAGGTTGTGTTTTTGGCTTGAGACCGAGAGTGGTGTTGTACCGTCGAAAAAAACTTTTCCAACTTGCAGGTGCCGCCGCTCGGTGGTGAGCGCCTTCGTGCGCTTATCGACCGTCACTAAGTCGGGTGGTGTGAGCCCGTCAGTCGCTAAAAACCAAATGCGATGGTCATCATGATTTAACGTGCCGACGAAGGTGCGAGTCAGAATAGGGATGTCGACTGTAGTTTTCTGCTTTTGTGCTAGGGGTTCGAGTCCGCGCACATACTCGCGAACTTCTTGCGGATAACTGGCGCCAAAATGCTCTCTAAATGTTTTATTGAGTATTAACGGCCACAGCCAGCGGTCGCCTTGAGCTTTAAAAAATTGATTGGTTTTATCGACACCGTACTTGCCCGCCAAATGCGCTTGAAAATAACCGCCCTGAAGGTAGGCCACCTGCCCATACGGAAAACGAAACTGATCATTGATCAAGCGGGCGGGATCGATGTCGCCGGCTTTGATCTGTGCGAGGACGAGTGCGCGCATTTCTCCGCTGTGCAGTCGGCCTCCCATATTCACCCGCGATTCATTCATCACGGCATTGCCCTCGACCAAAAAGCTAGGCGTAAAGGCATTGGGGTGTAAAAAAATCGGCCAAATAAAGAAAAAGGACATCACTGAATTGCCGAGCACTTGGCCTAGAGCCGCGGGGACGTCGCCTTTTGCATTCAGTTGGTAGAGGTGGGCTGTTTCGTGCGCATCGAGCGTAAGGGCCCAAGAGCTAGACGCCGAATCCTCGAGAAATCCGCCGCCCGACGGAAACCACACGGACTTTATATTGGGGACAATGGTGGCGTAGGCATTGGTGACTTGTTGCTTGTAGGACGTGAGAATCAAGTCTTGGCGCTCATCGAGCTTCCAAGCAAAACTTTGATCATACATTTTGCGAAAGACATCATGATACGCCTCGAGCTGATTGACGATCTCGCGGCCATCTTTATCGTAAATGTACTGCGTATTCTGCCGTTGCAATCGGTAGTAGGGACCATCTCCGGGCAACACCACGCTCGCGAAAGACGCGCAGGGCACAATAGTGCACCAAAGAAGAAAAGAAATTGTGCGGATGATCGGCATTCGGATACTTTTGAAGCATGTTCTTTTCGATGTCTATTATGATTGTCGCCGGGATTTTTGGTCTGCTTATTCGTTACTTTTTCGGTGCAACCGCTGTCGGATTGTTGGGCATTAATGTGGCGGGCAGCTTTGTCGCCGGCTACTTGGGCGGACTTAAAATGTTGGGTAACCCCTGGGTAACAGCGGGTATTGTGGGTGTGTGCGGTTGCCTGACCACGTTTTCGGGCTATGCGCTTGAAAACGTGAAGCTTTTTGAGCAGGGTGAATTTTTCAAAATCGCCTCTAATATTTTCCTACATAATGCATTGTGTCTTTTGTTGTGCTATTCCGGATGGTCGCTAGCGCAAAAGATGTAAAGGTAACTCTTCGATCTGCCGTGCATTGAAGATTTAGCTTCCTTGAAGTATATACATTTAATAATCGCGCCAGCATTGACGGAGGATTCATGTTCAATAATATCGATCTCATTCGTAAACCTACGCCGGATGTTAAACCGGTTTTGCAGAATCCGGAGATCGACGACGATTTCGCCTTGCTCGACGCTATCGATAATATCTTAGACCTCGACGAGAACCGTTATCCGCGTTTCACCCTCGCTAAGAACAAAGCCCGCTTTCTGCGCATGCTGAGCTGGTACAAAAATAAAGAAGAGTGGCTCGATGTGGCGCCGCTTTCAGGCGTAAACAAGCTATTCAAGCAACAGACTAAAGAACTCGAAGGCATTCGTTCTAGCAAACTCGATTATGAGATGGAACTGGAGACCGGCACTTTAACTCCGTCGCAGCGATCTTACCGCCGCGATGAACTTAAAATGTGTAAGGTTCAAGAGAAAATGGCTGTGCATCTGATCAGCAAGATGCAAGTGAAAATTAAGAGCGGACGCCGCTAAGAATTCGTCTCAAATTTAGAATCAAGAGCATTGCAGTGGACGGTCGGTGAGGCCGCCACTTAAAATTGAACAATGCTGAGATTATTGATCCCCCTAGCGTTTCTATTTCAGGCCACGGCTCTGGCCAATCCCAAATGTAAGGATCCTTACCCGGGAATTCGACCTTGCAATCAATTGCGCACCGAGCGCGAGGACCTGGTGCGGGAGTCGACCGCGTTGGGTATTCAGATCAATGGATGTATGGCTGAAGTTGATTTGGGCGCCAGTCTCGACGTCATCCGATCTTGCAATTCGTTGACTCAGACAAGAGCTCGCCGAATGCAGGAAATCGAAGCCATCGACCGTACGCTGAGTTACCGCTGCGAATATGAGAAGCGTTGCGGACGCCGGTAAAACTGCCTCATTTTAAAACTCAATGATTCCGATAAGTTGCATCATCATGAGAAAAATCGGCATTTTTTGCCTAATGGTCTCAACCTGAGTCGCCGATATGTCTTATGTGAGGCAGCTGAACGACCAAGCGAGAGACGGTCAGCGCTCTAATATGAACCAAAGCGGAGGTTTTAAGATGGCACGTACAATGGTGGTTTTAGTCGGAGACGATCGCGAACAGTGCGAAAAGCTCAAGACTATGAGCCAGGGAATGGGCTGCAATGTCCATGTTTTCGCACCGACTGAGTGGGCGAAAGCTCTTCATGATCCCGGCACTCGTCAACGTTTGATGGGTGAGATTCCGGCACTGAGCACGGGAATGAACCCGCTCGGTGGCGAAGGCGCGAAGATTCTGCAGTTTCCGTCGGCCACTATGGGCGGCGATGACGGCGGCAAAGTTCGCACAATCAATGAACTCGAGAGCATCGCGATTGAAAATGCGATTCACGAGTTCGGCGGCAACTTGACTGAAGCCGCTAAGGCTTTGGGAATTGGCCGTGCGACTCTTTACCGCAAGGTGAAGCAGTACAATATCGACCCGTCGAGCGCCCGTAAAAAGCGCGCTGCTTGATATTGTCGGTCGCGTCCGTCGCGACCTCGGTATCTGCGTTTAAATCAAATTGACCAATCGCAAAGACCGGCGTGCAATAGATAAATGCGCCGGTTTTTGTATTTGGTGATCTTCAGCGCCAGCTTGATAGCTGGCGTTCTTGTTCATGAAGCGAGCCGCAACCGAGAAATTTTCCGCACAATCTGTGATCTCACGGACATGCACTTCTACAAGGATGGCGATGAGATCCAGAAATGGCTTAGGGATTGCCGCCGCAAGGCCGCTTTTGTCTCGTGGAAGTTAAGTAAAACACAACTGATTGAGCAAATTCAAGATCACATGAACTTGCTCAATGTCTCCCACTTCTTGTTGTACACGCCGGCGGAAGATAAAAAACTTTGGCAGGGGCAGGCCGTGGATACCGGGATTCGCGCCCGCTATGTCGAAGATCACTTGATCGTGTACCGGGTGATTCCGAAAAGTGCCGCGGAATCCGCTGGCGTCAGGCCGGGCGATGAGTTGATCGAAATTGTCGGTTCCAATCAAGTCACCCCGTGGGGGGCGCAGAACCGCTCGGGCGGATTTAACTTCAAACGGGGCGGCGAGATTTTCAACGTGGAGATTGTGGCCACCGAATTAAATATCACTGACCAGCCGCGCGTGGTGCGCCTCAACTCGCGAACGGTGCTGCTCGATATCCCCAGTTTTCGTTCGGAGTTTTTTGACAAGGACTCGTGGATGAAAATTGCAGGTGCGCTGGATGCCGTGGATCACGTGATTATTGATTTGCGCGAAAACGCGGGCGGCAATTTTGTGGCCATGCTTCGCGCTCTGTCGACCTTCACCTGCGGACCGCAATCGGTGGGAACCTTGGTTCAGCCGCGCAAGGGTGGCGATGACAAAGAGGCCTTTGATGATAATACGGGCGACTTGTATCAAATCGCGGAACTTGAGAAGTATCGAAGCCTGGGCCTTTACACCTTTGACGACTATGGGTGTTTTCGCGGTCGAGTGACGGTTTTGGTGGGGCCCGACACGTCGTCGGTGGCCGAGATTTTTGCCAACGCGTTTTTTATGCGCGAACGATCGCGCGTGTGGGGCCAGCCAACGGCCGGTGATGTGGTGTTAGCGGTTTGGTACGATCTGCCGGTGATGGGCCCGGGATACAGTCTCTCCATTCCAGAGGCGGTTTTTTTAACTCCTGAGCTCGAAGAGCTTGAGAACCGCGGGATCGCTCCGCAGAAAGAAATTTACTACGATTTGAAATTATCGTTGGCCGGCAAGGACACCTTTATTGAAGAGGCGTTGAAATGATCTTCGCCGAGGGCCTTTTGATGATGCAGGAGGGTGCTCGTTACAAGCTGTTTGTTCCGCCAAGCTTGGGATTTGGAGTCGTCGATCAGGAAAAAATTCCAGCGAACTCAGTGCTAATATATGAGATTGAGTTGGTAAAGATCCGTTAAATGTTTCCAAATAAATGCCTCCGCAAATGACGCAAACTTTTCTCACGTGAGAAAAGTTTGCGTCATTTGCGAGAAATCAAATACTTGGAGACCTTTTAGCGGCAGGTGTTTGCGGCTTGTACGAACTTATTGCCGAGTTCGGTTTTGCCGGTCTGCTTGAGCCTGGAGCCGCTCGAGAGAAAAGTGTCGATGCTGCTCGGTTCAAGTTTACAAGCCTTTATAAAGTGATCGAGCGCTTCCTTTTCGCGACCGGATTCGTAAAGGGATTGGGCCAAGCCAAACTGGGCGCGGCCGGAGTCCGGCATGGCTTTAACGGCAGTTTGAAAATAGCGGGTGGCCACTGGATAATTTTTTTTGCGCAAAAACATTGTGCCGGCCGCCCATTGCACAAACTCTGAACTGGGGAACTTCTTTGCTGCCGATATGGCATTGCGCTCGGCGCGGATTTCTTCTTTCTGATCGTAAAGTGCTTGAATCAAATAAACATAGTGGTCGGGAAATTTTGGCGAAATTTGGATGCTCTCGGTACAATTCTCCACCGCTTGCACCAAAAAGCCGTCGTTCGAGTCGATGCGACACAGTTCACGATAGAGATCGGGCCGCCGTCCGAAGTTGTTGATTCCCTCCGTGATCAGCTCACGCGCTTCGTTGTGCGCCTTTTGCTGAAGGAAAGTCTTCAATAGCAGGTCGAACGCGGGTTTATACTTTTTCTGAATTTTTAAAACCATACGCAGATGTTGAATGGCCTTAGTCACCAACATACTGTTGCGGACGTGATCTTTAGTTTCGCCGGCCTGCTTGAGGTAGGCTTGACCAAGCAACATATGCCACTCGTGGTTCTCTTCCTCTTTCGCCGCGATCACGTTCAAAACGCGAACTTCATCCTCGTACTTTTTAAGATTCGAATATGAAAAAGCCAAAGCTCTAAAACCAGATGCAGCAAGTTGATCCGTGTAAGAATCGAGAAGTTCTGCGGCTTTCGCGAAGCGACCGTGAGCGATATGGATTTCAGCGAGCTGAGTGCGGGCGCCCACGTTGTCGGGGTCCGCTTGAATCTTCGCCTCAAGCTGACTCAGGTTGGGCTGAGCCCAGACCATGGTGCTGAAAATGAAAGCTAAAACCACTGGAATCATGACTTAAATCCTAGTGCGCTGCGGGTTAAGTTGCCAAGTCCAGGTCCTAGTTATTGGGAGCGCCACTCGTACTGGTCGAGCCAGATGCGGGCGGCGCAGGAGGATTGTCTTTCATCGACAAACCGTCGGCGTTGCCATCGCCCACATTTGTTGCGGTCGAAGTTCCAGTCAGAGTTGCTGGGCGAGTCGGTATGATAAAAGCTTCTTGTTTGCCACCGATTCGGCCCGCGACTGATGGATGATTGGCATTGGCGTTTAAGTATGAAGTAAATGAAATCCGGCGAGGCGGCTTGCCAAATGAGGCCGGTGCACGGCCGCCGTTGGCTTTGGCGTCCTCATTCATGTCGTCAAAAAGTTCGTCGAGAGAATCTTCATCACGCTCGTTTTTGGCGGTCTTTTTAACTTTGCAAATCGGCAGACCCGCATCTTCGAGATTGTAAGCGGCACCCTTTTTACGGCAGGCCGTTCCGCCGCCGCTCGCAGAGCGCCGAGCCTCTCTTTTCTTAACTTTACGCGCGGAACCTCCGGCACATAGGTCCGGGCGTTCCGAACAAATATCATCGGTTTTAACGGCGGAGCCTTTGGGCTCCCCATGGGCACCTGTGCCGACAAACAAAAATAAACTGGCGATCAACGTGAAGAGTTTCATCAACTTTTATTTTACTCTTTTTTCGAGGAGTTGCGGGAACTTCGCGCGCGAGAGCGGGTAAAACGTCTCATTTTGAGACAGGTAAACTCCCTTCCACATTATTCCGATGCAAAGAAGTTACGGTTCCACGCGCTAAACCCCTGTCTCAATTTGAGAAAATGGGGCCGGTGACGTTTAGGGCAAGCCACTGTCGAAAGTGTCGGCGCCTTGAGGGCCTAAAAGGCCCGGAAGAGTGGCATGAACCTCGCTCTAGACTCTGGGCAAGGGAGGGAATATGAGCGACGAACAAAAGCCGAATAATGTGATCCAATTCCCGGGTCGCAAAAGAGAAACCGAAACTTCTAAAGAAGTTACGGCAGGGTCGCCCATTCCATCGACTCCCGATAAGATCGCGGTCGGTAAGCCTGCCGCACCAGCCGCCGCCGCACCCGCGCGCAAGAAAAAGACTTCTAAAAAAACCATGGCCGGAACCGTCCTCGCTATTATTCTCGCCACGGGCGCGGTCAATAATTTTGTATTTGAATCTCGAGTTCAATCTATTGATTTTATTTCGGATAGCCGCGCCGGAACCGAAGCTGGTCGAGGAATCGCCAGTGTTGAGCAGCTCCCTTGGGCCCGCGATGCAAAGTGGGAAAAAGAGACCGCTGAGAAATTGGCATCACCCGGACTCCGCACGATCGCCAGCCACAATATCGGCCGACCGGCGACCCTTGAAGAAAATCTCCGTTGGGGCACTCTTGAGGAGTCCAAGTACACGATCACTTATAAACCCGACACCCGCCAAATTCATTCGATCCTCTTGCAAGGTGAGACCGGTGATCCGTCATATGTTCTAGACCGCGCTAAGTTTTTGCAGGAGTACGGTAGTCTTTTCGACTCACACTTTCAGTCCGCCGCGCTCAAATCGGTTGAAACGGTCAACGAGAAAACGGTCGAATCCTACACGCTGTTTGATAAAAACAAACAGGCCACCGGAGAAGCCCGGTTTGAACTGGACCGGCACAAGCGGTTGCTCTCGCTCAAAGTCGAGTCCACTCAATCTATATAGTAACTTCGCTAAAATCCGATAAGTCCATATGGTCATTTCCAATTGGACGAGATCGGCCCCCAGCGCGCCATCCGATGACAACCGACTCGTCACAAATGAACTTCCTCTAGCGCTCGCGCGTCCGCTCGATCGCCTTGCCGCGAGCATCATAGACATTTTTATTTTACTGATTCCGGCCTACGTCCTTTTGAGCGCGCCCATTAAAAAGTGGATGACGACCAGTTTTATCCTCGGCTCCGAGCCCGAAATCGCGGTTACGGTTCTGTCGATGATCGCGTTGGCCGTGGCCATTTTGGTGATTTACCAGTCCATCAGCCACTACTATTACGGCGCGACCATCGGCAAACGAATTTTCGATCTGCGCGTGGTCCCGATGTTCGCCGGTGAAAAAGTGAGTTTTTGGGATCATGTGGTGCGCGCGTTTTTATGGATCTTTGAAATGCTTTGCTTCGGACTTCCGTGGCTCGCGGTGTTTTCGAACCCCAAGCGGCGGCCGATGCATGACCGCTTTTGCGACACCGTAGTTGTGACTCGCGCACCGAGCGGAGTCACCGGCCCCGTCGAGTGGGAGAGGGCTGTTGTTAGAACGGTCTTTGCGGCGATGCTTGGATTTATTTTTCTCGTTGGGGCCATTCAAGTTCGCGGCACCATCGACAAATTGAAAATGGAAGAATCTCTCGCATCGATTGTCGATAGAGATCTGGGCGACTGCGATGTGGTGAACGCCTCAGTCGATGAGGACGACGCCGACCCGCACAAGCGGTTGAAAATGGCGATGACCTTGTACGCGGCGGGTCTCGCCGATCGGTCTTGTTTGGAGTCTGAAGTTGAAGGCGAAATCGCGAAACAAATTCCGGTCTCGCCGATTACCTATCTTTCGCAGGCTTTTATTTACGCCGACGATGCCGAAATCTCAAACTCCTACTTAGACGAAGTTTGTGAGCAAGCCCCGGGGACCGTTGAATGTTCGATGAGCCAGTTGGTCACCAGTTGGAGCGATGAAGACTGGTCGACGGTGGCAGAAATTTTAAAGAACGCGCCCAAGGGCTCTGGCTATATGGAAGTTTGGGGCATTCGCCACTACATGAAGCAAGCGCAATATGCGCAAGCTTTAGAAACGTTGGATTCGCTCCTCACTCATCGCGAACTGGCCGAATTCTCTATGGTGCAAAGAGTGAAAGCGCTGTTCAATTTTTATAAAGAGCCCGAAGCGGTCGCCGCCTTTCAGCAGGCCGTGTTGGCGCTTCATCCCGAGCAAGGCAATGATTTGAGCGCTTGGATGTGCTCGCAGCAATTGCAAAGCGGTTGCGCCGCCACCACCGGCTCGGCCTGCCAAAAGGCTCTACCTGAGGCCAACACGCAAGAGATCGACTTTGAGCACACGTCGCATGCGCTCGCGCATGTATTGGCGATGGAATGTAAGAGCGAGAAAGACATCGACTACGCAAGCTTTGGCGACGCGGTCAGAGATTCGGATTGGCGAATGTTTTTTCAAGCCAATGCGAGCCGACAAAACGACGACAACAAGTCCTCTGCCGAACAGTTTAGCCAGCTGCTGGCGTCGCCAACCGCGCCGGAACTTTTGCGTGTGGAGGCCGCCCGTCGGTGGTTGGCCGTAGCGCCACCTTCGCGGATGAATGAAGTTGTTGAGACATGGCAGAGTTTCGAATCCCGCGAGGGTTGGGTCAAAATCGGCAACTTTTTATTCACACGTTTGGCAGAGCAGAAAAACGCGGAACTCGCTTTGAAGGTCGCACAACGGCTTGCGGCCGATGAGTCTTTATCTCCCGTAGCGATCAAGATATTGGCAGGCTTCACGCTCGATGCAAAGCGCGATTCGACCGAGCGACTCCCGGCCTCGAGCAAAGTCAAAGAAAAGATCAAGCAGTTGGAGGAGCAGTGATCATACCGATGCTCGTTCCTCTTTTGGGCGGGCTGGTGCACCCGGCAAAGGCTCCGGTCACCTGGCTGCTTTTCGCATTCAACATCGTCGTGTTGGGTTACACCAGTGTGGCGGGATTGGAAGCGCAACAGGGGCTGGAAGATGTGATGAAGGGAAAATACTTTCTCACGTCGCAAGGTCGAATCTACGCCCAGTATTTAAGCCACGAAAACCGCTTTGAATATCCGGAATTCTTGATCGAGCTCGGGCAAAAAGTGAACAGCGGCGAGATGGTCCGAGTCGAAATGCTGGGTCAACTCGCCTTTCGCGACCTCAAGTTTATGACCTCGTCAGAGACCTTCAATTACGATGGCGACCAGGTCGCCTTTCGCTACTGGAAGAATAAAGTCGACGATGTGCGCAGTTATCAAGAAGCGCATCCCAGTTTTACCCTAGGATTAAATGCCGAGGACCCGAGCTTTCGCAACTGGGTGTCTTATATATTTGTTCATAGCGGATTTTATCATTTGCTCGGCAATATGATTTTTTTGCTGATTTTTGGCGCGGCACTGGAGCGCCAAATTCGGGCGGTGGGTTTTTTAACCGTGTTCTTGCTGTCGGGAGTGATGGGCGCCGGCGCCTTTGCCCTGATGACCGGAGTGACGAGCTCACCTTTAGTTGGCTCGAGCGGCGCGGTGAGTGGAGTGGTGTCGCTTTATTGTTTTTTGAATTGGACGCGACCCGCACGTTTCTTTTACTGGTTCCTCCTCCCTTTTCGTGGATTTATGGGATTTGTATTTTTACCGGCATGGGTGGTTTTGGTGATGTGGGGAATTAATGATTTGGCTGGCTATTTAGGCAATTTGCCCGAAATGGGTGGCATTGCTTATACCGCGCACTTAGGCGGCGAACTGACGGGCCTTGCCACGGGCTTGATTCTTTATGGTTTACGCAGAAAGTGGCCGCTGGTTGAGGTCGCGGAAGCTCCTCAGCCCATGGGCAAGTTGTTTCCTTTACTGCCGCCCGATCACTCGAACCGGCGCGCGGCTTAACGGGCCGGGAATCGCCCTTCGAGATAGTCTTTCATAATCGGGCATGAGTAATTTTCCACGCCGACCTCAGTCGCTCCTTGAACAAGGAGGGCGTACTTCTCGTCGGCATTGACCATATGGAGCGCCGAATAGGTATTTTTAAAATATCGCGAATTGAGCCGTCGTTCGACTTTGGTGGAGAACTCGACCGCCAATTTCGCGGCGTCATCGGCCGAATATTTATCCCACGGAAAGCTTTGTGCGATTTCGCAGAGTTCGCGAAAGTCTTTGCGTGCGAAGTGATTGCGGATGGGCGAGCAACTCGACAAGGCAAACACAACCATCGCGGCGAGCGCAATTCGCAATTTCATTTATGTGCCTTCTTCCGCCGGGACAAATCCACGGCGCATGGTATTTTCGGTTACAACCCGTGGCTCCATAAATTGCAGCAAATAATCCGGGCCGCCCGCTTTGGAGCCAACGCCCGACATCTTAAAGCCGCCAAAGGGATGGCGTTCAACAAGTGCTCCCGTGTTGCCACGATTGATGTAGAGATTGCCGACCTCGAAATCGCGTTTGACCCGTTCAATGGTCGCGGGGCTTCGCGAATAGAGCCCCCCAGTCAGCGCATACTCGGTGGCATTGGCGATTTCTAAAGCGTGGTCCATATCTTCGGCTTTGATGACAGCCAATACGGGGCCAAAGATTTCTTTTTGCGCCAACGGAGAGTTGGGGTCCACATCAGCAAAAATTGTCGGCGGAACAAAGTAGCCGTCTTTGGATGCGGTTCCTTCAAATACAAGTCGATTGCGAGTTTTGGCATCGGCGATGGTGGCGAGAATGCGATGGTAAGCTTCTTCATCAATCACCGGGCCCATAAACGAGCGGGGATCTTCGCTGGCGCCCACATGCAAGCTTTTGGCGGCTTCAAGCAGGCGCTCTAAAAAGCGGTCATAAATGCTCTCAAGCGCGATCACGCGGCTACAGGCCGAGCACTTTTGCCCCTGAAAGCCGAAGGCCGAATAGATGACACCTTGAACGGCCTCATCCAGATCGGCGTCGCTGTCGATAATGATGGCGTTTTTTCCGCCCAGCTCGGCGATCACTTTTTTGATATGGGTTTGGCCTTCGTGCACGTGCATGGCTTTCTTTAAAATACTTAGCCCAACGGGCTTCGAGCCCGTGAACGCGATCAATGAGATATCTTTGTGATTCACCAGATACTCACCAACCTCTTCGCCATAGCCTGGCAAAAAGTGAACGGCATCTTTCGGAAAGCCCACGTCCATCATCAACCGCATCAACTCAAAACCCGTGATTGAGCTCTGTTCGGCGGGTTTCATAATCACCGTGTTGCCGGTGACGAGTGAGGCAGTCACCATGCCGGTTAAAATCGCGAGCGGAAAGTTCCACGGCGCAATGACCAGCGCGACCCCGCGGGCTTGGTAGGAGTACATGCTGGCTTCGCCCGGGGCATGACCCATCTTGCGCGGCTGCGCGAGTTTGCGCATCTCGAGCGCATAGTACCTGCAGAAATCAATGGCCTCGGCCACATCTCCGTCGGCTTCACGCCAACCTTTGCCGACTTCAAGAACCTGCAAGGCGGCGAGGCGATATTTTTCTTTGGCCATTTTGTCGGCCAGTGCTTCAAGCAATCGCGCCCGTTCTTCGACCGGCTTACGTGCCCAAATTTTTAGACCTCGCTTCGCGCCTTGAACAGCGGCCTCGGCCTCGGATGTGCCGGCGGCAACCACGGAGCCAATGACCTCGGTGGTTTTAGACGGATTTACCCGCGCGATAACCTTTGGCAATTTGATTTCTTGTCCATTCACAATTGCCGGATATGTGCGGCCCAAAGTTTTGCGCCAGCTGTCGAGGGCTTTGGTCATGGCGTCGCGCTCTTTAGGGAGTGCAAAGTCGACCGGCGGTTCGTTGTAGAACTGACCCGGCTGACGGATCGGATTGCCATCGGAATTCACTAAACCCTCCAAAGGATTTTTCATTAAGATCTCAGAGCTTACGTTGTCGGCAAATTTGGAGCGCAAGAACGACTCATTTGAAGTGTTCTCAAGCAAGCGGCGCACAAGATACGCCATTCCGGGGATCAACTCGCCGATCGTGGCGTACTCACGCACGCGATAGCCTTCGCGCACCAATGTGCGCTTAATCGCATCCGCCATGCCGAACAACATTTGAATTTCAATTCCTCGCGGATCAATGCCGCGGGATTTGGCGTAGGCAATCGCCGCAGAAATGGAGCGCACATTGTGAGAGCCCACCGCCACGCGAATCAACGGGTACGCATCTAGCAGCTTCTTCACGCACACTTCAAAGTTGGCGTCTGATTCTTTTTTGTTGAGATACACCGGAATTCGCCAGCCCTTTTGCCGCGCGAGCACGGTTTCATAATCCCAGTAGGCGCCTTTCACCAAGCGAATGGTAAAGGGCACGCCACGGCGCTTGGCCAAATCCACCATGCGGTCGGCGTCTTCAGCGGAGTCGCGCAGATAGGCCTGCAGTACGATTCCCCAATGTTTATAGGACTTGAATTCGTCCTCCACGATCAAATCACTAAACGCCTCGAGCAGAAAATCCTTATGAGCGTACTGCTCCATATCTAAGTTGATAAAAATATTTTTCTCGATGGCCTTGCGAAACACCAGGCGCAGGCGCTCTTTGACCACAGTCATCGACTGATCCCAGGCGGCCTCATCGATCTGCGAATACAGCGCCGTCACTTTGACCGAAACATTCACCTTCGGAATGGGGCCGTGCTCATCTTCATCAATTTGTGCGATGTTCTCCCAAGTTTTGGCATCTTCGGCCAGCCAGTCGATTAACTCCAGGTAACGGTGCAAATACTCTAGTGCTTCTTTTTCCGACAATGTCGCTTCGCCCAATAAATCGGCGGTAAAAGTGATCTTGGATTTACGGGCCTTTTTTAAAGCGGGCAGGGCATCCTGCGGACTCTCGCCGGTGATAAACATTTTGGCCATTTGCGTGACGTTTTTCTTAACCGCGCCGGCCAAAATACCGGGAGCTAGCGAGCCCAAGCCCAAGCCAAAGTTAAAAACCGACGGCATATCTTCGCCGGCGTCGGCAAAATACTCTTTCAGATGTTTTGTGACCTCGCTGCTCGACTGCAGATAGGGGAGTACGTCGACAAATCGGAACATTTGCACTTTGAAGTGCTCGTTCTTCATCGACCAATCCATGATTCGACCGTACCACCAGTCTTTATTGAAGATGGAAGTGGTGTCGCCCTCGAGAGATTTAAAGATGTGTGCGCCAGTGACTTGTACTGAATGCTCTAGTTCTTCGGATTTCATAAGTGCCAACGTTCTACCCGACAAGGCGAGAGGTGGGGAGGGTTTTCCTCCCGTCTCGTATGGTGGGTTGTGTGGTGGGCTGTTGGCTCTTAGGTTTCGGCGACCGCCGGATGAGCCGGACTGTTGAACATCTCTATATTCAATCCAGGTACCAGTATCGTTGGAGCCACTTTGTCCGGCCGGCGGGCCCTAGATTTTAGGCCGGGTGTTTTTGGGGAGGTGCGGTGGCCCGCGTCGTGGTATCAAAAGATCACTGACGATAACGCATCCTTATGTGTGCAACTTCTTCTAATGATTCAGTTGGTTCTGAAGTGACACCGCATAAGCAAAGGGCGTGTTTGGTTGCCCGGACGTTCCTCATTGGCCCGATTGGTCGCTTTTGACCGGGCGCTCTGTCTCACATTTAAACATGTTAAAATCGTTAGTAATTACAAATATTTAAGTCAATATTGGCGGCCGCTTTATGAATTCCTGTCGACGAAGATCACAGGCGTCGTTCAGGGCCGAGAACTGTCATCGAAAAAAAGCTAGTTATTACGTGTATTTGCTGATCTCCGCTCGGGCCCCGAGATTGTAATAGAGAGACCTGAGGAGATAACCCTGTGAAAGCCCGCGTTCTACTAGCCATAGCCGCTACAATTTCATTCGCCCTGGCGATGCAAGCCTGTAGTCGCCCCTTGGCTCCACAGTCGTCGTGCAACTTTGTGCAGAACCCGGAACAGCAACGCGTGTCATGGAAGTCCCGCCTTCCAGTTAAGCTGAATCTTCATAATTCGGTGCCTGTGAATGCCTATGCGGCCTTAGATAAGGCTGTTGAAGAGTACAATGCGACCATAGGCGGCGGACGGGAAATATTTCGTATCGCCGTTCGTGGTGCAGATGGCGCCTTAGAACCGAGCAAAGACGGCAATTCAATGATCTACTGGTTTAACACTTGGGACCCCAATAAGCCGACTGAGCAGGCGCGAACGACAATCTATTGGAGTGGCGTGCAGATTTTTGAGGCTGATATTCGCATCAACGCCAAGAATTTTAGCTACTACTTTGGCGATGCCGGAAATTTTAGCGAGCTCGATTTAACTTCTTTGATGGTGCACGAATTAGGGCACGCCCTTGGTCTAGCACACAGCGCGAGCAACGGTAGTGTGATGAATTTCTCGTTAAATAATGGGCAAGATCGGCGCAAGTTGTCGGATGCGGACATCAATAACCTGCGCTGTGAGTACTAAAAGATGGTACCACTTTGGAACCGCTACCAGAGCGAGTTTTACGGATTTTAAGATTATTTAATTTGTGATTTTTGAAGAGCTGGATACGATATTTGAAGTTGAGAAAGAAGAACGTACAAAGACTTTAGGAGTAATTTTGAACAACATCCACCTGCAGCCGCAACCAAACAGCGATTCCCCCGCTCGTGAAGTTCCCGCTGCGAAGATCGAGCGCGCTTATATAGAAGTTCCCGGATTGCGTCCGGAAACCAAAGATGTGCTGAAGCAACTTCAGAGCAATATCGCATTACTCGAGGACCAGTGCGGTCGTCTGGGCTTTTTGTTGTCTGAGATCCGCACGGTCATCCGTAGGTAGTCGTCGTACGCGCGAACTCTGTTCATACAGAGTTTTAAAACGAAAATTATAACTTTTTATGAGTAAACGGCCGCGCATTCGGCCCCACGTAATCGGCGACGACTTGGCCGTGACCGACGACAATATTCTTCGTGGTCACCAAAGAATCGAGTCCCGCCGGTCCACGCACATGAATCTTGCCGTTCGAAATTCCCACTTCTGCGCCAAGGCCGTATCTAAAGCCATCAGCAAATCGAGTAGAGGCATTGACCATCACCGATGCCGAATCCACTTGCGCGACAAACGCGCGCTGGGCGCTCTCGTTCTCGGCGACGATGCAATCGGTGTGGTGCGAACTGTGCGTGTTGATGTGGTCAATCGCGGCGTCAAGTTCACCCACGACCTTCATCACTAGGCGAGAATCGCCGAATTCGGTTTTAAAATCTTTTTCCTTGGCGGGCTTGGCGCCGGGTAAAAGTTTGCGCGCCTTTGGGTCGGCCAGCACTTGAATCGGCAAATTGGCGGAGCGGAACTGCGCGAAGAATTCATCGGCAATGGCTTCGTCAACCAAAACCGTCTCGATGGCATTGCAGGTGGAAGGTGACTGCAGTTTGGCGTCGCGGATTAAATGAATCGCCTGTTGTAGGTCGGCCGACTCATGAACATAAAGCATGCAGATGCCGTCGGCGTGACCGAGCACCGGTGCGAGCGTGGATTTCATCACCGACTGCACCAGCGCGTTCGATCCGCGTGGCACCACCAGGTCGATCAGATCGTGATGTTTGAGCAGGGATCTAAACTCATCACGCCCTTGCACCAGCTGCACCCAATTCGGAGGCAAAAAATTTTCGCGCTTGGCCACACTCTCCCAAATTTTCTTAAACGCCATATTGGTGTGTTGAGCCTCACTGCCGCCCTTAAGCACGACTGCGTTGCCACTTTTTAAAACCAGCGACGTGATTTGGGGAATGATATCGGGCCGCGATTCAAAGACGACGACCAATACTCCGAGGGGAACAGTGCGCTGAACGAGGTCTAAGCCGTCGTCCAACTCGATATGCCGGATCACACGGCCGGTGGGGTCTTCAAGGCGGCGAACGCCGAGGATCATTTCGCTGATTTGTTTGATCTTATCGGCATTGAGCTCAAGTCGGCGCATCAGTACGTCTGAAATTTTGCCACGAGCCGATTTAAGATCACGAGCGTTGGCTTTGAGTAGCACGCTTGAGGCAGCAACCACTTCGCGGGCGAAGTGCTCTAAGGCTTGATCTTTTTGCGCGGTGGACAGAAGTCCCACGGCCCGGGCGGCTTTGCGGCTGGCGGTTAATATCTTGCGGGGATCAATCTTCATATTGTCCGATCTTGGATTTTTTCGCCAAGTCCTTTGCCGGATGGATGTAGGTGAAACGTTCGGGCTTAGAGTCATTCATTTTGCTTAGGATTGACGTCAGCACTCCGTCTTTTAGGCCGTTGGCGATTAAGGTCGGAACTTGAAAGGCGGCGGCGACGCGTGCGGCTTCGATTTTAGACTGCACGCCACCTCGCCCACCGTTGGACGTTGCGCCGACTTTCACCTTCTTGAGCTGCTCGCGTTTTTTGATCTCAGGAAAATGTTCAGCCTCGGGATTGGTGTTCGGATTGTCAGAGAAAAGGCCATCCACATCGCTAAGAATTACGAGCAGATCGGCGGCAAGTTTTGAGGCGACGAGGGCCGAAAGCATGTCGTTGTCGCCGAATGGCACTTTCTTCGAGGCTTTGAGTTCCATGTCCGACACGGGATCGTTTTCGTTGATGATGGGGAGCACGTCCATAGATAGGAGCTTATTCATGGTCGCCCGCAGATTTAAATAACGGGCGCGAGAGAAAAAATCTTGATTGGTGAGCAAGAGCTGGGCAATGCGAACCACGGGCGAGTTTTCTTGAAACAGCCGATGATACTCCGCCATCAACAGACCCTGGCCAACGGCGGCGCAGGCCTGCTTCTCATTGAGCGTCAGTGAGCTGCCTCCAGGCAGAACTTCATTTTTACCGAGCCCGACGGCTCCGCTTGAGACCAGAATTATTTCTTTTTTCTCGGCCCGCAAAAAGACGATGTCGCGCACGAGGGCGCGCAGTCGGGCCTCGGCCAAGCCAAACTTTGAGGTTACGACTTGGGTGCCAAGCTTAATCACGATGCGGTGCGAGCGGCGAATGCTTTCAATCATGATGTATTACGCTTTAGGAATTTTTAGCGTCAGAACTCCATTTTCCCAGTTTCGTTCGACCAATTTCTCATGCACGGGGCGTTCGAGCGGAATCTCCTGGCGGAAAGTTTGGTAGTTGGCGGTGGAGATGCGGCCATTGGGTTCATCGATTTGATCTTTAAAGCGGCGCGCGCCCGAGATCACGGCCTTGTCGTCGCGCACATAGAGTTTCACATTGTCTTTTTCGTGCTCCGGCACGTCGGCGCTGATGATGTAATGCCGTTCGGTTTCGCTCACGCGAGCGCGGGCCTGGTTAAATCGATAGAAAGGGTCTTCTTTCTGGGCCGAATACTTGCCGATGTCGTTCATGATTTCGCGTTTTTCTTTTTCTAGTGTTTTGGTCAGCTGTTCGCGCTTCAACAAAACGTATTGCTCATAGGCGGCCTGCGCTTTTTGTTGCGCCTTCATATATTCGCCGTGCTTTTGTAGGAGCTGCTGTTTGTAGAATACGCTGTTGCGTTGAGCGTCGTTTTGAAACTTCTGATCTTCTTCGATCAGAGCCTTTTGATGTTCTTCTTTAAGTTTGGTCTCTTCTAGCTTTTGTTGTTCGACCAGTCGGTTCATTTTGAACTCGTAGGTGTTTTTTTGATCGGCGATGCCTTTATCGCCCATTTTGTGCTGGCGGGCGATTTCATCAGCGTAGACCTTACGGGTCACTTCGATGTTTTTTATGCCCGCTTCGCGTTCTTTTTCGACCTGCTTGCGGTTTTCTTTGTCAATTTCCTGGTAGCGTTGTTCGCCCGAGGTTTTTTCTTTGGTCAGCGCTTCGGCCGTCACTTTCTTAAAGTTTTCCTGCTTGGCGAGAAAGGCCTTGCGCTCTTCTTCAAGCTGTTTGCTGCTGGTCTCGCGTTGATTGGCGAGTTGCGCTTGGCTGTACTTACTTAAGGTTTGCGAGGTTTCTTGATTTTCGCGTTTTAAGGCCTCGGCCTGAGCTTTGTGGTGCTCGTGCAATTGGCGAAGTTCGGTCGCGTGCTTTTGTTGCAGTTCGGTTTTAGCCTTAGTGGTTTTCTCGTTGAGTTCGCGAACTTCTTGCTCGGAGGATTTGGCCACCTGCTGACGGCGTTCGACGTGTTCGCCTTGGATATGGGCGGTGTGGGCGGCCTCTTTCTGGCGCAATTCGCTCTCTTTTTTGTGCACGGCGAGAGTGTTTTTTTCTAGCGTGTATTGCTTATTGCGCAGGCCTTCCTCTAAAGCGCGCGTGCGTTCTTCGCCGGCTTTCTTTTCGTTCTCCGTGCGGCGGGCGGCGGCTTGGCGTTCGTAAGCTAGGCGTTTTTCGGTTTGTGCTTTGGTGGCTTCAATGCGCGATTCATTGTCTTCTTTGATGTGATTCACTGCCGCGGCGCCGCTGTGGGCCTCTTTCACGACTTTATTGCGGTTTTCGGCCCGAACCTTTTCGAGCTCTTGTTCGCCTTCTTCTTTGATCTCCTGCTTTTTCTTGCGATAGCTTTCTTGCAGGTCGCGCAAGTCTTGCGCGCTTTTTGAACGATCGGAATTGATCTCCGATGACATAGCCGACCCTCCTGGTCTGACGCGAACCGAAAAAGTACCTGGTACCAATATTATCACGCTAGCGCGGGGTGTTCTGGTCCAGAGATGGTGGGGGGCTGGTGTTTTCGGGTCGGGAACAGACGGGTTTTTTGGAGGTGTTGCCGCGGCACCGCCATGTGGCTCGGTATTGGACTTTTTCGTCAATTTTTACCGGATGATAGGCCCGATACTGATTCGGGTCCAAGGTCGAGATTTCGACTCGCTCCTGGCCAGTGGCCGAGTTGGTGATCACCAGCTCAAAGGCTCGATACTCGGCACGGGCAAATGTGATTACGAACAGAGTCCAAAGCATGTCTTCTTAACGGGTTTTTTCGTTAAATCCTGAATGTGGGTTGAGGTTGGTGCAAACCCCGGATATCAGGTGGCCATGATTACACTTTTTATTGCCCTCTTTTTAAGTTCGGCCCATGCGCAAGAATCGAGCGCGGCGCTGGAGTGGAAACCCAATTTGAAATGGTCCGGTGACATGCGATACCGGCTCGTGCGCGCGCAAGAGAAGTCGGACGATGAACGAAAATATCAACAGATCCGGGCGCGCCTCGGCCTTCGCGCCGACGTCAATGAATCGGTTCAGGTTCGACTTCGTCTGGCTACGCACACGTCGCCCATAAGCGCCAATCAGGTCTTGGGAGATTCGAGTGACCCGGGGATGCCGCGGCGAAGTTTTGGCGTCGATGTCGCGTATATCGATTGGAAGTTTTTGGCTCACGGGTCGGCCTGGGCTGGTCGCACGAGCAACCCATTTTGGTCTCCACACAAAACGCAACTCGCTTGGGACGCGGACCTTGTTTTTGAAGGCGTCTCTTTGCGCTGGGATCGCGAATGGTCGAACTCTGGGATGTTTTTTAATGTCGGCAGTTCGATGATCTCAGAAAACTATTATTCGGCAACCACGGCCGCCGACGGCAAAGACAGTGTCGATACGGGCTTGGCCGGTGCTCAGGTCGGATATTTTTGGAAGGGTGAGGCGTGGTCGTTAACCGCACACTTGGCCAACTATCATTTCTTGAATGTGCAAAATGCGAACATCACTCGTTTCGACAAAAGCGCGAAGCTCGATGTGCACTCCAATCCTTTTGAGCGCTATCGCGGAAACTCGGTGCACGCCGAAGATCCGTCGGTGGCATTGGCCAGTCGGAAGTACCTTTTTGATAACGAGTTCACATTGGTTGAGACGGGCTTTGAGTTTAAGCGCAAGACCGGGTGGGGTGAGTGGGTTGTGTTTGCTGACTATCTCCAAAACACGGCGATTGGCGATTTGAACAAAGGGTATGAGGCCGGTGTGGGCGGTAAGTTAGGCAAATTTTCGCTGACTGTAGCTCATTTGCAGCGCGAGTCGGATTCGGTCTTGGGCGCGTTCACGGACAGCGATGCCAACGGCGGAGGCACCGACAACGCGGGTGTACGTGCTACTTTTGGTTGGGAAGCCGCTAAGAACGTGGGCTTCGCTATCCATCACTTTGTTGCGAAGCGGGGCATCGATACCATGGAGCGCGACTATTCTTCGACCTTCGTGGATCTTCAGGCGAGCTTCTAAATAAGGTCTAGAATCCGGCCGAGGTCGCGAACCCTTTCGCGGATTTGATCGCGGGTGGCTCTGAAGGCCGCCGCATCATCTTTGGCCGCGGGGTCGGGCATAGACCAGTCTAATCGTGCCGCCTTGGGGAAGAGTTCGGCAGGACAGATCTCTTCCGCGCAGAGTGAAATCACATAATCAATGCGATCCGTAAAATCCGACGGCAAGTCGGAGATCGCTTTCGATTTGTTTTGCGTAATATCTACCCCGGCCTCGGCCATCACCAAAACCGCCGCTGGATTTAGACGGGTGGGGTTCGAGCCGGCACTTTCGATGCGGGCCTTGTGGCCGAACAGCGCCTTGGCAAATCCTTCGGCCATTTGGCTGCGTGAGGAATTGGCCACGCAAAGAAAAAGAATATTCATAGCCCTACAATCTGCACGTGCCGGAGTTGGCTCGGCAATCGACAATGGTTTTTCGCAATAAAGCCGCGCGTTCCGCGTGGTGCGGACTGGTGATTTGGGTCAGGTACTTTAACGGCTGCACCAGATTGCCTTGGCGAAGAAGTGAGTACCCGAGCGCATAGCGCACTTCATCGTCGTGGCTGAACTTTCCGGACGAGACCAGAGACTCCATCGACGCAATCATTGAGTACCATCCGGAGTCGACATACAGCGCGAGCCGAGAGCGAATTTGCTCTTTGGGATCTTCGATTTGCATCAGCCAAAAGTTGGCCGCTTGCACGTCGCCCAGCTGGCGGCGAAGCTCGGCAGCGTGATAGGCGAATTTTCTGTCGACCCGCGCCGCGCGTTCAAAAGCTTCGGCCGTTGCGCGAAGTTGCCCACGACTGAAATAGGCTTTGGCCAGAGAAAGATTTGTATCAAGGTCGAACGGGAAGCGCGTGCGCGACCATTCGAGCAAAATCAGAGTCTCGTCGCCGAGCTTTTTCTCATGAAAGAGCTCGGCCAAGGCTAATATTTGCGCGGAGGTGGTGGCATTGGCTCTCGCCAAGGCCGTGTCCAATGCGGCTTGGGTCAAAGACATTTGAATTAGGAGCGAGACCTTTTCGCGTTGGACGGCAAAGGATTTGAACTTTTTAAAGCCCTCAGACAGCGAGGCCAAAGACCGCTCCCACAAATTTATATGAAACTCACAGGTGGCTTTTAGAATCAGATCGTTTTCGCTATTCAACCACAGTCGGCCCGTCGCGGAGAAATTCTCGTGGCAGCTTGGCCAATTTTTTAACTGAGCATAGGTGCGGGCCAACACCAAACGGTTCTCGGGGCTCACCGGCAATTTTTTGTAATGGCCCTCGGCCGCCGGATAATTTTGGCGGGCGTACTCTAGGTTTCCACTCAAAAGAGTTTTGCGGGTCGAATTGGGCAATGACTTGAGCTCACTTTCCGCAAGTTGAAAGCGGGAATCGCGGATCAAGACCTCAACCAGCTCAAGTCCCTCGAAGTCATCATAAACGGGATCTTTTACGGCACCGCTGGCGTTAATAGAGATCATCAAAAGTAAAAGGGCGGATGCGATTGGTCTCACGATTCTCCTAGTTCAATTCAAACTTAATTTTTTGCGTGGTCCATGCGGCCACGGCCTGACCCTTGTTCACGCCGGGCTCAAAGCGCCACGACTTCACCGACTTCAGCGCGGCCTGGTCAAAAAAACCTGCGGGCTCACTTTGCTCGACTTTAACGTTCTCAATGGCCCCGTTGAGGCCGACCAAAATTTTTAATACGACAAAGCCCGATACGCCCCGGTTTCGCGCTTCAGCTGGATATTCGGGTGCTGCTTTAGAAACCGCGCGCGGCGGACGGTCGACCGAGGTTTTTTTGCCAACCAGCGTGTCGGCGTCGCCACCAAATCCACCGCCACCGCCAATGGAAGGGCCCGATCCACCAGAACCAAAGCCAACACCGCCGAGTTCGTTTAAAGCGCTGCTAAAAGATTCGGGCGCAAGTTGGGTGAGTAGCGAGCTGGCGGTGGGAGTCTCGGGCGGGGGAGGCGGCTCTTCGGTTTTTGCTGCCTCTGGCACTTGAATGGCAATGGGCTTTACCTTAACGAGTTCAACCTTTTCTAACTCCGAAGGGTCGAGCGCGATCATTCCAGCGCCCATCGTCACCCCGAGAGCTAGTCCGGCCATTGCAAGAAGCGTCCAAGCCAAACGTTTCATGTCAGATTTTCACCAACACCAGAAAGAGTCCGGCCACCATCAAGAGCATCAGAGCCAAAAATAGAATGGGCCCGAGATCGGCAAGCTTCTCGAGCAGAGAAGCCTGTCGCTGAATTTTTGCGGCCTCGGATAGGTTATCAAATACAAAAGTTTCGAGGCCTTTGGCCGACGCCAAAGTCTTTAATGTGCCGGTTCCGCTTGGGCCCAGAATCATTCGGCCATCATTGGAATCGAGAAATGCCGCCACCCGGCCGAGGCGCGTGACCTGGCCTTTTTTGATTTCGTCTTTTTCATCTAAGTAGTAGCCGTCAAAAGTCTCAGTGCGAGAAGCTGAGCGCAGTAGCAAATTGGCCTCTGTAAAGAGGGGCCCGAGATCGGCCAATTTTAGGTGTTCGGGTATGGTGACCGGATCTTTATCTTTAGACGATTCAAAACGCAGGCCTTTCTTAAAATCAACCAACGACTGCGTCGCTTTTTTGAAGGTGGATTCGAGTGAGGTTCCGCGTTTTTGCAGGTCCTTCTTTTGCCGCTCCAATTGAGTTAACTCCTCATGGCGCTCGTCGTTGGCCGCGGTCAGGTGGGTGAGCTTTTTTTGCAGCTCCAACACCTGCGCCTTCGCCTTGGCAGTTCGGCCCGAGAACGAGGCGGCCATTTGTGCGCGCTGGCGGTTTAAAGATTCGCGCTGCGAGGACAGGTAGACATACTCGCGTTGAAACGATTTATTGATTTCAGAATCGGCCGGCGGCGTGGCCTCTTGCGCAAGCGCGCTTAAAGAGAAACCCAGTCCGCAGGCCAAAAGTAACAAGCTCAATTTTTTCATAAAGTCTCCCGATCCTTTTGCGCCGACTGCGCGGGCGGAAGGTTATAGAGCCCCGAATCTCTCTTGCCCTTCATATTGTTCAACAGGCGTTCCGCATTGGCTTTGTTATCGTCGCTCAGATCTCTCATCGCCCACTGGCCATTTTCGAAGACGGCTTGGCGAACGGCGCCGTCGGCGGATTTTGCAAATAGAGTGTACAGGCCTAGGCGGGCCACTTCGGCCTTGCCGATGTCGGCAAAATCGGTGATGCGGTATTCGTTGTCGGACGCGAGCTTCATATCGCTCTCATAAAATTGCCAAAGCTCGGCGCTTAAAATCTCTGGGCTTTCGAGCCCACGGTCGGCACGCTCACGTAAATTTTGAATCACTTCCAGACGCGCGCTTTTGCGAAACGGGAGCGACGATTCGACCCAGGCCTCAGCCTCAGTCAACCAGCGTTTCAGTTCAACCTTAGCCTGCGGGTTGACCTTGCTCTCAATCTTCACGCGATTGGCCAGGCGTTGAACTTTTTCGTCCAGTTGCAGTTTTCTTAAAGATTCTTTCTGCATTTGCCCTTCGAGCTCGAGCCGCTTGGTGGTCCAAAGTTCCAAATCCGCCTGCAGAATTTTAAGTTCCGACTCCATCTCGCGATTGGCGGTCTCGAGATCGGCCCTCAGTGCGACCAGCTTGTTCATTAGGGCTGGAATATCGGCCAGCGCCACGGTCGGCGTCAGGCTTGAGATGAAAATAAAAATTAAACTGAGCTTACGCATACATTCCTCACTATTGGCTAAGCGGTTTGTCTGTGGTCACCGCGAAACTTTTAACACCACTGGATTTGATCCAATCCAACACTCGAATAATTTGGCCATACTGAAGTTCGCGGTCGGCGATAATCACGGCCTGAACGTCGGGATTGCGCTCGACCTCAGCGCGCGAAATATTTTTTGCCTCATCTTCGTCAACCTCTTCGTTGTTCACTAGAACTTGGCCATCGGGAGTAATGGCCACGTTTAACAGGCTCGGTGTGGTCTCGTCGCCACTTGAGGCTTCGGGCAAACTCACTTCCACGCTGGGCTTGATTAGAGCGGGCGCCGTCACCATAAAAATAATCAACACGACAAGGATGATATCAACGAGGGGCACGACGTTAATTTCTGAAATTGTCTCGGTACTTGAAGAGCTCTTCGCGCCCATACCTATAACCCTCGAACTTTCGCAAAGGCGATGGCCGCCTCTTTAAAAGATTCAATGCCCGAGATCACGGCTTTGACCTGTTTTTGAAAGTAGTTGTAGGCCAAGATATTAGGTATTGCCACCAGCAGTCCGGCCGCGGTCGCGATCAAGGCGGCCGAGATGCCGGCCATCACAGTTTGCTGACCGGCTGAACTCGCCTGAGCTAAGTCGTTGAACGATTTCATAATGCCCAAAACCGTTCCGAACAGTCCAATATAAGGAGCGTTGGAGCCGACAGTGGCGAGAAATGTGAGCGAGCGCTCGAGTTTGGGCTGCTCAAACTGAATAAAGGTGGTGAATGTTTCTTCAAGCCCGCGCGAGCCGTTTTTCTTCATATGGAGGAGGGCGCGATTCATAATGCGGCCTTCAAAAGAATTCTCATCCAGATCGAGTTCATCCAGCTCCGCCATTTTCCCTTGAGCTAAGGCACCTTCAAGGCGGCGCCGTTGCTCGGCCGAAACGCGTGCGATTTTTCCGAGGCGAACGTAGCGCTCGCCGATAATATACAAACTGACAAAGCTGAGAAAGATCAGCAAATACAGCACGCCGGCGTCGGCAAAGTGGGCAATGGCAAATATTCTTTCCTGCATGGTCTACTCCTTGGCTCCTAAGCTTTCCAGCAACTGGATAAGGTCGGATAAACTTTGTTGGCGCGCCTTTGTTAAGGGGCGAACGCCGGTTTGGTTGGCGAGATTGACATCGGTATTGGTTATTTCGAGAGGGTCTTTCCAGCCGGCGATTCTCTCGGCGATTAGCGACGCCTTGAGTTCGAGCGCCAAAGTGAGCGGTGTTTCTCCGGCGTTGGCCATGTCGGCAAAGTTCGGATCGGTCCCGTTCTCGAGCTGGGTTCCAACTTTAAGCAGTCTTTTGCTTTTGATGGCGGCAATCAGAATCGCTTTCTCTTGAATCTGTTTTTCGGCGTCTAGAAGCAGCCATGCGCGGGTGTCGCCGCTGTCTTTGGCGTAGTCGAGCGCGGTTTTATTTTGGCTGTCGGTCAGCGCTTTGTTGGCGCCATGCTTAAGGAGCAGATTTATAATCTTAACCCGACTCTGTACGGTGGCGTGAATCAATGGAGTTCGCCCGTTGGCCAGCTTTAGATTTACATCGAGCCCTTTTTTGATCATAGCCTGAATTGTGGCGTGGTCGCCCTCTTCGATAGCCGAAATGAGTTTATCTCGTTGGCCCGTGAAGGAGTCACCCCCACGCGACGTTCCGGCGTTTTCCGACTTATGCTGACCACAGGCGGTCATTGCGATAAGCAGCGCGATCATAAAAATTTTAGAATACGGCATTGAGACTTACCCCCATTGATCTTCCGCGACGGAAAGATCGGACGATTTGGTTGTCTTGACGTGCTTCAACGACGGGATCGAGCAAGTTGCGAGCCCTTAGGCCCACGGTCATATTCTTAGCGATCGATTTAGAGGCGACGAAGTCGACCTGGTGGTACGGTCGCTCATAGGTGTCGGGCAATTGATTGGTGCCCACTTCAGTGATTCGTGAGCCGACAATATTATAGAGAAGCGTCGCCGAAAATCCCCAGAGCGGTCGGTCGTACTGCAGCTGAAAATTTGTGGTGTAGGGAGCTTGGCCCTGTAGAGGGCGTGAATCGGACGTCTGTATCCCCCGGTTGCGCTCGTCGAGTTCGATCTTTGAGCGGATCCAAGTGTAATTTCCGAGAACCGACCAGCGGCGAAGGACGCGGCTCACGTGGCGCAGACCCACCCGGGCCTCGAATTCGGCGCCATAATTTTCGGCGGCCTTGGCGTTGTCCCAGGTCTGGATCTTGTTCACGCCAGAAATAAACATAACCTCAATGGGATTCTCGAATCGCTTCATAAACCCACCGACCGAGGCGTACTCGTCTGAGGTAAAATAATACTCCCAGCGGTGATCAATATTTGTAATCACGGTCCCTTTTAAAAAGGCATTGCCTTCGACTTCGTTGCCCGTTTCATCATCAATAAAACGCGCAATACTCATTTCGCGAAATTCGGGGCGGGCCAGGGTCTCGCTATAGGCGAGGCGAGCGCGCCATTGATCATTGGGCTTCCACACCACGGAGTACGCGGGTAGGACGTCGTTCATTTTCAGGGTGGATTCCGACGAAGGATTCTCCGGCTCAAAGTATTTAAATGTAGAGACCTTCTGCACAGAATTTTCTGCGCGCGCACCGGCTTGAAAGCTCCAGGTCTTCCACGGTGAGTAGTCGAGCATGGCATACTGAGCATTTACATTCTGTCGACCTTTGTAGCTATCGGCCGCATCGGTCAAACTTTGCAGCATATACCCGCCTGGGCCGATGTTCTCGGGCTTAAAGCGATCTTCGGGCGCCGCTCCTGGAGCGATGGGGCCCGCGCCACTCCAATCCTGGCGAAAGAACAGCCGAAACACATCCGAACGGCGATCGCGTGTGACTGTGTTCGCACCCACTTTGAGCTTGAGCCGGTCGGGTTGGCTCGAGAGTGGAATCACCACATCCACGCCAAATTCTTGCGTGGCATCCGTCAACTTAGAATCTCTACGACTGTTGCCTCCGCTATCACTGCGCATGTCGTACGAGGTGGCCGTTCTCTCATACGCATACTCTCGGCGGGCGGGACTGTTGCGAGTGGCATCCGCAAAGCCGGCGCGCCACGAGATTTCAACCGGACTTTGAATCAGGTTCTCGAGGTTGTGTTTACCTTTAAAATGCTTGGTCCACAGTTGGCGTTCGGTCCATTCTAAGGTCGTTTGCTCAATGGTGGACGGTGAGCCTTCGTTGGTTCGACGGCTCTCCTCAACAAAGTCGGTGGTGTGGCGGAGCAGGAAGGTGCTGAAGTTTACATTATGGTGTTTGCGAAACTGCCAGCCCAGATCCAGGCTGCCGGCTAAGCGGATTTCAGTTTCTGAGTCTTCGGCGGTCTCGGCGAAGTCATTGACCAAGGTGCCACTCCCGACATTGTAACCGCGCTGGATTTTCTCGCGAGAATCTACGCTCTGCCCATAAAGCACTGAGCCCGCCACGCCAAATTGCGATGCGCCGGCACGAAAGCGATCGCCGGCGGAGATTGTCATATTGGGCGGGGGAGTTTTGCTGGTGCGTGAGGTGGCATAATTATTTTTGATTGAGCGGCCGAGGCGCGTGAGTTCTTCATCACTCATGCCGTCGTCGGATCCGGGTTGCTTTCGTTGCAATTTGCGGCCCGACGAGAGCGCATCTTCAATCGCCGACGGGAGTTTGCGGCTGCCGTCATCGATGCCCATCCAGTCGGTTACGCCCCCGCGGTAGGTGAGGCGATTGTCCGTATCTTCGATCGTGGTTGAGAGACTGGTTTTAAAAAAGAACTTTTCGGGCAGGCTGCGCGTTTGCAACTGAATCACACCGCCGCCGAATTCGCCGGGTAGATCGGGCGAATAGCTTTTCTGAACAACAATGCTCTCAAGAATCGAGGTCGGAAAAAGATCTAGCGGAACCACACGGCGGGCGGGCTCGGGGCTAGGCAGCCCAAACTGGTTCATTTGCACGCCCGAGTAGCGCTCGCCCAGGCCGCGTACGTAGACGTATTTTCCATTCATTAGAGTTAGTCCGGTCACACGGCGTAGAGACGAGGCCGCATCGCTGTCGCCCGCGCGGGCCATTTGCTCGGAGCCCAGCACATCGGTCACCGCTGAGGATTGGCGGCGCACTTCGACCAGAGCCGATACGCTGCCTTTGATCTTGGGTGCGAGGACTACAACCTCTTCAAGTTCATTGGCCGCGTCTTTAAGGCGCAGCGATCCTTTTCCGTCGGTCCATTTTTTGCCCGCTTCCGCCACGGTGCTGCTTTGAAACTTGGGGTGAAAGACGGTGAAGCTGTCCGAGTCCGCAGCGATCATAACGGTCGCAACACCTTGGGCGTCGGTTTTAATAATTTCTTCTTGGCCTGCCACTATGATCGAAGCGTCGCCGATGGGTTTGCCGGTAGATTCAGCCAAAATTTGCACCGAGAGGGGTCTGAGCTTCACCGGTTGTGAATTGTTGTTGGCCAACTTTTTCTCAGGCTCCGAGAGAGCGGCCTGACCCTTTGACTTTTCTAGAACCTGCAAAGTGATTTGCGTTTCTTCGTCGGCGACAATCGTAAACTGAATTTCTTGATCGAGGGCAGGTATGCGCGCCTTATAAGGACCGGGCGGGAGATTGGCGCTTAACGTACCGTCGGGCCGCGTGGTCAGTACGCCAAACTTACCTTCCAGAGTTATACCACCGGCCGGAAGGCCATCGCGGAAGGCCACGACGAGAAGTCGCCCATCCTCAAGCCGCAATTTGATACTGGGTTGAGTCTTCAACCGGCTCTCATTTGCGGCTTGAGCAAAGGCGAAGGGAGGGGTGATGCCCCTCCCAACGACTAATGCTAAGATTGCTGCTAAATACGATCTATTCACAAACTATTTAGTGGTCCAATCCGCGGTCCAATCTTCGTCGGCAAAGGGGCTAAAGGCGCCGATAAAGTCGACCTTCGTGAACTGCCAGGGGCCAGTCACTACGGGAGTTACGCCACGGCCTACGGCCGGGCTGTTTTCAGCGGGCAAGCGGCCATTGGTCAAAAGCGGGTTCACCAAGAGGTTCGCGCTCTTGTTGGCGCCTTGATACCATTGGCTGACGGCGAAAAGATCACCGGCTTTGTCTTCGAAGTTGTTGCCTTTCGAGCAATTCACAATCGAGTTGACCATTTTAAGACCAGTCTGCTCAACGCCAGCCGCAGTTACGGCACCTGCGTTGCGGAAAGTTTCTTCGTCATCCAAGTTGATGCAAGAGACAGCGAATTCGCCAGTCACAATTGTATTGTGAATTTGGCCACCAGTTCCGCGACGGAGCAGAATGCCGTTGAAGTTGCGCGCGTTTCCGCCAGTGGCAACGATCGTCACGTTGCTCAGGGTCGGGTTCGAGCGGGGTTCGGCGTTCATCGGCGACTTCAAGTTGTCGGCTTCGATGCCGTTCATGTCTTCAGCGCCAGCGCCGACTTCGATCATTACGAATTGAGCTTTTCCAGTCCAGCCCATGTCCCAATCAAGGCCGTCGTCATCATTCAATGTCAGGAGAACGTGTTTTACGTTCACAGTTCCACCGAAGAATTCAACGCCATCATCGGCATTCTGGTGAACTTGAATGTACTCAACTTCAGTGCCGTTACCGACGCCGTTGAAAGTGATGCCGTTCAGCTCATTGTCTTTGGCGAGCTCAAAGCCAGCGTATTCCACTCTCACGTAGCGCAAGCGGCCCGAGTTGTCGTTGGCAATGCTGCCGCCGAACTTCGGGGGATCGTTTTTGATGCCTTCAGAGACGCTTTCACAAACGGGGTCACCCGGTTTGCAATTGTTGATCGGAGCGTTTCCGTTGATCACGATACCGCCCCAGAGACCCGGGCGAAGATTTTCACGTTGCAGGGAAGTGAACACAACGGGTTTGGCTTTGGTGCCGTTAGCCAAAATTTTCGAGCCGCGCATAATCACAAGGTAAGATCCAGCGGAACCATATACGACGGTGCCGGGTTCAAGAGTCAGGGTCGAGGCGCTCGCTTTGTCGGCGCCGATGCGAACATCGCCTTCTAATACATAGGCGTTGTCCGCGGTCAGGGTGAGGCTGGTGTTTAGGTAGCTGCCTTTAACTGTGCAAACGGGTTTGCCTTCGACGCTATCGCCGCGGGCAATGGTGCCTTGCGGGCAAAGTGCATGGCTGGTTACAGCCATGAATAAGGGCGCAAGGGCGAGAAGTTTAAACTTCATCTTGAGATCCTCCTAGTGGGGTGTTTTGTTCGCCCTCAGGAGTATTCGATTTTTAGAAATTTGGTAAATCAGGGTTCAGTCAGTGTTCAGTCAGGCCTTGGCCGTCCTAACACAACCTTAACAAAGTTCGAACAGAGAACAAATTTGCTTAGTGACTGGATTGAATGTCTGAAAGTTCGCTAGTGCGAACTTTCCTGCACGACTTCTTCGGCCTGAAGATTTTCGCCGTGGCGATAGCGGTCGACCAGGCCTTTGTCTTTGGTGGGAAAAGAGAACAGCAAAGCGTGGCTGTTTGAGGGCGCGTCTTCGACAGTAACAACGACGTAATACATTTCTGATTCTTCGTTGTACTCTTTGATAAAACTCACCAGTGTGTTGCCGACTGAATCTCCGCTGCGCCAAATTTCATCGGCGTCTTCTAAAGTGTGTTCGCGAAAATCGGCGTACGAAGAAAAGTCGTCCTCTGGGATATCTTTATCTGAGCGGAGCAACAGCATGGCCTTATAGAGTCCGGTGGCGAGCTCATCGCCCTCATGAAGCGCATCGCCGTCGATTGCACCCATCGGCACGTCGGCGTTGGTGCGCTGAAAGACGATTTGTCCGCGGCGATAGCGTTCAACCAATTTTTGATCTGTGGTCGGAAAGTGCAGATAAACAAAGCTCGGGGTGCTCTCGGTTAAGTAGCAAGCCGCCACGTGAAAAACATCTTTTTCGAACCGACGAATATAAATGAACATGCGCTGGTCGCCCAGCGTGTCGGTGTCTTCCCAAACTTCATCGGGGTCGTCGAGAAGGCGTTCGAGATGGCGGTCGAACTTTTTGAATTCCTGTTCGTCGATGTCGTTGCCTTTGCGTAGGGAGAAGAACTCCTTCTCGAGGACTTGGATTTCTTTCTCAAAATGGGAATAGAGATCCTGTTCAGAATCGAAGACGAGCCCGTGCTCCTCGTCTATGATGATTGGATCGATCTCTTTCTTACGTGAGGACCGCGACATATATATAGCATACACGATTTCAACTGTTTCATCTTGAAACAGACGAAGGTCGAGCCTCCACCTATAAGGATATAGACCACAGTCCGGATAGTCAAATTGTGGGGGAATTCCGTTGCTCTCTCGCGTGTTTAACTCACACTGAGAGTGTGAAGAATCTCAAAATAAGCGATTCCCATCTAGATCAAATAGAACATCTTCTAGCTCAAAGTATGATCGGGATTCATCTCTTGTTCGATAATGAGACAATCGCCCAGGTCCTGAAAACCCCGACTGAGCACATCGATCTCTTTCACATGAAGAACCTCGATAAAATCCAAGATCTGTTCACCGAGTTCATTCGCCGTGAGACCTTGGCGGACAAGCAGCTGTTTTTATCGACTCTCGACCGCGAGTCGTTCGAAATGCTTCTGCGCACCTACTTTCACATCGTCGACAACTCCCTTTTTACTTCCGAATCCGACCGCCACTAGCGCACTGGGTCGGGCGGTGAAACCCCGCTTGAGCCCCGCTATGATGGGCGAATGTTTCGAGCCATTTTTCTTTTAGCGACAATCGGGTTGAGTGCGGCGTGCGCGAGTAAGGGTGTGATGTCCAAGGCCACCGAAGGCGTCGACATTCGTTTCAAAGGCCAACCGGGTAAGACCTACGAGGCGCGATATTATTCGAGCTCGCGCATTTTGACGTACAGTGAGAGCCAGCTGATCAAAGATCGCACCGAGGCGGTCGACTTTACGGTTAAATCTGAGATCAAGTCTTTTGATCCAGCCGCGGAGACCATCGGCTTTACGACTACGACCATTAAAAAAGACGGCGTCGTACCCTTGCATGACCTCGCTTTTCCTGAAAAGGGCGAGGTCATTGAGTATTTGATCAAGTCCACGGGTGAAGTTCTAAAGGCCGGAGATTTTCCGTCGCAGAGTATTTTCTTTGTTCCGGCCATGCCGATTCCTAAACAGAAAGTTCAAGTCGGGGACACATGGCCCATGGAGTTTGTTTGGGCTTCGGCCAGAGAAGGCATTCCGCTTAAACTTGAAGTGATAGGAATTTTAAAAGAAGTCAAAAGCTGCAACAACGGCCACACCTGCGCCGATGTGGAAATTTCGGGGCATGTGAATTTGCTGATCAATCCTGACGCCGCCAATGCAAAATTTGTGAGCCGGATTTGGGGGCGCATGCTGTTTGACCTCGATCGTGGCGATGTGACTTGGTCGCAAACCCGGAGCCGCGAAGAAATGACGACGAAAACCGATCGCGTGCTGGTGAGCTCTTGCATGGTGAGTGAGACGAAGAGCGAAAAAGGATTTCGCACCAAGGTGGAGTGTGAGCCGCGCGAAGAAGCGGTGACTCAGGTGCCGAGTCTTTAGGTCAACTCAACCCACGTCACGCCATCGCCGCCGGTCTCGGGCGTGCCGGCTTTCCATTTTTTGACGTACACCGAGCGGGATAAAAAGCTGCGAATGCCTTTTTTCAACGTATCGGTTCCGTGGCCATGGATAACTTTGATCCGGTCTTCGCGATTGAGGGCCGCGGTGTCGAGTTGGTCTTCGAGCGCGCGCAAGCCGTCTTCAAGAGTTTGTCCGCGCAAATCAACAGTGCGGTCTTGATCGAGGGGCGAGGCCACCTCGCCCGCACGGCGAACCACGTCGGTGGTGGGATTCATAGCCTGAACAGGTGGTCGCAGCAGATTCCACGGCACGAGAAGGCGCATGGAGTTGGATAAAATCGCCACTTCGCCTTTTGAATTGGGCGCGCTCTGAATGACAGCATCGCGGCCGACTGTGGGCGCGAACACTTTGGTTCCAGGGGGGTACGAGCGGCCAAAGTCTTCGGCGCTTTCGATTTTGGGTGCCGAGGCCTTGGCGGCGACAGAGGACGCTTTGATAATTTCGGGCATATTGTGGCGGATCTGTTCGAGCCGTTCATGTTTTTTAAACACATCTTCCACTTTGGTGTTTTCGATCAAGGTCTCGATTTTCTTCTCAGCTCGGCGCACAGCCTGATCGAGCATTTTTTCGCGCTCGCTTTCGAACTTCTGCGCCAACGCATGATACTTGCTCTTTTCGGCCTTAACTTCGGCGCGCTCGGCGTGCACATCTTGCATCAGTTTGCGCAGGTCTTCTTTGATTCGGTCGACTTCCTCGAGGCCGGAGTGGTATTTTTTTATCTCTGGACTTAAAAACTCCATGGCCTTGGCGATGATCTCGGGATTCACACCGACGCGCTTCGCGGTCTGTAGAGCCAAAGATTGTCCCGGAATCCCCATCAAAAATATATACGTGGGCTTGCCCGTCTTGTTGTCGTACTCAAGACTGCCGTTGACCACGCCGGAGTCATCGCTCCAACCCAGCTTCAATGGGCCCAAGTGAGAAGTGACCACACCGAATGTATTGTTGGCGGCAAATTCTTTAATAAATGCGCGGGCCAGGGCGGTGCCTTCTTCCGGATCGGTCGATCCGCAAATCTCGTCAATCAGCAAAAGATTCTGCGGGCCTTTCGAGCTGGCCGCTTCACCCAAAATTTTCAAGTGCGCCGCGAACGTAGACAGCTGCTGGTCGACGCTTTGCGAGTCGCCAACGGCCACATGCACCGATTTGAAAAATGGCATGCGCGAACCCTCAGCCGCAGCCACCAGCAAACCACAGCGGGCCATTTGCGCCGCCAAGCCTACGCTCTTAAGCAAAACCGTTTTTCCGCCCGCATTGGGTCCGCTTAAAAGTAAAATCCGCTGGTGCGCGCGCAGATGAACCGTATTGGCGACCACGTCGCCGGTGCCCAAAAGAAGTAAGGGGTGTTTCAACTCATGCAAATAGATTTCATCATCGGTGAAGCGAACGGCGTGACCTTGAATATGGGTGGCGAGTTGGCCTTGCGCAAAGCGCACATCGGCGTCGCCCAAAATCCGGTTGGCTTGTTCAAACTCCGTTATACGGCCAAGCAAATACTCGCTCAGCTGGCGCAGCAGGCGCTCAATTTCTTCGTCGATATCCACTTCGATCTGCCGCAGGCGATTGTTCAGCGGGATAATTTCTTTGGGCTCCATAAACACGGTCTGCTTGGATTGCGACGACGCGTGAATAATCCCCTCAAAGGAATGTTGCTTACCGCTACGAACGGGCAGTACCCAACGGCCTTCGCGATTGGTGACGTAGCGATCTTGCAGCACGGGCTCCATTTCGTGCTGCCGGATCAAGCGATCCAAGATCCCTTGCGTTTGTCGTACGACTTGATTTTTTTCATTGTACAAACGGTAAAGGGTTTCTGAGGCGTCCGTGCGGATTTCTCCCTCAGGAGTCATGATCTGATCAATGGCCGAGAGAGGTTCGGTGGCGTCCATTAACAAAGAAACCAAATCCGTGATCCACTTTGAGCGCACGGGCTTTAAGATTTCTTTTAAAGCTAAAATCTCCAGACAAAAATGGCGAAGATCGCGAAGCTCTAAGGTCTTTAATACGGCGCCCTTCGACAAGCGCTGATGCCACAACAAATAAAGATCCAACGACTCCATAAACGGCCGCGTGCCCGAAGCCAAGACGGCCATAACCTCTTCGGTCTCAGCAAACGTGCGCTCGGCATCCGTCGGGGTGGGGAGTGGCTTGAGTCCGCGCAAGCGATCGCGCCCCACTTGGCTCGTGGCAAAACCGGCCAAGCGGTTCAAGATCTCGTCCCAGTCCAAATTGGTCATTGCGATTGGCGTCCTCTCCATACAATTCCGACGAGCAAGGCCAACAAGACGGCCGGCATCAGCCAGTAGCCCCAGCCCACGAACGGGGTCGGCTTGGGACTTGATACATATGGGATTTCGTATAGATGGGACCATTCCTTCTGTAAAGGGCTGAGTTCTAAGACCTCGCCGCTGGCCAAAATAGCGGTCGAAATCCCGGTGTTTGTTGACCGCACGAGGGGCAGACGAACCTCAACGGCGCGCGCGAGCGTCATATAGCCGTGTTGGTAGGGTTCCTCCCAAGTGCCGTACCAGGAGTCGTTGGTGAGATTCACAATGATATTGGCGCCTGCATGCGCCAGCCCGCGGGTGAACCAATCAAATAATCCCTCATAACAGATTTGCGCGCCGATCCTAAGGTTGCCTCCGTTTAAGGCGGTGGGGCCGGGGCCTCGGCCAAAGTGGCCCGTGTAGGGCAGCCATTTATAAAATATCGGGAAAATATCGCCGAAGGGAATGTACTCGCCAAACGCGAGCAGCACGGTTTTGTGATACGGCTTCGCCATCCAAGTTCCGTTTTTGTCTAAAATAAAAAACGAATTGGTGTAAAGGTCGGTGCCGTCTTTGATCGAATATCCGCCGGTGATCAGCGGCTGTTGCAAGGTGCCGATTAGACTTCGCAATTTAGAAGGGTAAATACCCGATAAGGTCGGATCAGCAATCACTTCTGGAAAAGCCGTCTCTGGCCAAATCGCAAAGTCGATGGGTAAACCTGCGGCAAATTTATCGATGCCCTCTTTGGTTACGCGCGCGAAACGATCAATAATCACATCGCGAAAGGCGCCGCCCGCCTCCGCCATTAACTTTTCTTGATTTCCCACATTGGCTTGCACCACCAGCACCCGGGCTTTGGCATCAGGCTCGGCCACCATTCGGCCGCGAATATAGCCGGCCACATTCAGCAGCCCGAAGCCTACAAAGACCGTAACCCAAGGTAAAACCCACGGTTTACGCTCCCTGTATCGAATGAGCGCCAGTAAAATTAAAGCATTAAAGAACAGCCCTAAGTCATTGAAGCCAATGAAGCCTACAATATCAGCGAGCTGAAACGCCGGGAATTTGGCCCACAGCCAGGTGTAACCAAGGTGCCATTGAAAAATCATGGGATAGTAGCGAAACGCCAGCGCCATAAAGACGGGCAAAGCCAAGAGCCGCGCATTTGGATTTAGATTTAATTTTCGCGAAAAATAAAACCAGGCCACGCCCGCCAACGGCACGTGCAAATGGGCGAGCGCGCAGAAGGCAAACAGCGTAAGACCGGCCACGGGCCACGGCATGTGGCCAAATTCATGAACCGTGTAACTAACCCAGTTGAATCCGATCAGCGTCAGCACAAATTGAGTGGCCCATCCAGTCCAGAAAATCTGGGCGGTGGACTCAGCTCGCAACCAGCAATACCAGAGCGGCACAAAGCCAAAAAATACGGCCCAGGGCGGAAAGGGAATATAGCTTGTGCCGATGAGAATCCCTGATAAAATGGCTAAAGCATTTCGCGACTTAGCTGTCATAGTACGGATAGGCTAAGTGATTCGTTTTAATTAGTCACGAATATGGAGCGACGATGAGAGACATGGAACGGACGCCAATCTCTACACCTGAATCCCTGCGTGTGCGGTGCCCACATTGCCGCAAGCTCTACTTGGTTCAGTATAGCGATATCCAAGAATCCAAACCGCGGTTTGAGTGCGTGGAGTGCCATGACCGATTTTGGATTTCGCTTCCCGAAATGGATTTTTCGACGGAAGTGGACGGACTGCCGGTCAGCGTGAAAGAGGCGCCACAGGCTTCGCGCCCAAAAACCGACGCCACCGAAGAGTGTCCGCGCTGTCACAAGTTAACTCCGCGGTTTGCGCCCGATTGCATTCACTGTGGCGTGGTGCTGTCTAAATCGCGCAAAGTGCTGACGTTTAGAGAAAATCTTCCCGAGCACTCACCGCAGCTTGAGCTGTTGTGGCACAAAGTGATCGCCGCGTATGACGATCCCGGAATGCACGATGACTTTATCGCGGCGGCGCAAATCGAAAAGAGCCTGCCTTACGCCGCGGCCTTGTACGCGCAAATGAAAAAACTGATGCCGGTGGATGAGATCACCTTGTTACGTTTATCGCAGATCGATGCCTTGGCCGGCACTATGGTGCCGGAGCCCAAAGCGCAAGCCGAGATTCACCCGTGGCGGGCGTCGCGCCTCTGGCAATTTCCGCTTTTGGCCGGAGTGTTTTTGTTGGTGATTGGGATGTCATCGCCGGCGATGCGCAATATCGCAGGTCTTGGCGCGGCCTTTATTTTTGTGGCCATTGTAATGCGACGGAGATAGAGCCGCGGGAAGCGGCTCTCAAATCAGTCGGCCTGCACGACCGCGGGGTTCAAGTGGTCGCGAATCTTCTTACCAAAAGTTGTAATCTTAACTTCTGGAGACTCCGAATCCTCATCGTTCGAGGCGCTAAAGCGCGCGGTCGATTCGATCTTCGCGCCGTTAAACGCTAAGTCGCCGTCTTGGGTGGCGAGAGCTTTGTATGAGTTTAAGCGTTTGCGGTAGCGAGTTTTGCCAATCAAGTTGTCGTCGATGTCGCCCGTTTGCGTGAGGTATTTCGTGATCTGATCGGCTTTGCGCAAATTTGCGTTATTGGCCATCACCAGGGCGGCGACGCCGGTGGCGAATGCGGTGGCTTGCGAGGTGCCGGTCATATAACCATATTGGCCGTTCGGCAAAGTGGAGATGATATCGTTTCCGGGCGCGGCCACATCCACGGTTTGTTCACCGTAATTGGACGACGGCAATACGTTTTTAAAGCGGTCAATGGCGGTGACGGAAAGGATGTTCGGTAAACCATAATCCGCGGGGTAGTACTTTTTAACGTCGGAATTCGAGCGCTCGTTGCCGGCGGCCGCGACAAATAAGATGCCCTTGCGCATCGCTCGTTCAATCGCGGCTTTTTCGTCGGGACTCGGGGCGATCCCGCCACCGGAGTAGTTGATGATATTCGCATTCATTTTAACGGCGTAGTCGATGGCCTTAACTGTATTGATCAGGTTGTTCACCTCGGTGCCCTTGGTGTCGTAGTATTTTAAAACCATCAAAGAAATTTTCGGAGCGACGCCGCTAATTCCAACGCCGTTGCCACCTTCAGCGCCAATAATGCCGGCGATATGGGTGCCGTGACCGTGATCGTCTTTTAAATCATTGTTGCTGGTCACAAAGTTCCAGCCGTGGACGTCGTCGACAAAGCCGTTTTTATCGTCGTCGACTCCGTTGGTGGCTTTGTCTTTGCCGTTTTTGTCGAGTCCGACTTCACCGCGATTGACCCACATATTTTTGGCAAGGTCGGGATGGCGGATATCGACGCCGGTATCGATCACGGCAACCACAATGTCGCGGCTGCCTTGCGATATGCGCCATGCGCGTTGCGAATCGGTCATTTTAAGTCCCCAAGCGGCTGAGATGGCGGGGTCGTTGAGGAGGACTTCCATTTCTTTCTCGGGCTTGTTCTTCATCGGTACGGGTTTACCCAGTTCCGCGGAGCGGCCTTTCGAGGCGAATTCTTCCATTTCGCTGTGATCAGCCTCTTGATACGCCCACCAATTGAGGCTGCTAAAGGCGATTAAAGCTAAGGTGAGACGGCGATGTGAATATTTAGGCTTTAGATTCATCGGGGGCACTCCTGTCCGCTAAAAGCGCGGCTTACCCGCGATAATGAGCAATGGAAGTGCCGCCAAAGCTCAATTCAAAGGCCTGCTTAGGGATGAACGGTGTCTAAAGTTTGTACAGGTGCTAGCGAGGGGTGGAACCGTTGTTGCCGAAGACACTATTTAAAACGCCCTCGCAGTCGGTCGTGTCTGCGACGGTGGGGTCTTGAAAGTAGTAGCGCAGAGTCTGCAAATTCTCGGTCACAACTTCCACCATGTAGGGGTACCCCATGGGGGGAGCGTAGGCTTGATTCTCGCCGACCACTTTATCGAGCATTCGAAACGGAACGCTCAAAGTGGCCTGCACCTTTTGGATGCCGTCGCTTTGAAACGCCGAATAAATCTCATTGGCGCTGATCGAAGTGATGTCATGCACATCTTTTTGTTCCGCAAGTCCACCGCCATTGGCGAAGCGGATGGTTTTACCTTCGATCTCCGTTGTGGCGATCTGCGGGGCTTCGCGGCCGTCTTGAGGGGTAATATCGACGGCCATCAGCGAGCGCTTTAGATAAAGCCGGATTTCGCGAATTTTTTGTTCGCGCTTAAGCTTAAATTCCACTTTTAATTTCGAGTGACTGAGTGAGAAGTTGGGCGACTTGACGTCGTCGAGAATCCACACCGGCTCTTTAAAGGTAAAGTGATTGCGAAACGTCGGCTTGCCGTTTTGCAATCCCCAGATTCCGACCGAGCCTTCGATAAATTCATTTTCGTTCTTGGGCCGGCCCACGAATGTGGAGTTTTCGTTGTCCCACAGAGAAATCATTCGATCGAGAAAAATGGTGCGTTCGCTGTTGATCAAAACCGAGTCCACGACGGAGGCGACATTGAGTGGGATAAAATTGGCCGGAATTTCAAAATGGGCCTCGACCACATTGCCATCGAGCTGCTCGATTTTCGCGGAATCCAAAGTTAAGTGCCCCATCCCGAAGTGAATCAGCAGGCCGACCCGTTCCACCGGATCTTTGCCCTCTTCTTTAAAGCGCACCTTGAGCGAGCGGATTTCGCCGCCGTGCCTGGTGATGCCGAGAACTTTTCCGGTCGTCATATAATCGGCGTTGGGCCGGATTTGCACATCGACTTGGGCCTCTTCGGGCTTTTGCCCAGGCCCGGTGGGAATCACCACGTGGACCATCACGGGTACCGGAAACGAATCGCGCCACGGGAAGCCGGTCACGCGAATCGGCATATGCAATTTCTCGGTCCGAGTGATGCTGAATGTTGAGCGGAGAGAGACAAAAATCCCGTTGTGAATGGTGGAGCTGGTGGCGTCGTGAATCTCAAGCGTGCGAAGCTCTTTAATGTCTACGTCCATACCCTTTTTAAAATCGTCGAAGCCCGATTCGTCGAAATTTTGCCCAAAAGCTTGCGCGAAAGGCTTTAAAAATCCGTCAACCAAAGGGCCCATGGCCCCCATCATGACTTTGGCAAATTGCTCGTAGATGGCATAGATCACTCGGTTTAACTCCGACCACATGGCCCGGAGAAGCGAGGTCGTATTCGCGGCGCGCTCGTGAATATTGTCGGTCAAATCGACATATTGCCCGTCAAGGTTCAAGAGCACAATATTGCTGGGTTGTGGTTCGTTCACTTTAACCGGGCCAAGCTGCTTATCGATTTTGGCCGACGGCAAAGACAGCACGATCAGATCGGCGCCGGGTTTGAGGTTTTTCACAAAGATGTGCGGGGCTATGGCGTTCTCAAACAACTGGGCCAGTCGATCGCGCAGGCCCCAATTCAACTCTTTGGTTTTGTGACCGAACTCGTGAAACAAGAGCTTCAAGATCAAGGCCAACGCTGGGGGTTCAGCCTCGGTGTTGAGGCGCGGGCGGTTCACATAGATTTCGCCGTCTTCTATATTTTTGCCGGTTTGAGTATCTTGTATGGCCGTCGATCGCATAAGGCGTTCGGGTTCGCCGGGATTGAGTTGAAAAGCCGCGCGTTCCTCTGAAAATATCAGGGGGATCGAGCGTTTATTGGCGAGTTCAACAATTCGATTGAACGTGTCTTTGTCGCTCGCGCTCAGTTCGCGAAACTGTTTTAGGCCCTGAACATATTTAAGGAGAGCGGGCAGGGCTTGATAGGCGGATGTAACTAAAACTTCTCGGTGTGCGACGGGCTCAGCAACGACCTTAGGCGATAAACAAAACGAGAGGCAAAAGCTAAGGCCGGCCGCCGCGAGAAATCTCACTCCAGATCGCCTTCGCAGGTGGTTCGAATCAGTTTTTCTTTAAAAATCGTGACTCGATAGACATGGGTATGAAGCGCGAATTGCGCCTGTTTTAAGCTGTTGCCACATTGCCATACGAGGTGACCGGTCACGATGGGGGATTCATACGCCAAACCTGACAGGTCGAGTATTTTCGCTGGTTTTTTGCCCGCGCACTTTACTGCGTCCACGAGCATATCGGTCATGTCCGTGTGGTCGCCCAAATTTTGTAATGTTAAAAAAGCTTCGCGATCCGCGCTAATTTTCGATTGCAGCAAAAACGCGCGCACGATGCGGCCGGTCTGATCGAGAGGGAGCTCGGATTCGCGAACCAAAAACCGCTGAAAGATTTTTTTCGACAGTTCTTCCGCATCAATACCGGCAAAAACTTTTAAGCTTCCAACAAAAACCAGCCGTGCGATCTCTTGGTAAGATTTGGGCTGTTCGGCAGAATCATAAAGGAGCGACGAGCTCATCGAAAAAGTGTCGGCGCCCGTTTGCGGGCCCCGGTAGAGATCGGTCTCGGTCTCGGGAACGTGGAATTCAAGTGGGCCCGGCAGGTTGAAGAATTGCCCTTCATTTTGAATGGCTAAAAGAGCTTGCTCCGCCTCCGTCAATCCGCACACCTCGGGGCGCACCCGGCAGGGGTGGATCAAAAGCCGCATTCGGCTGTACGCGGTCAGTGCCATCATCTCGGCATATCCGCCGCCGCCGTTGATAATGCGAATGCCGGCCTGGGCGGGCGAGAGTTGCAGCATCAGACTTAAAATAATGAGCGTGTTACGCATTTTTATCCTCGAGAAGTTTAATCACTTGGGTTGAGAGGCAAGCCACTTGGTTTTTGCCAGTCGGCTTCATGCCATATTTTGAAATTACAGCGATAATCGACTCTTTCAGCTCGCGCCGAAAGTCAGGCCAATCGGCATCAGCCATGGCGAAGGTCACACTGACGCTTTCGCGCTTGTCGACACCCTTTTTTTCGATCTGCGCGGCCTGCATTTGCAGCATTTGATGATGGGCGAGCTGAATGGCGTCGTTGTTGCCCGCCTCTTCGGTGCTGGTGATTTCTTCCGACACTGCCCAGCGGACTTTGCCATCTTCCGCCTCGGTCTCGGTGATCAAATCGAGAGCTTTTAGGCGGGTGATGGCCTGTTTGACCTCTTTCTCGGTGATTCCTAAAATTTCGGCCATCGCTTTTGGCGAATAGCGTGTGTCAGGTAGGCTGAGGATCTCTAGAATCACAAAGTGATACCAATCAGCCACTAAGCGAAAACGCTCGAGACTCATTTTGCTCTTATGAGTTTTTGAACGTTGAACGACTCTCAGGCCGGCCATTTTTTTAGAATCCGGCGAGCGGCCAAACTTGGCTTCGATCAAATCCCAAAAATGTTCCCGTTGTTCATCGGGGAGGCTGAGCTTTTTAGCCAGCCAATGCACTCGCTCGCGAGAAATTCCCTGCCGCCCAGCAAGAAACTCGCACAAGAACGACGGACTCATCTCTAAGTCGCGGGCAAACGCGCGCAGCGAATATTGTGGGCGGCGGGATTGCCGCTGCCCGAGCTCTTCTCGCAGATAAAACCTCGGATCCGAGGGAAAGAAATTTGGAATCATTCGTGGGAGGTCATACCCTATGAAATGGCGCGTCGCAATAGGTGAGCTAACGTTAGCGAACGTTTTGTTCGGGCGAGGGGCTCCCACGCCGAACAATGCCGTGAGAGATCTTCAGTTCAACAAAAACTAGTCTCGGGAGGCTATGGGTTATGAAGAAAATGCTCGTTTGTTTAATTGTTGGCTGGCTCGGAATTTCCGCGCATGCCGAAGGAATCGCGACCACAAGCGCCTCAGCGGGTGCGGTTCGGGGTGAAAAGAAAATCGGAACTTATCTCGGAATCGGCAATCCGTTTCCGTCTATTCTCGGTTTAAACGCGGCCTACAATATTACGCCGCGGATTCGCGCCACCGCCGGATACGGAGAGATCGAAGTTACGACTTCCATCACAATCTCTAACGCGGGCTTCGCATCAGAAAAGCTCACCGCTAAGACCTACGGCCTTGGTGTGGACTATATGATTATGGAAGGCAACTTCACTCCGGTCGTGGGCCTCCATGGTGGATATTTTGATGTGAGCGGCAAAGGCACTTTCAGTGTGCAAGGTTTTGAAAAGTCGACGGGCTTGGCCTACACCAACGCCGGCATCGACTGGGTCACCAGCGGTGGCTTTAACCTCGGCACAGGCATCAACGTCGCTTTGCTCGGCGGTTCGGGCGCAAGCTTCTACGGCAACATCGGCTATTTCTTTTGAGGTACGCCGTACTTTTTCAGTACGCGTCAGAAAGGTTTAAAATATGAAGTTACTTATTTTTTTAGGCACGGTTTTTATGGTCGGCTGTCAGACGGTTCCTTACCAGGGCCAGGCGCGTGATATTAAGCGTCGCCCGAACGCAGATGGAGTGATCGGCATTCCGTTGAACTTTCGCGATGAAGATCGCGCTAAGGCCGAAGTCAAAATGAAGGGCAACTGCAATCCTTCGGCGTTTCAGGTGTTGGAGGAAGGCGAAGTTGTCGTAGGACAAGAAACCAAAACTTCGGGCAAAGAGACCGACCGGGCGAGCTCCGAGAAAAAAGTGGGCTCGCTGTTCGGTTTGCCGTTGATGTCCGGTGAGGCCGGCGGCAAAAACACCGAGTCGTCGCAAGTCACGACTTCGGTTAAAGAGTGGCAAATTTCTTATAAATGTGTCGCCAAGAGCGGCGCGAGCAAGACCGTTCGATAGTTCAGTTCAGTTGTTCGTTCAGTGTGTGCGCCTCCGCGAAACCTGATATCGCGGAGGTGCTTTTTAGCTGGCGTCCTCGAGCTTTAAAACCCAGCTCGGGAATTCGATCGAAGCATTTTTTGAATTTAACAACGAGTAAAAAATCATATTCCTCATCACCAGGCGCACATAGGTGCGGGTCTCTTCGTAGGGGATCTCTTCAATAAATTCCAAAGAATCACCGCGAAAACGGGTTTTCATCCAGTTGCGAATGGCTTTTTCGCTGGCGTTGTATGAGGCCACGGCCAAAATAAATTGGTTTTTGTTCCGCTGCAAAAGCTCGCGAATATGAGCGGCGCCGATTTGCACATTGGTGCGCGGGTCGTAAAGATCATCCATTCCCGTATAGGGAATCTTGTTTTGCAGGCCGATCGACTCGGCGACCTCAGGCAAAACCTGCATCAAGCCAAAGGCGTCGGCGATGGAGCGTGCGCGCGTGTCGAAGGCCGACTCCTGCCGCATAATCGCGTAGATCAACTCCTGTTCAACGCCAAACTGTAAAGACGCCGTTTGCACTTCGTTGGTCCACGGTTGGGGGAACAACAGTCCGGGATTGCTTTCTAAAATTCCTTTGCGCCGCTCTGGGGGAAGTGAGCCCAAAGACTCATAGAGCCGCATATAGAGGCCGCCCTTGGCGTAAAATTGAAACAGCGTTAACCAGCCGTCATCAGTTTGTTCTGCTTGTTTCTTATAGGCGTGCGAGGCGAGATCGAGAAGTCCGTTCAACGCCTCTTTCTCTCCGAGCAGCGCCAGCCACTCGGCCATGCGAATATCGAGCGGAACATTGGTGTCGATATGGGGAGTGGCGTTGCCGGCCTTAAAGGTAATTGCCCGCTCCAAATTGCGGTGCGCCAGTAAGCCATAATAGCCGAGGGGATCGAGTGCGACCAGACGCTCAAATACTTGCTTGGCCTGCTCGTCTTGTTTGAGCTCTTGATGGGTTTTGCCAAGCCAAAACTGGGCGCGCACGCGCGTGAATTCGCTGAGTGTCTTGCCCTCTAACTCGGCCAACAAGGTCGCGGCCAAGGGCAAGTTTTCGCGCCGGCGCTCATTCCAGGCGCTGTACCACAAAATTTTGTCGCGCAGGTCACCGTCGCGAATGCGCTCTTTTAAAGCCAACTGCAAAAATCGAGAGACCGTATCGTAATCGCGCTCTTCTTCGGCCATTCGCGCCTGCAGCCAGTAGAGCTCGGCGAGCGAGACTTTTCCGCGCATGCGTCGTTCGAGCTCGGTAAAGATGCGGCGGGCCTCTCCGGCCCGATGGGCAGTCCATACAGCGCGGCCGTAATAAATTTCAGCGTCGTACGAGGCCTGCCTGAGCATTTGCGAGCGGCCATTCACTTTGCGCAACCGGCGCAAGTACTTAACCAGGTCCAAGCACGCTTCGATATGCTCCTCCATCTTGCGCGCATTTTTCAAGCCGAGGCGGATGCCCTTGTGAGCCGCGATCTTATCTTCCAGCTTAAAATGGGCACTGGCGATGACTTTGCGATAGTACTCATCCGCCTTCGCAAACTGGCGCGCCATGCGAAAATCGCTGGCCACTTCGAGAAAGTCTTTTACCTTCGGCTGCGGGTCGAGGCGTGGCGCGATTTTATAAAGGCGCTTTTTCATTTCTTCCACACGTTCGGGCATTTCTAATTGCTCGGCCCGCGCGATCGCCAGCTGCGCCCATTTTACTTTTTCACTCTGGGGCAGATTTTGCCGCGATTTTTCGAGCGCAAGTTCGAGTTCGGCCACATGGTCGCCCGATTTTGCCGCGCGCTTTAAAGAAATATCGAGGGCGATCTCTTGCATCCATGCGGGCATTTGCGCGCGATCGAGCGCGATGGACTGCATATCATCGCAAACTTCGGCGCGCCGGAGCGCCGCCATATCTTTGCCGGGAAATTTGCTATCACCCGCCAGCGCCGTAAAAAGACGGCACGAAGTCGCCGGGTCACTCACTTGTTTGGTGCGCGCCTCTTTGTAGTCTTTGATCCAATTGGCTTGGGTGGCCTGACTGGCGCCGGAGGTTTGATTTTTCAAGGGCGTAGAATGACAACCGAGCGCGACGAGAAGGATCACCGTCACACCGGCGGCACCGATGCGAATTACAGTCATAGTTAAATTGTAGGGACGGTTTTGGACCGCGACAAGCGGGTTGGTCGAGTGACGGTAAGAATTACTCCTGTCACTACGAGTAACGCCCCCAAATATCCGCGCCAGTGGATCGGTTCTCCCTTGATCCACTCGACTTCCATCTGGGTGAGTATTGTCATAATAAAAATCGTTAGGAGGGGATTGAGTGAAATAATCATGCTCACATGCGATGCCGGGATACGTATCAAGGCTTCACTTAAGGCTCCGTAGGCCACTACGGTGTTCACGCCAAGAAAAATCACCAAGGCGATATTGAGCCAACTCACATCGTGCCATTCGCTCAAATCCGCCATCGGAAAAAGCAAAACGGTGGCCACGAAGTAAAGCAAAAAATTAAACTGCTGTGGGGCATACTTTTTCAATAAAGCCTTTTGCAACAGGGCAAAGCCTGTCCAAGTGACCGCGGCAAAAAGCACCCAAAAGTTTCCACTACGAAAGCTTTCAATCTGGTCGACTGAAACCAAAATTTGGTCCCAAAAAAAGAAGGCAAAACCGGTGAGCGCCGTGAGCATGCCAACCAGTTGAATGCGAGTCGGGATCTCGCGAAACAAAAATATGCTCGCGGCTGCAAATCCGAGCGGGGCCAGCTGAATCATTATTTGCGCGTTCGACGCGGTGGTGAGTTCGACCGCCTTCATAAAGCCGTAATAGTTGCAGGTGATCAAAACTCCGCACAGTACGGCGAGCCAAGGCGGTGGCATAAAAATTTTAAACCACTTGCGGCGCCACACGACGGCGAAGGCGAGAAGAATCGCCACCGCGATGGACATACGGAACCAGACTATGGTCCCGCTCGAAAAAGTTTTTAGGGCAAGTTTAAGGCCGATGGCCAAAACCGCCCATGAAAGGGCGGTGATGGTGGCCATAAGTATACCGAGGCTTCGAGGTTGCACGCCCCCGGGATTATAGGGCCATTGTCTCCAGACGTCGAATGCGTTCTTCAAGTGGCGGGTGCGTCGACATCAAAGCCATAAATGAGCTCGCGTGGCCCGAAATCTTCAAAGTGGCCAACTCTTGATGGGTGTCATCCACTTCGCCATAAACATTACGCAGCGATTTCAATCCACTCAGCATTCGGTCACGGCCCGCGATTTGAGCGCCTCCGCGATCCGCGCGGAATTCGCGCCGACGTGAGAAGTAAGCGACCATCATGCTGCCCAAGATCGAAAGTACGATCTGCAAGATAAAGAACACCGCCATATGCACCATTGGGCGCGAGCGTTCTTCAACATTCCCAGCAACCACGCCTGCGATCAGGCGAGCGACGATCAGAACCATGGTGTTGATCACGCCTTGAATCAAGGTCATGGTCACCATGTCGCCATTGGCGATGTGGGCCACTTCATGGCCAAGCACCCCATTCACCGCGTCTTCATTCATATGGTGAAGTAAGCCCGTGCTCACCGCGACCAGAGAATTGCTTTTGCTCGGGCCAGTGGCAAACGCATTCACCTCGGGGCTGTCGTAAATTCCGACTTCAGGCATTTTAGGAAGCTTCGCGCGTTGAGCCAGCGAGTACACGGACTCGATCAGCTTGCGCTCGGTGGGATCGGACGTATGCGGGTCAATAATATGAACACCCATGCCCCACTTGGCGATCTGCTTCGAGATCAGGAGGTTGATAAAGGCGCCGCCCATCCCGAACATGGCGTAAAGACCCCAGATGTAGCTTTCGGAGCCAATGTTCAGGCCGAACATCGGGGCGACGAACATAAAGATCAACTGCAGTGTGATCATGATGGCGATGTTTACGCCGGCGAACAGAAATATACGTTTAAACCAGGTCCACATAGTGGAATCCTCCTTTGGTCTTAGTCAGACAACAAAAATCTGAGTCCGAGGGCGAGCTAAGTCAAGTCCCAGCCTTGTGAATTTTTAATTTGCGATTAAAATGAGTTAATCATAACGGAACTAGGATTGTTCCAGGAGCACGCAGTATGCGCTATATCTTCTACGTTATTTCCGCCGTTGTATTTGCCACCATATTTGGCTTAAGCCTGATTTGGCCGGCGGCCCTGTGGGCGCTCGTGGTTTTCGGCCCAGTGTTTATGATTGGGATGAACGACATCCTCCAAAAGCGCCAGGCGATTCGACGCAATTTTCCGGTGATCGGGAATCTTCGCTACTTTTTCGAAATGATACGCCCTGAACTTCAGCAATATTTTGTTGAAGACAATCAAAGTGGTCGGCCGATCCCGCGCGAACTTCGCTCGGTCGTCTATCAACGCGCCAAAGGCCAAACGCAAACTTTGCCGTTCGGCACGCAGCTCGATGTTCACTCCGAGCATTATGAGTGGGTGAATCATTCCATCGTCCCCAATCTGCATAAGCACGAAGACGTGCGCGTCGATGTCGGTTTGAAAAACTGCAAGCAGCCCTATTCGGCGAGCATTATGAATATTTCGGCGATGTCTTATGGCGCGCTTTCGAGCGCCGCGGTTCAAGCGTTGAACTTAGGTGCTAAAAAGGGTGGCTTTTATCACAACACCGGAGAGGGCGGGATCTCGCCGTATCATATGATGGGCGGGGATTTGGTGTGGCAGCTCGGCACCGGATATTTTGGCTGTCGCAACACGGATGGAACTTTTTCGCCCGAGCGCTTTCAAGAACGCGCGGTCAAATCCAATGTGAAAATGATTGAGATTAAGTTATCGCAAGGTGCGAAGCCTGGTAAAGGCGGCATGCTCCCGGCCTCTAAAGTGAACAAAGAGGTCTCTGAAATCCGCTTGGTCGAAATGGGCAAAGATGTTTTGTCGCCGCCCGGGCATTCGACCTTTTCAACGCCGCTGGAGCTCTTGAAGTGGGTGGCGCAACTGCGCGAGTTGAGCGGTGGCAAGCCCGTGGGTTTTAAGTTGTGCCTGGGTTCGAAGCGTGAGTTTGTGGGCTTATGCAAAGCGATGATCGAGAGTGGAATCACGCCGGACTTTATCACTGTGGATGGTGGCGAGGGCGGAACGGGCGCGGCGCCGCTTGAGTTTTCGAATCACGTTGGCGCGCCGCTTGAAGACGGTTTGTCTTTTGTGATTGATACCTTGCGCGGCTTTAACTTGAAGAAAGACATTCGCGTGATCGCCTCGGGCAAGGTGATTACATCGTTTAACGTTTTGACTCGCATGGCTTTGGGCGCCGATATGGTCAACTGCGCACGCGGGATGATGTTGTCGCTCGGCTGCATCCAAGCTTTAAAGTGCAACACCAACGAGTGCCCGACCGGTGTCGCAACTTCAGATCCCGGTCTCGCCAAGGGCCTGCATGTGGCTTCGAAGTTCGAGCGCGTTTATAATTTTCACCGCGAAACCGTGCACCATTTGGCCGAGTTGCTGGCGGCAATGGGTTACGAATATCCGACCCAAGTGAAGCGCGAAGACGTTAACCGTCGGCTGCCCGGCGGTGTGGTGAAGACCTACGAAGAGCTGCACCCGACAATGCCTGAGGGATATTTACTTAAGCGAGAAAATTGGCGAACGCTGTCTGCCGAATGGCAACGCGCGCTGGGTGAATCTCAGGCGGTAAGTTTCGCGGCGTCCAACTCGCGGGACGCCCAGGTTCACGCAATTTGACGTCGACTAGAATCTAATAAAGCTCAACAGTGAGAACTCGGTATTCTTGGCCAAGAATTTTCCGAACTCTTTGCTGTTGTCTAGGCGGTCGACGCTGTCTTCATAACCGAGAATAAAATTGGCGTAGTTGCTCAACTCGAAGCGGACTTGCGGACCCATCGATATCCTTCGACTGGGCTCACGATAGCGGTTCTCCGGCACATCCGATTTATTATAGAAGTCGTCAGACAGGGTGAAGCGCCAGCCGGCACCGGTTTTCGCATCCCACTTTAACCAACCGGTGAGCGCATGATCGAAACTAAAGCGCCTTGTGGCCGACGGCACGTCCTTAACTTCAAAACCATACTCATCGGTAAAGGTGGCCGGATATCGGGTGCGCGACTGATGGTAGTAATCTTGCGACTCCGTGAGATCCATTTCAAAATAACGACTAAAGACCTTCGAAAAAATAAACTTGTTGCTCAAGCGAGCGATCAAGCCGCTGTCTTGACTATGTTTGCTGGTGGGGAGGTACAGCCGGCCTTCCCAATAGGCCGCCATATCCCAAGGCATGTAAAACAGTTCAGGGTTGCGCAGGCCCAGGACCAAATCCTGAATCGCCCATTCGGCTTTGTTGTTTTTAGAGCCATTAAAGCGGTCGGTTCCGGCCGTCGCATAGGTGAATGGAATGCGAAAAACAAACTTGTAATCGAAGCCGACGTAACTTGAAAACGTGATGTAGTTGAATGTGGAAAAACGGCCGCCTTCTTCATTGCCCTTGTCGGTCTCGACCGAAGACAAAGAGAACAGCGTTAAATCGAAGGTGCGGCCCAACAGTTTGTACTTGCCGGGGGTATCTTCGTCACTGACGTCGGCGAGGGTCGTGCTATCGGCTTCGACTTCGCTGAATTGCGCGGAAGCCTGGCCGACGGCAAAGAGCAAAATCAAATAAATAAAATTCTTCATTGGTTAACTCCGGCATTCAACTGCGGAACCAGTTTTATTTCTGCATACACGGGGTAGTGATCGGTCACGCCTACGGACCCTTTGCCGTTGCCAAATTTGGCCGGCGAACCGTAGCGGTTGGTTTGATAAATGCTGTCTTTGGCCAGGCGGATCGTCGTCGGATCGAGTCGCCACGCAAAAGGCTTTTCGGTCAGCTCTTTTGAAAACAACAAAACGTCAAAGAACGACCATGTGCGGTCTTTATGCCAATAGGTCGTGCCCACGCAAGTTGAGCAGCCGACCATATGAGAAACCGCGAATTTGGGCGCGATCTTGTCGCGAAAGTATTTCTGCTTCCACTCTTCGATCGACGTAATATTAAAGTCGCCGCCGACGATTGTCGCCACGCCGGGCTCAACTTTGGCTGTGACGTCGAGCAAAGTTTCAACTGCGACCTTACGGTGGATGGTTTCAGCTCCCTGAGATGGAAAGTGCACCGAAAACACGGCCAGTGGATCGCCATTGGGGAGTTTAAGCCGAGTTTCAAAAATTCCACGGGTCGGCCGAATGTCTTCGGGCTTCAATTCGGGGGCTTTGGTGTAATCGAGCAGGTGGATTTTAGGATTGGCGATTGTGGGTAGGCGACTCATGACCGCGTTGTCGATGCCGCGTTCGTCGGGCCCCTCAAGATGGGAGATGGTTTGGTAGTCCATCTTCTGTAGATATCCGTCGCGCCAGATTTTTAAAATATTTAAGTTCTCAACTTCTTGTAAAATCAAAATGTCAGGGCCGCGGCCGGCATTAACTTGTTCGAGAACGGCGGTGAGGCGTTGCAACTTGCGGCGTAGGATCTTGGCCGACCAGTCCCGGTTCAAACACTCTTGTTGGCGATAGCCGGAGTCGTTTTGTGAGAAACAGCGGTTACGCATGACATCGTTTTGCTTTTTCGCCAAGGGCAAGAACGATTCGTCGTTTTTTCCCTCGTCGTCTTCGAGATCAAACAGATTCTCGACGTTGAGAACCATCACGCTGACGGTCGTATTCGGATCGGTGCCCGCCGCTTTCTTTGGTTTCGATACGCAGGCCGAAGTGGCTAATAAAACCAGAGCCACTACCTTTAACTTTAGATTTATCATGGCTGCTCCTGATTGAGGCCGTCGAGGCGCTCGAGAATCAAAGTTGTTGTGGTCGAGTCAGCGCTATCCATCCGTTCTCGAACGCGAACGGGGATTTGCAGCGTTTCATCATCATTGTTAACGGTCACCACGTTGATCACGCTGCCCGAGTTCATGCACGCCTCATCGCGCGCGATGGTCACGCGCTCGAGACTCTTTTCGCCGCCCACATGCAAAGTGCTGCAGCTGGCATGGCGCAGACTTCCGGTGATCACTTCAAACTCGATCAAAGAAATAAATTCCTCGCCCGCGCCCCCCGGCCTTTCTTTGGTGCCGTTGTTCAAATCAAAGATGTAGCGTTTTAAGGCGGTCAAATCATAGCCGTCGGACGACAGATATTTGTCGAGGGCCCAGATTCTAAAGCTCTTTACTTTTTTAATTTTCACGCGGGCGATGGAGGTCTTGTCATCCCAGCGGATTTTAATATCCGCCTCTTGCCCTTGCCGATAGTCATTCTTCTGGCCTAAGCGGAACCAAGTTGTAAGTTTGCGCTCGAGAATGGGTTGATGCCAATCCGCAGGCACTGGGATCGCGGTCTCATCGCGATTGCATTTAACCAGGCACTTGCCGTCTTCCGTGGTTTCTTTGTAGGCGTCACCCTGACTGGCCTGTTTGTCGCTGTCGATCAATGTTTTCTCGTCCACCGCAGTGCCACCCACATAGGTAAAATCAACTATGGCGACATAGGGCTGTTTTATTTTTTCAGAAAGACTTTTTACGCCATTGTAGTAGTCGTAATACTGTTCGTTGGAGGCAAAGTAGCGGCCTTTCATTCGACTTTTACTGACTTTTTCGATTCGCGCCCAAGAGATTTTATTGATCACGACTTGGCCATGCTTCTCATTGCGGCCAATCTCCATCGGGACCCGGCTGCCAACGGTGTAGCAATTGTAAATGCCGAGGCTAATGATCGAGCCTTGCTTGCCGACCACAACTCGGCTGCGCTCTTTTTCGTCGGCCACTCTCAATTTATAGGCGGGCTTGCCTTTGCATCCGCCGTGGCGGAAGCCGGGCTCTTTAAATTCGAGGACTTCGCCTTCGTCGAGCAGCTGTTTTACAGACTTGATGCGTGTGTCGTTCGGGCTACAGGCTATTAGCCCGAGCAAAGCCATTACAACGATTGCGATGTCGCGCCGAGGCGACATCCTAACGAGCCATTTAGTCATGAAATTCCCCCTTCAAAAGGCGTATCGCGCGATTTAGGGGCTTGTCCAATTCAGATTTTTTTAGATTTCAGATTCTTAAGATTACATTGCAGAAGGTCGCGCCGACGCGGCTCGAGCATTTGGCGACGTATCGTATGTGACGCGAACCGAAAAGGTACCTGGTACCCATGACGCGAACTGAAAAGGTACAGCTAGCTGCGACCGCGGCGTACCTAAACTTTTTCGGACTTTCCGGGAAGTGCTTTAGGTGTGCGTCGTCCCTGGAGTTTTCGGGGTTTTTGCATGTCTTCGAGACTCTGCGTCTCGATCGTTAATTCGTTTTTCGAATTTACGCTGACTGTAACTTTACCGCCGTGTTGAAGCTTGCCAAACAGGATGTCATCGACGAGAGGGCGTTTTATGTGTTCATCGATCACGCGGGCAAAGGGCCGAGCGCCAAAAGCCGGGTCGTAGCCTTTTTCAAACAGCCACTCGCAGGCCTCTGGATAAACTTCCATCGAAATGGTTTTTTTCAAAAGTTGCGCCTCCAGCTCCGACACAAACTTGCGAATCACCTGCAGCAGCAGAGGCTTATCGAGCGACTGGAATTCGATCACGGCGTCGAGCCGGTTTATAAATTCGGGGCGAAACGACTTTTTAATTGCATCCATCGACAGGGCCGAACTTTTCTCGGGCATAAGCCCCATGGTGCCCTTGGCGGTCTCAAACGCGCCGGCATTCGAAGTCATAATCAAAATCACATTTTGAAAATCGGCGGTGCGGCCGTTGGAGTCGGTCAGACGGCCAGAGTCCATGACCTGTAGCAAAATATTAATCAAATCCGGATGCGCCTTTTCCACTTCATCGAGCAGCAATACGCAGTGCGGATTTTTTACGATGGCGTCAGTCAATAGGCCGCCCTCTTCGTAACCCACATAGCCGGGGGGCGCGCCAACCAGACGCGAGACCGCGTGCTTCTCCATATACTCAGACATATCGAAGCGTAAAAATTGAATTCCCATATTCTCGGCCAGCTGTTTACTCACTTCTGTTTTGCCGACGCCCGTGGGTCCGGCAAAAAGATAGCTGCCGATGGGCTTGTTGTCGCGACCCAGGCCCGTGCGCGACATCTTAATCGAACTGACCAATTTGTGGATGGCCGTATCCTGCCCGAAAATTAAAGACTTCAGCTGCTTGTCGAGATCGCGGAGTTTTTGCCGGTCCGACGCATTGACCGATTTCACCGGCACCTGTGCCATACGGGCGACGGTGGCTTCCATATCTTCAACGTTCAAATGAATCACGTCCGGCGAGGTGGCAAATGTACGGGCCCGGGAGCCCGCTTCATCGAGCACGTCGATGGCTTTGTCGGGGAGTTGGCGGGACTGAATATGCTTGCTCGCCAATTCGGCCGCGGCCTTTAGGGCTTCATCGGTGAAGGTGACATGATGAAACTCTTCGTAACGGGTTTTAAGTCCCTTTAAAATTTCGACGGTTTGCTCGAGTGACGGCTCTTGCACGTCGATTTTTTGAAAACGCCGAGCTAGAGCGCGGTCTTTTTCAAAATGGGTGCGGTACTCTTTGAAAGTGGTGGAGCCGATGCAGCTCAACGAACCATCGGCGAGGCTGGGCTTAAGCAAATTCGATGCATCCATGGCGCCGCCCGAAGTTCCTCCGGCTCCCACTAAGGTGTGGATCTCATCGATAAATAAAACTGACCCCGGTTTGGATTTGATTTCTTTAACCACGTTTTTTAAACGCTCTTCAAAATCGCCACGATATTTTGTGCCGGCGAGAAGTGCGCCCATATCCAAGGAGAAAATCACCTTGTCGAGCAACTTGGCCGGTACTTTTCCCTGCACAATTCTAAGCGCAATGCCATCCGCCAGGGCGGTTTTGCCAACGCCCGATTCACCGATCAACAGCGGATTGTTTTTACTTCGGCGGCCCAACACCTGCATCATTCGTTCGAGCACGTCTTCGCGCCCGATCAATGGGTCTACGGCCCCCGACTTGGCTTTTTCGTTTAAATTTACGCAATAGGTGGCGAGCGCCGATTTGGCGGCGCCGTCTTTGGGTAAGCCATCGGCCGCCATCTCGCCACTGGATTGGGGCACCTTTGACGAGCCGTGCGACAGGTACTCAATAATATCAAATTGCGAAACGCCTTGTTCCTCTAAGAAATAGCGGGCGTAAGAGTCGGTCTCGTGAAACAACGCCACCAGCAAATTTCCGCTCTTCACTAATTTGCGTCCGGCCGACTGCACTTGAATCGCCGCGCGCTGAAGTAGGCGGTGAAAGGCCATGGTCAGCTCGGGGCGCCATTCCGGGTCTTGCTGCAAAAATTCAGCAGATACAAGCGGGCAGTGCCCCTTGATAAACTCCTCGAGCTTTTTCTGCAGTAATTTTAAGTCCGTGCCGCAGGCTTCGAGGATCTCCTGGGCTTCATCATCCTTTGTGACCAACGCGAGAAGTACATGTTCGAGGCTAATAAACTCGTAGCGCATGGAACGCGCCGACTCGAGCAATTGGTTAAGGATTCTTTCCAGCTTAGGATCTAGCATAGAAACCTCCTTTTACTCTTTCTCCATTATACACTTAAGCGGGTGTTTGTGTCTTCTCGAAAACTCATTCACCGTGTAGACCTTGGTCTCAGCGACCTCAAACGTGTAAATGCCTGCCAATCCGGCACCTTCATTGTGCACGGCGAGCATAACGCGCGTCGCTTCACCGTCTGTTTTCATAAAAAATTTTTTAAGCACCAATATAACAAAATCCATGGGGGTAAAATCGTCGTTCAAAAGGAGCACTTTATATAGCTTCGGCGTTTCGGTCTTAGGCTTAGACTTCGTAATCGTGCCGGTGTCTGCATCTGGAAGGTCGTCGTTCGTGCTCATGCGTTTTTATAGCTTAGCCTAGACTCGTTGTCGAAGACAGGATTCGTCGCCTCAAAACGGGCCGAAATCGTCAATGTTTCAAAACAAATCTCAAGTTTCAGAACTTAAGTCGAGATGTGGGGTTAGCCACGCCAAGGCCATTGCTCGCAACTATTTCTGCGACTTACTATTTAAGGGAACTAGACTATTGCCGATAGGTATTAGCCAGAGTTTTGTGTTTGGCTTTAACTATTATTAACGTACGTACGGAGGGATGTAGATGAAAGTATCAATAAGAGACGCGAGAGGTTTCTCGCTCGTTGAATTGATGGTCGTGGTTGCGATCATCGGAATTTTGGCCGCCATTGCGGTACCGAACTTCCAGCGCTTCACTGCAAAATCGAAGCAGTCTGAAGCTAAATCAAGCTTGTCCGCTTTATACAGCGCACAGCGAGCTTTCCAAGCTGAGTGGGGTTCCTACTTTGCTGATTTCGTAAACGTAGGCTATCAGCCCACAGGTCAGGTTCGCTATCGCCACGGCTTTTCGGCCGCTGGTCTGGTTTGCCCGATCGGTTATACGGGTGCTGGCGTGACCGCAGGTGCCGCTGCAGTTAACTTTGCAACGAACATCGCGACCACTTGCGGTGCGGCTTTACCTTGTACTGAGGTGACTCCCGCTCCGAACGGTTTGGCATTACCGGCGATCCCGGCTGCGGTAACCGCTGCTGGCCCGATCTTCACAGCCGCCGCAATCGGCGATGTGGATGGTGATGCCGCATGGGATACCTGGACGATCAATGAGCGCAAGCAGCTCTTGAACGTTGCACCGTCTGACGTGAACTAAGACTTTACGTAGACATATTAGTTAGATTTTTGAAACGCCTTCCTTTTGGAAGGCGTTTTTGTTTTAATAGCAGGGTGAAATTCACTGCGCAAATTCGCTCTTTCTTTTTGCACCCATTCTGGGGGGCGCTCATTTTTCTCGCCGGTATATATGCATTTAAGCAGGGCAAACTGAATAAGCCGGAAGTGACGTATCTAAATCCTCCTCCCGAGTACATCGAATATTTTCACTTCGGTTTTCGCGAGTCGATGGCCGATTCGTTTTGGCTGCGGTGGATTCAAGACAACGATACCTGCCAGACCTATCTTTCGCCCACGCTTTACAACTTAGAGCCGCTTGAGAAGGGCACGCCCAAAGACAGTTTATTGTGGAACCCGCGGCATAAGGCCTGTGAGAATTCGTGGAGCTTTAAAATGCTCGATGCGGTGACGAAGCTCGCGCCAAAATTTGAAATGCCCTACGTGGCGGGTGCTTCCACACTGGCTATTTTGGTGGAGGATTTTGCGGGCGCGAGTGTAATTTATGAGCGGGGAATGAGAGAATATCCGGAGAATTGGCAGCTCCTGTATCGCGCGGCCTTTCACTATCAGTTCAATCTGCGCGATGTCGAAAAGGCCGCGGCGCTGTTGATTCGGGTGGCCGATCTCGGGGGCCCCGTTTGGACGCGATCGCTTGCGGCCCGCCTATATACGGTGGGCGGGCAAATCGAGCTGAGTATCGGGGTCTTGGAGCAGTACCGAAAATCCATTGATCCTGAAAACAAAGAAGCAATAATGCAAGTGGACTCCCGTCTTCGTGAATTGCGCGATAAGCTTCGCGTACTCACAGAATAGATCACTGCAGTCTCATTCTGCGTCGCTGATCGGCCACTGTAGCGGCTCTCAGACTGCACTATCCAAAATGTTATGAGATTCGTCGAACTTCTGCTTACAATTTAAGCAGGGAGTCATCATGAGTGTACACGCAGCAAAGGGTTTCTCGTTGGTCGAGTTAATGGTGGTCGTTGCCATTATCGGAATTTTAGCCGCGATCGCGGTGCCGAACTTTCAAAGATTTTCCGCTAGGTCCAAGCAATCCGAAGCCAAATCCAGTTTATCGGGAATGTTCTCGGCGTTGAATACCTTCCATGCCGAATGGGGCTCATTCTTTTCGGACTTTCGCAATCTCGGCTACCAGCCAACGGGCCAAGTGCGCTACCGCCACGGTTTTCCCGCGGCAGGCGTGGTGTGTCCTATGACCTATATGGGCGCGGGCGTGGTCCCGGGTGGGCCTGCGGTGGAGTTTTCCACTTCAATAGCCGCGGTCTGTGGGGCGGGCCTTCCCTGCACCGAAATCATTGGTCCAAACGGATTGCCGTTACCGGCGGTTCCTGGCGTTGCGCCAACTCCGATCACCTTTATCGCCGGTGCCGTGGCCGATATCGATGGGGATCCCGGCTTTGATATTTGGACCATCAACGAGCGCAAGCAGTTGGCGAACCCCACTCCAGATATTGATTAAAATTTCGCGCCGCTTGACCTCTGCCGATCCGTGCACATACTTAAAGGACCGGAGCTTAAGCACACATGAAGCGCGATTTTTACGAAATTTTAGGCGTAGCCCGTGAAGCCGACGGCGATACGATCAAAAAAGCCTATCGCAAATTGGCGATGCAATTCCATCCCGATAAAAATCCCGGCGACAAAGCCGCGGAAGATAAATTTAAAGAATGTGCCAGGGCCTATGAGGTTTTGAGCAACGCCGAATTGCGCGGCCGCTATGACCGCTTTGGCCACCAGGGTGTGGATGGGCCTTCGGGCGGCGGTGGTCCGCACTTTCAAGATGTGGGCGATATTTTTGCCGCCTTTGGCGATATTTTCGGAGATTTTTTTGGCGGCGCTGGCGGAATGAGGGGCGGGCAGCAACGCACACGCAATGGTCCTCGCCGGGGCGCCGATTTGCGCTATGTAATGGAAATTGATTTAAACGAAGTGATCACCGGCGTTGAGCGCCCGATCACATTTGAATCCGAAGACGCCTGCGGCGAATGCGAAGGCTCCGGATCCTCGGATGGCAAAGTCGAAGTTTGCGCCACCTGTGCCGGCCGCGGCCAAGTGGTGCGCTCGCAGGGCTTTTTTCAAATGGCCACCACCTGCCCAAAATGCCGAGGCACGGGCAGTGAGATTAAGAATCCGTGCAAAAAATGCCGGGGCGGCGGGCGCATCCCGGTGCAAAGAAAAATTTTGGTAAAAGTTCCACCGGGAGTCGATAGCGGCACGCAGCTGCGTATGACCGGCGAGGGTGAGGGTGGCGGCAAGGGCGGCCCTCCGGGCGACTTGTATATCGACCTGCGTGTGAGTGAGGACCCGCGTTTTGAGCGCGATGGTTCGAACTTGATCGGGGAGCTTGAAGTCTCTTATCTGCAAGCCATTTTGGGCGGCGAAGTGGAAGTGGAAACCTTGCGCGGCAAGCGCACGGTGGCGATTCCTAAAAGCTGCCAGTATGGCCAACAGATTAAGCTGAACGGGGAAGGCTTGCCGTCTCTGCGGGGCGCCCGTGTGGGCGACCTTATATATCTGGTGCGAGTTGTGATTCCCAAAAAGCTCACTAAAGAAGAAGAAAAACTTCTTCGGCAAATCGCCGACAGCAAAGATGAAAAAATGGCCCCCGAAAAGGGCGGCTTCCTCGGCGCCTGGTAAAGGTACCTGGTTCTTTTTTCGGAAGCGTCGCGCCAGTTGAGGCGTAAGGGCCGCTGTATACATAGTTTCAGTGTCCCATAACGCGACGCTTCCGAAAAAAGAACCAGGTACCTTTAGAGGGAACCTTTACATTTTCTTTAGCCACCTCAAATTGAACTCTGTAAGGCAGCAGCCTGAAAGACAAAATGACAGGCAAGACATAGGAGATTTGATTATGGGTAAAATTATTGGAATCGACTTAGGAACGACCAACTCGGTGGTCTCGGTGATGGAAGGCGGAACGCCCAAAGTTCTCGTGAACGAAGAAGGCGCGCGCACCACTCCATCGGTGGTGGCATTTACCAAAGATGGGGACAAGCTCGTTGGCCAGATCGCCAAACGGCAAGCGGTCACCAACCCCGAGAATACAATTTATTCCGCAAAGCGGTTTATCGGTCACCGGCACGAAGAGGTGGCGAAAGAGTTAGAACTTGTTCCCTATAAGGTCGTGCGCAAAGGCAACGATGTGGCCTTTGATGTGCGCGGGAAGCAAGTCAGCCCCGAAGAAATTTCGGCGGCAATTCTCGGCAAGCTAAAAAAAGTGGCCGAAGATTATCTGGGTCAGGAAGTCACCGAAGCGGTGATCACCGTGCCCGCATATTTTAACGATGCCCAACGGCAAGCGACCAAAGACGCCGGCCGTATCGCGGGCCTCGACGTGAAACGGATCATCAACGAGCCGACCGCTGCGGCGCTTGCGTACGGTCTGGACAAAAAAGGCGATCAAAAGATTGCGATCTTCGACTTTGGTGGCGGTACGTTTGATATCTCCATTCTCGAAGTCGGCGATAATGTCGTGGAAGTGAAAGCCACCAACGGCGATACGCACTTGGGTGGTGACAACTTTGACGAAAGAATTTTGCGCTGGATGATTGAAGAGTTTAAAAAAGACCAGGGCATCGATCTCAAAGGCGACAAGATGGCGTTGCAACGCTTGAAAGAAGCGGCTGAAAAAGCCAAGATCGAGCTCTCGAGCGCGCAAGAAACCGAAATCAATCTGCCTTTCGTGACTGCGGATCAAACGGGTCCGAAACACTTGGCGATGAAACTGACTCGCGCGAAGTTCGAGCAGTTGATTGAAGATTTAGTTCAGCGTTCCATTGAGCCGTGCAAAAAATGTTTGGCGGATTCTGGATTAAAGATTTCTGAAATCGACGAGGTCGTTCTGGTCGGTGGTTCGACCCGCGTGCCGATTATTCAAAAAGCGGTTAAGGATTTCTTCCAGAAAGAACCGAATCGCTCGGTGAATCCGGATGAAGTCGTGGCCATTGGTGCGGCTGTACAGGGCGGCGTGCTTGGCGGTGAAGTGAAAGATGTGTTGCTGCTCGATGTGACACCACTCTCTCTCGGTATCGAAACCTTGGGCAGCGTGATGACTAAGCTGATCGAACGCAACACCACGATCCCGAGCCGTAAAGCGCAGATTTTCTCGACCGCGGCTGACAACCAAAGCAGCGTGGACATTCACGTGCTGCAGGGCGAGCGCGAGATGGCTGGCGACAACAAGTCTCTGGGCCGCTTTGAGCTGACGGGGATTCCGCCGGCTCCGCGCGGAGTGCCGCAGGTGGAAGTGACCTTCGACATCGACGCCAACGGTATCTTGCACGTGACTGCGAAGGATATGGGCTCCGGCAAAGAGCAGGCGATTAAGATCACCGCTAAATCCGGATTGTCAGAAGACGACATTAAGCGCATGGTCCGCGACGCTGAAGAGCACGCCGAAGAAGACAAACAGAAGCGTGAAGCGATTTCGCAGCGGAACAATCTCGACAACATGGTTTACCAATGTGAGAAGTTGATTCGCGATAACAAAGACAAGCTGGGCGATGCCGAGATTAAGCCGGTTGAAGAAGCCGTCGCCAAAGCCAAGACCGTATTGGCTAAGACCGACGCATCCGCCGACGATCTGAAAGCTTCACTGGATGCTTTGACTCAGGCGTCTCACGGAATGAGCGCGAAGCTCTATGAGAAGAGCAAAGCCTCCGGCGGCGACGCTGGCGCGGCGGGCGCGGGAGCTGGTGATGCTAAGGCTGAAGATAAAGCCGAGGGCAAAGACGGCGACGTGATCGATGCGGATTACAAAGACGTAAAGTAAAATAAATTTACCCGACCCTTCCAATCCCCCCGAAAACGGCTCGCGCGCGCGGGCCGTTTTCATTTAATCGACGCGGATATAGACGGAGCCCGCGTTTTGGCCGGAGTCGTCGTCGGCAAACGCGCCGATTGCGAGATCATTCTCGCCGTCTTGATCAAAGTCAAAAATGGCGATGCCAGAACCTAGGTTTTCACTCGCGCTGTCGATGCCATCGAGGCCATTCAGGGACTGCGTCGAGGTGGCTGAGGGGCCAGTGGCTGAGCCTTGATAAATGTAAACCGCACCGCCGTCGGTGAAAACGGTGTCGTCGGCGTAGGAACCGATGATCAAGTCCTTATAAGTGGTCAGCGTATAAAAGTTAAAAGCGATCGCCGAGCCGAAGTAAGAATTGGCGGCGTCAGTCGGATGATAGATGTACGCATCGGCCACGTTGTTGAGTAGGGTGTCGGCCGTGCCTGGGTTGTGATAGACCACCACGCGGCCGGAGTCCGCGGCGCGAGTGTCGTCGCCGATGGCGCCCACGAGCAAGTCATCGTCTCCGTCGGCATCCACATCGGCCACGCCCACGGCGTAGCCAAAATAATCGGAGTTGGCCAACACGGTTTGAAAGGTCGAAGCGGTGGCTTCAATCACTCCGGTGGTGTGATCGGACTCATACACATAAACAATGCCGCGATCGGCGCCGCCGGTGTCGTCGGCGTAAGCGCCCACAACGAGGTCGGGAAAACCGTCGTTATTTAAATCGCCGGTGGCCAACGAGCGGCCAAAATAATTGTTATTGTCGCCCGGATCTATAATGGCTTGGTTGGGAGTTTGTGTAACTCCCGATCCAGTTCCCAAGTGAATAAAGACAGCGCCACCATCGGTGCCGCCAAAGTCATCACCCATCGAGCCGATCAAAAGGTCATTGATTCCGTCGCGGTTATAATCCATCACCGCGCAGGCCGAGCCATATAACCGGCTGGTCGGGCGGTAGCCGCCGGCATCCAAAATCACATCGGGCTTGTTTAAAAATTTGTTTCGTCGCGAATGATAAATATAAACCATGCCGTCGTCGGCCCACTTGGTGTCGTCGTAAGGCGCACCGACAATCATATCATCTTCGCCGTCGCCGTTGACGTCGCCTGAACAAACGGCCCAGCCAAAATAGTCGTCGTAAGAATTGTACGTGCCGTCGAGATTCGAGGTCGGATAGTAAATCGCATCCACTCCGGTAAGATACACGGCGCCCGCCGCGTTCGAAAAGAACACGTCGATGCGGCCCGAGCCGTAGGCCCCTTCGCTATGCAATGGCGTGCCGATCAAAACATCGAGCTTGCCATCGTTGTTGAGGTCGCCGAGTCCTGTGCCATAGCCAGACAGTGTAGTACCGTAGGCCGAGATCGTCGCTGGAATCATAGCATCGGCCACAGCGTTGTTTTGAATGTTATCGTAAACTAGAGCCAACCCTTGATTGCTGCCGTATTGGTCGGCATAGGGCACGCCGACGATCAAATCGGGATTGCCATCACCAGTGATGTCGCCCGCTTGCAATGAGTAGCCGAAGTAGTCGCTGGCCACGCCGGACGGATTGACCACGGTCGCGTCGGGAACGGTGAGGCTGGTCACCCAAGTGGTGGCGCTGCCGGTGCCGTAGAAAACGTAAAAGTAACCGGTGTCCGCGGTGCCGCCGTTGTCGTCGAGCGGGGCGCCGACCACGATGTCGGGGATGTCGTCGTTGTCGTAGTCGACAATGGCTACGGCTGTGCCGAAGTTGTCGCCGGCGAGATTTCCACCGGTGACTTGAGTCGCGACGGCCGATGAAAAAATGCCTGCGGCGAAGCCTTTAAAAATCCAGATGGCGCCGGCGTCTGCGGCCAAGGTGTCGTCGCCGTTGGCCCCGACCACGAGTTCGACAAAACCATCATTGTTTAAATCGCCGATGGTCACGGCGCTCCCGAAGGCCGAGTTTGCCGTCGAGTTGGGCTCGCCCAAAATCTGCGCGGGCGAGGTGCTTAGGCCCGAGCTGGAGCCATTGTAAATGTAAACCGCGCCGCGATTGGAGGGTTCTTCTCCCGGCGCGCCCACAATCAAATCGGTATAGCCGTCGCCGTTGAGATCGTGTGCCGCAAGGGCCCGGCCGAACTCGTTGTTGTTGGTGTTGGGGGCGCTGATAAAGGCGTCATAGTAGTCGTGGGTCAAAGTGGCGGCCGAAGTCGAGGAGCCGTTGTAAACAAGCACGCCACCGGTGTTGGCGTTGTTCTCGATATCCGCGAGCGGAACTCCGGCCGCGAGATCATTAAAACCGTCGCCGTTGAAGTCGCCCACGGCCATGCTATGGCCAAAGTAGCTTTGGTCCATCACGCTCGGTGAGGTGTATTTAACGTAGCCATTGTTTGGGGTGAGTTCGTAGTCGATGCCCTCTTCAGAACTTAGAGGCGCGAGGCCGCCAGGGCTTGGCGCGCAGGCCGCGAGCAAGAGCGCGATTGCGAATTGAAATAGGTGGTGCAGCTTGTTGCGCATTCTTAAGGATTCATCGACGTATATATAGAAGAACTCAATAAAGCCGTCATAAAACCTGACCTTGGTCGCGGTGTTATATTCTTGGCTTTATGGCGGCGCGATAATTCCCGATAAAAGAACCTGATGTATCAACATAGATGTGCGCACCGTATTGTTTTGAGCCTGCTCATGATTCTGATCATGACCAGTGGAGTTTCTCTCCACGCGGCTGAGCCTCGGGCCAAAGAGGCCGAGCAAAAAAGCGCATTTCGCGAATTCGTAAATAAAATCGGCACGTTTTTTTCTGAAGTTGCGCAGGGCCCGCGCGTCCATCGCGAAGTCGTGATCCCGCTTGAGTTTATGAAGGGCAATTTTGTTGTGCGCAAGCGTGTGGCCAATGAAAAAATATTTTACGTCGAGGCCCTGGATAAATCGATTATTCCGCCTGAGGGCGCGGTGCTGTTTGCTTACAATGTCGAAGACGAACGCGCCTGTGAACTGGAAGTGATCTCGGTGGTGGACAGTTGGATTTTAGTTCGCAATCGAACCTGCCAGCGATTTTTAGACATCTCCCCCGGCGATTTTCTTGTGCCCAAGACCAGCGAAAATGAAGTGCGCTACCGCCGACGCTACAGCAACGACTATATCGCGGGCTGGCTCCAGCACGGCGAAACCGATATGAGCATTGACGGGACCAAGTACAGCGGCAAAAACTTGCGCTATGGCGCGCGCGTGGCCATGGACCTTTCGTCCATAACCCGTGTGCACCTCAACTACGGCGTCGGCAAAAATGACTTGAAAAAGGCCTCGAGCGGAGTTGAGGGCAGCTTTCAGGGCAACTCTCTGAGCAGTTTTCATGTGCTCGGGCGCTGGTCGGAGCGTTGGCAAAATGAATTTAAAGATTTCACCTTGGTGCCCATGCTCGGGATTGGAACTTTCTTTGAAACACTGAATGGTCACCCTCAGGTGCGCACCGCGGGTGGGGGATTTACCGGCGGCGTGTTTGTGAAGTCCGATAAATACAAAACCGTGCTCGATGCGACCTTGAGTTACTGCCTCATTGGCTGCGAAGTGGTCGAAGCGGGCCGTAGTATTGTGGCCATTTATCCGGACCCGAAAATTCTCGAGCTTCGCATATCGGCGAAATCTGAAATTCTGCCGTGGGCTGGTTTTGGAGTTCTCACTTCACTCGAGTATTACTCAGTCACCGCCGGCAGCGCACAAATTGCGTCGGAGTCCACCACAGGGCGCAGCCTAAAGAGCGACTTCTTGGGTTTTGGACTCGGCCTCACTTATTCTTGGAAGTAGAAATAGTCTCGCGTTTGAAAGTGCGTGCGTGTGCGCGTCCGGCAAAAAAATTGCAATACCCTTCTCACAATGAAGGAGGCCGTATGGCAAACAAGAAAACTCGAGGACAAATTCCCCATCGGGGCCAAAAAGGCAAAAAAAATCTGTCACCGACCAGTGCGAAAGCAGGATCGCGCGACGACGATCGCGACAAGAGCGCGATATTGGGGAATCCGCCGCAGCAACGGCAGGAGTTTAATCCCAATGTCAATTCAGCAAAAATCCGTTTTCAGCATCAAAATAGAGGGTAGCACCGGCTAAGCGAGAAGCGACACAAAGGGTTTGACAAGAAAAGTCATCTCTTCAATTCTGCCCGAATGAACAACGTGTCGCTGGTTGTAATTACGCTCAATGCGGAAGCGCATATTGCCGAATGTATCCGGTCCGTTCCGTTTGCCAGCGACATCGTGGTGCTGGACTCTGGCAGCACCGACCAAACGGTAAATATCGCAAAAAACTTAGGCGCACGCGTCTTTGTAGAAGAGTGGCGTGGCTTCGGGCCGCAAAAACGTCGGGCCACCGAGCTGGCGAAAACCGACTGGATTTTAAATCTGGATGCAGACGAGGCTTTATCGCCGCCGCTTCAAGAAGAACTTCAACAAATGTTGGCGGGCCAGTTTAAACATGCGGCCTACGCCATTCCGCGAGTCAGCTTTCACCTGGGTCGTTGGATATGGCATGGCGGCTGGTACCCCGATTGGCAGATCCGACTCTACAATCGCGCCAAAGCCAATTGGTCAACGGCACAAATTCACGAAAAGGTCGAGACGGGCGGTGACCTAGGCCATTTAAGAAAGCCCATTCTCCACTATGTGTTCAAGGACTTAAGCCATCAGGTCGAGACCAACAACCGCTACTCCACCTTGGGTGCCGAAACACTGAATGAAAAAGGCCGTGGCTTCTGGCTGGTTCACCTTCTCTTGAAGCCTAAGGTAAAATTCTTCGAAACCTACATCTGGAAGCGGGGATTCCTAGACGGACTTCCAGGTTTTATCATCGCCGTGGGCGCCGCCTACTCGGTCTTTTTAAAGTGGGCTAAACTTTGGGAGTTGAAGAAGTTGAAATCCAAAAAGTAGGGGCTATACTTTTCTTATGCAGAACATTTTAAGTAGTTTTGTCGTCGTGGTGGTGGGTCTTGTTTGTGCGCCGGCTTTAGCCGCAGAAGTTTCTTGCGAGTGTCCGACGCTGGGGTGCGACCCCTGCAGTTTTAATAAAGGCGTCACCTTTTACACCGAAAAATGCGGCCCTCGTGAAGCGAAACTCAAAAGTTGTGCCCGGCCGACCTGTGTGCCGATTGAGCAAGCCTCCAAAGAATGCCCCAATCCACCTAAGGCCGACTCGGGCCCGCGCGAACCCATCGTGATCTCGCAAACCGGTGGGGATTCCAAGTTGGCCAATGTGGCCGACGATCGCTCGGCCCCCAAGGTCGGAAGAATCAAAGTGATTAAAGGTTCAGTTTCGATTGTCGGTTCAGACGGCAAGTCGGCCGTGGTTGCCGGTGAAGGCGACGTGCGCGAGACCGACACGGTCTCGGCCGGTGCCGACGCAACGGCGTTGGTGAATTTCGAGGGTGGCAATAAAATGCATGTGCATCCAAACACCGACGTCACCGTGAAAGAGTACAAAGATCCGAAAGATGCCACCGCTCGCAAGGCTCTGCTGAAACTGATCAAAGGTAAAATCCGCAGCCAGGTCGAGCAAAAGTACAACGGCAAGTCTTCATCTTTTAAAATCGAAACTAAGGGCGCCGTAGCCGGTGTGCGCGGCACGGACTTTGTGATTGAACAGAAAGAAACCGACATTTTAGAAACACGGGTGGAAACCTTAGACGGCCGCGTGGTTTTTAATGGCATCGAGGGCAAAGAGTCGCGCCAAATCAGTCGAGGTGAGGGCGCGACCTTTCAAATGCCAAAACCCACAGCCAGTGACAAAGACTTGCAGGAGTTTATTGAAAAAGGCTCGCTTTCTCCCGTTTATAAAATTCCCGATTCGCGCTTGAAAGAATTGGAGTTTGAGACTCGCGTCGACGTGGCTCGGGCCCCTAAGCGCAAAGGTGGCGCCACTGAAGTCGAAATTTGCGATAAACCCAAGGGCTTTTTAAACCAATGTTCCTGGAGCACCGAAGGCGGACATTGCATCCGCCGCCGCTGCAATGCCAACGGCAACTGGGCCGAGTTCACCAAACTCCCGGCCACCAGCAGCTCAGCTTGCGCCGCAAGCGGCATTACTGTTAAAGACTGCGATTATTAAAAGGTACCTGGTTCTATTTTCGGAAGCACTGCATTAAGGGAGCGAGATTTTATGATGATAGGAACTTTAATCGCGGCCGGACTCGGCCTCGTGCTGATTATATGGGCTGTGAGCATCTACAACGGGCTGGTTCGGTTGCGAAACGGTTTTAAGAATGCCTTCGCGCAAATCGACGTACAGCTGCAACGACGCTACGAATTGATTCCCAATTTGGTTGAGACGGCTAAAGGCTTTTTGAAGCACGAGAAAGAAACGCTCGAAAATGTGATTCGCGCTCGAAACTCGGCTTTTCAAGCGGAAAAGAAAGCCGCGGCCAACCCGGCCGATGCACAGGCCATGCGCGAGTTCGGCCAGGCGGAAACGCAACTGACTGCGGGCCTTGGGCGTTTGATGGCGGTGATGGAAGCGTATCCAGATATCAAAGGCAACACGACGATGAATCAGCTGATGGAAGAGCTGACGTCGACCGAAAACAAGGTCGGGTTCGCCCGCCAGGCGTACAACGACAGTGTTATGACCTACAACAATTCGCGTGAAGTTTTTCCGAACGTGATTTTTGCCGGCATGTTCGGCTTTCAACAGGCGGAACTTTTGCAGGTTGAAAATCCGAGTGTGAGAGAGGCCGTGAAGGTCTCCTTCACCTGAGCCGCGACTCGCGATCTATGAATTTTTTCGAGCACCAGCACCAGGCCCGTCGCAACACCAAATGGCTCGTGCTATTTTTTATTTTGGCGGTCATTGCGATTATCGCCGCAGTCTGCGTTTTGGTGACGGCCGTTTATGTTTATTATTTGATGGGTGAGGCCGCACACTACACCGAGCCGCAACCGTTCTACGTCGTGTGTTTAGATTTGCTCTGGTATGTGGCGCCGTCAGTGGGCTTAGTGATCGCGCTCGTCAGCGCCAGCCGCATTTCGAGTCTAAGCGGCAACGGCAGCAAAGTGGCCAGCTACATCGGCGCCATACCTCTCGATTTTCATACCGATAATTTAAAAGAGAAGCAGCTGCGCAATGTGGTCGAAGAGATGGCGATCGCGTCGGGAGTTCCGGTGCCCGATATTTATGTGCTGCGTGGAGAGCACGGCATAAATGCCTTTGCCGCTGGGATGGACCCGAGTTCATCGGTGGTTGGCGTGACCGACGGGGCAATCGAGACTTTGACCCGCGACGAAATGCAAGGGGTCATCGCTCACGAGTTTAGCCATGTGTTCAACGGGGATAGTCGGCTGAATGTAAATTTAATGGGTTGGTTGGCCGGGATTATGTTTTTGGCGACGGCGGGCCAGGTGATTTTGCGCGGGACGGGCCGGCGACGTTCGTCATCGAGCAAGAACGACGGCGCGGCCGCGATTTTAATTTTGGGCGCAGGCCTGCTTGCGATTGGCTATATCGGAGTGTTTTTCGCGCGCTTGATAAAATCGGCAGTGTCGCGGCAGCGGGAATATTTGGCCGATGCCTCGGCCGTTCAGTTTACTCGCAACCCCAATGGACTCGCCGGAGCTTTGCAAAAAATCAAAGAGGGCTCGTCACGGGTTCAGGCCGGGGAGAGCGAAGAGGCGAGTCACTTTTTCTTTGGCTCGATCAAATATTTTGCGTTGTTCGCCACGCACCCGCCGGTCGATGAGCGGCTTAAGAGAATTGGCCAGTTGCATATAGAGGTCTCGAAGCCTCGGCCCCCGTCGCCCACGGCGAAGGAATCGGCGCGAACGGTGATGGGACGGGTTGGGCAGCCAAACGCACGCGATCTGATTTTCGCAGCCGGAGTTGTGGGCGCGGTTACGGGCGAACAGCGAAAACATTTAGATGACCCCATGTTGGCCATGCAATTTGTGATCGGCCTTTTGGCCGCCGACAGCGGCAATCAGAAAGTGCTCAATCAAGTCCTGGTCGAAATTCGCAATGTGGCCATGAATGTGGCGCCGGAGCGACGGCTGCAAATGATCGAGTTGGCTCTGCCGGCCTTACGGCGGCTGCCCAAAGCGAAGGTGGTAGAAATGCTAAACGCGCTTGAGGCGTTGATCGTATCCGATCAAAAAATCCAGCCCTTTGAGATTGCGGTGTTGACGCTGCTTCGGCGGCATCTGGACAAGAGCTCAAAGGCGGTTCGGCAATTGTCGCTCAAGTCACTGAAAGTCGACGCACTGCGGGTGTTTGCCATGGTGGCCGAGAATGAATCGGCATTTTTGGAAGGGGTTCGGCTGTTAGCGAAGGACAATCGCGAAGCGGGCGAGATCTGGAAGTCCCGGGGTAAAGATCCTTTGGAGGTTGAACGCTCCTTACGCCGTCTCGGCTCGGCTGAGCCGCTGGCCAAGGAGATTATTTTCTCTTCGCTTTTGGCGGTCGTATCGCACGATCAGGTGACCACGCTCGGCGAGTCCCATTGGGTTCGCGCGGTCAGTGAGGCGATGGAGATTCCGCTGCCCGCCACAGCCTAGGCGACCTCGGCCGCTGAGGCTATTTTTCGAACCACCGCATTAAACCCATTGCCCTTTCGGGGGCTGAATCTTATAAATAGCGGTTCTTATACCGGTTTTGTGGCGGCCGTAGCTCAGTTGGTAGAGCATCGGATTGTGATTCCGGTTGTCGCGGGTTCAAGCCCCGTCGGTCGCCCCAATTTTCCCCGGAGAAAACCAACGCTCCGCCAGTATCACAAGAAGGAACATTCCATTCGATCCTGACCTGGTTATCCCGGTGCAGGGTGATTCGCTTGAACAGTTGCCGAAAGATCCCGCGCTGGACCTCGGGCGGCGAGTCCTCGAGCTTGTCGAACACGATCTTAAGGGACCGGGCCAGGGATTTTGCGTCGGAGTACTTGTCGGCCAGGAGAGACCGCTCCCGCTCCATCTGCGCCATACCCAGCTTGGTTTCCTGGCGGCGTTTGTCGAGATCGAGCAGTTGGCCGTTTATCCATTCCATGACTCGCTGGGGGCTTTCCGAGCTCACGGCGTTGATCTTCTCAGTAAGACCCTTTTCTTCGGTGTCTATCCGGGTCAGTTCGGCCTTGGCCTTGCGAATCTGCTGTTCCAGAAAGTCAACGCGCGAGCATGTCTCGCGGCGAATCTCGTTGGCGTATCCGATCATCTTTTCATTATTTTCGAACATGCGCAGGGACTGCGTGACTGCTTTTTCCAATCCGGCGGCGTCCACGCTGAACTTGTTCTGCTCATTCCGGTAATAGTAGTGGATGTTACCGTTCCTGCTAGTGCCGGAGATGCCCTTCATTGACGATCCATCCTCATAGGACAATAGACCGCTAAGAAGGTAGATTCGATTGATGTTGCGGTTCTTGTTTCGGCCCTGGGCTTCGACCCGTTGAACTGCCTGCTGGGCACGGTCGAATAGATCCCGAGATACGATCGTACCAAAGGGGAGATCGACCCAGACTTCTTCGCCAGTGTCTGTGGGCACACGCAGCTTGCCGATGTACTTAGGATTTGTCAGAAGTCTCTTTAAGCTGCTTTTATCGAATGGACTTCCATTTTTATTTTTGATCCCCTCGGCCTGTGCGGACCTCAGCGTTTCTTTGTAGGACAGAGTTTCGCAAAATTTCTTCATCAGAACTTCGACGTTTCTTAGTTCGTCCGGGTTGGGCTTCCAAAAGCCGGGTCGTTCTTTGTCCCGGTCAAGTCCCAGGGGAATTGATCCGCCATTGATTTTTTTGTTATTTCGCATTGCTGAGCGGATCGAGGACTTCGTTCTTTCGACGATTTGTTGTCGCTCGAACTCGGCGATCATGGCGAAAATTTTAAAGATCATTTCGCCCATTGGGTTGTTGGGGTCTGCCTGAAGGCCATGGATGTAGACCGCGACCTCGTGCTGTTTGCAGATGTTTAGGAAATCACAGAAATCGCGAGTCGATCTGCTCAGTCGAGAAATTTCTTTGGCAACGACGAAGTCAATTTGTTGAGACCTAATCAGATCGAGAAGCTCCTGATACTTTGGGCGTTTGGTGTTCTTGCCGCTAACTCCGCGCTCTTCAATCAGCTCATGTTTAATAAGATGGGGGATGCCCATGGACTTCGACAGTATTTCGGCTTGTTCGCGGCCCATATGTGCTTGCTGTTCCAGGGAGCCATGTTGAACTTCGGCCGCCTCGTCCACTGAGACTCGGCCATATACAGCACCGATTTTGACGCCTTTAGTCTTTTTCATTTCCCGATATCCTCGATAATCGACTTCAGCCGTTGGATGAACATGTATTCGTCGGGATGTTGTTCGAAGATGACGGAGAAGCTTTCTTCAGCCTTAGTCTGTCTATGATTCACTTTACATTTTTTCTGCTTTCGTTTCAATGAGACGACGCAGGCCTTGCAGCGGCTTTCCCGCCCGCTCTTCTTTCCTGTGTTCTTGTGGAAATCATTGAGGCATTTTGGCCTTAAACAGCTAGTACAGACCTTTTCGGGACATGACGAGCCGACGTTGGCTGCATTTGTAACTGCCGACTTCTTCGTCATGATCGCTAGTCCTCCTAGCAATCATTCTATTGAATTGAAATGCGGTTACTCCGCACTAGCCGGCTTTTGTTCGAGACGTATTGACCAGAGGGAACGTCTTTACAAGTAGCTCGCTTTCATTGAGTTCAGTCTCAACCTGAGACACCAGGTCGGTAGTCGGATTATTAGTCGCAATGGACGGCAAGCCAGAATCTTCTCGATTCTGAATCCAAGTATTAACATCCTCCTTGAGTCTAAGGTTGGGCTGTGACCCTTCATCCAACAAGATGAATTTAAAGTTCGGCTCGATCAAGATTGCGGCTGGAAGACCCACTTTATTAGCTTCAGGCTGAATGTCTCTGAAATCGAGAGAGGCTGTAGCGGTATCCCACCAAAATTTTCTCTGACTAAGTCCACATTTGCTAAACGGAATAGCTTGTAAAAGCTCAGCTTGCTGCTGTGATATCGGTGCGACCTTCGCTTTCAATGAAGAATGGCATCGCTCCAGTCGGGTCGCGCCGTCCTTATCGAAGGTAATAAGAAGATTGCCGTAGTGAATCCGTTTTTCAGGCGCAGTTCCGATACGAAAGTTTGCGAGTGGAATTCCCAAGTAGGATGTCCGCTTCCCATATCGATCGGTCAATTTGTCGGCTATCTTGTCCTTCAGTCGATTCTTGTCTGCCCAGCGGCGTCCCACGATCAGGTTCATAGGGATCAGATTCCGGTCGAGAGAGAGAAACATTGGCTCATCGGCATCAAAAATCATTAAGCGAAAATGTTTTAATCGGTGGTTAACTTGGATATCAGACGTCAAAACAGTCCACGGATAGGTACGAGCGGGAAACTCCAACTTATATCCTGATTTCTCAAGAACGCCCTGGCCACCAAATGTAGTTTCTGATCCGGGTATGCGATAAGTTCCGTGTTCTGAACCAAGTTCAATTTTCCCTTGGTCCACAAGCAATTTGAAATCGGAAAATGTCCGACGTTTAATAGTCTCTTTTTTCTCACGCGTGAATTCCGGGCGAGCATGGAGTTTCTCGGAAATCGTCTCGACATTGGCCGGACCATAGATCTTGACCAGATCCAAGAGGATTAACAGTCTCGCAGCTTTTCCCAGTTCAGTTCTTTTCTTGGGCATTGATTAAGTATCGGAATTTTCAGGCTGATTTTCATGCGACCAATGTCTAGTGCGAAAGACTCGCATTTTGAACTGATCCAATGAAAGCGTGGCTCGGATGGTCCGGGTCAATAGGAGAAGAATATGAGTTGGTTCAAGATCGGAAGAAAGAGCGAAGTCCAAGCACTGTCAAACATCACGATGGGAGGAGGTGAATCGGCGACCAGTTGGCTAGTGCAGAATCTGATCCCAATGAGAGGGGTATCAATAGTAGCAGGGTGCCCCAAGGTGGGGAAGTCAACCCTAGCGCGGAACTTGGCCCTGGCGGTGTCTGCAGGTCGCTCTTTTCTTGATCGACCTACCAAGTCGGGGCCGGTTGTGTACTACAGCATGGAGGAGCGCGCACCGGCTATCAAAGAACAGTTTTTGCTTCATGGAGCAGCCGATGTGGACTTGACCCGAATATTCCTGTCCGCTGGAGCGCGACCACGCAAGCCATATGTTGAATTAAGGAACGCCATCAAAGAACATCGCCCTGCGCTTGTGGTTATCGACACAATGGCACGCTTTCTGCCGAAAGCGGACAGTAACCACTATTCGCAGATGACGGAAGCCCTCAACCCGCTTTTGGAAATCGTCTCGAAGTTCCCGTGCCATATCCTGCTAGTCCATCACGCGAAGAAGAATGCGCCACCGACCATGGATGCAATTCTTGGATCAACGGCCATCTTTGGATCAGTAGATACGGCGATGCTTCTTACGGAAAAGGATGATGGACTAGCTCTGATAGTGAGGCAACGGCATCAAGCAGATTCTGATTTCGCCATCGAGTTCGACCGAAATCGGATGCTAAAGTTGCGATCACCACAACACATACTCCACGAAATTGCCGGCTCCGAGAACACCGGCCAGATCCCAATTGACGATTTAGCCGCGCTAATTGCCCAGAAACTTTCCGCTTCACACGGAGGCAAAATATGAGAACCATTACTAAGAATATTCGTGGGCTAAATCAACTGCTGATGGTGCTCAGGTCCGAGCCCAGTAAAACCGAGGGGTACCTATACGGGGGCGATCCGAAAGACGGTCGCGGCGGGCTCTGTTTAATACAGGCCGAGAGATACTTTATGCTCCGGGATCTTCTTCACCACTTACTACTTGAAGGGGAACTGGTCGACCTGGCAAAGAGGGCAGACTGGGAACACGTCAGATGCCTGGGCGAATCACCAAAATATAAGAATTTACTGCGAGAGTTTTTAGAGTCTCTGGAGTGCGCGGATTTTGCGCCTGAGCTGCTCTTGCCCGTCGAATGGCCCACATCTAATCAAGCTGATTCAAGTGGGGAATAAGAACCTAATCTTCAAGATGGGCCATCATCTTAGAGTCGACACCTTGCGGCCCTTCTCTTTTCAAAAATGGACTTCGAGTCCAGGGGTGTCGCATGAAATGGTTTAAACACTACACGGATAACACCGCTCAAGATAGCCGTATTGTGCGACTGATTGAGCACTATGGAGTTGCGGGATATGGTCGATATCAACTCCTTTTGGAGCAAATCATTCGTATTGTAGATGCTCCGAATGAGCGGCCACGGGCAGAGTTCACTCTAAGGAAGTGGGCGGACATCCTGCGATTGAAGACCAAGAACGTTCAGAAGTTTCTCGGATATCTGGCAGACATTTCCCTAATCTCAGTCGAACATCTCGGAGATCTTATTGCCGTTGAGCTAAGTAACTGTGGGAAATTGTTGTCAGATCGTGCAGTGAGTAGTGGAAAGCGGGGCTCCAGGAGTGACCTTAGATTAGATAAGAATAGTTATGCGCAACTGCCGTTGCGAAGCGATGCAGTGCGCGCAAGAAGCGATATCGCCGAGAATCCAGCGATCAAAGCCGCCGCTAAGAGTAGTGCGGGAGCCACCAAGGCATTTGATTCCCTTACTCAAGAAGGAGAGGAACAGTGAAGATCTCAACCTTTCGAGGAACCCAGCCGTTTGAGATGAAATACGTCAGTGACGTCGTGGACATAACAGTTGACCAATTGGAGTCCATCATTTGCCAGTCGGCTTGGTCACCATTCCTATTCGAGCCCGATGAGTCGGGACGAATGCACCGACACAATAATAGTTTTTTGGAAACGTCTTTGATGACGTTCGACATCGATGAGGGCTTGAGTCTCGCCGAGGCCCTGGATCGTTGCAAGAATGACGCTGTCATCATCGCAACCACCAAGAGCCATCAGGTTGAAAAAGTGTCGGGCAAGACGATTAAACCTCCCTGCGATCGTTTCCGGGTCATTCTGTTCCTGGAGCGGCCGATCATCTCCAAGGAAGAGTACGAGGCCACATGGAAAGCACAAGCAAAGCGCATTGGCAGCGTCGATGATCAGTGCAAGGACCTCTGCCGGTTCTACTTTCCGTGTCGAGAGGTCGTATTTCGCAACCATGGGATAAAGATAGCTGTCGTTGCTCCACCCGAAACACTCGGCGGGAGCTGCAGGGCAAAGCAGCCCAGTGTTGAGCGCAAAGAATCTACTACTGAAGGTGAGCTCCATGGCCGACTGTTTCCTAGTACGCATGAGTTCATACGGCATGGCACAGATAAGTCCTGGCATACTGAAATCCTCAAAGCTGCGATGGACTTGAAGGAGCAGGGTTACAGTTATAATGAAGCTACTGATCTCCTTGAGGGCGCGACCGCCCATTATCTAGGTTACCTTGACGAGCACGATATAGGAGTAATTCGCGACGTTTACAACAATCGGGGCGGCAAGTATGAAAAGAGGTTGAGCCGCCGATCTGAAGCTGCAAAGCCATTTGTGCCTCCGACCGAGGATGAGCAGGTGCAGCAGTATTTGGATCAGACAGCTCGCCGACGTCGGGCAAGCTCCCAAGCATTGACGTTTCTCGATCCGGCGTTCGACCGGTACTATAAGATTGAAAACGGCCTGACCTTGATCGGAGCTCAGACGGGCAATGGGAAGTCGACCGTTTGCTACAATCTGATTTCTTACCTCCACCTTGCGGAGCGATGCTCGAAGCGCATCCTCTTGCTTTCCAATGAAGCCACAGAGGAAGAAGTATACAGCAAAGTGGCGTGTTTGATGCTGGGCTGGGATTGGGAACGAGACTATCATAACGGTGATGATGAAAATAAACTCGCGCTGATCACCGGTACTATCAAAGAGTTGGCTAAGACCTTAACGGTCGTGACGTCGAAACTCGATGAATATGACACTTCGGATTTAGACGACGTAAAGAGGATTCTTGAACACGCAAAGGGCGAATCCGATCGATACGCCATGGTTTTGATCGATTATTTGCAGACGATCGTGACGTGCAAGAGTCGAAGGCATTTGAAGCCTCATGAAATATCCTACTCGCTTGGCAGTTACCTCAAACGGTACGCACAGATTTGCGACGTTCCCGTTGTGATATTTGCCCAACTCTGGGCCGATAGTGACAGTCGCCCAGACTTCCCGCAGCGGGTCCAGTATGACCGGATGTTTGCAAACCACGCGCATACATGTCTTGAGGTGATACCTGATCACGGATCACGAACAACTACGATCAGATGCCATAAGCAGCGATGGGGGCCGATACAGAGGTGGGAAGTGACACTCCAATATGAACGAGGAAGGTTGCTTGTGCCTAAGGTGTGGGACTTGGATGGCCTTCCCATGGGGAGCGGGCTCAGGGGGAGAGCATGAAGTATCTGTACCTTTTGTCTTCGCGTGAACTGGCAATATACCTTCGTAATGTAGACGAGGCTAAGCGCCGCCTCCAAGACCGCCAGGAATTCCCTAGGCCAGAACAAGAGCAGCTCAAGGAGCGCCAGAAAACCTCAAAAAGACGAGGGCGTCCTCGTAAATTCGATGTGGAGAAGTTGCTTGCTCAATATGATGACGCATGTCTTGGCTCCGATTGGGGTGAGCCGACTCCCACCATAGCGGAGTTTTGCCGGCAGCATGGGATCTCGCCGTCACTATTTCGGGAATTGCGACGAAAACATCGAAAAGAGGGTGGTTCCAATGAAGCCTAATCTAGAGGGTGTGTGCAGAACAGGAGGCAGGCCTCGAAATTTCTCGATTTCCAGGTCGGTGCCGACGTGTATTCAAAGAGGAGGAAAATATCATGTATAAGAAATATGATCGCTCACTTCTGAGTAAAGCCATTGCGAAGAAGTATTACTCAGAGCTGGAGACTTCTAGCTTCTGGGACGTCAATATCGCACAGCCAAAGACGTGCAAGTGGACCGCCGGAGCCAAGGTCCGAATGCTCATCGACTCCGGAGCGAATCGAACCTGCATACCTATGGCCATGCTGTCGTCTGACCTAATAAGTCGCTTGCAATCTGTCGGCGAAGAGGAGTCTATCTTGGCGAATGGCGCCACTGAAGTCAGCCCAGTTGTACTCATTGATCTAAGACTGGAGACGCTTGCTGGCGATCCGATCATCTTGCAGGACGTGCCCGTGAATATCCTTGATGAAGGGGATGAGGCGCTTCTCGGCTCCGACATAATGAGACTCATTGACCATCGCAATGTAAATGGAAAAATCGCGTTCATTAAGCCTGACTCTTCATACTACGATCTTGAAGATGCGGAATTTGAGAGACAGGTGCTTACGGTTCAGTCTCGAACGTCTAATGTTGATCCGACCAACAATGCGGCAAAGCCTCCTGAGCCTCCGAGGGCTCCCGATCCTGGAATGCAAGTGTCGCCGCTTAAGGACTCCTTTGGCAAGCCTGACGAACCGCAACCGCCAAAGAAATCGAGATAGAATCAGTCTCCTCGCCCTCGTTTAGGAGGATACTCAGATACGAAGTTTTTCATGAACTCCTCCACCACCTTGGTGGGGAGCGTCCCCTTGTTCTCGCAGGATTGAGCGAAGCTATCGTAGAGCTCCGGTGGTAGCCTGAAGGTGAAGTTCTTCTTGGTGTCAGACTTGGATTTAGCCTGCTTTAAAATAGAACTGATGCTTTTCCTATTCATATCTCATCCTCACACATCCTAACCCCTTTAAAATGCATATGCAACTCGCATTTGCATTATGAATATGCAATGCGTTATAATTGATATACGGCAAGGAGGGGATCATGAAGCGATGCGGTCTCTATGTGAGAGTATCTTCGCTCGACCAGTCAACAGACCTGCAACGTCGCGAATTGACCGAGTACTGCCAACGCCGTGGCTGGACGATCGCCAAAATATACGAAGACAAGGCTAGTGGGACATCCGCCCGAAATCGCAAGATGCTTGAAGAGCTTCTGCGGGACTGCCGTCGTCATCATGTAAGCGTGGTGTTGGTATGGAAGCTGGATAGATTGTTCCGTAGCCTCAAGATGATGATTGAATACTTGAACTCAATCACCTCCGCTGGCGTTGACTTCATTAGCATGACCGATGGCATTGATCTGTCTCAGGATAGCCCAGCCGCCCGGCTTCAGCTGCACCTGCTCTCGGCTTTTGGGGAATTTGAGGCGAGCCTTATTCGAAGCCGGGTCATTGCAGGATTGGCCGCAGCGAAGGCTAGGGGGCAGAAGCTGGGGCGTCCGCCCAAAGTGAATGGGGAACTCGTCCGCCAGGTCCTCGAGTTGAGGCGCCAGAACGTATCTATCCGGCAGATCGCCGCCCGAGTCGGACTGGCGAAGAGCACCTGTCAGCGTATTCTTGAATCGTGTACCGATAAACCCATTCCAGCGGCCTCGCAAAATCCAAGTGATCTCAAGGGGTCAAAATGAAGTTCGAGGCGTGCCAATTAAGTAAAGTATTTGGGCCGCCTTGTGGGTCCTATCTTAGATCTCCACTGCGCGATTTTTCGTGCGTAACGCTGCATTTGCACGAAGTATCATGCATTCTGCCTTCTGCGTGCCCGAAACATTGGATTCGTCTATTCGCAGGTCGTGAAGTATCCGATGAGAATTACTGATGAAGCCTAAAAATGGTGAAGAACATTGGGGTCAGCGCCTGATGGGGGCGCTTAGGGAGAAGAAACTCTCTTTACGTAAGGCAGCCGCAATTGCGGGCGTACCAGCATCGACCGCAGATTCCTGGAGTGCCGGGCGTAGCCCGTCGGACCTGAAGGCTGTGAAGCGGCTCTGCGATCACTTAGCTATCTCATTTACGTGGTTGCTTACGGGAGAGGACGACATCCGGGCGGAATTTGAGCTTGATCATATATTTGAAACGCCTTCAACCATCTTCGATGGATATCTCAAGATCAAGATTGAGCGCCTAATGCCTAAGGCGAAGCGGAAGTAGGGAGGGGAGACCATGGTTGGTCGTGTGCTAGCAGTGTTGTTGGCAATTTTCCTATTGGCGGGGTGTGAGAAGACGCCTGAGGCTACCGGCTCGGCCGTGGAGTGCAACAGCTCGATTCAGCGGCAGTGGGACGAAGTCTATCAGGAAACAAGAAAATTCACCGAGCAGTACAACGCGCAAACAAAAAGCTGTTCCCAAAAGCGGCTGCAGCTGACGACTTTTGAAAAGGGGCTGGACTATCGCAGGCGCAACAATATTACATGTGTGCCACAGGCTATCGGAGCGGTTTGGCTGAAGGCGGACTCAAATTTTTACGATTATCGAAATGGGAGAATCTTTTTAGAGCTCGATTCGACCACCGGCCAATTTCGGCGGATTTCCCTAGGCGTGACGTCACCTAGTCACCAACTTGGCCCAGACAAGCCCGCATTTTCCCGTGATGTCGGTTGCTTCTATGTGCGAACGGACCAGGAAGTGGAGCCGGTCAACCCCCAAGACCACGGTGCACAGCTGCTTCTCGATCTGGGGCCCAATAAGGCCAGCACGGAGGAGGTAAGACCTTCGGAGATATTCCGCTATGTCACTAACGGAAACAGCTGGGTTACCACCCGCTTTGATCAGAACTATGACATCGATTTCGCATACTGCCCATTTTCAGTTGTGACTCCTGCATATTGTGCAGCTCTCAGAAATGGGAATCCGTTTTTTGAACCAGATCTGGATGCCACAACTCAGGCCGATCTGTTTCAACAGGCTTTGCTGATCCGGAGTGAATACAACTACGTGTCGATTACGAAGTCCGAATTTGACGGAATGTGGAACCAGGCGGACGAGGACTACGTTGAAACCTCATTGCAGGCATTTAAATACACGCCGCTACCCTCGGTCGACGTGCCAAATTACA
>CAYVRZ010000009.1:0-124119 GCA_964453895.1 uncultured Pseudobdellovibrionaceae bacterium | reverse complement strand
TACGCTAACGAATTAGGCAGCAAGTTGTTGATAATCGTTGCCGAATATCAGGTTGCCCATTTTTAAGAGGACCTTGGGCGCCTCTGCATGCTCCTAAGGTTTCACAGCCCACGTCGAAGCCATGTCGCCCCCAGAAAACCCCTCTACATATAGCACACGCCGAATCGCATGTAACCATGTTTCAAAATGAGACCCGTGTACACTTTAGAATACGTTTAGCCGTCAAAGTAGTCGGCGAGTTCTAAAATATTCCACCTCCAATCCCACTACATCGCACCTAATGGGGCGCGGCCAATGCACATGTGTACAGGGCGAGGTCAATCAAACGGGGGGATTCCAATGACTTTCAAAACTAAAATCGCGGCTGGGCTCATATTGATTGCGCTCATTCCATTTCAAAACTGCGGAAATATGGGTGATCCGGCCTCCTACGAAAGAGCAAATGCTGATCTCTCATCTTCGGGCTTCGAAACCAATTCTTTTACCAACCCGCCGCGGACGACAGGCCCGCTGCCTGGCACTCCACCGCCCCCTCCGCCACCTCCGCCGCCGCCGCCCGCTGTTCCACCACCGGCGGCCGGATCTGACTTTGTTTGTACTCACGAGCGATCCGGGTCTATTTGCAGCTCACGAGATGCGAATATCGTCTTTGATCGTATGGAAAAATATGTAAGGGCCAACAATCCTAATTTAGTGAACCAATCCCTGATCGCCTGCGGCCCTTTGAACGAAGTGCGCAACCCAGTGGCCGTTGCCGGATATCCGGTGCAATGGGTGTGCGGAAGTGTCCAGTATATAGTGAAGAATTTCGGATTATATGAGACCTACGTATTTTTGAATCGAATCGAAGCTCCTGTAAGGCCCGCAACGGGCTATCGTAGCTCGAAACACTTCAACGCACCTTTTCGCTGCCACGGCGGCGCTAAGGGAACCAAGACGTACGACAACAGTGAAGGTGGAGGAACGATTTATTCCAAGGCCAACACCGTTTGTTACTTTGATCGCGGCATCATCTCCGCCGAAGCACTGATGGATGCAAATGCAGAAGCTTTTGAACGGCGTATCGACGATTATTCAGAACGATTCTACAAAGAGGTGGTGACCTTTACGACCAACTGCTCTATCACACCCTTGCTCGTTGGCCCGCCCGCAAAAAAAACGACTCCGATAACTGCTTTGGATTGCAGGTACACTAATCCCATCGCCGATTTCGGAACTCAGCCCTAGGATAGAGGCGCCTCTGCAACGCCTTAACATGTAGCGCAAGCCGCCGTTGAACACGGCGGCAATACCGCCTTGCCCTTCGCCACAAGTCACCGTAATTTCGACTAAATGAAAACATCAATTTTTATGCTCACACTATTCTTCTCTGCTCTCGTTTATGCCGCGCCCGGAGAAATCTCCGGTGAGGTCACTTTAGCCAAAGGCGCAGCGCTAGCTCCTGGCGGTGTTTTGTTTATCTTCGCTAAGAAGGTCGACACCCCGATGCCAGCCGCCGTCTTGCGCATTCCTGAACCAAAGCTTCCTCACAAGTTTACCATCAGCGGCAAGAACGCCATGGTACCCGGCACTCCGTTTGATGGCCCTTTTACGATTACGGCGCGATATTCTCCCACCGGCGATGTCATGGACAAATCCGGACCTGAAGGAATTCAGGCTAAGCCTGTGGCCGTCGGCACGAAGGGCGTGAAAATCGAAATGAAGGGCAAGTAAAGTTGCGGGAACGCCCCATGTTACTTCGCCTACTGCCCCTCTTTTTTATCCTGGTTTTAACCTCTTGTCGGAGCTTTCACACATTTCAAGATGACCACAATAAAAATCACGCCCTTGAGTACTGCGGCGGCGAACTGTGGGGTTACGGCATGCCCCTCGGCATCCATGAGACAGGCCGTTGGTGGACCCGCTCGTCATCTAGTCCAAAACCATTTTTAGCCGTTTTTATGCACATGCACTCGGTGATCGCACCCGACCCCGATCACACCCTGACTTTTCATTTTAATATTCGCACGCAAGAGGATCTCAAGATTCACTTTCCAGATCCCCACTTCTCCGTTCAAATTGATGACGGCGAAGAGAAAAAATTTAAACTGAATTTAAATTTGATCGAATCGCCTTGGAGCCCCGAGAAGCTCTACCCTCACCCCGAATACAAAATAGAACTCGTAGACGCCAACACCAATAAGTGGCGGGTGAGCAAACGCAACCAGTTGTTTTATCCTATTACTTCAGATGAGAAGATCGTGGATCTGCCCACCGGCACGGGCCGCACCTTTGGCAATGAACCAATCCAACTCGCCTATGACAAATCTAAGTATGAATATATTTATGTGATGGCGATCACAAATATTTGGCCCGAGAAGCAACCCTTGCGCGATGCCACTATCAAAGTGAAAACGCCTGAATACTTTTTAAATGGCGCCACGTATCCGACCCGTACTTACACGTTTATGACCAACTATTCTAAAGTTCTAAAACTGCGGCCCAAGTACGGGCGATGCCCCAGCACCAATGAGATATTCAACCAGGTCGAGCGGAACCGCTAACCCGGCACTCCCTTTGCTCTTACCTTCCATAACCAATTGGAGTGAAGATGAGAGCCTCTAAGCTATTGATCATATTGACAGTATTGCCGTTTTTCGGCCTCGGCGCTGGAGCCGAGACCCTTGGCCGAGGGGACACACCGCTCGCTCCTAACGCGCAAACGCCGCCCAATTTGCAAGAGACCGAACGCCTCATTATCGAAACCGTAAATCGCGCCCGCGCCACCCGACGCCCACCAGAGGGCATGGGACTTTGGCCGGTCAACTCACCCCATCTTCCGCCCGCTGTTCAACGCGCGGCCGGCTCTACCTTTCGGATTATGGCCGCAGAAGGGGATCGCGTACCCTACGCAAAAATATTTGGCCAAATTTCTTTGCAGCAAGCCTTGAGTCGGCTTCAGGCCATGCCCTTAAGCGCAGACTTCGATGCGGGCACTAAAGAGATTTACCGCTTCCAATTGCTGGAGTGCGTGCGCTTAAAACAAGCCGATTGCCGTTTGTTCGACGGAATCTCCTATGGAACGGCATTTGTGACTGGCGATGGTCTTGACGTACGAACCGCCTTACATATCGTGGAAGCACCAACCAAAGAAATTTATGCAAGTCGAATGGTGAATCGCATTCCCATGGTTTTGATCGACGGCACCGGTCGCATCGTCGCGGGCCCGCAAGAGTTAAATGCTCGCATCGTCGCAATCCCGCCGAATGCGCTGAACATTGATCCTTACGGCAAAGACCTCGGAAAATTCAGCCACGATCAAGTCGTCATCCGAATAGATAAAAAAATCGCCCCACCCATCCCACTGGCCTCTGCTCGCCCACCGGTCGGGCAAGAAATTTTTATCGCCGGCATCCCGAAAGCAACCGATGATCGCTCCGTCTACTTTGCACCCGACTCCGACGGCATCTCGGTGCGAGTTTCGCGAGGAACGATTTTGAGCGCCGAGCAAATGAATCAAAGGTACCGCCTCACCGGCTCAACATTGACACCAGAGCAATTGGCCGCCTTCACGCACGACGGAATTTTGAATACAGCCGATGGCACACCCAGACTCTCTGGTGCGCCCATGCTCAATGCTCGTGGTGAGGTCCTTGGAATTTACACCGGCGGCCTGCCTCAGAGCGGAGCGGTATTCCCGTTTCGCATTAGCAACGGCGGCAGCTGGCTTCTTAAGGGCTCAAATTGATTTTCTGCGCCACAAGTTGCGGCTCCTTCCCAAAGGCCCCGTCCGTACAGTAAAGTTCGGCATCGGAGGTCTACATGAAGGCTATACTTGCGGTTCTAACCACATTCGTATTTGCTGGCTGCGCCAGCGGCTTTAATCGCGGCGAGTTGCAAAAGCAAATCGGCGTGATCAATCCTAAATTTGACGATGCCGAAATCAAAGAGGCCTACAACAAAAAGGCCGCGTTGCCGAAGCCGTTTAAGCTCGGGATTTATTTTAAAGCTCCGCAAAATGAGCAGTGGCGCTGGTCAGAGCAAGATAAAGCCTATGTCACGGAAGAGCTGGTTAAAGAGCTAAAAGCCGATGGCTTGATCACCGACGTTTTTCCGATCACGGCTTCAGTTGTGACCGATGACGATTTAAAATCTTTGCGTCTCGCTGCTGCCAAACATCAGGCCGATGCGCTTTTGATTGTGGGCGGCGGAGCGCAAGTGGACCGGTATATAAATAACTGGGGTTGGACTTACGCCTTGATCGCTCCCGCGTTTTTTGTTCCCGGCTCGAAGGCCGACACTTTGTTTATGGCCAACGCTTCTCTGTGGGATGTGCGCAACGAATTCTTGTACCTGACTGCAGAGGCCGAATCGACCAAGTCTCGCACGTACGTCGCGGCTTTTGGCAAACAAGATAAAGAGCTGATCACCGACGCCAAGTCCGAGGCCATGAGCGGGTTAAAAAGCGAACTTAAGAAAATGATCAAAGGCGTGAAACTGTAGTTCATGCGCCAGCTATTTTGTTTGGTCTTTTTTATTGTTGCGCCAGCTGAGGCTTTTGCTCTCGATAAATTTTTATCGATCGGCTTTGCCTCGGGCGGGTCGTCGCTTGAGAAACTCACCGGCAATCAAGGCTACGACATCGACGCGGGCGCGGGACTCTCGGTCTCGGGCGGAATTATCGTGCCGGTGTCGGACACTGTCCCACATGCTTTTGAGGCGCAACTCGGAATCGGCTACCTTTTTAGGGATCAAGACCAAGAAGAAAACTTTGTTAGCTTTTCGCGGATTCCTGTGGAAGGAATTTACTATTATAAAAATACCGAAAACCGTTTTCGCCTGGGGTGGGGCGCGATTTATCATTTCGAAAATAAAATTCGCGCGCGTGGCGCATACTCAACCGCCGCAGGCCCAGTAGACCCTTCGTTAGGTTGGGCTCTGGCCGCGCAAAAAATGATCGGCTCAAAAGGACAAATCGCCTTGGGTTTGCGCTACGTCGGCATTAAGTATCGCTCTTCGCGCTTTAGCGGCGAGGCCGATGGCAGTGGTTTGGGTTTAACTCTAGAGGGGCAATTCTTTTGATTAAAGATTTATTTAAAAGCAAAGACGCGACTCTGACCGAAACCGCCAAGCTTCAGCAAAAACTTTACGACCTTTTGTATTTGATGTTTGCCGACGGCAAGCGCTCGCTCTTGATTATTTTGCATGGAATCGACACCAGCGGCAAAGACGGCGTTGTTCGCCATTTGTTTGAGTCGGCCAATCCGCAGGGGTTAAAGGTGTTTTCGTTTAAAACCCCGTCCGATGAAGAACTGCACCACGATTTTTTATGGCGCTGTCATCGTGTGACCCCGGAAGCCGGTCACGCCGTAATCTTTAATCGCTCGTATTACGAAGAAGTCACCACGGTTCAAGTGCACCCGGAGCTGCTGCGGTTTCAGCAACTGCCCGTTGAAATCGTGAAAGACCGCAGTCTCTTTAATAAGCGTTATGAACAAATTCGTAATTTCGAGAAAATGCTGAACGACAACGGAACGATCGTCGTCAAATTTCTACTCGATATTTCTAAGGCCGAACAAAAAAAGCGTTTGGACGAGCGCTTGAAAGATCGCTCTAAAAACTGGAAGTTTTCAGTGTCGGATTTAAAGGCCCGCCGGTCGTGGAGCAAATATATGCGCGTGTTTAAACAAATGGTGCGGCGAACAAGCACTCCGCGCGCACCCTGGTACGTGATCCCGGCCGATAAAAAATGGCAGCGCAACTATATGATCACCAAGATCCTGGTCGATACTCTTTCTAAGATGGACATGCGATTTCCGAAGGCGAAGCTCTAGCGACTGACCCAAAACCAAATCGCCGGATATCCCGCAACCCACGTCCAAAAAAACCGATTGAGTCCGAAAAAATAGTAATTGGCGAGATGAAATAAAATCCCAACCGGCAAAAAGAACATAGCCGCCGCCGGGCTTAAGAGTGACAGCGGAAATAGAACCTCAAAAGTAATAATAGCCACTGAGGCCACGCCAAGGAGCCTGGGCGATTGCCTCATCACTTTTTCAAATCGGTTAGGAAATGCCGAATTCGAGTAAAACAAAAATCTCGGCAGCGCCAACCCGTCTCTCCAGGACTTAGAATTTATTTTTGCTAGGCCTGCAAAAAAATAGGAAGCGGAGATTAGAACCGCCACATACGCGCCGGCCGTATGGGTTTGCGCTGGAAAATATTTATAAACCACAGCCGCCCCGAGAATGTGCAAGGTCATCGAGTCGCTGCCGCCATTGAAGGTGCCCCGATAGCGAACTCCGATCAGATATGTGGACAAAAACAAAAACGCCAGCGCGAGTGGTTCTGGCCAAAGAATACACATCGCGGCTAAACACGCCCGAAGAATCAGCACGTAGTAGAGGTAGTGCTGAGTGGCATCACTATCGCGCGCGCCCCAAGGGTCGAGATTCTGAACAGACCTTTGTATCAGCAAATGTTCGATCGACTGTAGAAAGACCGCGAAGCTGATCAACGGGACGACGTAAATCACAAGTCTTCCTCAGTCGAGAGTAATGATTCTTCCTCATCTACGATTTCACCCTGTTTAAATTGTACGGCCGTCACCTTAAATTGATATTTACCTAGTGGCTTGAGACCCCGCTCATTGATTAAGTAATGGCGCACGTATCTGTGGATAATTCGGTTGGCATCTTTGTCTTGTGGATCGTGCAGCAAATGTTCAAGTGCATTGCAAATTGCATGATGAAGATTTCCGTCGGGATTGAAAAAAAGCGAATACCACCGACGCTTCGGCGGCTGAAGAGCCGGCAACCACGAACTCCCCAACTGCCCCGCCTGCTCAGCCCGCACGTACAGTTTCGGAATCGGGCCGGTATCGTCAAAGAATCGCCAAGAGGGAACAAAAATTCGAAAATATTTAAGCGCTTTAAACATTATTGAGCAGGGTCTCGACCGCCCAAGCGATGCTGTCACCCATCTCTTCGCCTGTATAATCGTAGTCAATTCGGATGTCGTGCCAAACTTTCGCGCTAATAAGAGCCGTGATAAATGCGATGCGTTTTTGTTTATCGGGACTGTTCGACTTCGGAAAGTTGGCGTGAACCTTGGCAATTACCGCTTGATTTAACCGTTTTCTAAATGCGCAGCGGGCTTCGTAGCCAAATGGCGAAAACAAATATGCGAAAACCAAAGGTTCATGCCGATCAAACAGCTTAAATGCGAACCGACCAAACTCCGGCAGAGGCAAGTCGGCGATGCGCGAATACCCCTCTGCCAAAAAACTTGCCAAAAGGCGATCAATCTCTTGGTGAAGGGCCGCTTTGTCTTTAAAAAATCGGTAAATAGTCCGTTCGGAAATTTTGGCCCGCTTGGCAATCGCCTCGAATGTGACTTCACCGCCCTTTTTCTCAACCAGGAGCTGAACCAGCGTATCGACGATGATCTTCCGGTTCTCCTGGGATTTTAGACGCCTCGAAGCGTTGTCGTATTCCCGCTTTGCCATAGGTTTGTTTATCAGCTGGAAATGCTTGCGGGCAACTCGGTTTGTTGCGCTACGGCCTGTTTAATGACTCAATGGTAAATGATGACCCTTTCAACTCCTCGATTTCGTCTTCGTTGCACCTCGTGTCTTCAGCCTGAGTTCAGCTGCTTTTGTAGCTGGCTAAGGCCGTTTGATCCGGGAATTGATTTCGTAATTTTGATACATCCGATTGAAGTGAAGCGACGGCGGATAACTTCGGGTCGCATGGCGCACCTTTCTTTGAGGGGCTCACATCTGATCATGGGCCAGGTTTATACGCATGATGTGAGGGTGAATTCGCTGCTGAACGACCCTTCGAGGCACTGCGTCTTGTTGTATCCGGGCCGACAGTCGGCAAATTTGTCGAATATGCCGATCGAGGCACGGGCCGAGCTTCGGCCTCCCGGGAAACGCCTTACTGTTTTTGTGGTCGACGGCACTTGGTCTACGGCGAAGAAGACGGTAAATCAAAGTTTGAACCTGCATTCGTTGCCGCGCATTTGCTTTACGCCGCCCGGCCCGTCGGCGTTTCGCGTTCGCAAGCAGCCTCGTGCCGAATGTTACTCAACCATTGAAGCCATTCATCACACCATCGAGTTGCTTGTTTCTACGACCGGGCGCCCTCACGACGCCCTATTGTATACGTTCGGACAAATGGTCGAGCGGCAAATCGAACTCGCTCGCATAAATCAGGGCTCGGCAGGCCGGCATCGGCGCCGGAATCTCGCCCGCGACCAAGGCCAACCGCCCGTCTCATAATGAGCCTGGTCCTGTAAGGAATTTCGTCAAAATTCCGATAAGTACTCCATGTGGAATGTACCCGGAATCGCTAAGGCGCTTGCCTTGGCCGTTATCTGTTTCAATTTGGGATCTACAGTCTCGCGCGAGAAGGAAGGCCTACGCCCGCCTAAATGCGCCTACGTAGAAGCCCGCGCCTCATTTTACGCCGGGAATTTTATCGGCCGGCGAACAGCCAATGGTGAGATATTCACATCGCGCGATATGACAGCCGCGCACAAAACATTACCCTTCGGCACCAAACTCAAAGTCACCAATCCGGCCAACGGACAATCCGTCCGCGTCGTTATCAATGATCGCGGACCCTACATAAAAGGACGCACCTTAGACCTCTCGCTCGCCGCCGCCGAAAAACTCGGAATGGTCGAAAAAGGTGTAGCCCGCGTCGAAATCGAAGGCTGCGCCTCCGACCCAGATCCGCTAGAGGTACCTGGTTCTTTTTTCGGAAGCGTCGCAGAAAATTAGATCAACCGAGTTTCAAGCTCACTGGGTCGCCCGGAATTCTTTCCCGCAACAAGCGAAAATACCGCCCGTTTCAGCCCTTTTCGAATTTCCTCCTCGTGGGAGCTCAAGGACTTGGTGTTCAACCATTTCATATGCCTCTCATCTAGGCTGGGATTGAAGAGCAAGGTATCCTCTACCATTGGGATCAACATCTTTCGCTGACCCAATAGCCCGTGCAACGTTGAAAACGGATAGTCCTCTACCCGTGCGCACAAGCCCGCACGCACGGGATTCCTATAAACATATTTGTACACATTCATATAATAGTGATGACTCGTGATCAGGGACCGGTGAAACCGCGAACCGTAAGTCTGATTTATCCTCCCCGATTTCCTCGTAATTTCGCGGCTCGTCTCCCTCATAAAATAATTCATCGCCGTACTTAGGTTTGCCTGTGGCGTACGCACAACCAAATGAAAATGGTTACTCATCAAAACGAAGGATTGAATCTCCAACGAAAATAGATGGCTGGTCAGATAGAGATAGTCAGTCATCAACGACCAAACTTCGGGCAATTCGATGCGAAACCATTCTCGGTTAATGCATCGGGCAGTCACGTGGTATGGAAAATCCGGATTTGGTGGAACTCTTTTTCGCGGCATTCCCGCCTACGACTGCAAACCCATTGCCGAGCTAAAAACGAATGAGGTTTTAGTTCGCATTCGAAACTCGAAAATAGTGTCCGAAATCCGTTTAGCAAGTTCGTCGCATTGCTTCCGAAAAAAGAACCAGGTACCTTTAGATATGTTTGCATTTTGGTATTGGTACAAACGCCGATCTCGGTATTCATTTAAGCCTGTCATTTTAATCACGGGGTGCAGTTCGGGAATTGGCCTCGCGATTGCGGAGCTGCTGCACAAACATAAGTCGTATCGCGTGATCGCGACCGCGCGCACCCTCGACCGGCTGAAAGAGAAATTCCAAGAAGACGAGCGATTTTGGCTGCGCCGACTCGACGTCACCTCTGCCACCGAGCGCGACCAGCTGATTGCCGAAGTTCAAGAGAAGTGGGACGGAGTTAATATTCTCATAAACTGCGCGGGAATCAGTTATCGCGCGGTCCTCGAACATATGACAGATGAAGATGAGCATAAACAGCTAGAAACAAATTATTTCGGTCCAGTTTCGTTAATGCGGCTGGTGTTGCCGAAAATGCGCGAGGAAGGCCGAGGAAAAATCATCAACGTCTCCTCGGTGAGTGGGATGTTAGCCATGCCCACAATGTCGTCCTACACCGCTTCGAAGTATGCCCTCGAAGGAGTGAGCGAAGCTTTGTGGTACGAGGTCAAGCCCCTCGGAGTGAACGTCTCCTTAATCCAACCCGGCTTCGTGAAATCGAACTCATTCCGAAATGTCTATTACACTGAAGCCTCAAAAGACGCCGAGGAGGGCGGACTCGAGGAGCCCTACGGCGACTACTACACGAACATGACACCTTTTATAGCACGTCTTATGAATATGAGCGTCACCACGCCACGCTCTATTGCCGGCCTGGTGTTGAAGGTGATTCGAACCGAAAATCCTCCGCTGTGGGTACCAGCCACACTTGATGCCGTGATGTTTTACTATTTGCGCCGATTTGTCCCTCGGCGAATTCTTCTTATGATTCTGTTCGCGGGCCTACCCAAAGTTAGAAAATGGGGCGCCAAATACACCAAACGTCGCCGTTAGTTGGCGCGATGCTTCTCGACCAATGGCCGGAAGCCGTTTAGGCGCGATGCTTCCGAAAAAAGAACCTGGTACCTTTTGAACATGGCTCATCCGCATCGTCGCACGTTTCTGGGAATGATCGTTCGCCCGCAAAAGCAAATGCGTTTCGCGCTCATGTTCACCGGTGGTGCGATGTTGTCGCTCACGGCCCTGGTCGCGCTGATGGCGATTGTGTTCAACCACACGCTGAAAACGCTCACCGAAGCCCAACAGATTCAAATTGAAGTTGGCTACCTTCTTCGCGACACGATGATGTACCCGTTTTTTATGTTCGTGCTCGGTGCCTTTATCCTCGGGATCTTCACAATTTTCATGGGGATTCGGCTTAGCAACCGCATCTACGGACCGCTGATCCCGCTGCAACGCCATATTCAGAATTTAAAACAGGGAATGTACAGTTCGCGGGTGATTCTTCGCCGCAACGACGAACTCACCGAACTCCGCGACTCCCTCAACGAGCTGGCCGCCGTGTTAGAGGCCCGCCACGAAAAATAGTCAGCGGGTCCCAGCCATGTCCAAATCTTCGCACGGCACGCAAATTCTAACTTTCCTCTTCGGAACTTTTCTTCTGTCGGCCATTCTTCAGGTCTACATTATAAAAGAAATTAAAACGGTCAACACTTTCGCCTTCGTGTTCTTGATGTGGATCCCAGGCGCGGTCGGCATCGCCTGCTCAAAGTCGTTTCGTCACAAATTTCGCGACCTCGCCATGATCAAGCCCGGACATCGCTCGCTCGCGTATGCCTACGCCATTCCCGCAGTGGCGGCGGTGATTATGTTTCTGATTCTGGTGGTCTTCGATATCGGTTCGTTTCGCCTGCCCGAGCAGGGATGGTTTGGTTATGTGATTTTTCAGCCGACCTTTGGCGTCTTGGTCAACGGTGTGATCGTACTGGGCCAGGAATTAGGATGGCGCGGATTTCTACACAACCGACTGATGCGCGCGCACGTGCCCGAACCTCTGCTCGTGACCGGCTTGATCTGGTCGGTGTGGTATTGGCCGCTGATTTTATTTTTAGATTACTCGTCGTCGGCGATGCCATGGCTAAGTGTGGGCCTGTTTACCGTTCAAACTATCGCGTTCAGCGTAATTTTAGGTTGGCTTCGCGAATTCTCAAAATCGATTTACCCGCCCGTTCTCGCGCACGCGGTTCATCTCACTTGGCTGCAACACATAATTCCGGGATTCTACACGGCCGGGAAAATGGATCCATACTTCGGCGGACAATCCGGGTTTGTACTCGCAATTCTTTATATGGTTGTGGCGATGTACATTTATCGAAAGCATCCAGTCGGGCGCTACTAGTCGAAAGACATCATAAAGCCCGATGAATACATCGGGGTCGGAGCGGGGCGATTGGCGGATGGTGCGCCGAGTGGAGTTTCGCGCATGGCAGCTCCGGCCACAGGGCCCGGGCTCGACATCGGGGGGCCTGAAATAATCAGCGGCGGTGGTTGAGTGACTGCCGGCGGCGGGCGCACCGGTGCGGGAGGTGCCTGGCGCGGCAAGCTCTGGCAATAGTTGGCGACTTTTGTAGCCATTCGCCTTCGCTTATTTGCCTGACGGTCGCCATAGGGACCAAAAAAGCGTGCGGCCCCATACGCTCCGGGACGTCCAGCGGGGCCACCGCCTGTATGCATATCACGAGCTACGTTATACAAATAAATGTGCGTTCCGCAGCGCGCGTTGGCTGCCGGATCTTCGATGTTTCGCTGTGCCGCTCGGCATGCGCATCGGTAAGGTCCTTGATTGGCGTTGCCATGACCAAACTGCAAAAGTCCGCGGGAGCGGCCCCCGTCTCCGGAGGTGCGAGGATTCCATGACGATTCTTCCATCACCAGAGCCGCAACCATATTTCGCCAAATCAAGGCGCGGGTGTGTGCGTCGCCGTTAAACTGAGAATAGTTCGGGCAAAATTGGTTCATTCCACCGAAGCGTCCGCGTGATGCCGCTGAGGCGATTCGGTCCAAAATCGGCTTCGTACAGCTGTTCGACTCCGTCAGTTGCGCCAATATCGCGCGGCAGCCGGCCAATCGCGAGCCGGTCATATTCGGGTTGTTACAAAGGGGGTCACCGTAGACCGCACGGCCGACACCGGGCCGGGCAAAGGCGCTCAACGAGCCCAATACAAAGCTGGCCAGTAGTGTGACCAACACAGCCAACGTAAATATACGGCTAAAATTGCGATTGCGGTTCTTCATCAGACACTAGCTTATTCACGCCCAGTGCCCGGCCAGGTCGCATAAACCGGAGGCCGCGTCTCAATATGAGACACAAACCAAACAGTTGTCTAAAATTGAGACGATTTAAGCCTGCGGCTTCTCTAGGCGGCGGGCGATCCGCACAAAAGGCAGCCCGATCAGGAAGTAAACCATGGCGGTCAAAAGCCCGATTCCCAAGTAATCAAAGTAAGTAGAGGCTAGCTGCCCGTACGTTGCCGTCAGTTCGACCATCGTAATCACCGACACCAAGCTGGAGTCCTTCAAAAGAGCAATAAAGTCATTGGTCACGGGCGGAATTACGACGCGAATTGCCTGTGGCAAAATCACGTGGCGCAAAGATTGCCGCCGACTCATCCCGAGCGCGAATGAGGCGTCCATTTGCGCCTTTGGAATCGACAAAATCCCCGCCCGATAATTTTCGGCCTCGCAGGCGCCATAATTTAAACCCAACCCGATGACGGCCGAGAGAAACGGATCTAAGCGAATGCCGATGTGGGGCAGCCCGTAAAAAATCAAAAACAACTGAATCAAAAGCGGAGTTCCACGAAAAATTTCAACAAACGAAATCGCCGCCCAGCGCACCGGCGCCGGTCCGTACAAGCGGCCCACGGCCGTAATCAATCCCACCAAAATCGCGAGCGCCATCGAAACCACAGAAATTTGCAGAGTCATCAGCGCGCCCTTGCCCAACAATGGCAAAAAACCCACATAGCGCTTAAAGCGCTCGCTCCAACTCACTTCGGTGAACGCGGTTTTTAAATAGCGCTCATACTCCACTGCGGGCGTCGCGGGGGCTGGATCTTGCTTCCAGTCTCGCGCGGTGGTGGCATTCCACAATCCCCAGCGCTCCAAAATCCGCCGAATTGTGCCATCGGCAATCAATTCCGCAACCGCTTTATCGATCAAAGGCGACAATGCATCACCCTTGCGAGTGGCGACGCCATACTCCATATGGCCAACCGGCTCACCCACGACTTTCAATTGCGGATGCGGTTTGGCGTAATAGAGTGCGATGGCTTCATCCATAAAAACCGCATCGGTGCGACCCATGGCTAGGTCGTTGTACATATGCACTTCTTCACTGTACGTAATCACTTCGAGCGGAAACTCTTGCTCGGCCAAAATTCTTTGCGCCAGCGAGGCCGCCAGAGTACCGACGCGTTTGCCCTTGGCGTCCTCTAACTTAACGATTGAATTTTCAGTGCGACGCACGCTTAAAACTTCAGCGGTGATGTAATAGGGTCGCGAAAAATCCACCACCAACCGGCGGTCGGGCGTGATTTCAAGTCCGTTCACCACGATATCGTAATCGTTGCGTTTTAAACCCTCGATCAAACCTTCCCAATTATTTTGAAAGAACTGAACCTTTCGCCCGAGCTTCGCGGCGATCGCGTCGACGATCTCGGCCTCAAAGCCGATCACTTTAGACGGATCAGACGGATCTTTAAAAGAAAATGGCGCGCCACTTTCGATATCGGCGCCCCAGCGCAAAGTTTTGGCGTCGTCCACAGCCCACGCAAACGACAAAAATGCCGCGAGCAAATAAATCATAAAAAGTGCCTCAAGAAATTGCGCGTGCTCTCGTGCTCAGGATTGGTGAAGATTTTCTCGGGCGGGCCCATCTCTACGATGCGGCCATTTTCTAAATAAACAATCCGATCCGCCACATCGCGGGCGAATTTCATTTCGTGAGTCACCACGATCTGAGTCATGCCCTCCACATCGAGTTGCTTCATCACGCGCAACACTTCATGCACCAGGGTCGGATCTAAAGCCGAAGTCGGCTCATCGTAAAGCATCAGCTTGGGCGCCATAGCCAAAGCGCGCGCAATGGCGGCCCGCTGTTGCTGGCCACCCGAAAGCTCATTCGGATACTGCTCGGCCTTTTCGGCCAAGCCCACTTTCACCAGCAGCGCTCGCGCAATGCTCTCGGCCTCTTCGCGCCCCGCTTTGCGAACCACCATCGGAGCCATTAACAAATTTTCTAAAATAGTGAGGTGCGGGAATAAATTAAAACTCTGAAACACCATCCCGACCTGTTGGCGAATGGCCTGCGCCCGTTTATGAAACTCGCCCTCGCCCAGCTCCGCAGGACTGCGCAATTGCGTTCCTAAAATTTGCATGGAGCCGCCGTCTAACGTTTCAAGGCCATTCATACAGCGCAAGAGCGTCGACTTGCCACAGCCAGAGGGTCCGATCAGCGCGACCAAATCGCCTGGCTCGACCTGCAACGAAATGTCTTCAACCACGTTGCGGCCGTGGAATTTTTTAAAAGCCTTATCAATAATGGCGACCATTCTGGCCCTTATAGGGTCATAAGGAGAAAAGGGCAACCCATTCGCTGTGATTGGAATGTGGGAATTGATCGACTCCCACCAGTTCACGCAATCGGTAACCGAGCGCCAGCAACTCGCGCGAGTCCATCGTGAAAGATTCGCTATGGCAAGACACATAAATCAGATGTTCGGGCCGATCGCCAGCGCGCAAGCGCGCCAACAGCTCGCGCAGTCCGGCCCGTGGCGGATCCACCAACAAACCACGACCGCCCAAAGGTGGTAACTTTTTCTCCTGCAAATAAACATCGGCTCGCGAGAATTTGAGCCGTTCACGCAATTCGGGATACGCCAAAAGGCTCATTTCCAGTCCCGCTAAGGCCAACTCATCAAACTCCACCGCCTCAACGGCAAAACCCCTAGCCGCCAACGCTAAAGCAAAGTTGCCGTTACCTGAAAACAGCTCCAACCACTCACGCGCGCCGGCCAAAGCCGCCATTTCGCAAACCACGCCAACCAATTCGCGATTCGCCGCGAACCCGGTTTGCGAAAATCCGCCCACCGGACCGAATAACGGAATGGCTGAGCCGTCTGCGGAATAAGTTTCAAACCAAGGTTGTAAAATCGGATCTACAAGCTTTGGCGAATCTGTATCTTCACGCCACACCAGGGCCTTTCGCCGCTGCCCGATTTCGACAAAGGCCAGCCGCATAAGCCAGCGCAGATATTCTTTCTCATCAAACAGCGCCTTAACGTCGGCATTGGCAAAATCGAGCCACACACCACGCGCGCCAGCTGGAGAAACGCGTAAGCGCACACTGCCTTTGCGCACGAACGGAGGAACGCGCTGGCGATATTCGATAAAAAATTGTTCGAGGGCGGAGCTCATCATCGGACAGGCGGGGAGATCGACAATTCCGGCTCTCTCCTCGAGTCCATAAAGGCCGAGGCGACCTTCTTCCCAAACCAAGTCGGCGCGGTCGCGCACGCGCTCGCTCGGGGTGTAGCGAAAGCGAACATTTTCGTTCAGAAAAGACACGAGTGACGCCTTTTCTGAACGCTGTTCCAACAAACTTTTAGAACCCAAGGGGCAGCCACCGCAGCGGCCGACCATCGGACAATTTAACGTGTCGATTGTGCTACCTCGCCTTTCATATGCGCCAGATCCAATACATATGAAAGCGCCAATTTTTAGCGGACTGAGCCGTGAATTGGGCCTATTTAATTTTCAAACCAGCTTTATAAAGATTTTACGGGTAGTTGACCATTTCTGCACATTGGTTCACAAGTTGCTTTCTCTAAAACGCGGAACGTTTGCTGAAGTTGTACGTTTGTGGATTTTGATCTTCTTGAAGTCTTAGCGATGGGCGCTTTCCCCCTCCCCCCTAAGAAAGTCGGAGTCGTAACAGGCTTCTAAGCCTGTCGCTGGGACCTCAAGAGGTGATTTCTCCCCGCCCCGCGCGGGTCACTGGAAATAGCTGAATATTCAACTGAAAAACCCGATCGCCTTTTTCGCCCGTCCGGGCCACTGAGATATCCTTAGTCCATCGCTTACGAAACTGCCTGAGCTCGAATTTGAGCTGCTCAAATTCTTTTTCGGTCAAAGCCAACGTCTGCGTTCCGAACTCTCGGTCCGTCGGGCTATCTTGAAAGAGAGACTCTAAGCCCAAATAAATTAACTCGGCCTGAAGCTTTCGAACCAGCTCCACGGGAACGTCTTCGGCCCCCGCCATTAATTCCCGACCCTTGCCGACCTCTCCGGTTTCAGGGTTGCGAGCCAGCTCGCCCGACGTAAGTAATTTGTCGAAGCTGCGGCGGATATCTTCGATACGGGCCTTACCACGCATAATACTGAACAGCTCGTCCACATCGAAGCTGACGTTCTTTTGATCGGTCAAAGCGTAAAGCACCCAGGTCACCCAACTGGGGACCTTCTCCCACGTCGCTACGTTGATCTCGCCGCTTTTAAGCTGCTGTCGCACGCGCATCTCAGACAACACCTTCAGGTAGCGGTTACGCTCCAAAGGATCGGTGGCTTGAGTGAAGTCGACCAGGGCCACAAACTCATCGCTGTCTTCCCGACCCAAGCCCATGGCTTTGGCGAAGCGATAGGCCATGTCGCGCGATAAATTTCTTTGCCCATCGATGATGAGCTTTAAATAGTTTGGCGATTTGATATCGGCCGCCGCCGCGAACGTGGCGTAGGAGTAGGGACGCAGCGATGTGCGGGTTTGCCTCCGGCGGAATTCATAGAACTCGCGCAGGAATTGGCGATAATCCGTAAATGCATTTAGGCGCGGGGGATGATCTTGCCCCTCAGAGTCGCCGGTGGCCTTAGTTGTTATTTCCAAGATGTTTTTCCCTGACGCCTATTGTTTCACGTCGGGATTAAAAATTTCAACTTTTAGAGTTGGTGCGCCGCTGCGAGATTGTCTTTAAACATGTGTTCCACGGTCCCTGGAAGCCGAGCATAAGCCTTTCACCGCTTTTTAGGGCCTCTCTAAGGGTCACAACCCGCTGATCGGTCAAATAGGAATCTTGCCCGCATAGCTTGGCGCGGCCTTCAGAAAACTCCACCACAACGAGGTCGTCAGAGATCTCAAGCGATTTGATCTCGCTCTCCAGAACGGTCACGCCGCGCATTTGCAGCTGCTGCCACACGCTGGGCGCAAATTCGGCGCTTACGGTGCCCGAAATGGACATAATTATTATCGCGAGCGCGACTTTAAGGCGATTTGTTCTCATACGGTAAGGAATATAGCAGTCCTTATGCCATCCGACTCAAGGCCCGGCAATTGCTCTTGAGGTGAGTCAATCGGAGGATTCTATGAAGTCTTTGTTAGTCATCGCCCTTTTTCTTTTTAGCTCAGGCCTTGCTCACGCCGCTTGCCAGAACGGCCAGCTCACCACCTTGACCTCGAGCACGGATTTCTTACGCAAAGAGGCCAATGGCAATATTTTAAAGATTACTCTCGGCGCGGGCTCGCAGGTTCATATTATCAACCTCACCGACAAAAAAACCGAATTGATGGCCACTGCCGAATTTCAAGGCCAGCCGCTCAGCGTTTTGAGCGAAGTTGACAATAGCATCGCCGCCACAGCCCTTCAGTGCGCGAGCAACTAGTTTTCTGTCGGCGGCGGCTCAGTCGCGGGTGGAATTGATTTTGCGCCGGGGAACGGGGTCACACACCGTGGCTCCAATTTATTCTTAACCATTAACTGATGGCCAATCTCTAGATTGCGTTTGTGATTTGGATCCGATGGCATAATTCGGTACGCCTCACATAAAAACTGAAAGCCGTCTTCGGTATGATTGGTTTCAAATAATCCAGTACCGACCGTAGCCAAAAAGCTCGAGTACGCCGTCGGCTGCTTGGCTTCCATCTCGGCACGGTCGAGCTTGTGAAGGTAAAGCTCCATCTGAACCACATTGCGGTAATCCTTCGCATGCAAATAGCAATAGGCTTGATTGGCCAACGCGAGAATGTCGAGCGGACGTTCGCGCAGGGCCACCTCGGTCCACTTAATGCCTTCAGCATAACTATTTTGCCGGGCGCACTTCACCACCGACATACCGAGCGCGGCCGAGTAAGAATTTGGTGTGTACTCGACCATATTCTCAAAAAAGTTCACATCGTTCTTCCACACTTGGGCGCGCACATTGGCAAACAGCACCAACAAAACGATAACCGCCAGCAACCCCTTGCGCGCGACCCGCTCCCAACTTGACCATTGATTCAAAGCCAACATCACCGTCGCCGCCAGCGCCACCATCGGCAAGTAATGGTAGTGATTGGCCGTGGTCGAAATTTTTTGATAGCCAAATGAGACCACTCCGCTCACGGGCAGAAGGAGCGCGAACCAGGCCGCGGCGATTAAAAATCGCCGGTCATTTTTCCAAGCCCAATTAAAAAACGGCACTGTTACTAACAACAAAGCGAAGGTGCGAAAATACGGTGCCCAGCGCGCTAAAACGTACGCCGGCTGGCGATCGTAGTTGGCTGAGAGCGGATGCGGAAAAAGAAATTTTTGAATGTAGAAGGTGTACGCATCTCCCGCCACCAACAGCCGCTCACCCAGATTTAGATTTAACAAAAAATCGGCTTGCGCCGAAAGATTCATGTAAATGCTGTACGCCGCCGGCAGCGCCCACACTCCGGCGATAAGTAAACTTTCACGCAAGCGCTTGCGATCGATAAGAATTGTTAAGAAAGGCAACAGCGCCGGCAAAACCACGCTGTTTGGTTTAGAAAAAATCGACAAAGAAAAAAGCAGCGTTGCGCCCACGGCCGTGGTCCAACCGGGCCGCCGAAAGAAAACATATACACATAGCAAAGCGAAAAAGGCCGACAACAAATCGCGCCCGCCCGAGATCCAGTTGACCGCTTGATCTTGCATCGGGTGCAAAACAAACAGTGCGGTTCCAAACACCACCGCCGTCTCTGACTTCAACCCCCAGCGCGCGCTGAGCGAGCGCAGTAAAATAAAAACCAGAGCCCCATTGGCCAAATGCAGAGCCAAATTTAAAACTCGAAAAGGCCACGCTGCGCCCTCGCCGACTTCATACATCACCTGCCACACCGTGCTCGTGACCGGAACATAGAGCCCGAAGTAGTTGTTGTGCCAAAAGTGCGACCAAATTTGAGCGGCGTAGTATGGATTTTTAAAAATATTCGAGTCGTCGTCCCAGGTGATCGGCGATGAAGTCAGCAATTGACCGTACACGGCCACCGCCGCAACACCGATCAACAACAAAAATGGCCCATATGGGCGCAGGCGCGCGAGCATCATTGAATTTTTTGGCATGACTTCCCGCCTGGCAAGGATAAACTTGATTCATAATATGGATAATTGGAATCCCGATCAGTACAACCGTTTTCAAAGTGAACGATCGCAACCGTTTTGGGATCTGCTGGCAAAGGTCGACTTTACCAACATCAAGACGGCCATCGACGTGGGTTGCGGCACCGGTGAGTTGACCAGCCAAATGCATAAGCGAATGCACGTAAAACAGACATTGGGCATCGACTCCTCTCACGCCATGCTCGAAAAGGCGCAAGCGTGGGCGGCCGACGGCCTTAAGTTCACTTCGGGCGACGCTGAAACCTACTCGCCAGCGCAAAAGTTCGATCTCGTCGTTTCAAATGCCGCCCTTCAATGGATCGACAATCACAAAACACTATTCTTGCGCTTACTCAACTGGCTCGAGCCCCGCGGGCAGCTGGCCGTGCAGATGCCGGCCAACTTCGATCATCCCTCACATTTTTTAGCCAGCGATGTCGCCCATCAAATGAAATTGCAGGTGCGCATACCGCCGTTGCTCGCGCCCGAAACCTATGGCGAGCTCCTGTGGCGCAACGGTATGGATATCGTCGACGTTTCGATTAAGGTGTATCTGCATCCGCTAAAGTCCGGCTACGACGTAATTGAATGGACCAAAGGCACCTTGCTCACCCACTATCAAAAGCAGCTCGACCTCGAGGGCTATAAGAAGTTTCTCGAAGAGTACTCAAAGCGCGTGCTTCTGGTGACGGGCGAGGGGCCTTATCTGTATCCGTTTAAGCGGCTGTTTGTCGTCGCCAAGAAGCGACCGGTGGTCCCGAAAAGCTAATCCCAAAACGGGCGCGTGAGTTTGCCGCAAGATTGCTCGGCATAGATGTGCCGCGCCTGAATATGCACCACATCGTCGTCCCCTGAGGCCGGCCATCCACAGGCAATCATCACATGTTTTTGCGACGAAATCTCGGACGGCTCCCAATCGACCGGCAAGCCTGACGGCAAAGCCATGGTGCCTTCAGGAGTAAAAACCAAAACTCTCTCTTTGGGTCGAAACTGGCCGCGCGTCTTAAGCTGTTCGACGATCTCTTTCCACGCCGGGGTTCGGGTCACGTCGACGGTGAGCTCCCATTTGGTCGGCGCTTCGACTTCCATGGTCTTTAGTGCCTGGCGGATCGATAGCTCGTCGGTTAAACCAAGGGTCGCCGCAAGGTCGCGCAGCGATTTTTCGAACCATGCGGCCAAAGATGGGCCGGCGGTATCGAGCGGCTCAAACACCAAAGGCAAAGCCTCGGCCGAGCGTAACCTTTTAAGCGCCGCGATTTTTTGTTTCATGGGCGAACTTTGATAAACTTTGGCCAACGCCACGGCCAACACCGGCCCAAACCCAGAAGTTTTTGAAGCCGTAGAAAAGCGCAAATCCCGAACCGGCGCATGCGCCCATGCCGACGACGGAAACAGCGTAAGAGTTAAAAAATCAGCGATGACCTCAAGCTCGAACGGACCCGAGAACGCATGCGGCATCTCGCTGTTGAGCACGCCCATAATCAAAGCACGACGCGCCCACGCGGGCGACTTCAGCCTCTCTACCCCTAAGCGCACATAGCCTTTGCCGAGTTCAAAAAACTGGCCACCGCTCCCATCCTCGCCTGCATTCACCACTTCCACCGCCACCTTTGGCCCCTTAACCGGCAAAAAGGGCTCGAGCGGTTCGAGAGACTCCATCGCCCTGACTTTGCTGAGGGTAGAAAAATTGAGCGGCGCAAAGACCGACTTCAAACTCAAACGGCTTTCGAAACCGCAATTGTAGACGCGCTCTTGATCGACCAGTACAAAACTTAAATAGCTCGAAGACACGCAATCGACGCGCGGTTGAAGGGCCCGGTGGGCCACCCAACATAGGGTCACGAAAGTAACTATGGTGAGCGTTTTCGCCACCGTTTCGATGTTCATCTGCCCTTCTGCCTAATCAATATTCAGGCCTGGTTATAAGACATTAACCATGTATCAAAGGGTTAGCGCCCAGGAGTCTTTACAGGGGTGCTCAGAACTTAAACGGGCGGGGAGCAATATAAACTGCCAAATTTCACAGGTTTAATCTCGTCACTGGTACGCCTTTCGCACTATAACCGTAATGAATTTGGGGAGGGAAGCAGGAGTGTCACGAATGAAAATGTACCTTCCATACACAGCCGTTCTTCTCGTAATTTTTCTAGTAAATTTAGCAGCTAACGCTTAATGGGCAGGCCCGCTTCACTCGTGCGCGAGGGAAGTTTTCGGCCGATTTGGGCCCGGATCGTTTCTGAGTAATTTAATAAGCGTCCTAAATCGACGCCAGTCTTAAAGCCCATGCCATGAAGCATGTAAACAAGATCGTCAGTGGCAAGGTTGCCGCTCGCCCCTTTAGCATAGGGGCAACCGCCAATGCCGCCAAAACTGGAATCAAAAATTCGAATTCCCAAATTGAGAGAGACCAAAACATTGGCCAATGCCGTTCCACGCGTGTCGTGCATATGCATGGCCAGTTTTTTAAGCGGCACCGCGCGCTTTAACTTGGTCAGTAGCGACTTAACCTGATTGGGCGTGGCCACGCCGATCGTGTCGCCAATCACAACTTCATACACGCCCATCTTCACAAATTTTTTGGCCAGCTCAACAACTTTCGCCTCGGCAACCGCGCCCTCGTAGGGGCAGCCAAAGGCCACGCTCAAATAGCCGCGCACTTTGCGCTTATGTTTTTTCGCCAAGGCCGTGACTTGCGCGAATCGCTCGAGGCTTTCAGCAATTGAGCAGTTGATATTTTTTTTCGAGAACGACTCGCTACAAGCGCCAAAGATTGCAATCTCCTCGACCGGGGTCTTTAGGCAATCTTCCATGCCCTTCACATTGGGCACCAGTGCGGAGAAGCGAATATTCTTTGGGAACTCGGAGCGGCGGCGGTAGAGCTCGTTGATCAACTCTGTACTGCCCGCCATTTGCGGCACCCATTTGGGCGAAACAAAGGCGCCGACTTCGATTCTCTTAAGGCCAGAGTCAGCCAGATGCTTGATAAAATTAAATCTCTGCTCCGGCGTTAGAATTGTACTTTCATTCTGCAATCCATCGCGGGGGCCGACCTCGATTATTTGCACAACTCCGCTCATGCTTCCACCACTCGCACCAACACTTCACCGAGGCCAACTTGCATGCCCGGCTTTACATTGACTTCACTGACCTTACCGTCGCGATCCGCCTCAAGGGTGTACTCCATTTTCATGGCTTCCATCACCACCAAAGCTTGGCCTTTATTAACGGGCTCATCTTTTTTAACCGTAACGCGCGTCACCTTCCCCGGCATCGGCGCCATAATCACGCCCGGATTGGCTTTACTCTTTTCACCCGATGCGCGGCGTGATCCGCCATTTAAATCCACCATATGAGTCGCGCCCTGCCAGTGGAACCAAAGGCGACCCTGATGCTTGACCGCGGGCACGCGAATTTTTTTGCCCTGCCAATCGACTTCAATCCACTTCATGGGCGACTCCAGCTATGCGACCACGGATTGCCCTCGTGACCCCCGCCAGAGCCCGTGCTCGTATCGGCGAGTTGCGCGTTTAAAGATTGAATCACTTTTTGTTCGCTTTGCGAGAACTCCGGCGCGCTCAAGCCGCCCTTAAAATGCGTCTCAAAAAAGCGAGTGGTCATTTGCCCTGTGAGAAAATCTTCGTGCGAAAGAATCTGTTGCAACAACGGGATATTGGTTTGCACACCGAACACCATGGTCTCGGCCAAGGTGCGCTTCATTTTTTGGATCGCGCGGATGCGAGTTTCGTCCCACACAATCACTTTCGCGATCATCGAGTCATAGTTGCTGGTGACCTCATCGCCCGCATCAAAGCCCACTTCAAACCGACGGCCGGCGCCTTGCGGCCACTGGGCGGCGAGAATCGGCCCGGTGCTGGGAATGCCGTTTTGGTATGGGTTCTCGGCATAGAGCCGGCACTCGATGGCGTGCCCATGCGGTTTCATATCGGCGGGCCAATTCAGTGCCTGCCCCTGCGCGGTGAGAATTTGCGCCTTAACCAAGTCGACACCCATCACCAGCTCGGTGACGGGATGCTCGACCTGAAGGCGCGTGTTCATCTCCATAAAATAAAACTGATCATCTTGCAGAAGAAATTCCACCGTACCGGCGTTGCGATAGCCGGCTTTCTCCGCCAGCTCGCGCGCCGTGCTAGCGATTTGACCGCGCAGCTCAGGGGTCAATGAAGGCGACAAAGCCTCTTCAATAATTTTTTGATGGCGACGTTGAACCGAGCACTCGCGCTCAAGCAGCGCATGCACCTTGCCGCTGGCATCGCCAAAAATTTGCACTTCGATATGCTTGGCTCGATCTAAATATTTTTCTAAAAACACGACCGAGGAACCAAAAGCACTTTGCGATTCGCGTTGAGCCGAGAGAATCAGCTCATCGGCTTCAAAGGGATTTTTAATTACCTTTAGTCCGCGCCCACCACCGCCCGCCGCGGCCTTGCAGATCACCGGATAGCCAATGCGCTCGCATTCTTTTTTTAATTTGTCGATCGATTGATCTTTACCCTGGTAGCCCGGAATCGTGCGGCCACCGGCCTTCTCAACATGTTCTTTGGCCGAGATTTTATCGCCAAAAAGTTTTATGTTTTCCGGGGTCGGCCCAATAAACACCATTCCTGAGTCGCCCACCCGCTGGGCGAAGTCGGCATTCTCAGATAAAAATCCGAATCCGGGATGAATAGCGTCGGCCCCACAACTTTTTGCGCCGTTAATATTGGCGTCGATGTTCAAATAACTAGCGGTGCTTGAGGCTTCGCCGATGCAAACGGTTTCATCGGCAATTCGATAGGCGATTGTATTTACGTCGGCCGTCGAATGAAGGAGCGCCGTCTCAAGACCTAGCTCCTGACAAGCGCGGATAATCCGCACCGCCACCTCGCCGCGATTGGCGATGGCGACTTTTTCAAATTTTCGCGGGCGCGCCATGGGCACTTTCGTTCCACGCAGGAGTTTGTTTGTTTAAAAAGGCCTGTAGGCCTTTTTGCCCCTCTGCGCTAACTCGCCGGTCGGCAATAATTCCGGTGACCTTGTAGCGAACCGCGTCCCAATCCAATTGCGAATACGATTGGTGCAAGGCCTTGGTTTCGCGCACCGCCTCGGGAGCGGCACCGAGTATCAACTTCAACGTGTGCTCCATATAAGCGTCGACGTCGCTGATATTGCCCGAAAAATTAACTAAGCCGCCGGCCATGGCCTCATCCGCCAAAAAGACTTTAGCCGTGGTAAACCACTCCCGCACCGAGGCCGCTTGCGCCCGCTCAATCACAAACGGACTAATCACGGCCGGAACAAGGCCCCATTTAACTTCTGAAAAACAAAATTGCGTTTTCAACTCCGCCGCCACGATATCGCACACCGAGACTAAGCCAGCACCACCGCCAAAACAGTGGCCAAAAACTTTTCCAACCACTGGCACCGGGCAGGAGCGAATGGCAAAAAACATATCAAACAGTTCGTTGGCGTCCTGCAAATTCTCAGAGTGGGAGTATTCGGCCATCGAGCGCATCCACTCCAAGTCGCCGCCGGCGCAAAAGCTCTCGCCTTCGCCGGTCAACACCACCGCGCGTAGGTTTGGCTCACTAGCAAAGCCCGCGAATGTATTCTTTAACTCCGAAATCATCTCCGGGTGAAAGGCATTTCGCTTATCGGGGCGATTGAGAGAGACGGTCACTACGTTTTGATTCTGCGTGATCTGCAAATGTTTCATCGGTCACATCCTGAATACGCCCTGGGATTTTTCGGGCCAGGGGCGGTTAAAGGAAGCATGTAAGGCCAAACTTAAAACTTTTCTTGTGTCGGCGGGGTCGATCACTCCATCGTCCCACAAACGGGCCGACGAATAGTACGCGCTGCTCTCGCGATCATACTTTTCAAGCGTGGGTTTTTTAAACTCGAGTTGCTCTTGCGAGTTCAGACTTTGGTTTTTGCCCTTCAATTGATCCATTTTAACAGTGAGCAGAACATTAGCGGCCTGCTCGCCGCCCATCACCGAGATGCGCGCATTCGGCCACATCCACAAAAAGCGCGGCTGATACGCTCGTCCGCACATGCCGTAGTTGCCAGCGCCAAAGCTGCCACCGATAATCACCGTGTAGCGTGGCACGCGAGCATTTGAAACCGCCATCACCATTTTCGCGCCGTGCTTGGCGATGCCCTCGTTCTCATATTTTTTGCCAACCATAAAGCCGGTGATGTTCTGCAAAAATATCAAAGGCACCATACGCTGATCGCACAGCTCAACAAAGTGCGCGGCCTTCAACGCGGATTCAGAAAACAGCACGCCATTGTTGGCTACAATACCCACGGGGTAACCAAAGATATGGGCGAAGCCGCACACGATGGTGGTGCCGTAGTTGGATTTAAATTCGTGAAAGCGCGAGCCGTCTACGATTCGCGCGATCACTTCGCGCACATCATAGGGCACTTTAATATCGCGGGGGATTACGCCGTAAATTTCGGACGCCGGATACAAAGGCTCTTCGACCTTCTCCACCGGATAAGGCACAAAACGCCGCAGCGGAATTTGCGCCACGATATCGCGCGTGATCTGCAAGGCGTGTTCGTCGTTGTCGGCAAAATGGTCGGTCACTCCGCTGATCGCGCAATGGACCTCGGCGCCGCCCAGGGCTTGCGCAGAGACTTCTTCACCGGTCGCGGCTTTGACCAACGGCGGCCCGCCCAAAAAAATTGTGCCGTTGTCTTTTACAATTACATTCTCGTCGCTCATCGCCGGCACATAGGCGCCACCCGCGGTGCACGAGCCCATCACCACAGAAATTTGCGACACACCCATGGCCGACATTCGCGCTTGATTATAAAAAATCCGCCCAAAGTGATCCCGGTCGGGGAACACTTCAGACTGCATCGGCAAAAAGGCGCCGCCGCTATCGACCAAATAGACGCAAGTCAGGCCGTTCTCAGCGGCAATCTCTTGCGCGCGCAAATGCTTTTTTACCGTCATCGGGTAATAGGTGCCGCCTTTAACGGTGGCGTCGTTGGCTACGATCACGCACTCGCGACCGCTCACCACTCCGAGACCCGTCACGATACCTGCGCCGGGTGCGGCGCCGTCGTACATGTCGATCGCCGCCAAGGTTGAAAATTCTAAAAATTCTGTTCCGGGATCGATCAACGCTTGAATGCGCTCGCGCGCCAATAATTTTCCGCGCGATTTATGTTTTTCGCACGACTCGGCACCGCCGCCGGCCATAACTGACCCGAGCCGTTTTTTAAGGCCTGAAATGGCTTCGATCATGGCGGCAGAATTTTGCGCGAACGATTGGGCTTGCTTCGAGATGCGGGTCTCTAAAATCGACATGTGCTAAAGCCTATTAGGCGGGAAGAAATTTCTCAAGCTGAAAGGCCACTTGAAAGCTAACCTGCAGAGCCGAACGGCCATCACTTAAAACCGCCGGTACGACAAACTCTGCCTCGCAGGGCTGGCCCCGCGCGATATCGATGCGGATGCGCTCCCATTCGGCAAACTCAATCCCGCAGCGAAAGTCCACGGCCTGATCCACGGTGTGATGCAATTCTACGCGGCTGGCCTTGAACCAATAGCGAAACGGAAACTCGTGGCGGTATCTGAGCAGCACCAGACGCAGGGCCAACTCGGCGCCCAGAAGCAAATGCCCCTGGCAAATCTCGTTGTCCACCGAGTTACGCACAGACATGGGTAGGTGAACGTGCGCGGTGTTGCCCTCCCAGTGTTTAACTTGCAGGCCGGAGTACCAAAACGGCCACTCCGAGGCCCGCTTGGCAATCTGACGCGAGAGCCAAGGACTGACCTTCTGCACTTTTTCGACAACTTCGAGGAAGGCTCCCCAGCCGATGATTTTGTTGTGCCGCATCTGATTCTCCGTTAAATTCCTCTTACCATACCGGATAAGAGGGTTTTTATGAAGATCATCAGCGTCTTAGTTTTTGCATTTGCGTTAGTCAGCACCTGGGCGCTGGTGCACAATCCGCGACCGGTGGCGCAATCGGTTCACGTGGGCATCCAGAACGATTTGAAGAATATTATCGCCGAGTACGTGACGCAAAATCTGCCCGAGAGCAAAAACCTACGCTTCAAGAAATTTTACACCGAGACTTTAAAAAAATCGCAAGTGCGCGCCGTGTTTGTTTACTCGTTTGAAGACAAAACTGAAAACGGCGAACCGGCTGAAGTTGAAATCGAAGGCTCAGCCACCTTAAACAAAATTGACGAGACGCCCGACACTGTCACCTGGAGCTTTGATCAGTTGGTGATTCAAGACAACAAAGTGACTTTCAGCGACCCGATTCAAATTACCGCGGGCACCAACGACGCGCCCGAAACTCCTAAAGAGGAAAAGTCTCAATAACGCCGACCGTTTTTATTACCCTTGATACGCGCCTTTATGAGAAATCCCACCGAGCCTAAAGTCCAGCCGTTGCACGGCCGATAACTAGACTTAATTGGTTTATTTACATCTCAATTTGAACGTTTGCGGAGGCTCGGAATGAGATTCTTATTCGGTATCGCTTTTTTATTTTTTGGCTCGTCTATATCGGCCCAGGAATTGCCCCTCATATGGTCCACTGAAGTTTTAATTCCCGATTCCAAACCTATAAGACCCCTAGATCAGACATTTTCGTTTGAGGCCCCGTCGTCTTTGCCTGGAGAAAGTCCCCAGAAATTTATTGAAATTCGTCCCCTTCCAGGGACAAAACTCATCAAGACTGAGATCGTTCTCAATGGCGCCAAAATCCAACACTCAATTTTCCAACAGACTTTAATTCCTATTGACCTATTGCCCGCAAATAACATCCGCATCAAGATATCGGGACCTCCCGGCGATGGCGTCTCGATTCGCGTCGTAGCGCTCGAGGAGTTTGAAGTATTTTTTGGTCCTATCGAATTACCAAAACAGATTAAGCCCAAAACAGAGGAGTTCTCTCTCAACTCTCCCGCGCCGGGAGAATACATAATGAGCGTAGAGGTCGATTGGCCCAGAATTCTCACGGCATTGTTCAGCGAGATTGAAATTAACGGAACTACCGTTATTAATCTTCGAGATCTAATCCATTCCTTTAAAGGTCCGGTCTTGAAAGCCGTCCAACTGCAGTCTACAAACCAAGTAAAAGTCCATCGCAAAGGATTCGGAGGCCTAAAGGTGGCCTTTCTGAAAGATGGCGAATTCAAGCCCGCCAGCCAAGGAAAAATGTCATTTAGAGACCTGCGGGAGGACCAAATAAACGTAATGAATCGACCGATTATAATCGATTTGGACGATGCTCAATTTAGCTCGCAAAAGCCGCGGTTTTTTATTACAAAAAATAACGTTCGTATTTTTGGTCCCAATTTTCAACTTTCATCTCAATCGATCATAATCCCAGAAGGCCTAACCGAGTCTACGACCGTAGTTGAGGTATACGCAGAAGACACAGCCGGAAACCCAATTCGACTTGAGGGAACTTTTAAGGCGGGAGACCGAGCTCTCTCCGTCAGACTCACCAACATCGACACCTCAGAAATATATCCAGAAGGGATCGTGACCTTAGAGTTCGACGACTCAAATGCGAGAATGTCCGCACCAATAATCGACGGCGTTGCAGATTTTTTTGGCGTGCCTGGCGGAATGATTACTGCCCGTGGGGAATCCAATGGAGACATGGGAGCCATCAAGTTGGATCTAAAACATCCTGATGTCCTCATCGATATTCCGATTAGCCCTCCTACAGATCTTTTTGACCCGTCCGGCAATTCGGTTTTCGCAAGATTATTGAGCGTTCCTGTGACGCCCGAGGTGGGCGTAACCTACACCATAAATAAAGTCATACCCACTCTCTTTGGCTACACCTATGCAATTTATGAAAGGGTAAACAAGGTCCTAATACCTGTTAGAGAGGAGTCAGGGACCACAGGCCTTATTGGAGAAATTATTAATCTGCCTCCTGAGGCTCACAGTATTACCGTAACATTTAACGTGTCAGGCATGGGCTCTAGCAGCTTTGCTTTCATCTATGTCCGGGCGAACGGAGTGGACCTGGGATTTCGCAACATCACAGACAATGGCTTGCAGGAAATTACCGTTCCATTCCCTAACAATGCCACAAATAATCAAATAGCTCTTGGCGGAAGTTTTGGGGGGTTAGCCGGAAGCGTACCGTCTCTCACGTTTGGTACCATTCGGTTTGATATATCATCGGTCACTTCAGTAAAACTCACGGATTTTGCGGGAAATTTATTAACTAATTTTAGCGTGGATGCAAACAACACGGCGCCCAATCTTGCCGGACGAACGTATGTTAACGGAAGCGTTAAAATCCAATTGAGTCCCGGCCACGACGTCTCAGATCTGTTTCTCGAAGTTTACAGAGACAACGAGAAAAATGTGCCTGCCGCACTTGGGTTCTTGAGCGAGTCGGCGCTGGCAAGCCTCAATAGCCAAGTCGGTCAATCCGAAATTACAATTGAGGCATTTGGCAAAACCCCAGCAACATCACTTTTTGTAATCCCAAAAGCCCAGGCAGCCAGAATAAGTTCAATAACAAATGCTACAACCTTCACTTTCAAAGTTGCCGCCCAGATTAATGGTGGCGGTCACATTCGCGGCCAGGCACTTGCCGAATTGGGCAATGTCGAATTGAAAGCGCAGATCTTATCTTGGATGAGGATAGCTCCAGATCGCATCTTTGGCGACGAAGGGGCGTCGGTTGGTGGCGACAAATGGGCGCGCCCTAGGACGAAAAACCTTCTGAACCAATGGTTTACTCACCACAACGCAACCCATACGTTTCCTTTGATGACGAACGATATCAGTAAAATGCATGGAGGTTCTTGGGACGCTCATAGTAGAGGGGGCCATAAAGTTGGCATCGAAGTAGATTTTTGGATACCTGGCTTCCCGAATAGCAAACAAATAAAAGAGGAAGGCGAACGGCCCGGGGCGGAGGCGGCCGAAAATTTAATGAGCATGCTTAATCAGCTGCCTCCAGGAGTCGCTAGCCAAATTGAAATCATCTATGTGACTATGGACGAGAGCCCTGATTTTGTAAAACGGATGGACGAGCTTAAGGCGCAGGGATATAAGAACTGGGAGGTCATCCAAAATTTGCCCGACCATTGGAATCACTTCCACGTTCGATTTAAATCTGCGGCCACAGTGGGGAATTAATTATGATTTACATAATAACAATTCTATTAACGGTTCAAACTTGGGCTCAAATGATATGTGATGACGATGGGCGCGAGAAGGAAATGCTCTTAATTAGCGAAAGAGTTGGAGGCCTTACCCTGTTTAAAAACCAACAGCTTTCTGGATCTCCCGTCGTTTTGAACCACGCCTCACTGCCATTTAAGCCGAACCGGCCATCTTGGTGGGACAATCACTACGAATTGGAATTTTCACGCAGACTGGGCACAATTTTTGAAATTAGAGTGAAGGGAGAAACACTCTATTTCGACTTTAAAGAGCACGTTAAGTCGATGATATATCTTGCCTCAAAAGAAGAATTGAAAGCAGAGGCCGATAAAATTTTCGCGAGCCATGACTTCAAGATCTTTAGGGAGGACGTTATCCAATGCTTGAAAAAGAAAAGCAAAGACTGCCTACTAGCCGGTCTTGTGCCATCAGGCAAATCGAATTTTGTAACCGGGTTTGGAGGAATGGAGTACGGACTACCTTGCAACAGGAAAAAAACATCACCTAATGAACGTGGTTTGGCCTCCATTTCAAGCGACGATTTTGTGCGGTGCCTGTTGGGTCCCAATTCAAAATATATTGATGTTCTAGTTCCCGCTCTTTCGTCCCCTAACAAACCCGAAGATTTTTGCATTTCGAGCGATCACTCCGCGGATCCCAATGATTGGATTTTCGACCTTCCCACGAAATACCAACACCTGATTTTAAAGGTGAGTCGCCCGAACGGCAAATTTCAGATCGTCGGCGCAAAGGTAGGCATATGAAGGCCGAGTAACAAACTAATGATGTCACAGAAACTGTTTCTTTTTGCAGCAGCCCTTTGCATAAATAGTGCTTTCGCCTGTGAAGGTCATGAAGCAAAAGAATCTGCTGAGATCTACATCAGAAGCGCTATCGATAATCTAAAATTTTATAACAATTTAAAACTTGAAGGCGAACCGACTATTTCGTTAGAGAACAATATCTTAACGGTCCAGGGGAAAGAAGTTTGTCAATGGCGGGGCGGTACCGACCTGGGCAAGTGCCCTAAGGATCTTCCTTTTAGAAAGCATGGTCGTCTGCTCGCGCTTCCTTTCGTCAGTCGTCGCGGGAGCATTATAGAAATTAAATTTCAAAAAGAAAGTTTGTTTTTTGATTTCAAAAATTACAAGACACAAATGAAGTACATTCCATCAAAGACGGAGCTTAAAGGCGAAATGCGAACAGCTTTGGCTTCCGCTGGATTTCAATCTTTCCGAGCCCAGTTCCTTGAATGTTTAAAAAGTAAAAGTGAAGAATGTTTTTTGAAATACTTTTTTTCTGACAATGACGCATTTGCAAACGCAGTTGGAGGAATGGAATTTGGACCAATTTGCACGAAAAAAGGTAAATCCCATGACGAGGATTCAAATGCGGACTGGATTTCAGCTCAAGATTTCGCGCGATGCCTTAGCGGGCAAAATGCAAAGTATATAGAATATTTGATACCCTCTTTCGGCAAAGTCGTAGAGTCTAATTTTTGCATGCAACCCAGATCTTCTGCCGATCCTGCGGATTGGGAACTCGAAGTCTACTCATCCAATAACTATATGACACTTCTGGTGCGCAACTATTCAGGCACCTTCAAGATAAAAGGGGCCGAAACGGGACACTAAACACTAAGGGGTAGTGTGTTATAGCGCATTCGGCTCAATGAAAAACGGGATGTGACTTCACAACATCAGCGCTGATAAACTAGCAAAATGATAACCAGCTTAGAAATTAATGCCCGTGAATAACCCAATCGACAAATACATCACCATCGACGAAGACGGCTATTTTGCTTTTGATGGGCAAAAGGTCGACGACGAGAACTACGGTCGCGAGTTAATTAAAAATATTCAGGTCGAAGAAAAAAACCGCTTCTCCACATCTCTGCAAGGCAACAAAGCCTGGATCGAATACTTCGATGCGCCGTTGATGGCCAAGCACGTGGCGTTGAAAGATGCCAAAACCGGAATTATCGACACACCCTACAATTCCAAGGCCGAGTTTGAATTTAGCAAACTTACCAGCGACGAGTGGGACCGCTTTCATGGCGAGACCAAAGAGGGAATCCCGTTCGTCTTTACCCGCCAGGCGCAATACGAATTTTTTGATCTGCTCGACAGCTTTGATGACGACAGCATCACCGTTAAAGGCCGAGTCTACACCATCGAACCTTGGCTGAAGCCGTTTAAAGAGGTCAATAGCGATAAATTTTGGACCAACATTTATCAGACCGAGACTCCGGGCTGGGAGTTGCACGGCGCGACGCCGATCTTGCCCGAAATTTTGCCGCAAATTAAAATGACCAAGGGCAAAGTCTTGGTTTTGGGTTGTGGCAGCGGCCACGACGCCGCGTTTTTTGCCGAAGCCGGCCACGTTGTAACCGGCGTCGACATCAGCGCCGAGGCCATCAACCGCGCCAAAGAAGTTTATGGCCGACAAGAGAATCTCAGTCTACTGCAAGCCGACGCCTTTAACCTCCCCGAGGCCTGGACCGGCAAATTTGATTTGGTTTTTGAGCACACCTGTTACTGCGCCATCTCGCCCGAGCGGAGAAATGATTTAGTTAAAACCTGGCGCCGGGTTTTGGCCCCGCAAGGGCATTTGCTCGGAATATTTTTTTCGATGGAGAAGCGCGACGGCCCACCTTTTGGCGGCAGCGAATGGGAAATTCGCGAGCGCTTAAAAAATAATTTTCAGTTTTTGTATTGGACCCGCTGGCGCCGCTCGATTGAAAATCGCAAAGGCCGCGAGCTTGTGGTTTACGCCCGCAAAAAATAATTCTTTAGTTCTGTTTGAAAATTCGGGATGGTTTTTCAACCACGCTGGCGGGCATACGTCCGCCGCCTGCAGCCACACTCTTCGGGCCTAAAATTTCTCGCACGATCACTTCCAGGTCAAAGCGCATATTGCGCGCCAACGAGGGCGACCGACGTGATATATGATCGCACGATTCAACGGCCGCGATATTGAGGTCTTGCCGAGTTAAGCGTTTGGCGGAGATCGCGCTCAACATGGTCTGCGTGGTTTGAAAAACCGCGTACTCTAAATGCGGCAGCAGGTTCTCACTTCGGGTGATATGCGCCCGCTGATAATCTAAATCGTCTCGCCCGATCGGCGCCTTCTCTATTGTGAGTTCTAAAGCGCGCGATCGATAGCGTTCACCATGAATGTAGCCGAGAAAATAAGTTTGCGTTTCGCCGTGACTATTGATGGGCAAAGTAAAGCGCATGCGGTTTACACCGACGGCATTCAGCGGAATAGTGAAGATTCCCATGCCGGCATCGACCACCAGCATTTTCTCGCCGCGCGAATTCGATAGCGAAGTAAACACCAAACCATCTTGATAAAACACCGGGCCGATTTGTGGATTTATTCCGCCGTTCACGATGCCGGCGACGGACTTGGCGCATTCGTAGGTCAGAATCTCATCGAGCGTTGCCGGCGCATAATTTGCCGCCGGAACCGTCGCGACCATTGAGCCGCCAAAAATTAAAGATATAAACTTCTGCCAAAACATTGTGGGTGCGATCCTTTCACACCCCCATACCTAACCCCTTATCAATACAAAGCCAGGTCCACCTGAGCTGGCTTATAAGCCAGCGTTTCAGACCGAGGCGTCCAAACTTTGGATAGGCGTCAAAAGGCCGGGCAAAAAAAGAGGGGCCCCGTTAAGGGCCCCAAAATCACCGTTCAGATTTGCTATAAGCCGGATTCTGTGGACTAGAGGATCCCGATGCGATCACTCCAGTTGGCGATCATTCGTCTGGGCCATGTTTTACAACATGGCTCTGGCGATCAACCCGAAAGCCGACCCAAGGCAGGCCAAATGCTTTCCTATTTGATCTTGCTCCACGCAGAGTTTGGCTGTTTTCACTCCGGCAACTCCCCGCGGTTAAGCGGGATATACCCGAAATCTCCCGTTTCCGATTTCAGGCTTATAAGCCCCGGACATTCTCTCTGTTCCACTGTTCCTCACCTTACGGTGGGTGGACGTTATCCACTGCGCTGCCCTGTGGAGTCCGGACTTTCCTCCCCGGGATTACTCCCGAAGCGATCACCCGCAAATCCAAGTTCGAGCGTTGTAACACAAACTTTAGGCGCGCGCTGAGTATAGTTATTGCTGTTCTCTTTAAGGCCTATCAAATCGAATAAAAGTGGGGCTCTATGGTAAGACTTTTAGCATCGGTCATTATTTGTGTATCCGTTTCGGCGGCGGCCGCTCATGACGCTGACTGCAACAGCGGCGCAGGCCTAACCAACCTCAACTTTATGCAAGAAAAAATGTTCCGGTTTCTGAAGAAGCTGAGCCTCGAAGTTGACCAGCAGTTTCCGGCCGACAAGTACATCCGCCTCGGCGTTGACCGCGCCACCGGGCCGCTGGTGGCCAGCCTCCAGCAAGACGGCCTTCAGGCCTCCTCCTTGCCGATCCGGGCGAATTTCGAGGGACAAATGAAAGCCGGCAGCCGCGCCCTTGAGCGCTTCAACACGGCCATGGACCTGTACTTTCCTAAGGCGACCGCGACCGACGGCAAAACCGTGCTGCTGATGATTTATGATGAGGACCCCGCCCGGGTGGTTTCGTTCGTCAAACAGGTGCGCGAATACTTGAGTGCGCAGAACCGGACTGTTGCACTAAAAGTGGAACTGTTCGTGCCGCAGATGAAGCTAAAGTGGATCCGCGAGGCGACGGAGGTTCTGCTCGGCGCCGATGCGGTGAACGTGCGCTCGATCGCCAACACCAATGAGGTTCGCCACTGGATGATGGAATTGCTGTCGGGCCAAATCCCATCGGTGCATGAATTTACGATGATCGACGCCTTTGGCGACAAGCCGGTGGCGGCCGATTCGAGCCCGCGCCCGGCCTTCACAGCCCTAAAAGCCGACCTCGCAAAACTTCGGTAATACGCGCCGAAAGCGCCACGTCACGCATCTAGCCTTTTCCGCCATGCTAAGCTAAGCCTATAAAAGATCAATTTTGAGGGGCGTTAGCTTAGTTGGTTAAAGCAGACGGCTCATAACCGTCGGATCCCAGGTTCGAGTCCTGGACGCCCTACCAGCGAGCCACTCGGATATCAGATATCTTGATATCGGATATCTGATGTCAGTTGGGTCAAAAAGCGCTGAGCTGGCGCTTTAATTTGACGGATCTCCGCATCTATTTTCTGCAGTCTCCATAGTCGTAGACAATGACGTCGTTGTAGACATCGCAGATGCGCGGCTCAACAAAAGTCTTTATTCTTTTTCTAAACATCACTGTGAGCGCAACTTCTACAACTACTAGCAAAACATATTCAGTGAATCCGGGTTGCCTCGCTGGAAACTTTCGCCTCCACCAATGCTTAAGCATCGATTGTGCCACCGAGTCCGTCAATTTCGTCGCCGGTGATCTCGATGTGATATCCAAGGTCTGAAATGTAGCTGAGGAAATTATACGAATACCAATGGTATTGTCCGGGCTTCATGCCGAAGTCACCGGCATTGTAAGCATCGAGTTTTTTGTCTGAGATGATTTTGATGGCTTCATTTAATGAAATGGGATTTTTTTTTGGCATGTCCAGAATTCGGACAAGCAATTTGCCCTTGTAGCATTTGTCGATATGAGTAGCCCAACCAACGTCGACAGGGGAGCCGTCTCGCCCTCGACATTCTGTCCTTTTCCATAATGCGAAATTCTGGTTGACCATACCTAGTCATATCGGCAAATTCCAGGACCAGGTGAAGTCGAAACTGTCTTATTCTGAAACACAAAAACTACTTGGAATTGCTCTGAATGGCCCTTTCCAAGAGGCGAGGGATGCGGTTTATCAGGCATTGCTCATTGGTAAATTCACAGAAGCCGAATTCCACGATGCCATTGAAGAACACATGACGAGACTGAGGCTGACTTCCGAGCAATGGTTGAGAATCTTTCAGATGTACTCCAGTCCAATTTTCCGATCTCGCTTTGAGGTTGCTAAATTGCTTTCCGAAAAAGACATCAATAAATTGACTGAGAACGATGGGATTTTGAAACCGTAGATTAGACTCGACTTGGCGCAGCCCGAACAAATTCAGAAGACGCGATGTTCTGCGCCTTCCATTATGCAACTCTTGCCCCCTATGATTTCGCATTAACAAATTCCTTAGGGGGGATTCACATGAAGTCACTGCTCGTTGCTGCCTTATTTTTCGCCAATGGCTTAATGCTCTCGGCTCACGCCGACTCTTCACCGACCGCGGTCACCGACAATCAACTGATTGGTCGTTGGATTTCGACAGTTCCGGTTTTTTCGGGCAATGGAATGACCGTTTACTTGGGCCTCGAGTTCAACGCCGTTAACGGCGCGATGTCGAGCATTTGCCAATTTCCTGGCAAGACACTTGAAGCGCGAGTTGAAGTTCCGATCAACGCAGGCGCTGGAGCCATTGATGTATTGGGTGCCGGTCGCAACGAAGTTCGCGACGGCAGCTACACTTGCAATGTCGAGATTCAAGTCGGCAAAGTGAACTATTCTATGGTCGGTGCAAACCTGCGTCTGAACGCAAATGGCAATGCGCTCGATTTTAAGCGTCGCTAACTGCTGAGACCCTGTCCTTCTCGCACTCCGAGCAGACCTGCGAACTAGGTCACTGCGCGCCTCGTCGTGACCTAGTTCGCAGGTCTGCTCGGAGTGCGCAAGTGCCATGGTCACCAACCTACATCACACCCATTTCATTTTGAGATGCGAATTGTAGACAAGTTTTTCGGTTTACGTAACATTGCGTATTTAGTTGAGAAAATGAAATTCTAAAGAGAGGTTTTAAAGCGCCGCCCCGTCTTGCATGAAAAGGGGGGCGTATGAGCCTCAATATACATATTAGAGTATTAACGATCTTCGGTCTCATCGGATTGAGCGCCTGCAACGGATCTACGGAATCGAGTCCGGGGTCAAATAAGGTTAGCTCATACGCGCATCAGCCATATAACTTTCGTTTAAGTCTTACGGACGCGCCCAATGACAACCTCACGGCCGTTATGGTCCGCGTGAAATATGCGGAACTTCGCGTGGCCGGGGCTGGCAAAGAAGCGCGAATTCGGGCCGCGGAAAATTTGGGGCCCATCAATTTATTAGATTTGCAAAACGGCGTGACTCTACCCATGGCCGATCTGCAATTCCCGGCCGGAATTCAAGTCACCCAAATCCGGCTCGTGCTCGAAGAAACCGGAAACTATATAGTCAGGACCGACGAATCCCGTTGCGATTTGCAAACTCCGAGCGCGCAGCGGACAGGCGTGAAAATCTTGATCCATCAAGGTCTGGCCATAGACCAAGGGTACAATTACTCGGTGGTGGTCGACTTCGACGCGAAAAAATCGATCGTTCAACAAGGCAATGGCGGCTGTTTGCTTAAGCCGGTGCTTAAGCTGAAGTCAGCCAGTCGCGTAGGCAATGAGACTCCCGGCGGCGATACGACGCCACCCCCTGTGGAAGAAGAAGTCGTTCCTGAGGACGGCAGCTCGCAAGACGATACCGGTGACGGCTTTGACGGCGGCACCGATGAAGAGGTTCCTTTGATACCGATCCGCGATTTAGATGATTACGTTTTTACGCAATAATTTTCCTGGAAGACCAATGTTTCCACGAAGCCCAATGCTCACACTTCGGCCCGGCACCCCGCCGGGCTTTTTTATCGCAAAATCAGATCTCCGCCCAAATGCCCAGCCAAGAACGCTAAGTAAAACTGAACTGCGAACAGCACAATGACCACGGCATCAATAACCCACGAGTACTTTTTCGCAAATGGCCGCAGCCAAAGCGAGGCGATCAACACCCCCGCCAGCCCCACCCATACGCCCATAAAGGCCTCGGCCGCTTCTTCGTGAAGCTCGATGGCCTTTTTACCCGCCGCCGACAGAAACTCGGCGGCCTCACCGCTTTCGACCGCCACGAACGACGCAACAACTTGAATCACCGCGAACAGCGCGACCCCGTACCACACGTTTTGATTGAGCCATCCACGTCGCACGCTCAACCACGCCAACGCGTACATCAGCGGCATAAGCACAGCCAAGGCCAAGGGCAAATGCACCAAACCGGAATGTGGGATCAACGTCATCATTTGACCAGATACTCCTTCATGGCATCGATGCTGTTTTGAATCGGCTCGGGAATCGACTTGCCAAAGAAGCGCTCGCGCATTCCCGACTCATACGCATCAAGGCAACGCTTCGAACTGGTCGTCGGCTGAAAGGCCACGACGCATTCTTTAAGGTAGATCTCACTGACCGAATACCATACGACCGGCGCCAAACTGCGCTCGAACACCGCCAGATAATACAAGAGCTGCTGCGTATCAGGGCCGTTTGGCTCTTTAAAAAGCCGCTCGTAGAGCAAGCCAGAGAGATAGAGCAAATTCAAAAGCTGCGGATCGCCCGTGGGAATTTTTCGGTTCAACTCGTTTGGCAGCCGGGTCGAGACGTACTCGATCAGCTTGGGTGTGGACAATTTTTCGGGATTGGTTTTGTCTGATTTCAATTTTTCAAAGCCCGCAATCCAACTTTTTACATTCGCGCGGATGTCTGAGGGAAGATTTTGGTTCTTAAGATCTGCCTGCAGACTTTCGATCGCGCCCTTCGGATCACGAAAAACTCGCGCGAACACGGCGATCTTTCGGCGAAACACTTCGCCAAGTTGATCCGACTCAACACCCGAAGTCGGGTAACCGCGAATCAAAGTATCGAACTGCGCCAACGCCTGTTCATAGCGGCGGATAACAAATAAGAAACTGGCATTGTCGAACGAAACCTTGGCGGTCAGATCATCGACCGGCGGAAATAGTGAATTCTTTTTGCCCACCGGAGTTTGCGTATGGCAAGACGCGCACAGATTGGCCGTACCGTTCAAACGAAGGCGCGCGTATTCCATCTCGCCCTTGTCAAAAACAGCCTTGGTTTTTTGCATATGATCAGCCAGAAGGCCAAAGGTGATTCTAAATCCGGCGCTCTCTTTTAGCTTTTCGGGCGGCTTGCGCGTGCGCGCGGCCATGGCCTCGATGGCCGAACCCACGGCGGCTTTGCCTTTTTCAGACGTGAACGCCTGTTGCGAGCCAAGATAGGGAGTGATTTTTGCCATCTCTATTAAAAAAGTGTGCATGGTTGCCTTGACCCGACCCTCTTCGACTTCGCCCTGCGCCCAGCTCGAACCACACCAAAATAAGGCCAACGCCAAAACTGATATTTTCATCCCTGCTCCCTTTTCCTGTATCAATTGCAACGGCTGAGCCGAGCCAATGTGTACGATATTCCTTACTAGGTCGGCGCTGGGACAAGTCGGCGCGACCACCCCGCGCCCTTGGGACAATTCGTCTCGCGCACCCAAACCCTGGTCTTTATGAGGGTGGCGCGACCATTGCTCCTGAACTGCGAAATCCTCAGGAGGGTATTTTATGAAGTCGGTACTAGTATTATTTTTATTGGCAGGTTCAGTCTCGGCCAGCGGCGCCACTCCCACCTTGCGCGAACACATGACTGCGATGGGTTACATTCTTGACGCCGTTTGGGTAGCTAGCGCAGAACAAAAAACCTATGCAACAGCCGCCGACAAAACGGCCGAGCTGAGAGACCATCTCACCAAAGCCATCGCCATTCTCCCCAGCTCAATCGAAAATTTAAATCCGAACCAGCGGCGCGCGGCGGTGATCGAGTATCATCAATTGATGGCTCGAACCATACACCTTTCGGGCACCTTGGAGCAGACGCTGCTGAATCCAGATATAGATCCGATCAGCGGCTCTCGCCAAAGAGACGTGCAGAATCTTTTGCGTGAGATCAGTGTGGTCGTCGGGCGCGGTCACGGCCGCTTTCGCGGACGCTAACTCGCTCAAGGCTGACAAAAACCGGCCCAATTTTACTATACAAAATGCGCGAGCGGGCGATAAACCCGCGTTAACATTGGCATTGGGTCTGCATCAGTACTCGGCGAAAGGACCCCCCTCACAATGCGACGCTACCTTCTGCCAATCTTCGCCCTATCTCTGATCCTCGTCTCTGGCTGCAATCGCGGCGGCCAAAAAGGCAAAGGGGGCGGTGGAGTCGATGGCGGCGGCGGGGGCGATTTTATTTACAACACGCGTGAGGAAGTTCTAGCGACCGTAGAGCAGACCTGGCGCCTTATGGCGACTCAGACGGCGGCCAACCCCATCCTTCACGCCTACAACAGAATTGCCAACCCACAGCACATGTCGACTGAAGACGAATTGATTTATTTGACCCTTGAAAAAATGCTGAGCGGGCCAGATGAAATTCCCGGCAGCCCTTCAAGTTCCGAAGACTTTCAGTTTAAAAATATGGCCTATCTGAGCACAAAAAAATTGAACATCGTCGAGAACGGGCTTTGTTCCGGACCCGGCGATCACAAATTCCTAGCCTCGGTAACTAAGCTCGACCGATCGGGCGAGATTTGTGTGAGTCTGCAGGGCTTAATGAAACTACCGACAGGCAACCTACGGCGGGATTTAGTCGCGCTATTCGCGCATGAAATTGCCCATCTCAACGGCGCCGACGAGCCAACGGCCCGCGCAGTTCAACGTTACTTTATTAAAACCATGGCTAAACTTTTGCGCGAGAGCAGCGATGAAGTTAAAGAAAAATTGATGGGTGATTTCCGGAGCGATGTTGTTCTGCAATGGCTAGGACTTCTGCCCAAGAACTATGACCGCTTCGATAGCGCTAACGCCGCTACCGCAAACCGAATCGCTCACGGTTTGGCCAACTTGCAAGTGCCGGACCCTTATGTTGGGCCGGATTTAAACATCGTTCAGCCAGAACTCTATCTGCAGATAAAAAAGAAAAAGAACAGGCTCTCCTCTTATTTTTCGGCACTTTTTGAAGGCACATTGTCGAATCGAACCGATTCATTGAATGAAAAGGATTTGCGCAAGCTACGTCGGCTCGGCCTGGAACTCGTTGACCTAACCAACGATTTTAATCTTTACCTGTTCGGCAAACCACTCGCCAGCTGGTATCGCGAAAAGGTCACCGCCGCCACAGACCCGAGGACTCTGACTGACCCCTCAGCTCGGCCTACCCTCAATGGAACAGACTGCCCAGAATGCCGCGGTGTCGGGCCGGCGCTAAGAGTTGGCGTGAGCCCAGAGGAGCGCGATGAAACAATACGACGAGCTAGGGAGCGTTTTCTAAAACGACTGCAGCCCTATATCGAAGAACTAGATCGCGAGTAAATAACCCGACGGGCATGCAGAAAGTATCCCGCGCCCCCAACACCGGTTTGAATAGCCACCACCACAAAACTTATTACGGCATGATGATCCGGATTTGTAACCGGCAAGAATGACGAAAAGAAAATGTACGACTGAGAAGCCCACGCAATCAGCGGCAGAAACACATAGAGCACCGTTAGGCAGGCAAAGACAATCAGATCGGCATGGCGCCGCTTAAGGGCCGCCGACAACCATAAGACAATGCCGACGTCGCGCAAAACCAGTAACCAGAGTTTGGCCGGCGCGAACTCCATTTTTTCCCAGTCGTTAACGGGAGCCGCGAAGAATTTGAAGGCTCCGCCCGTCGTCTGTAGAACGAGAGCGACCACTGTCACCAGCGAAAAAATCGCAAAACTTAGAACCCACAGCGGTACAGTCTCAAAAACCCGACGCCACTGGCGCCGACCGATATAAAGCCACAGGTGGCGAAACTTACTTACGTCATTGTTATCGCCCACGCTGAGCGCCACAGTCAAAAATCCCAGCAATGCAAGGCCCGGGAGAAGCGTTCGCAGCGGCACGTCGACTCGCTCGCCCTGAAAGCCCATAACAAAAGTCAACAATGTAAACACAAAGGCGACAAAGACAAACGGTGTGTCTCCGCGCTGCAGTTCGCGACGCAATTTACTGTGGACTCCAAGGATGGCGAGCACGGCAAACGCCCCGCCGAAAGCAAAATAGAGCGTAGACATGGAAACGCTCATGCCCCACCAGACCTTACTACTACTGTTATAAAAACCACCCAGTAGAACCAAAAAAACGAATCCTACCCCGATCGAAAAAAAACTATTCAGCCGCGACTTAATCGGATTTCTTTCAGCAAGATAAAAAGCCGCCAGCAAACAAACCGCTTGCGAAAGTAGCGCGGTTAAAAAAACTGCCAAGAGGTCGACCAGCGGGCTCACAATGACAATTGCCTTCGTAACCATGGCTGATGCCACAAGATAAACCACGGCTCCGCAGATTCCTCCGTACCAGGCGAAAAGAGTCCCACCAAAGAGCTTTCCGATGGTCATTTTCCAGGCGGGAATCGACGACATTCGCTGAAAGATCCAAGTGTTGTCGTTCACCTCGCTCAGATACGCCTGCGCAGCCAGCCAACTTCCGTAAACAATTAACACCAGGACCGTAAACGTGTGGATCATGTTTAACAAACGGTGGTCCTGCCGCGCTTCCTCGCCAACGACCAAGGCCGTGATCACAACCAAACTCAGAATCACCGGCATCAACACCACGCGGGCCATGCTGAACTCAAGCCAAATTGACTTTAGAAATTCTGGATTTCTGTGAAACAATTTTTCAGACAAATTCATAAATCCCTACTTTATCTGATTGAGGTATTGGCGTTGCAGGCCATCGCGCTCAACATAAAATTCAAGCACAGGCAAATCCGACGAAACCAAACTGCGCAGCAACTCGGCCTGGTCATCTTCCGTTCCAGAAAAATCCAAATAGGTAAGTCCGTCTTTTTCATAGGCGGACTTACCGCCAAGAAGCGAACTCAGTGTCTTACGATTTAAATCCGAAATCGCTTTAAAGCGAAACACCAGCCGCCGATTAATCCCCGCCAGCGAACTCTGATTTTGCGCGATATGACCGTTTCGCAGAGACAACAGGTGGTTGGCATACTCATCGAGTTCGGCCAAAATGTGCGATGACACAAGGAGAGTCATACCCTCCTTATTTAACTCTTTAAAAAGTGTGGCGAGCGAACTGCGCGCCTCGGGATCTAGGCCTGAGGCAGGCTCATCTAAAATAAGAAGTTTGGGCTTGTGAATTATACTTTGACCGATAGCGAGCCGCTGCTTCATGCCGCGCGAAAGTTCTGTGACGTTGGCTTTGCGCTTGTTTGTTAGGTTGAGCTGTTGAAGCGTCCGGGTGACCCGGTCAGAAACCTCAGAAATCGGAACCTCGTGGGCTAAGCACGCATAGGTTAAACATTGCTCGACCGATAAGCCGTCGTAGAGCCCGAAAAAATCGGGCAAAAAACCGATCAAACGGCGGATTTGTCTCGGGTTGGCTCGAACGTCTAAGCCGTCGATGAATATCGAACCCGATACCGGCTCAAGAAGAGCCGTAAGGCATTTCATTAAAGTTGTTTTACCCGCGCCGTTGGGTCCGACCAACGCGGTTATGCTCCCCGCCGGAATATTAAAAGAAACTCCATCCAAAGCGCGAAAGCCCGAGTACTCGTAAACCAACTCAGAGACTTGAATTATATTTTGCGGCATCCGACTAAGATTCATCAACCGGCGATATTGGTCAAGGCTCGCTTACGGCCGAAGAACCTGAATCACTTGCTGAGCGGCGCGTAGTCCGCTTTCGTATCCGCCGTTTATAAATCCTTGGGATTTTTCAGAAGTGTGTTCACCGGCAAATACCAGACGCCCTTTAAGTTCGGCCTCGGCGCCTGCGCCCCAGAAAGCGCTATACTGCCCGGCCTTCAACGAAGAGAAAGAGCCCTTTGTCCATGGGTGGGCGGGCCAATTAAAATGCGCCACTCGGCCCGTTTGCGTAAAGTTCGCGCCGCCGTAAACCGATTCGAGCTGATCGTACATACGGGCTCCGTGATGATCGGTAGGGCGCGCGTGGGGCCCAGTCGAATAATGGGTTAAAATCCCATGAACGCCGGGCTGAAGCCGGCTCGTTTCCCAAATCACTCCACTCGAACCGCTCAAATACACCTCGCCTTGAGTGGCCGGTGGCCCCTCTTGGCGTGGGTCACGCCAAAACCGAGATGTAAACTCCATCATGGTTTTTGAGTTTTGGCCCATGGCTAAATTTCGTATTAAATCCAATTTCGCGGGCGAGAGATTGAGCTTCTCCCAACCATCAATCGCGCGCAACTGAGTTAACGGCACCGCCACGATCAAATGGGTAAAGGTCTCGGGCGAGCCCGAATTAAAATAACAACGAAAGCCCGAGGCCCGTGGGCGAACGGCACGCAACGCTTGGCCGTTTGATACGGACTCGTGCAAAGACTTTCGACCGTAATCGGTGAGCGAATTTACGACCGCGTTCACCAAGGCGGAGTTCCCTCCGCCCAAGCGCAGAGCTTCATCACTTTCGCCATAAATGGCGAAGCCATCACTCAGATCGGTGTCGATCATGGTCAAAAAATTCAACGCCGACATTTCGGGCGCGGCGATGCCATACTCGGCTTCATAAGCCGCAAGCAAGGTCTCGATTACCCACGGCTCGGCATCGGATTTTAGACCCTCAAACAACTCGGCCAAGGTCATCCGATCCATCGCCGCGATCTTCGGGTGCTGCTTGGCCATGCGATAAGTGTACGTTTCATCAAAATCGCCAAAGGCAGCGGTTTTGATCTCAGCCACTTTCGGCATCAAGGCTGAGACGCCCTCTAACAAATCTTTGTCGGTGTAGACCCGACCTTTTGAAAAAATAAGTGCGGAGGTCAAATTTGGATCGGACTCTCCATCCTGAAAGCGTAAAATGCGCAGATCTTGCGGGCTAAACTTGCGCCCCGCCTGTTGCGCGCGAGCCTGCTCATTGGCCAGATCACGAGCCAAATCTAAAGTTTCGGTATCTGTGGTATTCAAAAGTTCGCCGCCCAACTCGATAAACTGCCCGTTCCCACTCCAATTGCCAGCCGTGCGCACCCGGCCGCCTAAACGGTTTGAGGCCTCAATCAAGCGAAAGGGTATGCCGCTGCGTTTTAAGGTCAGAGCTGCCGCCAAACCGGCCGAACCCCCGCCCAAAATTCCGACCCTGACTCCCAGGGCGTTAACCCGAAAGGGAAGAAGCGTTGCCGTTGCGGTCGCCCCCAGGCCGAAAAGGAACTCGCGCCGAGACAATTTTTGGCGAACCTTAGCGTGTAACTGCCTGATAAGCGGTGTGCGAGCCATCGTATCCTCCGGGATACCGGCTTTAGAGCAAGGGGCAGACCAGCTTTCAATGAAAATAAATATAAATTTATTCCCTGCTCCGGAGAAACCCTATTCATTTGCCCAACCCTGGGCTTTCATTTCATACAGTAGGAGTCATGATGATGCCGGAGCCAAGAATTCTAGTCGTCGAAGACGAAAATAAATTGCTTGAACACCTGGTCACGCTGGTTTCAGCGGAGAAGTACGCTGTCTCTACGTGCTCAACCTTCAAAGAACTTGAACACACCTTGGACACCGCAACTCGGTTCGATGTGATCGTACTCGACCGCCTTCTTCACGGTCTCGATTCGGCGGAACTGATTGGGACCATAAAAGCAAAACACCCTGACGCTCGCATTATCGTATTGTCGGCGATCGACACCGCCGCTGAAAAGGCCAATTTGCTCGATCTCGGCGCCGACGACTATGTCTCAAAGCCATTTGACGGCAGCGAATTTGTCGCGCGAATCAAAGTGATGTTGCGACGGACGAATAAAACAATAGGCCATGGCAACGCGGTGTTGAATACGGAGTCTCGCACATTGCTGGTCAGCGGTAAGGAACTCTCGCTAACCAATAAAGAATTTTTACTGCTCAAAGCACTGATGATTAGACCGGGGAAAATTATAAACAAAAATGAGCTCTACCATTCGGTGTGGGAGATGAGCGCCGACGTCGATAGCAACGTCGTTGAAGTCACGGTCAACAAACTTCGCCGCCGCCTAGAAGAGGCGCAAGCCGACATTCACATCAAAAATACGCGCAACGCCGGATATTGGATTGAGGTATAGGTTTTTCTTCGTCATTCTAGGGTCATTAATTCTCGCCGCGGTCGCGATCACTCTTGTCCACTCCAATTTTTTTAAAAGTCAGCGCATAAAATTAATCGACCGCCAGATCGCCGAAAGTTCTGCGGTCTTACTCGAGTCCGAAGCATTTCAAAAAAGCCTTAACGCCCGCGGAGAAGTCGTTGATGAAGTGATTTCAAAAGTTTTACAGGGCTCTCGAATCGGTAAACTATTTATTCTCCGTGGCCGGGATGGAAAAATCCTTTTTCAAAGTTTCAATTTCGGTCTTCTGAATATAGAAATTCCCAATGCGCCCGATTGGGTGACGGTCGAGACCGAAGATCAGTATGTCCGCGTAAAGAACGCCGCCATACCGAATAACTCCAATCTCACGCTACAAGTCGGCTTGGTGCTCGACCGAAATTTTATCAACTGGAAAATTATCGATAGCCGGGTCACATACTACGTAATTAGCATCGTGGCGCTTTTGTTCCTAACGGCGGCGCTGCTGACCCTGATCCTTCTTTCTCCGCTTAGAAATTTGATATCTCACCTCAATCAAGCCACGTCGAATTTGACCTTTCAAAAAAAGATTCTCCCCTTACCCGACAGCCTCAGCCACTTTGAAAGCGGCCTTTGGTCAAAGTCCGACGAGTTCGCGATTCTTTTGCGCTCGGTGCAAAAACTCATCGATCGCATCAATCTCAACTACAAACTCACACGATTTTGGACCTCACAAATGGCGCACGGACTAAAAACTCCGCTGGCCATACTCCGTGCCGAAACCGAATCGAAAGCGCACATGCTTCCCGCTTCCTATAGCAAAGACGTCTATAAGGAAATCAGCCAGATGACGGGGATCATCGATCAATTCTTAGACTGGGCGGAGCTCGAGAATTCTCTTGTGCAAAAAGACCTTCATGCTTTGCGCATGAAGTCCGTCGCCCAAGGCGTGGTCGCACGTCTTGACAAACTTAATCCGGGAAGACTCCAGCTCGATCTAAAATCCGACTTCGCCGTATTGGCCAACCCGGTTCACCTAGACCAAGTCATGACCAACTTAATCACCAACGCACTCAAGTTTTCGCCGGCTTGTGAGCAAGTTGAGATAACACTTTCGGATAATTTGCTGACAGTTAAGGATCGAGGACCCGGAATCCCTTCGGAGGTTCAGGAGCGTATTGGCGAACCGTTCAATATCGGGCGAGGCGGCGATGGCAACGGCCTGGGTTTAGCCATGGTCACGACCGTCGCCAAAATTTATCAGTGGAAGTTCAAAGTCGCGAGCTATCACTTCGGAACTCAGGCCGTGGTTGAGTTTCCGCAAGAACACATCTGAATCCTTCTGGATTAACTTTTATTTAGATTTCAAAAGTTGAGAACATCCAAAAATCCAGCGATCCTATTTTTGCCTTATTGATAAATCCCATGCATAGGGGGCCCTAGAAATGGGGCCCTTTTTTAGGTGGAAGATTTGCAGAGCGCGATACTCCCTCTTGTTTTATGGCTCACCCTCTCCACCGCGCCCACCGCAAGGAGCGCGACATCGTACCGGGTCAATAACGGCGCCAATCAAGATATTGCCGAATGGAGCTACTGCCGAAATATTGCAAACGCCACGGGCCGCGACATCTTTATACCAACCAACACGAGCGCCGAATGGTCGGGTTTTTTTAACAACTCTCCCGGCGGCATTACGGTTTCAAACTGTGGACCCTGCCCGGCGATAGAACACATTGGATCTGCGGCCGCCAACGGAAACACCAATGCATTGACCATCTCCTTCCCTGGCGGGACGGCTGTGGACGATGTTTTGATCGCCAAAATCACCACTCGAGCCACGGGCACGACCAACACTCTTCCAACGCCCACCGGATGGACAAAATTGGGCGCCGATTTGCTGTTAGGTACGGCGGGCGGAGGTAACGCGCAAAGAACCGCAGTCTATTACTTGGCGGCCACCGCCACAGAAATCGCGGCGGGCGAAGCGGTCTGGACTCTCGGAGCCACCGGAGAAATCGCGGGCGTATTGGCGGTCTATCGCAACGTCGACACCGCCGCGCCGATCGACACAAGCTCCACGGCGTCCTACACGTCCAACGCAAGCAGTATTGTGGCCACGCAAATCACAACAGCCACCGCGCGAACCATGTTGATCGCTCTCTACGCCATCAACAACAACCTAACCTTCACTCCGCCAGCGCTCTACACGGAACGGGTGACATCGTTCTACAACAATCGGACGGGCGTGGGACTTGCGGATGCGATTTTAGAAAATGCCGGGGCATCGGGTACGCCGACCGTGTCGATATCGGCCAACAACAATCGTCGCACCATTCGCCTGGTTGCCCTGACCCAAGACGCGAGTTGCCCCTAAAAGTCTAGGGTCACAAATCACGACGATGTGGGCAAATTTGCCCCGCAAAATAACTCTCCTCGAATAATTGCTAGTTCTGTTTTGGCACCGCTCTTGCTCAATCTCAAATCACAAAACAGAAAGGCCGACTATGATGTCAACAGCAATGAGCGACGCCGTCGAGAAAAGGTTTCCGGTCCGAGTGGTTTCGGGGACCAAATCGCTTTTGATTATTGAGGACGATCTTTCAGTCATCGATTTTCTTGATGTGGTTTTGGATCACCTAAAGCCGGGCCTTAATTGGGACTACGCCACCAGCGCCGAAGAGGCGATGAAGTTGGTTCGCACACGTGGACGGGCCGGAGAAGAACCTCCATATAGTTTGGTTATAGCGGATATTTTTTTAGAGGGCGATATGACCGGGTTCGACTCGTGGCTCGACTGCGCTCAGGAGTACCCAGACATGCCTTTCGTAATTACATCGTCGCTCTCGTTAGATCGATATTTAGCCATACTCAGCGGTTTCGACAATACTCCTACATTCTTGCCAAAGCCGCTGACCATAGGACGGTGTAAGTCGGTTATTGAAGAATATTTTTAGCTCAACCCAGACGGTAAGGAGATGACCATGACAACAAGATTCGTATCGCAAGACATCGAGTGGACGGAGTCGATGAAAGAGACCGTTCGCTTGAAGATCGTCGAGCCGCTACGCCGCCATTTGGACAAAGACAATTTTGAGGTGTCGGTCCACCTCGCGGCCGAGCGTAAACGAACGCAGAATCGCAAGCCTAAGTTTGAAATGTGGGTGGTGTTACAAACGTTCGACGGCCGAAATAACCAAATCGTGCGACGCGAAGGGATGGATTTTCTGGCTTTGGCCAATGAAGTCTCTGGCTGTATGCGGGCGCAATTAAACAAACACAAATTTAGGCGGCGGTTTTCGTTGAATCCGTTGAAGAAGCTAATTCCCGTGGAGAGTGCTCTATGAAAATTGTAATCACTATTCTTTCGGCACTATTTTCGGCGCTTGAGACCACGGCACAGATCGTCTTGTCTCCTCTCACCTTGCTGACCATCGTTGGCTTATTTGCCTTCACAGCCCTGATGGGACGCCAGGTCCGAAAGGGCCATTGGCGAACTGATGCAAGTTGGAACAAGGCCGCATGAAGGTCGCGCTGGTCACCGGTGCGTCCACCGGAATCGGCCTAGCAACGGCTCACGAGCTTCTTAAACGCGGACACTTTGTCGTGTTGACGGCTCGCAAAGAGTCGTTAAATCGACTGACCAGCGTCGACTTCTTAAAAAAATTTCCCCGGCACTGGGTTCGCCCTCTTGACGTGCGCGAGGGCCCCGAGCGAGTTGAGTTGGCCCATATGATCGAGAAGGAGTTCGGCCGCCTGGATATCCTGGTCAACAATGCCGCCGTGATCTATCGCGCGCCGGTGGAATTCGCCTACGATTTTGAAGTTAAAGAACAAATGAACGTGAACTTTCACTCGCCGCTTGAGCTCATCAAGTGCGCCCTGCCCCTAATGCGAAGAGCTGGCGGAGGGCATATTATAAACGTCTCATCGGCCGCCGGATTTTTGGCCGTGCCTACAATGGGGCTCTATGCAGCCTCAAAACATGCTCTCGAGGCTGCCAGTGAAGCTTTGTACCATGAACTGGCGGAGTGGAAGATTCACGTCTCACTGGTGGAGCCTGGATTTATCTCTTCGGATTCCTACTTGAAAGCCCGTCTCTCTCTGGCCCTTGATCGCGGTCACCTTCCGCACACGGCCAACTATTCTCTACAGAACAATATGATCACGTGCTTGATTGACCGCGCCACCCGATTGACCAATGCTTCCAACGAGGATGTTGCCATCCAGATCGCGAAAATCACAGAGCTGTCCAGCCCGCCTCTGCGACGATTGGTCACCTTGGATGCGAAGGTCTTTTCATTTCTAAAGAAATTTCTGCCCGGGACACTTTACGATCGGCTTTTGAGCCTGTGCTTAAATTCGATCCGCCGCCAAGTGGAGGCCTCGCTCACTCAAACACCGGAGCGTTATGTTGGCCAATCGCCTCAGCCAACTTTGAAGTAGAAATCATAAATTTTGTCATCGAAGGGATTCCCTCGTGAAAAAAGTTATTCTCCACAAAATCCCAATTCACATAATCCCAGATTTTATCCACATATTCGGCCCGAGAATTTTTATAATCTAAATAGTAGGCATGCTCCCACAGGTCGCACGTCCATAGCGGACGTACGCGGTCGAAGCGCAGGGGATTGCCGGCATTTTGAGTTGCCAAAAATTCGAGGTGATTTTGTCCATCCACGGTTAACCACACGTAGCCGGACCCAAAGACACTCTTGGCACAAAGCCCGAATTTAGCCCGCATCGATTTCCAGCCGCCAAAACTACGTTCTACGGCCTGGTCAAAGTCGCCATTGTCCTCGGGCATCTCAGAGCGGCCACGCTCGGTTAGACCATGCCAGTAGAAGGTGTGATTCCACGCTTGAGCCGCGTTGTTATAGATCTCTCCGTCGAAGTTTTGAATGATACGCTCCAAAGGTCCCTGACTCCCATCCATTTCGCTCAAGAGCTGGTTCAACCGATCGACATAAGTCTTGTGGTGACCAAGATAATGAGTGCGAACCGCCTCCGCCGATAGCAACGGCTCAAGTGCGTTCTCTTTGAAAGGAAGATCAGGGACTTGAAACAGCATTGGGCCTCCCGGATTAAGAGCGGCGTCTAAAGAGGCTCGCGCCGAGCAAAAACCCTACGATCAGCCCGCCCACGGTCGCCTGCACTGGATATTCCCTGACCACTTCGCCGGCGCGTTTATTCGCCTTAGTGATCATGTCGGAGCCAGACTTAACGGCGTTCTCATATATTTCGCGTGCGGTATCTGAAAGGTGGGCAACCTGCTCGCCCGCTTCATTCATGGCCGACTTGGTCATCCATTTTCCGTTTGTCTTACCTTTGTCAGCCGATGCTTTGTCGGTCGATGTCGTTTGATTATTTTGCATTTTGTACTCCTTTAAATTTAAAAGCTAATGCCGCGTTGATTCTTCCGAAGACGAATCTGGGCCAAATTTCGAAATCATTTCATTCATTTTCGTGCGGACCTCTTCTTGGCCCAGACCATATTTTTGCTGAACAATTCCAGATAGCGCTGTCAAATCGCCTTTGGCCGATTCAACCTCATCGTCTGTCAACCGTCCCCAAGCTTTCTGGATCTCTCCCTTAAATTCTTTCCATTTACCCTTAACTACATTCGCATTAAATATGTCAGCCATTCGGCGTCCTCCTTCGTTAATTGGTTTCTTAATAGAGCAAATGCGCGGCCAACCGTGGAAAGTTTGTATGAGCGTACAATTCAAAGACATGTGTTCCTCGTCCAATGCTGACTCATGCGCCGGGGGATTATGGAACTTTTAATGGACTTTGTAGCCCAGACGGCGGTAAACAAGAGTTTCAAAATTTTTTAATATTGAGGTGAGAGGCATGAGCATGGAGATGGTAATCCCCGAAGAAATCCGTCAAAACTACCTCGTACGCAGACAAAAGGACATCGAGACGTTAAAGGCTTCGGTCTCGGCAAAGTCGTTGGAGGAATTCAAACGCATCGGCCATCAGCTCAAGGGAAATGCGGCATCCTTCGGTTATGGTGAACTTGAGAAAATCGCCATCGCCATGGAAGTCGCCGCGCAAAAGGGTGACCTGTTCGAGGCAAGTAAGCAGCTCGAACTCTTTGAAAAATGGTATTCTGACCGCCGCTAATTCAGCGGCTGGTTTTCGTGATGAGACATCTCTTTAACGCGGCGATAGAGAGTTTTACGGTCGACGCCAAGCTCTTTCGCCGTACGGTCTTTTGCACCGTTGTTAATTTTGAGCGCAAACTCGATATACTTATTAATCAAGTCATTCAGCGGAAGAATTTTGCTATCTGAAACCATAAACTTTCCGCGATTGTCGAACGAGCTGTCTGAAGTTCCGCCATGCATTTGATCCGCCAGCCGCATTTCTTCTTCAAATTTTAAATCTGGAACATCGATCAAAGTACTTTTTGCCAATACCACGGCCCGCTCGATAACGTTTTCGAGTTCGCGAACATTTCCCCGCCAGTTGTTCTTAAGCAGATACTCACTGGCCACTTTGGTAAAGCCCTTCACAGCCATCCCGTTAAGGGCAGCATGTTTTTTTAAGAAAAATTCAGACAGCGGCATAATGTCTTCCTGCCGCTCTCTCAGGGGAGGCAGCACGATCGGAATCACATTTAGGCGAAAGAAGAGATCCTCACGAAAATGTCCATCCTGCACTTCTTGCCGTAGATTTTTATGGGTGGCCGAAATCACGCGAACATCCACATTGCGAACTTGATTCTCACCAATGCGCTTGATCTTGCGCTCTTGAAGCACGCGCAAAAGCTTGGCCTGCAGAGGCAAGCTCAGATCGCCGATTTCGTCTAGGAACAGAGTGCCGCCATTGGCCTCTTCAAAAAGACCGATGCGCTTCTCTATGGCGCCGGTAAATGAACCCTTGGCATAGCCGAAGAGCTCAGCCTCCAACAGATTCTCGGGAATCGCTGAGCAGTTGATAGCTACAAATGGACCCTTCTTTCGCGACCCGTAACTGTGTATCGCGCGGGCGACCACTTCTTTGCCCGATCCGCTCTCTCCCATCACCAAGACGTGGGCGGCACTATTCGCAACACGCTTCGCAAGGTCCATAGCGCGCAGAAACTTCGGACTCTTGCCGATAATCCCCTGGCTGGAGCCAGTTTCACTGTTCGAAACGACGGCGCGGAGAGTTTGATTCTCTTCTTTAATCCGGCTGAAGTGAAGAGCACGCTCCACCGAAACCTGCAGTTGCGGGAAATGAAGGGGTTTAACGACGAAGTCATAAGCTCCGGCCTCGATAGCTTTTAACGCCACCTCAACCCCGCGATGGGCTGTCATTATGATAATTGGAATGGCGACGCCTTTTTCTTGAAGGGCCGTCGTCAGCTCAACACCGCTCATCTTGGGCAACTTTAGATCTGAGATAATCACATCGCAGAAATTAGGCTTCTCGGTGATTTGCCTATACGCCTCTTCAGCGTCGTCAAAGGCTACAACTTCAAAACCTTTGGGGCGGAAGAAACCCACCACAATGTCTTGGATATCAAGGTCGTCGTCGATCACTACTAATCTTGGTTTTTTATCATTCATGGGGAGAGAACTAGCATGGGTTCGGTAATTCCCCAAGCTTTAAGTGGAACAATTCCCCAATTTTTTATAATGCATAACAAAAATGAACGTTAGGGGCTATTGGCCCCATTTGGCCCGGGGTACGGGCTTTGCTCTCTACTTAAAACGCAAACGACGCAAAGGAGGCACTATCATGTTAAGAGCGGCGATTGTATTTTTCGTCCTAGGATTGCTCGCAGTCCTTTTGGGAGCAGGCAATATTGCCGGCATCTCTTTAGAAATCGGGCAGACTTTACTGGCCGTGTTTCTGATCTTGGCCGTGGTGAGCTTAGTGGCTTCCATGATTACGGGTCGGCGACCAACTCTGCCCTAGCTAAAATCGTTTTCTCCCCACCAATCATCCCATCCTTGGAGCCTAGGCAAAATTGCCTAGGCTCTTTCTTTTTGCTCATTCATTAACTAAAAAAAAATGGCCCACCGGTTCGTGGGCCATAATTGAGAATTCACTTTTAAAACTACTTGTTACATCGAGGTCTGTGAGGCCTCTACATCGCCGGGAGTAAGAATTACGTCGACTCGACGGTTTTGGGCGCGTCCCGCTTTCGTCTTGTTGCTGCCGAGAGGTTTCTTAAATCCATAGCCAACGGCAGTCATCTTGTCCGAGTCCAAGCCACTGGTCTCTAAAAATTCAGCCACGGCCTCGGCTCTCTTCTGCGAAAGCATCTGATTTACGCTTGCAGATCCTGTCGAGTCCGCGTGGCCCTCAATGACCACTTGCGAAGGATTTAACTCTTCGGTCACCACGCGGACTTTGCCGAGCAATGCCAGCGCATCCGCTGGGAGGTCAGATCGGCCTGAGGCAAAATTCATCGCCTTCAACCGAATAAGAAGTTTGTCTCCGTCGCGATAAACATCAGCTTCTTCGCGCGAAAACTCTTTGCGGGCCTGCGCCAGCGCGCGCTCAAGCGCCTGAGTCTCTCGCGCCTTCTTCAGCTCTTGTTCTTGAGCCGAAAGAATCTCGCTCCCTTTTTCCCGTTGGGCTTCGACCGTTTTCAAACGCTCGTTCAAACCGCCCAAACTGCGCTCTTGCTGAACAAGCCGAATAGCCACCGACTCCGGCAACGTGGCACGTCCGGCCCGTACCTTTTGCGTAACCGCTACAAGAAACTCGGAACTCGCGTTGGACTTTTCCACTGAAGTGCGAAAGGCCGATTCGTTATGGCGATTGGCCGCGATAACATTTTCCGCGTTCTTCAGATCGATCTCAGCTCTGTTCAATACACGAGGCGTGTTCTTGGCTGCGTTCTTCTGCTTAGCTCCCTCAATGCGGCCGCGCGCCGTGTTCAAGTGAGTGCTGTGAATCGCACCGAGTTCGAGGTCCATATACCGAGACTGCAACGATGAGAATTTTTCTGGAGCAATTCGCTTCTCACCAACAATATCGCGCATGTCATCGTCAATATCAGCGAGGCGTGCCCGATGGACAGGGAAGTTTCGCGCACCCGCTTCAACTGCGAGCTTGCGGGCATTCAACACGCCTTCCACCATGGCTCTTCGCCCATCAGCGATTTCGCGAGCGCGGTCCAGGTACGCGCGGGCTTGTCCTAATGTATTTAGAACTTTTTCTTGTTTGGCGCCGTCTCGCATTTGCTTACGGGCCTTTTCATACTCTTTTTGTCCGCTGGCAAAGTCGCCGCCGGCTAGGACATCATGTTGTTCCGAATATCCCGTTTGAATATCGGTGGCCATTTGCTCCACGATATCCGTCGGGCTGCTCGTCGCGGAGTAGTTCACTTTCTTGGGTGCGTTTGAGCACGCCATCATGAAAACCGCGGCGAACAATAGGGGCAGGGAAAATAGTCGCTTCATTTGGATCTCCTTTTTCTAAATGGAATAGATCGCAACAAACATACCAGGGGCGGCACACATATAAGGAAGAGGGCGTTAATACCGTGTTGAATTTTCGGGGCATTTTTGTTTTCGATGGGGAGCGTCTGAACCTGAGCTTAGCGGTGGCTCGGCCGGAACGGATGTTGCTCTTACTCCACGGATTAGGAGGTCCCATGAGCAATACAGAGAAATATTCGGAGAAACCTGATCCGCCCGCGCCCGAGAAGGAAAATCCAAAACCGATTCGACCGCCAGAAACTCAACCCGAGCCAACGCCCGTTGAACCACAACTAAAATAAAAAAACCCCAGTCATGTTTTTCAAGCATAACTGGGGTCGTCATTCGTGTGATCACTGCATTTTTGCGAGTTGGTCGAGGAGTGCAATATGCTTTTCCTGCCGAGGGATGAGCTTTGATCGAACCACACGAAGATCTTCGGTCTGCAAATTCTCGTTAGCTAAGTCTTCATAAAGATGAAGTCCATGTTCTTCACCTTGTCTCAGTGCCGAGAGCGACGGAGAGTTGCCAAATAGCTTACCGGCCCCGATTACAGCCTTTACCACGGTTCCCCACAAGCCGGGGTCATCGTCAGGAAAGGCGCCTTCGTGCGAGATCATGGCCCGCAGGGTGCGGACGCTATCTTCGTGCTCTTCACGAAGCCCAGCCAGTCGATAGATCTCCGGCTCATTGGCAAATTTTTCGATGACCTGTTCGTAGGCGTCCACCGCGCTGAGTTCGCCACGCAATACTTTGTTTAGATGATCGACGACCCGGGTGTCTGGACCATAGGTCGCCGCCGTTACGAAGTTACCTGGTAGATCATACTCCATGGCTTCGCTCCCGATCACCGAGCACACGACGCTTACGAATGTCCTGTGCGATCGCTGTGATCACTAAGAGAGTCACGGCCGAAAACACAAGCACCACAAATAAAATCTGTCCGACTAAAATGGAAGTCGACGAGGCGAACAGACTCGTTGCGAGCAATGACAATGAGGCCAAAGTTAAAAGTCCGGCCGCGAGTATCACCATGCCCACACTATGGCGTTTGGCTTCTTTAAAGAGATCTTTATCGAATGCTACTGTAGACATTTTCACTTCCTCCTCATTTAAAACCCTTTAGCAAAGCAGGATCTTTGCCAGGCTCAGATCGCCTAGAGAATGATGGATGAAAAATGCCGAGGATTTTTTAACCGCCTAGTGAGGCACAATGGGACTTACTCCCTGAACCCTTAAAGGCTCCTGCGCCAAATAGCTTGTCACGGCCTCAATAAACTCTTTTTCACCGATGGGTTTGGTGATTTGCCCGTCACATCCCGCCTGGATGCAGCTCTCTTTCTCCTCGCGCATCGCGTGTGCGGTGAGCGCGACAATAGTGGTCATACATCCACTCGCGCGCAATCGTCGCGTCGCTTCCTTGCCGTCTATGCCGGGAATTTGGATGTCCATCAACACCACGTCATACTGCCGCTGCCCCGCCGCCTCTACAGCGGCCAAACCGTTATCGACCACATCGACGTCGACCCCAGCATTTTTTAAGAAAAAGGAGAAAATTTCCTGATTGTCCGCGGAGTCCTCGACAAGAAGAACCTTGATCCCCTCTAACCGAGGCACCGAAAGGGGCGCCACCACATGCGGATAAGTGACCGGTACCGGCACCGTGAGCGAGTCCACCCACTCCACACCCTGAAGATCGCCCGTGGGTATTAAAATCTCAAATACGCTGCCGACTTCCTTAATCGATCGAATCAAACGTAGGCTGCCGCCCAACTCATTGGCCAACCGGACCGATAGCGCCAGCCCCAGGCCGGAGCCACCAAATTTGCGAGTTGTCGTCTCATCACCTTGCGAGAACGGTTTGAACAAATGAGCCTGTGCCTCTTCAGAGATTCCCGGCCCCGTATCCTCTACATAAAACACCAACTCGCCCGAGTTCTCAGAGCTCTTTCGGCAGCTCACCGCCATGCTGACCGATCCACTGGTGGTGAACTTCACCGCATTCCCGCATATATTAAGAAGGATCTGCTTTAAGCGAATGTCGTCGACAAACACGTGACTCGGAAGCGGCCCATTAGAAACGACTTCGAAATTAAGGCTCTTCTCATTGGCCTTCAGGTCAATGATCGACTTTATCTCGCAGACTAAACTGGCCAGCGAAATGCGCCGAGGATGGATTTTCAACTTGCCGGCTTCAATCTTCGAAAGGTCTAAAACATCATCCACCAATCGCGTTAGATATTCGCTATTCTTGCGGATGGAGTTGGCGATACTCATCCGTCGGACGTCGGAGAGCTGACGGCCGGCAAGCATCTCCGAAAATCCCATAAGAGCATTTAACGGTGTGCGGATCTCGTGGCTCATGTTCGCGAGAAATGCGGATTTAGACCGATTGGACGTCTGCGCGCCGTCGATCAATGCAATCTTGTCTATGCCAAGGCCCACATGAGAAATCACGTTATCGAGCAGTTCCTTCTGAAGTTTCGAGAAAGGTGAATTTACATTGCCAACCACCAGCATCAGTTGGTCGGTGCGCTGCCGCGTCGGGATCACACAGACGATCCAGTCTTCGGACTTATTGAATGGTCCCAACAGGCGGGCTAGAGATGGGCCCATTATTTGGTGTTCTTTGGTCAACATAAAGCGATTCGACATCACTTGCCGCATTAGGTGCCGAGACACTTTATCCGGAATCACCGAAACGTCTTCGATACCGACCCAACTGTGCAACAAAAGATGGCTGTTGGCTGGCGCACTCGACACATACAAATAAGCAAACTCGATCTCCGCCTCGCGAATCACCGATAGAAAGTGCGCGAGTAAACTTTCCTCATTGAGTTCCTCGGCCACCGCTCGAGAAAAGCGATTTAGAAGCTGCAGATTCCGCGCTTGCAGCGTGATCAAATTCTGGTTGGCCAAAAGGCTTTCTTTAGTTTCAGTCTCATTGGCCAGCTTTCGCCGGCTTCTATAAAGCGCGAAAGACACAAATGCAGCCAGTAGACCCGCCAACACACCCGTCACAATCGCAAGATACCGATCGGCAAAGGTCAAAAAGTGAAACATCGGCGTCACCGTAATGCGAAACTCTCGCCCCATAAGGTTCAATGTCCGACTCAAAGTGTGGCGCGCATCCACCTGAGTCGCCGAGGCCTGGAAGCGATCGTACATCACTCGGCCGCCCTCCTCGACGCGCCAGTTGACTTTCTCTGTCACCAACGACGGCGCACCGAAGGCGGCTTGAAAGAATTCTTGCACCTTAAACGAGGCATGCAGCCACTGATCACCTGGGCGGAGCGTGTCGGCACCCACCGTGATCGGTAAAAAAATCTGAAAGAACGGCGCAGCGTTCTTATCAGCGATTGACTCGAGCAATCCCGAAATCACGGGTCGTCTTAATTGCAACGCGGACCGAACAAGGCGGGCTCTCTCGGGAATTGCCAGCACATCCCTTCCTAAAAACTTTCTCGATACCGCGTCTAGAGGTTCATACAACATTACGGCGGAGAACACCGGCCCCGAACTCGAGAGGTGAAGCTCGGCTTCGGAATAGGTGCCACGAATTCGTCGCAAAATGCCTTTTCTTTGTGAGTCCACGTAGGCTTCCGAATATCCGATTCCACGCAATCCCGGAAAGCGCTCCGTAATTTCTGCCTGCTCGATAAAATACCTAAAGGACTCGTCGTCTGGAGGTCCCTCAGACTTAATAAATGCTCGGATGCCATAGAGAGCCCCGGCGTACGAATTGATCCGCGCCGATATGACAGTCTCGATCCTAGTTAACTCCGAAGAAAGACGACGATCGATATCGGCTTCTGTCACGGACCAAACTATAAAATAGGCTGAAAGCGAAAATGCGATCACCGCCAGCAGACCGAAAAAAAAGTGCGGTCGCGAATGCCTTTGCCATTGCATAAATGCATTTATCCATTTCAAGATTCAACTACCCCTCTAAAACATTACCCAGCCGCATTGTTAGTTCGCCTCGCGGCGAGTTCAATCAAAAAAAGGCTAGGGAAAATGATTCCTCATCGAATTCGAAATTCTTAGAACTGCTCTAAATAAATAAAATATAATGAACGCGAACAAAAAGATGTGGCCCGCGCTGGCCGCCAAAGACGCCAAGGGCATTGCCCCAATCATCAACAGAGCCAGAGCGGTTAAAAATAGTGTGACGGCTACTAAGAGCACAGCTCACCCCCTTACGACATGGCCTCCACGGATTCGGCTCGCATCTTGCGCCAGCCCTCAAGGCGTGACTTGAAAATATTCTCCAGACCGCTCTTGATCGCCGTGTAAGACCGACTTTCTAAACTCTCCTTAAAATGCATGGTCGCTGAATTTAAAGTGACATCGAGACAAAGTTTGCCGCCAACCGAAAGTAGATAAAAGTTAAGAAGGGCGTCGGAGGGACAGCGGTCCACCAACCGTTCGAAGACAACCACCAGATCTGAGATCAGGCTGCTCGGTAGGGAATTGTCGATGTAGTATTCGAGACCCATATGTACCTCCCTTTAAAAATGCTGCGAAAGTTCCTTGGCCTTCGTACCGAGCAATTTAAAGGCCAGGCCCTGGATCCGCTTTGGCACCGAATTGGGAATTTCTGGGGTTTAGGAGGACGATCGCGGGGAATTTAACCCCATTCTTCCCAACTTGCCTGCGGCCGGAGTAAAAATCCGTTCACTTCGCCTGTGGCACGACGGGTGCACATGCATAATTTACCCAACAAGTGAGGAGTACGCATGAGCTTACCGTCAACGATAGAGACACCGACGCAAGTACAAGTACCTGTCCTGCCGAAAAGCATTTTTTCGCAAAAAGTTCCTAACCATCATGGGCACAACATATTGGTGATCGACGACGATCCTGATTTTGCAGAGGCGCTGAGGGCCCAGCTCGAGTTTGGTGGCCGTTTTCATGTCGACCTAGCGTTGGATCCCTTTGAAGGCGCCAATCTCCTCGCGGATCACCGCTACGATATGGTTGTCACCGATTGCGTTTTGCAAGACTGGGACGGAGTCACAACACTGGAGAATGCGGACCATTTAATTGATGTGGACCCAACTGTGGGCGAGCAATGGATGGATATGACGCCGGTCAAAGTGCTCTTTTGCTCCGGCGCCCCGATTCGCCTGGTGGATCTTCGCCGCGCCAATAAATTGAAACATTTTGCGGTGGTGGGCTTCCTGCCTAAGGTTACGGGGCTCTCCTCCATCACGCGGTCGGTGGAGAGATTGATGCGCAGTACGACTGAAGTCTAGTTACGTCCACAGTTCTTATGTCGAAGGACCAAAATGACCGATAATCCTAAGGAATGGGTGAATCATTAGGCACGATGCGCATTTTGGTGGTCGACGACTCGGAAAGCTTCCGTACCGAGTTTGCCAATTCACTCAATGAAATCGGGTTTACCAAGGTGCAAGCCGCAGCCAATGGCGCGGAAGCCCTTCAAATGGCTGAGAAGGCCTACGACGACGGCAACCCCTACTCCGTAATATTCTGCGACTGGAACATGCCTGAGCTAAATGGCCTCGAAGTGCTTAAAAATTTGCGGCAGAGCGAAAAACAAAAGAGCATTCTGGTGGCCATGGTCACTACCGAATCCGAAAAGGCCAAAGTCCTTGAGGCCATTACCAGCGGCGCCAATGACTACATCTTTAAGCCGGTCGACACGCCCACGCTACGGCGCAAAATCACACGACTCATTTCCCTTCTGCAAAAATCCTGATAGATTCGCCTCTTAAACATCAGGGGGAATTATGAACAAGCTTATTTTGGCATTCGCATTTGTCGCCTTTTCCACAAACGCTACTGCCGCTGAAAACGCCAAAAAAGAGGACACTAAGAAAGGAAAAAACATGTTCGCAGTCATGGAAACATCAATGGGGAAAATCAAAATTCAGCTCTTTCCCGATAAGGCGCCGAAGACAGTCGAAAATTTTGTCGGTCTGGCCGAAGGCACCAAAGAGTGGACCGATCCAAAAACCAAAAAGAAAGAAAAAAAGCCGCTCTACAACGGCACTATTTTTCACCGGGTCATCGATGGTTTTATGATTCAAGGTGGAGATCCTGAAGGAACCGGTCGCGGCGGTCCTGGCTATCAATTCGCTGATGAATTTAGCCCTGGCCTCTCGCATTCTAAAAAAGGCATCTTATCTATGGCCAATGCTGGCCCCGGGACCAATGGCAGTCAGTTCTTTATTACTCTAGGCGCCCCGACTCATCTTGATAATAAGCATTCGATTTTTGGCGAAGTTGTCGAGGGAATGGACGTAGTCGAAAAGATCGGCAAAACCAAGACGGCGGCGGGCGACCGTCCTGTCACTGACGTGAGTATTAAATCGATTAAAATCGAGCGTAAATAACGCGCACTTTCAGGCCTAAAGACCATGCAGAATGCTGGGCTTTGTTCCGATAAAACTCGTATGAACAAAGCCTTTGTAATCGTTTTAGGCCTGTCTGCCCTGATTATTTCTGTGGTGGGCGCGACATTCTCCATTATGGGCCTTACAAAACTTTTTTCCGGCGCGGCCATTGCCGTTGGCATTATGGCCGGAGCTCTCGAACTCGCCAAAATGGTGTCGGCGAGCTTTCTCCATTCCAACTGGAAAAACTTAAACATCATCATGAAGGCGTACTTGAGTTTTGCTGTCGTGGTTTTGATGTGCATCACCAGTATGGGAATTTTCGGCTACCTTTCGTGGGCCTTTCAAAACACGTCGAAAGAGCTCAAAGAGACAAACATCCGCATCGATTACCTGCAATCCGAGGCCAAAAAAATCCAAGGCGAGCAAGAACGAATTCAAAAAGAGCTCGACAACATTCCCGCCAATCGCGTGACCAAGCGCCTTGAACTGCAAAAAGAGTTCGAGCCCCTGATTCAACAGTTGGTTAAACAGTCGACTGAAAATCAGATGAAGATGCAGCGTGAAACTTTGAAACGAAATTCATTTCAAACTGAAATCGGTCCGGTCATTTACGTGGCTGAGCTGGTCGGAGCCAATACCGACAAAGTCGCAACATACCTCATTATTCTGTTCGTAATCGTCTTCGACCCGCTGGCTGTGTGCCTCGTGTTAGCTACGTCATTCGCGTGGAAAAATGCCGATCAGCTTGGTGCGCCACCAATAGCACCGACCGCTAAGCGCGCGGCTTAGACTCGAAAATCGATAAAAACTTATAAATCGCCGGCACCACAAAAAGTGTGAAAAGTGTTGATATAATTGTACCGCCGATAATCGTTAATCCCATCGGCGTTCGCGTCTCTTGACCCATTGTATTGCCAAAAACCAGGGGCATCGCCGCGGCCACCGTCGCCGTCGAAGTCATAAGAATGGGTCGCAGGCGCACGGGGCAACCCTCGAGAAGTGCGTTTGTGATGTCGAGCTTTTTCAGCTTGCGCATTTGATTGGTAAATTCCACGAGCAAAATAGAATTCTTCTTAGCAATCCCCATAAGGACGATAATCCCAATCGCGCTAAAAAGGTTTAGTGACACACCAAACATCCACAACGCCAAAATCGCACCCGAAAAGGCAAACGGCAGTGCAACCAATACAGCAATCGGCTGCCAAAATGAGTTAAACTGAATGGCCAGCACCATGTAGGCCACTAAAGCTCCCATTAACATGGCAATGGCTACCGACTTGAGGCTCTCAATCAACCCCGCGGCTGAGCCGTCGAGAGAGAACGAATAACCTTCAGGCAATACTTCTCTAGAGATTTTCTCAGCTCGATCAACAACTTTAGCTTGCGATTGTCCCTTAGTCAGCTGACCAAAAACGCCAATTGCGCGCTGGCGGTTGATTCGCGTGATGGCCTGTACCGTCCCCACCTCTTCGATCTTCACCAGGTCGGCGAGCGGGATGATATTTCCAAACTGATTGCGAACGTTGATCCGCCTAATATCTTCACGATTTAAAATTTCGCTTTCTGGCACTTTGACACGGATATCGTAGCGGCGGCCGCCAGCGGTATAGCGGCTCACGCGAATTCCCGCAACAGCCGCATTCAGAGTCCGCGCCACCGACTCGATGCTTACGCCCTTCGCCGCCAGCTGACTACGAAGAGGCTCAATTTGCAACTCAGGCACACCGAGGCGAAAATCAGTGTCCATATCCTGGGCCAAGCCCTCGTCAGTGAGCCTCTTCATAATCTCTTGGCCCTTTTCGTTGAGCACTTTGAGATCCGGTCCCATCAAGTTAAACGACAGCGGGAACTGGCGCCCGGTGGTCAAATTCCGAGCGGAGATGTCGCGCAAACTGGCGCGAAATCCTTTGATGTCTTTTAGACCCTTTCGAATCTTGTCCATAACTTCAACGTGCGTGACTTTTCTGGTTGTGCGATCCGTCAATGTGATCGGTATAAAAATTTGATTTACGTTCGAGGCCCCGCCTCCACCGCCGATATTAACCATATAGCCTTGCACTTCGGGCACCGACTTTAACACGTCCTCAACTTCGAGAGCCGCCTTGGCGGTGGATTCTAACGAAGTCCCTGGCGCGAGCTGCCCCGAGAGGAGAATAAAATTCTGATCTTGCATCGGCAAAAACTCATGCCGAACCATATTCACCATCGGGACCGAGGCGGCAAACAAGATCGCCGATCCCCCCACCACCAAAAGATAGTGCTTGAGCGTGAATTGAAGAGACTTTCTGTACAGGGCCGCGAGCAACTCAAACCAATGATCCAGTTTCATTTCGAATTTTGAAACTTTGGGCGCAGACGTCATAAACGCAGCCGCCCGCATGGGCGTAATTGTGACCGCCTCAAGAAGAGAAAGTAAAACCGCCACCGACATGGCAATGCCGAATTGGAAGAAAAACTTGCCCGTGATTCCATCCATAAAGATCACCGGCGCGAACACGGCGACCACCGCGATGGTCGCGGCCGTGGCGGCGGGCAAAATTTCAATCGCGCCGTCATAAGCGGCCTGATAGGGCGTTTTGCCCATGCGATAGTGCCGCACGATATTCTCGAGCAACATGATTGCATCATCGACCACGATCGATATCGCGAGAGTTAAAGCCAGCAACGTGAACAGATTTAAAGTGAAACCAAAAAAGTATAAAAACAAAAATGTGCCGACAATCGAGGTGGGGATACTGAACAAAACGTTCAGGGCCGCCTGCCAACTGCCCAAAAATAAAAAGCAGACAAGAATGGTCACAATGGCGGCGACCAACAGTTTTTCCATGGTCGTGTTTACGACCGCCTTGGTGGGAGCGGTAAAGTTCACTCGCGATTTAAGATCATATCCCTTTGGGAGATTTGGGCGAATCTTATCCATGTGCGCGGTGACCAAGTCGGCGAGTTCAACCTCGTTGGCGCCGCGCTGCTTGCGAATTGAGACCGATAGAGCTGGCTTGCCCTCAACCCGCGCCATTCTCCGGATGTCCGACAATCCATCTTCCACATCGGCCACATCACCGATTGTTAACCGCACGTCCTGAATGGTCTGCCCGCCCCGCCGCAACAGCCGAAGTTTTTTTATTTCTTCAACACTGTAGGCCTCACCTAGCCAGCGCGCGCGGAGCTCTTTTTTACCTTCGACAAACTGACCGGCCGCAGCCTCAACGTGTTGGGTTGTGATCGCATCAATCACATCTAAAATAGTCAGCTCGAGTCGGCGCAGTTTATCTAAATGCGGCCACACCCGAAGGTTGCGATCGCTAAACCCGGCGATACTGACCTCACCGATCTTCGGCAAAAAGCGAAATTGATCAAGCAGGTACTGATCGGTGAAGACGATCAAATCCCGCATGGGCACGTCGGCCGTCACCGAAATAAACATAATCGGCTGTTCTTCGGGATTGGTTTTGCGCACGACCGCCGGATCAACGCCGGTTGGAAAACGAATTTGTGAGATCGCCGTTTGCACCTCTTGCAGCGCGACGTCCACATTTCTATTAATATCAAACTCAAGCCGAACGGTGCCCGAGCCCTGCCGAACCGACGATCGCATTTCTTTTATGCCTTCGATGTTCAACAACTGGGTTTCTAAGCGATCAATAATTTCGGCTTCAACAATTTCGGGACCCGCACCCTCAAAATTCACCGACACATCGACAATCGGAAAATCCACGTCGGGAAGCTGCGATACGCCGAGTTTGGTCATGGCTAAACCGCCAAAGACGATCAGCGCCGCCATTAAAATCCATGCGAAGACAGTTCGTTTTAAAGAAAGTTCAATTAGATTCATGGCACCCGCGAAAAAAAAGCCGCGCTATTTGTCGGCGCGGCTTTTCGCAGTGTAACCAATTAAGGACAGTTTATATAATCAGATTGCGATGTGATGTGCTGAATCAATGCGGTCACCGGCATCGAGCCGGCCGGATCTTTGTCAAATTCTCGTTTCATAAACTGTTGAAAGTCGCGACCCTGATAATTTACGGCACTTAACCCCATGTATTCGGCGTCATTAATTTTAAATAATCCCGCAGAGATTTCTTCAACGACCGCAGCGGCACGATAGTCTTTTCCGTTGGCCGTTACGGTCACGCCGACTTCATACACATTTGGCGCGCGCAATTTCGCGACAGGATCGACTGTCAATGAACCTTCACCGCCGCCGCCAAGAATTGGAATCGCTTTTGTCATCATGATTGCGGGCACGAGATTCGGAAATTGAGCGACGGCTTCAGCTTCACGCTGCAAAGTCGCGTAGGTGTCGAGCCAAACGCTAGAAATATAATTTGAACCGATTGTTTCTTTAAGCAAAGCGCACATGCCGTTCAATCGGGCGGTGTCGTCTTTCTCGGCCAGAATATTTTGCGCGGACTTGAGTGTTTCATCTAGGAATTTGCTAGCGGCATCGGCGGCGATCGCCTGGCTCGAAAACAAAATGGCCGCGAACAGGATAAGTGCTTTCATATCTCCCCCTCTTAAATTTTGATCTTGGTCTGGGAAGAGTATGAAGCGTGACCTTGGTCCAGAGCAACTAGACCAAGGTCATAACGCGAATCACTTTAGATGCGAAAACTAGTAGCGGCGGCGAATGACCCGCGGATATCTCTGCGGATAGGCATAGTTGTAATACGTGCGGCCACGATAATAGTTCCGGGCGCGTGGAGCCACATAGTATGGACGATACTGGGGCTGATATTGCGGCTGATAGTAAGTGGGCGGATACGGGTCAACGTAGGGGCGAACCACCGGGGGAGCCGTGTACACATAAGGGCGATTCGGAACGACGTAATAGGGATAAGCCTGCCCACAGGTTACAGTCGCGCAGGGATCCACCACTGCTGGCGGCGGAACGCAGTTCATACACGGCGCAACCTGAGCACAGGGGTCAGCGTAAACCTGTCCGCAGGGATTTGAATATCCATAATATTGAGCCTTTTCGATAGTGGCTTCAGCTTCGGCAACGGGAACCGCATTCAACGGAATCCATTTATCGCCATCGGCAATCTCAGCCGCGCCAGTCTGTTCGTCGACTCGAATCGTTACGCCTTCTTCAGTGGGCGCATTTTCAGTGGGAACAAGCCCAACGCCGGGGATAGCCAGCGCGCCACTGGAATATCCAAGCAGCAGTGCAAATAGAACGTTTTTCATTTAGTCCTCCTGGAACCATTTCGTTATTAATCTCCAGGAGTTCTTAAAGCCACCGACACGGGGAGACAAGTCTCCACATTGAGGTCTGTTAACCTTTCTAGGTGGAGGGCGGATTTTACAGTGAGAAATTTGCCCCGTTGTACCCACAACGGGACCATTTTACTCGATAAAGGCTTTTAACTTATTGCTACGGCTCGGGTGACGGAGTTTGCGAAGCGCTTTGGCTTCGATCTGCCGAATCCGTTCTCGGGTCACGTTGAAATCCTGCCCCACTTCTTCCAAAGTGTGGTCGCTTTCTTCCCCGATACCAAAGCGCATGCGGAGAACTTTCTCTTCACGTGCGGTCAGGGTCGCGAGAACGCGGCGAGTTTGCTCCGCCAAGTTCAGGTTCACAATGGCCTCAGCCGGATTAATCACCTTTTTATCCTCGATAAAGTCACCCAAGTGCGAATCTTCCTCTTCTCCCACAGGAGTTTCGAGAGAAATCGGCTCTTTGGCGATCTTCAAGACCTTACGGACTTTATCCACAGGCATATCCATCTTCACGGCGATCTCTTCAGGTGTGGGCTCGCGGCCGAGCTCCTGAACAAGATAGCGCGACGTGCGCACCAGCTTGTTGATCGTTTCGATCATGTGCACCGGAATACGGATCGTGCGGGCCTGATCCGCTATAGCGCGGGTGATGGCCTGACGAATCCACCAAGTGGCGTAAGTTGAAAACTTATAACCACGGCGATATTCGAACTTATCCACAGCCTTCATCAAGCCGATATTGCCTTCTTGGATCAGATCCAAGAACTGCAAGCCACGGTTGGTGTACTTCTTGGCGATCGAGACCACCAAGCGCAAGTTTGCTTCCACCAGTTCGGATTTTGCTTTGTCGGCCTCACGCTCACCTTTCCAAATCGCGGTGTAGGTGTCGCGGGTCCACTCAAAAGTCATTTCAGTCTCTTGGCCAATGCGATCAAGACGCTCTTGCGCGTCGGCCGCCAAGAGATAAAAGGTGCGGAAGTGATTGAACGAGAGTCCGCCCGTTTCTTTAGTCATCTTGGCCACTTCCTGATCGGAAGTTTCCATAAGCTTAAAGCGCTGAGCCATATGGTGAATGTCTTTGTGGAAGGTTTTTTCCACACCCGTCTTCACGCGTTTGCGCAATTCGGCCGAGCGACCCACCAAGTTTTTAAACTTAATAACGATGCGATTGATCGTTTTACGATTGAAGTTGATGCTTTCGAAATTCTCCATCAGCTCCGTGTTCAGCTTCTCGAGTTCTTTCGAGGCCTCAAGCGCTGGCGGAGATTTGTGCGGAGACTCCTTTAGAGTCTTAAAGGCGATGGCTGCCTTCTTTTGATATTTTTTTACGTGGCCAATCAGCTCATGAATCTTCTGAATATACTCTTGCTCGTCATATTGAGTGTCTTCGTCTTCTAAACCGCGAAAAATCGCTTTGATCTTAATGCGGCCCTCATCGAGGCGCTTGCCGAGCTGAATGATTTCATTGGTGCCAATGGGAGACATGGTGATGGCGCGGACGATCTCACGCTCGCCGTATTCGATCCGGCGGGCAATTTCGACTTCGCCTTCACGAGTGAGAAGAGACACGCTACCCATCTTACGTAGGTAAAGGCGCACGGGATCGTTGGACTTGGCGTCGCCCTCGGATTCTTTTTCTTCTTCTTCCTCTTCTGTGGCTTCTTTATCCGGATCTCCGAGGAAAAATTGATCCTCTTCGTCCTCTTTCTTATTTTCTGGCGGTTCTGTAATTACTACACCGTTAACTTCAAGCGCCTGCATGAAGTGATCGAGCACGGATTGAGCAATAATTTCGGGCGGCAAGAGTTCATTGATCTCTTCGACCGCGAGCGCTCCACGCTCCTTGGCCAACTTCACAAACCTCTGAATCTCCTCCTTAATTAGCTCTCCTTGCTGTTCAAGAGTGAGCTCCTTTACGGGAGTTTCAGAGTCTTTGTCCGTCGTGTTTTTCGACATGAGAAAACGCTCCTAGCGTGTTGGACAGTTTTAGGAATCGCGGTTAAGTGACCGGCGGTTCCGTTGGATATTCATTATTTGTTCCAGCTTGTCTGATGAATCCGCTGGGTTTGAGCCCCGCAGATTTGAAACCAATTCCTTCGATTTCGACTTTAAAAAATTCTCTTTCACGCGCTTGATACAATCCTGCAAGAGTTTGGCCGCAGCATCTTCACCGAGTCCGCGATACGGAGCCGACAAATGCCGAGTCACCATTTCAGGTGGCTTTACTTCTCCTGCTAACAAAGCGCTCAAAGTATCAAATTTATTAGGCATTAGTCTATACACTTCAGCGATCCTAGCGAAAACCGCGTGACCCCCGGGATGGCTGATCTGATCAAATACACCCGACTCAAGGGCCTCTTTAAGGTAGACCTCTTTGAGAAGGATAACGTTTAAAAGTTCCTGCTCGGTGCGCTTTAAGCTACTGAGATCGATTTTATCGCCCTCTGAGCCTGTCGGGGCCTTGCTCACAGGCGATACTACGGGTCTTGAGCCGCCTTTGACGCTTTGTTCAATGAGCTGCGGCTTCACCTCAATCATCCGGGCCAGGTTATCGATGTAAAGCGCGCGCAGCCGGGGATCTAAGATTTTCTCGAGAATCGGCGCGACTTCATCTAAAAAGCGAACCTTCCCGCTCGGCGAACCCTTCGACTCATGCCAGATTTCGTTACTTATCAAATCAAACAAATCCGGGGCGCCGGCGATAAGAGCTTTTATTCTCTCCACACCGTGCTCCGTAATAAACTCGTCGGGATCGAGTGCTTCGGGCAAAAACAAACCGCGAGCGAGCAAGCCCTGTTCAAGCAAAATCGGCAAACTGCGCCGGGCGGCCATTTTGCCGGCTTCATCACCGTCAAACAGCAAAAGCACTTTGTTGGTATACCGTTTGATCATTCGCGCGTGATCGGTTGTGAGCGCGGTTCCGAGGGTGGCGGCGATGTTCATGATGCCCGCTTTGGCGAGCGCGAGCCAATCCATGTAGCCTTCGACGACGATCAACTCATCGGCCGTGCGGATGTATTTGACTGAGGTCTCAAGTCCATAAAAAACGCGGCCCTTGTGAAAGAGCGGCGATTCGGGAGAATTTAAATATTTGGGTTTCTCTTCTGGATTTACGACCCGGCCACCAAATCCGAGACACTCGCGCGACGGCGAGAAAATCGGGAACATTAAACGGTGTCGAAATAAATCGTAGTGCCCCGACTTCCCGCCCGTACGCCGTTTGATAAGACCGAGTTGTTCGGCATATTGGGTGGGAACTTTTTTATTGGCAAAATACTCCGCGAGTTCGGACCAAGCCTCGGGCGCGTAGCCCAGCTTATAGGAATCGACGATCTCATCGCTCAATTTTCTCTTTGCCAGGTACTGCCGGATTTCATGGCCGGCCGGCAAACTTTTAAGGCGTTCGTGAAAGAACTGCGCCGCCAACGCGTTCACCCTGTGCAACGGCTCTTTAATGTCGCGGACTGTTGGCCGGTCATCACCTTCGGGTTTTGGAATCGCAAGCCCCGCGCGCTTGGCGAGATATTCGATCGTTTCGGGAAAGGTCATGCCCTGATACTTTTGTACAAATCCAAATACGTTGCCGGACTCTTTGCAGCCGAAGCAGTGATACACCTGTTTTTCTTCGCTGACTGAAAAGCTCGGGGATTTTTCATTGTGAAACGGACAAAGGCCCTGATGGTTGCCGCCCGTTCTACGTAGCTCCACATATTGGCCAATGATGTCGACGATATTCGACGACTCACGGACCCTCTCTATAAAGTCTTGTGGAAAGCGCAAGGCCTTTTCCCCCGGTATCCTGGATACGGTTAACTGTATCCCGGATACTGTTACGTCAATTTGCTCTTTACTAAATCAGAAATCATCTTGCCGTCGGCTTGACCGCCGGTTTTGGCCATCACTTCTTTTACGACGCCACCCATTTGCTTCATCGTGGTTGCGCCTTGCGCTTGGATCACTTCTTCCACGATTTTCGCAACGGCATCGGCCGACATTTGCGCGGGGAGGTACTCTTCGAGAACTCCCAATTCAAATTTCTCTTTATCGGCCAGATCCTGACGTGCGGCCTTTTCGTATTCGGCGATGGAATCTTTGCGTTGTTTTGTGAGTTTTCGAATTACGCCCATCACCTCTTGATCGGTGATTGCATTCGGACGCAATTCAATTTCGCGATACTTAATTGCCGACTGAAGCATGCGGATCGCGCTTAAACGTTCCGCTTGTTTGCTCTTCATGGCTTCTTTGATGTCGTCGAGAATTTTTTCTCTTAAACCCATATTTCACATCCTGAGGAAAAGGACGGAGACTCTCCCGAAAGAGAATCTCCTGGTAAATGATTTTAGTACGAGGGCCGGCGTGCTTTTTTCAGCAGACGCTTGCGGGCGGCCATGGACTTTTTCTTCCGGCGCACGCTGGGCTTTTCAAAATGCTCACGTTTTTTAATTTCCGAGAGCAATCCGGACTTTTCACATGCTTTTTTGAATCGGCGAAATGCCTGTTCAAACGCTTCGTTGTCACGGATACGGATCAATGCCACTTAAAATCACCTTCCTTTACACGGGCTTGTAGACTTGAGAAGTCCTCCAGGTGTAACAAAGCCCATGCCCTCGGACAACGATTTTAACTTTATGCGCCACGCCCTGAAACTCGCTGCCCAAGCGGCAGAGACAGGCGAAGTTCCGGTGGGTGCCGTGGTCGTTCACGATAATCAAGTCATTGCGGAGGCTTATAACGAGCGAGAGGGTCGCCCGTCGGCCCTCGCCCACGCCGAGCTGCTGGCTCTAGAGCGCGCAACCGACAAACTCAAACGCTGGCGCTTGAGCGGCTGTACCCTCTACGTAACACTCGAGCCCTGCGTGATGTGCGCAGGCGCCCTCGTCCAAGCTCGGGTGGACCGCGTGGTTTACGGCGCCGTTGATCCCAAGGGCGGAGCTGTGGAGTCGCTTTATCAAGTTCTCGCTGATGCGCGCTTAAATCATCGCCCCCTAGTTGAGGGCGGCGTTTTGGGGCAGGAATGCGGGGCGGTTTTATCGGCGTTTTTTAAGAAGAAACGGGCGTAAAAGTCTTCACAGAATTCTCAATATCAAAACGAGAACACAAATATATATCTTGGTATCTATATGAAACTAAACACTTTTATGTGTTCATAAAGCCATTAATCTTCACAAAATTTGACCCCCCTATTTACCTTAATTACGCATAGCGTTACTATTAATTATCGACGCAATTGAACGTGAGCTGAGAGCAAGCGCCGCAAGATTAAACAGCAAATTCCTTGGGGGGAATATGTCACGCAAAGCACTCGTTCCGTTAATGGCACTCACACTTATCATTGGCTACGGCGAAATCAGTTCGGCCGCCTCGGGCAAAGGCAAAGAGGGGACCGCGCGATCAGAGAGCCAGGCTTCCAACTCGGCATCGTCTTCGGCTCGAGACTCTCGTCTGCGCGCCAAGTTTGAAGATGAAAGCGATCCCGCATTGGCCGATGCCGATTTGGCGCCCGAATTTCACGCCGACTACCGCATCAAAAAAGATGTGCCTGAACTTAAAGTTCGGGTTGAGAACATCGAAATTGGAACCGTAGTTGATGTTTACATCGAGAATTTGAAAATCGGCTCTGCCACCGTCGAAGAAGATGGCGAAGGAACCGAAGCCGCATTGGATTTTCGCAAAGGTGAATGGCCTGCCGGCCTTCCGACAGCTTTGACCGCCGGTATGGTCGTTCGCATTATGGAGGGCGCGACACTTTTATTCGAAGCGCCGTTCGCAGCGAAATAGTTTTTCCGTACCGTACCAACAGACCAAACCATGCCAGACCACCATTGTCCCAGTCCCAACGAGGGCCGCCCGCAACAGGCGGCCTTCACCTTTTTGGGCTTTTACACTTTACTCAGCACCGGGCATGCCATAATAATGTGGCCGTTCCACGGAAAAGCATCGCATCGCGGAGAGATGGGAGAGTGGTTTAATCCAACAGCCTGGAACGCTGTCACACTCGCAAGGGTGTCGTGAGTTCGAATCTCACTCTCTCCGCCAGTTTTCGAAGTGAGAAAAATCAAGGTCAAAACCGAAAATCAGTAAGAGACGAGAAACACAAATAACCTAAGCTACTGAGATCACAGGAGCGGGTTCGATCCCTCAAAACCGGAAGTTACTCAAGAGAACGCACCGTCGCGGGAGGTTGGCACATTCCAGGCACACGGGCGGCACACGTCCACTCGTCGCCGGAAACACGAAGGCCGCAAGATTCCATAGGGAGTTCTGCGGCTTTTTTATTTTGCGCGGGCTTCTGGTCGCTGCGGTAGCGGTTCGGGATATCTGGTTCACGGTGACCGTGGTCGACAGCTCCCGGCTTCTCGCTCGCCCATTCCGAAGAGATCACGTCGCCAATGCGAAAGCGGCGGGCGAGCGCCCATCAGTGAAGCGTTTAGCTCACAGCCGCAGAGGCTTCATTTTGCAGATTCTCTTCCTTCTTCATGCACTCTGCTTTTTGTTGGTTGATTCTGTCGATCTCATTCTTTCTCAAAATCTGCTCGAGGTCAGCCTGCTCCGACGGCGTTATTTCCTTGTATCCGTCTTTACAGGTTATGGAGGCGCTATCCCCTAGAGTCATGCAAGAGTAGGTGAAAGCCCCCTTTGATTCTTCTATGCACCACTTACCTTTACGTAGAATCTCGAGCTGAGCATAGAAACATGGATCGGCTTTGGGGCTGCAATTGGAATCGCTTTGAGCAAATGTGACTGACGAGAGGGCTAAATTCATCAAACAGACCAAGGGCACCAATTTAAATCTCATGAGACCTCCGCAGCACTAAACTAGGAGCTGTTCAAAGCACATGCCATTCCTGTAGCAAGCCATGCGTTCCTAAATATCGGGTGACAATTTTTCGTTTTCACTCGTCAAGCGTAGGCGTTCCATTGAGCGGTCAGTTGAGGAATCTTTTGTGACTTCAGAATTCGTATATTGGGACTGACTTTTGGCTTACCCGACGCCGGACGCGTCAGGAAGCCTAATCTCACTATTCGCTCGCTTCAGAAAGGTCGTTTTTGTTCGGATGTTAAGGAAGTCTGAACTCAGGCGACCGTTTTCAAACGGGCTTGAAAACAATGAGGCCAATGCAATCTCATCGGCCTCGCGCTAAGGAATCAAGGATCATTGTTCACCGCCTAGTATTGTCTCACAGCTGGCAACGGAAGATTTTTTTGGGGAGTAAAAATGCTCAAATACATTTTTTCTAAACGTAGGATAGTGAGCGGCAAAGTATCGAGGCACAAGTTCAGGGCCAAAGGTTTCGATTAGGAATGCATAAACATCTTCTTCGGGCCAAGCACGGGAGTTGATATAATTTTCTTCATAATCAGTTAGCTTCCACTGCATAATGGGCAGAATCTGCCGTTTTCCTTGCGCTTTCATAAAGTTACTCAGTGCTTCAAATCCGCCTTTCTGGGATTGAACTGAATGAGCGAGTTCTTCTGCCACCATCAAGATGTAGGCTAGCTTGAGATCGGCCCACTCGCCTTCGGAAGTGCCGCTTAGTTTAAGGAAATGGCCATGTCGAATTTTAATCGAAAACTCGGGCCAAATTGCGTAACGAGACACACCATTTGCATGAGCGTCCGCTTCCTTCTCGCCTGATTTAAATATACTCCGGATTAGATCGTCTGGCTTTAAGCTCGATGGATCAACTTCAATTGTCTCCCTGAACTCAATTGGCAAACACCAAATATTTGACGTTGGAAAGCCACGTACGAGAGTGAGGTGTTGAATGGCATCATTGAATCTACCGCGTCTTGTAAGGTCTGCAATCAACTTAAGAAAACTTAAAATTGAGAGTCCGTTATCGGACGACCGCTCAAAATCCGGCTTTGGTGAGAGCCAAGGAAGAATGCCGTAGGCTTGAAGGAACCGCCCTTCCGCGCGCTCAATAGTTCTTCCGAGCATGTCCATTCTCGCCTGTTCTTGTTCCCGAGACTGTCTGGCTCGATCTTCGTCATTGGCAAAAGCCTGGACGGATAGAAAAAATATGCAAATTAACAGGTTTGATGTGTAACTCCGAATCAACTGAAACACCTCAGGCGATCCGCCCTCACAAATGCAATCCAAGGTCCAAAACCAAATCCCTGTGAAGCCAAAGAATACCTTTAGATACTTGGCTTCTGGTCCAATGGGCTCAAAATGGTCAGCAAGGGGCGCTTTCAGGTCTTTCCGGCCTCAGGTCTGCCCAGCCGATCGATGTTCCTGTCCTGCATCGATAGCGGGCGCTTCAAAAGGGTCCCGCTGGCCGTAACGGATGGGACTTGTCGCCGCAAACCCGAAGCCAGCTCAAAAGTAGCCTGGCTGGGCTTCAGGGAGATTGGCTTTTAAAATAGGGCATTCACCCATCTAAGCTCTGTTTTCTTGCGCGTTAAGAGAAAAATATCCGTTTCGCATTTATAGGGACAGCCGGTGATCTTAAGCGGAACAAACTTTCTATTCTCGGCGATCGCCTCTGGCAAATAGGAAATATAGAGCCCTGCCTCCACTGCGCGTAGTGCGGACTCTATGCTCTCTGCCCGAAGGCCAATTTTGCGTGGAAACTTGTCATCTCTCCACCCGTCGGCAGAAATGCTTGAGGGCTCCATCTCAAAAACAAATGGTTCCAGGAACCCCGCAAATTCATGTTGTAAAATGGCTTCGACCGGTAGCTCCTTGTGAGACTTGGTTGCTGAAAAGAGAGGATGACCTTCTCCCACAAAGACTCGCGATCTCAAGTGTCCGATTTTCTTGGATCGAAACTGCTCAGAAGGAACTCTCCCAATGATTCCCAAATGCGCCTCGCCATCCGCTACGATTCGCTCTACCTCTCTTGAGGACGAGCCAATCTTGACTTCAAGTGAGAATGAAATCCTAGAGGTTCTTAATTTCTCGATGGTCCTGCTTAACAAAGCCGACAATCCAAATTCGGTCCCGGCTATGGAAATCGAATAAGTAAAACCCGCAGGCTTAAATTTTGACTTTACCTCAATGACGCTATTAACGATCCGACCAGCCTCACGTTGAAACCGTTTGCCGTGATGCGAAAGCACAATATTTCTGCCGATTCTTTCAAAAAGTGAAACGCCAAGTTCTTCTTCGAGACGAGCAACGGCTCGGCTTATCGCAGGAGACGACACCCGAAGTCTTGCAGAGGCCTTATGTATGCTCTCAAATTCTGCCGCGGCTAAAAAATATTGCAATTCATATATTTCCATAAACGTAACGTATATTGCGATATTATTTCTTTTTTTACAAGTATACGTAGCTTATTCATTAGCTGGGTTGACGACAGTATCACGCATAAAGCCCGACCATCTGAACCAATGGCAGTAGAATTGAATAGGAGAAGAGTATGTTTAAGAAGACATTGTTAGCAATTGGAGTTTCCATAATGGGCTCTCCGACCTTTGCAGAAGGCACCTGTATTAAAAACACCGGCCCAGGAAAACCGACCGTAGAATTTAATAGTGAAGGCAACGGTTACTACACCATTTCCATGTATGGACACATCCGAAATACATATAGAGCTATCTACCATGCAAAGCCGAGCCCGTTCTCGTCTACTTTAGAGAAAGTAGCTGACGGGTCGACCCATAAGGACATGCCCACTCAGCTGAACTTATTTTGTATGGACGTTACGCATACGGACATCGGCTATAGCTGCACGCTCAGTGGCCTGCTACCAGAACCTGTTGAGTTTAATGAATTTAGGGATTGCACTTAAAAAATTTAAATAAGAAAAAAACAATCTTGAAAAGGAGAACCAAATGAAAAAACTATTGCTTACTTTAACACTTGCCTCGATGTTTAGTCAGACCACTTTGGCAAAAGAGGGCGCTGCAATCCAATTTTTTTGCGACTCTGGAAGCAAGCCTACTTATGAATTTCCGGTGGATTCGAACGGATCAGTCAAGGAAGTTAGAAGTGGACATTTCAGCGAGCAAGTTCTTGTCAATGAACTTGAGTTTAGAGATGGAGGAGTCAGAGTTGAACTAATTCCTTTTCATCCGTATTGCTCAGTCAGCATTAAATATCAAAATTATACCAACAGCAGTTTCAATACAGACGGCAACCTTCTATTTTCGAAGTTAGCAATAATTACGGCTTCATGTGAAGGTGGGCCTATTCAAAATAATGAGTGTTCAATAAAAGTGAAATAGGAGTCAGCTCGTTAAGATCAATTCAAGAGGGGATTCTATGAAGAAACTTATTTTTTCAATTATTTTAGCCTCCGTTATGGGTACTGCAAAAGCCTATTCTGCAATTTGCGACTGTGGTGCACCCCCAGAATGTGGGCATAGTCGTCCGCCTCAATGTCCATTAGAGATGAAGACGCTGAGATGTGAAGGTGCTGTTAATGGAACTTTTGAGTTTAATGAAAGCCTGAATCCTCGTGCGATTTCATCGAACCAAGAATCGGTACAATTTAGTTCTAGTAGTTCAAATAACCCTTTTTTTGAAGGCGAGGCCAGGCCTCAAGGATCTGGTAACAGATTCCTAGTAAGTTATTGGTTTGGTACTCCATACTGTACTTTGCGCTTCTCAATTAATTCTATCCACGACCGAGATGGTCTTGGATGGTCAACAAACGAAATCACATGGCAATGTGATGGCCACGCCGTAATTGGAAACTCTACCTGCAAAATAGAGTTGTGATGTAATAAACCACTTCGAAAATGACGATCCAGCCGATGTGATTGCGTCGGCTTCGTCGTTTCGGGGACGGCCTAGGGTGTGCTCTCCAAACGTTCGACTTCATGGCCAGCCGAACAAAAGCCCCGGTTCTGAAGCGTCCCGAACAATGGGACTTGGCTTCCGGTAGCGCCCCCGAAAATCGATAAAGTGCGAAATCGGCTCAATCCTAATCGTTTTAAAGACGCGAAAGATTCCTTTTTAATGCACATTGAATTTCAAAAAGAGACATGGGAAAAGGTCACCTCTTAAAGAGGAGCAGTGAACATGAAAATTTTAATGCTAGCTGTATCAACACTTGTTCTTAGTCTGTATCTCAGCCTGCCATCACATGCCGCCGATTGTGCCCCCGCAACTGAAATTTGGACACTTGAAGACTTGGACAAGTTCCGCCGGACAGTTTCATGCGTGGATGGCGACGTTATGATCGCACCACTTGTCTCTGAGCCCATAGCAATTGAACTTCCACTTTTGAAAAGTGTGAGTGGAGCCCTGGGTTTTGGGGGCGGCATTCTTAAAGAGCTTAGGCTCCCAAATCTTGAATCTGTCGGGGGCGAGCTTATGATTTCCAGTGCTTCTTATCCTCAGGTGGCTCTCACTCTCGTTCACATGCCAAAGCTCTCTCACGTCGGTGGCGAAAGAATCTGGCTGAGCTTTGCCCCACTCACCTGCGAGAATATCGTCGTTCCGAACACCATCTGGGCCAAGATGGATGGTTTTGATGACTGTGAGAATGCTTTACGGATGCAGGAATCTTGCAAATAAATCCCTTCAATCTCGTCTGAAACCTTTGTCGGAACACGCGGGCTTCCTCGGTTCCGGTGTCGTGGCGAGGTTTATTAAAATCATTCGGCTTCGGTAGTGGCGCGATTTTTTCTCTGCTTTAGTGACCGCAAGAATTCTTCCATGTCGATGATCTCCCAAGCGTCGGTTTTCAGATTCAGCCGCTTGATAGGTCGAACGAATGCCGCCGAGGATTTTCTGTAAAATCCGTCATAGGCGAGATCGGTTTTAAAGTTTGACGGTGCTTGGCCCGGCTGTTTTAGGGAGGCGTATTCAGGAAACGCGGCCTTGAGTTTCTTGATGCCGCCCTCGATGCGATTTTTGAGCGTGTCAACGGAGATACCAAGTTGTTTTGTAGCCTGTGCCAGGGGCATTCGCTCCTCGCCCATATAAACCAACTCGAGAGCCTTACGTTGCTTGGTCGTCAGGGACTTATTGAATTTTTCAAATACAATTTCCTCTTTTGTGCGCTTGGCGCGATAGATTTCAAATACCTGTTTTCGTAGAGCTTGAAATTTCTCAATCGGATATTGGGGAAACAGCGACTGGATCATGCCTTTTTGTGTGAGCCCCTTGAAAAGCAAATAGGCGGTCGCCTTGATCTCCTCACTGTAGTGGTTAAATTCCCCTTCCTCATAGAGTTTCATGAGTGTCACAGCCTGAAGGTCACGAGGCCGCGCCGCCATTAGGTTTTGCAGTGTCAACTCTGGCGCGAGAATGCTTGCCGAGGGCGCTTCCTCCTCAAAGAGCAGGCTTTGATCGGGATAGCTGTCCCGAAGGCTCGCGAGCTTTTCGCCAAGGTTCAGTCGCGAAAACGCCGTGAGCGAGAGCGTCGTGGTGGCGACATCATCGACTCCCCCATCGAGGAAAGGATTCGTGTCCTCCCGCTGGTGATGAACAACGAGACCGTCTTTCACCAGAGAATTTTCCAGCGGCTCGCAGCCGGTGAATTTCGTCTTCTCCTTCAAGGCTCGCTTAAAACGGCGGGTGCCAACGGAATTGAGAGCGCGGAACACCTCCTCACATGGAGTGACAAGGGTTTCACCTTTACGGGCGTCCTCATTGGGCATGGCAGTGGTGAAAGCAACGGCTCCCGCCTGGGACTCCATCTTGTAGCGCAGAAACTCGCCTGCTTGAGAGAGGAAGGGCTTTCGGCACTCGCAGCAGCCGAGCTTTTGCAAAAAGCCGTCTCGGCTCCTGCGACCAGAGCGCCCCTGGGTGAGGTATTGGCCTTTTAATTTGCAGGGGTTGAGCCGCTTCATACGCCAAAACCTTATGCAAAATTCGGAGCAAGATTATTGGAACTTCCCGTGATTTAAAATAATCAGTAGTTTTGATATGTTGAATGGTTCCAAACGAGGTCAATACCCCCTTGAATCCTCTAAAGTATAAGAGGTTGTCTATACACTTGGACACCTAAAGTCTCTTCGCCCGAGGTGAAACTCAATCACCGGGCACAAATCCTATCGTTTTGGAGTGGATGGTTCCCATCTGCTCGGTCGGATCAATTGAGTCTCAAGCGCATTCATTCTTTGCGCGAAAATCTATGCGAGTCACAGAAGGAAAAAAACAATCAACCAATAAGGAGGTTTCTATTTTAGAAATCTTTAAGCGGGATAGGTCTATCCCGGAAACGAATTTTTATCGCACGCTTTCTGAAAAAGAGTGTGCGAAACGCCTTCGCGTTCTTCAGCCTGGCGAATTTGACGATGTGATTCTGCGTCCAAGCCGTCGGCGTGAATGCGGAAATGTTGGAAACGTACCTTACCGGCTAAAAAACGCCTGGTGGTATGAATGGGGATATGTCGGAGATGGCCCGAGGGATGCGGCCATCAATATCCTTTTTCATTTTTCAGGCAATGTTTCATTCGCCAGGGAGTGGACGTTCGAGTTTGTGGACGAGGTCATGACACAACTGCCGCCGCGTGTCCCGGTTGCGATTTCTGCTCGATTTATCATCGGCTGGATCAATGCCAGAAAAGGAAAGACGTCGGGCTACAGCTACGATTTTCCGTATCTTTGTCCCGAGGATTACGCCTGGGAATTCGGCGGCTGGGAGGCGACACCTCGTCCGCTCTATGTGGAATAGCACGGAAAGTAACTTGGAGAGGGCGGCGGCTTTCGCCGCTCTCTCTCAAGCTTTGAGTGAATTTCAAACATTCTCAGGCGGCAAACGCCGCAAGAGGTTTTATGTATAAAAATAAAAACGACGAGGTGAAACAAACCACCGGAAACGACGGCGCATTGGCGTTCATGGCCGTTGCCATCGTGCTGTGCGCGGCGGCTCCGAAAATCTGGACGTGGTTTCTGCACTTTCACATGAGGCATTTTGAGTTCATTTACGCGATTCCTATTGTCGGGGTTTTGGTTTTCTTGGTTTTTCGATTAAAGAAAATTCGCAAAACTCACGAACGACTGATCGAGAAGGTATCCAAGATCAAGAGCCTGATGGCGGATTGGACCGGCGGCGTGTTTGTTGGCCGCGCTGATGGCGTGCCGGTACTTCTCCCGGATCGCTTGAGGCTGGAGCATGTTCAGATTGTGGGCGCGACGGGCCGGGGTAAAACCAAGTCCGTCATTCTCCCGTGGCTCGTCGAGGACTTTAAGAAGGATAAAAAAATCATACTGATCGACGGTAAGGGCGAGTTGGCGCTGGCAAAGGATATTCGAGCGATAATCGGCGAGGAATGGGATAGGGTTGTGCATTTCAATATGGACGACGTGCTAACACCTTCGACCACGAACCCGTTAAAGTCAGGAACCCCGCAGCAGATTACGGATAGGATATTTTCGAGCTTTGATTTTGAGGACGAATTCTATCGGGGCCTTCAGTACGACGTTTGTTTGAAAATCGTGCGGCTTTTGAAAGAGGTGGATGGCGATGTGACATTCCGTGCGCTTCGCCAGTGCTTCACTGATGATGAATTTCTATCAGAGAAAGCCAAATCCACGACGAACGAAGTTTTGAAGCGGGAATTTGAACGGCTGCTCTTTCAATCCAAAAGAGAGCGAGAGCAAAATATGATGGGTCTTATCACTCAAATCGGCCCGTTCGCCGATGGAGAGTTGTCGGAATTGGTGAATGGCAGAATTGAAGATAAGGCGTTCATGTCGATCTCGGAAATGCTGCTCGAAAAACCCAACTACCGCATGATTCTGATTTCATTGCCAACGCTTTCATACCAAGCAGCGGGACGGGCCTTGGGGAAAATGTTATTGCAGGAACTCGCGTGGGCCGTAGGCGAGCGCCAGCAACGCGGGAGCCAGGATTTTACCTCGGTTTTCTTGGATGAATTCTCATCCTTTGCTTACCCTGAGTTCGTGCAAATCCTGAATAAAGCCCGCTCGGCGGGTGTCGCGATTCATCTCTCGCACCAGTCGATGGGGGATTTGTGGTCGGTGTCGAGGGAGTTCGGCGATATTGTGAATACCAATACCAATGTCAAAATCCTGCTGGGCTTAAATGATCCCGTGGCGGCGGACTATTTCGCAAGCCATATCGGAACAAGGACGACCGAGAAACTGACGGAGCGAGCTGAGGACAAAGGTATGTGGAGCCGGAATTTGGAGAAATCCGGCGAGCTTTCGATCCGCGAGGTTGAGGAATATATCATCCACCCGAACGACCTAAAATCACTCTCTCCGGGCGAAGGAGTGATTTTGGTCAGGACGCCGGAAGGTCCGCTTGCAACGGAGATCACTTTCCCGCGAGTCTCCTAAAGGAAAGGAAAATAATGCGTTTAACTCGTAGGGATTTATCCCTGTTGGTACTGCTTTGCCGAAATACGGTGATGAGCTTTGAAGAAGTCAGGCTTTATGCCTTTGAAGGACGGCATAAGGCGACGGTTTGTAACCGGCTTGCAAAGCTTGAGCGAATGGCTCTTTTACGACGGATCAATGTCGGAAATTTTATCTACAAAAGAAATATGCGCCCCGTGGGGGTGGTTATTCAGATCACGAAGCGAGGCATTGAAGTCTTGAAGCGATGCGGTCAGTTTGATGAGCGGTGGCGCGCGAAGCCTGTGCCGGTGAATATCCAGAGCCTGATCCATGACCTGGAACTAAACCAAGTCGTGCGTGGGATCATTGAGCGTCTACCAGGAGCTGAGATCATCAACGGCAAGCATTTGTCAAAAGATGGGGGCGGCGCGAGCGTCAAGATGCCGGACGCGGTGCTGGCGCTGGCCGCCGCCAACCTTGAAGAAGCCATGCGGACTGGGGTTGTTGCGCCTGATACGGCAATGAAAGGTGCCGCCCATCTCCGAGTTGCGGTGGAATTGGAGCTAACCGCGAAGTCTGATCGGCGCTACCGCGAGATCATTATGGGCTATCGGTTGAGCCGCGAGGTGGAGCGGGTTTTGTATCTATCGCATGACGTGGCGGTCTTTCGGAAGATTCAAAGCGTGCTCGCTGGATACTCCATGAAGGGAGAACTCCGGGCGCACAGCGGGATTTTTTCGTTTCTAACCGTTTCGGCAGTCGCTTCTAGAAATATCCAAGGCGCATGCGGAGATGTTCCAGCCGGCGGTGTACCGCCGCCCGGCCAAGGTGGAATACAGGACAACATCGAGGCTGGAGATGTACATCAAAAACTTTCGGAGGTGTCTTGATGGAAGATAGAAGTTGGAAGTCGGTTCACCGAGAAATCAGTATTTACTCCCATGCTTTGTCATTTACGTTCTTGATCGCGGTATGGATCGCGTTGGGGATGGTGAAATACCATCTTTACGGTTTGTCAGGATGGGACATGGAATGGAAAATCAAGGAGCCTTCAATGTGGCTGCAAGCGCGGACGTTCTTGAGTTTGCACGTCCAGCCGTATGCGTTTTATATCATTGCCGGATTGCTTTGCGACTTCTTCCGCTGGCCATATTTCATGCGGAAGGAGAGCGCGCTGGCGTTCCACAATGACGATTGAAGGTCAAAACCAGAATCAAAATGCAGTTTTGACTTTTGAGCGTGGAGACTGAGCCGCCACACCCAACGGAACTAACCGCGATTCCAAGTGAATCGCGGATTTTTCTCTCTCCGGGGGCCTCTCTAAAGGTTCCTGACCACTCACCCCCTACGAGCGCGAGTGGTCAGGAACACGAGGCCCCCTACGGGAGAAAAATGAAGATGATGATTATGTTGATTGGGTTGGGTGTGGGTGTTGTTGAGTGAGGGGATTGGGTATGGGGGAAGTTCGGAGTCGGATCAGCGTTCAGTGGCGGTGCGTGGGCTTGGTTGGTGCGGTGTCGTAATCGTTGCCGGGAATTTCTTAGACTGCTTGGATACGTTCGAGGAACTGGCGGACGGTAATGATCTGTACTTGTCGGAAGTGACCCAAGGAAAGAAGATCACGACGATCCCCGCTCACGATGAGCTGACATTGGCCTTCCACCGCGCACTCCAAAACGCGGTTGTCAGCCGGACAACGTGGAATCGCATCGATGGCATGGACGGGAACGACGACTTCGGCGACGTTAAAAATGGGCCGAGTCAAAATGTCGATTTCACGTTCGCTCAGATCAAACTTTTTTGAACGCATGACCCGCTCAATCTCACTTATCAGAGCCGGAGATGTGACCCAGGTGAATTTGCGGGCAACGGCGGCATTGACCACCTTGAGCGGCAGTCCGCCAAAGAGGAGGCCCGAAACGGTTACGTTGGTGTCAACTACGGCGCGGGTCAACGGCGTTTCCGTAAAGAGGAAAGAACGGCTTCAACATCGGCGGGCTTGCGGCCCTTTTTCTTAAGACGTTTGGAGACGGATTTTTGGGTCCGTTCAAACTCTTTTTGATCCATGTACTGCCGCACAGCCTCTCTCAAGTATTCACTGATAGTCCGGTGTTCGGCCTTGGCGTGCTTCTGAATTTCATCCTCAAACTCAGGTGGAACCGAAAAGGCCATGACTTTGGTTGTACGCATAAAGCACCTCTAGCTTTGATTATACTGAGTATAACTCAATTATACCAGGATTTTATCACTCTGAGCCATTTTATGAGCCACCAGACGGTTAAATTCATTTTGGGCTGTACCCCTGGTCGTTTGCGGGGCTGGCCGGGAAGGGTTTGGAATGTTCCAAAACTTAAACCAAGGAGACATTACGACGAAATTGCCTCTTGAAGGTGAATCGGTTAAGAATGAACAAGATACACAGTTCTTTGACAATTTAAAGTGGTTAACCTCCCGCGAAGCGGTTGCGTATTTGAGGCTTCCGTCTTTGGGAGCGCTTCGGCAGATGGTGTACCGGCGGCAAATTCCCTACTGCAAGTTGGGAAGAAGCCTGCGGTTCAACCGTGCCGAACTCGACCGGCTCCTGGAATCCAGCGGCTCCAATAAAAGGAGATCAGCATGATCCAGGAATACCAGAAAGACGGAAAAGTATTTTTCAAAGTGCGCGTTTACGTCCGATCCAGCTTTAACCCTAACCTTCGTATCACCAAGCAGGCCGGCGGTATCGCCAGTCGGCTTTTGGCTGAGAAGGAAGAGGCAAGGCTCAAGAAAGAATGTGAGCGCGAACTGATGCAAGTGGAAGCTCGCGGGATCTTATGGGGTGAATTGCTTGATGAATGGCACAAACACTCGCTTAAAACGCGGGTGGCTTCCGGCCAGCGATCCAAGCTTAACCAAGACGACTACCTCGGTTCTATTAATAAGTGGCTGGGTTCATCTCGCGGAAAACCCGCGAGCGACCTCAACGCTTATGTCATGAATGAGGTATTCGAGGAAATGAAAGCAAAGGGCCTTTGCTTTGGACACCGAAAGAAGCTGAAGCAGATCATAAAATCTGTTTTCGACTTCGGCATCCAAAGTGGGCTGCTTAAAGGCATCCATCGCTCGCCGACTTTCGATGTGGTTCTGGGGAGAGATTCGGAGAAGAAACCCGAAATCCTCTCCCTAGAGGAAATCCAAACACTCATCGAGAAGGCAAACGAAGCTAAGCACGAGTGGCGGAGAATTTGGTCAGCGGCCCTTTTGACTGGCATGAGGTCGGGAGAGCTGTTCGCCCTCACCTGGCAGGATATTGATTTCAGTAATCGGCTGATTAACGTGAACAAATCGCATAACAACCGATTGAACACGATCAAATCCACCAAGGCCGGATACTGGCGGCAGGTTCCGATCTCGCAGGAGCTTGAGGCTGTCTTAATGGAGCAGCGGCAAGAAACTGGAGAGGCCGAGCATGTTTTCCCGAGGCTCTGGCAATGGGAGAAGGGCTTGCAAGCCAAGATCCTTCGGGCCTTCTGCTATATCAACGGTCTTCCGAGCGTCCGGTTCCATACGCTCCGAGCCTGCTTTGCCACGCAGATGTTGAGATCGGGTGTGGACCCGGCGCGGGTGATGAAGATATGCGGCTGGAAGGAACTCAAAACCATGCAGCACTATGTGCGGCTCGCGGGGATTGAGATTCAGGGCGCTACGGAGTCGATCCGGCTGATGCCAGCACCGAAGGCGATTGCCGCCTCATAAGAGAAGCGAAAATGAGAATCTGAGACCACCAGATGCTCTGGTCCCGATGGGATCAGGGCATTTTTTATGGCCTTGGATTCAGCGGTCAGCCCAGAGCGACGTTACTCAACGTCACTCGGCGTTGACACAGTTTTGGCACACGATTTTATAACCACTTTGAATTTGGGTGGATTTCGGGAATTACGCCGAATCCGCCAAAATGAAAAAAGCCGACCCAAAGTGGTTGGCTTTTTTATTTTTGAGGATAGGGTTTGGTTGTGAACCCACTTGGGTTCGACAAAAATAGCAGGATGCTATTTTTGAGCGCAAGCCCGAAGGGCCGAGGACAGGAGCCTGAGGCAATCCACCCTTTCCGCCAATTTATCAAGTCGATTGGAAAGGTCCCAACCTACTTTGTTTCTTGTCTCAGGCAAAAACTTTAATCAAAATAAATTCTGTGGCACTCTCATTTAATCATCCAGATCGACTTAGCATAATATTGTTTTTGCTGTTTTCACTTCTGATGTTGTTGCTTGTGCTCTTTACTTTTCAAAAAGCCAAGGTAAGTAGAAAAATCATTTTTGGGTTTCTATTATACATCGCTGTCTTTTCTCTTATTGTTTATTTGAAACTACCCGAAGAGCGTTTTATACCGACGGCACCCATCTTATTTCTAAGTGTATTTGCTGGTTCGATCTATATTGCATTTTCAAAAATAGGAATGCAGATCAGTAATACGTTCTCATTTAAATTTTTGATTGGAATACAGGCATTTAGGCTTCCTCTTGAGCTTATTTTGCATCACTGGACAGAGACTAAAACAATTCCTGAAACCATGACTTGGACTGGTCAAAACTGGGATATTATTTCGGGATTATCAGCACTATTTGCTATTCCTTTTTTAAACAAGAACGTTAAATTAGTTTGGCTCGTTCAAATATTAGGCTTTTGCTTGCTAGTAAATGTCCTGCGTGTGGTGATCCTCTCATCTCCGCTTCCCTTTGCATGGCCATTAGAGAATCCGTTGTTGCTAATAGTGTACTTGCCATATGCTTTGATTGGGCCACTTTTTGTTGGTGTTGCACTTACCTTCCATTTGGTCGCATTTAGAAAACTGATTCATTCTAAATTCTAGTCGCACCTTCACCCATCACTGGATTCTGCCTGGGTGCCTACGCAATCCATTGAAATCACACAACTGACAAGGGCTAAAAGCAAGGGATCAAAAAAAGCTCTTCCTAAGATTACTCGCTGAGAACAGACCTTTTATTCTTTATTTTCTCCCCTTCATTCGCTCTCGATTGGCCATATGGATTTTTGCCCACTTCTTTTTCTCCTCCGCTTGCAGGGCTTTACTGGCCTTGCGTCTCTCGAACGCGAGTTCGCGTCCGAGCTTGATATAATTTTCCCACCGGTCGGCATGCAGGTCTCCGCTTTCTAGCGCCGCGAGAATCGCGCAACCTGGTTCGGTGGAATGGCGACAGTCGGTAAATTTGCACTGGCGAGCAAGCGCCTCGATATCGCCAAAAACCGAATCGAGATCGGCGTCTTCGCCAAGACCTACTGTGCGAAGGCCGGGAGTATCAATCACCAGCGCCCCGTTGGGGGTGACTTGCAGCTCTCGGTGCGAGGTTGTATGCCGACCCCGATCGTCATCTTCGCGTATCGAAGAGACCGCCATATGCATGCGCCCCAACAGAGCATTGGTGAGTGAGCTCTTGCCCACGCCCGAAGATCCAACAAAGGCCACGGTCCGCCCCTGAACAGCGTACTCGGCAAGGCTTTCCACATTCCAACCTTCCACGACACTGGTGCCAAGCACGTCGATATTTGGAAAACGACCCGCCACCTGGTCGAGGACGGCATGAGGATCAGCGGCAAGCTCAATTTTGTTAATCACAAAAACCGGTGCAACACCTCCGCTGATCGCCATGGCGGCGTATCTCTCGAGCCGGTTGAGATTTAAATCAAGGTTGGCCGATGTGACGATAAATAGCGTATCCACATTGGCGGCCAAGATCTGCGATCCCCCATCTGGGGCACGGCGCTCAATTACACTGAAGCGGCTGTTCACAGATTGGATCAAAATCCACCCGCCTGGCTGCGGTAATCCGCTGACATAGTCGCCCACGGTCGGCCATAAGGCGGCTTGGTGGCGGATTTTTCCGGCCAAGGAAGCGTCAAAAATATTAAAATGTTGGTCCATTACGCGAAATCTTTCGCGATTTGCAAAAACAATTCGAAAGTTCAAGCCAAAACTCCAAAGTCAGAGATCTCGCCCAAATAAGTTTAATTTTTTGATTGTCGCCTCTCGATTAGGGCGCGAATGCGGAGAGGACAATCGATGTGATTACAATCTCGGCCATACTGTCCTCCTTTAGCCTTTAGATAATAGGATAGATGAAGATAGTTTAGATGCCCGCTAGTAAAATTGCAATAGTCCAGTTCAGGCTTAACTCGATAGCCAAATGTACAGCGGGATCCCCAACAACACATTAATCGGAAACGTCAGCGCCAACGGCAGGGCCACGTAGAGGCTTGGGTTGGCCTCCCCAATGCTGCCGCGGACTGCGGCCGGCGCAGCGATATAAGATGCGCTTCCGGCCAAAACCGCCAACAACACCTGATCCCCTCGATCAATGCCCATACTGCGAGCCAGAAAGAGGAATACGGTCCCGTGTACAAGCGGAAGGAAGCCGCCAATCAAAATGGCTTTCCATTTGTATCGCCAGGCGTTCGACAGTTGTCGCTGCGCCGTGATTCCGAGATCCAGTAAGAAAAACGCGAGCGCACCTTTGAAGCAATCTTTAACAACAGGCTTTACAGATTCCCACGTCGGTTCATTCATTAAAAAACCGATAGCAAAACCACCGATTAAAAGAATAACCGATTTGGCCGACCACACTGAGCCACGATGGACCTCTGATTCAACAGATGCCGTTGATGCGCGAGCTTGGCGATATAAGTGAATGGCGATCACAATTGCTGGGATCTCCATAAGCGCCATTACGGCGACCATATATCCACTAAACTCGATTCCCACATTATTTAAATATCCTTTTGCCGCAATAAAGGTAACAGCACTGACAGACCCGTAGGCTGCCGCCAGCGCCGCCGCATTGGCCGAGCCGAGGCGACGGCGTAGCCAATAAAAAAGGTAGCTTGGGATTATAAGGCACGAGAGAAGGCCGACCAAAAGGATGGGCCCCAATTGATTCAAGTCCTGCGCAACGCGCACTTCATGCCCGCCCTTTAGACCGAGGCTGGTCAGCAGAAAAATAGACAAGAACTTCACTGCCGACTCTGGAACCTCAAGATCCGATTTCAACCAAGAGGCCAGCGCCCCGAGGAAAAAAAACAGAATGACGAGATCGATATTTGCCAAATGCGCCACTAATCGGCCATTTTAAAAGAGCTCGCCCGCCGGGCTTGAGTTCTACGCTTCACACGGGTCCGGTCGCCAAACCTATTGAGCCGCTCCAGCATATGGTCAACGACGTCAGCAAGGGCGGCGTACAAATTCGGAGCCGATTTTTCTAAAAGAATGTCTTTATAACGACCACCGCGGCAAAAAACTTTTACCGTGAACAGATCTGGGCCCGCCTTGAGAGGTGAATTTTCCATACTCAGCGTCACCGCGATTCGACTCAATCGGAGATCCGGAAAACGCTCCATCAAGCTCTCCAGTCGCTCCTCAACGGCCTCGCAAGCCAGCTCGGATCGCTCGAGACTTTTGAATAAAATCTGAATCAAATTACACCTCCTTGATCCGTCTGAATCGGCACCTCGGGCTTGCTTACGCAAGCCTCTCTTAGGGCTTCGAGATTTGTAGCAATCGGCTTTTCTAACCAGGTCGCAACGTCGAGCATGGATTTAGTTTTATTCCAGCAACCACCATTGAGGAGTGGAGGCGCATCTGCAATCGACCCGCGCGCCGCCTCGATGGTCTGCGGAATATTTATGGGCGTGACATAGCTTGCGACAAAATTAAAGGTGGCCACGGCCGCCCAAATCGCCAAAGCGGAAGTGACGACCAACCCTACGGCGCCGACAATCGCGAATATTTTGAGCTTTCGTTTTAAGGCGGGATTGTTCGCAAGTGATTTTAAGAGATGATAAATATCAAAATTCTTCATACGGTTCTCCTATGCAGCCAGTCACTCGGTGGGTTTTCTTCGGAAACAATTGTCGATTTTTCGGCTAGTGGGCGATCAACAATGGCTAAAATCGGATGGCCCTTAGGAATCTCCTCGCGACGGGCAACCAACACCTCGCCCCCTTTCTCCAGCACGGTTTGTGCTAAATCATCGAGCAAATCATCATCTTCGTGATCGAGCTCCGCGGGGTAAATCGCGAGGCCTCCCGTTTTCGGATCGATCTTGCCAAAAATATTGATCCCATCCGCGATGATAAGCTTACGGACGCGACCCTGAATCGCCGCCTTCGCGATCTGAAAAATATTTCGTTTACCGAGTTTAAGTTCCTCTGCGTGGTAAAACTCGACGATAGCCCCTTCTAGGGCACGACGCGCATCTTGGCGCAGAATATTTCGAACTTCGGAGCACAGGCCAGCCGCCGCGTCTGTTCGAAAGTGGGATGAAAGGGGGATCGCATGAACATTTTCATAGAATAGCTGAGCTTGGATTTTTTTAGTCAATGCGGGCTCACCCGCCACAAAGAGGCGAGGCTTGTGATCGATCTCGCGAGAGGCGTCGGCCAACCAATCGTTCAGGCACCCAATGGTCTCGCGAGGTGACTGAGGAAAAAGAATGGAACCGATGAACCGAAACGACAGTTGGCTGCCTTGATACAATGAGGCGGCGCCACCATCTAAACCAAGCAAAAGAAAGTCGCGATCGATCTGCATCCAGCGCAAAAGTGGTTTGACATGAAAGGATGTCGCCACGACACAAATTTGCTCGACGTCCACCGGAATGTTTAAAACACGAAAAGACGTGGCCGTTCGGAATAAGCCTATATTCCCGGTCATTTCTTTAAAGATCGACCGATCTTTAATTATATTTCTGACGGGCTCAAGAAATCGATCAACCTCAGGTGGCTTCAAAGCCGGGCTCAGAAGTTGCGAGGCGACGTCGATGGTCTCGCGCAGCTGGCCCTCTAAACTGGCAAGACCCTTTGAGCGATCGAGGTACGCCGATAGGTGAATGCCGTCTTTAGACTCGAGCAGGCTTCTTAGGGCGGATTGTTTGTTGGATATCATATAGCCTCCGTAAGGTGGACCTTGAATATCTTCTACAACCAACGTTACGGAGTTTTTTTAAATTGTTAAAATAGATAATAAATCTATTTTAAATCGCTTTAAGCTATATAACAAAGGACTTCATAAGTTCTTGGGCGATGGCGTTTTGGATCTTTCGTTGGGCCGAGATAATATAGAGCTCTTCGTAAACGCCTTTGAGCTGGCCAATCTCAATAAGCTCACCGGCTAGGACCTGGCGAGTTACGGTGTGCGAAGCCGCGGGGAGTAGACCTAGACCACTGACAGCCGCTAACTTTTTAACCGCGATGTCTTGGCTCTCGACCAAAATATCAAATGAGAGCTCATGGACCTCGCACCAATGGTCCAAATCATAACGAAGCTTGCTATCGTAGGTCGGAAGAATCATGGGTTGGGCCAGAATTGAACTCGGAAAATGACTGCGCAAAGTTTTAAATTTAGGCGCTCCATAAACAGCTACGCTTTTTTTAGCCACCAGTCGGTGGCGCAGACCCTTGGCCTCGCCGATTGTCGGCACGAAATTCGTCAGAAGAAGGTCGATTCTATGAGCCCCGAGTTCGCGTAGAAGTTCAGCCGACTTCCCTTCGAGTAGGGTGATTTGGCAATTCGATATCCGCAGCGCGGCCTTCACGATCTGGAGAATAATCTGTTTGGGTACGTTGTCTAAGGCGCCAATACAGAGGGCCGGCTTAGTCGGCTTGAGCCGATCGTGAAGCGCTTCGACCATCTCGCCACCCAATGAAAATATGCTCCGTGCATAATCGAGCGCCACCTGCCCCTGCTCAGTTAAGATGAGCCGCTTGTGTTGGCGGTCGAACAATTTGACCCCCAAGGTATCTTCAAACTGCTTTAATTGCGCCGACAGAGTGGGCTGTCCGACCCGAAGCTTTTCTGCGGCCTTAGAAACACTATTCTCTTCAGCAATCGTCTTAAAGTAGAAAAGATGATGGTAATTGATCCACGAAGTGCTCATTCGCCACTAGTATCGTATTAAACGATTCATCACAACCTTTTTATCAATTTGAGCAATGAAAGGAGAATGACGATATTAACTGAATAAGAAGACAAAAGAGGAGTTCATCTCGTTATGGTACTATTCCCCTTCGCTGAGTACTGGTGGTTTTATGTTGGCTTCACCGCATTTGTGCTTGTGGTGCTTGTGCTCGACCTCGGCGTGTTTCACAAGAAAGCCCATGAAGTCAGCTTTAAAGAAGCCTCGGTTTGGACCACCGTTTGGATTGGCCTAGCCCTTGTTTTTAATTACCTTTTCTATCTGTTTGCTAAATATCGATTCTCCACTCATGAGCGCTACACTTCCATTCCCGGCTTTGATCCCGATGAGCAGGCCAAAACCTCGGCGCTAGAATTCTTAACCGGATATGTGGTCGAAAAGTCTCTCGCGATCGATAACCTTTTTGTATTCGCGGTGGTTTTTGCCTATTTCGGCATCCCAAAAATGTACCAACATAGAGTGCTCTTTTGGGGGATCTTGGGAGCGCTGGTCTTTAGGGCCATATTTATCGCCATGGGCGCCGTGCTTATGCAATATCATTGGGTCGTTCTATTCTTTGGCGGCTTTTTGATTCTTACGGGAACCAAAATGTTCTTTGCCGGCACAGAACCGCAAAATCTTGAAAACAACTTTGTCGTGAGTCAGTTAAAGAAAATTTTCAGAGTTCACCCGCAGATCGAAGGGCAAAGTTTTGTTTTCAAGAAAGATGGCCTGACCTACGTCACACCCCTTTTTCTGGCCCTGGTGTTTCTTGAACTGAGCGATATTATTTTCGCCGTGGATTCTGTCCCTGCGATTTTTGCGATCACCAAGGAGCCAATGATCGTATTCACGTCGAATATCTTCGCGATTTTAGGCCTACGTTCGATGTATTTTATGTTGGCCGGGGTGATGGACCGCTTTGTCTACATTAAATACGGGCTCGCTTCGGTTCTTATCTTCGTCGGACTTAAAATGGTTTGGCTCAATGAAGCTTTCGACGGAAAATTTCCGATCACTTGGTCGCTTGGCATCATCGCAGGCCTGATTGGTACTTCGGTGGTCGCTTCGCTGGTTATCGATCGGAGAAAATAAGGGCTTGAAGTCGATAAAGACCAATGAGTATCATCAGTGAGCTATGAGAAAATTGCTGCTTTTTTTAACCGCGACTTTGACCCTACAAACTTCGGCCAACCCTGGCCCTCCGGGCGATTTCGGCCTCGGCCTTATGCTCGGGAGCGTGGTCTCGGTCACAGGTAAGTATTGGCTTTCGAAAAACGGCGCGCTGGATTTCGGCCTTGGCTTTAGCGGGCGGCGAGGCAATTCGATTTATGCCGACTACCTATGGCATTTGCCGGGAGTTTTCGGCACGGGCACTAAGTTTGGCCGCGAGACGAGCGGCTACTTGGGTGGCGGCGGCGGCGTTGGCTATTGGAGCGAATCTTACGAGTGCGGTCGCTGGCATTGCGACCGCCGCAGATCGGACTCTGGCACTGGCATCTTTGTTCGCGGGGTTTTTGGTTTAGAATGGTTCCCCGCGCGAACACGCTTTGGAGTTTTTGGCGAACTCGGGCCGACCATGCTTCTTGCGCCGGACACGGGCGGCAGCCTAGATGTGGGCGTGGGTGGTCGATTTTACTTTTAGCGGTTCTACATATTCCGCCGCTTCCACTCAATCATATCGCGATGAGATTCATCGCATTCAACAGTGGAACGGCGGCTATAGGGAAATGACTCATCAAACTTAGCCAGTTGGCATTTGGCGATGGCCGGGCCAACGAGGCGTCCGGGCCCGAAATTGAATTTCTTAACAAACTCTTCGCACTCGGCCTCGGCATTGGCCCACGCCGTTTCGCAAACCCCAGGCTGAATGTGATAACACCGGCCGGGAAAGCCCTCCGAGGAACAAGGCGGAGCCGCCAGCTGCTCCTGCGCGATATTGTAACCGTAATAAATAAGCGCGATAAGAACCGCGAAAAAAAGTCCGACGCGAGCGTAGCCCCAAAAGCCTTCCATAGGCTCTATTCTATAGGGCCGAACCCATCCGATTCAAGGCCAGACGAAGCTTAGCGATCTCGCCGGCGAGCATTTGCGTGGCCGCTGCCCGCAGCTCGCCCGGTAAAGCGTGCCGTTTAAGCACTTTCTCTTCGTAGTCCTTCAGGCCCGCTAAGGCTTTGTCTTGAACCACCGAATTCATAAGAACAAAGAAAGCGATTTGTCGCATATTTGCGGCTTGCGGGAGTGTTTCTTCAAGAGCCTTGCGAGCATCGCGAACCGAGGAGATACCCTTGTTGCCGATCAGTCCGACCATCTGCGGATCAGCCGCCAGCTTGTCGAACGCTGCGAGAATCTGTTTTTTATGTACGTCCACGGCGGGAATTAGGCGAAAGGCCGCAAGCAGCTCTTTACGAACCTGCTCATTGCCGTAAAGAATATCAAAAAATCCATCAATCACCGCGCGCAGGCGACGCGACGTTTTTAGAGCCGAACCATCCAGCACGAGTGCGCGAATCGCCATTTCGGGATTTAAAAGAGCATCGCCCGGAGCCGGCACCTTTGATTGAGTAATATTCAGTTCGCGGTAGAGGCTCCGCTCAATGCTGCCTTCTTCGAGTATATTCCAGTTGGACTTGTCTTCGGGGAATGGATTGACCGAGACTCCGGCGCGGATATGGACCTCTTGTACGGTGACCGAGCAAAAGTAATAGCCATCTTTCTTGCGCTCCGGGTTCATCGTCGAATCGTAAAACAAAGGCGACGAGTGGCTAATCTCACCCTCGGCTACAAACGGAATTTCAAAATCGTCGATAAATTTCTGCGTCGAGCCTCCGATACGGGCACGCTCATCGGCCGTCTTAGCGGACAACACATAAAATCGCGCCAGCGCGCCCGAGTATGGGGCGCGACGGTTGGCGCCGTCTTCAATCAGCGACTCTAAAATCTCAGGTGTTTCGCCACCCCAAGAAACCAAAAGGCTATGCGAGGCCAAGCCCGGTAGCGATTGCGAATGAGCGATAAAGTGGCTAGAGAGAGCCCCCCCGCCAATTTGCACAATCGTATCGCCGCTGCGAACCGAAACGCCGCGAATTTTGCCGGCAATCGCCCGCTCTTCGCTCGTCAGCTGGATATCGCCGGTGAAGATGGCGGTTTGGATCCCGGCGAGCATCACTGTTTCTTCGAGCGCGATTTGTAGCAAAACAAACTTTTGCCGATTCGCCCGCACTTTTTGCTGTTCTTTAAAAATTCGGTTGGCCAGCTGAGGCACCAAGGCCGTTACAGACTTCTCGCCGCTTTGGCGAACAAATGCGCTTAATTGCTGAAAACCGCTGTTATCAAGCCAATCGGCTACGCCCTTTAAATCTTGAGAATGAAGGGCGGCAACATATTGATCGAGCCGGGAGTTTTCAAGCCCGCGGGTGGCGGGGATTTGAGCGGACGCAAAAGGGGACGAAGTGAGCACAAAAAGGCATATCAAAGACAATAATTTCATGTTTTTTTCCTTATACGAAATCAAATGTAAGCTGACCCGTGTTTAGCCGGAGTATTGCACAGTCTGGACCAACGCATTTTGGGAGTCTAAAAGGCCGTGTACTCGAGGGGCACCGGGGTAAAAGGCGTTACTGGCTCTGGCGGTTGGTTATGCTTTTCAAAGGTCCGAATGGCGAAGCCCACTGGAAATTTATCACACGTGGCCTCGGGATAATTATATGCTTTGGCTTCATCCACGGCGATCCAACCCGAGGCGAAAGTTCGGCCGCTGTCCCAGAATTTTCTCGATTTCAACACAGAATTTTTTCGAAAAGCGGCCACGTCCACCACGACGCCATTTTCTTTTCGGCACGCTTTTACCTTAACGTCGTACAAAAATCCGAGGACCTCGGGCGCGGGTTGAAGCCAGAGCAGCGTAACAATCGCGCCAATCGCACCGACAACGAGAATCGCCAAAAGTCTCATATTTGTTGCGCCAGCCGGTTCAAATGAGCGACACGTAGGTTGTGATAGCGCGATTGCTCCAAAGTGTACTGGTGCTCGGACTGATAGGGGCATGCCATTCGCGCTAGGCATTTATCGAGACAATTTGAATTCGGGCTCAATCGGTAAGATGCGCAGTCACTCATTTTAAAATTGACCGCCTTGTCTTTTACCGCCCCGGCCGGGCAAACGCTTCGGCATGGTTTATCGACACAAGTATCGCAGGCAGAGGCAAATTCAGGTGGTTGAATCTCTGCAATCACGGCATCGGTCAAAAAAACCGCGCGGAATGCGAACCACACGCCGAACTCCTGGTTCAAGTCGAGACCCAACACCGACGGCCGTGAAATATTTAACAATCGCCCGATTTTCTGCAGCGGGATAAAATATTTATTGGGAAAAAGAATTTTGAGATTCGCATCCTTAAGAACGGAGTCGTTCAGCCAAGACACCTGAGCGAGGGAAAAATTATCGATCGGATGCGAATTTTCGTTTAAGGGCTTGGGTAAGTTTTCCCACAGGGTTCGGCCGCCGCTGGCCAACACGCAAAGAGTTTCTCGACCCGAAAGCTCAATCCCTGCCGCTGCAAAATCCCGCAAAATTTCGGATGAAAGTTTCTCGGCGCGAATCGAACCGAATATGTTCAATCCCCGATTGGCCAAAATCTGCAGAGCCTGCTTAACATCGCCCATAGGGAAAGTTTCCCACGAAATGAGGAATTTGCGCAAACTATGAAGTTAGTTGCCGTCTACAAATGGATTCCACGGCGCGGGGTGATTGAAGCGCCGGTAGATAACGCCGTTGCTGTTCACGCTCAGGCCTTCGAATGAACCTAGATCAAACTTCGAAGCTGCATGGTTGTCTCCGCGGCGCACGGCCTCGCGCCGGACGGTGTTGTACAGAGCCAACTTGATATGATCATTGTGAAGGGGATCGGCCGGACGCCACGCGCGGCAATAGGGCGAAAATGTTAGCGCGAAATCCAGCGCTATTGCGCCTTCATCAAGACAAAAGCCATTCTGCTCAACAGTACACTTGCCCCAGAACAACCCAAAGCGGCCTTCGATATTGATCGCGTCGGGATTGCCGTTGTCGGTGACGACCATAAAACCATCATGCACCATTTTGTCGCGACCCGTGCCGCAAGTGAGGCCCACCAGGTTCTTAAAGAATATAACTTCGCCTGGACGATGATACCTGGGATCGGCTGCGAGCGCTCGACATGGATGCAAACAGGTGCCCGCCATCGCCGGTTGACCGAAGTAGGCGAACCCGTTTTTACAGCGGTAGTCACCAACCGTGGTCCCTGGCGAAATGTAATAATGAGTGACGGACGCCGCCATTTTCTCGGCGCCCATCGCACCGCGCGTACAAACCAAACCCATGTTGGCCGAGGCTTGGTGGGCGAGATTCCAAAGCTCGTCGTTGCGGGAGCTGCGTGGAGCTTTTTTAGCAATACGAGGCCCGCTGGTGGGGGTAGCGGTTGGGACTGTTTGCGCAATTGGAACTGGCTGGGCGACGGGTCCTACGGCCGAGGCTCCCGAACCCTTAGATCCGGACTTCTTGCACGCGCTCAGTGTGAAAGCTAAGACAGCGGCGGTAAAAATAAATTGTGCGCGATTCAGATTCGACATCGTCAGAGAGCTTGAGCAAATGCTGTTCCGACGGTCGCAGGGCGCCAGCTCAAAGGAATAGCTTTTCAAGCACCTTCACAGCCGCGAATCCGCCCCTGCGGGCCCAAAAATGGCTCTCTTATTCAGGCTTTAAGAAGTCTTCGAAGATGATTGCATCCGTTGCATCACGAACGCGAAATAGGGTCTGCTCCGTAAAATTTCGCGGCAAATCCATCGGCCAATTTGTTTCGTCGATGACAGCCCCGGCCTGGGGCGGCTCTCCACGATTGGGCACCAGGATGGCGAGTTCCATCTCAGTGTCTTCATGAACTAAGCTGATCAGGTAAAAGTCATCGGGCTCGAATCCTTCGAGCTCGAATTTCAGTTTCGTTTTATTTTCTGATTTTTTCGTGAATTTGGCTTGGATCCATCCAAAGTCGGATTCGAAAAAGGCCCCGTATTCGGCGGCCCCCTTCGAACCCTCGTCGGCTAGAGCACTGAATGAGGTAGAGATTAGTAGTGCGAGCGTGCATTGTAAGAATCCCCTACGAAGCACGCGACCCCCCCGAGCTGCACTTGCTGATCCCGACCCTCCCCCGTGTTTAAAGGATTGCAATCGCGTTGCCCACGCTAAGTTCGCGGATTATTTGATTTTGGGTGGCGCAAAGAGCAGCTACTGTCTAGGCGATGTATATTAAATATTCTGTGTCGAACTCGAGTGCAGTTTTTTTCTCGTTTTGAGACGTGAACTCATGTTACAAAGCACGGTTTTATTGGGGGAGGAAAATTGAAACATTTGATTCTTACGGGATTGGTTTTTGTCTCAACTGCTGCGTCGCCCCTACCCGACGGTTCCGAAACTTTAGAGAGCTACAGATTGAGCGCGGCGGTAAATGCCTGCGCCTTTGCAACAGGTTACTGCGCGACCAAGTACGAAGTCAGCCGGGGCGCCGACCATCGCTATGGCTCCGGTCGTAGCGCGAATTCTTGTCACCTGGTGAACCGGGCCGTCGATATTTATGGCTCAAGTGCCTGCCTCCATGCGTGGGCCGCATGCCTAACCGTGCCGCCAAATAGTTTGGGTACATTTTTTTGTTATAAATATTGGCCGGTGGGAGCCGCCTTGAATTGGTTGAATAAATCCTCGTGTGTTCCCTCGGCACACCAAGACCACCTGCACCTGCAGCCGATTGGTGGATGCAAAAAGCAAGTCGAAGAGCGTTTCGGAAGAAGCCGTAAGCGCTAATTATTCTTTTTTGAACGTGGAATAAAATTGCGACTCGAATTTTTTAAACGATTCGAGGCGCACTTGCGAGCCCAGGAGCGCAATCATTTTACCTTGCGCCTCTTTTTCAAACGCCCGCATTTTTTCTATCGACTGCGGCACGAAGTCCGGGTGAATATGATCTTTCTTCTCAGCCAACTGTTTAACGGTGGCTGTGGACATCGACAGCAGCTGAATCACCTTATCTTCATCTAAGCGCCACATCCGTAACATGTATGGCGAAAGACCTTGCAATAGGGCGTCTTGAAAATCGTCGCTTTGGTATTTTTCGATAAATCCATCCGTGTAAATCACATTGTCGACATAGGTCGTTTTATAGTCGGTGGTCTGCGGCGGATTAAATTTTCGGCGCTCAAGATCCAGTTTGCGCTGTTCGATAGCGCTTACGATTTGATTTTGTAACGGTGAAACATCCAAATTCACGAGATGGTTGAAGTGCTGTGCGCCTAGAATTAGGGTGACTCCAAGTGCACAGCCCAAAAACATGATTCTCGCTTTCTCCCAGCGGCGCAAAGTGACAAGACTCGCTTGTTTTTGCTGAGCCGCGGGATCTTTGGACATCATGACTATTTGCTCGTTAAGCAATTTGGCCAAAGAACCATGGAGCTTTCCGAGATCGAGACTCTTGTCAGCTTGTTGTTTAATGTGGGTTTCGATGAGCAGCATGATCTCACGGCCCATACGGTCCTTTTTCGTTTCAATTTCACTCAATAACTCCTTTTCAAGATCACGCACACGGCGTGTGGTTTCGAGTTTCATTTCTTCAAGGCGGCGCTGCTCTTCCTTAAGCAAGCGGGCCTTATCTTCTTCAAATCGGGCACGAATATTGAGCATCTGCGATTGCACGTCATGCTCGGTGCTTTTCACTTTGCCATCCGCAACCTTCAGTTCATCTTGCAGTTTTTTTAGCGCCTCGCGGGTAGCCAGGCGCTCCTTACCTAAGGTCTCGGCTTCTTCACGTAGGCCAACTAGGGATTGCGTTACGTCTTGAGCGGCGCGCGTGGATTTTTCGATTTCTAAATGTAAATTCACCGCGTGCTGCTTTTGCTTCTCTACGGCTTGCTCAGCCTCTTCGAGGCGCGCTTGCTCCGAGACTTTTCGCTTGGTCAGCTCATTGGCCTCCACCTTGAGGCGCTCCACTTGCGCGATCGCCTCTTTAAGCTCCTCAGAGATTTGCGCTTTTCGGTCTTCGGCCTGCCGAGCCAGATCTTGATCAAATTGCGCGAGCCGGTCGTCCATCCGTCGGCGCGTATTGTCGATTATCTCTTGCTCTCGTCGTTTGGTGATCTCTTCGGCTTCGGCCATTCGCGAGATTTTGAGCTCGCGCGCAAGCTGTTGGGCGTCGCCGAGTATTCGCTCACAGTCCTGTTCGGTTTTTTGCCTAAGCTCGAGCACAAATTGATCGGCGGATTCGCGAATTTCATTAGCCCGCTTTCGGGCGGCCTCAAGAATCTGATGAGCCTCACCCTGTGCGGTCTGAAAGACATTTTCGGCCGAGCGTATCGCTTCATTTAGCTTTTCATGGTAGGCGCGCTCGGTTTTGGTTTGCATATCGTGGGCGCGTTTATAAATCTCTTCAACCTTGCGCTCAGCTTCGATTTCGGACTCGTGAACCAGATGCGCCGCCTTTTTATAGGCCTCAAGCACCAGCTCTTCAGCCTTTTTTAGCGAATCATCTTGGCTGCGCACCTCAGGAAGAGCGGCCAAACGCTCCACCTGTCGCTCATCGCTGGTCGAAGTGAGAATGACCGGCTTTCCCGCGCCGGTCTTTTCTTCGCTCGGCAACGGTGGCGCGCCCTCTTTACGCATCACAGGCTCGGTCGAGATCGAGAGACGAATGCCCGATTGGGCCAACAACACCTCGTCGTTGGGCCGCACGCGCACCGGCGCGTGGGCTTTGAGTCGCTCGCCATTTACAAATGTTCCGTTGGCCGACCCGTGATCCTCCACATAGCATTGGCCCTCGCGAACCATTACACTTAAGTGTTTGCGGCTCATGGTCTCATGGGCGATCGAGAGATTGCAGTCTTCGGCGCGTCCGACGAGCAGCATATCTCCGTCCACCTTTTTGGTGGTCGACCCTTTGGGCGTCGCGATCGTTAGATAAAAGCTATTTTGTGCTGTAGCTATTGCCGCCATAACTTATCCCCGCCCTAGTTGGCTTTCTCCATGCGCGGTGGGCGCCGACGCAGGCGCTTGACCTCATGATTCACCGAATCTTCAGCCAACGCATCCACCGGATCGCGGTATTCATCAAAGTCTTGCACGCTCGACGGAAAGTGATTGTTGTCGCTGCGGTACCAGAGCAAATCTAAAGAAGATTCGAGACGGTCCACCATCGACACATACACGCGGTCGGGCGAGAAAATAGTATTTACAATATGCATAAGGAGCGAGAACACGATCCCGAAGATCGAGGTCTTCATGGCGAACGCGATCTCTTGCAGAAAGCGATCCATAATATTCTTAGTGCCTTCGAGGTCTTGCAGGTTCATGCCGCCCAGTTCATGCAAGCCACCTGCGATCCCAATAAATGTTCCCAAGATCCCGGCGATGACAAAAAGACCCGGCAGAATCGAAACTAAATCGTTAAGGCCGGCCACCGGCAGGACGCCGAGAACACGATTGAAGCACGGGTTGTGATGAAACGTGGCGCGCGTAATCTGCAGTAGTTTTGGCGTCTCTTGCGTCCATTTTAAAAACTTCAGCTGATTCAAAATATCTTTAACCATCCAAGCGCAGCCCTGCTTAACCAAAAAAACCCGGTCGCTCAGGCTTTGGATCTTGTCGCCCTTGCGCCGCTTTAAGCGATCGCGAACGGCGAAGACTTCGTAATAGGTTCGCTCAAGCAAGCGTTTGCTCAGCACATAGAACGAAACATTGGGCACTTCTCCCGGACGCTCGTTCTCAATAAAGCGAGCCACTCGCATTTCGAATTCTTTGGCGAACCAATCGTGGCGCCGAACTGTGTACCAGATCAGGCCTCGAAAGATCACCCCGAGCATAAACGCCATACCCATCAAAATGGGCAAGCCGACTATAAAATATTCGGCTATGACTTTGGTATTCATCGCGAACCTCCCCTACTTCTTTCCATCCATGCTAAAACGTACGATCACTCTTTGGGCCCGCTTACAGTCATTGAGTTTGCAAAAATCAGAGGCTTTGGTCGGCATGCGGCCACCGCCATTGGCCTTCATCACATCGAGAAAGCTGCGGCCCGATACTTTCATCAGCGACATAAGTCCCTGCTTGTGTTCGAACTCACCGCGTTCTTCGACGAGGTAGTTAAAGATCGAGTTGGCGCGACGGTAGCTCAAATCCATATTGTATTTAAGCGCGGCGCGATCCTCGGGACTCGAACTTTTTGGGTCGACAAATCGGCCTTTATAGGTTGGCGAAGCAAAGCCGATGATTTCAACCGCCGAGATCTTGTTGGCGATTTTGTGATTGCCGAACAGCGAGCGCGAATAGACCGGCATCGCTTTTTCGATAATTTGCTTCATTTCGTTCTTTAGATTGGCCGAATCACTTTCGAAGTAATGGTTTCCAAAATCCAGAACCACTTCTCCGGTTTGCATGTCGACGTCGGCCTTGATGCCAGCGCCGGCAAAGCCGCGCTTAATTTCGCGAGCCACTTCGCGACGTGCGTCCATTTCTTCTTTAGCCTTGGCCAGCGCTCCACGGGTTGCGCCGAGCTCGCCGGTGGCTTTTACAAGATCGCCAGTCGCTTTATTTAAAGCCCCTCGAGTGTTTTCAAGTTCGCCCTTTGTACCGGCGAGTGCGCCCTTAGCGGCGTTGAGTTCGCTCGCGGTTTTATTCAAAGCGCCTTTTGTTTGGTCGAGGTCGCCTTTTACGTTCGCTAAGGCGCCGCGTGTGCTGTTTAACTCAGACTCTGTTTGCCCAAGCTTGCCTTGCAAGCCCGCGATTCGGTTCGCCATCGCGCCTTCTTTGGCGGCGGCCTCAGCTTTGAACTCGGCCAAACGGCGAGCTTTTTCTTGCGCGGTCATATTGCTTTTCTTAAGTTCGGCGTCGAATGCGGCTCGCTCGGCGGCCTTTTCGGCATTGAACGCGTCTTTGAGGTCTTGAATATGTTCTTGGTTGGCCGCCTGTAGGGCCGCGACGCGCTTTTCAGCTTCATCATTGAGTCGGCGCGCTTTCTCATCAAAAGATTTTTTGCTGATCTGATTGGCCTTGTAGGCCTGCAGTAGTTTCTTTTGACTGTTCTCGAGCGCGTCGTTGGTTTGAGCAATTTTGGCTTCGCCCTCTTCGATGAGACGGCGCTTTTGTGCCACGTCAGTTTCAAGCTGACCTATATTTGTCTGCTGCTCTTCGATCGTTGAATCCTGTTCGTCAATCAAACTGTTGCGGGTGATAATTTTGGTTTTCGCAACTTTATTGGCATTTATAATATTGCGGATCATCTGTTGATACTTATTGAGAGCTTCAGCTTTACGCTCGTTTTCAAGAGACTGAATCGCGAGCCGCTCTTTTTCAGAAGAAGCCTCTTCTTTAAGGAGCGAAAGTTTGTCCATAAGCTCGTTGTATTCTTCCACCTCATTTTTGCTGGCGGACTGTTTCATGTAGTTTTGTTTTACGGACTCGTACATTTTGAGCTGATTTTTAAGCTCTTCATTTTCCATGGTTAATTTTTGGCTATCGACTTGCGCACGGATGGCATCGGTCCCGGTTCGTAAACTGGACGTTACATATAGGAGCAAAAAGATCGTGCTCAAACCGAGAAATAGGTCAGAATAAGACGTCCAAAAGCTGTCCGAAGAATGGGCGTTCTTATGCTTATTGTAATCAAATGACATAAACCCCCCAGTCCCCTTCCCCCACACTCCTTGCTTATCGCCGCACCGTGTTAAATCTAAAGTCTTTGTGAAAGTGTCTGCCGCGTAGACAGGGCCAAAACTTATCCGCTTTTGTTAACTTTATAAGTACATGAAAATACTAGGTTTTATATATACCTGGCCAAAACTCCAGTAACGTCCAGCATTTGGACTATGCCCAATAATCTTTACCTATAGCGTCATTTGACGAGATGCGGTATATCCGGGGGCGTCAATTTTTACAGGAGGCCTCTATATATGAAAGCTACTTTACTAGCTGTTTTTGCGTTCGCTTTTTCGGTAACCGCATACGCGGATCAACCCGGAAATGGTTACCCGGATGAGCCGCTGCCAGTGCCGGTTGAACAACCCTATGCAGAACCCTATCCACGTCCATGCGCGACTCCTTGCGCCGGCGGCAATGTGTACCAACAAGTTCCGCAGAAGATTTGCCAAGTTGTTCCATTACGCCGCACCCGCATCGGCACCCTTTACGGAATTAGCCGAAACGGCCAAATGCTGACCCTCCAATTGATGGATGCAGCCAGCGTTGGTGCCCTGGTGACCAGCTATCAGCGCATGATCGAGCGCTATGACGGCCGCCCGGTTTGTGAAGTTGTTTACTAATTTTAAATTGGAGACCTATAAAATGAAATTATTTAGCTTTATCGTCGTCGGAGCACTTGCCATGTCCGCAGTGACCGCCGACGCTTGGAACGGCCGCAGAGGCGCAGGCCCCCGGCAACAATGGCACGGTGGCGGCATGCCCCACCGAATTGGTCCGCAACAACATTGGGGCCCTCAACATCGCCCGCCGCAGTTTCGGCCACCTCATTATCAGCCGCCTCATTATCACCCGCCCCGCTTTCAGCCACCGCGCTACCGTCCGGTTTATCCACCACCGGTGATGCCGCCCGTTTATCCGGCGCCGCCGCCCGTACTGCCACCGCCGATCGAGTATCCGGTGTATCCGATCCCGAATCCCATTCCGGATCCGATTGAAGAGATGGGAGTCTATCAATACTTCCCCCAGCAGATTTTTGTGAATCAACCCTGTGACCCGCGCGATTTCGCGGTTCCGGTTGTGAACACATATCCTGAGCAGTCCATTTACTGCCCAGGCAACTACTGGGACCAGTGTGCGCAGACCGTTCTCCCTTATCCGGGAATGACCGTTCGTCCGGTGCAATATCCCTTCAACGTTCGCGGTCCGGCCATTTGCCAAGTTCGCCCCACGTACCAGGCCAACATGTTTATTCTGTTACGCAACAATCAGAATTGGCACGTAGGCCCAGCTGAGAACATTGGCGCCTTGTACAATCAGTATCGAGCTATGGGTATTTGTCGATAATCGTTTTTAGGTGGCCGCCAAAAGATCTTTTTTGGCGGCTTTTTGCGCTTTGAGTTGCTTGGCCGCCATGGTGTAGCCGCCATTGGCCGCGTCCACGAAGTGAATGTGATTGTGTGGGCCCTGTACAAAACAGGTGAGCAAGGCATTACGGTCACAATGATGTCCGTAGAATATTTCACCACTGCGATAATGTTTCTCTAAAATCTCAATCAAACGCACGCGTTCCTCTTTGCTGACATCAATAATCATTCGCAGCGTTTCATCGAATTTGAGATAGTCGGTATTCTCGGTGAGCTCGCGAACGTATTCGAACGGCTGCTCGAGATTCTTTTTCATTCCCCGCACGGTCATCAAAACAGACACCATCAGGGTCGTGACCATGCGAAAGGCATAATACAGCCATCGCATCGGACCCGGGGGATATTTGATTTTGGCCTCTTTATATAAATACTTCGATGGCCATGGAAACTTAAGCGAACCAAGCTGAATGGGCTTGCGCTCGGGCTTAAAAATTTCATCCATAATTGTGCGATAGACTTCAAACGCTTGCAGTCCGCCAGCCCGCGCTTGCACGATTAGCGCTACGATTTCATCTTTTTGCGCGGGCAACGGATTCCACCGGCATTCGAGGCCCGTCATGCTGCCCTCTTCGGGATAATCGGCGGGCAGATCAAAAACATTTTCGCGATCCTTCATCCAGGATTCTGCAAGTTGCCAGCCACTGCCGCGCAAAACGGGCAGTAACTGGGTGGACGACAACCGCACCTTGGCGACCTTCAGCTCCCCACCCGCCAATCGCACCTGCGCCACTGGAATCACCGCTATTCGCAGAACCATACCGAACTCTTCTTTAGAAATCCGCCGGGCCATGCTTAAGGCGCGCGAGACTTTGTCGCGCTCCTCGCCGGGTACGGCCAGGGTGGCGCCGTCGCCGCCGAAGACAAATGGGAACTCAAGTTTACCCAGAGCGTTTTGCACGGCGATTATGCACGACACGCCAACCATATTGACCTCTTTGTAGCGGCCGGCATCGATGGCGTTGGTTGAGCCTTTTACATCGGTTAAGACAATGACCCAACTTTCGGGTAAATCTAAATAGTTGTCGGGCCCGACCATGTCGCTCAGTTGTTCGTTTGAGCGCAAGTCTTTAAAAAAATCGCGAGACATTTATAAGGATTTACAGTTGATGTTCTTGAGGTCGGCTAATTTCTTTTTATTGGAATCAAATACTTCGGTGAGGTTCTCATCAAGCCCCTCAGATACGCCCGAATAAAAAGTTTGCGCCGGTTTGTCACCGAGCAAAGCTTGCGCCCAAATTTGATCGAGTAGCTCTTCGCCGTCCTCGGCCAATTCATTTTTCTTTTTCTTAGTCTCAAACTCGCCCAATGCTTTGGGGAAGGGATTGGTCTTCATTTGAAAAACACACTTGGGCGGGCCCAGCGTGCAGCTCTCAGCCACGCAGCTCACTTCACGAAATAGGGCCGGCTTCGGCTGCTCTACAAAAAACCACACTTCTTCAAGTTCAAGGCCTTTGCCCTCAACGGGTTTGGCCCAAAAAGTTTCAGCCACTTCCGAAGTGAACAGTTTCTGCGGCTCTTTGTTGGTTGCCGTCGTGTAGTAGATGGTGAATTCAGAAAACGCGCGCTTGCCCGTTGGCGATTGCACTTCGTGATCTTCAAATCCACACAAAATTAAAGTTGGCCCCGCGGTTGTGGTTACAGAGAGCGCGGGCTCATCATCCACTCCCGGGCACTTTTCGGCCCAAGCCGGAATCGAGAAAAATAAAGTTGCGAGAGTCAGTAGGCGAATCATCTTTAAAAGTAGATCAGAAGGCGGCCCCTTACGACATCCGTTAACGCGACCAGCTATTAGTGCTGAAGATTAATGCCCCAGATAGGACGCTTGGATCTCGGGATTCTCAAGCAGAGCTTTACCCTCACCCGACAGCCGGACTTTTCCGGTTTCGAGCACGTAAGCGCGGTGACTGACTCGAAGAGCCATGCGTGCGTTTTGCTCAACCAACAAAATGGTCATTCCCTCACTGTTGAGCTGCTGAATAATTTGAAAAATCTGCTGCACGATTCGCGGTGCCAAACCGAGCGACGGTTCATCAAGCATCAAAATGGTCGGCTTCGACAGTAAGGCTCGACTGATGGAGAGCATCTGCTGCTCTCCGCCCGAAAGAGTTCCCGCTGCGGCTTTTAACCGCTCCTTAAGACGGGGAAACAGTTTAAAACAATGTTCCATCTCCTCGCCCAGCGCCGAGGTGTCTTTGCGGCGAAAAGCTCCCAGCTTTAAGTTTTCTTCCACTGTAAGGTTCAAAAAAATGCCACGGCCTTCGGGAGAGTGCACCAGTCCATGCGCCACCAAATCATGGGCCGGAATTGAGGCAATGGATTCGCCGTTGAGCATAACCTGGCCCGTAGAGGGCAAAAGCTTAGAAATCGCCCGCAGCGTGGTCGTTTTGCCAGCCCCATTCGCGCCGATCAGAGACACCACTTCGCCCTTATTGATAAAAAACGAAATTCCCTTTACTGCGTCGATGGCGCCGTAATTCACTTTTAAATCTTTCACCTCGAGGATCGGTTTCACGCCGGCTCCTCAACACCCAGATAGGCTTCAATCACTTTGGGATTATTTTGGATCTCTTTGGGTAGGCCTTCGGCGATCACCACGCCGTGGTCGAGAACCACGATGCGTTCACAGATCCCCATCACCAGCTTCATGTCATGCTCAATTAAGAGTACCGCGAGATTAAACTCTTTGCGCACTTTTTGGATCAGACCCATCAGCTCGGCGGTTTCAGAGTGATTCATCCCCGCCGCGGGCTCATCGAGCAGAAGCAGCCGGGGCTCGCCAGCCAAAGCCCGGACGATTTCAATCTTTCGTTGCGTCCCGTAGGGCAGGGATCCGGCCGGAGCATCCATCAGGTGCTCCATATTGAAAATTTTAAGCAGCTGCATAGCCTTTGCGCGGGACTCGGCCTCGACTTTGCGAAATTTGCCGTCACTCAAAAATGCAGACCACAAACTGTACGAGCAACGCATATGCATCGACACCTGAATATTTTCGGCCACGCTGAGATTCGGGAACAGCCGGATATTTTGAAACGTGCGAATAACGCCAATCTGCGAGATCTCGAAGGCACGATGATCATCAATGCGATGGCCATCGAAGTGAATTTGACCGGCCGTGGGTTTGTAGATTCCTGTTATCAAATTGAAGGCCGTGGTCTTGCCGGCGCCGTTGGGACCGATCAACCCGATCAACTCGCCTTCATTGATGGCCATGTTCATTTTCTCAATGACCTTAAGCCCGCCAAACTGAATGCTGACGTCTTTAACCTGAAGGAGCACGTTTCCGCCTCCAGAACCAGTAAGTCCATTCCCGCGAGCCCAGCAAGCCCGACGGCCGCAAAATCATAAGCAAGATCAAAGTCAGCGAGTATATCACCATACGCACATCCACGCCGGTGATTTCTTGCAGCGGCCGCAAAGCCTCGGGAAGAATGGTCACCAAAACCGCACCCAACACCGAGCCGGTGATCGAGCCCATTCCACCGAGCACCACCATGATGACCACGTCGACACTTTTTACGAATTGAAAGCTGGCCGGATTGAGAGAGTTGGTGGTTTGCGCAAACAGCGCCCCGGCCGCCCCTGCGAAAAATGCTGAAATCACAAAAGCCGACACTTTGACCCGCGTGGTGTTAATGCCCATGCACTCGGATGCGATTTCGTCTTCACGCACACTCATAAACGCGCGGCCATAAGAGCTATGCACAAGCCGCCACAACAATAATACTGTCGCACCGGCCCAGACAAAAACATGCAGGCACGCCCAAAAATCGGTTTCTCCAGGTAGCCCGTAAAGACCGCGCGCACCGCCCACCACTTCAAGATTCAGCAGAGTAACCCGAATGATTTCACCAAATCCCAAGGTCACAATCGCCAAATAATCGCCGCGCAGACGCAACGACGGCATACCTACGGCAAACCCCGCGACCGCGGCGCAGAGCCCACCAAACAGCGCGTAAAACGGAAAAGCAAAATGGGCCATGGGAAAAGGTTGAAAATTCAAACTTAACAACGCGCTGGAGTAAGCCCCCACCGCCATAAACCCGGCATGGCCCAAAGAAAATTGCCCGCAAAACCCATTGACCAAATTTAACGACACCGCGAGCACGATATTGATGGCGATATAAAACAAAATTTGTTGCAGATAGGCGTTCAACCCCGAGGCGGCCGCCGACACAATCAGCGCGATAGCTAGAACTAAAATCCAACCACGCGCCATTCGCATTAAACTTTCTCCACCTTAACTTGGCCCATTAGACCAGAAGGTTTAAAGAGCAGAATTAAAATCAATAGACCAAAAGCCAAGGCATCGCGATAGGTGCTGGAGATATAGGCCACCACCATCTCTTCACTCAAACCCATAATCAGCCCGCCAATAATGGCGCCGGGAAGATTGCCGATTCCACCGAACACGGCGGCGACAAAGGCCTTTAAGCCAATCAATGTGCCCATCAAAGGATCGATCTTTGGGTACTTAAGCCCGACCAAAATCGATCCCACAGCCGCGAGCGAACTGCCAACGATAAACGTGACCATGATAATTGTGTTTACGTTAATGCCCATCAATGTGGCCGAGCGAAATGAAAAGCTCACCGCGCGAATGGCCATGCCCATTTTAGTTTTTTGAATAAACCAATTGAGCATAAACATTACGGCCAGTGCCACCGTCAAAATTGTTACGTCGAACAGCTGCACCTGAATCGCACCGTAGGTGAACAGCGGCTGATCTTGCAGAACTTCGGGGAACAATTTGGGGTCGGCGCCAAATACAACCTGACCACTAAACTGCAAAAATAAACTTACGCCGATTGCGGTGATTAAAGTGTTTAGCTTTGGCGCATTTCTCAACGGGCGATAAGCAAAACGCTCAATACACAGACCAAGGATGGAACAAACCACCACCGCGATCATAAGGGCCACAAAGAATGAGCCCCAGCCCGGATTCTCGCTGAGCTTTAGGGCCGAGGAGCCGAAATAGGCCGCGAACGCGCCCACCATATAAACTTCTGAATGCGCAAAGTTGATCAATTGCAACACGCCGTAGACCATCGTGTAGCCGAGAGCGATCAATGCGTAGATCGCTCCCAAATTCAGACCGTTGATAATGTGCTGTACGAGTTCTTCCATCCGCTTGGCGAATTAGGGTTTGAGTAAGGTAACGAATTTCAAAGCCTTGCCGTCAACCTTAACGATAAACGCGTCTTTGTCGGCGTTGCGGTCTTTGTTGATGGTGATCTTGCCCGTGGCGCCGTCGAAACCGTTGGTTTTAGCCAGCTCCGCGCGAATCGCGGCCGGTGAAATTTCAGTGGTGCGCTCAATCGCCTGCATCAAAATCATCGCCGCATCATAGCCGGCGGCAGCTAAGCCGTCGGGTGTCTCATTAAACTTCTCTTTGAACTTTTTAATAAAGTCCACGGTCGCAGGGTTGGTGCTTTCGCTGGTGTAATGGTTTGAAAAGTAAGAGCCCTGAACCGCCGCTTGGCCAATTTCAAACAATTTTGGCGAATCCCAGCCGTCTCCGCCGAGTAGAACAGCTTTCAATCCCAACTGGCGGGCTTGGCGAGCGATCAAGCCCACTTCGGTGTAATAGGCGGGAATAAAAATCGCGTCGGGCGCGGCACTGCGGATTTGCGTAAGCTGAGCTTTAAAGTCTGAATCTCCGGTTTGAAAATTCTGTTCAGAGACGATGGTGCCGCCGAGCTCTTTAAACTTCTCCACAAAAAATTGCGCAAGACCCAGGCTGTAGTCGCTTTTGAGGTCTTTTAAGATCGCCACTTTTTTAAGTTTCAAATTGTCGTGGGTAAACTTGGCCATCACCGATCCTTGAAAGGGATCGATAAAGCAAACGCGAAAGATGTAGTCGCCGATCTCGGTGACTTTGGGATTGGTCGAGCTCGGGCTGACCATGGGGATTTGCAACTTCTGCGCGATGCTGCCCGCGGCGAGCGAGCGGGTGCTGGCCACTTCACCCAGAAGCGCGACCACGTTATCTTGCGTGATCAATTTTTTTACTACCGCCGCCGCTTCTTCGGGCTTGCCTTGGTTGTCGGCGGTGATGAGCTTAATTTGTTTGCCTTTGATTCCGCCGGCGGCGTTTTTAGCGTCGATCGCGAGCCGAACGCCCTTGTCGGTGGATTGGCCAAAGGTCGCCTCACCGCCGGTCATCGAGCCATACTGACCGATCCGGATTTCGGTGGCGGTATCGGCGGCTGGCGTTGAGCCGTAACCACCAGGTGCGGCTTCTTTCTTAGTGCACGATGTGGCTAACGTGAAAACCGCAGCCGCGATGAAAAATAAAGAACGACGCATATAATCCCCCTATGATTACGGACTTGAAAAGGGCTACCTGACGACGCCCAACTTGGTCAATCGGTGATGATCCGGCCCTGCACCAAATCATTGAGAACTCTAGGGTAATACCGGTGTTCAAGCTCTCGTACACGAGCCGCCAGGGCGGTCGCTGCCTCACCGGCTGTGACCGGTATTTTAAATTGCGCCAGGGTCCGCCCGCGGTCGTACTCTTCGCTCACCAAATGCACGGTGATGCCCGTCTCTTTGACCTTGGCCGCGACAACGGCCTCGTGGACTCTGAGTCCGTACATACCCTCGCCGCCAAAATTTGGAAGCAGAGCAGGATGAATGTTCACCACCCGGTTTGGAAAGGCTTTAAGGACCCTCGGTCCGATCAAGGTTAAAAATCCGGCGAGCACAACCCACTCTGTGCCCCAGTTCTGTAACGTCTTCAAAACTTGCGCATCCCAATCCTCTCTTTGACTAAAGGATTTTGGGCTTAAAGCGACAGAAGGAATTCCCAAGGCCTCGGCCCGTTTTAAGGCGGCCGCAGTGGGCCGATTGGTGATCAAGCCGCAAATCTCGGCGGCAAGGACGCCCTGGCGCGAGGCTTCAACTATGGCTTGAAAATTGGAGCCCTCGCCCGAGGCGAGAACGGAGATTTTGCTCTTCACTTGGGGCAATTCTTATCACCCGTCAGACAGGACTGAAATATTTTTCTCGACCGGTTGATGAGCGCGAAGCCAATGCCACCTAAGAGCCTCAAAACGTGGCACTCAGCGTGCAATTCGACTTGGAGATTAAAAGAATCTTGGGGTTTTGAGTGGTTATGCGATTGGGGCTCGGCGTATGGAGCCTTATGTTCTTAGCGGGAGTCTCGCTCCCGGCCTTTGCGGCCGACGCTATGGCCGAGGAGGCTCAGCGTTGGACTGTGGCGCTGCGGAGTTACGACCGTCACGCCAAGGTTTTTACTACCGGGCAATGGGAGAAAATCGGCCACAAGGACGCTGGCAACGTGATCAGCCACCTCCTCCCGGGCGAGCCGGCCGTGGGTTACATCAAAATCGCGAACTTTGATCCCTCCACCACCTGCCGCGACGTTCGCCTCGCACTGAAACAACTCGAAAGAGCGGGCGCGCGAGCGCTTCGCTTAGATCTGCGCGGCAATCCCGGCGGCCAGCGTATGATGGGGGTTTGTGTGGCCGGACTGTTTGTGGGCTCAAAACCGATTCTCGGCCTGCGTGATATGGCCTCGCCTCTGCCGAATCTTTCTGAATTGGTCGACGAACCTTTTACAGCGACGGATTCGGACGAGTTGGTCTGGCTTCATTCCTATACTGCGCAAGAAACTGGATTGCCGGTGACGGTCGAGATCGATGGCGCCACCGGAAGCGCGGCCGAGATCGTGGCGGGTGCGATTCAAGATTATCGGCGCGGAGATATCGTCGGCGAACGCTCTTACGGCAAGGGTTCGGTGCAAGAGTGCACGGGATTGAAAGGTCGGCCGGGCTTGGTGCTCTGCTATACAGTTCAAACCTTTATTTTACCCTCCGGCCGCTGCCCCGAGGGCACCGGCATCACACCCAGCATTTCTGGGCTGGCGATGCCGTGAATGCGCACCTTTTTGGCGGTCTTCTGCGCGTAAATTGCATTTCAGCCTGGTCTGCATCTTGCTTTTCTGGGCCCCGGAGGACTCCATGTTGAACGTTCGCGCGCAAATTTCATTATTCATCGGCCTTTCGGTCCTGGTCACAGCCTGTGGCAATGGGGCGGCCGGCAAGAAAGTTAAGATTAACAAGGGCAACCGCTCGAAGGACGTTTCCACTTGGGTGAAAGACGTTGTCTACACCGAGAATGTCACCACGCCGGTCACCACCGTGCCCGCCACACCCGGGCGCCCGTCCACCACGACCCCCGCCACCATCGTGAACCTTTCCTGTTTGAGCGTACCCAAGTTGGTGAATGCAATGGCGGCCAAAAACACGGCGGCGGATGCCGCGGATCAACGCGAGCTTATCGCGGTTTCGGTTTTTGATTTGGATTTTGTGACGCCTTCGGAAGAAACTCGGGCCAATAAAACGTTAGTTAAATTTACTTCGACCGGCGACACCGAGCCCATTCAGCGACAAAAGGCGAATTACTTTTTTCAATTTCGCAAACCAGAATTTATGTCGGATATGGTCGCCGCGAAAGATTTGCCCGCCTCGAATTTCGGATTGAAATTGTTAAACGTGGCGGCCCAAGAAAAGTGCAGCTCGGTCACCTTTAATGAAATCGTTCGCGTGGCCGGCCAAGACGTGCCCCGCGTGATCGGATTTAGAATCGCGAGCTCAAATCCGCGACGGTTGATTTTGCAAAAGATCGTGACCCCGTCCGAGCCGCAAGAGTATCGCATTTATCAACTCGACGGCCGCGCGCAAGTGCGCGTGTCGGTAATTAAACAAGTGACCGACGTACCCGTCTGTGGAGTTGCTAACGGCCGCACGCAATTCGCCAGCGAAGATTATATCTTCTCGCGTTCGCGCGACTTGGATCGCATTCAGATTTCGCGAAATCTGGCCAATCTGTTTTACAACTTCGGATTTAAGTCACCCGAGATCGAAGAGCAGATCACCGCTGGGCCTGGCGCGGGCGTAAAACCTGCAGACGCCCGCCGTAAGGTCGCCAAGCGCGAGCGCGTAATGCTGAGCGGGTCGACCTTCAGTTACTTGCTCGAGTTGGTTCGCCAAGGCGTGGCCGGTAAAGATCTCGCTTGTTCGCCAGCCCGCCCGTAGGGTAAAGGCCTCTTGTGGCCAATCTAATTAGTTTCTTGATCTTACTTGTCTTTTTGTATGGGCGCTCGCTCCGCTTTGTGAATCTGCGTTGGCACATACGTCTGATGTTGGCCGCCTTCGTGGCTGATTTGATTTTGATTTTGGCCCTGGTCTTTGGCCGCGACGCCATGGGCACCGTGATGTCTGGGGAAATGAGTTTGGCCCTGCGGATACATGTGCCGATCGCGGTGTGTACGGTGGTATTTTATTTCGGGGCGGTGTGGAGCGGGTATCAGTTGTGGCGTGGTGAAGCTGGTGCGCGGGTGCGGCTGCGCTGGATGGACCGATGCTTGGTGGTGTTTCGGGTGCTGACGCTGCTTACGAGTTTATGGGTTCAGTTTGCCGGGGGCTGATCGGGGCGGCAGTCCTCGGTATTTAGTCGGGTGCCTGCGGGTGAGTCGGTGCAATTGATCCATACACGTACGTCGGCTTCACTGCCCGCTGGATAAATCACCTCCAATTTGCGCACCTTTTCTAATTTTACCAAAACCCATACTCTTCGAGTAAAATTCCAGCTCATCAAGAGCGGAAGCTCGTTTTGCAGGTTACCGATAAGAGCATAGAACGGAGACTCTTTTTTCGGAGCGCCGTTTTAATCAAAACTCTTGCCATTCTCGGTCGCTTTTCATACCTTCGTTCACATGCAAACAAAGCTTTTCAAAGATGAGCCCAAAGCCTACGGCGGAGACTTGCTTAAAAAGCGCAAAGGGCGGCGCGGGCCAAGGCCTCTCGATACCAAAAACTCTATGCATTTAGTGTTGCGCTCAACTCATGCAAAAGGGGTATGGTCGTTTCGCTCCAGCGGAAATTCGAAAAAAATTTCTCTGATTATGCGTAAATTTGCACTTAAGTATGGCGTTAAAATTTTCTCGGTCGCCAATGTAGGCAATCACCTACATCTGCACATTCAGCTGGGGAGCCGGTACGGGTATAAGCCGTTTATCCGCGCGACGACGGCGGCAATCGCTATGGCCATCACTGGTGTAAGCCGATGGAAAAAACTAGACATCAAATTTTGGGATTTGCGGCCTTACAGCAGGGTGGTGATGGGCCGTAAGGCATGGCTGATATTGACAAAATATATCCGCGTCAATCAACTCGAAGGGATGGGCCATACGCGCGAAACGGCGCAGGCGGTTATGCAATGGCCCCATATGGCGAGGCTTTCGGGCATCGGAGTTGGGAGAAACCGCGACGGGTGAGCCCGCGTTTCACTCAAGCTCCCAAAAATCTTGGCTGGATTGGTGTCTCGACGACGGTGCCAGCCTGCAAAGAAACTTGATAGGCCATCGCCGTAGGCCACGAAGAAACAAACTCCTCCAACGACTCGTTTGCAAAATATCCCGCGACTCCGTCGTCGCACGCTATTCCAGACTTCATTCCGTTTTTTATTAGATTTTGAAAGGCGGGTCTGCGCTCAACTTCTCCATCATAATGAGGACAGTTGCTCCCTTTAAGAAAACCTAAGCAATCAATTTTAGACAAAGATCCCGTAATCGAATCGGTAACTCCTTGTTCAAACCAGCAGAGAGATCCGGCGGAGATTCCACCCATGACAATTCCCTTCTGATAGGCTTCACGGAGAATAGTGTCGAGTTCCCATTCCTTCCACAACACTAAAAGATTTCGCGTGTTGCCGCCCCCGACATAAATAACGTCGTTGGCAAAAACAAATTCTCTGAGGGAACCCACCGGCGGCTTGAATAGAGATAGATGCCTCGCCTCAACGTCCCGTTGGGACATGGCCTTATAAAACTTGTCGTGAGCGGATGCCGCGTCGCCACTCGCAGTGCCAACGAAGCAAACCTTCGGCTTATTTTTCCCAGCCAGACCTATAAAAAAGTTATCGAGCAACGGATTGTCTGGCTCTTCAAGAAAGCCGCCGCCGCCCATCGTAAACAGCTGGCGTTTCATGTGGGCGAATAAGCCGCGACTTTTTGCTCGATCGTGCCAAAAATATTACGACCTTCGGGATCGAGCATTTCGATTTTAATGGTCTCGCCCACTTTCATAAACGGCGTTTTAAAAACGCCCTCATGAATTTTTTCGAGCATGCGTTTTTCAACTAAGCAACTCGAGCCCATGGTGATGTCTTCATTGCTGACCGTGCCACTACCGATGATGGTACCGGCGCTCAGCGGCCGCGTGCGGGCGGCGTGGGCAATCAGTTGGCCAAAGTGAAAGTGCATGGCGCCGGCGTTGGCTTTGCCAAAAAATTGGCCGTTGTACTCAACGCTCAAAGGCAAATGAATTCGGCCTTCCATCCAGGCGCCGGCCAGTTCGTCTTCGGTCACCGCAAAGGGGCCAAAAGCCGACGACGGCTTGCTTTGAAAGAATCCAAAGCCCTGCTCCAACTCGGCTGGGATCAATCCGCGCAAGCTCACATCATTCACGATCATAAATAAAATAATATTCTTAAGCGCCTGCTCGGGCGTCACGCCCATCGGGGTGTCGTCGACGACCACGGCCACTTCGCCTTCGAAGTCGGTGCCGTGGGCAAAATCGATTTGCGGAATGTCTTCGGTCGGGGCCAAATAAGAATCGCTGCCGCCCTGGTACATCAAGGGTACGGTTTCGAGAGTTTCAGGTAGCGGCGCATTGCGCGCCATGCGCACCAGCTTTACGTGGTGAATAAACGCTGATCCGTCCGCCCATTGAAATGAACGCGGGAGCGGCGAATGAAGTTTGTTTACGTCGACTTTGAACGTCTCTTTGGCTTTGCCGTCGTTCAACTGTTGGTAAATCGCCTGAAGCTTGGGGCCGGCCATCTGCCAATTCTCAATCGCCTCGCGGAGAGAGGGTGCGACATTCGTGGCTTTAATTGCCTTTTGATTGTCTTTAGAAACAACGATAAGTTCACCGTCACGGCTGGTCGCGGATTTTAGGCTGGCTAGTTTCATAGGGGCCCATCTTATACTGGGAGTGCATATGCTCAAGCTTTACTCTTACTTTCGAAGCAGCGCTTCTTATCGGGTTCGCATCGGCCTGCACTATAAGGGCCTGCATTTTGACTATATCCCCGTGCATTTGACCAAAGATGGCGGCCAGCAGAACAAAGCGGAGTACCGCAAGATCAATCCTATGGGTCATGTGCCGGCCATCGAGCACGAAGGGTTTGTGATCGCGGAGAGCATGGTGATTCTGGACTACATTGATCAGATGTTTCCAATGAAACCGCTGTTCTTGTCGCATCCCAAAGAAAAGGCCCGGGTCATGCAAGTTTGCGAGCTAATTAATTCTGGAATTCAGCCTCTGCAGAATTTGAAGGTGAACCAGGTCTTAGAAAAAGAATTCGGGCAGTCAAAGGCCGACGTCGAACGCTGGAATCAGCTTTGGATTACGCGCGGACTAGAGGGGTTAGAGAACATGCTAACCACGTCGGCAGGTACCTACTGTTTTGGCGGTGAATTTTCGGCCGCCGATTGCTTTTTGGTTCCGCAATGTTTTGCCGCCCGCCGGTTTGGTGTTCGAGTTGAAAATTATCCGATCATCTCGCGCATCGAAGAAGGGTGCTTGAAAATGGAAGCCGTACAAAAGGCGCACCCGTCGAAGCAGCCGGATTTTCAGGCTTGACGGGCGGGAACGGAAGTTGACGCGGCTTTACTTGAGGCGGCTCGCTGAGCCTCGCTCCTCGGCTTCGCCTGCGGGGCGCTCAGCTTCGCAGTAAACATGCGTCAAAAAGGTGCCGATTTACGGCCGGTTGACGAGCGCGTAGACAGTAAAAAGTCAATAATTTCAACCTAGTAGGACCCAGCTCTGCACAGGGATTGCTCTATTTAAAGCCAATGCTTAAGTGGCTTTGGATCTTCTTTTTGAGCTTCCCCTCATGGGGCCTCGAACTCTTCACATGGAAACCCCATGCGAACCGGCCGCCCATTGTGATCGGCGTACGAGACGGCGAAACGCCGAAACAGGCCGCCGAGCGATTTTTAACCGCGCTGAACAACGGCCCCCGCTATAAAAATCTCCACACCCTCTTCGCGCGCAGTCCGATGCCGAAGATGGATTTGATAAACTTCGCGCCCTTGAGCCACGTGGATTTCGGCCGCCGAGTTTTACTGGTCGCCAACCGGCCCGAAGATTTGAGCAACAACGACTGGCGCATCCCCACATTCTCAAAACCCTTCGCTGAAGAAGACATGCCGTCGTACATCGTACCGATCGCCGCCGACGCCGCGCTGGACGACGCCGATTCGCGCGAACTGATTCGCGAGTTGAACGAAAAATTCCCCCGCTTTATCGGACTGGGCGGCGACGACGTAAGCGGCAAACACTTTGGCGATAGTGACCAAGGCTCAGTGAATATCAACGAAGACCGCGACGCTTTTGAAATTGCGCTATTCACACAAAAATATAAAACAATCCGCTCCCCCAATCCCGGCCCGCACCGAATTTGGGGCACATGTCGCGCCTTACAACTGATCGCGCGAATTATGGGCCAGAAAATTCACCCCCATATCGATGGTCATGGCGGGATCGGCGAAGGCGCATTGCACTTCCGTGCGACGCAGATCGAACCTACGCACAAAATTCGTGTTTTGAAAACGCGACACTCACTGCTGCGTTCGATGGTGGGCACCGACGAATTTGTTGGCAACAGCTATCACCACAAATTTTCTGAGCAAATGCTGGGCGGACCGCTCGAACTGGCCGCCTTAAGCCCTGATGGAATTCCAGAAGCCTATGAATCTACCGACGGGCGTATTTTCTTGCTGCAATTTCATGCTGAGTTAATGATCGCGCGGAGCAAAGGCGAAGTTCAACAAATGGGTCGGCGGATTTTTAAAGGTGTAGCGCGATTTTTATTGTATGGGCCATCAACCTGCGAAGGCGATCTGGCGACTTCGATCTAGTGCGCCCGCGCGAAATGAACCTGCCGCACGGCCATCGCCAAAACAGCCGTGGCCATCGCCAAGTGCACAACTGCAATCAAAGGCGGCGTATGCAAAAGAACATTTGCAATACCGATCCCGACTTGAGTTAAGACCATCGCAAAATTGCCGATGCCGATCTTGCGCAATCGCGCCGAACCGGTTTTTTTTACCATCAAAAATAAATTTACCGCGGCCACTACGAACACAAAATAAGCGCCAAGTCGGTGAATGATATGCAATCCAATCACACCGCTGAACGTGGGGAACCAAGCGCCGTTGCAGGTCGGAAAATCTGTGCACGCGAGAGCCGCGTAGTGCGATGCCACCAAGCCACCCAAAATAATTTGCCCGAAAATCGCAGCGAGCGTGAACATCGACCACTCCATCGTCCACGACGGTAATTTTACACCCGGCTCATCTACAGGCTTAAGCGAAAGATACATCCACAGTAAAATGGCAAAAAATCCTGTGCCCATACCTAAGTGCGCTGCCACTACTTTCGAATGAAGCTGAAGCAAAACCGTCAATCCACCGAACACCACCTGCGTCAGCAACAGCACCAGCGAGCCAATGCCGATCCACTTCAGCGCTTGAGGTGCCTTTGAGCGCCACAAAATAAAATTTAACGAAACCGCCGCGATCGAAACCAATCCGGCCAGCACACGATGGAGAAACTCAAAGTAAACCTGCGGGTGATAGTCGGGAATTATATCGCCAAAACACAGCGGCCAATCGGGGCAGGCCAGGCCCGCGTTCATTACGCGAACTGAGCCGCCTAAGGCGATCAACGCAAACACGGCCGCAACCAGCCAGCCAAACGTCGGCACAAACCAATGGGGCAAGCCGTACTGAGATGCTATTTCTGGGCGAATAATTTTGGGCGGATTTTCTGACATACTCAATCCCCGAAAGTTAAACGTAAGCGAGCCACATGTGCGCGATCCACTTATCCATCACCGGCACGGCTAAGAAAATCAGCAAAGACAAATTGGTCCACAGGAAAAACGGCAGCCACGACGAGCGAGCGTTTTCACTTTGATAATATTTAAAAAACTCCCAAAGAACTTTAAGCGCCATGGGCAGAACCAGCAGCAAATACAAAACATTCGCACGCAAGAAGAACGGAGCCGCCAACGCCACTCCCACATAGGTAAAAACATAAAGCCCGATATGATAGAGCGCGCGATTCACACCTAGGCGCACCGGCAGCACCGGGAAGCCGCCTTTTTCGTAATCATCGCGAAAGCGAATCGCCAGCGACCAAAAGTGCGGCATCTGCCACAGGAACATTAGCAAAAACAAATACACACATTCGGCGGCCAGCAAATTGGAGGAATTCACCGAGTACCCGATCACCACCGGCATTGCTCCCGGAATCGCGCCCGGCACGGCGCCAAAAATCCAATAGCGCTTCCACAACAAGGTGTAGACGACGTTATATAAAAAGACCGTGAGAAGAACCAAAAGCGCCGGCAGCGGACCGAGCAGCGAAAGAAAAATGTAACCCGCCAACACCATAAGGACGCCGATAACATAACCCTGCCAGGGCGAGATAAATCCCGTGGCGATGGGGCGCTGGGCGGTGCGGTCCATTTTCTGATCGCGGCGCCACTCTTGAGCCTGATTAATTGCAAAACATCCCGCTGCGGCTAGGTAAAGGCCAACAACCAATATAACCGGATTAAAGGGGTCAAATTCTTGCCCCAGGCTGAATGAAACCGCATATCCGGCCAGAGCACTAACCACGGAGAATACGACGATCCCCGTCTTAGTGAGCTGCGAATAGGCCTTTATCCATCTCATAATGGACTGGTTTGCATGATCCTTGTGTAGATGTCCAGCACGCTGAAGAAATAGAGCAAAACAAGGCCGAAAATAGCGGTGCCAAAGATGACCCAGAAAATTTTGTCGTCGTATTTCAAGTGCATAAAGTAGCCCAGCACCAAAGTGGCCTTAACCGATGCGATTCCGAGCGCGATAATCGTGTTTAATGCGCCAAAGTCGACCCGGGCCGCGGCCACCGTGACAACCGTCAATACCAAGAGGGCGAATAGGATATTGTAATAAACCTTTAGGGGGATGTGCCCTTCACTGCCGCCAGCCATAGATTACTCCTCTCCTAACCAATCAAATAAAGAAGCGGGAACAAATAAATCCAGATTAAGTCGACCAAATGCCAGAACAGTCCGACGCACTCTAAAGGCGTCCAATATTTAGAGCTAAACTCCCCCCGGTGCGTGCGAACAATACACCAGGCGATCAGCCCCATCCCCACCAACACGTGCGAGCCATGTAGGCCGGTCATGGTGAAGTAAAACGAAAAATACATTCCGATATTGGAGAACTGCTCCACCACTAGGGCCGCCTCGGGACTTGCGGCCTTGTCGAACAAACGCCCCGGCAAAAGACCCATATGAATCTTGTGAGAGTACTCAAAGTACTTCACCACCATAAAGATTCCGCCGCAGGCGAGCGTAATATACAAATTGAGTAGCGTTTTCGATTTATCGTTGTGTTGAGCGTAGTAAATGCTCAAAGCCATGGTCAGCGAGCTCAGCAGAAGAACGACCGTATTGAACGCACCCATCTTCCAATCCAAAAATTTTGAACCGGCATGGAACATCTCGGGGAACTGCTGGTGAAAAATGATGTAGCCAACGAACAGTCCACCGAACATTAAAATTTCGGTGGCTAAAAACGCCCACGTGCCAAACTTACTGGCGTCGTATTCGTGTTCTGCACTATCAAAATGGTGGGCGTGGTGATGCTCACCGTGCTGGGTGCTAACGGTACTCATATGGACCTGCCGTGACTACGGGTTGAGTGGTGAAGTTTTCATGGGGCGGTGGCGACGGAGTTTGCCACTCGAGAGTTTTAGAATTCCAAGGATTTGGCCCGGCGGCCTTGCCGCGCAACATGCCGTGAATGATCACGCCCAAGCCGACCACGAAGCCGATCCCGATCGTCCAAGCGCCGATCGAAGAAATTTTATTAAGTGACGTGTACTCAGGCAAATAATCGAAGTAACGGCGAGGCATCCCCATCGCACCGAGAACAAATTGCGGGAAGAAGGTCACGTTAAAGCCGACGAAGATCAGCACAAAGCTGATTCGCGCCCACGCTTCATTGACAATTTTGCCGAACATTTTGGGGAACCAATAATAAATCCCACCCATGATCGCCATCAGTGTGCCGCCCACCATCACGTAATGAAAGTGCGCGACCACGAAATAGGTGTCGTGAAAGTGCACGTCGACGCCGACCACCGCGAGAATAATTCCGGTTACGCCGCCAATGGTGAAGAGAAACAAAAATCCTAGAGCGAACAACAGCGGAGAATCAAATTTGACCGAGCCCTTATAGAGCGTCGCCGTCCAGTTAAAAACCTTAATCGCCGTGGGAACGCCGACCAGCATGGTGATAAACGAAAATACGATCCCCGCCACCTCAGACTGGCCGCTCACAAACATGTGGTGACCCCACACGAAGAAGCTCACCGCCGCGATGCCCACCGAAGACAGCGCAATGGCTTTGTATCCAAAAATGGTCTTTTGGGAATAGGTCGCGATCAGTTCTGAGACCACACCCATCGCTGGCAGAATCATGATGTAAACGGCGGGGTGGGAGTAAAACCAGAAAAAGTGCTGAAATAAAACCGGGTCGCCACCCAAAGTGGGATCAAAAATCCCAACGCCCATCAAGCGCTCCATAGCTAAAAGTAAAAGCGTGATGGCCAGCACCGGAGTCGCTAACACCTGTAAAATCGCGGTTGAATAAAGAGCCCATACAAACAAGGGCATACGCCAAAAGCTCATGCCCGGCGCGCGCAACTTATGCACAGTTACGATAAAATTAAGACCGGTGAGAATGGACGAAAAGCCGATGATAAA
>CAYVRZ010000008.1:0-129842 GCA_964453895.1 uncultured Pseudobdellovibrionaceae bacterium | reverse complement strand
GACCGGGCGCGGCCGCGGATGATCCGGGCTCTTACAACTACGAACCACCGAAAAAGAAGAAAAAGAAGATCACCAAGAAAAAGCCTTCTAAGAAAAAGACCGTAGCCAAGAAATCCAAGAAGTCCAAAAAAGTGGCTAAGGCGAGCAAATCTTCAAAGTCCAAAAACAAGTCCCGCAAAGTAGCCAGCGCCAAAAAATCCAAGAACAAGCGCCTCCGCTAAACGTGCGGCCCCGACTTCGGTCGGGGATAAGGCCATTTTTCTCCAGATATATATGAGAAAAGCCGATCTCCTAGATGCATCTCTAGGAGGAACATCATGTCATTGGCCAAAGCAATCCGGCTCAAACGGCTCGGAGTCAAAAAAGGCAGCACCGTAAACCTTACGATCGAAGCGCGATCGGGGAAGCAGTACACGCTCAAGCTCGCGAACTGCTCGATCAGCGGCTTAGCTGCGCATGTCAAGGTGGCACCTGAGAACACGGACGACTTTCTTGAAGATGACATCATTCCCGCATCGAAGCTGAAGTTCGACAACACTGAGGTATCACTCGGACGACTCGTCATCAAGCGTGCGCCAAGCACCGAAGGCAAAACCTCGGAGACCATTGGATTTGCCACGATTGACTCCAAGGTTCCCGTCGATGGCCCCCTAAGCAAGCATTTGGACACAAACTTTGATGGGGCTTCAAGCGCGTTCGAACACGAACTCAGTTCTGATCAATTCTCTATTGCGAACTTTGTGGGTGTAGATTTCAACAACGTGGACATCCTTGAGCGCACTAGAAAATTTGGAATCTTCTATGACGAATGGAAGAAGTCGGAAAAATTTGGTTATTTCATGCGCCGTGATCGCTCGAAGGGTCCCCGAATAAATTTGGCGCGAAAGCGCCCGGGAGATCGGAACGATTACATCATGATGGGGAGCAATGACTACCTAGGATTAGCTGCCCATCCAGAGGTCGCGGCCGCCGCCACAGAGGCAATCAAGGTTTACGGCTTTGGGTCTACGGGCACGCCCCATACTTCGGGGTATTCCGTACTACATGATAAACTTTGTCAGAAATTGGCGCACATGTATGGCAAAGACGACGCGATCATTTTTGCCTCGGGCTATACTGCGAACGTTGGGATTGTTTCGGGATTGTGTCGCGAACAAGATCTCGTAGTCGCCGATATGCTGGCGCATGCCTCAATCCATGACGGGATAACCATGTCGCGCGCCTCATGCCGACTCTATAAGCACAACGACATGAAACATCTCCGTCAGATTCTGGACGAAAACCGTGCAAAGTACGGAGGTTGCCTAATTGCAACGGAAGGCGCGTTTTCGATGGACGGCACAATCGGCAAGCTCGATGAAATTTATAAATTGGCTCGAGAGTATAACGCGAGAGTTATGATAGATCAGGCTCATTGCGTAGGCGTCGTCGGCCAAACAGGGCTAGGCACGGTAGAAAAGTATAATCTTATTCAAGAAACCGATATCATAATGGGGCTCTTTTCCAAATCCTGGGGGAGCGTTGGCGGGTGGGCGGTTGGAAGCTCCGACCTTTGCTCATGGCTTCGCTCGTTCTCAAGGGGCTTTATATTTGCCACAAGTTTTCCCCCGTCCACGGCGGCCGCGACTTTAAAATCAATTGAAATCATGGAGCGCGAGAATCTTGTATCACAGCTGCAGAAAAACATTCAGCACTTCGTAAAGGGCCTACTACAGATCGGCGCCCCCGTCGACCCAAGCCACGAAACCGCGATTATTCCGATCGAAATCCGCAACGAAGCTAAGATGGGCAAGATGTATCAGTCCTTGCTCGACAGCGGAGTGTTCTGCATTCCGGTTGTCTATCCGGTTGTTAGTCGCAATCGCTGCCGGTTTAGGTTTTCAGTGCGGGCTGACCTCTCAATTACCGATCTCGACTATGTAATTTCGGCGTTGGAGAGAGCCATGAAGGTTGCGGACTTTTCCTTCGATCAATTGAAGGACACAAAGGCCGCCTAATTGTGGAAGCCGCTCTTCTGTCTTTTCTTCTTTGGTTGAACAAGATCGAGGACATCCGAGATGTCCCGGCGGAAGTGCCGTCATCTTGGATCAGTAAAAACGAATGGCATCAGGCCTCGAATGGGCAAATTATTTTCGAAGGGCAGACAGCCAGTTTGCTCGAGCAATGTAAACAGTCGCCAGCGTCCTATATTCAGTTTCCCGCGATCCTTTATGGTGCGCAGGAAATTTTTATCGATGGAGCCAAAGTTATACAGTTCGGGGACCCATCCATGCGCACTCCGAACTATGTTGTCGCGGCGCCAGTGCTGGCTTGCAATACCGTTCTCGAGGCAAAGATGATGGAGTGGAGGGCCACGGCATATTCAAAGTACTACGCACGAATGCCGTACTATCCGCACTTAACGGCAAGCCGCCCACTCACAGATCTCTTCGGTAAAACCTTATGCATCGGCGCGGTGATTGGGCTGGGCGTTTTGTCGCTGTTTGCGCTCAGCGTATTGCGTGGCAAAGAGTCGCCGGCGCTGGTCGGGGCGCTTTGCTCGGCGATTCTCTTTATGGGCGTCTACCAGCTATCGTTAATTGCACCAGCTTTCGAAATTAATATTTCAATGCTTAATATGAATCGCTTGGGCGATCTGTGTTTGGTGTGGGGAATATTTGCGACAATAATGTGCTATTGGCTGGAGGGATTTGTTCCAAAAAAACTGTTTGTCTTGCATGCGGGCATCACTGCCTTAAGTCTCCCATTTCATCTATTGGGGAGCACGGGCGACACGGTTCAATTCGGCACGACGCTGCCGATGGTCACGGTTCTTTTAAGCTTTGGGGTGGCCACCTATAAGATGATTCGAAAGTACTGGCGTTCGCGCACGGCCGAGAACGCGCTTATGTGTCTGTTCAACGTGATTTTTGTGGCCGTGGTGGCTAACGACATCAACGTGTTCACTGGGGCTGCGTACGGATATACATATATGTCTGTCGGCGTCTTGTTGGCCTTCTTGATCCTTATCTTCGCGGTCAATGAAAGAATCACGGCCACCTATCGTGAACGGGACTATCTTCGTTCAAATCTTGAAAAGGAAGTCGCAAAAAAAACGGCGCAGTTGCGCGCCACCCAAGCCGAACTGGTTCAGTCCGCCAAGCTGGCGTCGCTCGGTACGCTGAGCGCGGGGATTGCCCATGAAATTAACAATTCAATTAACTTCGTGAACGGCGCGATCCAACCCCTCGAAAAAATGATTGGCAAGCTTGAGCCGGTTTCACCAAAAGACTACGAGGTTGGCAAAAAGCTTTTAAGCGCGATCAAAGATGGTGTTGGCATCACTGTCGAAATTGTCAAAAGCCTGCGCCAATTTACTGGTCTTAACCAAGCCAAATTGAAAGACGTAAAAATTGCCGAAGTCGCAAAGTCAGTTTCCATTATTCTGCACGCCAAACTTAAGGATTCGTATCGGGTCGAACTCGACATTCCAGAGAATCTCACACTTTATGCCGATGTGGTCGGGATCAATCAAATTCTGATGAACCTAATGACCAACGCCATAGATGCCATGCCCAAGGGCGGAACAATCCGCATCAGCGCGCGCGAGGACGCCGACAACGTAGTCATCGAAGTCCGCGACGCCGGCGCCGGGATTCCGCGCGAGATTGTCGACAAAATCTTCGATCCCTTCTTTACCACCAAGGAGGTGGGCAAGGGCACCGGCCTCGGCCTGTATATTGTGAATAAAGAGATGGAGCGCTACAGCGGCAAAGTTATCGTTAACTCCATTCCGGCGCACGGCACGGCGTTTGAGTTATTCTTCCCCAAGAATATAAAAACTGAAATGTCGGCGGGGGCGGCGGCGGCATGAGCGACGGTATTAAGCCCACCATCATGTTTGTAGACGATGAGCCGCATAACTTGGCGGTCTTCGAGGCGGCGCTGCCGGACTGTTGGGACGTCAAAGTCTTCGATAGCCCTCTCACCGCCATCGAAAAAGTCGACGAGCTCAAGCCCGCCATTATCGTTAGCGATCAACGCATGCCCGGAATGAAGGGCGTAAAATTTCTCGAGCTCGCGGGAAAATTAGTTCCTTCCGCCGTTAGAATCTTAGTCACCGGCTATACCGACGAAGACTTAATTATCGAATCGGTACGCGCGGCCAAAATATTCGACTACATCCGTAAGCCTTGGGATGTGGAAGAACTCGTCAAACGACTTGAAGCCGCGCTCGCGCATCATAGCGCCGTCATCGCACGCGAGGTCGCGCAGGCCGAGCTCGCCCGCCGCGAAAAAGAACTTAGAAACGCCAACGCCGAACTCACGCAAGTGTCGCTCGAACTCGAGCGCTCGTTGAGGAGCACCGAAGAAATGGCCAAAGAGCTCGCCTGCTGGGTTCCACCCGTCGTAACTTGGCTCGCAAAAAGCAAGGCGGCCTTCCCGCTACACAAAGATCTCGCCGTAATGGCGATTGATATCGTCGGCAGCGGCGCCATTCACGGTAAACATATCGGCAATAAAAAACTGCACGCGCAGATTCTTGAAGAATTCGCCATGCTGGTTCTTAAACACGGCGGTTATGTTGAGAGCACCGAGGGCGATGCGGCCTACGCCAACTTCGGACTTAACGATCGCACCGAACGCCCCTGTGACGCCGCTTACGCCGTGGCCAACGAATTTCGCGCGGCCTTAAGAGGAATGTCACTGCATCACCAGCAAACGGTCGAGTGCGGAATCGCTCTTCACTTTGCGGCCAACTGCGAAGCCAATATTAGCGAATACACCGTCGGCACCCCACAAGGTGTGGTTGTGCAAAAGAAGTTCTATACATCGAGCCCCGATATTGACCTTGTGCACCGAATGGAAAAGTTTATTCATCAGGTTCCGGGCACAAACATAGTGATGACCAAAGATTTCGTTGCCAGGTTATCGACACCGCCTATGCTGCCACAGCATCAGCTTGGCGCGCATACATTTAAAGGCCAAAGCAAAGCCGTCGAGCTGGTTTTGATCAAGAGCGACCAAGTGCAAGAAGATCAGTTGCAAATTCTAAAAGCCGCCTAGTATACAAAGCTCACCCAATGATTTTAATCTTTCTCACTCTCCTGAGTCTTCTCAGTCTTTCCAGCGCCAGTGCGCAAGATCTACCTCGTTATCTGTTGCCCGCCGTCGTTGTTACGCCCGGGTCCGCAAACAATTCTCCGGATCCGGACATCACTGTTGAAGTGCCTGCCAATGCGACGCCCAAAGCAGCAACGCTCGACGATGTGCTGCGCGGAGCCCCCGGAGTGGTGGTCGCGCGCGCGGGGGGAGCCGGTCAGCCGAGTTCGCTCTTTATTCGCGGCGCCGCAAGCGAACACACTTTGGTTTTGCTCGACGGCGTAGAGTTGAATGATCCGGCCCAACCCACGGGCGGTTTTGATTTTTCAACGATCGATCTCAATATGGTTGAGCGCGTAGAAATTTTTAAAGGGCCCCAAGCGCTACGGTTTGGCTCGGGCGCCGTCGGCGGAGTGGTGAATATTGTGAGTAAAAAAGGCGGGGGCGCAAAAAAGTGGATGGGAGCCCTACGCGGTGGTTCGCACCAAACCAATCAGCAATCCGCCGCCGCGCTCGGCGAATCCGCGACCGGCTTTAAATATGCCATCTCCGCCTCACGCTATGAAAGCGGCGGAATTTCGGCCGCGCGCGGCGGCGCCGAAAAAGACGGACACTCCTACTTGGCGGCCGCCGTTCGCCTCTCAACCGGCGACCCCGACAACGAATGGGAGTTTATCAGTCGCACGCTGCGGTCAAACAGTGACCTCGATTACTCGACATCATCCACCGGTCCGTACTTTTTGGCGCCCGACGACCCCAATTATTTTGTCGGCGATTTTCAAACCGTAAACGCGATTAAACATCATAAGCAAAGAGGCAAATGGGTTTCAGATCTTTCTCTTTCGCATTTTTATTTGCACCGGCGATATGAGAACAAATCCGACACGAGCAACCCCGCCTATTTTTTAGATAACCGATTTGCCAACTCTCTTAAGAGCGAAAAAATATTCGCGCGAACTATGGATCCCTCGACCACGTTAGCCTTAGGCCCAAGTGTCCGCTATGAGACCACCGGCTCGCACAGCCACTTTCTCACCGGCGGATTTGCCGACCTCAGCTACAAAAAAGATTGGCGGGCGCAGGGTGGAGTTCGCTACGACCACCACTCCGTTTTTGGCGGGCAACTCACCTATGCGGCAGGCCTCGGCTACCGCTGGAAAAGTTCGAAGACCACCCTCTCCACCCGACTGGCCACCGCGTTTAAATCTCCGAGCTTGTTTCAGCTCCATGATGCCACGTTCGGAAATCACAATCTTCGGCCCGAGCGCGTTCGCGGAGAAGAGGTGAGTGTAGAGCAGCTGCTTAAAGACACACACACGCTGCGCTTGACGGGGTTTAGATATTTTTATTCGGAGCTCATTCAGTTTTCGACCAGGTACGAGAATCTGGCCTCGGCAAAATCGTATGGAGTGGAAGCGGAGTACAATAAAGACCTAAGCCACAACTTCGACCTTCAATTCGCTTATTCATACACCGACGCCCGCAATGAGCAGACGGGCGCACGACTTTTGCGCCGGCCATTTCACAGCTATCGCGTGGGCGCGGGCGCGCGGTTTTCAGACTCGTTCTCGGCGCGGGCCGAGTATCGCGCGGTGGGATCGCGCCCAGATATCGGCGCCCTGACGGCCGCCCCGACAATCACTCAAGCCTACGATGTGCTCGATATCTCGGCGACGAAGGCCATTGGCGCCTCGACGCAAATTACTGCAAGTGTGGAGAATGCTCTTAGTGCGAGTTACGAAGAAGTCTCTGGCTACGGCACGCCGGGGCTGGGTTTTTACCTCGGACTGCGCTCCGAACTCTAGCGTTTAATCGGACTTTTGTTGTCACCATTTTGATAGCCATTGATCACGCGCACTTCTTTTTCACCGGTAAACGCGGTGATAAAAATAGTGTCGAGGGACTGAGCCACGGCGGCGTAGGCCGACTCATTGGTTGGCGCTTGCATGATCAATCTCGAGTTCAATCCGTTTCCGGGCAGAATATAAATAAACCGGCCCATAACTTTCTCGCGACTGAGCGAGGTCACACTATGGATTAAACGCAGGCGCGGTTGCCCTAAAACAAGGTGATCAAATTGCCGTTGATGGCGATTGGCCACCGAATTTCGCCGCTTGATCTTGGCGCGATCGTTTCCGGTGCCCCACTTCATCGGCACGCTCCGCACGACGGCCGGCAACTCGACGGCCGTGTTGTCGCCGTCGATCAACGGCAAAACAAAGGTTACACCCAGCAGGCGCTCCTTAACTGTTCCATTCAATGTCAAATCTTGCACGGTCACATGGGCCACCACGCGGCCTAAGCCAAATATCGGGTAGGCGCCCAAGCTGATTTCCAGGGGGGCGCCTTCAAAATGCACGTCTTCTTTCCAGGTCGCCGGGTGCGGATCCAGCAGGCTGACCAAGCGCAAAGCTTCCATCTGAGCCGGGGTCAGCTTTTTTAAATCCTCGGAGCTTTGAATATTTACACCCTCATTGGCCGTCCATCGCAGCTGGCGGGCCAATTCGGGGTCGGTTTTGCCTTGGGCGACCAGGGCGCGGGCATTATCGAGCATCGACGTCAGGAGTTCATCGCGGAGCTCGGCTTCGCCCTCAGCTAAGACGGTCTTTGGGACCAGATCCGGCTGGCAGGAGGCCTTTGGGGTCGCAGTCGACGCGAAGGGGCCTATCATCACTAGGATTGCTAAAAGGGAAAAATGTCTCATAGCGGCGAGATGTAGCACCGCATTTAAGGTCGGATAATCAAAATCCGAACTGGCGAAAAACTCTTCATGATTGATCTAATTCTAAACAGTGCCGGCTCCCAGTCCTTGACACCCCTAGGGCGGCGTGGCAATCAGTTCAATTCCTAAGCATCTTTAGGTTTTTTGGAGGTTTTCTAGATATGTACGCCATCATCAAGACCGGCGGTAAGCAGTATACCGTTAAGCCGGGCGACGTCGTTCGCGTGGAAAAATTAGAAGCTGAATTGGGCGCCGAGCTCAACATGAAAGACGTCATTTTGGTTGGCGGCGAGAAAACTTTCGTCGGTAACAATGCAACCAAAGCCGTTGTAACCGTGGTTGTAACTAACCAACAGCGCGGTCCGAAAATTATTTTCTTTAAGAAAAAACGCCGTCAAGGCTATCGCCGCACCGGCGGTCACCGTCAGCCTTACACTGAGCTTTTCGTAAAATCGATCACCAGCCCCGAAGGCCAGACTGAAAAGTCCGACGCCAAACCGATGGTCTTTAATCCCGAGCGCAAGGCCGCAAAATTGGTGAAGAGTGCAGAGCATCGCGAGGCCATTAAAGCCCGCGCTCGCGAGGCCGGTGATGAAGCCCCAGCGACCGAAGAAAAACGCCCAGTCGCCAAAAAAGCTTCGGCCAAAAAAGTCGCCGCTAAAAAAGGTGGAGCTAAGCGCCCCACAGCAAAAAAGAAAACCGCCGCTAAGAAAACGGCAAAAAAGAAGTAATCAACGGTTGAGGTGAATGTATGGCATCAAAAAAGGCAGCAGGTAGTACAAAGAACGGTCGGGATTCACAGAGTAAACGCCTCGGCGTAAAGCGCTTTGGCGGAGAAACGGTTCTTCCGGGAACAATCCTCGTTCGTCAGCGTGGAACCAAGTTTTATGTGGGCCGCAACGTTCGTTTGGGTCGCGATCACACGATTTATTCGGTGATCGAAGGCCAAGTGAAGTTTGAACGTATAAGCAAAGATAAGTTTAAAATCAGCGTTTACCCGAAGGCCGCCTAGCCTAATATCGCGGGTGCGCTTGGTAGCGCACAGCTGAATCTAGCTACAACGAGCCCAACTTAGAACGGTTGGGCTTTTTATTTAGAGACCCTATGAAGTTTATTGATGAAGTTAAAATTTCTGTGAGCTCCGGCAAGGGCGGCCCTGGCATGGTCAGCTTTCGCCGTGAAGCCATGGTTCCGCGCGGCGGCCCCGATGGTGGCGATGGCGGTAAGGGCGGCGACGTTATTATTAAAGTCGATAGCCGATTGCATTCCCTCCTCGATTTGCGCTTTCGCAATGTCTATAAGGCGGGCGACGGCGCCCCGGGCGAAAACCGCAACTGCTCCGGCAAAGATGGCGAAGATCTGCTGATCTCGGTGCCTCCGGGGACGATGGTAAAAAACGCCGACGGTGAATTGCTCTATGACTTGAGCGAGGGCCAAACGATCGTCTTATTGAAGGGCGGCCTCGGCGGTCGCGGCAACCCATTTTACAAGTCATCCGTGAATCAAGCTCCGACCGTGGCGCAAAAAGGTCTGCCGGGTCAGGAGATGGACATTCACTTGGAGCTCAAGCTTCTCGCCGACGTCGGCATCATTGGCCTACCCAATGCCGGCAAGTCGACCTTGATTTCGCGATTGTCGTCGGCCAAGCCAAAGATTGCCGATTACCCGTTCACGACGCTTGTGCCGAATCTGGGCGTTGTACGGTTTGGTGAAGATCTTTCGTTTGTGGTGGCCGATATTCCGGGTTTGATCGAGGGTGCGCACGAAGGTGCGGGTTTGGGGTCGCAGTTTTTACGTCATATTGAGCGGTGTCGGCTATTGGTTCATTTGATCGACGTGAGCTCGATGGCGGGCAAAGATCCGCTGGCGGCCTACGATGAAATTCGCAATGAACTCAAAATGTATGACGAAAGCAAAAGCGACGACGAGAGCTTTGAGTCCCTCGGAACGCGAACCGAGATTGTGGCTTTGAATAAAATTGATTCAATTGATGACGACACCGTGCGCGGCCTGCAGTCGCAGTTTAAAAAGCGCGGGTTGCAAGTGTTCGCCATTTCGGCGGCCACCGGAAAAAATATTAAGGCCTTTGTGGATGAACTTGGGCGGAGGGTCTTTGCACATGAAGAATCCTAAGATCGGCGTTTTTGGTGGAAACTTTGACCCCTTTCACTTTGGTCACCTAAACAGCATGCTGACGGTGGCGGAACAGTTCGACCTCGATGAAGTTCGCGCGGTGCCGGCGTTTATCTCGCCTTTGCGTGTGCAAACTCAAGGCTCAACCCCGGCGCAACGGCTTGAAATGCTGCAACTTGGGATTCGCGGGAATGAGGAGCTGATAAAGGTCGATCAGATCGAAATGGAACGCGGAGGCGTTAGCTACACCGTTGATACGCTGACCGAGTACTTGAGCGCGAAAGAAAAGCCAGAGATCTTTTTAATTATCGGCATGGATCAATTTTTGAAATTGGATCAGTGGAAGCGCTTCGATAAAATTTTGACCGAGGTCGATTTAGTGGTGACTTCGCGGCCGGGTCTTGAGCTGCCGCACTCGATGGAAGATTGGCCGGTCAGCATTCGCTCGATGGTCGCGGACCATGATCGCCACCAGGCGATGTTGAAAACGGGGCGTACCATTCATTTTGTGCAGCTGAAAGATGTAGAAGTTTCGTCCACCGATATCCGGCGAAAAATCCGTTTGGGTCAGAGTATCCAGACCGACGTGCCGCCGCAGGTGGAAGAGTTTATTCGCAAAGAAAAGCTCTATGAGTCGGTTGAACGAAATATCGGCGACTTTCAAAAGTTTACCGACTACTGCGCCGTTGTTTTAAATGATAAAGGCGGGATCAGCGTTCAATCCTATGACCTGCGCAAACAGTCTGCGCCGACCGAGTTTACGTTGATCGCGTCGGGTACATCGACTCGCCACACGGCGGCCTTGGCCGAGCATTTGATTAAAGAAGTCAAAAAAGACTACGGCGTTTGGCCCGAGAGTCTTGAGGGTCAGGGCGAGGGGCGCTGGGTTGTGATCGACTACGGGGCTTTGATTGTTCACGTATTCTACGATTACGTTCGCCAAGAATACCGGCTCGAAGAGCTGTGGACCAAAATTCGTAAATGAGATTTAAGTTTTTAATTCTTGAGGGCAAACCACCCGCTTGGGTGGCCGAGGCTCGCGCCGAGTATTTGGCCAAAATTTCGCCCTTTGTACCAATTGAACTGCGCTCTCTGAAGTCTCCGTCCGCGGACCGGGATTCGTCCGATGTTAAACGGCGCCGAGAAGGCGAGTTGATTTTAGAAGAGCTTGAAGAGCGCGACTTTCTGGTTTTGTTCGATGAGCGGGGAAAGTTAGGCAAAAACTCAGAGGAGTTTTCCACAGCTTTGTCCCGGGTGCTTGAATCGGGCAAGCAGCGCGCGGTTTTTTGCATTGGCGGAGCCTACGGATTTTCTGACGAGGTCTATGCCCGCGCCGATGCCAAGTGGTCGTTGTCGCCGTTGACGTTGAATCATTGGCTCGCAGCCGTCGCAGCGCTCGAGCAGATTTATCGCGGGCTCACGATTATTAAGGGCATTCCGTACCACAATCGGTAACTCGCGCGTCATAGGCATGTCCGGTTTATGCCTTTCCACATCCGAATTTCGAATCTGAAATTGATTTAGTCGCCATTATTTTTGCGCGCATCGTGTGCGCCCACTTTGCATTTGAATTCCCAAATGCAAAAACACTTCTGCATTTGCCTAATTTGCAAACTTCCCGGCTTCCGCGAACATCGGCTGTGCCGCCACTGCGCCCGAGAACTGCGCCACCTTCAACAGCCGGTGATCCGAGAGGCGGACGGATTTGTCATCCGCAGTCTCTTCCCGTGGCGGGTCAACGATAAACGATGCTTTACCGATCTTGTTTACTCTCTAAAAGGCATAGACGACGCCAACGCTTGGTTCGAGCTTTCTGTTTGGATGGCGGATCACTTTCGTCGCGACCCTAAGGGCTTGCCGCAAAAACCGATCATTATTCCGATCCCCGGACGGGCGCCGAATCACGCGATGGGGCTTGCCAAGGCCGTCGGCCGTGTCGTTGGCGGGGATGTGGTCGACGCCCTGGTGCCGGTTAAAAAGCGCTCACAAAAGACACTCGATAAATCACAGCGGCGACAGGTGGAGTTCGTGCTCCGATCCGGACACCTTTGCACGGACTACAATACTGTCATCATCGTGGACGATGTTATAACCACGGGGGCCACCGCAGAGGCCGCATTTAAGGCCCTTCATCGGCCCAAAAATTGCGAGGTGTGGTGTTTAATGGACCGCCGGCCTTGCGGCGACCTAGGGGCGCTGCTATAAACACCCCATGTTAAAAACGTTTTCTTGCTATGGACTCTCGCTTTTTATGGCGGCCAGTGTGGCTCAGGGCGCGAAGCTCTCGGCTAAAGATGTGGACGTGGTATTGAACAAATACCGACAGGCCGAGGCCTTTAAGGCCAACGTCAAAAAGACCACGGCCAATGAGGTCATTGGCAATGAGACGGTTGGAGATGGACGCTTCTTTTTCTCGAAAGGAAAGCTGCGTTTAGAGATGGGTGAGCCGGAGAATACGACCGTCGTTTATGACGGCAAAGTGATTTGGATGGAAACGCGTTTGGATGAACAGACAGTGAATGTGACAAAAATTAAATCGCGCGAGCTTAAGAAGAACGACACGCTTTTGGCGTCGCTGTTCGAGCGTCGCGATTTATTGCAGACGTTCGCCATGACCAACGCGCGCGAAGAAGATGGCAAGAAGATCTATACCTTTGAGCCCAAGAAGCGCATCAAGACCGAAGTGCGCGGCTTAGAGATCGCGATTGAGGGTAAAAATCTGCAACGTGTGACCTATCGGGACGATTTAGAGAATAAAGTGAGCTTTGAATTTAAAGATCTCGAGCGCGGCGCGATCCCGTCGGGCAAATTTAAGTACCGCCCGCCGAAGGGCGCCTCGGTTACGGACATCGAATGAAAGAAGTCCGCGATCCTGCTAAAAAAGTTCATTTTGTGAGCCTTGGTTGCCCAAAGAATTTGGTCGACACCGAGATTATGTTGGGCTCGTTGATGCGCGACGGGTATCAGGTTGTGGAAGACGCGGCGGACGCCGACACTGTAATCGTTAATACCTGCGGTTTTATTGAAGCCTCAAAACAAGAGTCCATCGATAAAATTATGGAGATGGCGGCGCTGAAAAAAGACGGCCGCCTGCAAAAAGTTATCGCGGCCGGATGCCTTACCCAGCGTTACAAAGACGATCTGGTCGAAGGTTTGCCTGAGGCCGATTTGTTTGTGGGCTCGGGGCAATTTCAAAATATCGCGCAGATTTTGCGCGACGCCAAAGCGGGCAACAAAGAGAAGCGATTTTTTCACCTGCCAACATATTTACAAGAAGAGTCGACTCCTCGGGTGAATTCGCAGCCGCGCCACCGCGCTTACTTAAAGATTTCAGAGGGCTGTAAGAAGCGTTGCGCATTCTGCGCCATTCCGTTGATTCGGGGCAATTTGCAGTCGCGAAATTTAACTTCGATTTTAAGCGAGGCCAAGCTGTTGGTGGCCGGTGGAGTGAAAGAGCTCATCGTTATCAGCCACGACTTTACCGATTTCGGTTGGGATTTGCGTAAACAAAATTCGGCCGCCAAAGAATCTCCCGATCAGCTGCTGCGGGTTCTGGCCGATGAGTCCGGCGCCGAGTGGATTCGCGTACTTTATCTCTACCCCGACGGCGTAAGCCAAGAAACTCTCGACCTCATTCAATCGCGAAAGAACTTGGTGAAGTATTTCGATATGCCGTTACAGCACATCAACAATGACGTGCTTAAAGGCATGAACCGACGAATGACTCGCGATAAAATTGAACGCACCATTCACGACATTCGCGCGCGGATTCCGGAAGCTACTTTGCGCACGCAGTTTATTGTCGGTTACCCGGGCGAAACCGAGGCGCACTTTCAAGAGCTACTGCGTTTTGTAGACGACATGAAATTTGATCGCGTCGGCTGTTTTATGTACTCACAAGAAGAAAACACCAAAGCCGGAACTTTGCCGAATCAGGTGGACGAGAAAACAAAGCAGCGTCGCCACGACGAGCTTATGGAATTAAACCAAAAAATTTCTCGCGCTAAACACAAAGAGTGGATTGGTCGCACGGTCGACGTGATGGTCGAGGGCGTGAGTGAAGAGACCGAACTTCTGCTCACGGGTCGCAACTCGCAACAGGCCCCAGACATTGATGGGGTGACCTACATCAACGAGGGAACCGCCAACCCCGGCGATATCGTAAAGGTCCGGATTGTCGATGCGATGGATTATGATTTGATCGGCGGCATCGTCGAGTCACCATAGCCCGATGGGCCCGCGAGTTAAGAGTTGGTAATCAGACAAGTTATTGTTGACATAGCGCCCCTAGATACGCTGCAATTAAATCTGGGAATGGGGAGGGGTTGTGATCACGGGTCAATTTGTCATGATGCTCGTATACTCGGTTGTGATCTTTTTCGTCGTAAATATGTTGGTCAGCTAGTAGTCAAATCTGAATTCATTTCAGGTGCCTTGACCTAGTTAATTCATTGCGTTAAATACTCAAATTCACACGTTTTATCGGAGATTCTCTGGTGTTCTCTATCAGGCTTTTAAGCATGGCCGTCGCAAGCATTTTGTCTGCGTCTTTTGCTTATGCGGAAGTGAGCCTGTTTGATTCCCGGACGTGGCTAAGGGCGCGTACGATCCAGCCGGGCCAGCAAATTTGGTCTGTGCAGTCTTCCTACCAAAAAATTTCTGACCGCTTTGCCTCGTCGGGTAAATCCCAGGCCTTAGGTCGACCTTTTCTCCGCGCGGTTACGTGGCGGCAATTGCTCGATAGTGAGTCCGCTCCGGCCGTGAAAGCGCAGATGCAAGATTTCATGCGCAGCAATGGTGTGCGCGAAGACGATATTGCGGCCACGGCTTCATACGATGTCAGCCGAGAGGAAGTCGGCCTGCGCTTGAATTGGGCCTACGGATTGATGAAGCGGTGGATGATCGGTTTTGATGTTCCGCTGGTTTACCGCCAGACCGCCACCCGAGCGCGGGTGGAAATGGCGCCCATGCGAGGAGCGGGGCCGCGCGCGGCCCGCCAGGCCCCCGTCGATATTAAACAAAAGGTCCGCCAAATCTCCGAAGAACAACTGGCGAACTCGGGCTACGATCAGATTCCCGATCAACGTTCGAGTTGGGATTGGGGCGATATCAGCCTTCTCAGTCAGGTTTCGCTTTTAGAAAGCCGCAATTGGCAGTGGTCGTTGCAACAAATGGTGCGCTTTCCGACCGCGCGCAATCCCAATCTGGATGAGTACATTCAAACTTCCGACGACAGCGGCCAGGTCGACATCGGCCTGACTTCGATGCTCGATTTTAAACGCCGGCGTTGGACGCTGGGCTCGCGGCTGGGATATGTGGCGCAATTGCCCGACAATATTCGCACGCGGATCTCCGACGACAGCGATTTTCGCCAGGTGGACCCGAAGGTCTCGCGAGACCTTGGCGATTGGTGGTGGTTATCGGCCGACGTCGAATACAAATACTCGCGCCGCGTGGATCTAAATTTTGAGTGGGCCTATTTAAATAAAATTAAAGACAGCTATCGCGGCAGCTCGAGCACCGGCGTAAGTTACGCTAATTTTTCGCGCGGGACCGACCAAGAAATTCATCAAACTCGTCTGGGGTTGCAGTATCTGCTCTACAACAACGGCATTCGCGGCGGCATTGAAGACAAGTGGGTGGCGTCTCTCGGGTACAATTATCCCTGGATCGGGCGCAACAGCTTGAATGCAAGTCGCGCGACGGTCGATGTGATCAGCTATTTCTAAAAATTACTGAGCAAAATTGTAGATGTCTGGGTAGTTTCGACCGACTTCTTCAGAGTCCATTCCGTATCCGATTACGAAACGATCTTCGATCGTGCGCCCGACGTAGTCGGGATTCACCGGCAGTTCGCGTAGGGCCGGCTTGTCGAGGAGAGCGACGATTTTTACTGAAGCCGGGTGGGAAGCGAGAATGCGTGACTTTAAGAAACTGAGAGTGCGCCCCGCATCGATAATCTCTTCAACAATTAAAACGTGCTTATCCATAATGTCGACCGAGATATCTTTGATGATCCGGCAGCTTTCGCCCTTGGGTGAGGTCACGTAAACGAAGTCGATCTCTTGCGGAAGTTTAATTTTGCGAGCGAGGTCGGCCATAAAAAGCACTGAGCCTTTAAGCGGGCAGATCATCACCAACTCTTTGCCCTCGTAATCGCGTTCGATCTCTCGGGCCAATTCAGAGATCATCTCGTCGATCTCGGCTTTTGAGATAGATGGGATCATTCCTTCGCGCACTTGCTTTGCCATTCTCTCAACTCCTGTAAATCAAAGCTCCGCGTGGGCGCGGGGCTGGGTAACCGCCTGGGCCTGGCGGAGCAATCGTTGGGCCTCTATGTGATTTTGATCGCGCTGAACCGTGGCCTCCCACTGCTCAACGGCGCTGGCCACATCGCCGCTGTCATATAGGATGCGTCCAAGGCGCACGCGCGCGCTCAAAAACCCAGGGTACTCTTTAATCAAATTGCGCAACTCGCGCAAAGCTTTGTCCGTCTCGGCCAGCCGCATGTAACACTCAACCACCTTCATCGTCAGTTCCGGTTTGCGATTCGAGAGCGTCAGCGCTTTATAGTACTGGTCCAAAGCGTCTTTAAAACGGTTGTGCTGATAGTAAAGTTCACCCAGTTCATCGTGTTTGATGCTGAACTTTTCGTTGATATAGGGGTCGTCGTTGGTGGATTGACGGGCCAGCAAGTCGCGGGCTTCATCAAAAACTTTGCGTCCTTCTTCGTATTTGCCGATGTCGTTTAAAATAATACTCAGACCCACACTGGCGTCGGTGAAGGTGGGCTCGAGTTCAAGCGCGCGGCGAAAAGCGCGAATCGCCTTATTAAATTTTCCATGGTCGTAATAGATCGTGCCGAGCATATGAAAAACTTCGGGCGACTTGGCATTTTTTAAAATCAACTGATTGAGAATAGGCTCGGCCATCGAATATTTGTTTTCGCGAAAATAATCGCGAGCGCTGGCCAACATGTCGTCGTTAGATACGGTCTCCAATTTCGCGCCTCGCTTTCTCAGCCTCAGTCGTGCCTTTGAACTGAGTCATCAACCTTTGATAGTGCCCCTTTGCTTTGGGCATATCTTTGATTTTAAACGCGCTGACCGCGGCCCCGTAAAGAGCTTTCGCATCATAGCCGAGTCCAGGATAGCGATCTAACAGGGCCTCAAAGCGCCCCAGGGCGCTCTCGTACTTGTAGCGGATAAAATAAAAGTTCCCGACGTACCATTCTTTCTCGGCCAGCATTTTTAACGACTTGGCCTTATGTTCCTTGGCATCTTTAACGTACTGGCTCGATCCAAAAGACTGCACGACTTCGTCAAAGTACAAAATCGCCCGCTCGGCGACCGCTAGGTCACGATCGATGGTGGTGGGCAGCTGGCTATAAAAACTTAAACCCAGGCGATAGGTGACGTAGTCGATCTTCGGATGGGAAGGGTGCATTTCTTTAAACACCTGATAGGCATTCTGCGCCTCAACAAACTCTTCGCGCTTAAAGTGAATTTCGGCAATGCGCAGCTCAGCCTCGGTGGCGAGTTTAGAGTAAGGGTGTTTGTTTTTGACTGTGGAGAACTGCGCGATGGCTTCTTCGAAGCGCTCGTCTTTTTCGTATTTTTCGCCCAGTTTATAGCCGCCCTCGGGGGTGCTGGTATCAATCTCGGGAGTGCTCGAACAGGAGGTAAGGAGCCAAGAAAGCGCGACAATGACTAAGTAAGATAAAGTTCGCATCTCGGGGATAATACAGGCCCCCGCCAACGATTTGCAACCCATTGCGCCATTTTTGGCTAGGTGCGGGTGTCGATCAAATGCCGGTAAATCGTACTCATGGCCACCTTCAGGGTGCTCGCCACGGGAATCGAAATAATCATTCCGACAATCCCTAGGACCTGGGCGCCAATAATCATCACCACGATGACCGTGACCGGATGTAAATCCACAATCTTAGCCACCAGCAAGGGGATTAGGAATCCCGCGTCGATCAATTGCGCCACGATATAAACCGTCGCCACCAAGGCGATGCCCAGCGCCGAATAGCCATTTACCGTGGCAACTAAGAATGCGGGCACAGCGCCAAAGATGGGGCCGATGTAAGGGATTAAATTGGTCACCCCGGCGAAGATCCCCAGCAGAGCGGCATAAGGAAAGCCAATGATCATAAGTCCGATCGCGGTTACAAGTCCGACGATAAAGCTTTCGAGAAGTCGGGCGCGGACGAATTGACCGATCTGCGTATTGATCTGGCTGAGCATGCTGAGTGCTGTCTCAAACAGGTGATTTGGAACCAGGCCGAGCAACGATCGCAGCAAATGCCGACCATCTTTAACCATAAAAAAGGCCAAGAAAGGACCAAGCAACATCACGGTGATAAAGGTCTTTAAGTACGAGGGGATGGTTTCAAAAAAGTGATTGGTTCCTGTGGTGAGAAAGGACTGCACGCGGCTCGTGAGATCGATATTGGCCAATGGGCCCGCCAGGTCGCGAACTCTCGACTCGGCGTCAGATATATAGTGCCCAACACCCTCAATAAATCGCGGCATATCGTCTTTCAGTCGAGCCAGCGTTTCTCCTAAATAGGGGGCGATGGCGTATCCGCAGAGTACCACCGCCGCACCGACGAGGCCGAATAGTATTAAGGTTGATAGGGCCCGCGAGACGCCCTGACGCTCAAGAAAATTGACTCCCGGCCCGACCGTGTACGAAACCACGAAGGCAATCAATGACGAGAGCAGGAGATTTTCGACACTTAATATTACGAGAATGACACCGCCGAGCACCGACAGGAGCGCCGCCAGCTTCCAGCGGTTGACGCGCTTTAAAGTGCGCTGCGAGATCGTTGATCTCATACTCTTTCACTCATGCGCCGAACTTCTTCTTTGAGTTCGGTGACCTTAATGGTCGTCTCTTTGAGGCGGCGGCCGAGCACTTCGCTCAGGCGAAATAATATTTTTACCCCGGTGGCGGGCTGGCGCTCGAGAATCTCGATCAGGTCGGGTTTAAAGAAGCCGACCAGCATACTGTCTTCTGCGGCGATAGCCGTGGCCGTGCGCCGAGAATTGTTTTCGACCAAAGAAAGTTCGCCGAGAAAATCTCCGCTTTTGAGCCGGGTCACCAAATGACTGCGGGGCGGGAGCTCTTCTTCGACCGGATGATCAATAAAAATGTCCAGTGAGCCGCGCAGCAGGATATACATGCCCACGCCGACTTCACCTTGGCGAAAAACGGCTTCACCGGCCTTAAAATTACGCACATGAACGGTGTCTTGCACAAAGCGAAGTTCTTTTTTCGACAAGGGTTGAAAGACGAATGTCTGCTTTAAGGCTTCGAAGACCTCAAAGCCCTGATCGGCTTTGCGAAATAAATTATCCCACATAAAATTCATGGCCGGATCCTTCCCTCAGTAACAATCACTTCGCTGCCCTTGACCCATCCGCTGGCACCGTCGGAATTTTGCACTTGCAACCAGTCCGCGTTTTTCATCCGCACCATCACTTCCGACCCACCACTCATTTCAAACAGGCTTACGCCCTCATCGGCGGGCAGGCTGCGGGCAGAAACTTTGGGCAGCACCACCGTTGCTCGGGTAATGCTCATCACCTGAAATTTTAGGCCGACCAGCAGCAAGGTGCCAACGAGGATCGTGCCAAGGACAGCCGCCATCATCGGAAAAGCCGGCTTAGGTTGCTCATCTTCAATGGCGATCTTGCGTGCCGCTAAATATCGAATCCATATAAAACCGGTCGCACCGAGAAGCAGCGCGATCACCCACAGCAGCTCGTAAAACGACACATTCTCGAGCATTCGCCGGCTCCACAGTGCAAAGCTGTCCTTTTCCCATGGCCGCATGTTGAATTTGGCCTCGAGAAGAGTGCGTCCGGCCAACGCGGGACGAAATCCTGAGTCGATTGCTAATGCTTTGCGCCAAAAAGCCATAGCATAGGCTTTTTGATCCAGTTGGAAATAGGCTAGTGCCAAGTTGTGAAACAGTGCGGATGACGAGCGGCCAGCCACGACAAGATTGTGAAAATTGTCGCGGGCCTCTTCAAATTGCTTGTTCTGGTAGGCAGCCAGCCCCTTTTGGAATAAATCTTCCGAGGAACTGGACTCGTCGGCTTGGACTGAAAGGTGTAATCCGAGGAGTAGAAACAGGGTCACGCAAAACCATCGCCACATTCGAAGAAGTTTACGGACTCACAGCCTAAGAGTAAACTGAAAAACCGGAAAGGAAATGTCATGGCAACAACTCTCGGAGAGGAACTGCAAAGTTCCGAAAAAGTCGATTCGCTCTTAGACAATTTGGTTGAGCAGGCGATGGTGTTCAGCCAGCGCATTCAGGGCGTAAAGCCCGCCGACCCGGCGCTCGAGGCGCGGGCCAAAAAGAACATCGAAACGATTGGCAACGTTCGCAGCCGCCCACTTTACTACAATTACATCGGTTCGGGCCTTGGTCGCGGGCCCTATGTAGAACTCAACGATGGCAGCGTAAAATTAGATTTAATTAATGGCATCGGCATACATCTATTCGGGCACTCGCATCCGCGTGTGATCCGGGCCACTTTGAAGGGCGCTCTGGCCGACGTGGTTCAGCAGGGAAACCTGCAGCCGAATATGGAATACCTGGAGTACAGCGAGAAGCTCGGGCAACTGGCCGCTCGCAACAGCCGTTTGAAATACACCTGGCTATCGACGTGCGGCACGATGGCGAATGAGAATGCGTTAAAAATGGCTCGGCAAAAAAATCGCGGCGCGCGCATGGTAATGACTTTTAAAAATGCCTTTGCTGGCCGCTCGACCATGATGACCGAGATCACCGACAATCCTGCATTCAAAGTGGGCATGCCCGATTACAATGAAATTTTGCGTTTGCCTTTTTACGACGCCAAGGCGCCGGACAAAACTCTAATCGCTTTAAAAGAACACGTGGCCAAGCACGGTAAAAATATCGCCGTCTTCGCCTTTGAGCCGATGCTCGGAGAAGGCGGGTATCGCGCGGCCACCAACGAATTTTACGTGCCGCTGCTCGAGTTTTGTAAGGCCAACGGCATCGCTATTTGGGCCGACGAAATTCAGACCTTCACCCGCACGGGCAACTTTTTCGCGTTCGAAACTTTGTGCATCGGCAAATATGTCGACATTTGCACAGTTGCCAAGACCGGCCAAAACGGCGCGACTATGTTTACCGAAGAGTTCAAGCCCGACCCGGGCTTGCTCGGCGGAACTTTTTCGGGCTCGACTCCGGCATTGCGCGCGGGTCTCGAGATTTTTAAAATGCTTGAAGACGACGGCTATATGGGGCCAAACGGCAAGGTGATGCAAATTCATAAAGAGTTTGTGGGCATGCTGAATGAGCTCAACGACACCACTTGCAAAGGCCAGCTCCGCGAGGCCGGCGGCATGGGTTTAATGGTCGCGGTCACTCCGCTCGACGGCAGCAAAGACAAACAAGGCTTGTTGCTGAAGTCGCTTTTTAAGAACGGCTTGATTTGCTTTGGTTGCGGCAGTGATCCCTACCGAGTTCGATTTTTACTGCCGGCCATTCTCACCTCGGCCGATATAGCCGTGGCGAAAAAGATCATCGAGAAATCAGTGCAGGAGCTGCTTTGAGTTTTTTAGAAAATTGCCGGAAGTTGGTTGGGTTGGATTCCACGCCCAGCCACGGCAATTTAGCCGCGGCCGAGTTTGCCGGCCATCTTTGCGAGCAAGCTGGCCTGCACGTTGAACTGCACAAAGAAACTTTAGCCGGAGTGGATCAATGCAATGTGATCGCTCGCCCGCACGAGGGAGTTCCCGCCAAAGAATTTCTGCTGCAAACGCATCTCGACACCGTGGATGCGGGGCACTTTAGTCAGTGGACAAAAACGCAAAGCAATCCGTTTAACGCGAGCATCTATAACGATGTGATCTTTGGCCTCGGCACGGCCGATGCAAAGCTCGATTTTTTGTGCAAACTCGAAGGCGTGAAACCACTGGTCGGTAAGAAGTTAAAAATGCCCTTTGTGTTGGTGGGTACTTTTGGCGGGGCCGAGAGTTCAATGGGCGGAGCGGTTAAACTGATTCGCAAGAAAAAGATCAACCCGGCGGTCGCGCTGATTGGTGAGCCGACGCAAATGCGTTTGGTGCACGCCGGGACGGGCCTTGCCAGTGTCGAAGTGATGATTCCGTTTTCGCAGCAAGAGATTGAGTATCGTCGCAATCACGATTTGAACGAGTCGACCTCCACCCAGAGTCGGATTTTTGCCGGCAAGGCGGCGCACTCGAGCGATCCGGGCGCCGGGCAAAATGCCATTATGATCATGCTCGAATATTTGACGCAGTTGCCAGAGGGAATTGCCGTTATGGATTTGGACGGCGGCCACAACAATCATTCCGTGCCGGCGCACGCGATTCTAGAGATCGACACCGTGGCGGGTTTTAAAGATCCCATTTTGCCGAAGATTTCTCGCATCTATAAGTCACTCTTGAAGCTGCAAGATGAATTGCGCGGCTTTAGCGAAGAGGGTTTTAATCCCCCGCATCCAACTATGAATATAGGCCGCGTCCGCTCCGACGAAGATGGCGTGATTTTAAGCGGTAGTTGCCGTCTTCCGCCGTCGGTTACAGATGCGATCTATGAGGGTTGGATGCGGAACCTCGGCATGGCGGTGCAAGAGGTCGGCGCAACATTTCGCGTCAAAGACTATAAGCGGGGCTTTACCGCCTCTCCCGAAACTGAATTTGTTAAGGGTGCGCAGGCCGTATTGGCGCAATTGGGGCTCAATTCCCAGCTACAGAAACTCGCCCAGACGACGGAGGCCAACGTATTTCACCGAATGGGGGCCGAATGTTTGGTCTGGGGCCCGGGGCAAAGTGTCGGCAATTCCCATGCGCCCAATGAAAGTATTAAAATATCTGATTTGCGTTTGGCCGCCGAGTTTTACTCGCGCTTGCTTGAAAGGTTTTGTTTGTGAGTTTTGTTGTTCGCTCGGTCACCCATGAAGATTCGCAGCAGCTCTTAGAGCTGGCGCGCCAGTTTACCCTTTTAAATTTGCCGGCCGATAAGCGGGTGATTGAAGGCAAGATCGAAAAGAGCGTAAAAGCTTTTGCCGGTGAACTTAGTAAAGCGGAGGCCGACTACCTCTTTGTTGTCGAAGATGTCGAAAATCAAATGATCGTTGGCAGTTCGATGATTTTGGCCAAGAACGGAACGCCGAATTCACCCAATTTTAGTTTTAAGATTTTGAAAAAAGAACGCTTCAGCCGCGAACTGGGCATTGGCTTTATTCACCAAATTTTGCGTTTGAACGCCAATATCGATGGCCCCACCGAAGTCGGCGGGCTGGTTGTAGATCGCGGCTACCGCCGTCGGCCCGAGAAAATCGGCCGACTGATCTCGCTCAGCCGTTTTCTTTACATCGGCATGGAGCCGGGTCGGTTCGAAAACGATCTGCACTCAGAAATGGCTCCGCCGTTGACCGAAGAAGGCCGCAGCGAATTTTGGGAAGCTTTAGGGCGTCGATTCACCGGCATGCCTTACCAAGAGGCTGATATGATCAGCAGTCAGAACAACGGCTTTATTCAAAGTCTTTTCCCCGAAGAAGATATATATTTGGCCTTGCTCGATTCACGCGCGCGCTTGGTGCTTGGTCGGGTTGGTGAAGAGACGCAGCCGGCCCTGCATTTGCTCAATCGGATCGGCTTTAAGTACAAAGAAGAAGTGGACCCGTTTGACGGAGGTCCGCACTTGGGCTGCGAAACAAAAAACTGCACCATAATTAAAAACCTCAAAAAAATGCGGCTTAAAAAAGCCGGTGGTGGCCAGTTCGAGCAAAATGGTCTCGTCGGTTTAATGCGCGACGGGGGTTACGTGGGCGGTGCAAGTTCATACCGAGTTGAGGGAGATGAACTTGTGCTGCCAGAGAAAACATGGATGACATTGAACTTAAGCGCTGGTGAAGACATTTATGTCTCACCGATTTGACCGGACACGTAGGAGTTAAGATGAAGCCGTTGGAGTTTGCGGGCGATTTTATTTGTGGGCGCTTTCAGACCATTGAAAATCCAGACGAAGAATGGGAAGTGCGGTCACCGGCGGATCTTAAAGACGTGGTGATTCGACTGAATGCCAAGTACAGCCACGTCGAGCGAGCGGTGCAAGCGGCGCGCGACGCCTATCTGCCGTGGGCACGCTTGGGCGTGGATGGGCGCAGAGAACATATTTTGCGCCTTAAAGAGGTATTTATTTCGCGCGCCGGTGAGCTCGCTGAAATTATATCGCGCGAAACGGGCAAGCCTTTGTGGGAGACCAAGGGCGAGGCCGCGGCGTTAGCAAATAAAATCGATATTACGCTGAACTTCTCTCTAAAGCTTGTTGCCGAAGAAGAAGTTAAGGACGCCTTGCCGGGTGTAAGTGGCTTTATCCGCCACAAGCCTCGCGGGGTTATGAGCGTGATTGGCCCGTTTAACTTCCCGGCCCATTTGCCCAACGGCCATATTATTCCCGCTTTGATCACCGGCAATACCATTGTGTTTAAGCCGTCAGACAAAACGCCAGCCACCGGCCAATGGATGGCCCAATGTTTTGAACAGGCGCAGCTCCCTCCGGGCGTTTTTAATCTAATTCAAGGTCAGGTCGAAACCGGCAAACGCTTAGTCACACATGACGACGTCGACGGAGTTTTATTTACTGGCTCTTATGAAGTGGGCCTGAAGATCAAACAAGATACGCTGACCCACCACCGAAAAATTTTGGCCCTCGAAATGGGCGGCAAAAATGCGACGGTGGTGTGGGACGACGCCGATTTAAAAAAAGCGGTTTATGAATCGCTCGTGGGTTCGTTTATGTCCTCCGGTCAGCGCTGCTCCTGCACCAGCCGGATTATTTTGCACAAAAAAATTCGCGATCAGTTTGTTGACCAGTTTTATGCCAACGCAAAAAAAATAAAAATCGGCCATTGGAAGGAACCCGTGTTTATGGGTCCGTTGATCAGCGCCGATTCGGTCGAAAAATTTATTCGCTATCAAGAGATCGCCAAACGCGAAGGCGCCGAATCGTTGATGCGGGGAAAAGCTTTGCAACTGGATCATGACGGGCACTACGTCACCCCGAGCATCAATTTGGTGCAGAAGTTCGACCCCAAGTCGGTTTATCAAAAGAGTGAAATCTTCGGGCCCAACGTGGCGATTTTTACCGTTGAGGATTTTGAAGAGGCATTAACAATTAATAATTCCTCGGGCTTTGGGCTAGTTATGGCCCTCTTTACGAAGGATCGCGCTCTGTACGAAAAAGCGTTGATCGAAGCCCAGGTAGGCGTGTTGAATTTAAATCGTACGACCAATGGAGCCAGTTCAAGGCTGCCTTTTGGGGGCATGAACAAATCGGGTAACGATCGGCCGTCGGCCCACTATGCCGTCCAATACACGACGGTGCCGGTGGCCAGCCTCGAAGACAACACGGGCTTTACCGCGGGTGCATTGCCGGTGGGATTGCCCTTCGAATATAAGGATTAGCGCGTGACGAAAATTTTAGCGGGGATTCTCGCACTGGGCGTCGGTTATCTAGGCTTTGAGGCCTTTCGTTTTATGTCGGCCGGGCCCGGCCGGGCCGACGAGCAAATTGTATTCGAAGTTCCCCAGGGTCGATCGTTTCATCAAATTGCCAATCAGCTGCAAGAGAAGGGCGTCATTTTAAGCTCGTTTAAAATGCGGCTTGTGGCTCGCATAACTGGGTTGGACGGAAAAGTGAAGCGGGGCGAGTATCGGCTGAACCGCGCGATGACCCCGCAAGAGGTATTGAGCGTATTGATCTCTGGTAAGAGCATTCAATATCCGGTGACCTTTCCCGAAGGCAGCAACATTTTCGAAATGGCCGCTATTCTTGAGCAAAAGGGATTGTTTAAAGCCGAAGATTTTTTAAAAGCTTGTCGCAGTAAGGACGTGATTCGTGAATTGCTCGGCATCGAGGTTTCGAGCCTTGAAGGGTACCTTTACCCCGAAACCTATAAGATCACCAAGTACACGACCTTAAACGAACTGCTGGTCACCATGGTCGGCAATTTTAAGCAAGTTTACTCCCTGCTCGAGAATCAGCATCCCGACCGCATGCAGATGTTTGCGCGGCATGAGATGGTGACCCTGGCGAGTATGGTAGAGAAAGAAACCGGCGCGCCCGAAGAGCGCCCGACGATAGCGTCGGTTTTTTATAATCGCATCCACAAGAGCATGAAGCTGCAAAGTGACCCGACGATTATTTATGGAATCTGGGCCGATACGGGTAAGTACAAAAAGAACATATCGCGCGACGATATTGACCGCCCGAATCGTTACAACACCTACACGGTGCCGAAGCTTCCCTTTGGCCCGATTGCTAACCCGGGTCGCGAGGCCCTAGAGGCGGTGATGAAGCCCGCCAAAACCGATTGGCTATTTTTTGTTAGCCGCAATGACGGGACTCACATTTTTACCAGAACTTATGAAGAGCATTTGAAGGCGGTGAAGTCGTTTCAACTCGACCCCGCCGCCCGAGAGGGAAAAAGCTGGCGCGATCTTAAGAAGCGCGCCGCGAGCGGAACTTAATTGCGAGCCTGGGGCTCCGGTTGCTGCTGAACTTCAGGAGCAGGAGCCGTGGTGGCCGGTTCTTTAGGGGCTTCAGAGCCCTCAACCTCAGATTGACCGGCTTTCATCGTCTGCTCTAAGCGAACATTATGCTGGCGCGCTTTATAAGCATCGACATGGGCGCGATGGCGCTGCTCGCGCAACTGGCGATAGCGCTCCTTAAGGGCGGCGATGTTCTTATCTAACTCAACTTTTTTAATCGCGGCTTCGGCTTTGGCCTTTTCAAAGGTCTTGATGGCGGCGACTTCGTCGTCGCTCACTTTCTGGAGGTCGCGCTGGAGTAAGGCATGCTCGTCTTCAGCCGCGCTCGAATCGCGCAAGAACTGCATTTGCTCTTTCTGTAGGGCTGCGAGTTTATCGGTTTTTTCTTTTTTGATGGCCGCTAGCGCGGCATTCTCGCCTTTGCGCTTTTCGATTTTTTCTTTGGATTTTTGAATAATCCGTTCGGCAGCCATAATATTAAACTGCAACTTGTCGATATCGACGCGCATTTTTTGCTGCTCGGCCGCAAGTCGGTTAAGCTCGGCTTCAGATTGCTGAATCGTTTGCGCGGCTTGACTGCGTTTGGCCTCAGCCTCTTGTTTGGTTTTGTATGCTTCCTTCAACGTTTTGGCGGTTTCAGCTTGTTCGCGAGCCACTTCTTGGCGGGCGGCGACAGCTCGTTCTTTTGCGGCCTCAGAGTCGGCGGTGATTTCTTCGACATCGGTCACGGTGTCGGTGATATCTTGCGCGGTCGACTCCATATGGATAGCGAGCGCCGCCAGGATCATCGCAATTTTAAGTAGTTTTTCTCTCATAACAAAACCCCTCTCTATGTGTCTTGTTCAGAATACAGAGGGTGCAGCGGATTCTTTTAGAGATATTTCGCCTGCAAAAAAGTTCTACAGTTCAGAATAAATATAGAACATTTAGACATAAACGGCGAACCAATTTGAGACACTAGAAGTTCAACACTGCGAAATTACGGCGGGAGTGAGAAACTAAAAAAATGGGGATTTTGTGCGAAATATCGTCTTTATATTAGTCGCTTTTCTTCTACTTGGTTCGCTCTATTGGCTGAACCGCGAACCCGCGTATGAAGCCGCGACTCACAATCCAAAAATTTTGCTCGACGGATTTTATAGTTTCTCTTCGCAACGTCATATCGAATCGCAGCTCGCGGCAAAGACTCTGGGTTGGAAGCAAGCCGATCAGGTGTTTGCCGGCGGCGGCGGGCGACCCCTTTTGGTCGAAGTTACTTTTGAGGTTGAAGGGTACCGGCACTTGGGCGTAACGGGCCGATTGTTTTTGAGCTTTGCCAACGACCGCCTGTGGGCGGTCGCGTTTCAGCCGTATGGCATCACCACGTACCTTGAGCAATTAAAAGATAAATTGGGAACGGACCTTGCCGTGAGCGGCCTCGCCGCCCGCGACGGGGTCGGCGTCGTGCTGACCGAAAACACCCGAGGCGAAATCCAAGTGCGTTGGATCGACAGTCACCTTTCGGACGAACAGTCCTTCTGGGCCGAACGGCAAGCGGGTTTTTAGTTGTGAGAATCTACGCCGAGATTTTCTTCTTAAGGCGTTGCACTTCGCGCTCCAGCCGATCCAAGCGGGAACCCTCGTTCTTCTTGGCTATCACCGCGTCTTTAAGGACCTTGTTCAATAAGGATTGATACGGCGTGCCCGTGGCCTCAGCCATCCGGCGCAATTCAGCGAGAAGATCTTCATCGACGTTAATCGTGATTTTGATCTTCTTAGCCTTAGCCATCAGCTTGCGCATAGTCTTGGTGCCCTTAGTGTCGAGCTTTACATCATTTAATTTTGGCTGCTTCATAGTAAAAACTCCTAAATTTGCGCCACTCTGCGCATCCGATAATACGAACTCTATTTCCACGACGCGTGAACCAAACGGTTAGAATCTTTCCCGAAGACACTTTGCCCACCCAAAAAAAGCGGTTTTCGTGGTCGGAGTGTTTTCGGTCAACCAATTGCGCGCCCTTAGGATCTTGAAAGGCTTCGACCGCCTCCGAAAACGTATGCCCGTGCTTGCGGATGTTCGCCTGTTCTTTGGCTAAGTCCCATTCAAATTCCACATACCGAGATTACCATATAAGTATGGAATTTGCCATACTTATCTAAATTGGGAGTTTAAATTTGGTCCAAGTCGGTAGAGTTACTGATTTTGAAGTTATATTCCCTTGATTTTCACCTTGATGCCGGAGCTAAATACGGAATGCTCAAACATTGCGGTATAGGCTTTTAAGATGAGCGGAAAAAGAACGCGGTATACTTTATTGGGCGGCGATCTATTGAAGGATGGTCAGCCTACGGGAATTAAGGTAATCGACGATTACTTTTATCGAGACAGTGAGGCGCTGGATATCTACATCGAGGACGGTCATATCTTCGTGCTAACGAAAGTTGTCCCGTTTTTGAAGTCGCTTAAAGTTTCCAGTTCAGCCCAATTAATCGTTGATACGGACGGTATAATTTGGAGCCACGGCCAACATTGCATCTTTGATGAGCTAACTTTTTAAGCCGGTGTTCACTCAATCACGTAGCGGCCGGCCTGAAGTGTGACGCCATTAATGGTCGGCGTGCGGTCGGGGCCCACATCAATCGGCCAAGCCTTCACTTCTTTGGATTCGGTAAAGATAAGCTTGAGCTGGGATTTTTCGATTTTCCATTTTCCTTCGAGCACAGGCGTGGTGTTGGCGGCGTCTCGCGCGAAGGTGCCATCTTTATTTATGCGCAACTCGATGTCTTTGTCTTTGAGCCAAAACGGCGCCTTTTTACGGACCATAACAAACAACTGTTGGTCCGAGCGGGGTTTAGCGGCCTGCGATTTGGCCGCAAAAGAGGCGGTTGGAATTAGAATGAGGAGTGCGAATACGAAGCGCATTCGCAAAGTCTAAATCTCTTCTGGTTTTAAAACAAACGTTAGCGTTTAGCCGCGGGGGGAGGAGTCGCGGGGTTATTTTCGCGCTTAAGCCGAACAACCAGAGAATACTCACCGGCCGCATCTTCGCCGAAGGAGCGGATCTCAAAATCGTTGGCGTTCTTTTTGATTAGCATGGGCCCAGGTACCGAAATGCCGTTGTACGCATCTTTGGGCGAGCCTTCGACTTTTTGTTGCTTGGCGCCGCCCGACACTTTGAGTCCCGCGCCATTGGCGACCATATTGTATTTGCGAGTGTCGTAGAAAGTTTTATGGTCAGCGGCCACTTCCATTTTACTAACGCCCGACAGTTCAAATGCGATATTTAACCCCGGCTTTGCATTGCGCACACAGCTTGTGACGGGTTTGAAGTCTCCCGCTTTTTTCGGGTCGGCCACGTCGGTGATTTCAATGCGAAAATTGCTGCCCTTGTCTTTGTAATATGCGGTTGCGCCCACGTACTTATAAAGTCCAGGCATTAGCTGCTTTTGCGCTGGATCTAATGACAGCACCGTTTGGTTCGCGCCCGCTGTTTTTGAAATCGGGTTGTAATTTGCAGGACATTGTTTGCCGACGGTGCGGCGCGAGCCCCCGCTGTTGCAGGCGCCAACGAGAAGGCTGAGAGATAGAGTCGACACAACTGTAACTATCGAAAAATGCTTCATATTTCACCGATTACGTTCAGGTTAAAAAACAACCGTTCAGTTATAACACGACGAGTCAAAAGACTCAATCGAATTAACGAGAAGCCGGTTGAAAGGGCTCGAACTTCTTTAGGTCCTTGTTATAGCGAAAAACATTGAGGTGGGGAACCAATTGCTGATCAAAGGTGGGCGCCAGAAGCTCCAAAACGCCGTCGTGGTCGATGTCGGCAATAGCTAAGCGGGTGACATGACCCTGAAAATTAAAAAGCCCATCGTGTTTATCGGGTAGGAGCACTCGGTCGATTAGGGTACTTCGGCCGTCATCCTGCATTTTAATCACTTCGACCCAAATTCCGTCTTTATCGCGAAACTTGATCACCTTTGAAGTGGTGGCGTCATTGAGTACGTCGCCCTCAGCCGTGGCAAGGACCTCACGCCCGACGCCGGCCAACTGATCTTGGACAGTCTTGCGCACGGACGGAGTCAACACGGCGGCCACTAAGGCCGCGGCCGTTAACATAAGCACGCTAAATAAAACCCAACGTCCCGCCGACATTGGATTATTGAAACAAACTTTTACGACTTCAGCACGACAAAATTGTATTGGCGGCCGGCGCCACTTCGATCGCGGCGAAAAGAATGAAAGGCGGGGTTGGTGAAGGTGTTGTCTGCGGTCTCGAAAATCTGCACGGCGGGAAAGTCGCGAAGCAATTGCGCACGCACCAGCTTGGCCAGATCGAAGTAACACTTATTCGGATCGGAATGAGGTCTTATAAAAGATTTTTTATCTAAATGACTGGGAACAGCGGCAAAGAGTTTTGCCATCACATCTTGGCCGATTTCAAAACTTTCAGTTTGAATGTGCGGTCCCAGTACAGCCACCGAGGGCGGTTCTACGAAGACGGATTTAGAAGAGCCGACGATATCGGAGGCGACACCGCGCCACCCGGCGTGGAGCGCGCAAACCTGCGAGTCGGATGCGAGGAGGATCGGTATGCAATCCGCGGTTTGAGAAACCAAGGCGCAATTGGCTTTACCCGTAAAATGGCCGTCGGCCTCTAACATTTCTTCGGGCTCGCCGTGCACCACTTGATTGCCATGGACCTGTTTTAAAAAACAAAATTTAAACTGAGGGAAGTGGGATTGTAGATCTTCTTTCGGCATTTGTTTTGAGCCGAAAAAAAACAGAGCCTGCTCGGTTTCGAACTGCAGACCTAAGAACAGCCCATTGCTTAATAGCGGCCGAATCATGGCTAAAACCCAAGATCCTTGGCGAAGGCGATTAGATCTTCTGGCCACGGAAGTTGAAAAAACAATTGCTCGCCGGATGTGGGGTGAATAAAGCCGAGCTCACAGGCATGTAGGGCGAGCCGAGGCGCGGATTTTTTAAACTTTCCGCCGTAAACAGGATCTCCCCAAATCGGATTGCCCATCTCAGCCATATGAACGCGAATTTGATGTGTGCGCCCCGTCTCGAGTTTACATTCGACCCATGAACAGGTCGAGCCGCGCTTTAGAGTTCGATAATGAGTAATGGCCAATTTGCCTTCGTTCTTTTTGCTCGAGGCGAAGCGCTTGCGATCTTCAGGATGGCGAATCAGTTTGGACTGCCGGGTGCCTTGCAGGGGCGCGGGGTGGCCGGCGACAATCGCCCAATAAATACGATGTACGGTTTTCTCTTGAAACTGAGCGGCCAAATTGTGGTGGGCCCGATCATTTTTGGCGACGACAAGAACGCCCGAAGTATCGCGATCAATCCGGTGGACGATCCCGGGTCGGTTTTCTGCAAAGCCCATGGCTAAATCTTGGGTGTGATGCAGAAGTATATTCACCAAAGTGTCTTGCGCATGCCCGGCGGCGGGGTGAACAACGAGGCCGGCGGGTTTATGCACTACGATCACATCTGGGTCTTCGTGCAAAATATCGAGCGGAGAATTCATCGGCACGAGCTCGGTCGGCTCCGCTAAAGGGATTTCGATTTGAATGGCGGCGTGTGCCGGGACTTTAAAGGAGGCTTTTAATCGGCGTCCGCCCAAAGTGACGCGGCCCTGATCGATCAAGGCGCTAGCGCGAGATCTGGAGCTAACTATATTCAACGAGCCAAGCCAGCGGTCGAGTCTCTCGCCAGCCGATTGCTCTGGAACAATGGCGGTAAAAATATTTGGTTTATTTTCCACTTTTCTTGGCTTTAAAAAACTTCATGTAAGCGTCGGTGACTTTTTTCTCGTCGAGGCCGAGCGCGCGCGAGATACCAACGACAAACCCGCGAGTGAAAACCGGGACAGGTAAGGCGTCGATGTCGTTGCTTTCAAGCGCCACGATCGTGCTTTTAGTCACACGAATTTCTTCGGCCAACTGTTCAATGGTGACGCCGCGATAAAGGCGAGCCTTTTGCAATAAAGTTCCATCGCATTCGACCATGTTAGTGAACTCGCTCTCGAGCTCGGGCTTGATTTCGTAAACACTGAACTTAGTGCGGGCAAAACCTTTGGGCAGATCTTCGGCCTTCGTGATCGGGCGTACGACCTTCACCGGTCCAACCCAATTCTCGTCGACCTTCTTTTTAGCTTCTTCGGCCGAATATTTTTGCACCGGTTCCACAGCCGTACTGCGCGGAGCGGGACCCGCCACTTTCAGGCCAAGCTTAACGTCATATTCTCTGCGCTTCGCCTGGTGCGATAGGGTTTGATAGGCCTCTTCAATCAGCTGCAAAAGATCTTGCGCCTCTTGCGGCGAAAACATGCTGTAAAGTGCGGGGCTGGTCGGTGAATACGTGGTGCGAGCCCGTTGATAGGCGTTGTAGATTTCAGTCGGCCCAGCCGTAGGCTGTACTTCTAAAATCTCATAGAAAGTTTGATTGCTCTGCCGTTCACCCATGAAGGCCAACTATACCACAGCTTTAAGTTGATGGGACTTGATGAGTTTTCTCGCGAGGCCCATCAGTTGAGCGTACAGGTGACTTTGGCGGTTCGCCATCAAAAGATGGTTTCTTTGGCGCAGCGACTGCCATACTGCATTATCGTACTCGAGCGCTCCCAGGAATTCACACGGGAAGCCAAAGTACTTATTGCACACCGACTGCAGTGAAAATCCGAGGTCGGCCTCTTGCCGGGTGCGGGCCTGATTGAGAACAATTTCGTAATTCAGGCCACCCAGAATATTTTTGAGCTTAAGGCCAAGAACGGGTTCGCGTTCAACCAACGCTCGTATGAGGTCGGCCGGATTTTTGATTTTGTGCTCGGTTTTATTATTTAGTAAATCGTCGATTTGGTCTTTCAGCTGCAGCTGGTGTTCATAGCGGCGAAGTTTTCTAAAGAAGCTCGCCTTTAAAAATCGATACGCGTTTTCAATGCTGCTGGGATCCGGTGTGATAACAACGACTTTGTGTTTGGCCATTAGAAAAAAATCAATAGTGGAATGGTGAGTGCCCGCACTGAGATCGAGAACGGTGAAATCGGTTTTGTAGCGGTAAATGGCCGACATCACTCGCGACCGTTGCAACTCGTCGACATTGGCGATGTCGACCACATCGCTCGAGCCGCTAATAATTTTTAGTTTAGGCCATGCGGTTTCTTGAATTAAATCTTTGAACTCGAGATCGGGGCTAAGAATAAATTCGTTGATGCCTTTATTCGACAACGGAGCGCCCAGGCTTGTGTGCAAGTTGGCTCCGCCCAAATCTAAATCGATACCCAATGTGTCGTAGCCAAGTTGCGCCAGAAAAATGCACAGGCTTGAGCTGACAAACGATTTTCCAACGCCACCTTTGCCACCACCGACGGCAATAATGGTCGACCCGGGCTCAACGCGCCCGCGCAACGGAGTAAAATCGACGTTCAATGCTTTGTTGGAACTCACGCTTTCAATAGACCTTTCAACAACTTCTCTTCGGCTTCGGAGGCTCGAATATAAACGGGTCTGACCTCTTTCCAGGTCAAAAAAGTTGTTGAGTCCGGCCACTTGGCCAGCCAGTCGAGTTGAGTGCGGGCATCAAGCTCAGACGAAAAGCCCGGTGTTTGCCCCTCGATCAGAACCTTTTCAAACTCGCCGCTCAAGGCCGGGAGTCGTTCCCCCTCAACCGAAAGCGGAGCTAGCCTTTGGGCTAGGCCACCCTCTCGGTGGTCAAATCCCGCGGCATAGTAAAAATTTTGAATGGCTTTAATCGCCGTAAAGGCACTTTTCGCATCCGGTGCATTCTGTAAGGTAAGAAGTTCGAGGGAGTTGAGTGGGCAAATCGGAATGTTAAGGGCGTAAGAAAGTGTTCGGGCCAAATTCAATCCGACCCGGATGCCGGTAAAAGATCCCGGCCCGACATTGACCATAAGACCTTCAAGCTCGCGCAATTGTAAATTGGCTTGGTCGAGAAGTTCTTGCAGTTTAACGGTGGCCAGCTCGGAGTGAACCGCTTTTTTATCCCAAGCTGTATGTGCGAGACCCAAAGCCATTGAGCCGCTAGTTCCGCTCGTATCAATCGCGAGAATCTTACCAGCGGTTAAAGAGATTCGTGAGGTCATTATAGAAAGCAAATACCATCAAGATCATCAACAGCATAAGACCTATTTGCTGGGCGAGCTCCATTTTTCGCATGCTGAGCGGATTTCCCTTAACGACCTCAATGGCGTAAAACAGCAAATGGCCGCCGTCGAGCACGGGCACGGGCAGTAAGTTGAGCAAGAACAGGTTGATTGAGATGATTGCCATGGTTTTTAAGAAAGTCGAGAGTCCCGCCTCGAAAGAGTGCGAAGCCACGCGACCAATGGTGATCACGCCGCCGACATTTTTGGCCGACACTTCACCCTGAACCAAGCGCACAAGGCTCATCACTACGAACTCGGTCCACAGCATGGTGTCTTTCACGCCCTGCTTAACCATCGCGACGGGGCCCGAAATCCGGTGCAGAACCGGGTCAGGGGAGGCCGGCAAAAAGCCCGAAATAATTCCGATGGTATAGCGGCGCTCTTCCTGACCTTTCATGGTCATGAGCTTAGTCATTTCAGGAATAATTTTGTACGAGCTCTCTTGGCCGTCGCGAAGAACGGTAAACTCAACGCCCTCTTTATTTTTGTCGGGATCGAAGGCTTTCACTCGTGAAAGCACGTCGTTCCAGGCGCTGACCTCTTCACCATTGATGCGAATCACTTTGTCTTTGCTTTGAACCCCAGCCTTTTCGGCGGGCGAACCTTTTTTAAGCTGATAGATGTACAGCTCGGCGGGTTCGATACCGATGGCGTCAACGAGTGGCTTATCTTTACTGGATGCTGGAATGTCGATGGTGACCGTTCGAATATTTTCTTTTCTCTCGGGCAGGCTTACGTCGCGCACTTCCATACGCACAGGGCCAGTCGCGGCGGCCTGTTGCAGCATCGACTCGAGGTCGCGCCAGAAACTGATTTTTTGACCATTGATCGACATAATCAGGTCGAGCGACTTCACGCCGGCTTTGCCTGCGGGCCCCGCCGGGTCTCTGACTCCGATTAAAGTGGAGCGAGACTCGGGCACAAAGCCTTCGATTTGCCCGACCTTGCGCTCGGAAGCAAAAATATTCTCATTGTCGCCGGTGCCGATCGCGGCATCGAATTTCAGTGGTTGGGCTTCGCCCTTACGCTCGACGGTGAACTCAAGGGATTGGCCGGCGGCCTGTTCGATTCTCTTGCGAACATGAACCCACGTAGGCATGGCCTCGTTGTTAATAGATAAAATTTTATCGCCGGAGCGAAATCCTGCGGAGTGGGCCTTGGTGGCCTCGGCCACGTCACCGATATACGGTCCCGGCAGTTCTTCGCCGATGCCGGAGATCAAGGTAAACAGCAGTATGGCGAAAAACAAATTCATCAGAGGGCCGGCCAAAACCACAGCCACACGTTGCATGACGGGCTTATGCAAAAACGCGTATTTGCGCTCTTCGCTGGGTACGTCAGCCGTCGGATCGTCGCCGAACATTTTTACGTATCCGCCGAGCGGGATTAGGCTCAGGCAATACGTGGTATCGCCCCGTTTATAGCTTAGAATTTTCTTGCCGAAACCGAGGCTGAAAGTTTCTACCCGAACGCCGAAATATTTGGCGACGGCAAAATGCCCAAGCTCGTGAACGAAAATTAATAGGCCGAGAAGAATAAAAAATGGGGCGATGTTGTTGAACGCGTCGATAATCATCGTCATTTTTCAATTGTGGGGTGACTAGGATCTTTTTGCAACCGATGGCGACATGCTCACGGCGTGACGTAAAGCGCGAACGCATAGACGAGGGGACAGGCGATAAATAGGCCGTCTAGACGGTCTAGTACGCCCCCGTGTCCCGGCATTATACCGCCGGTGTCTTTAACGTGCGCCACACGTTTTACAAGCGAAAGAAGCAGGTCTCCCGCCTGGGCAACAAATCCGCAGACGATGCAAAATAAGATGCAATCGAGCCAGCCGACGTACGGGAGTTTGATGGCGGCAAAAATGGTCCCGGCCAAAGCCGAGGCGAGCATTCCGCCAATCGCGCCCTCCCAAGTCTTGTTTGGCGAAACGCTCGGCATAAGTTTATTGCGGCCGAGAAATCGGCCTGCGAAATAGGCCCCGGTGTCGCCAAAAAACACCACCAGAAGTAGGAACAAAAACCACTGCGGGCCATCGTCCAGTTTTACAATCTGAACCGCAAAGTTCGGAAACAACACACAGTAGGTCATGCCGAACGTTCCCAGCGTCAGCGCCGGGAGTAAATTCTCATTATTTACGCTGCCCCGGCATAACCACAAGGCGCCGCTCAAGAAAAATGCACTGCCAAGTGCGATCCATAACAGGCCGAGTTCATAGTAGTTGACCATGGCCCCATAAAATAAAATTGAAATCGCCCAATACAAAATCGAAACCGAAAACGGAATTGTGCCCGGGCGAAAGGCCATGCGCGAAAACTCTCGGATACCAAGCACAATGGCGATCGTGCATGCGATGTAGAGGCCATTGCGGCCGCCAAACCAGCCAAGGGCTAAAATAATTCCGGCGGCCAGTAACGCTGAAATAACCCGTTGAATGAAAGTGGAGCGATTGTCGGCCATATTCAGCGCAGCCGGATTTGCTCGCTGGTGCGGCCAAAGCGGCGTTCGCGCTGGCTGAAGCGATCGAGCGCGCCGTGAAGATCATCGAGTTGAAATTGCGGCCAAGGCACCTCAAGAAATTCAATTTCGCTATACGCCGACTGCCACAGAAAGAAATTTGATATACGGCGCTCGCCACTGGTGCGGATGATCAGGTCGGGGTCGGGAAGAAATGACGTCGGCATCAGTCCCGCGACCGTGGCTTCATCCAGATCTTCGGCGTGGAGTTCGCCCGCCGCGGCCCTTCGGGCCACCTCGCGGGCCATATGGGTAATTTCTTGGCGTCCGCCGTACGACAGCGCGAAGGTCAACACCATACCGCTGTTGGCTCTGGTGGCATCTAAAGTTTCGCGCACGACCTCTTGCACAGCCTCGGGCATGCGTTCAACCTCACCGATAATTTGAAAGCGGATGTTGTTGCGCATCAGTGTTTCGCGCTCTTTGCGCAGCTGACGCTGCAAAAGGTGCATTAAAAATGCGACCTCCTCAACCGGGCGAAACCAATTCTCCGTGCTGAACGCGAATAATGTGAGATGTGGAATTTTTAACCGGGCACACTCTTCAATCACCGATTTGGCGATGCGCGCTCCGCGGATGTGGCCATAGACTCGGCCGTGGCGCCGAGCTTTGGCCCAGCGTCCGTTCCCATCCATGATAATCGCGACATGCCTCGGCTGATTCATTTAGACCGTCATCAGCTCTTTTTCTTTATCAGCGGACAGCTGATCGATTTTCTTAATGTAATCGTCAGTCAATTTCTGAACTTCTTCTTGCTGGCGTTTATTGTCATCTTCGCTGATTGCCTTGTCTTTGAGAGCCGCTTTAAGCATGTCATTGGCGTCACGGCGAACCATGCGAACAGCGACGCGCGCGTCTTCACAGATTTTTTTGATATTTTTAACCAGATCTTTACGGCGCTCTTCAGTCAACTCGGGAACTTTAAGTCGGATCACCTTACCGTCGTTCATCGGGCTCATTCCGAGGTCGCTTTTTACGATGGCCTGCTCGATCTCTTTTAAAACCGAAGTCTCCCAAGGCGAGATCAAAAACGAACGGGCATCGGGAGTGGAGAGAGCCGACACCTGGTTTAACGGCGTCGGTGTTCCGTAATAATTCACCCGAATTCCGTCGAGCATTGAAATCGCAGCCCGGCCGGTGCGCACTTTTTTAAGTTCCGCTCCCAAGCCGGCGATGGCTTTCTCCATTTTGTCTTTGGATTCTTTTCCGATTTGAGTCGACATATTTTCGCCTCCACTTTCCTTTAGCGGACAATGGTTCCGATTTTCTCGCCGCGCACCACGCGCGCGATGTTGCCCGGTTGATTGAGATTAAACGTAATGATCGGCAATTTGTTGTCCATACACAGGCTAATCGCCGTGGAGTCCATCACCTGCAAACCGTCTTTAAGAACGTCCATATAGGCCAGTTCCTCAAACAGCGTGGCATCCTTATGCTTTTTCGGATCCTTATTGTAGATGCCATCCACATTGGTTGCCTTCATAATCACTTCGGCGTTGATTTCCATCGCGCGAAGGCTGGCCGCCGTGTCGGTGGTGAAGTACGGATTGCCGGTTCCGGCCGCAAAAATCACCACTCGGTTTTTCTCCAAGTGGCGAATGGCCCGACGGCGAATATACGGTTCGGCAATGGCCGCCATGCCGATCGCAGATTGAACCCGAGTCGCGAGGCCGCGTTTCTCGAGTGCGTCTTGCATCGCCATGCTGTTGATCACGGTGCCGAGCATTCCCATATAGTCGGAGGACGCGCGATCCACGCCTTGCGCGGCCTGCGACACGCCCCGAATAAAATTCCCACCACCGATCACCAGGCCGATTTGTACGCCGAGGCCATGGGCCTCTTTGATATCATCGGCAATCTGCGCGATCGTTTGCGGGTGAATGCCCGAATGCTGGCCGCCGGCCAGAGCTTCGCCGCTTAGCTTTAAAAGAATGCGTTTGTACTTACTCTTCGATGCAGCTGCCAACGGCGTAACCTCTTCTTATTGCTTGGTCATGGATGCGACTTCCGCCGCGAAATCATCCTTTTTCTTCTCGATGCCCTCGCCCAGTTCATAACGAACGAAGCGGCGGATAACAATATTCTCGCCGATCTTCGCGATCAAATCCGCCAGCATTTCGCTAACGGTCTTGTCGGGATTCTTCACGAACTTTTGGTCGAGCAGGCAAATGTCCGACGCCCATTTTTTAATTTGGCCGTCGAGAATTTTCTCGAGAAACTCGGGCTTTTTGCCCTCTTCGATGGCTTTGGCTTTTAGTACATTCTTTTCGCGATCGCGCGTGGCTTGATCGATATCGGTTTGCGACACGAACTGCGGACCGAGCGCTGCAATATGCATGGCGACGTCACGGCAGAAGTCTTGAAACTCCTGGTTGCGAGCCACGAAATCGGTCTCGGAATTGATCTCGAGAAGAACACCGATGCGACCACCGGCGTGAATGTACGAGCTGACCATACCTTCAGCGGCCACGCGGCCCGCTTTTTTAGCGGCTTTGCTCAAGCCCTTGGCGCGGAGCCAGTCGACGGCTTTCTCGAAGTCGCCCTTGTTTTCTTCAAGGGCCTTCTTGCAATCCATCATTCCGGCGCCGGTTTTCTCGCGTAACTCTTTTACGGCATTTGCGCTGATTGACATGGTTGGCTCACTATTTTTCGGTTGGGGGGGTGTCGGTTGCAGACTCATCTGTGACCTCCGTGCTTACGCCCTGTTCAACTTCCATTTGGATTTCAACGTCTTCGGCGGTTCCGGCGGCAACCAGTTTACGGCTGGCTTTTGTCACCTTAACAACCACGGCCGGAGCGGGAGCGGGCCCGTCGCCGCGAGGTCCACGTTGCGGACGATCGTCACCGCGAGCGGGGCGCTGTTCACGCTGCTCGGGCGCGGCTTCGCGCTTGTCGCCCGAAGCGCGAATTGTTTCTTGATAGCGTTTGGCGCCTTCAAGATATGCGTCGGCCACGAGGTTGGCGAAAAGCTTAATCGAACGGATGGCGTCGTCATTGCCGGGAATCGGGAAGTCGATCGCCTCTGGATCCACGTTCGTGTCGGCGATACCGACCACGGGGATGCCGATGCGTTTGGCTTCAGCGACCGCGATATGTTCTTTGTTCAGGTCGACCACGAACATGCAAGACGGGGCGTCTTTCATGTCACGAATACCGTCGAGGTAATCGTTCAAACGGACATATTCTTTTTCCATGCGGGCGCGCTCTTTCTTAGAGAAGAAATCGAGTTCGCCTTTTTCGCGCATTTGATCGATCTTTTTCAGACGGTCAATGCTGGATTTGATGGTTTGGAAGTTGGTGAGCATTCCGCCCAACCAGCGCTTCGTCACGTGGTACTGACCGCACTTCGCGGCGGCTTCTTTGATCGGCTCGACGGCTTGTTTTTTGGTGCCGACGAAGATCAGGCGTCCGCCTTCAGAGGCGACTTTCATTACAAAATCAGCGGCGTTCTTCGCGCTCACAACTGACTTTTGTAAATCGATGATGTGGATTCCGCCCCGGTCTGTATAAACATAGGGCTTCATTTTGGGGTTCCAGCGCTGAGTCTGGTGCCCGAAGTGCACGCCCGCGTCGAGCATGTCCTTCATGGTAATCTGAGGCATAGGTTTTTCTCCCTCTGGTTAAGCCACCTTTCTGCGTCGCATCAAATGCAATTGGCCACCGAACCTTTGGTTATGGGCTTGGCAGCACCAGAAGACCCGCAGAAAGTGAGTCGTTTAGTGGGGTTGAGTTAGCATGATCGTTTTGGCCCCGGCAACAGATATCTGGCCCTTTTGTTGATGCCCCCGTCGGGCGAAATTGGATACCATTTCATATGGCAGGAGGAACTACTTTATGAAATTACTCATCATTCTAGCCCTAATGGGATTCAATGCGACCGCGGCCGACGATATGCAAAAGTGGCAGGCCAGCATGCAAACCCTATCAGCGACCCTGGTCGACGCCTTTCCCTTTCTATACTCCTCCACCGAATTTAAAGACAAAAAGAACCAAAAGGATATTCTTCGCCACCTAGAGAAACTGGCAAGTACCACGCATATGCTGCCGGCCAAATCCGGGGAGGTCTTAATCGGCGCCGAGCCCCTGATCGAAAGCTCGCAGCTCGATATGAAGACCCAATTGCGTTCGGCCATCGACCTGTTCAAACAGGGCAAGCATGAGGCGGCGCAAAAGCTTGTGCATGGTTCCGTGCAAAGATGTTTTGCCTGCCACACGGCCTACCAAATTGGCCCGCAATATCCCACGACCAACAAAGAAGTGATGGCCATGGCGACGCCGTTCACGATGGGAAAAGCGGTGGTGTTTGGGGCGCTGAGGCAGTTTGACGGCGCGCTAGAACTGATTGAGAAAAGTGCTGCTACAGAGGAATTGGTAAAACTCTATCTAGTGGTGGCGGTTCGTGCGGGGCAGAATTTTCCGCGAGCGATCGCCTTTCTTGAAAAGCTGGGCAAGAGCTCGCCGACCAATGAAAACTATCGGCGCTGGTCCGACGACGTTAAAGCTTGGCAGGAATTTTCGAAGCAGGGCGAGCCTGCCGATAAAATCAATGCGTACATCGAGAAACAAAAGTCGGCAGCGGGCTCTGCGGGAGACAAACTTTTTGTAACTCACCTTTTAGAATCATTTGTTTTGCATAAGCAAATCGCTGGCAAAGCGGGCACGCCGCAAGCCAAAAAAGAAATTTTCGCAAAACTTGGGGGCGCCTATCAAAAGCTTGGCTTCCCGCCGCTCAGTGACCTCGCCGAAATTTATTTGCGTAAGGCCAAATAGACTTCTATTTGCCGAACGATGTCTCAATTTGAGATTTTCCGTGTTTTTTCAGTTTTTTAAAAAAAGTTTGCAACTTTTTGAGACTTCGCTCCGTCCTTCCCTATGAGAGTCTAATAAAAGGGGAGTTATGAAAGTTTCAAAGCTTATAGCAGTAATCGCCGGTTTTGGGCTGGTTGTACTATTCCAAAATTGCGCCCAAACCGAATTTTCACCTTCTGAAACAGGGGGGATCAATAAATTAGTAGCTGAAGGCGATGAGGCCAACGGCACTATTGCACAAACGGATTCGCCTTCTCCGGCACCAGCACCCGCGCCCTCCCCTGCACCTCCTTCAGGCCCGGGGAATAGCGGCAACAACGGCAATAATCCCCCTAGCGATTCAGAGGGAGCACCTGGCGGACCCTTAACAGGCTTGGTCGAGTGTCAGGTTGAACATCCGAACTGGAAAGTGATCCAAGGCCCTTCACGAGTCTTGGCCGATCATAGCAACTCTTCGCGAACTAGAATCTGTATGTCGGAGAACGCATGTCTAAAGTTAATCAACTCCTACGCAGTTGCGCGAGGCTGCTCACTCCAGACTGGAGCCGCTACATCGGCAGGTGCGACTGGCCAATGCACTGAAATTTTCCCCGGCAGCAAGGGCACTTGCCACAATGCCGCGGTTCTGAGCGACGATGCCGTAGCCAAACTTCTCACGGCAATGGGACAGTAACAGCCAAGCCCGTACGACTCACGCTGAGGCGCCGGGCTTATACAGTTCGAGCTGCTAAATCGAACGCTTTGCCGCTTGGCTCGAGATCAGAGCTGCGATCACATTCTTGATCAAATCACCGGGCAAAAACGGCAGCACGCCGGCCATCCACAGGTCTTGCGCGGGCAAAAAGAAAGACAAGCCGTAAACACCGCAGCCGAAAATAATCGCACTGCCGATATAGGCGGCGCCAAGCGAGCGCCAAAAGCTTTGCGCCGAACCTGTATCGGCAAGCCAACCGACGGCGAAACTTGCGAATAGCATCCCAACTAAATAACCAAACGTCGGCCCGAGCATAAAGCCCGTCTGTGCGGCGGCGAAAACGGGTGCGCCAAGGGCCCCTAGGGCCAGGTAACATGCCAAAACTGCGGCGCCTCGAGTTCGGCCCCACGACAACGCCACCAGTGAAACTCCGAGCGTTTGCCCGGTGATGGGGACGGGTGTCCAAGGCAGGGGAATTGCGATATGCGCGAGGGCGGTCATCAAGCCAATGCCAATGCCGAGTGCTGTGAGCTCGGCGAAGGCGGAGGTTTTACTTTCACGAAGAAGATGCGGAACTAGTGCTTGCGATTTCATAGATCGGCGTTATCGCATCTTTCGATCAATTAGGGCAAGGATAGATTGGTCTTACTTGGATCCGTTGGATTTTTCGGTGGGCCCGGCCGACGACCTTAGATAGGACTGTAAAACCGCCGCATCGCCGGCGAGATTCAAACCTTTCAGTGCGTCGGCGCAGACTTTTAAATTTTGCGAGCCGGGCTGCGAGGCCCGTTGTTTGGTTTTGTCGATAAACGCCTGCGCCAATTTACGAATGCTGCCGCCGTCGACGGGTTTGCAGGCGTTGTTAGGAGCGGCAGTGACCTTGTGGCCTAAGTCTTCGCGCAGAACGATCGTCTCTTCGCCGTCGATTTCATAAATCAGGGTTCTTGAGGCCGCGCTATAGCCGATCACTTTAAACTTTTCGTAGCCCAATTGGTCAAAGCAGCTTTGCAGTTTGCTTTCGATTTGACCGGCGGTTGCGGTGGTTGCCATGAGAACAGTAAAATAAAATGCGATCATCGGTCTTGCTCCAAATCGCGCTCTTGCATGAGCTGCCAATATTGCTGTTCGATCATTACAAATTTTTCGTTCGGAATAATCGCCTTACACTTAGGTCCACATTTAATCAGATGATGTATGCAGCTGTCGCGGTGATATTTTTCTAAACAGGTATAAGTCACCGAAGCCAACTGATCGCCAAAGCGAAAGCTGGCCGTGCGGCGATCGTACTGCATTTGCGCGCGGTCGGTGTGACCGGCGGCGACGATATTATCAACAATTTGCTCGGCCCGCTTCTCATTGGCGATGCGTTGATCGACTACGCGAGCGGCTTGCTCGGTGTGACTGGCTCTACTTCGCGCTTCTCCGGCTCTAGGAGCACTGAGCCCGTGCACCCCCGGGACAGAAGATTTCGGCTTAAGCGCAAAGGCCAGCAGCAAAATTCCAGCGATGAGAAGTGCAGAGGCTAAATATTTCATCGGCGCCTCCGGCGGTTTGTGGGCGCAGGAGGAGGAGCCCTTTGAAATACGGCGCCGCCTTGGCGAAGCGTTGAATTGTCTACCCGTGGAACCATCAGGCGGCTGGTGTCGCTCACACTGGCGATCGGAACGAGGCCCGTGCGTTGTGAGTAAGCATAGGCTGAGCCATCGGTCGGAACATTTGAAGTTGGACTTCGCACGAAACCCGCCACCGAGTGCGCGGGCCCGGCCACGATTGGCCGGTCGGTGGTAAATCCGCCTATGGTTGTGCCCTCTTTAAAATAGACAGGGCCACCGGAGTTACCGGGCCCAATAAAACCATTCACATTTAGCTTTTCTGAGTATGGATCATAGTAGGCGGGTCCGCGCGTAACGAGAGTGGCTTCTTTAGGATCCAGAGTCCCGGCAAAATCCGGCGAGCCTCTCTTAAAGTGCTCTCCCGGAAAACCCTGCATTTCGGCCGGAACTCCCTGAATGCTGTTTAGAGCGCTGGGTGAGCACGCTAAAATATTACCGCGGGCTTCACATCCCGACGCCAAACTCGTATCTTGCGCGAGATGGTAGAACGGTTTGCCTTTAAACTGATCTGGCGTGGCCGCGCCGCCAAGGGGACTGTATTGCACTTTATCCGCGAGGGGCTCTCCGGAATTTAACTTGTTGGGATCGAAGGGCAGCTCGGCCTGCTTTCTGAAAACACCAAACTCGTCCGCACCTGAGCCACTCTTCCTGGCGCTTCCAAGAATTTCGGGCATGGGGCAGTGGGAGGCCGAGGTTAGAGCGCCGCTCGGGTCGGTGTACGCCGAGCAACCCGGAGTGGGGACAGTGGTCACGGGGAGCTTATCGCGATCGGCGCCCTGGACAATTTCACCGCCGTTGTCGCCGGTGTTTTGTAGGTAACATTGGCGGACGGTTTCGTCGCCAATGCGCGAAGAGGTGCATGCGCTTTTCCACGTCCCGCTAAAATCGTCGCCTCCGATTGCGGCATTGGCGGTTTTAATGGATTCGTCGAGATCACCCTGATTTTGATCGGCTTGGCGACTGTGGCAAGCTCGGTAAACTTCCAGATCTCTGTCGCCGTTATCGGAGTACTCGCGATTGGCGGCTGCGGCCTTGACTAAAGTTTCTTTCGCCTCCGATGGCGCGTTCGGATTTTCTCTGATCTGAGCGAGCTCTTGTTCTTTTTTTCCAGCCGCTTCGGCGCAGGATTTTTTTCGTCGCTCGTTGTGGGTCCGGCAAAGGGCGGCGTTGGCGCGGTTTCGGTTCATCGCTGTTGTAAGATCGCGGGCCTGATTGACCGCCGGCTGATAGATGCCGGAGATTTTGCGTTCTTCTTCAGTTTGCGGTTTTTGGCCGAAATTAGACTCTTTGTGGCCGCATTTTTCTTGCGCGGGATTTAAGCAGCATTCTTCGGCTTTGCGAGTGGCCTCAACGCAGGCCTTATCGAGGTATCCGGAGTGGACGCGTTCATGTTCAGATATGCGGTTGCTTCGCTGGGCACAGGGCCCGCTGGGCGGCGGAGCGCTGCCGTCTTGAGCCAGCGCCGGCAATCCTAAAAATAAAGTTAATATGAGCGCAGTCGCGCGTCGCATATCCATCCCAAAACCCCACCCCTACCGAGCGCGTTTAGCGCCCAGTAAGAATATTGGGATTGTCTGTTCGGCCTTTACCCGACAGCAGGTTCTGCAGATAAAGTTCGCCAGAGATTAAGCCTTCAGCGATTACAGAGTGGTCGGCTTCTTTGGCGGTGCCGGCGAGTTCGAAGTTATAAACTTGGCCTGTATACTTCTTTTGCGCGATCGCGGTGATCGAGACGAATTTTCCGTTGGCGGCCTTAAGTTCATCGCCAATCGAGATGTCTTTGGCCAATTTCATTCCGCCTTTAGTCAACAGCGGATGCTCGCTAGTCACCGTGAGTTTTTTGCCTGCGCTAGTTTCGAAGGCGACAACCGGTTTGTGTTCTGGGCCGGCGATGACGCGTTCAATTTTAGCGAAGCGTCCATCGGCGAGCATTACGGCGTCACCAGCGTGGAGTTTTTCGATCGCGATGGCGGTCTCTTTGGTGATGTTGATCTTTGTGCCTTTGATAAAGCAGCCGTCCGTGCGCACTTGCGGTTTGGGGCAAACGTTGGCGTCATACTTTACGAGCTTAACAGGGAATTTGATGGCTTCGCCCGCGGGAGGGGGCGGCGGGGGACCTTCGTTGTTTAAGTTTTGCAATGACTCTTGAACTAGGCCCGCAGTGGCGCCGACAACCGGAGTCGCACTGGTGGTTCCGGCGATGTCACTCAGACTATGTTGGCTGTGAAAAAGTACAGCTCCAGCCTTCATTTGGGCGCAAAATACGGCGGGCAAGGCTTGGCCGGCGTTGAACGCCGCGAGAATTGCCGTAGTTTGAGCATTAAGGTCTACGATCGGCTCGTCTCCGCACTGGCCGTTTAAGTTTCCATCCAAGCAGGCGAATAAGTGAAGCGTGTCGCCGGCAATCTGGCGCGGAATCGGAACCGTCAGCCACGATAGTAGGCTTGAGAAGTTTTGACCCGTCTGAAGGTCAAATTTGAAAACCTGAATCTCACCGATGGCGTCTTTAAAGGTCACGATAAACGGTGCATTCGACTTACAAGCCATCGCGGCGTTCACCAGATCCAATTCACCGTGGTTACATTTCGGAACGACTTCCGGTTGGATTACGACTTCGCGGGTTTTGTAGAAGCCCGGTGTGCCCGTGTTCTCGCCATTGTCGGCGGCCATTTGGTAGAACGTTTTGGCCGTTTCGCGGAGGGAGGCGATCTTACCGTGCTGGGCGTACATGGGTCCGCACATATTGAATGTGAGCGGGATCGCCATTACGATGGCACTTAAAATGTAGCTCGCGTACTTCATTCGGTACTCCGGGGGGAGAGGGTTATGGGGCTATCTGCTACTGGTATAGAGCAACCCACGGACCACCTGAGTTCCATTGAGGATAGGGGAATACGTAAAAGACGTTTTCAGGGACTTTAGAAGTTAGACATATGACTACGGTTAGGGCGTTTCGATCTGAGACATTTCGAGCGTAAGCCCCGAGGAGAGAATCGCCTCAATGCTTGCCGCGGCTTCGATCGAGCCGAGCAAACCGCTTTGGCGCGCCAGAGTATGGTTGGCAAAGAAGAGATTGTCGATCTCTGGTACCTGCCAATTCGATTTGGCCTTAAGAGTGTTTTGTCCGAAGGCGCCCGGCAAAACGTAGATCTTCTCCGAGCGCTTCTCATCTGAAAACAATTCGGGCCAGGCCCGCTTGAGTTGGCGTTTGATATGGCGAATGCATTGTCCGGTGAACTCGTGTTCTTCGGCCCGCTCGGAATGCACTAAGGTCATCCAGCGCGAGCCCGAGGCGTCGATGCGGCCAAAGACAGGTTCAAACTCTTTGCCTGAATGTTGAAAAAGCAAAACTCCGCTGTGATCGTTGGCCGGCGGTTGACCGTCGAGCTCAAGCATCACCGCCGTCCAAGAAAACATCTTGGCCAGTCGTGTTCTATGTTTGGCCGGCAGGGCCTCGCCTTCAATCAGCGTGTTCATCGCCTCAGGTGCGCCCGTAAAAATCACCCGTTCACATTTAATGGATTTTTCGCCGTTCACAATCACTTCGGTGACGCGGCCTTCGTTCACCTTAAACTCGGTGACTTCGGCTTTTAAGGTGGCCGCGATGGGCAGCTGCTCGATCAAAGCGCGAACCAGCTGGTCGGCGCCGGGAGTCAGTACGACTTCGTGGGTCTGGCTTAGAAAGCCAAGTTCACCGATCGACTGAAATTCGCTTTGACCGAAACCGGCAAAGGCGCGCCAGCGCGCTTCATCAAATATTTCAGGACGGTGTTCTTTAATTTCGAAATTGAGCGGCAGTGGAACGTGAGCGCGCGCCCACTCCAAAACTTCCATGTTCTCGTTGCTTGCTGGGATCAAACTAAAAATCGGGCGACGAAGGCTACCGCCCAAAACGTCGCGAGCTTCGATCAGCGTAACTTTGTCGCCGGCTTTATGCAGTTGGTGAGTCAATAAAAGGCCGGTGAGTCCACCGCCGACGATTACTGTGTTCATAGATTTAAAGTCCCTCATTTTTCACAATGAGTTCAAGTTCTTCTTTGCCAGGTGGGCGATTTTTTTTACGAGTAGGCGTGATAGGCGTGTTTTAAGTTGACTGCCCGAAACCCAGGCGGCCACGGGGGGAGAAAGGCGGTAGTAAATTCGAATCAACTGGCGCCCAAGTGGGTGCGGGCGCAGACGCTGGTCGCGGAACTCACGTAAGATGTGTAGTTCTACGGCGTAGGGATCATCGGCAAAAGCGACGGATGCGATAAAGCAAGGCCCGCGGCGCGACTTGGTGTTCTTGAGGAATGTTTTTAAGACTGTAGGGTTTTTGCAAGAGCGGGCAAAGATATCGGCTTTTTTAATAATATCTGGATAAATCGTACTGAAGGGCAGGAACTGCGACAGCTTGGCCGCCGAGTTTTGCATTCGGTCGGCGTAGCGCGGACTTGTGTCGTAAATTCGCACCAAGTCCCAATACACCGATGCGATCACGGTCATTTCTTTAGAGCGCGTGGAATTGTTAAAAACAGCGGGCGAAAGTTCACCCTTCTTAAGGCTGTAGACCATCTCGAGTACGCGCAGATATTTTTCGTACTGCACGGCCGCCTCAGAGTACGCCTTTTGGTTCATGAGGCCGCGCGCATTTTTGATCAGGTGGACTCTGTTTTTCCACATCATCATTTTGTTTTTTTCGCGCTGATCGCGCTCCATGCGCAGCTTCATTCCCTGCGAAACGGAGCCGGTGAGCTGGTCATAACAGCTGGGGCAAACCTGCGCGGGTATTTCGCCGGCGACGCCAGCCTCTTTTAGGGCTACGCGCATTCCCGTATCGATCGAAATAAAATTATCACCCACGGATTTGCACCGGGGGCAGGGTTGCGTCTTAAGAACTTCAGCCATTATTACAATTACATCATTGCAAACGGGTCGATGTCGACCTGGACCTTGGTCCCTTTCGGTACCCAATCGAGATCACCGAGAAGTTGACGGCAAAACGGATTCAATCTCTGGGCGGAATCGCATTTCACGATAACTTGAAACCTAAACTTTCCGCGCAATTTCGATAGCGGAGCTGGAGCCGGACCCAGCACGCTAATCCCTTCCGCGTAATTTTTAACTTGGCCTTGCAGGATCTTGGCCCGCTGAAGCAGGTTTTGGCCAGCCGCGCGACCACTTTCGCTGTCGTTGGCCTGGATGCGAAACATGGCCATGCGGCCGGCGGGTGGGTAATTCATTTCGCGACGCTCGTTGAGCTCAACCTCGGAAAATCCCTTAAAATCTCCCCGTAATGTAAACGTGATACTTGGGTGAGAGGGGTCGTAGGTTTGAATAAGAACTCGGCCCGCAGTTTGCCGGCCCGACCGGCCACTCATTTGCGTAAGCAGTTGAAAACTTCTCTCAGAGGCGCGGAAGTCGGGCCAGTGAAAGCCCAAATCGGCAAGAACCAAGCCGACAAAATTCAACTTTGGAAAGTCCAACCCTTTGGCGATCATTTGTGTGCCGATCAAAAGATTGGTGCGCTCTTGCTCGAAGTCCTCGATTAATTTTTCGAGCTGTTCGCGGGTTTGAATCTCGTCTCGGTCCGCGCGGCCGATGCGCACATCCGGAAAAATCTGTTGAATGTCGGTTTCGATTTTTTCTGTTCCCAGGCCCAGCGCGCTCAAGTCATTCTCTTTGCAGTCGGGGCAGGTCTTACTCGCCCGCTCACTGTAATCGCAATAGTGACACACGAGATAGGAATGGGCATGTAGGGTTAGGGTTACCGAACAGTTTGGACACTCGGCCACATAGCCACAGGCGTGGCACTGAGCCGTTTGCGCCATTCCGCGCCGATTCAAAAATAGCGCGGCCTGCTCACCGCGAGACAACACGGTTTCCAACTCCGTATAGAGTTCGTCGGACAACCAATAGGGCAGTTTCGATGGCGTGTCTTTGCGGCGGCTATGCACGGCCTTAAGGTCGACGACAACAATTTCGGGTAGTGGTCGCGCGTTCACCCTTTGCGCCATGGTATGAAGCTTGTATTTGCCCTGTAGGGCGTTGCTCCACGACTCCATTGAGGGTGTGGCCGACCCGAGAACAATGGGAATATTTAGATTCTTCGCCAGTACAATGGCGGCATCCCGGGCGTGGTACTTTAATTTTTCATCTTGTTTGTAGCTCGGTTCATGTTCTTCATCGAGAATAATCAATCCGAGATCCGGCATTGGGCAAAACAGCGCCGAGCGCGCACCGACTAAGATCTTCTTTTGCCCATCGACCACGCTCCACCACTGATTGGTTTTTTCTCGCTCCGTCAAATGCGAGTGGAGAACGGCGATTGCACCCGGAAATCTTTTTGAGAATCTGTCGATCAACTGAGGTGTAAGCGAAATCTCGGGAACCAACACCAACCCGCGCTTGCCGGCCTGAATCACGTTGTGCAGCAAATGTAGGTAAACTTCGGTTTTACCTGAGCCAGTTACGCCATGAACAAGGTGCACGTTAAAGCCCGGGTGGCTTTCGATCCCGGCGAGCACCGATCGTTGCTCATCGGTTAAAGGCGGCGGTGAAGACTGCTCGGCCTGCTCATTGACCACGGAGCCTTTGCGAGAGCCGCGCCCGCCTTTTTTTAACGGCGGAAAAACGCTCTCGACAATCTGCCCGAGGGGATAAATGTAGTAATGGGCCAGCCACTCGAGCCAGTCCATATATGCAGCCGGCAAAGTCGGTCGGGTGTCGTTGCTTTCAAGAATAGCCCTTAATTTGTATTCGCTGGTCGCCTCTAAGGCCGGCTTGAGAACCACGCCGTGAGCGGTGCGCTTGCCCAGGGGAACGCGAACCGAGTGGCCGCGCTCAAGCACGGCGCCGTTTTCCGGAGGAAGATAGGTGAGGCCACCCGGTAAGGGGGCATCCACGGCTACGAGGTACCCAATACTCATCGAAACCTTAAGAAAAAGTCACGCAGGCCATCGACGTCAGGCAGCCTGAGAGTCTCTTTGTTGGCCGCGAGAGTTGCATTCTGAAAGCGCGCATCTTTGCCTGCGGGCTTGGTCGCCGGTTGCACCTTAACCGTCTGTATGGTCACGGTAAAACCGCTGAACTGATAGGTCCGCGAGCGGGGATAGAAAAAAGTTTCGTCGTATTTGTTATAGTCGCCGGCGCTCATTATAACTTGATTTAGGCTCTTATACTTGCGCAACACGAATTGATCCTGCTCGAGCCACAGCGTCGGCGACTCACCGCCACCCGCCGGATTGAGGCCAATGGCCCAGGCCACGGCACCACCCACGCGCGCGAGGCGTATAAACGACGGCGGCTCATATTTAAGATCTTTAGGCTCAACATCGCTGGGCAGAGGGCTACGATCTTTCAATGACTCTTGCGGGGCCACTTTTAAATTCACCAGGCGCGAGCGAAAATATCTGCTGTTGCGAAAGTGAAAGAGTGGTTCGAGCCACTCCTCGCCGAGCTTTTGCGACCGGACCGAGGTGCCGTCGTAAAAAGTTTTTCCGTTGCCATCGAACAATATGGTCCCCGAAACCAAACCTTTAAGTGGCCCGCGGCCCTCAATTGTAAGGCGCATTGAATTTTCGCCGTTAACGATCCAGGTCTCGCGCACCACAAAGGCCTCAGCCTCTTTTTTAATTGTCACATCTTGTTCGATTATATAACTGCCCTTGCCGTGCTGCTCAGCCGCTCGCGAGGCAATCATCGAGTATTCGGGAATATAGGCCCACACCGGAAGCGCGACAAAAAACAAAATCATAGACTTCATGACTTCCTCCCAAAGCGATCGTGCAAATATTTTTCGAGTGCCGGACCAATTTCAGGATGCTGCAAGCCGATTTCGATATTGGCCTGCATAAAGCCCAGCTTGTCGCCGGCATCAAAGCGTAGGGTGTCGAGCTTAAGAGCCAGCATGCCACTTGTCTTCGCCACCTGGGTCATGCCGTCGGTCAACTGAATCTCGCCATTTTTGCCAGGCCGGGTGGTGCGAAGAAACGAAAAAATCTCGGGCGTAAATACATACCGCCCGGGTAAAGCCAAACGCGAAGGTGCATCGGCAATCGCCGGCTTTTCTATCACGTCCGTCACCGTCCAAAGATTTGGCCCCTTGTCTTTAACAGCGACGATACCGTACTTGACGACGTCTTTTTCTGGAACTTCCATCACCGCCACGGCCGACGTTTGCGTCTCCTGGTACACTTTTGCGAGCTGAGCTATGCCGGAGGGCTGGCCGGGCTTGTTCAGCATAATCTCGTCGCCCAGCAAAACTGCAAAGGGCTCATCGCCCACGGCCGCAGCGGCGGTGAGTACCGCATGGCCCAAGCCGAGCGCTTTTTCTTGCCGCACGAAGGTGACTTTGATGTCTTTAAACGAGGAGTCGAAATATTTTTCAATCGCTTGTTTGGTCGGACCAATAACCAAAATAACTTCGTCAAACCCGGCGGCGATAATCTCGTCGATGTTGTACATCAGAATCGGCCGATCCACGATCGGGAACAATTCTTTGGGAATGGTTTTGGTGGCCGGCATAAATCGGGTGCCCAGACCCGCCGCCGGAATCACGGCTTTTGAGATCTTCATCGATCCATAAGATTTCACTATTTATCTTTGAATTCAATGCGTATTTGGATCGCTGGCCGTCATTTGGTAATCCGCGCCCTGAAGCCCTGAGTCTGAACATCGCTTCAAATTGAGACACCACAAGCAGCCCACCATAAAATGCTTAATACTTTGGTGCAGTATTCCGATACACTTTTAGTCTGAAGAGGTGAACTGGTATGTCCCCCAGTCTCAAAATGAGACACGGTATTTTTGCCGTGATTTGCGGCGTGCTTTTAACTTTCCAAAACTGCGCGCAGCCCCCCGAGAGTTCTTCAAACGTTTCGTCGTTTGCGGATCGCTTGCCAATTGCCGTCGATGTACAACTCGACACCATCGCCTACATGTCTTGCTCTAATATTAAAGATCCCGTTGAGAAGCGCGCCTATTTTACGATTCGCGCTGGCGCCTACACGCCCGGTAAGTCGGGCCTGCAGATGCGGCAAGATTTTAGAAAGGCGACTGAGTTTTATAGCCCCGTCGACCGCGCAAAACTTTTCGCGCAAAGTTCCCTCAATGGCGATACTCGGTTGAACTTGTCTATTCGCTCGGCCGCCAATTACCAAGCTCCTTGGGTGGCCGATGATTTGCGCGCGGGCGAAGATGTAGACTCTTTTTTGCCGCCGCTCGAAGCAGCGACGATCGCGGGACCAGTCTCTGCGGCTCCGGTCGGTGCGTGGCTAAACTATTTTCCGGGCCCCGACGCCAAACGACTCACCGAGGCCTCGTTGCGCTACTACAAGTTTGAAGACAATATGGTGAGAACTCGGCAAAAACTCGAGACCTCGTCAGGCACCGACGCCGCGTTTTTAGTGGCCGGATTTTCGGGCTCGTCGGATGAGTTGAACTTGAACTTGCGTGCTCCTGCCGGAGCCTCGGCGCCCGCCGGCGGCGCCTCGCCAATTTATGGCCGTGGCTTTTTGTTCAGCTTTAGCACGCCGGTCGGTTACGGCGGCAACTCAGACCGTCGGGTGATCAGCCCGAATACGGGAATTCGTGAATTTGATTTAACCACCTATCCGCCGCGTGAATTGGTGAACAACACCTGGTCTTGCCCGACCGGAAATCAATTTATGATCATGCGGCCCGAAGACGTTTTAGCGGCACGGCAAAACGGTCAAGAAATTTGCCGAACCGGCCCTGACCAGATTCGCGCTGGAACTAACGACGCCGTCGAGCTGCAGGCTTTGCGCCGCGTGCTTCGGGTAGAAGATTGGTTTGTGGACATGAGTCGCCATTGCATCGTGCCTAAGCGCACCGGTGACTACTGTTACGGTGATCAACTGGTTGGGCGAACGATTTCATATGGGACCTCTTCATGCACGAACAATGCGACATCTGTGTGTCCGCACTTCGTCAGCATTTGCGTTCGCCCCCCGAATACCCTATTTTAGGGAATGCGAGCTTCTCTCATAATTTTAATTTCATATTTTTTGTCGGGTACGGTCGCCGTTGCTGAGATCTTTAATGGTCCGGCGTCAGCCGCGTTGGGCGGAGCGGGGCGAGGCGGATTGTCGGGCGCGGAGTCGGTGTTTTTAAATCCCGCGCTGGTGCCTCTCATCCAAATGACAGAGGTCATCGGCTACTACAAAGACGGTCAGGCCGGTCGGCACCAACATAGGAATGCGTGGGGCGTAGGCGCGGTGGACTCGGGCAAGGATGTTTATTTTCCCGCGGCCATTCACTACATCCGTTCGCATGACACTGGCCGCGCTATAGCGCCGGCCGACGGTGAGGCCTTTCACTTGGCGCTCGGCAAAAATATTTCGAATCGCTTGGCCATTGGCGCCTCGGCCTTTCGGTTAAAGCATTCGGTGTTCGGTGATCGTTCGTACACGCAATGGAATGGGTCGGTCGGAATGTTGGTGTTGGTGACCGAGACGATGGGCGTCGCATATGTATTGAACAATATTGCCAAGCCGGGGTCCGAAGTCCCGATGGGCTTACGCGAGGATATGAATCAGGGCGTGGGTTTTTATAGCGCCATCGCCGAGATCGCCCGTGTACGGGCCGACATAACCCGCAACGAGCGATTCAATCCCGATAAAAAGATGACCTATATGATCGGGATCGAGTCGATGGTGAACGAGTACATGCTGTTTCGCATGGGTTTTCGCCGGGAAGAGCTGACAGATCAGCGGATTTACACGGCCGGGTTGGGTTTTAATGGCCCCCGCATGAAGATTGACTACGGGATTGAGAAGAACACCAAGGGCGCTGAGGGAGCGGTGCACAGCGTTGACATGAGGGTACCGTTTTGATAGTTTGCGCCGTTCTGACGAATCCTAGGAGATCGAAATGGCTTCAAAAACTAAAGTAACTGAATTCCGCCGTAAACGTAAAAAGTCAAAATCCGGCCGTAAACGCAAAGCCGCGAATCGCAACAAAGGCACGACAAAGTCGGCCGCTAAATTGTTCGGCGATTGATTTTTTGGCGCGTGAGCCGCGCCTCAAGTCCTATAAAACAGCCCTGCCACGAAATGCGCGCCTTATCAGCGCGCATTTTGCGTTTATTCAGCCGAGGCGTTTGAGCCGCGGAGCTTAGAGGGGAGTGCCGTCACCGCACCTTTGATCGAAAAGATCACCGGGTGGCGGGCCCAGCCTTCTTGGCCGGGAATAAATTTATATTTAGCGATCGATTTCACCGCGGCTTCGTCTAAGTCCGGGTGACCCGAACTCTTGGCCACTTGAACCTCTGCAATGCGACCATCCTTGGCCACACGGTAGAGCAAGTCCACTTGTCCCTGACGCTGTTCCATGCGCGCAGACATGGGGTAGACCGGCGGCTTGTTGCCGCTAAACTGTTTTAATTCCAAATACGAAACGGCTTCCGACTTAGTCTCGCCGCCTTTATTGAGCTGACTTTCAGTGGCGGCGCCATCTTCAATGGCCGGCTCTTTGGTTTCGACAACATCTTTGCTGTTGGCTTCTGTGACTTTATCCTCAGCTTGAATTTCGGGCTGGGGCTCTGGCTGTGACTCCGGCGTCGGCTCAGATTGCTCAGCTTCAGGAGCAACGGCCACGGCCTGTGAGTCTTCGATCACGGGATTCATATTTTCAGGCAGCTCAGTCTCGGCGATTTTTTCTTTAGCGGGGAGCTGAGTGTCATTGGGAGCGGTTACGATTTTTTTCGGTTTCGCGACGGGAGCTTTTTTTGCCGGGAGTTTTTTCGCGGGAAGCGCTTTGGCTTCGGCCTTTACTTCCGGAAGAGGCTTCACTTCAGGCAGAGGCTTGGCATCGGCCACCAATGTAGCTTCGCCCATGGCGACCTCAACTTCGGTGCCAGCGGTGACATTGGCGTCACCTTCAGATTTGAAATGATTGACCGCGAGAGCTGTAAAGCAGATCGCGTGCACTAATAAGGACACGGTTAAGAACATTGTCGAACGCATGGTACCTTCCTTGGTTACTTTTCTAACTTTGGCCAAAATAAACCTTCCTTGGTTGGCAAACCTTGGGCCTAACCTCGCTATGTACAAGCCATATGCCATGCTTGAATTCGACCTGACGGGTTTTTGGCTTAGGTATCGGGAAATTAGTTCATGTCGGTGCCGCAAAAGGGCGTGGCACGTACCTGCTTGGCTCATACGCAAATCTGCAATAGGGTTTCTCGAATAGGGGGAATCATGAATCTACGGGCAATAGTATTTTTCGCCACATTTGTAGTTCTTCAGTTAATCTCAGGGGCGCCGTCCCAGGCGGGCGAGGCGATTCCGAGCGATATCTCGGGAGTCGAATTTTTAGAGAAACTTCTGACGGCTCAGCCCAACAACTGCCGACCTGACGGATATTTTTGTAAAAGTTCAATCGAGTGTTGTGGATTTTGCCGCGACGGAGTTTGCGGGATGGGCGGAGGAGGATCGTGCCGACCCGATGGCGCCGCCTGCAGCTCTTCGATTGATTGTTGTGGATTTTGCCGGGATGGCGTTTGCGGAATGGGCGGCGGGGGATCGCAATGTCGGCCAGCAGGTTTAGCCTGTAACTCAAGCATCGATTGTTGCAATTGGTGCCGTGACGGAGTCTGTGACTAAGGCATGCTTACATTTCTTTTTGCCTTAATGGTCTTGGTTTCATCCGCTTTTGCTAAAGCGCCTGAGACCCTTATCTTCGATACCGACACGGCCTTTTTTTCCGACGACGGAGTCGCGCTTGCGATGTTGATCAACCATCCCGAAGTCGCGAAAATTGATGGCATCACAATCGTCGCCGGCAACGAGCATCCCATCCAGGGCGTCGAGTATATGGCCCACGTTCTCGACTTGATGAAGAAGAACGTTCCTCTCTATATGGGAGCCGCTGCACCATTGGTTAACTCGGCGGCCTCCGCTGCGGAAATGCGCAAAGAATTCGCGGGCGAGTTTGTGGCGAAGTTTTCTGGAGCGCTCGGACAAGAGGCGCCGAGCAAAGATAAGTTGAAGGCACCGTCTGGCGGAAAGTTTTCGAGTCGCCGACCTGAAAGTAAGGATGCGATCAGCTACTTAATTGAACGGCTGGAGAACTCGAAGTTCCCAGTGACGATCGTTGCACTCGGGCCGATGACGAATCTCGCGACTGCGATTGCAAGAAAACCGGCTATTGTGGCCAAAATTAAGCGACTTATTTTTATGGGTGGCAACGTACACGTACCTGGGAATATCACCAAATCCGCCGAGTTTAATTTTTGGTTTGATCCCGAGGCCGCTCACGCGGTTCTGAGCGCGCCTATTCGAGAAAAAATTATGGTCGGCCTTGATCTTACGAATCAGGCATTGATCACAAAAAAGCATTTTGATGAGTTGGTCGCTGTTTCGACGCCTCTGACTCGGCTGCTGAATGAAGATCTGGGCGATGGCTGGCCGGGGTTCAATAAGAAGCCGAATGCCACTCGGCATATATGGGACGCATTGGTTGCGGCCTATATTATTGAACCCTCGATTGTGACAAAATCCGAAGTAAAATATCTCGACGTTATCACTGCCAAAGGTGCGAATTATGGCGGGGTCAATGTTAGAGAAGGCCGCAAGGGCGAAACGCCTGTGACGGTCTTAACTGGATTGGATTTCGACAAATTTTTTGCTCTGTTTAGGCGTTCGCTGCAATCAAGTCGTTAAAAGATCAGCCGGTACGGAACCGGATTTAATCGCTTGCGCCAGCCGTTGATGGTTGGCATGGCCGATGAGGGCCGAGGCCTTTTGAAAATCTTCCGGGTCGGGATTGGCCAAAATTTCTTTTTTAAGTGCGACGATGCGGTTGTAACTTTCGTCGACCTGCTTGCCGTTGATCTTATGATCTTTGGCGGCCTTCATCAGTGAGTCGATGGCCAGCTGTGGATGCTCGAAGTTGTTGCAGTAAAGCAAAATATCGCAACCCGCTTGCAGTGCCATCACCGGGATATCGGCAACGGGGTAATTCTTGGCCAACGCTTTCATGTCGAGATCGTCCGAGATAATGATATTTCGGTAGCGGAGCTCCTGCCGCAACATTCCCTTTAAAAATTTCTCAGACAGTGTCACAGGCCAGACCGGATCGACCTTTGAGAATTTAATATGCGCGGTCATCACCATATCTAGGCGGGCGCGAAATACCTTTTTAAATGGTACAAGTTCGACGTTCTTCAGTCGTTCAACATCTATATCTTCGACGGGCAGGTCTTCGTGGGAATCGAGTAGTGTATTGCCGTGGCCGGGAAAATGTTTAGCGCACGGGATAATACCGCTCTTTATGTAACCACGAACCAGGGCCGAGGCGAGCTTGGCCACTTGTTCTGGATCGGTGCTCAGTGAGCGGTCGCCGATCACGGCGTTTTTCGGGTTGGTGAGAATGTCTACGCAGGGTGCAAAATCCAGGTTGATGCCGACGGCGCGCAGTTCGCTGCCCATATCCATGGCGAACTTAAACGCCACTGAAGTCGAATCCAATTTTCCAATATACGATAGAGGCGGCCATTGCGTGAACGGCGTCTTCATGCGGGCGACGCGTCCGCCCTCTTGATCGACACCGATAAACAGAGGCAGCTTATCTTTGGTTTTGTGACGCAAAGCTTGAATTGATTTACACAGAGAGTGGACTTGCTCGGGGCTTTCGATATTTCGGGCGAACAGAATTACGCCGCCAATATTGTTGGTGATAATAAACTCGGCCTCATCTTCGGTAAGAGACGTGCCGCGAATTCCGATGATTAACAACTGACCTAATTTTTCTACCACAGTCTTAAATTGTCTGGGTGATTGCGGAGAAAATCAAATCCTCTTCGCTCCTCGACGAGGGTCCAGGTAGTCGCGCAGGCCGTCGCCCAGCAAGTTGAAGCCCAAAACCAACACCACGATGGCCGCACCCGGTGCCAGACTAACAAATGGCGCCTCCATCATCACGCGGCGGCCCGAGTTGAGGAGCGAACCCCACGTTGGAGTCCCCGACGGTACCCCAAGGCCGAGAAAGCTAAGCCCCGACTCAGAGATGATCGTTCCCGCCATGGCGAAGGTGGCTTGAATCACCACTAAACTGATTAAGTTCGGCCAAATGTGTAACACAATAATCCTTAAAGTTCCGGCGCCCACGGCGCGGGCACTTTGCACGTGATCGCGCTCTTTAAGGTGGAGGACCTCTCCGCGTACTAAACGGGCAAATCCCGCCCACGAGGTTACACACATCGCCAGCACCAGATTAAAAACCGAGGGGCCGAGGACCGCGACCAACGCGAGAGCAATCAGAAAACCAGGAAAGGCGTAGAACATATCGGTAACCCGCATCAGGAGTTGATCTATCCAGCCGCCAAAGTAGCCGGCCGCCGAGCCAATCAGTAAACCCAATACAGCCGAGATCGTGACCACGCTCCAGGCGACGCCCAAGCTGACGCGCGAACCGTAAACCAATTTGGCGTAAACATCGCCGCCATTTTCATCGCGGCCCAACCAGTGTTCAGAGGACGGCCTCTCGAGCCGATCTGGTAGAGACATGGCCTGGGGATCATGCCGGGCAATGAATGGCGCGAGAACCGCGATAAGTGAAACGGCTCCCACAATGATCAGGCCAAACTGCAATTTGCTCATATTCAGGCCGGGCCTCCCGCGCGAATTTTTGGGTTCACCACGCCATACACAAAATCCGTTAGCAAATTAACCAGCACATAAATCGACGCTACAAATAGAACGCAACCTTGCACCAGCGGGTAATCGCGACGCTGAATGGCTGTGAACACAAGCGAGCCTATGCCGGGCCAGTCGAAAATAGTTTCGGTAACCACGGTGCCGGTGAGGAGTGCGCTGAGTTGTAGGCCGATAATGGTGACGATGGGGATTAGGGCGTTTCGCAACGCATGTTTAAAATAGATTCTGGCGTCGCCAAGACCTTTCGAGCGCGCGGTGCGGATGTAATCTTCATTCAGTACATCCAGCACGGAGGCACGGGTCATACGCAAGATAACGGCTCCGAGCGGGAGCGCCAAACTGCACGCGGGGAGCACCAAGTGGGCGATGCTCCCGCGATCACTCACCGGAAACCAGTTCAAGTGAATCGCGAATATATAAATTAAGATGGGCCCCAAGAACACGCCCGGTACACTCATGCCAAAAAGTGCGATCGCATTGGCCATGTGATCGCGCCAGCCGCCGGCCTTTACCGCGGCCCAAACGCCAAAGGGCAGTCCCCAGGCGATTGCGATCAGAAGCGCAGTCAATGCGAGCTCCACGGTCGCCGGAAAATGTTTGCCGATCTCACTCGCCACCGGCGATCGCATCGTTAATGAGCGGCCCAAGTCGAACTGCGCGAGATTGCCGAGATACTGCGTGTATTGTTGGCCGATGGGCAGGTCGAGGCCGAGCGCTTTGCGAAGATTTTCTTTATCGGCCACCGGCGCTCGTTCACCGAGCATCAACTCCACCGGATCTCCCGGCACAAAATGCAAAAGCATAAAACTGAGCGTGATCACGCCGAGCAGGGAGATCAGCATGAGCAAAACCCGGCGTAGCGTGTAGGTGACCATTACGGTCCTTTTTCGGGTGGGACGGCAATCATATTCACCTTTCCGGTCGGGACTCCGCCGAAAAGATTAACGATAATTTTATTGGGCAAGATCTGCCCCTCGGTGGCGAGATTGGGAGAGTCCACCAACTTGGTGACAAGATTCTGCTTAGGTGATTCCGTGCCGATCACTTCGCTTTTAATGTATTTATCTTTCTCCGCCGGATCGGGAACAGACATAAGCTTCGAGATAAATTCCTCACCTTTAAACGAGTTCAACACGCGAAAGATCACGTGCTTGCCTTTGTCTTCCTTACTCTCGAGCCAGGCCTTACCCCAATACGACGCGCCCTCTTCTTCGGCAATGCCGCTGTATTTAAAGGCCTGATTGAGCGGGAGTTTCTTTTGCAGCATCACATAAATCAAAAAGCTGCTCATAAAAGTACCTTCGGGCAGCTTATGGGTTTCGGTCGTCTCTTTATTGCTTTTTCCATCGCGCTTTTTAAGGGTCATGATCTGACCTTTGAAGGTAGCATCGAGGGCTTTGAGCTCGTCGTTCACCTGCGAGGTGTAGCTGTAGGCGATCGGGTTAAATTTGTCATTGGCCTTACCTTTAAGGCTCTCCTGAAAAATTTTATCGCCAAACTTGGCGCGCAGGAACTGCGTCACCTCGAACGTTTTCGTTTTGGGGTCGAATTCGTACCTCTGGATCGAATAGCCCACCGCCTTGCCGCCGATTTCGATGCGATAATAGCCTTCGAACATGATTTCGCCCGCAAAAGCCGCCGGACCTAGACTAAAGAATAGTACGAGAGCGCCGAAAAGAAAATTAAGCATGGGATTAGTTTAAAGTGAATGGAAAGGGTGTCAAAATTTTTTACGATGCGACTCGGTGAACGCGGTCAAGCCGCTATCTTTGTGGCCTTACTTTTCAACGTCCTATTCGTGTTTTTCGCCATGGCGATCAACATCGCTCTGGTCGTTCACGACAAAATCAATCTGCAGAACTCCGCCGATATGGCCGCCTATTACATGGCGTCGAAGCAAGCCGAGCTTCTTAATGTAATTGCCCATCAAAATTATCAGATCCGCCAATCCTACAAGCTCCTGGCCTGGCGTTATCATACGTTGGGCACCATGGGGTTGTACCAGGACGCGGCGAACATTCACCCGGTGTGGACGGGCGAGACGGCGGACGTTGTGTACCCGCCGTCGGTGCGCCCATCGTTATGTGTGACCTACAAACCGACATGGACCGAGGTGCCCGAAGGCGAGAACTTATGCAACCGCGAGAACTTGCGCATTCCGCCGTTGCCCGAGGTGCAAGTGATCGCGGGATTTTTGGGGATTAACCTGGGGATTGCCGCACTATCTAGGCAATTGCGCGCGCAGTTCGATATTCAATGTCAAAAGCACGGCGCCTACAATTGGTGGTTTGCGATGAGCATTTTGCACGCCTTCCGCCTCGATCAACGCAATCGCAAACAGGTGATCTTTGCGCTTGCGCAGAATCTGCGGCGGGGCGACTTTATCGACCTTGATGGCAATTCCGTAGTCCAAGGCGCGCGGCAAACGTTTTTAAAAAATCTGACTTTCGCCAATCGTGAGTCGTTTGATCGGAACGGCGGAAATTTTGAAACCTTCAACTCGATGGAGAATGTGGACCCGCGCCAATGGTTGGTGGAAACAAAAATTACTCCGACCTTGATATATACAGATGTGGATTCGCAGCCGGGTTGCAATGCCTCTCCGCAGCCGCTCGCCAATTTGCCCGAGCGCGCCGGCGCCCGCGATCTATTGAACGCACCTTTCCCCGGCGGGCTTGAGGCCGGCAATTTATTAGAGTGGCGACAAGAGCGATTTCTTGCCGACTCCGATTATCAGTTCTCATCCGGTGTTGAGAAAAATCCGTGGTACATGGCGTACATCGGCGTGAAGGTTGAGACCAATCCGCGCCAGGTGTTTTTTCCATTTGGCTCGGGCGTAAAAATGGTGGCGCGCGCTTTTGCTAAGCCGTTTGGTGGTCGCATCGGGCCCTGGTACGGAGCGACTTGGAATCGTGGCGCACCGAATTCGGATGGCGCTTTGGTCGACCCCTTGATCGCACCTCGTGTGGCGGCGGGTGGACTGATGAACAATCCGCAAGATGTTCGCCGCTTCCCCAATTATTCGCGCTATCCCGGCGACACGCTCGGAATGCAAAGCAAGCTTGCGCTCAACGCGCTCAACGGGCTCGGCGGCATTAATATCAGCTTCGATTTTTATAAAAATATTAAAGAAGAAATGACCCAGGGCGGACCGAATGACGTATTGGCGTGGGACGGGCAGGGCGGATCGCCTGATATTCGGTCTTTTGAAATCGCCGCTCTCTCGCCGGATCTTTTTGACATCACATACTACTCGGTCGAACCAGGTTACGTGCGCAACTACTATAACCGCTTAGTGGCCAATCGTTTTCAGCTCGGGATTCCCGGCAACACGCCAATACGACCTGACTTGGGCTTTAACGGTGCCGGTATTCCCGTCTATAACGTGCAAGATCAAATCACTCAGGGCAATACTCGGCGCAAGGGTGAGGCGTTCTACATGGTTCGCAACAAAGCTCACTTGTTGACGGCTTGGTTGCCGGGAGCGGGAGCGTTCAACTATCAGGTTGAACCCTCAATGCAGAATTTCGGCCGCTGCTTTTTACCCGACGATGCCTTACGCTACCCAAATCCCGGCAGCTGCGTGGCCGGCGGCGGGCGCACCGGATACTCGGTAAAGTTGATCTCGCGTGACGCCCTAAACTCCACTCAACATCAAATCGGCGGCGGGGTCGCCGCCGGCGCAATTTTAAACCCCCCACCAGCAACGCAAGGCTGGTAGCCGCAAAATCGCGGCATGGTTACTGCTCTATCCGAGCCCCATGGTACGTCTATTCACGTTTATCGCTATTGGCGCGTTTTTTATGGCGTATTTAGGCCAAAACGCTGCCGTTTCTAGGCATTTAGCCAACGTGGTGGGTCCCGTTGACGGCCGCAAACCTCTCTACCTAAACGGCGCAGAATTATTTCTTTCAGCAAATGAGGTCGCCCATCTGCGCTCGGCGGTTGGCTATGTGAATTGCGGAAATCCAAATGCGTGGGTCACTGGATTTTTGATCGCTTCAGACGTGGTAGTGACGGTCGCCCATATCTTTCGAACCGTTGAGGGCGCTGCGGTCGGTCCGTATGAAAATTGTTTTTTTGAAACTCAGGGAGATAAATCGGGCGTCCGCTATTTTTTTCGTCGGGGAGGCGTGGCTTTGGGCCACAATGATCCGCACAAAGAACGATCGCGCGATTTTGCCGTAGGCCGACTGCAGAAAATTGTAGAGGGCGGTCGAGCACTGCCTATTCGGCAGAGTCCGATTCAAATTCACGATTGGGAAGGATTGTTACCGGTGAGCGCATACAGGGGCCAGAAGTATGTGAAGCCAGGCGATTTCGGAAGCGAACCACTGGGGCAGCTGTGCAATGCGCGCAAATTTTTTCCGGGCGATGGGGTTCTCGCCTCCACATTTTACTCCGATTGTGACAACACCGAAGGGGGCAGTGGCTCGCCCGTACTGCAGCGTCTGAAAGACAATGTTCTGACCGTGATTGGAATTTTCGAGGCGGGTGGCAAGGCGCCAGACGGCGCTCCGTATAGCGAGGGCCCAGAGTCGAAAAGTCTCGCCTTCGCGCTCAGTATCGATGGACCCTTTCTAACGACCATTCGGTCGTTCCAGGTTGCCGAATAGGCCTGAACTTCGCTCCTAGCTGTAAAATGTTTAGACAGCATTCTTCGGCAAAATCGCATACCTAGCAGTTGATCGCGGCACAAGGAATGCTCTATACCGCTGATATGTCGATTCGAATCCTCGCCATTTTAGCCTTAACGGTCTTGCCTTCGGCAGTGGCGTTCGCCATTCCGCTCGTCAGGCCGTTGTCGGGCGCAGCGCAACCTTGCAATGAATCGTCGTACGACCGAGGCCTTCGCGATTTGATTCATAAGGTGGGCGTGATCGGAGTGGATGGCCGCGCGCCGATTGAGGATCTTACCCGTCGTGGCGAAATTTCTTCCGAAGAAGAGCTGCTGCTTAAACAGGTTACGGGATCAATTCATTGCCCATTTCAAGAGACCCAACCTGATGGGACAGTCCGCGCACGATCTGTCGTCAGCTCGGCATTTTTAGTCGGCGACGGTGGCCCGAGCCGGGTTTTATCGACGGTGGCCCATGCATTCTATTGGCCGAATCAAGACAAACTCTTACCCGATGTTTCAAAATGCTATTTTCTCAATCGAGCAGGGCAGAGATTCTCGGTCGACATCACGAATGATTTGCTCAGCGGGGCCGAGCCCAACCGAGGCCAATTTGTTGCTGGCACTACAGCACCCACTCGCAATCGAAATCGGGATCGAATCGTGGTTCGCCTTAAAAAACCACCGGGCGCCCGCCAATGGCCATTGCGCAATTCGATTATGATTGATGCCTCAAGAGATTCTGTTGAGCCCGAGCAAAAACTGATTAATATCTCCGCGCCACAGCGCGATTTGGTCAAAGCGGGAAAGATGAATCTCGCCAACGATTTAATGGGTCAGGTCTGCAAAGTTCGCAAGGTCACTTCGTCCACCGATGTCGGCGTGACTCCGGCCATAATTACGGATTGTAGCTCCGACGGTGGGGCGTCCGGATCGGCGCTTCTTTCACGAGGAGCAGACGGTCGACTCAGGGCCGTCGGCCTGGTGACCGAAGATGTAGTTCCTGGCCGCCCTCGTGCCACCAACGAATTTGATGAAATCGACAATCACACTGTGGCGGTTGGAATCGACAGTCAGTATCGTGATGAAATCAATACGGTTTCTCGAGCCAGCCGGACCGCGGTTGCCGCCGTCTCAAATTGAGACGAAAAATCTCAATCTTTCTAGACTAAAGTCTAAAGAAGTTCGCGAAAACTGACGATAAATGAGACGTGATTAAGAATACCCCCGTCTTTCTAATTCTTTGGCTGTGTTTCATTGTAAGCCCATTGTCTCACGCCCAGTTTGCGGCGGTGTATCGTCAATGTTTGCAAAATGAGCGAGATAAGGCCGATCAAACAGTTCGCGATGCATGCGCGCAAGATGCGGCGATGTTATCGAACCCAGGAATGTTCGGAGAGTGCGTAAACAAAACTCATTCAGCCCTTCTCTCTACGGCAGTTCGCAATCGGTGTCGCGAGGAAGCCGAAAAATCTCACTACACGCCGGAGCAACTGAAGGCGCACGAAGATGCTCGAAAGAGAGAGGAAGCGGTCCGCACGGGACGAGCTTTCGTGTCCGATGAGCCCGAGTCGCCAGTAAAACCCACTGAGCCTAAAAAAGAAACTCCGCCGAAGGAAGCGGATGCCGGTCGGCCGGCGACAACGCCACCACCAGCCTCTCCGCCAAAAAATCCGACTGAGCCCACTCCGGCGCCCGACCATACCGCCACCGTCGCCGAAGCCGAAAACGAGGCCGCCGAAGATATCGCGGCCTGCGAAAGATCACAGAGCAAAGCCAATCAATGTTGCAACAATCCGATGTCCTGTGCGGGCTCTATGAATGCTTCAGACCAAAGAAGCCTGGCCAATCTTTTTAACAACGACAATGGCGGTGGCCTCTCAGACGCCTGTCAGAGTATGAACGCGCTTGCGAATAACTATGGCAACGTCAATTCGGGACTTAGCGCTGTGTGCGCCAGCGCCCACAACGCGTGCACCAATGTCTGCGGACAACTGGTGAGCAAGTACAGCACGCGAATTTCTTCATGCACCGATTGCCCGGCCCAGTCGGTTTACGAATCGGCGCACTCAACACTGTCTTCGCGCAATTCAAATTGTCAAAGCATGCGTTCGCGTTCTGATCAATTGCAGCTCACCGGTCTTTCGACTGCCAATAATCGCTCGATCGCGGAGCATTGTACTCGTCAGGCGGCTCAACTTCCCAATCCGATCGCGCCAGCCCAAGGCATTCCCACATCAGGTACTCCGCTACCCACGTCTTTCGGTTCGCCAGTTGCGGCCAATCAACTTGCCCCGACGGGGACGACTCGTGCAATCGCCGGCGGCGGAGCAGGATTCCGAGATGGCGGCCGCGTCGCCCAGCCGAGCGACTTCAATGTGGATCAGAGCACCGGATTTAAAGGCTACAATTCGAAACAATCGCAGACGCAGGCTCCAGTGGGTCAGACTGGCGCGCTCGGGAATCTTCCCGGCGCCGCCGGTTCGGGTAAAATTCCAGTGGTCGCCAACAACTCGGGCGGATCCATTCCAGGTCAGGGTGGCGAAAATCGACCGGCATCACTCGGGCCAGCCGGCTCCATAAAGCCCCAAGCGCCGGGAGCGAATCAAACCACGGATATTGACCGGGGATTTCAAGGTGCAAACGGCTACTCTCAGTCGGCGGGGTCGGGTGGCAGTGGGCGCGACGGCGAGCGCGGTGGCTATCAACAGGCGGCGCTGAATGATCGGCGAATCGCCGGCAATGATGATCAGTTTGAACAGAAAATTGATTTGCGCCAATTTCTACCAGGCGGAAGTCGAGCTGCCGCCCGCAGCTGGGGCAATAATCAGATCAACAAAAAAGAAGAGAACCTTTTCCTTTTGATTTCGAATAAAATGATCGAGAAATGCCGGTTGGGGATTCTGTGGCAATGCCAGTAAAGGGAGATTTTATGAAGCAGTCCTTAATAATCATTTTGCTGTTCGCGATGGGTACCCACGCGAGAGCGGACTATGTGCAAGATTCCGCCGACCTCGCGCGACACATTATGAAAGAACGGCTTAAAGAGAAAGATGATCTTAAAGGTCAGGACAACAACACGATCAACCAAGGCGCCAATGTGGGACAAGCTTCGCAAAACGCTGGGTCCGCAGCCAACGCTGCAGCCGGAGCGGCACTGATCGCTAGTGGAATGGCGCTCTTGCCCAATCCGCCGACGGCGGCTCAAGGGGCCGCACTGATCGCCATGGGGATGTTGGCTCTCGCCCAGGCAGGCCACGATAGTGGTGCCGCCGGTGCATCAGCAAGAACCGCAGCAGCCAGTGTGCTGAAAAATGACGCCAAGGCCGGAGACACACAACAGCCTGTTGGTGGTGGCGAAGCCGAATTCTTCAATAATGAACGCAAAAAAGCGGCCGAAGCACTTAAAGCGCAGGGCTACTCATTTAGCGACAAAGGCCTCACGGGTCCCGACGGCAAAACGGTTCCCGCGAGTGCATTCTCATCACCGGGCGCAATGGCCGCGGCGGGTATCGATCCCAATGCGATCAAAGAGTTGAATAAAGTGAATGCGGCCATCGCCGACGAATTGTCGAAGTATCGTGTGTCGTCGGTTGCGGCCGGCGGTGCTGGAGCGGGAATGAATGAGGGCGGTGGAGCCGGCGGCGCGGCGAGCGAAGAGCAAACCGGTGGGGTGGTGAACCCCTTCGACATAAATGCCGAACGCCAAAAGCAACTCATGAACGGCAAGACGGTAAGCCTCGACGGCGAGCCCATCGGAGTGGCCGGCGCCAACATTTTTGAAATGGTTCACGATGCTTATCAGAAAAAACGTTCAGGCAATCAGTTCATAGAGATTGAAGGCATGGCGCCCGTTCGCGCGCCCGCTTCGACCAAATCAAAATAGTCTTTAAATAAGCACAGTATCGCGATGGAATTGCCCGGGCACTTCAGCCTCGGGCAAGACCACGCTGTCGGTCAAAACGGCGTTTGCGTGAATTGCGCAGCGATCACCAACAACCGCAAAGCCGTTGAATTTTACTCCGTTCGCGATTTCTGCGGCGTCAGAAATAAGATGTTTTATCTCGAGTTGGCTGCGGAGCGTGTAGTTGGGCGCATGATGATTCAAAATGTCCCGCGCGTTGAGTCCGAGCGGGGAATTGGGATCGGCCATCAGATCAAGGCATTTTTTGGTCGCCGTGAGATAGTCAGAGATGTTGCCAGTTTCGAACCATAAAAGATTATCGGCGCGAAAGGTTTCGACCCGAGCACCTTTTTTTATCGCCGGTTCGAGAACATCGTAAAGAATGTTTGAGCTGCCGGCGGGCAAAATCGGCCAGAGTTCGTCGGAGAGAAACATGTATGAGGCGTAGTGAAGGCACTCGGTGCCGATGGTGGGCTGGGTCTTGCCAAAGCCCGCGACAGATCCATCTTTGTTAATCCATACTCCCGGGATTTTTGTACCCACTCCCTCGAATGGACAAACTAATAGGGTGGCGAGAGCTTGCTTGTGCTCGTGGTAATCAAGCATTTTTGCGATCAAGTGCGGATCGGGGTCGATCACAACGCCATCCCCATTCGCCACGGCGAAAGTTCTATCTTTCATCAGATCGAAACGCGCGTTCCAAATCCCGCCTCCGCTACCGAGAATTTCGGCCTCGTGAGAAAAGTGCAGGCGAATTTCGGGCCGCACAATGTGCATGGCCGCTTTGCGTACGCTATCAGGCAGGTAGTGGGTGTTGAAAACCACGTCGGTGAGTCCCAGCGAGCTCAGCCAATGATAGGGGAAAGTGAGCATGGGCATATTAAGAAATTCCACTGCGGGCTTGGCCCGTTTCAGCGTCAGGGGGCGTAATCGTTCACCAATGCCCGCCGAGAGGATTAGGGCGCGCATAGCTCTTCGTAATTGCGGTCGGCCAGGCCGGCGTCGTGAATCACTCGCGTAAGGAGTTTAAAACGGCCATCGTCTTTGAGTGTGTTGGCGACAAGAGCGGCCGTGTGCTTGATGTATTTTAAATAGCGAGTGTCATTTCGCATATTGTAGAAGCTGGTAAAGCTCCCGCAGGCCTTAAAGCAACGTTGAATCGTTTGCAGTCGAAAGATCTCCTCGAAATCCGAGCGAATCGCGTCTTTGGGTCCTACGTCTTTGGCTTTCTGTTTATAATCGTTTTTGATGTGTTCAATCGATTCAGCCGACAGATTGACATAGGAGTCGTGCACCAAGCTCACGAGATCGTATTGCACTGGCCCGGTGCGGGCGTCCTGAAAGTCGATCACATAAATGCGGCCCAGCTTCAGCATCAAATTGCGTGAATGGTAATCGCGATGGCAAACAAACTTGGGTTGGCGATCGAGAAGATCGCAAATTTTAAGAAATTCGTTCTGTAATTCTTTTTGATCCTTGTCGTTGAGCTTAACGCCGCCAACTTTTTCTAGAAAATGCTCGCGGGCATAATTCATTTCCCACATAAACTTGGCGGTGTCGAACATGGTGGTTTGGCACACGCTCAGCGGGTTCACCGGCTTTGAGGCGAGAAAGTGGATTTTTACGATCTCATCCACCGCCTGTTCATAAAACGGCATGGCGGCTTGTTGGTTTTGGTTTTCCCAAAATTTTCTTTCTAGAGTCAGATCGCCAAGATCTTCAAGGAGCACAACTCCGAGTTCCGGACTGGAGGCTTCGACTTTCGGAACCCGGACGTCGACCTTTGCAAAATGATTTAGGACATTCAAAAACGGGTACGTTAGTGGGTCGCCGAACGGCTCCCAGTACATCAATACGCGCGACTGATTCTCGTAAACGACTCGGTAGTATTTGCGCGTCGACGCATCGCCGGCGAGCTGGTGCGCTTCGAAATCAGCAGTTCCGATCTCACGCGCGATAAATTTCTGAATTTCCCGGGGAAGAATGTCCTCGCCCATGGCGCTCCGCTTCCGAAAAAAGAACCTGGTACCTTTAAAATTATGTCGGGCTTTCGGATAGTGTGTCGAGGAAATAGTGGATCAGACCTTGCTCTTTGTACTCGCTAAAGGGCCGGGTCAATTTGATATACGCTCGTGACAGCAAAACGAGAAGTTCCGAGTCGATTTTCGCTTCGCCGCGCAAATCGCCGTACGACATCGTTGTTCCCACCATAAGGAGCGGGCGTTGCAAGGTGTCTTGCAAGATCACATGGCGCAAAATTTCCTGTTCAAGCGGAGTCACGTCGAGAAGGTTGGGAATATAAAGCGTGATCGCGCCCATGCCGAGCAATTGCGAAATGCTTTGGCGCTGAGCTGGCTCAAGTTTGGTGTAATCGAGAAACGCCATTCGCGAGCCCTGAGTGTGGAGCTCCATCGCCATTTTATGGATTTCTTCAACGTTTTTGCCTTCGATCAGACAATCTAATTTCAACAAATAGCGGCGATCGGTTTCAAAGGTTGCGCCACCACGATGGGCGACCAATGGCTTACGGCGAATGGCGATCACGTTGTCGGGGGTCGTTCCATTCAACGCGCGCTCGAGGTGCAGCTGCATGCGCTCTAAATGCTGGCGCTTGGTTTCTAATTCTTCAAGTCCCCCGAGCACCGATTCGAACATGGCGAGCATCTCAGTGCGTATCTCGTTGGAAAGCGGCTTTGCGGACCGGAGCCCCCACATTCCATAGGCCGTCACGGCCCCAGAAAAGGCCAAATCCCGCTCCGTCAGATCGGCCGGGGCCTCTTTAAGAAGCTCAAGCGGCGCCTGGAGTTTTGACTCGTAAAAGGCCTTAATTATACGCACCGACTTTAACAGCCGAGATTGCTCGTGAATCCAATAACCCATTTGATATGTTCCTGTCTGGCAGGAAGCTAATACAAAGGGTATGCCCGGATTTAGACGAAAAAAAGGCCCCGTGGTGGCACGGAGCCTTTGATAATTTGATCAAAGCAGAAATTATTTCAACATTTTGCGCTTATCGAGACCGTACTTCTCAACCTTCATAATCAGGCCGGCGCGGCTGATTCCGAGCTCTTTCGCCAGCTTGGATTTGTTCCATCCCGTGCGGCGCAAACCCTCGCGAATCATCTCGCGCTCAAGGTCTTCAAGGGCGTCTTTGAGTTTGCCGTGAAGGCGGGCTCCTTGAACCTTGGTTTTATCACCCAGCTCAAGAATTTTTGGCGAGAGCATATCGGCCGTGATCTTGTTTTCGACACCGGCAAGAACGATCAAGCGCTCCATTTCGTTCTGAAGCTCCCGAACGTTTCCGGGCCATGCATAATCATAAAGTTTCTCAAGAGCGCGCTTGGTTAGGATTTTCTTGGCGGCGCCGGGGTTGTTGGTCGCTTGCGACTTGTTCAAGAAGAACTCGGCCAAAAGAGGGATGTCTTCTTTGCGGTCGCGCAGTGCGGGAACGTGAATGTTGATCACGTTCAACCGGTAGTACAAGTCTTCGCGGAAGGTGCCGGCCTCAACCATCTCTTTGAGATTGCGGTTGGTGGCGGCAACGATTCTTACATCCACGCGGCGGCCTTCAACGGCGCCCACGGGAATAAAAGTTCCTTCTTGCAAAACGCGCAACAGCTTGACCTGCATGGTCGGCGAGGTGTCGCCAATCTCATCTAGGAAAAACGTGCCCTTGTCGGCCATTTCAAACAGACCTTTTTTATCGCGAATCGCGCCGGTGAAAGATCCTTTCACGTGACCAAACAATTCCGACTCAAGAAGGTTGTCGTTAAAGGCCGAGCAGTTTTGAATCACAAAAGATTTGTCTTTGCGGAGCGAGTTGTAGTGAATCGCCTTGGCGATCAACTCCTTACCTGTTCCGTTTTCTCCCTGAATGAGAACTGTGCTGTCGGCACCTTTGATTTTATCGAGAAGGGCGTACAGCGTTTGCATCGGCTTCGATTTGCCGATCATATTGTCATATTTGTAACGGCTGCCGAGCTCTTTGTTGAGTTCTTTGATGCGATTTTCGCGCGTCGTGATTTCTAGGTGCAGCGTTACCACTTCTTGAGCGACCAGCTCGACCAGTTCTAGAAAGTGCTCGCGGTCTTGGTCGTCAATAAACGAAATTTTGCCAATCGCTTTGTCAATGGTGTCGCCGCTGGCGCCGAAGATGGCCATGCGTTCACGGACTTCAGAAATGCGCGACACTTGGCTGCGGTCTTTCATAAAGCCAAGGGCGACTACGCAACCCATAAAATCATTTTCAATGGTGATCGGAATAACGGCCATATCGAAGCCGGCCGTTTCCCATTTGCGGATGGTGTAGCGGTTGCCAGAGACGCGAACGTCTTCCATCGATTTTTGCACGGCTTCGGCAAGGCTGGTGAGAGATGTTTCTTTGCTAAGGAATGTAGCTGCGGCCGGGTTGCACATGGCACCCTGTGACTTCGGGTCTATTCCGCGGAGCTGCCCTCGTTCGTCGGTGAAGATCACATCGATGTTCCACCACGAGTTTAGGATCTGCTTGAGCTTCTTAATAACATGTATATGTTCAAACTCGTCCCAATTGATCATTCTCGACTCCTCTATCCGGGCAGCTGTTTGCCTAAGACTGCCTAAATTCTTATCGTCAAAAGTTTGTACAACTTGAATGGGCCTAGACTGAACTAGACCTTGGTCGGGAAAATGGGACTCAACTCCGCAGAAATATAAGGATATGATTTCGAATATGAAAAAGCAGGTGGCGTTTGTTTGTACAGCATTGGTGTTCGCGGTTGTCGTCGGCGCTTGGCTGCGCATGCGGATGTCTGTTCCGTTTACAGGCTTCCAAGGCGAGTACTCGTGCGGGGGTTTTGGAATCCCCGATTCAAATTACAACGTGATGCGCTTCTCGCTCGTGGGAGAAAACATCGTGCTGGACTCGCTTTATAAATCGCAAACCACGGGTATCGGCAAGCTCGAGGTCAAAAGCTCATCCCTCGCACGCATTGATGTGGATTCGTCCATCGCTCACTCGCCAACATTATCGATCAACCCATTGGCCGAGCATTTTGTTGAAGGTAAACGCAATACGATCAGTATTGTCGGCCGCCAAGAAGGCAAAGAGCTTTACCGGCATTCGTGTTCAAAGGTTTCTGAAGCAAATTAATTACGGCCGGAGCCTAAAAGCGAAGCACTTTTGGTAAAAAAGCGGTGCCAAAATCTACCTGCGCCGCCGCAGGTACATTTTGACACCGAAGATGCACTATTCAGTGATCCTAATGATCTTAAGACCCGGCATCGAAGCAGGCAACGGAGCATGAGGACCTTGAGCATCGAATTCATCTTTGCTCATCGTCCAATGGTAGATATCTTCAAGCTTTTCTTCGTTGCGCTTTTGAACCCGGCGCCATCGTTCTTCCGGAGAGATTTCAAAGTGATAAACTTCAATCTTTGCGTCTCGCGCCTTGGCGAGCTCAACTATCCATGGCAGTCGTCCGACGTCAAAAACTACAGATTGGCCGCTCTTCAGCGCTTGCAGCGCCCGAGAAAACATCAAATCGAGAGCTCTGGACATAAGCCTTTCGTAACCCTCTAAGTTTCCGACCGGTTCGTTAAAACTTTTAATTGTTCCGTCGAGCGACTGGAACAGAGCTCCTTTTTCCTTAGCTATTTTCAGAGCTAGCGTGGTTTTTCCCGATCCCATCAGGCCGACCATTGCATAAATTGTTAGAGGCGAAAGGGGATTCAGCGGCATCTTTACAGCCGCGACTGAAGCTGAAAGAACTTATAGTACGAGCCTTTTTGCACCATTAGCTCGTTGTGATTGCCTTGCTCGATGATCTGGCCCTTATCCATCACCACAATCCGATCGCATTTGGCGATAGTGGAGAGGCGGTGAGCGATCACCAAAGCTGTGCGGCCCTTCATCAGAGAATCTAGGCCTTTCTGCACTTCGAGTTCGGATTCAGAATCCAAAGCGCTGGTGGCTTCGTCTAAAATCAAAATCGGCGCGTTCTTAAAAATCGCGCGGGCGATTGAGATGCGCTGCTTTTCTCCGCCCGAGAACCGGGCGCCGCGTTCGCCGACTTTGGAGTCGTAACCATCGGGATTGTTCCGGATAAACTCGTGAGCATTGGCCAGTTTGGCTGCCGCTTCGACGCCGTCGGCCGGTTTGGTGAAATCGCCGGACCAGATATTTTTCTCAACTGAGTCAGAAAATAAAAACACGTCTTGAGTGACGAGCGCCACATTCTCGCGCAATTCGCTAAGGCGCATATCGTGAATCGAGGTGCCGCCGATATAAATATTCCCGGAAGTGGGATCAAAAAATCGTGGCAGCAAATTGATCAGAGTCGACTTTCCGGCGCCACTTGAGCCGACCAGAGCGACCTGTTCGCCACGCTTAATTTTCAGGTTTACATTATTCAACACGTATTCATTGTCGTACTTAAAGCTGACGTTCTTAAACTCGATCTCCTGCCATTCGGACGGGAAGGATTTGGGCTGCGCCACTTCATTCACAACGCTGGCGTCGTTTAAGATTGTATTTAATCGATCAAGCGCCACCGCGGACTGCTGCATTTTAATGTATCCGCTCTGAACCTTCTTCGATGAATCGGCCAACAAGCCAAGCGCAAAAATAAAGCTCATAAAATCGCCGACCGTAGTCTCAGCCTGCAAAGCCCGCTGGCCGATGTAGAGCAACAGAACACCCACAAACAGCGAGGCGATACTCTCTGACACGGGCCCCGAGGCCTCTTCGCGCGAAATGATTTTGCCCTTGGAGCGTAAAAAGTCTTTGGCCTGATCTTCAAATCGCTGGCGCATTTCTTCTTGCAGATTGAACGACTGCACAATGCGGGTGCCATCGAGGCTCTCTTTAAGAATCTGCGTAAGGTCTTCCACCGATTCTTGGTTCTGCCGCGAATACTTGCGCACGCTTTTTGCGAATTTGCGCAGCACGGCCGTTGTCACCGGGACCGCGATCAAAATAAAGATCGTAAGGCGCCAATCGATGTACATCAGGTAGCCGAAAATAAACACGACCATAAAAGGCTCGCGCAAGATGTCGGAGACCTTTTGAAAGCCGCCCTGAATAATTCCGATATCATTGAGCATGCGCGAAATTAGGCCACCCGAGCCGCGCACGAACGATTGAAAAAATCCCAAATTCAAAGTCAGGTATTTGTTCATCAGCCGCCGACGCAAATTCACGGCGACGAGCTCCGAAATATAAAGCATCCAGTAAAGATGGTAGTAGCGCAGAATGGCGGCCACCATCCATGTGGCGCAAATCGCCACTGGAATTTGCCAGGTCAAGGTTTGATCGCCGTTCTTCCAAGCGTCCGCGAGTCGGCGCAGCAGCTCAGGTGTGACGGCTTTAAGGCCGCTGATCATCACTCCGAACAACAAAACAAAGAACATGCGCTTCTTGTGGACCTTCAACTCGGGCCACAGCATCTTAAAAATTAAACTCATTGCCGTCGGCCCCCAGAAAGTTCTTCGATATAAGCTTTTAAATATTTTCCGGTGTGAGACTTTGCCGCTTTTTTTGTTATCTGCTGAGGGGTGCCCATCGCCATAAGATCACCGCCGCGCTCGCCGGCTTCGGGGCCAAGGTCAATCACATAGTCTGAATGTTTGATCACCTCGAGATTGTGCTCCACCACAAGCACACTGCTCCCGGCCTCAACCAATCGGTTTAAAACCTTCAACAGCAAATGCACTTCACGAAAATGCAAGCCGGTGGTCGGTTCATCAAGAATATACAGAGTGCGCTGTTGGTAAGAGCCGGCCAGCTCGCGGGCCAACTTCATGCGCTGCGATTCGCCGCCGCTCAAAGTGTTGGCGCTCTGGCCGAGTTTTAAATAGTCCAAGCCGACTTCTTTCAACACCGACAATGGCTTTCGCACATTTGGGTAAGCCACAAAAAAATCCATCGCCTCAGCTACGGTCATATTAAGAATCTGATCGATGTTTTTACCTTTATAGGTGATCTCTAAAAGTTCAGGGCGATACCTTCGGCCGTCGCAAGCGTCGCACTTGATCTCGATATCATCCATAAACAGCATGTCGACCATTTCGTAGCCGAGGCCTTTGCAAACTGGGCAGCGGCCGCCGTCCACATTTAAACTAAACGTGCCGGCGCTGTAGCCGCGGCCGCGCGCTTCGCTCGACGACGCCATGATCGTGCGAATCGAGTCGAAAATTTTTAAATAGGTGAGTGGATTGGAGCGCGCGGTCTTGCCGATGGCCGATTGGTCAATCAGCACCACACCTTTGATTTGCTCTAAGCCTTTGACCGACTTAAACGGCATTCCCGGCAAATATTCAACGCCCAGATGGCGAGCAACGGCCGGGTATATAGTTCGTGTGACCAATGTCGATTTTCCTGAGCCGCTGACGCCTGTCACAGTGACCAAGCGGTTTAACGGAACATCCACATCGATGTTCTTAAGGTTGTGGCCATTGCAGCCTTTAAACGAGAGAAAGTATTTGTACTCTTCGGCGTCGACCGGGCGCGGTTCGCGCGGCGGAAGCCACTTATCCGAGGCGCGCAAATAATTGGCCGTGGCGGATTTAGTATTGGCCAAGAATTTATCGGTTTCGCCGGTGTAGATGACTTCTCCGCCCAGATGCCCACTGCCCGGACCCATTTCAATCACATGCGAGGCATTGCGAATCACATCGTGATCGTGTTCCACCACGACCAAAGTGTTTCCGAGCTCTCGCAGACCTTTTAAAATTTGAATCAATCGGTCCGTGTCGCGCGGATGCAAGCCCACCGTGGGTTCGTCGAGCACGTACAACGTGCGCGATAACCCCATGCCGAGCTGATTGGCCAACTGCAAGCGCTGAAACTCTCCACCGCTCAAGGTTTTGGTCGGCCGATCGACGGTTAAATAGCCAACGCCCACATCATTCAAGTAGCGAAGGCGCTCACGCAGTTGCCGCATGGGCTCGGCGCAAATCGTTTTCTCAAACTCACTGAGCTCGATGTTGTGGATAAACTTGTGCAGATCTTCAAGAGTCATCGCTGAGAGTTCGGCGACATTCTTGCCGCGAACTGTAACTTGTAACGCTTCCGGCTTAAGTCGTGTGCCGTGGCAGACCGAGCATGGAGTCGGACTTTTAAAGCGCGAGATAAAAACCCGCACATGCATTTTATATTTTTTGGTGTCGAGATACTCAAACAGCCCTTTGACGCCGTAAAAGTCATCGTTGCCCGCCCAAATCAACTGGCGAGCCTTGTCTGACAGCTTTTTCCACGGCGTATCCATGTTGATGCGAGCTTTTTTGCAAAAGGCGCGCAGCTGCTTGCGATCATGGGCCGCGCTCGGCATCGCAAACGGTGAAATCGCCCCTTGCGAAAGGCTCAAGTCCGGATTCGGAATCACTTTCTGCGGATCTAAATCGAGAATATTGCCAAAGCCATTGCACGAAGAGCAGGCTCCGACCGGAGAGTTGAATGAGAACAGCGCCGAGGTGATGGGCGGAAATCTAAAATCGCAAACCGTGCACGAGTTCTCTTCACTCAGCAGCATGCGTTTGCCGTCAATGGTGAGGACTTCGGCTTGGGCCGCCAAAACTTTTTTAGAAAACTTGGTCGAAGCGGTAAACGCCTGGGCCAAAGAGTCGGCCAAGCGGCCGGCATCAGAGGTTGAAAATTGTGTGCGGTCGACCACGATAAAAAAATCGGCCTTCGGCACGCCCTTTTTCACCAACGCGGCGTCGTCGAGATCCAACACGTCACCCACATCAACCGTGGCGAAGGCTTCGCCCGCTTTCCACTGGGGCACATCGAGCTTTTTTGGCAGATAGATTCGCCGATATCCTTCGGCCTTAAGCAGACCGAGCAGCTTTTTTTCGTTCGTAACGCGCTCGCCTTCGGGCACGCGAATCAGTATGTAACCGCGTTCGCCCGCAAACTCCTTCAACACCTTTTCGGCGGCCGACGACGGTGAATCTAAACGAAGCGGAATTTTGTGAGTCGGGCAGTGCGCTTTGCCGATCTTCTCAAACGTTAGGCGCAAATAATCGACGAGTTCAGTGGCTGTGCCCACAGTGGAGCGTGACGATTTAACCGAGTTCTTCTGCTCGAGCGAAATGGCCGGCGGAATATTTTCGATACCTTCGAGGTCGGGTTTGGGCGCTTTATTTAAAAACTGCCGTGAGTACGACGACAAACTTTCGATGTAACGGCGCTGTCCTTCGGCATACAAAGTTTCAAACGCCAAAGAGCTCTTGCCGGAACCGCTGGGCCCGCACACGACCGTAAAAGATCCGAGCGGGACATCGATCTCAACACCTTTTAAGTTGTTCTGCTTGATCCCCCAGGCGTGGATCGACTTCATTCAGCCATGTCCTCTTTATAAAAATTCTTGTCGTCGTCGCCGGATTCGGTGCCGGATGATCCCGGCTCCGTACCATCAATGAAGGCTTGGCGCACGACGGCCTTTGAGGATGAAGACACCAGACGTCCGGTCTCGTTGTCAATGTTGGCGAACACAACCCCATCTGGAACGGGAAAGCCGCGCGGGGGAAGGTTCTCGTGGGCAAATTTCATATACTCAAGCCATATCGGAAGGGCTGCTTTGCCCCCCACTTCGCCCCGGCCAATCGATTTTTCCTCGTCATAACCAACCCATACGCCAGAGACGATATCGGGGGTGTAGCCCACAAACCAGGCGTCATAGTAGCCATTGGTTGTACCGGTTTTGGCTGCCACGGGGCGCCCTAGGGCGCGGGCCGCGCCTCCGGTGCCGCCGGCGTCATCGACCACACCTTGTAAAATAGTCGTTAATACATAAGCGGTGGCCGGGCGAACGAGTTGATCTTTGTCTTGAAAAAACAATGGGGGCTCTTTGGAGTTTTCTTGATTCGATTTAACAAAAGCGTCGCGCCGCTGTTCAAAGTCGTCTTCAATGCGCGAGATCTCGGCCTTAAAGCGATGATCCATCGAAATATTCTTGGCGATCTCCTTGCCGTCCGAATCAAGAACTTTGCGAATCATAATGGGCTGCAATCGCTGGCCGAGTCGTCCCATCACGCCAAAGGCGCGGGTCATTTCATACAAAGTCACGCCGCTCGAGCCGAGCGCCAAAGTAAAATCCATATTCAACGGCGAAAAAATACCCAGCCGACGGGCGTAGTTGGCCGAATACTCAACCCCGATTTTCTCGATGATCTTCACCGTTGGGATATTCAAAGATTTGATAAGAGCGTTGCGAAAGAGGATGTCGCCGCCAAATTTCCCTGAATTGTTTTTCGGCCGCCAGGTTTTGGTTTCGGGCTCTCCCGTGCTTTTATTGCCGCCGGACTCTTGGCCCTCTTCAACCACTTCATCGAACATAATGGGCGCATCGATGATGGGTGTGGCGGGAGAATAGTTTTTATCAAGTGCGGCCAAGTAAACAAAAGCTTTAAACGCCGAACCGGTCTGCCGGGTGGCTTGAATGGCCCGGTTGAATTTGGAGCGCACGTGATCGTAGCCGCCCACCAGCGCCAACATATCTTGCGATTTTTCGTCGATCGAAACTAACGCGCCCTCAACTAAGGGCTCCTGCTCCAGATCCAAGGCGAGGTACTCATCAAATTTGGGCAAGTCTAAGGTGGTTTTTTTAACTTTGATTTTCTTTTTCGGATTCTTCTTGTCGACCATTTCGCCTTTAATCAAATCGGCCATGCGTTCGGTTTTAGATTCCACACCGGCCACCCGGGCCAGAATGACATCGCCAACTTTTAAGGCGACCGAAGGCTTTTTAATCTCGGCGTCTTCCGAGCGTAGATTCGGGTCGGGCTTGCGCGCCCACTTCATGGTATCCAGATCAATCAATCCCTTACGGTCGGCAAAGCGGGCGTACACGAGGCCGGTCGCATCGTCGACCCGAGTGACCACGGCCTCAACAATTTTGCCGACCGGAGCGTAGTCGGGCAGCAACGGCAGCGGGTCGCCAGATTCACTTTTTCCGGTTAGGTTCAACGGTCCGCGCGGCTCAAAAGTGCCATCCGGTTTTAAAATTCGCTCGGGCGAGGCTTCATCCATCAGCTTGTTGCGAGTTTCTAAAAGGAACTCGGCCACCTGTTCGGGCTCGATCACATTTCGCAAAGGCCCGCGGTAGCCCTGGCGCTTATCGAGTTCGCGCAAACCCTTTTGCAAATGCTCTTGCGCCTTGATCTGCTTCTCGAGGTCCATGCCGGTGTAAACTTTTATACCTTTATCGAGCACGTTTTCTTCGCCGATCTCGGCGACCAAGAGCTGCCGCACGGTCTCGAGGTAAAACGGCGCCATCTCTTTAAAGTTTTGCCAGACGAAGAGTTTAACTGGTTCTTCGATAAACTTCTCGGCCTCTTCGTCGGTGATAAAGTTCTCATCGGCCATTCGGCGAATCACGTAACGCTGCCGTTCTTTAGCTGCGCTCGGATTGCTGATCGGCGAGTAGCGGCTCGGTGCTTGCGGTAGGCCCGCAAGAATTGCCGCTTCGGGAATGGTCAGGTCTTTTACGTTTTTGCGAAAGTAAATTTCGGCCGCCGCGCCAACGCCGTGGGCGCCCATGCCGAGGTAAATTTGGTTTAGGTAAAGATAGAGAATATCTTCTTTGCGCAGATTCTGCTCCATCTTGCGGGCGAGCATAATCTCTTTGATCTTGCGGCCGTAGGTTTTGCGATTGTCTTGCAGCAAAAGTCCGCGCGCCACCTGCTGAGTGATGGTCGACCCGCCCTGCGATTTTTTTCCAGAGCGAAGGTTGGCGATAAAAGCACGGGTGATCGCGAGAAGATTAATGCCCTTGTGCTCGAAGAACGTATCATCTTCAGCCGCGACAAAGGCCTGCACAAGATGCTGTGGGATCGCCTCGTAAGGCGTTAAAATCCGCTTTTGCCGAAAGAACTCACCAAACTTTTTATTGTTCCGGTCGTAAACCTCAGTAACCAACAGCGGTTTATACTGGGCCAGCTCAATCATATCGGGGAGTTCAGAGTTGTATTTCGCCACGACCGCAACAATGCCGATCGAGGCCAAGAGCATAAGTATGCCCAACACGAGAAGTAATTTTCGTTTCATCCTCTAAAGGTACCAGGTTCTTTTTTCGGAAGCTATGCGTTCGAAGCTATGCGTCGGCGCCGCGAATGGGATTGCGGCACCGCGCGTTGGAGCGCTTACCGAGATCCGCCCCACCAGTTTTGTTGGTCGCGAGTGCCGCCCTGCTGAAAAGGTCGCGCTCCGGGGGTCACCTCGCCGATGGCGCGCATGTATTCAAATGCCTCTGCGCACGGCCCTTCGCAATTTTTATTGTCTTGAACGGCACAGTGAATAAGGAATCGCGACTTATCGATTAGACCGGCATGCTTAGCCAAGGCATTTTCCATATCACGACCATCCATGTTTCCGGGCGCGTGTTGTTGCTTAAGAGCAAGAAAATTGCGCAGATTGCGGAGACGCTGTCGCTCTTCGAACAACGTTCTTTCGGCAAGATTCCGCTCTTTTGTTTTGGCCGCCAATCTCGCCGCGCCATCACTTCGGGCGCGATTTTCCGCCTTAGCATTCGCCCGTTGTTGATTGATATATTCGGCCTCGGCCTTGGCAACGTCCTCACTAAATTGGCGAACGGCCTGGCAGGAGCGAGATTCTGTCGCGGTCCCTGTGGGACTGACTCCGCTTCCCCCGGCGGGATTACAAACACCGCCTTCGACCTGTGCTATTTGGACTTCAATGGCGCGGCGTCTCTCACCAAGGCTGCGCTCTTTGCCATTGGCCTGATCTAGCACCGCATTGTATTCTTGATTGATCATTTTCACCGCATCGCGAGTGGGCGCGGATTGCATGCATTGCTTATAGAGCTCTGCAGCCAGTCGTTGCCACTGCGTACGGCTCGAAACGCCGACATTGCGAAGCATTTGATTAAAGCTTCCGCGGTTGTAAGCACGGCCCTGCTGCAGCGCTAAAGCCTCGGCTTGTTTTGCCCCTACATCTTTTATCGCCTGGGCATGACAGTTGTTTCTAACCGCAGCCTGACCTTTTTGCCTTTCGAGTTCGGCCCGTTGTCGGCTACTGCCGAGCTGGATTCGCTCTTCTTCGAGAGTCGAAATTTGCTGGCGCAACTGCACAACCTCCTGCGCCGCGGTTCGGATGGCTTCTCGCTGAGCCTTTACTGCATCGGCACGCTGTTGGATCCGCGCTTTTTGCGCGTCAACACCCTGTTGCTCGGCCTGTTGAATCTTTTCGTTCATTTGGCTTTGGGCATCGGCGATTTGTTGATCCAGCTCGGGAATCTTTCTCTCGAGCTCACGCAATTCTTTTTGCGCGTCACGCACCTCTTTTTCAAGCTTGTCCAGGTCCGAAGCTGCGGCAATGTTACAAGTTGGAAGATGGCGTCCGTCCTTTTCTCCGGGAGATGAGGGGGTGAATGGCCCTGAAGGGGCATCTTCACATTTTAAGGCTTCGTACTTAACGCCACCAGCACTTAATCCGCGGCATTGGCATCTTTCAATGTTCCAGCCGCAGGCGATATTTCCGCCAATATTTCCGCCGGTCTGCGGAAGGCTTCGACAAGATGTGCGAAATTCGGTTTTTGCTTTGTCGTATTCGGAAGGCGCATTTGTGCAGCCGCCAGCCGTCGAAGACTGTCGGCATCTTGTGAGTTCGGCCTGTGCATCGTCCCAGTTTTTCTTAAGTTCATCTTTTCGTGTCTGGGTATTGCCTGAGGCACCGGCGTCGTAGGCCTGAAACGCATCCCTGTCCCTAATCACCTGAGCGGACTCAGCGCTGCAGTTCGCGGGCGTTGAGGGGAAGTTAACGATCGGTGCTGCTGGCGGAGTAACCGGAGCCGGAGGCGTTTGCCCCCAAACATTCACCGGCAGCGCCAGCAGAGTGCAAACAACCAGCTTTACGAGTGTCTCATTTTTAAACATCTCAAACCCATTCTCCGTGATTGGAGCCTTACAGAGGGATATAACAGCAACACGAGTGCCAGCTATTGTCTCATTTTGAGACAATATGGATGGGAGCGCTAGTCTGGAAGAGGGTTTGCCAGCCTAGTGGCGACTTGGCTTTTGGCTAGGAAAGTAAGCAAAAAAAAGCTGTGGGCCTGAGTGATCCAAGTAAACCCGTTTTATCCAAGGTGGGTGACCGTGGTAGCAACTTTAGGCTTCTCACTACGAGGTGAGCTTGCACACCATTGCCAGGGACAGCCCCCATATATGTTCTTGTAGGGTTTACTTTTGTCATCAGCCCACAGAACTTCAGCCAGAATAACAGAGTGAAACCCTTCCGTCACAGACATCAAAAGCCGTGCCGCAAGGAGAAATATCCAAAATTGGAACTTCGTCCTGTAACAGTTTGAGAAATCTTGCCGAAAAGTAACTTGATGACCCCCGAGAAACTTGACTTGATATTTCCTTTCGTCGTGTTTGCCTATGGCGCGATCATGACTTTTGTGCTTCACACGCCGCTTTTGTCCGAGTTGGCCGAAACTCGGTTGCCCGAACACCTCTGCCGGCAAATCAAGGCCCACAGGGGCTTTGGCCTGCTTTGTTTGGTTCTTGGTGGATTTTGGAGTCTGCAAAATCTCTGGATTTAGAAATCCTGTTTGGCGATTCGCCGTCCTTCGAGTAGATTCTACAGCCCTATGGAGCAGTTCAGTCTGGATTTCGAGGCTGCGGAACGTCAAACGCCGCTCACGCAGAAACAAGAACCGCAAATTCTCTCCGTATCGGATGTGAATCGCGCCGTAAAATCCTCGCTCGAAGGGCAGTTTAGGCTGCTTTGGGTCAAAGGCGAAATTTCGAATTTTAAGCCTCACACGTCGGGTCATTTTTATTTCTCCCTTAAGGATTCCAAATCGCAGATCAATGCGGTGATGTTTCGCGGCTTTAATCAGGGCCTAAAATTCAGACCCAAAGACGGCATGGAAGTCGTGGTGCGCGGAAAAATCTCGGTCTATGAGCCGCGCGGAAATTATCAAATTTTTTGTGAGCTGATGGAGCCTGTCGGCGCCGGAGCCATGCAACTCGCCTTTGAACAACTTAAGAAAAAGCTCGAGTTGGAAGGGCTGTTCGACAAAGCTCGCAAACGGCCCATCCCGCCGATGCCCAGACACGTGGCCGTGGTCACGTCGCCCACGGGCGCGGCGATTCGCGACATTTTAAATATTCTTGGTCGACGCTTTAAAGGCTTGCGCGTCACCGTGGTGCCCACCGTAGTGCAGGGCGACTCGGCCGCGCCACAAATCGTAAAGGCGATCGAGCTGGCGCAAAAGATGAACGACATCGATGTGATGATTGTCGGCCGTGGCGGCGGCTCGATCGAAGACATGTGGTGCTTCAACGACGAACGCGTCGCCCGGGCGATTGCGAGTGCGCGCGTGCCGGTGATCTCGGCCGTTGGCCACGAAATTGATTTTACAATTGCTGACTTTGTTGCCGACTTACGGGCGCCGACTCCGAGTGCGGCGGCCGAATTGGTGTGCCGAAATGCCGCCGAGATTGGCGAGCGCATCGGCGTGCTCGATAAGCGATTAGCGAAAAGTCTAAATCACACCGTACAAATTTTAAAACACCGGCTGGTGGGTTTTAGCAAACGGCTGATCGACCCCAAGCGCCGCCTGCAGGATTTATCGATGCGGGCCGATGAATTGTCGCAACGTTTAGAGGCCGCCGTCGCCCGATATATTTCAGACCGCGATCAAGATGTTAAATTGTTGCGCGCGCGATTGCCCTCGCCCGAAGAGTTTATTCTGCGCCAACGGCAAGAGGTTGATATTCTCCGCACGCGTCTTGAGGCGCATACGCTGCGCGCTCTCGACATGAAGCAAAACAAATGGGCGCGCCTGAGCTCGCTGCTGGATGCGGTGTCGCCGTTAAAAGTGGTCGAGCGCGGATATTCGATCACGCGTAAAAACAACCAATTAATTAAATCGGCCGCGGATCTTGCGGTCGGAGACAAAGTTGAAATCACCTTCGCCAAGGGCCGTGCCGAGGCGAAAATCGAAGGAGTAACCCATGGAGTTTGAGAAAAAGCTTTCGCGCCTCGAAGAAATCGTGGCCAAAATGGAGTCGGGCGATGTCAGCCTTGAAGAGTCTCTAAAGTTTTTCGAAGAGGGCGTAAAGCTCTCGCGCGAATGCAATACCCAGCTCTCGCAAGCCGAACAAAAGGTAAAAACCCTTTTGTCGGTCGATGCCTCGGGCACGGCAGTCACCGAAAATTTTCAGATTAAAGAATAATGTTCGAAGCGCTGTTTAAAACCGAACTGGCGGCGATCGACCAGCATCTGCATGCAGTCCTCGGCGATAAAACTCCCGCACCCAATCCCGAACTGCAAAAGTTTTGGGAGTGCATGAACTATAGCCTCCTCTCAGGCGGCAAACGCTTTCGCCCGCTCCTGTCCCTGCTTACGGCCAAAGCCCTTGATAAGCCAATGGAAGACGCTTTTCCCATGGCGGCCGCAGTTGAGTTGATTCACACGTACTCGTTGATTCACGATGATTTGCCGGTGATGGATAACGATGACTTTCGCCGCGGGCGCCCGACCAATCACAAAGTTTACGGCGATGCCCAGGCGCTACTCGCCGGCGATGCGCTGTTGACCATGGCCTTTGGCGCGCTGGCCGAAAGCGACTCGAAAAATCTTAAATCCGCTTTGGCTTTGCTGAGCGAGGCCGCGGGCCCGCGCGGAATGGTGGGCGGTCAGGTGCTCGATATCGCCGCGCAGGACCCCAACGAAAAACTTCTGGCTGAAATTCACAAACGAAAAACCGGTGCGTTGATCCGCGTTGCTGTCGAGGGCACGGCGGTTTTGTTGGGCGCTGACACCGAGAAAGTTAAATTGCTGCGCACCTATGGCGAGCATCTCGGCATGGCCTTTCAAATCGCCGACGACATTCAAGACTTCAATCCGAACAAGCCTGAAAAGATTAACTTTGTTGGCCGCCTGGGCCGCGAAGAGACTGAAAAATTGCTTAAACATGTCAGCGATGAGGCCGAACGCACCCTCACCACATTTGGTGCACGGGCCGAGGGTCTGCTCAAAATGATTCTTCTCAATCGGCAACGGATTTAAATATGAAGCGCCTCGATTCGGCATTGGTCGAATGGGGCTTGGCCCCATCGCGCACCAAGGCCCAGGCCATGATCGCCGCCGGCGAAATCGAAATTTGCAAAAATAATGAATGGGTAATTGCCGAGGATCAATCGGCTCAGGTCGAACTTGCCGATCAGGTCCGAATCAAAGCCGGCGGTCAGACACTCAAGTATGTCTCGCGCGGTGGTTTAAAGATTGAAGCCGCAGCTCAGCACGTCGGTTTATCTGCGCAAGGTTTGCGCTGTTTAGATGTGGGTATATCGACGGGCGGCTTTACCGATTTTCTACTTCAATCGGGTGCAGCCGCGGTGCTGGGAATTGAAGTTGGCCATGGTCAGCTTCACGAAAAGCTTAAAAACCATGCCCGGCTTACAGCGTTCGAAGGAGTTCATGTAAAGGATATGGCTTCCCACGGCGAAATCACCCAGTGGTTGAGCCTTGGCGTGAACTTATGCGTGATCGATGTGTCGTTTATTTCGATTGAGCACGTGTTGCCGGTTTTTCAGAAGCTATTGCCAACCGGGTGTCGACTTTTGGCGCTGGTAAAGCCGCAGTTTGAGGTCGGACCGAAGACGTTGAAACCCGAGATGTATGGTGAAGTTCAAGAGCGAATATTGGCGGCTCTTGATAAATATGGCTTCTCGGCGGTAGAGTACTTTCCTTCACCGGTGAGAGGTCAAGATGGCAATCAAGAGTTCTTTGTTTGGGCTAGTCGCCGCTAGTTTAATTTTCGCGGTCGGCTGCCAATCGGCGGCGCCCGTTAAGCCCAGTCCGATTATTCCCCGCCGTCCTTCGCCGCAACCCATCGCCAAAGCTCCAGGCGTCACTGTGGGAGCCGACCAACCTGAAGACGATTTTTCCGGAATTCCGTCACCAGAACCAAAAGTCGACCAACCTCCTGCTACACCTCCGGCGACACCCGATACGCCTAAAAAAGTCGCGGTGATTCTCGGCCCCGGTGGCGGAAAAACTTTTGCTCACGTGGGCGTGCTCAAAGCTCTGCAGCAGCAACGCATTCCGATCGACAAGGTGGTCGGCCTGGAGTGGGGCGCCCTGATGGGTGGCCTGTTCGCGACCCGGGGCGCGGTTCACGATATGGAGTGGAAACTGTACAAAATGGAGCAGCAACGTTTGCCGCATCCGAAAGGGTTCTTCACCAGCAAAGGCGTAGGTGAAGAAAGTGCGAGCGTAATGGATGGTTATTTAAAGGAAACCTTCGGCAAAGACGCGTTGACCTCGAGCAAGATTCCTTTCACCTGCCCGTCGCGCTCGGTGTGGACGGGCGTGGTGAATTGGCAAACGCGCGGCCCTTACTCCGATGCGGTGAAGCGCTGTTTATCGTTCCCCCCAGTATTTAAGGCGCAGGGAGCTTTTTTAGCGGGCGCTTCGCAGGCCACCGAGGCCATCGAGCGTCTAGTTAAAGAAGGCTATAACGTAATTGTATTTGTAAACGTTCTTGGTTCAGCCATGCCGGTGGCGCAGGAGAATTTGCCGGAAAATTTGATACATGTTATTCTCTGGCAAGAGGTTAAGCGCGCCATCGGAGAAGCTTCCAAATACAATATCGACATCATTAACGTGGACACGAGCGCATTTCCGATCGCGCGGTTTGACGGTAAAAAAGATTTGGTCGTGCTGGGTGAAAAAGTGGGCGGCGCCGCCGCTCGAGAGTTGATCCTCAAATATCGATTTTAAGGGGTAGATTATGCGAAAAGCGCCAATGAATATTGAGTTCTTCAAGGCCCGCCGCCGCCGGTTGGCGCAGCTGATTCCAAACTGCGCGATCGTGCTCCCCGCGTGGCCCGAGCAATACCGCAATGCCGATGGCCATTATAAATACCGTTGCGAGTCTAATTTGTATTACATGACCGGTTTTGATGAACCCGAGTGCTGCTTAATTTTTCGCCCGGGCAAAACGCCTGAAACAGTGATGTTTGTACGCGAAAAAAATCTCGAGCGTGAGACCTGGGAAGGTTTTCGCTTTGGTCTACAGGGAGCCAAGCAGGTTTTTGCTTTTGATCAAACCTACAATATTCACGATTTTGAAAAACAGGCGCCCGAGCTCCTCAAGGGCTGCGAAAAAGTCTACTACACCCTCGGCCGCAACAAGGGTTTTGACGAAATCATGATGAAGACCTTGATGGAAATTCATGGCGGATGGCGGGCGCGCTATAGCCTTGGCTTGCCGCCGGTTGAAGATGCAAATTCTTTGGTTGGTGAATTGCGGATTCGCAAGACCGAAGAAGAGGCCGAGTGCATGCGCAAAGCCGGCGCGATCAGCGCTGAAGCACATATCGAAATGATGAAGGCCACGAAACCGGGAGTGACCGAGCGCACGTTGCACGGAATTTTCTTAAAGTCGGTGATGGAGCGGGGAGCAGAGGGCGAGGCCTATTACGGCATCGTCGCCGCCGGCAACAACGCGACCACTTTGCACTATCGCTTTAATGAAGACACTTTAGAGTCGGGACAATTGCTGCTCGCCGATTGCGGTGCTGAATATTTAAATTACAGCGGCGATATCACGCGAACTTGGCCTGTGAACGGTCGTTACTCGCCGGTGCAAAAGCGCATCTACGATAAAATTTTAAAAGTGCAGAAAGAACTGATCGCGAAGGTAAAGCCCGGCGTTCCATTTATGGATCTGCAGCGTTTCACCACGCAATCCTTAACTCAGGTTCTGCTTGAGGAAGGCCTAGTTAAAGGTTCGATCGATGAAGTGATCCGTTCGCAAGCGCAGATTCGCTACTATCCGCACGGCGTGAGTCATTTGTTGGGGCTTGATACCCACGATTCCGGCGCCTTGCAAATCAAAGGCGAGTCGCGCGCGATTGAATCTGGTTGGTGTTTGACCATTGAGCCCGGACTTTATTTTCCTGAAAACGATTCGAATGTGCCCACTGAGTTGCGCGGCATCGGTATTCGCATTGAAGATGATATTTTAGTTACCAATGACGGCTGCGAAGTGCTGACCAAAGGCGTGCCCAAAGAGACGGGCGAGATCGAAGCGTTGGTGGGTGCGAACTTTAGGTAGGCGCACCGCCGCATGGGCGGCCATGCGTAAGCGGAATTACTCAAACCGGTGATAGTACCACTTCTTATCCACAGCCATACGGATCATAGTCGATTCGGTGGACCAATTTTCTGAATCGATGGGCGATGCTGACATAACCAAGCGCAGTTCCATTGCCGATTCCAAGAGCCACTTGTCACCCTCAGTATTGCCACTACTAAAATACGGCCGAACACCACCCGTGCGCGCGAGCAGCGCTTCGGGTTTCCCCTCACGGTACGTAATCACACCCTTTTGCTTGTCGGTCACAACGCCATCGACCACATGAGTTTCGATTCCAATCACTTGATCATCGTCCAACCCAAGCAAGCGCGCGCCCGGCTCAACGGCCCATTTGATCGAGGCGGTCACGATATAAACTTCCACATCGAGCTCGCGCAGTTTTTTTAAAATCTCTCGTTGCGCATCAAAGATTGGTATCGGCAAATGTTTATCTACAGCCTCATGCGCCCACTTGCGCACTTGCTCTATCGCCACACCCTTATTGATCTGCGCGAGCCATAAATACGCTTCGGGGTGGGACTTATGTTCTTTGAGATAATTGTAATGCCCCCACGGATCTTCGGGCAGCGGCACCAGGCGTTTTTCGACCTGGTAGCCAAATAACATTTCGCCTAAATCGGTATCCCAAAGGGTGCCATCGGCATCAAACGCAGCCACGGCGCGACCGCGTGGTCGATAGCGTTCAAGATCGTCTAAAAGCTTCTGCAACTTGTCTTTTGGAAACGGCTTCTTGTTGTTCAGCACCGGTCAATCATATATTGAGAAGGATATGGAGTCCAACCTCGAAATCCGCATTTTGCTCCCCGCCGATCAAGAGATCGTGGCGAAGTTTGCCCGCGAACGGCTTGAGAAGACCGCGAGCGATCAGATGGAAGTCGAAATGCACAGTTGGATAGCGCGCTGGCGGCCAGAGTCGTTGGCGTATTATTTGCCGCAGGGTTGGAGCTTTGGCGCTTTTCAGGGCGAAAAGTTGTGCGGAATTATTTTAGGGCAGCCGTTGATTTTTTTTCGCGGGCTAACGCAAACACTGTGGATTGAAGAGTTAATTTTTAATGAGCCCGGCATAGGTCGCGAGCTTCTTGAGGTCGCCTATAAATGGTGCAAAGACAAACATTTGCAGTGTGTTTTGATTGAGTCGGGCAAAGATCGCATTCCGCTGGTCGATGATTGGAAGCAGGCTCATCAAACCAATGAGCCGATGATCGAAATCCGCAGCAGTCGGTTTTAACGAATGTCATTTACACTCTCGCAACGCGACAGAAAAAATTCTCTTAAAAAAATGAATGAAGAGTATTTTGATTTGGCCATTATCGGCGGCGGTATCACCGGCGCCGGAATTGCGCGCGATGCCGCCAGCCGCGGTATGAAAGTGGCCTTGATTGAAGCCAACGATTTTGCCAGCGGCACCAGTTCTCGCTCGAGCAAGCTGATCCATGGCGGGATTCGCTATCTTGAAAATATGGAGTTCGGGCTGGTGTTTGAGGCCTTAACCGAGCGGCAAAATCTTTTTGAAATGGCTCCGCACCTCGTGCATCCGCTGCGATTTACCATTCCCGTTTACAAAACGGGGCGCGTTCCCGCATGGAAGATGGGACTCGGTATGATGGCTTACGATGCGCTAAGCTTGTATGAAGCGCCTGAGCTGCATGAGTTTCATAGAGCGGCCGAACTCCTGCATGAGTACCCGCAATTGCAATCCGAAAATCTTAGCGGTGGCTTTACCTACTCCGACGCCTATATGGATGACGACCGCTTGGTGCTTGAGACTCTTAGGTCGGCGCGCTCGTTCGGTGCGGAGATGGCCAACTATGTGAAGGCGGTTGGCGCGGTTACAGAGAAAGGCCAGGTGAAAGGCATTGAGTGCACCGACCTCGAGGGCCATCACACTTTTGTTTTGAGCGCGCGCCGTATCGTGAGCTCGGTCGGCCCGTGGACGGATCGCGTGGGCCAGACCTTCTTTAAGGAGTGGAAGCGCGTGATGCGACCCTCTAAGGGAGTGCATCTTACATTCTTAAAAGAGAGATTCCCTTTGAACGATGCGATCGTTATGGGAGCCGAGAATCGAATTGTGTTTGCAATTCCGCGCCATGAGATGGTGATTGTCGGAACCACCGACACCGACTTTTCTCTTGATCCCGGTCAGGTGCGCACGGAAACCGATGATGTGGATTACCTCCTCAAGGTGATCGAAAAATATTTTCCCGGAGCGCAGATTCAAGCCAAAGACATTGTCGGATGTTACGCCGGCGTGCGACCGCTGATTGATGACGGTTCGCAAAGCGAAAGTAAAACCAGCCGAGAGCATATGATTTGGACCGAGCCTCACGGAGTGACGTTTGTCGCCGGCGGCAAATACACCACGTATCGCAATATGGCCGAGCAAACGGTGTCGGCGGTGCTCGAGCAGATGCCAACCGAAGATCGCGTGCGTTTTGGCAAAACCCAAACCGTGCAGCCACTCAATCCATTGGTTTCCGAAACGCTCCTCGCCCGCGCGAAGGCTGAACATGGCAGTTGGGCTGAGCAGTTTTTTATTGATCCGAAAGTTACCGAAAAGTTAGCTGAGCGCCATGGCATGGAGGGTTTTCATATTGCTGAGGCGGCGGTGGCCGAAGGCGTGGACCGTTCTGTTGCCAACGAATGGATGTGGTGCGCGGAGGCGATTCACGCGGTTGAAAACACGATGTGCCTTCACCTTGCCGATTTTTATTTTCGCCGCACGCCGCTCGTACTTTCCCGCCGTGACCACGGCATCCCATTCGCAAAAGCCATTGCGCAGACCATGGGTGCGCGGCTTGGGTGGAACATGACCCGGCAACTTGAAGAAATTAATGCTCTGCAGAATCAAATTTCTCGTGAACTGGCGGCCACGCTCCCAAGTTGACCGCATGATATAGGTGCCCTAGAGTACTTAGATCATGTCAATAATGGATAAATTTACTGAGTATTTCTCGAATGATATCGCGATTGACCTGGGTACAGCCAACACCCTGGTATTTGCTAAAGGTCGCGGCATTATTCTCGATGAACCCTCCGTGGTGGCCGTGCAAAAAAATGTGCGGGGAGGCCAAAACCGTGTTCTCGCGGTCGGTAAGGAAGCGAAAGAGATGCTCGGAAGAACTCCGGGAAGCATCGTCGCCATCCGCCCGATCAAAGACGGTGTGATCGCCGACTTCGAAGTGACCCAGTCCATGCTCCGGTATTTCATCGGCAAATCAACCGGCCAAAAGAAAAGCTTTATCCGTCCGCGAATTATCATCTGCGTTCCTTATGGAATTACCCAGGTTGAAAAACGCGCGGTTAAAGAAAGCGCCCACTCGGCGGGCGCGCGCGAAGTTTATTTGATTGAAGAACCAATGGCCGCCGCAATCGGCGCCGGACTCCCCATCACCGATCCCACCGGCAGCATGGTGGTTGATATGGGTGGCGGCACTACGGGTGTCGCGGTGATTTCTCTTGGTGGTATTGTCTATTGCAAATCGATTAAAGTCGCCGGAGACAAGTTTGACGAAGCCATCGTCAATTATGTCCGCCGTCAATTTAACCTGCTGATCGGTGAGCGCTCGGCCGAACAAATTAAAATTCAAATCGGCAATGCGTATCCGTTTGAAGAAGAAAAGAGCATGGAGATTAAAGGCCGCGACCTCGTGGCCGGCGCGCCCAAGACCATTGAAATCACCAGCTCGCAAGTGAACGATGCCCTGATGGATCCGTTGAGTGAAGTCGTTGATGCTGTTCGCACGGCGCTCGAAAAGACTCCGCCCGAACTGGCTTCAGATATTGTTGATAACGGCATTGTTCTCACCGGTGGCGGCGCCTTGTTGTCGAACCTCGATGTGTTGCTGCGTGAGCGCACCGGCTTGCCGGTGACGATCGCCGAAGACCCGCTGTCTTGCGTAGTGCTTGGATCGGGTAAAGTTCTCGAAGACGTCGACCTTCTTAAACAGCTCACAGTGGATTAGACCGTATGGAAACTTCGCTCATCGATACGGTGGCGAAGTATTTCTATTTCTTAAGTCTTGATGAACAGATCACGTTCGCGGCTAGTTTTCGCGTGCTGGGTGACTTAAAGGCTCAAGGCCATATGGAATCGGAGCATCGCCGCCAATGGATCGCGACGTTGCACAAATACAGAGACAAATTAAAAAAGTTCCCGCGTCGGGATTGGTCGCACTCGCCCGATGAAAAGGGCTTTGAGCTACCGAAGGGGCTCGACTTGGCTGCGTGGTCCAATTTTATGATGAACGGCGATCAACAAGAAATCGAAGCCGTGCTTCTTTCGCGGATTTTGCACTTTTCTGACCAAGACGTGGCGGACGGCTTAGGCGTTACGGTGGGAACCGTTCGCTATCGTGTCGGCCGAGGCTTAAGGGCCATGGGTGGTTACCTTGAGTCTTGATGGCAGCCAGGATGTGAGTGACTTCACTCGCAAAAAATTGACCCGATTCTTGTGTCAGGAACTTTTGTACGAATACGTCACCCATCGATTGGACGCACGCCGCGAGCAAGAAATTAACGATTTTTTGCCCACCTGCCGAGACACCTCGCGCGAACTTGAAAACCTAAATAAGGGCCTGCGCTATTCGCAAATCGCGGCGCAAGTCAAAGTCACTCCTAAGCTCAAAGAGGCTCTCGAGAATTTTGAACCGCATTGGAAAAAGCAACTTCGCGCGTGGACCCTTTGGTCTTCACAGCGCGGTTGGAAAATGCTGCCTTATGTTTTTGTTGTTATAGCTTTAGCGCTTGGCGTGATGGTGACTAAGCCGTGGGTTAAAACATTAAGTGAAGACGTCATGCTCGCCGAGCAGTTGAAGAAGGAGCCCGACATGGTTCCGGCTCCACCCACACCTTTGCCGCCGGATGCTCCTACGGTGTCCACGGCGAAGACCTCCACGTTACCCAATGGTGTCGCCGCGCCCACTTTGCCCACAGGCGTGGCCGCTCCGCCAACAGTGGATAGCCCGCCAGAAACTGTAACCGCTGTGAAAACAAAACCATCTCCAGTCGCGGCGCCCGCGCCGACGCCCGCGCCTCTCGTTGCTGCCACCGAAATCGGAACGGCTGCCGATCCGGATACCTCGAAGCCAGCCACGGAAGCCGAACAAATGGGTCGCGGATTTCTGTATCGGGCCGAAATCGAAGTTTCGGATTTTCATAACTCATGGCCAGCCATTCGCGACAAAGTGGTCGCGCTCGGCGGCAAGGTCGCCGGGAATGTGGAGATGGGTTGGCTGCGTAAGCAGACCGAGTCCTACTTCCACTTCACTCTACCTGAGTCCAACTATCCCGAACTCGAACTCTTCCTCGGGACCTTTAGTCCAGTCCGGTTCTCCAAAGACCGCCATCCGCGGGTGATGCCAGAAGGGCAAATCCGCATTATCCTTACGGTAAAGGATGGCATGACCACGAATGAAGGCTCGTCAGCGACCCCGTAAATCTTTACGGACAATGTTAATATTCTGGCTCTTGATTTTCTCGATCGTGCCGCTCGCGTTTGTCACCGCGTACTCGCTCGTCAATTACGAAAAGGCCATCGATCAAGAGTTGTCGACACGACTGCTCGGCAATGCGCGCGAGATCAGCATTATTTTTAGCGACTTTCAAAATAAACTTCTAGAAGAAGTGCATCAGCTCTCTGGCGACAAGACGGTGGGCTTTTTTCTTGCCGCCAACAATATCGATCAGGCGCGCGATAGCGTAAAACGCTGGTTTCGCGGCGCCGCCGTCGGGCAGCGGATTTGGATCTTCAACCGCGACGGCAGTCTGGAAATTGCACTTTATAAAGATGAAAAAGGCCAAATCCAACGCAGCGAAAATTTTGAAAAAGTGGTGGAGATGCAAGAGCCACTGCTTAAGGCTTTGGAATCTAAAGAAGATCTAATGCTGCTTGAAGTGGGTACGGAAAAAGGGCTAAAGCAGTCGGCTTCGCACTTAGAACTGCTGGTTTACACTAAAGTCACCAGCGCGGGCGGCAAAGTTATTGCCTACATCGAGGAAGCGCGGCAAATCGACGAGCCTATCTTGTTGAATATCCGCAATCGCTTAAACGCCGAGATTTTCTTTTTTCAACCGGACCGGCCGGGGATTGTTTCTACCCATGAGGATATAAGCCTTTATCGGCCCGAAACGTTTTTGCCATATCTTAAAGAAGACGGATTCTTCGAGCGCAATGTGCGCGATGTTCCGTATCGGTTTATGCTGCGTGAGCTGAAGTGGGGCGAAACTAATTTTGTGATGGGCCTGGCCGCCTCAAAAAGCGCGGCAAAGGCTGTGCTGAAAAATGTGAACGTGGCCTTTTTTACGGTGGCGGGCGCGATTATATTTTTGCTGATTATTTTGAGCTTTATCGCCTCAAGGCTGCTCCTTACGCCTATTTATGATGTGCTCAACGCGGTTGAGCGCGCCGACTTCGGAAAAAATCAAGTGATGGTGCCGGCGAATAACGAGACCGAACTCGGCCTCCTCGCAGAAGCCTTTAACGATTTATCACGCCGAACTTTTGAGTCACAAAAAGCCCTGAGAGAAAAAATCAAAGAGCTCGAGGGCGCCAATGTTGAGATTCGCGACACGCAAGCGAAGCTGGTCCACACCGCGAAAATGGCAAGCCTTGGTCAGCTGGTTGCGGGCGTGGCGCACGAACTGAATAATCCGATCGGCTTTATTTATTCCAATATGTCGCACTTGCGTGACTATTCGCAGAAGCTCATTCATTTGGTCGACGTCGCTGAAAAAGAACCGGGCAAACTCAAAAGTGAAAAAGACAAAGTCGACCTTAACTATATCGTAACCGATTTGCCCAAGCTGATTTCTAGCTGTGAAGACGGTGCGAGGCGGACCCGCGATATCGTCTTAGGCTTAAGAAATTTCTCACGGCTTGAAGAGGCGCAGATCAAGCAAGTCGATTTGCACGAAGGGCTCGACAATACCTTACAGCTGTTGAGCGGTGAACTTAAGGGCCGTATTAAAGTTGTCAAAAACTTCGGTCCAATTCCGAAAGTGAACTGCTTTCCAAGTCAGCTGAACCAGGTCTTTATGAACGTTTTAAGCAATGCCGCACAGGCCATCGAGGGTGAGGGTGAAATTCATATCTCCACCAATGATTTGGGTGGCGGCCGGGTCGAAGTGGCCATTCGTGACACGGGTCGCGGCATGAACAAGGCCACTCTTGAAAAGGTGTTCGATCCGTTTTTTACCACCAAAGGCCTCGGGAGCGGGACGGGCCTTGGCCTTAGCATTTCTTACGGAGTCATACAGAAGCATGGCGGCGAGATTCTAGTCTCGTCCGAAGTGGGTAAAGGAACTGAGTTTAAGATTATCCTCCCCGTTGACGGCCCTCTCGAGGCCCGCAAGCCGGCTGGTTAAATCGCGCAAATCATTTGCCGCGTCATGTACACGTTGCCAAATAGACGGACTTCGGAGAATTTAGGCGCGCTCCCTTAAATCTATTAAACCGAGAGGTATTTTGTGATTCGCTTAATCGTTCTCGCAGTATTGTTCTGCAGTTTTTCCGCCTTTGCCGCTCCTAATGTTGCCGCCCCTAAGGCGGGCACTAAGGCTAAACCGGCAAAGGCCAGCGCCGGTAAGACGACTCTGAACACTCAAGACGTCGCCCGCAGCTCCCGTCCGTTCCGGATTGTACCGATGGTGGGCGTGGCCAGCTTTCGGTTGCAAGGCGCCCAAGGCATCGAAAATGTTCGTTCGGATGAAGGAATTGCGGCCAGCGTGCTTGCCGATTATGAAGTCGGAAAAGTAACTCTTCAAGGCGGATTGAGCTTTTACCAAATGGGCGCCCGCGGAACCTTTAATGTTCAAGGCATTCAGTTTAGCGGAAAAGCCTTGATCGACTATTTGGCGATCAATACAGCGGCAAAGTATTACTTCAACGAACGCCGCCTGTACGTGAAAGGTGGCCTGTCGCCGATGTTCAACACCCGCGCCGATGCGACTGTTACAGCACCTGTCCGAACGTCGTCTAAGATCGACAATGTTCGCGATATGGATGTGTTGATGACCCTCGGCGGCGGCGTTGAGTTTCCCTACTACAAAGACGTCAGCGTGGGCGGCGAGCTCACGTACAACCGTGGTTTGATCGACGCCACGACTGCAGGCAACGGCGAAGTCTTTAACGAAGGCTACCTGTTCTCCGCATTTGTCCGCCTCTAGATTCTAGGCACGTACCTTGCTCCTATTGAGCTGCAATTACTAGGCAGGCAATAGGAGCCAAACGTGGCCGGGATATTTATAAAATTTGGCAAAACGTGCGTCTTTTGGACGTTGTTGGTCTCCTCAGTTACGTTAAACGCTGGGGAGCGCTTAGCTCCCTCTAAGACGCGCGTCGCATGCGAAAAGCTCCTGATCTGGTCCGGCGTGTGGCGGCCGCAAGCTAAAGCTTTAATCCACCGTGAGGGCCCGGAGACCGTTTCTGATACCCAACAACTCCGCGTATATCGCGATGACCTGCAGACCACCGAGACCTTCAATCGAACAGATCGCGGCTTCTTTCTCCTACGCGAAGAGGCGTTGTACCCAGGGCGCTTTTTAACTCTTAAATATTTTGCCAGAAAACGAGTCCTCGATTTGGCCTGTGGCGACGGCACTTTTGTCGAACAACTGCGCCGCCAAGGCGTCGATGCCGTGGGGCTCGATATTTATTTAAATCCCTATCAAAAATCGAAACCTTATTTTGTGCAGGCGAGCGCGGTGGATATGGGTCTGCCTGATCAAAGTGCCGATCTAATTATCTCAACCCTCGGACCCATCAGCTATAAATGGGATACGGATCCAGAGTATACGCTTAAGATCTTGCGCGAAGCCCATCGGGTCTTAAAGCCTGGCGGTACCTTGTTGATTTCTGCGATTGATATTTCGATCCCGAACATTCGAATTGAACAAATCGTGACCGCCGAAGTGGCCCCAGAAAAGTTACTTAAAGGCACTGTCTTTACCAATCTCCCCAAAGGGCTACGGATAAAATCGGCGCCAGATAAAGATTGGATTTACTTTACATCGCCGGATCCCGACTACGTGAAGGACGATGGCAACGTGCCGTCACGCTACTGGCTCGAACTCGAGCGCACCGACTAACTCAATCACAAAAAAAGCCCACCTTGCGGGTGGGCTGAATTACAAAAATACCTTGGAGACCTTTTTGCGTTACTGGCGAGCGCAGGTAACAGAGCCGTCCAGCGGGTATGAGCCGCCCGAGTTGGTCAATGTGCCAGTGGTTACGCTCTTGAGGCTGGTGCCATCCAAAGAGAGATCCAATGTCATGTTGAGGTCGCCGAACAGATTTCCTTCGTTATAGTACTTGCCGACGATGTTACCTTTGAGCGAAGCGTTTTCGCACCAAGCGCGGAATGTAGCCTGCTTCAAAGTTTGATCGTCCGGGATCGGGTACATAACATTGTCGGCCGGAATCATCGAGCCGTTGTAGTTGTACACGGTCACGCCGTCTTTGTTTTCTTGGCTGATCGAAACGACTTCCGACGATCCATCTTGATAGGTGCAAGTGTAAGAGCCAGTGAGCTCCGGACAAGCGTAAGCGTTCACGGAGACGAGTAACAGCAGAGCTGCAATTGTACGCATAGAATTCCCCCCTAATGCGGTAATTAATTTCAATCATTCGAATCGGTCTTCGGTTTTGAGTCAAAGGAGCCCATCGCGATGAAAAAATGTAAAGCATTCTTAAACTTTCTGACATTCGGTACGGCGCCGTAAGTCCAACGAAGCGGCGCTTTCGAGCGACAGCCTGTGTCCAGGTGTTTAAGTAGTAAACGTCTCAAAATGAGAATCCGCCCTCAGCTATCGCTGCACGGAGATGAGACAGGGGCCATATGGCCCCGCGCTTGCTCATAAAACGGTAGAGGGAATTCGTATGTCTGGCCCCGACATAAAAATTAAAACGCTTCCACGCCCCAACGAAAAGGCGGCGCCCGCGCTGAACTTTGCGCCGAAGCGAGCTCGTGGTGGCGCGGCCAAGAAGCGCTATACTTGGATTTTAACCGGCCTAAGCGCCGCTATTCTGGCGATCGCGGGCTTAAGTTATTACCAATCCTCAAAAGCCAGTAAACGCTCCCCCGTAAAGGCTAAGCCTAGACAAACCGCAGTGGCCCGTCACGGCGCCTCGATCACCAAAGATATGCACGATACGAAAGTGGCCGAGCTTATGCTAAAGCGCCGAACACAGCTCGAGAATCAGCGCACCATTGGCGCTCGCGGTGGAGCTGAGGCCTATATACTGTCGGCGCCCGACGACGGCCGCTCTCTCGGCGTTCAGATGGATCAGGAGAACTCGGCCGAAAAAGTCTATGAAGATCTTTATGGCGAAAAAGCCGTATTCGCAGACGGCCTTCCCGAGGAGAAAATCAGTAACCGCCTGGCGAATCGAAAATGGTTAAATGAGATGGAGCGCGCCGAGCGCATCAATTTTGTGAAGAACTTCATTCGCCAAGCCTATGATCGCGGGTATGAAGTGCAACTGGATCAGAACCTGGTGGTTATCGGGGTTAAGAAAATCACTTCGCCCAAATCCGTGAACATCGACGAAGTCCTGAATCGCTTAGCCAAACAGGGCTATTAAACTTTTTCGTCTCACAATAAGAACCCATGAAGAACGTTTAGACGCTGTTTGAATGCTGATCAGTGAGCTTGGGTATAGGCCTCGCGGGCCGGTCGCGAAATTGCCATATAAGGATAGTAATTATGGATCTCGCATTTCGCTTTGACCCGAAACGATTCACAAAAACGCTGTTTCTGGCGCTACTCGCGGGCGAAATCCTATTCGTGATTTTCGATATCGTGTTCAATTACAACGCCATAATTCCTGCCGGCTCAATACAACGGCTGTTCAATATGGGGCGTGAAGATTCCCTGCCGTCGTGGCTGGCCGGCGTACAGACCGTTTGCGTAGGTCTGGTGTTGTGGCTGATTTATGCCAAAAACCGCGCGCGCGCGTGGGCCGTAATCGCGACGTTTTTTACTTACCTGGGCATCGATGACGGAGCAAAAATTCATGAGCGCATCGGCACTGCGGTTAAAGACCTCGCTGTTCGCCGCCTTCCCGCGAGCAGCGAAGCGGTTTTGGAAACGTCTTACACCTGGCAGTTTATATTCGGTCCGCTGTTTATATCGATGGGCATATTTATTCTGTGGTTTATGTGGCGTGAACTGCGCGAGCCCGCTTTGCGGTGGATTGTCTTCGCGGCATTGACCTGTTACGGGCTCGCGGTCGGCGTTGATTTTATCGAAGGAATGCCCGGCGCTTACCCGATGATCGCCGAACACTTTCAGCTCGCGCCCAAGTTTGTCAGTCATTTTGGTCGTGTGTTCGAAGAGTTCTTAGAACTGCTCGGCTCGTCGTTATTTCTGGTCGCGTTTCTTCGGCATTTCATGCACATTTCGCCCAAGACCGTTGTTGTCTTTCGCGAAGATTCGCCCACTCTCTAAAAAACTGAAATACCCTCGGCGTGCCACAATCACATGGTCAACCACCGGTATCATAATAATGTTCGCTGCTGTTAGCAGTTGGTCGGTCCATTCTTCGTCCTCGACAGATGGTTTGGGCACGCCACTCGGGTGATTGTGAGCCACAATCAGGGCCGTCGCATTGTGAATGCAGCCAAAGCGGAAGATATCGCGTGGGTGCACAAGACATTGATCCGCGGTCCCGCGAAACAGGCATTGGGCCGCGAGAACCCGTTTATCTGAATTTAGGGCGGCCACCCAGACTTCCTCGACCTCCGACGACATGCGCGACCTAAAAAACTCAGCGGCTAAATGGGGATTTGTGATTCGTTGCATGGGCGAACTCTCATGCAAACGGGGAGCACAGCCCCAAATGTAAACGGCGCAGGTTTCAGGTCATAATGCGTCCGGATTCCAGTTGCCGCCGTCTCCGACAATCCCTAATATAGGCGCTTTGGTGAACCCGATGAGGGGTCGCCCTACTTTGGGAGGAATTCCATGCAGAATTTCATTAAATTATTGTCATTGGTATTTATCGTCGGCGCGATCGGTTGCGGTCCCCGCCAGTTCGTAAAAGGACAATACGACGACAACGTTGAGGACACAAATCTTCTCACCGACAAATGGTCCGAGTCCGACATGCAAGTCGCGGTCAAGGAATTGGTCACCGGCGCGGTTGGCCACCCCACGATTTCCAACGCGAAACGTCCGCCGATCGTGATGGTGACGCGTTTACAAAACAAAACCAGTGAACACATCGACACGCAAAGTATCACCGACATGTTTCAAGTGGAGTTGATGCGCTCGGGTAAAGTGGCATTTGTCGATAAAGCCGCGCGCGAAGACATCGCCGAAGAGTACGACTATCAAGACTCGGGAATGGTGGAGCGTGAAAGCAAAAAGTCCAAAGGCGGACAAGTGGGCGCCGATTTTATTATGAACGGCCGCCTCGACTCGATCGTGCAAGAAGCCGGCAAAGACAAAACCATCTATTATAAACTGACCATGAATTTGACCAATTTAAAGACCGGACTTATTCAGTGGACCGACCACAAGCAGTTGCGCAAACAATTTAAAAAGAAAAGAGTGGGAATCTAAAATTGTGCCCACGCGTTCTTGGAAATCTCTGGCTTGGGCTGATTTTTATCAGCCTAGCCGGATGCGCCTCCTACCAGCTTAAGACCTCTGGCTTTCGCGACACCCTAAAAAGCGGTGATCCCGCGGCCGCCGCCGAAAAGATTAAAGAAAAGGCTCTCGCTGATGGCGACGACCAAGTCGTCTATCTGCTTGAATACGCCACGGCTCAACAATTGGCGCGAAACTTCGACGAAAGCACCAAAGCCTTTCTTAAGGCCGAAGAGCTGACCGATATTAAAGACTATCATTCCGTGTCGCGAATCGCGGGATCGCTCCTTCTGAACGAGGGAATGGTCCAATATAAGGGCGACGATTTTGAGAAGGTCCTGATCAACGCCATGCTGGCGATCAACTTTCTTGAACAGAAAAAATACGACGGAGCTTTGGTCGAATGCCGCAAGCTGAACGACAAGCTTTACAAGTTTCGCTTCGAGGGCAAAAAGAACTACGATCAGAACCCCTTCGCATTTTATCTTTCGGCTTTAATTTGGGAGCACGATCGAAACTGGGACAACGCGTACATCGATTTTAAAAAGGCCTACGATCTGAATCCGTCCATCTCCTACCTGCAAGAAGATCTGATCCGGGCGGCGCAAAACGCCCGACGAACTGAGGACCTGCAAAAGTGGAAAAAGAGCTTTGCAGGTGTTAAGCCCGCCGACCTGCGAGAGTTGGGCGAAGTCGTTTTGATCTATCAGCAGGGTTGGGGGCCGGTGAAGCGCCCGCACCCCGACTTTCCGCGTATTCCAAAATTATATGCGACCTTTAATCAAACTCAGGGCGCGCGCCTCGAGGTTGAGTCGGGCGGCAGTGAGCCAACACAAATGATATCCAACATCACCGATGTGGCGATCAAAACCCTAGACGACCAATATTCCTCGATCATCGCCATGCGAGCGACCGGAATTGTGGCCAAAGAAGTTGTGGCCGACCAAATCCGACAAAAGAATGAGTTGCTCGGTGCCGTGGCATGGATCGGGATGCATGTCGCTGACCAAGCGGATCTCCGCCAATGGCTTACCCTTCCGGCCAGCTTTCAAGTGGCCAAGGTTCGCTTGAAGCCCGGCAGTTATCGGGTTCGTGCGGTCGGCCTGAACATGAGTGGTGAGCCCACTGGCGAGATGGGCGAGTGGACCGAAGTCAAAGTGGACAAGCGTAAAAAGAGCTTTGTGAACTGGCGATCCCTTCGCTAGTCTAAATTTATGAAATACATTTTAGCGATCGCGTTCGTATCGTTTGGACTTAGTGCGCAAGCGGATTGGGTCGAAGAGCAGGTCATTTACGAGGTGAATTCAAAAGACGCCATGGAGATGACCGAGGCTTTTCTTTCATTTCCCGAGGCGACGAAATGGTTGAATGCCCACAGCCTAACCGCAACATCGCGGTTGCGAGTGGTGGGTTTAACAGGTTCAACCTCATTGTATCGTTGGGAGAATGACGCCAACTGCACGGTCCAGGATCCTATCGCAGTGCCTAAAATTGAACTCTACTCGGCGACCACGGACTATATTTACGAGGCTGAGCCGACGGTGGTGTGGCAACTAATCACCTCAATGGGCGCTAAGGACCCTTGCTCTGGCGGGCCGCGTCCCGAAGTTAAGAACAGGACTCGGAGAGTTTAACCTTCAATGCAAAACGCCGCTTTTGCAGCGGCGTTTTAAAACTCTAATATATTAAGTCAAAACTGAATTAGTTGCCGAGTGTCCGGTTGGAATTCGGCAGATCAGGAAGTTCGTTGCTAAAGCCACGTTCCAAATCTTTTGCGGCGGTAGCGGCATTGGCTGCCGAAGCGACGCGTTCATCCAACGACTTTTTCATGTCGTCGTAAGAAGCTTTTCCACTTTCCAATTTTTGTGCAGCTTCAAGCTGTGCGGCAGCTTGCTTCTCCGCGTAATCTTGCGGGAAGGCACCCAATTTAGCGAGATAGCTGGAAATGCTACCGTTGCCGTTCTGGATGATTTCACGAAGCGTGAAAAGGGGAGCGTATTGCGACGCTTTCTTTTCCGATTCAAAAATAATCTGCGTGAGAGTTGCGGCGGTGATGTCGTTCTTAGTTTTGTTGTCGATCACCATAACGTCTTCGCTGGAGCGAATCATTTTTGCGATGTCGTCCAATGTCACGTAGCAGCTCTGTTGCGTGTCATAAAGCTTGCGGTTTTGATAACGCTTAATAATCTTGGTCTTCGCGTTGGGCCTGTTTGTCATCATTTCTTGGTTCACCAAAGCCTCCCTCTAGAAAATGACTCCCTCAGTAAAACTGCGGCCAACGTATTCCCGGCCGCCACAGCTTGTCAAGCGACCCCCAGAGAGTCTTTCAATAAAAACAAGGACTAAGACACTTTGTGCCAATTGGGGTAGCGACCCTATGACGCGCCTAATCTTTGAGCTCGGTTAAGGACCTTGGTCAAGAGTTCAGAGTGCGATTATGAAGCGCCGATCAAATAATCTCTAATGTATAAAATAAGCTATTGAAATCACTCAAATAAGCCAAAACACCTAACGGCAAGATAATCGCCTAACTGGACCTTTTTTGGGTGGGATTTCCGTCAAGATTTTAAGCGAAAAATCCGATTTTCTATCTATGAGATCGTGGGATTTTCCCAAACCAAGCGTGCTGAAAAAATTACCTTTAGGGGTTGTTACGCTGGTGTGTTTGCTGACTACCGGATGTGCATCTTTGACCCGTACTGGTGGTTCGCTGCGGGATTCCAACCTGAGCAATTTGAACCCTGCGCCAAAATCCATGACTCCTCCCGACTACGAAAAAGATGGCAATCCGCTTCTCGACGAAACCTACCTCTCGAGCCAAGCCGATTTTCATTTCACAATGGGTGAGACCTACTCCAACGAAGGCCAACATCCAAAGTCGATTGAAGAATACAAACTCACCCTGATTTACGACCCCAAGTCTGTACATGTACGCATGAGTCTCGCGCGTGAGTATGCACGTATGGGTATGATCACCGAAGCGGTGGAGCAGGCGGAAATCGCGGTGGATATGGCGCCGCAAAATTCTGACGCGCGAATGATGCTGGGTGGGCTGTATTCGGGTCTTAAAATGTTCGAGCCGGCGCGCAATCAGTTTGAGGCCGTACTGAAAATTGACGAAAGCAATGTCGAAGCTGCCATTTATTTAGGCGCACTCCTCGCGGAGGACCGAAAGTTTGATGAGTCGATCAAATATTTTGAAGCCTTATCTAAAAACCCCAAATTCAAAGAGCCGGAACGGGCCCATTACTACATTGGTCGAGTGCAGGCCGAGCAAGGCCAGGGCAAGTATGGAGAGGCGCAGAAAGCCTTGAATAAGGCCCTGCAGCTGAAGCCCGAATATCCGGAAGCCGCGCTAGCGCTTTCGATGCTGCTTCGAGCTCAAGGTAAAGACACCGAAATGGTGCAATTGCTAAAATCGTATCAAGAGAAGTTTGGCCCCGAACGAGAAATGGCCCGCCAGCTCAGCCACTATTTTCTTGAGAAAGAAGACTACGACCGCGCGCTCGAGCAACTCGAGTATATCGACGGGTTTGAGCGCGACAACTTGACCGTCAAAACGCAAATCGCCTTTATTTTGATCGAGCAAAAGAAATTTGAAGCGGCGATTCAGCGACTTGAAGACATCCTTCAGCAGATGCCTGAGAGCGATAAAGTGCGCTGGTATTTGGGCGCCGTCTACGAAGAAATCGGGCAAATGGATATCGCAATTCAACACTATAAAGAAATTCCGTCAGGGAGCCCGTACTTTCCCGAAGCCGTCATCCATATCGCCCATATGTATAAGTCAAAGTCGCAGCTGGACAAAGCGATCGATGCGGTCGAGCGGGGAATTGCCAAACAAGACGATGTCCCGACTCTCTATGCCTACTATGCAACGCTTTTGGATGATCAGAAATCTTACAAGCAAGCGGTAAAGATGCTCACGGGCGCAGTCGAAAAATTTCCGACGAATACTCAGCTGCACTTTTTCCTAGGCACCATGTACGACCGCACAGGCAATGCTAAAGATACGGTCACTCAAATGCTTAAAGTATTGGAGCTGGACAAGGAACATGTGCAGGCGTTGAACTACCTCGCTTACACGTACGCGGAACTAGGCAAGAACTTAGATGAAGCCTTCGATCTCGCCAACCGTGCCCTCGACCTGCAACCCAATGATGGATATATTCTGGACACCGTGGGCTGGATTCATTTCAAGCGCGGTGATATCGAGCAGGCTATTAAATATCTAGAGGCGGCGGTTAAGGCCAAGGGCGATGAGGCCATTATTTCTGAACATCTTGGTGACGCCTATCTTCGCCATCAAATGTGGCAGAAGGCGCAAAAGATGTATCGCCGGGCCGCTGAACTTGAGAGCGACCACACCCGCAATCGAAAAATCCAAGAGAAAATTGCCAATGTGGAATCTCAGCTGCAGAAACCCACGCGTATGCCGGCCAGCCTCCCCGCGCCTAAGGCTCAGTAAGTTTGACTGGCCACTCAATCCAAGTTTAAATCGCACTCATGAAACTGATAAAAATGATGAATCTAGCGGCAATTGCCGGAATTTTGCTCATAACCGGATGCGTATCGCAGTCGATAAAAATGGATGGGGTTGAAGAGGGTCATTGGCGAGCCAAAGCTTTGATTCGCGACAAAGAACAATCGCGCTCCTATATAGTGAATCTAAATTTTAATTTACTGCGCGGCACGCGCTCGCGAATGGACGTAACCAGCGCCTTAAATACCGGCGTGGCCACCCTCGTTACGGACGACAAAGAAGTGAGATACGTTTTGTTCGATTCGAAGCGTTTCTACTTTGGTCGACCGCAGGCCGATGTTATGCGGCCGATTTTGGCCATCCCGTTTGATCCGCGTTGGATTCAAAATGTGCTATTCGACTTGCCCATCACCGAAAAGTCTTGGTCCTGCACCCAAGATTCCAAAGGTATAGTTATGAATTGTTCGGACAGCGTCACTGGACTGAAGGTCAGCTGGGCGCAAAGAATGGGACCCAAAAAAACAGTAACCATCGATCACCCGAAGGCCTCGGTTCAGATTAATGTTCAGACCTTCAAGGCCAAGGTCGAGGATAGAAAAAATTTATTCACGTTAGAAGCTCCTGAGGGCTATCAACAGCTGCGCGTGCGATAACCCCTACGCCAGGTAACTCAAATTGATACATTTAATTGAGGAGCCAGTTTCACGGCATTGAGCATTGCTGAAACAGCGGTTTTCATAGGATAATTTGACTAGGAACCAAGGAGCTTTCGATGGCTATGGACTCAGGCCGCCGTACAAATTTCAACGAACTGATTCAGACCTTGCAGAGGGAAAAGCACTACGAGGATTTGAGTTGGTCGGGAAGTTTTAACGACTACCTAAATCTTGTGCGCGAGAATCCCAAGATTACCCGCAACGCCTTTCAACGCATGTTCGACATGATCATGGAGAAAGGTACGACGGAGTACATCGACGTCAAGAAACAGATTATTCATTACAAGTTTTTTGATGATGAAGCCAACGACGGCAAAGACGCCGTGTTTGGCGCCGACATTCCTCTGATGAAGCTGGTCAACGTGTTGAAGGCCGCAGCGCTGGGCTACGGAACAGAAAAGCGCGTGATTTTATTGCACGGACCCGTGGGCTCGGCCAAGTCGACAATTTGCCGAATGTTGAAGGCCGGGGTTGAAAAGTATTCGAAGAGCGCCAATGGCGCCATGTACACCTTTGAATGGGTCGACGAGGGCGGCAAGTTTGCCGATATCTTTGGTAAAGACACGCACATCTTCCCGAGCCCGATGCATGAGGAGCCGCTTTTGTTGATCCCATCGGATATGCGGCCAGGGATGTTTGATGAGCTCAATCGCGGCGCCAAGGGCGACTTTAGAATCAACGTCACCGGCGAGCTTTGCCCGCCGAGCCGTTGGATTTTTAGATCTCTGCTCGACCGCTACCACGGCGATATTTCAAAAGTGCTTGAGAATCATGTGCGTGTGAAGCGCCTGATGCTGTCAGAAGCCGATCGCATAGGGATTGGCACCTTTCAGCCGAAAGACGAAAAAAACCAAGACTCCACTGAGTTAACCGGCGATTTGAATTATCGAAAAATTGCGGAGTATGGATCGGATTCCGATCCCCGCGCCTTCAATTTCGACGGCGAGTTTAATGTCGCCAATCGCGGGATGATCGAGTTCGTTGAGGTTTTGAAACTGGATGTGGCGTTCTTGTACGACTTGCTTGGAGCTTCGCAAGAGCACCGGATTAAGCCGAAGAAGTTCGCGCAGACTCATATCGACGAAGTTATTATCGGCCACACCAACGAACCGGAGTATCGCAAGCTTCAGGACAACGAGTTTATGGAAGCCTTGCGCGACCGTACGGTGAAGATTGACATTCCCTACATCACCAAACTTCGCGACGAGAAGAAAATCTATCAAAAAGACTTTAACTCGAAGATTCTTCGCGGAGTATCGATCGCTCCGCACACCATCGAGATGGCAGCGATGTGGGCCGTATTGACCCGCTTAGAGAAGCCGAAAAAGGCCAACCTCACGCGGCTGCAGAAAATGAAGCTTTATGATGGCAAAAATTTGCCGAATTACACGGAAGACAACGTTAAAGAGCTGCGAAAAGAGACCAAGCGCGAAGGTCTTGAGGGGATTTCTCCCCGTTACATTCAAGATAAGTTATCAAACGCAATTGTTCAGGCCCAGCAGATGAACAAAGGGTCCGTGAATCCCTTTATGGTGTTGAACGAGTTGGATGCGGGACTTAAGCATCATTCGCTTCTCGCCAACGAAGAGCTGAAACAGGATTACCGTGAGCTTTTGAGCGTGGTTAAGCAGGAGTACGAAGAGATCATAAAATCCGAAGTTCAGCGCGCCATTTCGGCCGATGAGAGCGCGTTGCACCGGCTGTGTGCGAACTACATCGACAATGTGAAGGCGTATACGCAGAAAGAGCGTGTCCGCAATCAGTTCACCGGCCAAGATGAGGAGCCCGACGAGCGGCTGATGCGCTCGATCGAAGAGAAGATCGAGATTCCAGAATCCCGCAAAGACGACTTTCGCCGAGAAATAATGAACTATATCGGCGCGCTGTCTTTAGACGGTAAGAAGTTCGACTACAAAACCAATGAGCGACTGCACAAAGCTCTGGAGCTAAAGCTGTTCGAAGATCAAAAAGACTCCATTAAGCTCACCAGCCTCGTCTCGAGCGTGGTCGACAAAGACACGCAAGAAAAAATTGAAATTGTCCGAACCCGGTTGATCAAAGAATTCGGCTACGACGAGATCTCAGCGACAGACGTGCTTCACTATGTGGCGAGCATCTTTGCCCGGGGAGACGTGAAAGATAAAAAGTAAATGGGAATACGTGAAGACCACAGCCGGTTCCGCGACATCGTCCGGGGCCGGATCAAACAGAACTTCAAAAAGTACGTCACGCACGGCGAGATGATTGGTAAGCGTGAGAACGACTACGTAAAAATTCCGATTCCCTCCATCGACGTTCCCAAATTCAAATACGGGCCTAAGCAGTCGGGTGGGGTTGGTCAGGGACAAGGCCAAAGCGGTGACGCTGTTGAAGGCGAACAGCAGCCCGGCCAAGGCCAGGCCGGCGACACTCCGGGCGAGCATATGCTCGAGGCCGATGTCACACTTGAAGAGTTGGCCGACATTCTCGGAGAAGAGCTCGAACTCCCTCGCATTCAGCCGCGCGGGCACAAATCGGTTGAGTCGCGAGCGACCAAGTACACCGGGCGCGCGCCGGTCGGCCCTGATTCTTTGCGGCACTTTAAGCAGAGTTACAAAGAGGCGCTTAAGCGCAATCTGGCCGCAGGTACCTATAATCCTGAAGATCCGATTATCGTGCCCATCCGCCGTGATTTGCGCTTTCGCTCGGTGCGCAATTCGGTAAAGCCGCAAGCCAATGCGGTGGTGATATATATGATGGATGTGTCTGGCTCGATGGGCGATGAGCAAAAGGAAATCGTGCGGCTGGAAAGTTTTTGGGTGAACACTTGGCTGCGCCGCAATTACAAGGGTCTTGAAACGCGATTTATCATTCACGATGCCGCCGCCAAAGAGGTGGACGAGAAGACTTTTTTCTCGACCAGCGAATCGGGCGGAACCCTAATCAGTTCAGCGTATAAGCTCTGCAAAAAAATTATCGACGAAGAGTACCCACTCAGCGAGTGGAACATTTACCCCTTCCACTTTAGCGATGGTGACAACTGGAGCGGTGAAGACACCCGGCTTTGCGTAAAATTGCTGAAAGAGTACTTTTTGCCGAACGTAAATATGTTCGGGTACGGCCAGGTCGAGAGCAAATATGGCTCGGGTCAGTTTCTCAAAGATTTAGAGAAATCGTTTCCGGAAGATGACCGCCTGGTGATCTCGCGCATTGAAAACCGCGATAAGATTGTTCAAAGCATTAAAGATTTTCTTGGGCGGGGGCGCTAGATGGCCAATTTAACGGCGGAACTTGAGCGCGAGAGAGTTCGAATCGAAAAGGTCGCAAAGTCCGTGGGCCTGGATTTTTACCCGACCGTCTTTGAGCTTGTGACTTACGATCAGCTAAATCAAATTGCGTCTTATGGCGGCTTTCCCGTGCGCTATCCGCATTGGCGCTTTGGTATGGAGTACGAATCGCTTTCTAAATCCTATGAGTACGGATTAAGCAAAATCTATGAACTCGTAATCAACAACGACCCTTGCTACGCCTATTTGATGGAGGGGAATGAATTTCTCGATCAAAAGCTGGTGATGGCGCATGTGTTTGGCCATGCCGATTTTTTTAAGAACAATTATTGGTTCTCTCCCACCAATCGCAAGATGATGGACACGATGGCCAATCATGCCACCCGAGTGCGGCGTTATATGGACCGCTTCGGCATTGAGACCGTCGAGAATTTTATCGACTTGTGTTTGAGTATCGAAAACCTGATCGACCGTTACGCGCCCTATTCTCCTAAAAAACCGGTCGCACCGCCGCGACCTAAGGCTTTTAACCCCTTCGAGGACGATCAAGAGCCGGCTCATGTTCCGCAAGATCAAGGGCGCCTTAAAGTTCACCGCGATTACATGGATAAATACATCAACCCGCCGGACTACCTGGCTGAGCAAGAGAAAAAGCGTCTTGAAGAATCGCAGAGCGCACAACTTTTCCCGGCCACGCCCGAGAAGGATATTGTCGGTTTTTTAATGCATCACGCTCCTCTTAAGCCTTGGCAGCAAGACATCCTGTCCATCGTTAGAGAAGAGGCCTACTACTATGCCCCACAAGGCATGACCAAGATTATGAACGAGGGCTGGGCGTCGTATTGGCACTCAAAAATTCTGACTGAGCAGATTATGAATGACTCTGAGATCATCGACTTTGCCGATCGACATTCGGGGACCATGGCCATGTCACCGGTGGGCTTTAATCCTTATAAGGTCGGTATTGAGTTGTTTCGCAATATTGAAGAGCGTTGGAACAAAGGTCAGTTTGGCCGCGAGTGGGAAGACTGCCAAGATCTGCACATGAAGGCCAAGTGGAATAAAGAAACGGGCAAGGGCCGCGAGAAAATTTTTGAAGTGCGCAAGCACTACAACGACGTGACCTTTATTGATGAGTTTTTAACCGAGGACTTTTGCGTTCAGCATAAGATGTTCGTATACAAGTTCAATAAGCGCACCGGCCAGTTTGAAGTCGACACCCGCGAGTTCAAGTCGATTAAGAAAAAGCTGTTGTTTCAGCTCACCAATCTGGGGCAGCCCATTATGTCGATTGTCGACGCCAATCATAACAACCGGGGCGAATTGCTGATGTCGCATTTATTTGAGGGTGTCGAAATGCAGCCCGATTATATGCAAGACACCATGCGGAACCTATTCGCGATTTGGACGCGCCCAGTGGCCGTAGCCACGGTTTTGGACGGGGAGCCTAAGATCGTGACCTTTGACGGCACCGACTTCAAACACCAATCTCTGTCGTCATTGCCTGTGGGCGATAAAAACGGCGGCAATCAGGAATAGTGTCTCAGTTTGAGACGTTATTCGGCAATTTTGTCAGTCAACGCCGGGCCTCGTTCAGTCCATAATGATTTTATGGAACAACCTTCTCCGTTGGGGCTACAGCGGAGGAGTTAAACCCTACGCGCCGGTGGTAAGTCCTGTCATACTCCACCGGCGCATTTTTTTGTCCGCGGCCGATTAGAGTTCGCTCCAATTTAGCGTTAAAGAACCCCATCAAATCACAGTAAACATTTTCGCCTTCAATAATTCTAAGCGCGTGCGCGATCGCCTCCAAAGTCGCCATCCCCTCTGGTGTGTGCTCAGCGCGCAGGTGAACCGAAGCCGTGTTTTTTGCTGAGATCTTAATGTGCGGGATTCCTGCCAGCTCTTTATGACGATAGGGCACTTTGCTCGCCTGCCGCCAATTGCCATCGGGAACGATAAGTTGAATCGGTCGTGAATCTGAGGCCACCAACTCCGCAGTCAGCTCAGCGGCACTTTCTGAAGGGAAAAAAAGCAGATTTCGATACGGCCCAGATTCAATGTCCTCAAGATTCACCGGTTTATCCACAAGTCCCCGCACACGCATTTCGCTATTGCTCAGCGCGCGGACGGCCAGCCGGCCCGTGTTGGTGGTTCGCTTTAGCTCTTTGGCGTGAATAAGCAGTAGGACTCTGGTTCGCAGTGCCAGCCGGGGTGTGAGTGCGCAGATGCAGAGGTCTTTATGTAAAAAACAAGCTTGGCAGGGATCTTTGGTTTTACGTTTGCGGTCAGACATGCGCGCCCCAACCGAGCTCAATCAACAAATTCGCGAAGTCCGGTGCGAGCGGCGCACGGATGGTAAGCTCGGTGCCAGCCCGAGGATGAGCAAACGAAAGTTCCGTGCAGGCGAGCAGCAGCCGGCGAATGCCAAAACGCTCGGCGAAAAATCGGTTGTGCTTGCCCTTACCGTGGGTCACGTCGCCAATAATGGGATGGTTTATATGCCCCAAGTGGCGGCGGATCTGATGTTTGCGGCCCGTGAGTGGAGTTGCGCGAACCAATGAGTAACGCGACGTCGGATATTTATCGACCGCGACGGGAAATTCAATCTGGGCGAGCCTTTCGACAATTGTCGTGGCTTCTTGCGCGGGCTTGTTGCTGTGAGCTTTTTTGTCGGTGATATCGTCATGTTCCTCTTTGAGGGCGTGCTCGACCCTTATTTTTTCGGGCGCGACACCGCGAACCACGGCCAGATATTTCTTTTGAACTTTTCGATCGGCAAATTTCTCAGCAAGGCTTCGTGCCATTTCTGAAGACTTTGCAAAAACCAAAGCGCCAGAGGTCGGTCGATCTAATCTGTGAACTGGGAATACATGTTGGTTAATTTGATTGCGCAACATCTGCATGGCGAACTGGGTTTCGAACCGATCCAATCCCGTGCGGTGAACCAATAGCCCGGCGGGCTTATTGATCACGATCAGATCTGAATCTTGAAAGAGGATCGGTAAACTCATCTGGTAGGGGGTAACATAGAAATTGTTGCGATAATAGTGCCAGAACCTCCCGAGACTTAAGCCCTATGCTTCAGATCAACGGATCGCGAGTACAATTTGGCAGCCAACTAGCAATAGCTTGAGAACCACCAAATTTAATCCAAGCAGGACCTTAAAAAGGTCCCAGTTACGTCGATAGGAATCTACTTGGTGTAGATCCATATAACACCTCCTTCGGTTGCAGGGATTTGCGATGCCCACAATCGAGAGGTTCCAGCGCGCTCAGCGCATGCAAACTACAAACTTTGCTTATATGCTATTCGTGGAGATGTGAGGCCATTTGCGATCCGCAATCCGGACGCGAACTACTCGTCGCGGTCGTTGGTCGACGCCGAAGACAGTTCATCCAAATCGCTGGCGTTTTTGGGTTCGACCTTAAACAGCCAGCCATCGCCGGTGCAGTCTTCCATAATTAACGAAGGATTTTCGATCACGGCCTCATTGATTTCGATCACATGTCCTTCGACCGGCGAATAGAGATTCATCGGCCCTTGGTCGGTATCGAGTTCGCCGCACACTTCATCGGGGATCACTTCTTCGTTTTCGGCCGGGAGGTTGGCGACGTTAATCTCGGTAAACTCATCAAGGCCGACTTCGTTGATACCCACGGTAACGACGCCGTCGTCGACAAGAATCCACTCATAGCCCATGTAAGGAATCTGATCTTTCATATCCTTAAGGACTACGTAACGCTGTAGGGAAAGTCAAATGAGAGAGGTTAGCAGGTGCGGTTGATCCGTTGCGAGAGCCAGGGCGGCGGATTTTTATATCCCCTTTTTGCGTACGGGGTCATCGTATAGCTGGCGATTCCTTCAAAAGTCCAAAAGGCCAATATCAGCAAAGCGACTTTCTTTCCCATCCCTTTCCCCCTTTTAGAATCTGACACTAAAAATTCCGCCGACGGTTAGCCGGCGGAATTTGGTGCCCTTCTAAAAGAATACTACAGATCGTAGTAGAGGTAAAATTCGTAGGGACTGGGGCGTTGTTGCATCGGGATAATCTCGCGGTCGTACTTATACTCTAACCACGTGTTCAAGAAATCTTCGCCGAACACATCGCCCTTTAATAAAAACTCATTGTTCTGGCGCAGATTAACTAGCGCTTCGTCTAGAGTTTTTGGGCAGTGCGGAACCTTCGCGGCTTCTTCGGGAGGAAGTCCGTAAATATCTTTATCGAGCGGTGCTCCAGGGTTCGTCTTATTCAAAACGCCATCGATACCCGCCATAAGCATAGCTGCGAAAGCCAGGTAAGGATTCGCCGACGGATCGGGAGTTCGGAACTCAATGCGCTTCGCTTTGGGCGAAGTGCCGGTGTTCGGAATTCGCATCGCGGCCGAGCGGTTGCGGTAAGAGTAAGCGAGGCGGATCGGAGCTTCGAAGCCCGGAACCAAACGCTTGTAGGAGTTGGTCGACGGATTGGTGATCGCGCACATTGCGGGAGCGTGTTTCAAAACGCCGCCGATAAAGTGCAGCGCCATATCACTCAAGCCCGCATATTTGTCGCCCGCGAAAAGCGGCTGGCCGTTCTTCCACAGCGACATATGCGTGTGCATACCCGAACCGTTATCGCCAAAGATCGGCTTCGGCATAAAGGTGGCCGACTTACCATGGCGGCGAGCTACGTTTTTAACCACATACTTAAACCACATAAGCTTATCTGCCACGTCGACCATAGTGTCGAAGCGGAAGTTGATCTCACCTTGGCCGGCAGTCGCGACTTCATGGTGCTGACGTTCGACTTCGATTCCGAGTTTTTCGAGCTCTAAGCAGATCTCCGTGCGCATGTCATGGTGAGTGTCAGACGGTAGAGCGGGGAAGTAGCCCTCTTTTGCGCGAGGCTTGTAGCCCAAGTTGCTTCCACCCTCGTCACGGCCGCTGTTCCAAGTCGCCTCATCGGAGTTCACTTGGTAAAATCCGCCATAGGGAGTTTGGTCGTAACGGACGTCATCGAAAATAAAGAATTCCGCCTCAGGGCCGAAAAAGGCCGTATCGGCGATGCCGGTGGTCTTCAAGTAAGCGACCGCTTTTTTCGCGATTTGGCGGGGATCACGTTCATAGGCTTCATGGGTATCGGGATGCACCACATCGCAAATCAGCGAGAGAGTGGGCACTTCCATAAAGGGATCAATTTTTCCAGTTTTCGGATCCGGCTTAACAGTCATGTCGGACTCGTTGATGGCGCGCCATCCGCGAATGGAGCTGCCGTCAAAGTTGAGGCCTTCCTCAAAAACTTCCGGCTTGAGTTCGCTCATGGGAATCGTGAAGTGCTGCCACATTCCGGGCAGATCGATGAACTTTAAGTCCACCATCTTCGCGCCCCGCTCTTTAGCAAAAGCTATGACTTCTTCGGGTTTCATAGGTCAGGCTCCTTGGGTTAATTGGTTTGGATTTGGGTCAAAATTAAATCGCATTTTCATCTTTATCCCCAGTGCGGATGCGGAGGGCAGCGTCGACAGGCAAAACGAAAATTTTTCCGTCGCCGATCTTACCGGTGTAAGCCGCCTTCTTAATGGTTTCTAGCGCCGCTTCGACAAGGTCGTCGGCAATCACGGTCTCCACTTTCACCTTGGGCAGAAAATCGACCACATACTCGGCGCCTTTATAGATCTCCGTGCGGCCCTTCTGGCGGCCAAAGCCACGGATTTCTGAGACAGAGACGCCCTCGATGCCCAGTTCAGTCAGGGCTTCGATCACATCATCCAGCTTGAAAGGCTTTATAATCGCCTCGATTTTCTTCATCTGGTTTTTTGCGCCCACGCTCGGCGTGCGCTTTGTACCTTTTCAATTGTGAGTCGGTTTTTAGAGTTAAACCGCACCCGAGGGGGCCCCGTCAACGGAACAGAGGTCCAGCCATCGCACTTGATACAGGCCGCCTTGCGGTGCTATGAGCCATTTCGTGAAAGAGCATTTATTCAACATTGTTCTTATTGAGCCTGAGATTGGTGCCAACACCGGTAATATTGGGCGGACGTGCGTTGGATTAGAGTCCAAACTCCATCTGGTGGGCAAACTCGGGTTTTCGATCACCGACAAGCAATTGCGTCGGGCGGGGCTCGATTATTGGCCGCATTTGGACTTTGTCCACCACCCATCGTGGGATGAGTGGTGGAAGCACATCGAAGATCCGGCGCGGGTGTTCTTTTTCAGCACCAAGGCCAAAAGCTCTATGTTCGAGACCCAGTTTAAAAAGGGCGACTGGCTGGTTTTTGGCAAAGAGACCAAGGGGCTTGATCCCCAGATACTTGAAACTTATGCCGAGCAGATTCGACGCATTCCGATGACGGGTCCAATCCGGAGCTTGAACATCGCAACCGCCGTGGCGGTGGTATTATTTGAAGGATTTCGGCAAATCAGCCGTTAAGACCGCAAGCGGCCTGGACAGATCCTTTCTGGACATCATTATTGGTTTGCGACTAATGTAGGAGTTTATGTTTCAACGCATCCTGACTTCGCTGTTTGGCACCAAACACGAACGCGACATGAAGAAACTTCGTCCCTTGATCGAGCACATCAATTCGCTCGAGTCGGGGATAAAAGCCTTAAGCGACGATCAACTTAAAGCCAAAACTCCAGAGTTTAAACAGCGTCTGCAAAATGGCGAAACTCTCGATCAAATTCTGCCCGAAGCGTTCGCGGTCTGCCGTGAAGCCTCCATGCGGACTCTGGGGATGCGTCACTACGACGTTCAGCTCATCGGCGGGTACACCTTGCACAAGGGTGCCATCGCCGAGATGAAAACCGGAGAGGGAAAAACGTTGGTCGCGACGTTGCCCTGTTACCTAAATGCGCTCTCCGGCAAGGGAGTGCATGTGGTCACGGTGAACGATTACCTGGCCAAGCGGGACGTTGAGTGGATGGGCCGCATGTACACCTGGATGGGGTTAACGACCGGCACCATCGTGCATGACTTGACCGATGCCGAGCGCAAGGCGGCCTATGGTGCCGACATCACTTATGGCACCAACAATGAATTTGGCTTCGATTACCTGCGCGACAATATGAAGTTCGATCTCGACGACTATGTACAACGCGAACTCAATTTCGCGATTGTCGATGAGTGCGACTCGATTTTGGTGGATGAGGCGCGAACGCCGCTGATTATTTCAGGTCCGAAAGATGACTCGACCGACAAATATCAACTGATCGATAAAATTATTCCCCATCTAAAAATGGACGTGCATTTTACGATGGAGGAGAAAAGTAAAACCGCCTCGCTAACCGAAGAGGGCAACGCCAAGGCCGAAGAGCTTCTTAAGCTCGGCAACCTCTACGACCCCGAAAATATTGATTTGCTTCACCATATTTATCAGGCGTTAAAGGCCCATCACCTCTACAAACTCGATGTCGACTACATGATAAAAGATGGCGAAATCGTGATCGTAGACGAGTTCACGGGCCGCTTGATGCCGGGTCGCCGCTGGAGCGATGGGCTCCACCAAGCGATCGAGGCCAAAGAAAAAGTAAAAGTGCGTAGCGAAAATCAGACCCTCGCCACAATCACCTTTCAGAATTACTTTCGAATGTATAAAAAAATGGCGGGGATGACAGGAACCGCCGAGACCGAAGCGGCCGAGTTTAAGAAAATTTATAAACTCGACGTGCAGGTGATACCGACGAACAAAAAGGTCAATCGCCGCGACGAAGAAGACGTGGTTTATAAAACCGAAGCGGCCAAGTACAAAGCCATGGCCAAAGATATTCAAGAGCGCCATTTAAAAGGGCAGCCGGTTCTGGTTGGGACCGTAAGTATCGAAAAGTCGGAGCGCCTCTCGCGCAGTTTGAAAAATGAAGGCATTACGCACAACGTGCTCAACGCCAAACATCACGAACGTGAGGCTGAAATTGTCGCGCAGGCCGGACGCAAAGGCCAAGTGACGATTGCCACCAACATGGCCGGTCGTGGGACGGACATCCTTCTTGGCGGGAACCCTGAATTTCTTGCTAAAACCGAGGCCGGTCCCGACGCCACCGAAGAGCGCATTCAAGCTCTTGCAGAAAAGTACAAAGGTCTTTGCGCTGCTGAGAAGCAAGAAGTGCTGACGGCGGGCGGGTTATATATCATGGGCACCGAGCGCCACGAGTCGCGGCGGATCGACAATCAGCTGAGGGGCCGCGCCGGCCGCCAAGGCGACCCGGGTGAGACCCGTTTTTATCTGTCTCTCGAAGACAATTTAATGCGGATCTTCAACGGCGAACGCATTCAAAAAATTATGACTACGCTTCGGGTTCCCGAAGACGAACCGATCATGCACCGTATGGTCTCGGGCGCGATTGAGAACGCGCAAAAGCGAGTCGAGGGTCACAACTTCGATATTCGTAAGCATCTGATCGAGTACGACGATGTAATGAATCAGCAGCGCACCAATATCTATGGCTTGCGCCGGCAGATTTTGGCCGGTCAAGATATCGAGCGAAAAGCTTTAGATATGTTGAGCGACGTGACTTCGGGCTTGCTCGATACGTTCGTGCCCGAAGGCTCGAAACCTGAAAGTTGGAATTTGGAGGGCCTGGTCACGGCCGTCCATCGCACCTTCGGCGTCGAATTGAATCTAGAAGAGCTGCGCAAAAGTTCAGTTGAGCAAATCACAGAAAAAATTTCGACCGGCGTTAAAGACGTCTACGACCGGCAGAAAAAGGAAATCGGCGGCTTTTTTGAACAGCTCGCTCGCATGTTGATGTTGCAAACCATCGATCAACGGTGGAAAGAGCATCTCGAGCGAATCGATCGCTTGAAAGAGGGCATCCATCTTCGCGCCCACGCGCAAAAAGATCCGCTGATCGAGTACAAAAAAGAAGCCTTTGCCGCGTTTCAAGAAATGAATTTTTGGATTCAAGAAGAAACCGTAGAAAAGCTTTTGAAAATTAAACTGGTCAACCAAGACCGCGCTCGCGAAGTTCTAGAAAGCCGACAAGAGGTCGACCAATCTTCCTTGAGTTATGCCGGTGCCGATGAGAGCCCGTCGGCTTTTACCGGTGGTGCGCCGGTGCCGAGTGGCCAGCCCGTTCGCGGCGGCCTACCCTTTGCGCGGCCGCAGTCTCCGCAGAACCTAAACTATGGCGGCGCTCCGGGTGACGACTACGACGGCGGCCCACGGCTTAACCGTGAACAGCGCCGTCAGATGAAAAAAGACAAAAAGAGAAAAATGAAGTTCTAAGGTACCAGGTACCTTTTCCGGAAACGGCGCGCAAATTCCTATCTAGAACAGGTCACGCTCGTACAAATAATATTCCCAACATTCGCATTGATGAAGCAGGACGCTCCGTCAGCGGAACATTGAGCGGCGCCCCTGATTCCAGCCCCGGTCGAGAATGTAACCAGAGTCGAATAGCCTTTAAGGGTGCATATTGCGAGGGCCGAAGGCGCATGCGGCACACCAAGCTGCCCACCGGTTACGCAGGCGCAGTATCCGTTTACGCAGCCATTGGCGGCATTGACGTTGAAAGTTCCTTGCACGGTCACTCTCACCGAGTTCGATAATATAATTTGCTGCGGGCCTTGTGTGCTGCGGACTTCAACCTGATACAACCCGGCCACAACTGGGGCCGCGTTCGAAATCGTGATCGAGGGCGTATTGAAGCCGGCGAGATTTACACCGTCTTTTTTCCATTGGTAGATTAATGATTGATTGTCGGAGCTGACGGCCAGCGATGTCAGGGTTCCTGATCCTGCGGCCATAATTGTAATTGGCTGCGGCTGGGTGGTAAATGTGATCACCGGTGAAGCGCTCACAGTCACGTTGATTTCAAGCCAATTCGAGCCGGTGGAGTTGGTTACCACGATTTTGTACTTACCAGCATCGCTCGCCTGTACATTTGGCAGCGCCAAGGTCGAGGAATTTTGGCCGGGGAGTGCGACGCCGTCTTTGTACCACTGGTAGCTTAAAGCGAAGCCGCCGGTGGACGAGGCCACAACCGCGATGCTGCCCGTGCCGCTTATATAGAAAGTCACATCGGTGGGAATGGAGTCAAAAACGATATCGAGAGATTTAGTGTCGACCGATGGATTCGTCGTCGCCGTTGCGCCCGGATCGGGGGATTGTAGGGAACAATTTTGAAATCCTAAAACCAATCCCGCGACCACGGCTCCAAGACCAGCAAACCGACCCAATTTAGCGAACGTCATTTTTTCTCCACACTCAAAAACTCATATTAAAAGAACGGAATCAAAGTCGGAACAAGAATACTGCCGACCACATTCACTCCATTCGCTTGCCCATAGCCATTGTAGCCCCAGCAGTAAACCTTATTGGCCGATGTGCGAGCGCACGAAGATTCTATATTTCCAGGATTAAACAGGTTAGTTGAAACCGACACAGAAATAAAGCGTTCTCCGGCGGGCAGAGTAACTGTCACCGGTACCGCGGCGGGAGCAAGTCTTGCTACGGTATCGTTATAGCCCAATTGTCCGTAGGCATTGTTTCCCCAGCAGAAAACTTGTCCGTTCTTCACAGCACATGTGTGCGATTGGCCCGTGGCGACTGCTGTTGTGTTTGCGTCAAAACCGTTGATCAATTGCGGAGCCGTATTGTTGGCCGTGCTGCCTAAGCCAAGCTGCCCGTAGCCGTTGTAGCCCCAACAATAGAGCTGACCCGTCGACTTAACAGCGCAGGTTGTATCGCCGCCCGAACTTACAGAGGCTACGTTCGTTTCTAAACCAACGATCGCGGGCAATGCCATCGCCGTTGGGTTTCGTGCGTTGTTCGTTGTTGCGTTGCCGATGCCGAGTTCACCGTTGGCGTTGTAACCCCAACACGTCAGTGCGCCGTTTTTAATTACGCAGGTATGTAGGTATGCGGCCGCGACTGCAGTGACTCCCGTTTCATATCCGGGAACACGGTAAGGGACTTGTTGAACTCCGGCGTTGTGCCCAACTTGGGCGTAATCATTGCGGCCCCAACAATAAAGGGCGGCATTTTTAATTGCGCAAACGTGCTGGTGACCGACTGAAACTGCGGTCACGCCCGAGGCCATATCGAAAACCGGCCGTGGGAACGAGGAGCCAGCTGTTGAACCATCACCAATTTGGTGGCTGCTGGCATCGCCCCAGCAGGACAGAGCGCCGTTTTTAATTGCGCAAGATGTGTAAGATCCAGCGGCTACATCGGTGACGCCGGCATCCATGCTCGCAACAAGTGACGGCGTGGGCGTGTTGCCCAGTGCTCCGTTACCAAGTTGGCCCGAAGTGCCGAGACCAAAACAATACAGGCCGCCATTTTTAATGGAGCACGTGTGATAAACGCCCATTCCAATCAGGCCCGTAACTTTTGATGGAACCACGTTGAACGAGACAAAGGCTTCAACCGCGGCGACGGTGGTGCCAGGAAAGGAAAAGGTCAGTTTAAATCGTTTGTTTACATAGTCGACCACCATCGAATTTGTGGTGGGGATCGAAACACTCACTGTCGTCGCGCCGGTGGCAACCGTCGTCGAGCCTTGTGTCTGTATATAGTGGGTGCCCATAATAGCGGTGTCATCGGCGGTTTGATAGGTAACTGTTAAGGGTGAACTCAACGCCTTACTGATGGTCAAAGTGACTGCGGCCGCGGCTCCGGGTGCGACGGAGATATTGACTGAGGCGCCGGTAAAGTCAGAGGCCGGTTGCGGACTTGGCCCAGGCGCTGGGGCCGGAGCTGGATTTGGAGCGGGGGACTGGCTCGATTGATCAGTGCCTTTAGATTCAAGCTTGCCTTGGCAGTTAATTAAAAAAAGCGCGAACGCGCTCATTAAAGCAACCTGAAATATTTTAGACATTCTTGGACCCCTTGGTTTTACCCTGTGGAGGCTATTAATTGCAGGGGGCGAGCCAAAGCGAGCTTCACCAGGACAGGTTTGAGTGAATGGGATTTGGTCACCGTTCACGAGTTATCCAGCGAAAATACTGTCTCATTTCGCAACACCCGCATAGGGAGTTGACGCGTAAGGCCCGCGATTTTGGTTCCCCAGGGAATAAGCCTTGCTTAGGATTATAGGTATGAAATGGATCGCCCTTCTCTTCGTCTTTATCTCCAGTCAGAGCCAGGCCCAAACTCTGTTTGAGGCTTTTTACCGAATTGAGAAAAACGGCAACCATATTGGCTATGCGGTTCAGCGACTGTCTTCTGAGCCCGCTGCCCGCACGCAAACCATCACGACCTACGTGCGAATGAAAATGCCCGACAACAAAGAGTATTTTGAGTCATTCAAATCGGTGGCGCAGACGCCGCTACTGACCCCAGTGAGCACGCACTATCGCGGGGATATGTCTGGCACTGGCGTGGACGTACGAGCGCGCTTCACAAAGGGCAAGGTTGTGGTCGAGCGACGGGCCGATAAGGTGGCCAAACCCTATCAGGTGGTCACGAGTACGGTCGCAGTTAAGCGGCCGTTTTTAAGTTCATATTTATTTTATATTTCGGATTTTAAATCGTTAAAGCCGGGGCTGAACTACACCTTCGACACATTTATTGATCGCGACGCCATCGGTTCTCGCGGCAACCTAACCCTTGCCGCCGAAAAAGCCGTGGGCGGCGCGAAGCACCTGCAGCTTGTGGTCGATACTTCGGCCGATCCGTCGGAGAGTTTTGTGGCTGAGAACGGGTACCCACTCGGCTCGCGGTCTACCACCGATGACTTTGTTTCGTATTGGGTGAGCAATAAAGAAGACGCTGTGGGAACTTTCGAATTCCCCAACAACGAAGTCATCGCCTTATTTGGCGATCTTCCGCAGGGGCAAAAAAATCCGTGGAGCAAAATCCCACGCTTTGACGCCAAAGCCGCAATCGCCAGCTTTCCCAAGTCCACGGGTACGGTGAAGCTCAGTAAAACCGCGCGCAAAAAAGTTTCGGTAGGGCTCCCGACCCGCGCGCCCGCTAAGGCGGGCCCATGAGATCCGTGCTCAAAGGAATTTTTGTAGTCGGGTTGGCTGTTGCGGGCGCTCAGAGTTTTGCACAGCCGGGCATTACCCATCCGAGTGAATCTGAGCTTCGCGCGCCGACGACTTCGAAGGGACTTTGCACTTCGGACAACAAAGAGTCGCAGTTCTACCAAACTTACTGCTTGGCGATCAAAGAGCAGCTCGGTAAGCCGTGTTCGCAAGATCTAATAAAAAAAATGCGCGATCGGTTCTTAAATCAGCAGGCGGCCAACGACCCAAGGACATTTGGGGGATTTGGGCATTTAGCCTGCCCCGGCGAGCATCAGGCCCTGAAAAAAAACCCGCAAAGTTTTGAGACCATTCTTATGGAAATGATGGCGGCCATAGCGATTTCACAGTCGGGCCAGCGTGAATATGCAAATCTCTCAAATGCGGCTCGTGCCGATAATTCTGGCAAGCAGGGCGGACTGTTCAATTTGAAAGAGGAGTGGATCAAAGATGAGAAATATGAATGCGGCTGTAAGAACATCAACTCGACGGGCGAGGGTAAAGATCTGACAGTTAACGATGCGCCATTACAAGCGACCTGTGCCACCTTCATAGCACTTTATTGGGCCGAAAAGCACGGCACCTTTTTGAACGGCGGGAACAAAAACATCGCCAAAAACTGCCAGCACGCAAACAATCAGGATCCGGATTATTCAGGGCCCGTTGGCGCGGCCTGCATTTTTGAAAATTTAAGGGAGACGGATCCGCCAAACCCTCCGCCTCCTTTCGACCCAAATCGTGAAAAGAACAATCCTGAATTGAATTTCGTCCATCGCAAGATTAAGACCTGGTGCGAGAAGAATATCACTCCCAATGGCGATATGCGGGTGAATCCATTCACCAACCCGGACCCACGCAATTTTCCGAGCACGATTGACTAAACCGGCCTAGATTTCCGGCGAACTCATAGCTAACATTCAGGCATGGGCAATTGTCCGGTGTGCAACGCGCGCGTTGTTGAAGATTTTGGCTTAGTTGAGTGTGCAAAGTGCAATGCGCAGTTGATTGTTGGCATTGATGGCAGCGTGCAAGTCTCCTCGGGCGACGAGACTCCGCCCATGGAATCGATTTCACAAGCTCCGCAAATGTTGCCGCCGCAGCAGTTCGCCGACGACATGGATGCTGAAGTTCCGCCGCCGGAAGGTGATTTTAACCTCGATGAGGCAGAAGCCGCACCACCAGCCGAACCGGAGCCGGTCGCTGAAGTCGCCACTGAACCACCACCACTCGAAAACGCATTTGATGGAAGCGACTCCCAAGAGGCCGCCGATGCTCCGCCGGTCTATAGAACCCCCGGTGGCCCGAGCGATTCACCCAACCTGTCGGACCTCGCCGCATTCGCCAACTCCGAAGACTCGGGCGGGCGCGAAGGTCCACTTAGGTACACACTCTTAATTCACGGCATAGACACGGCCGACGTGCGCGAAGCTTTTCGCGAGGCGCTGACCGACCGCAAGTTTATGTGGGATATCGAGCAGATCTTGCGCAATATTCGCCAAGGTTTTGTGAAAATCGAAAACGTTTCGCCGGGTAAAGCATTTATTTTGATCAACCGCTTGCGCAATTTGCCGCTGCAAATCCGCTGGGAGCAACATGCGATCACTCAGCCTTAGCCTTTTCCTTCTAATCTCATCGCCCGTCTTTGCGGCTGGCGGCGGGGAAGAAAAACCCGCCGACGCCGCACCACTGCCCAAAGACACCAAAGAGTTTATCGAGAAGAGCGGTCGCCTTACCTCACTCACCAATCGCATCGAAGAGCAGAAAAGAAAATTCAGCGAAGTGGTCAATCACAAGGCCTTGGCCAAAACCCCGGCCGAAAAACAAGTCCACATCAAAGAGCTAATCACCATCACCAACGAAATGAACAAAGACATCGAAGCCTACAACCGCATCAAGATGGATTTAAAATTGCGCTATCCGAATCAAGGCGAACAGCTGGAGCGTCGCTATCAAACGCAAAGCAAGCGCACGGTTGAAGAGATGGAAGGCGCGGCCGGGCTCGATGAGCTTTTAACCCGCACCAAAAAGGTGATCGATAAAAAATACGCCCCTTTTCTTGAAGAAGAAGAACAGCGGACCCAGGCCAAGCCCGAAGTGCCCGCGGGACAAGACGAAAAACCTAAGAGGCTTCGCCTCGAAAGATAAAAACCGGCTTTGCCGACTGCAGCAAAACCAAGCCGGCGCCCTCGTTGCTTAAGCCGTGACTGGAAACCCGGTCCAATACCACCGTACCGTCCAATTTGTATTTGCACTCACCCTGCAGCAGAACCGAAGAGGCCTCAAAGGCCAACAATGAAAATAGACCGTGGATATCAATCTCCAAAGCACCACAAAATCCGGTGATCGAGGTCGAAGTTCCAAATAGATCGGCGCGGGCCTGGCCCCGGGCCCGCAAAAACTGGTGAACCTCGCCGAAATTCGCCAACTCATGATCGCGCCGCCCACCCAGAAATCCATAAAGGCTTAGTTCCACAATATGTTTGGGCAACTCTCGGAGCACAAAAGCGAGGTCGGAATAGTCCTTTTCGACGGGCAGAACCTCGTCCATAGGGCCGCCTGAGTCGCCATCTCCTAAAGTAATGGTTGGCTGCGAGAACTTGGCTGCAGATTTAAACTTGGCCCCTCCGTCCACATAAACGGTGGGCTCAGAAGGTGCGTGCGGTGTGCCATACAATGGGCCCACCAGGGTGACAGACTTGCGGCCTTCGAGCTGGGCCAAAAAGGCCGGCCATTTCATGGCTGCTTCTCGGGAGCCTCGGCCGGTAGTCCGTCGATATATTTAAAGTTTGAGTTCTTCTTCTGCTGGGCGCGCACTGCGGCCTCGAATTCCTCGGGGCTATTGCTATTCTCGAGCTGGAGTTGAAAGGCCGATTTATGGGCCAATGAGGCGCGCGTGACCCGGATGACCTTACTATTTTCAAAAACTACGTCTCGGCGCCATTCCTTATTGTCTTGGTAATAGAGGTAAGTCCAATAATCCAAGCTGTTCTCACGAAAGGTGCGCTTGGGGCTGCCTAATCGATTTAAAACTTCGTCCTTATCCATCCCAACCTTTATTTCATCCATGGTTTTTGAAAAGGATGTGCACCCAACGGCAGTTAGGACAGCAAACATAACCCACAGTTTTTTCCACATAGATAAGTTCTCCGACAAGTTCCCCATGCTCTCTCTATATATTAATAAACCATTCACGCCGAGAGGTTAAGGCTCAGTCTCAAAATGAGAAAGATGCTAAGCGTCACTAATTTGTGAAAACCAAGTGAATCTAGGGACGTGACTCGTCGTAGAAATCAGTGTTACGTTTCGTCCAGATCAAAAATTTAGCAGGGTAATCAGCGTATGCAGAATGACAGCTACAACACCGGTGGTTTCTACGCCTTCCTTTTCTCGATGGTTTTTTCTCTCGGTTTCTTTGTTTACGTCGTTATGATCCATCCCGGAGTTGACTTAAAAGAGGTATCGCCAAAAGCAGTTGAGCAAACAATTGCCGGCGCTCCTGCCGCCAAAGTGGTGGATGTTAGCAAAATCGATAATCCATGGGTTGAATCCGAAGACATGGCCATTCACGGCGCGAAGATTTTCGCCAACGTCTGCGCCGCCTGTCACGGGCCCAAAGGGGCCGGAGATGGACCCGCCGGAATGAGTTTAGTTCCAAAAGCGCGCAATCTCATCGAAGGCGGATGGAAACAAGGCGGCGACTCGATCAGTTTATTTAAAACTTTGCAAACAGGCGTACCGGGCGGAAGCATGGCTCCGTTTGGGCATTTACCGGTTAAAGATCGCTGGGGTTTGGTGCAGTTCATTCGCTCGATCACAAAAGACAAACCGAACGACGACGCCGCGAAATTGGAAGCCTTCGCGAAGACGGCGAAATAGGACGACAATGTTCAGACTTTTGCCGCTGCTTGCGGCCACGATATTCAGCTTGAGTGCGCACGGATACAATCCCAAAGAGGTGAATGTAACCGGTCATGAATTGCCCGATGAGTTGGTCTCGGTCGGTGTTGAAGAGCGTTTGGGTTCGTCTTTAGATTTGTCTCTTCAGTTCAAAAGTGAAGACGGCACTGAGGTCCCCCTCGCTCATTACTTTCATAAAGGCCGTCCGGTTTTGATGGCGATGGTTTATTATAACTGCCCGAGCCTGTGTAATTACCATTTGAACGGATTAACTGAGATTTTAAAAACCTTGAAATGGTCGGCCGGCGAAAAGTTCGACGTAGTCGCGGTCAGCATGGATCACACCGAAACTCCCGAACTCGCCAAACTTAAGAAACATAATTATTTGTCGGCCTACGGGCGTGTGCAAAGCCAAAACGGTTGGCATTTTTTAACGGGCAGCCAAGAAAACGTGCAGAAGCTGGCCAACCAATTGGGTTTCAAATTTAAGTGGCTCGAAGACAAAAAGCAGTTCTCTCATGCTGCCGTCGCTTACGTCCTTACGCCCGAGGGTAAAATCTCGCGCTACCTGCACGGCATCCAGCCCGACACCAATACTGTAAAGCTCAGTTTGCTCGAAGCCTCGAATGGCAAAATCGGCAGCGCCATCGAGCAGGTTTTGATGTTTTGTTTTAAGTTTGATCCCACTAAAAATAAGTACACACTGTATGCCTGGAACCTGATGCAAATCGGAGCCGTGTTAACGGTTCTCTTGCTCGCCGTATTCCTGCTGCCAGTGTGGTGGCGTGAACAAAGGAGATAAGCTTCATGTCGTCCGCACCTTCCACGACTAGCCATTTTATGCCCTTCGCTGCGACCAAGGTCGCTGAAGGCGTGGACTCGCTGTATGCGTTTCTGTTGCTCGCGAGTTTTATCTCATGTGTTTTGGTGATCGGCGGATTGATTTGGTTCGCCATTCAGTACCGGCGCAAGGCCGAAGGTGAAAAGACCGCCTACATATCACACAATACGGCGCTCGAATTTTTGTGGAGCTTTATTCCCTTTGTGATCTTTATGGTCGTATTTGTTTGGGGCTGGATCGTTTATCACCAACTTCGCAGTATGCCCGAGAATGCGCTTGAAGTTGCGGTGACCGCGCAGAAGTGGAACTGGACTTTCACGTATAAAAACGGTCGCAAATCGGTGGATGCATTCACCGTTCCGGTTAACCAAGACGTAAAATTATTGATGACGTCGACCGACGTACTTCACAGCTTTTTTGTGCCCGCTTTTCGCAATAAACAAGACGTGGTTCCTGGCCGCTACACCGCCCTTTGGTTCAATGCCACGCATGAAGGTTCGTACAATGTGTTTTGCGCTGAATATTGTGGCGACGACCATTCGGGAATGTTGGCGAAGGTTAACGTTGTGTCGCGCGAAAAGTTTGATGAGTGGCTGGGTTCGGAGCCGTACAAAGGCATGGCACCTGCTCAAATCGGACAAAAAATTTACTCGACCGTCTGTATTGCCTGTCATGGATTGACCGACTCAGCGATGGACAAACAGAAACCGGGTCCGACTTTCTACAAGGTGTTTGGCAAAACTGAGCAGCTAGTAAACGGCACGGCTCTGGTCGACGAGAATTACATTCGTGAATCTCTGATGAATCCCAATGCGAAAATTGTAAAAGGCTATAACCCGGGGATTATGCAGACCTATGCTGGCCAATTGGATGAGGCCGAGATTATGGGCATTATCGAATTTTTGAAAACTGTGAAGTAAGAGGAAGTAGAAAATGGCAAGCGCTCCAGGTGTGAATTACTTAAATGAGAAATCGGGAATCTGGTCCTGGCTGACCACGCTGGACCACAAACGCATCGGTATCCTCTACATGATTTCGGTGATGATCTTCTTCGCCATCGGCGGCGCCTTCGCCATGTTGATTCGCTACGAGCTTTTTGCTCCTGGGCAACAGATGATGGGCCCCAACATGTACAATCGGGCGATGACATTTCATGGCGCCATTATGGTGTTTATGGTGATCATTCCGGGGATCCCCGCGTTTCTAGGCAACTTCATTATGCCGATCATGCTCGGTGCGAAAGATGTGGCCTTCCCCCGCGTAAATTTAATGAGCTGGTATTGTTTGATGATTGGCGCCGCCATCGCCTTTGTGTCGCTGATTTATCATGGCGCCGACACGGGTTGGACGTTTTATACTCCCTATTCAATCACCACACAAAACGGCACCATTTGGATGGTGACCGGTGCCTTTATCATCGGCTTTTCGTCCATTCTCACCGGTCTTAATTTTATCGTAACTGTGAGAATGGACGAAAAGCCGATGATAAAGGCACCGGT
>CAYVRZ010000007.1:0-152395 GCA_964453895.1 uncultured Pseudobdellovibrionaceae bacterium | reverse complement strand
GCGGAGCAACAGGATACCAAGTCTACGAGATAAGGCGCCAATCCTTTACCCTACTGGCCGTGTTGATGCAGATTTTAGCCGAAAGTATCAAGCAGTATTATCAACTGAAAGAGATTATCGGTCAGGGCCGCGACCAGGCGGAATTTTTGCGGAACCTTAACTCAGGGATCGAGAACTCCATTGGCCTTTTGCAGTCGTTTCCGGTGAAGGATGAAAAAATCCTCGCTGATCTGCGAGAGTTTCAGGGTGCGATTCAAGCCATTACCGACGTTTATGGGAAAATCCCTAAGAGTAAGGAGGCCACCATGCAGGCCCTGCACGATCAAACAATTGCAGAGAGCCTACGCATGATTACTTCGTTTAAAGAGTATTCGGAGAAGCAGGAAGAAAATTCGATTCTGATCGCGGCTCAAAGCCGCGAGGCCTCTCCAAAGGGAGCCGCGCGAATGCAGGCCGAAACGAGCGCACAGATTCTGCGAAGTCTTTCGCAGTTGATCCGCCTCAACACCCAGATGCTTAAAATGCAAAGTGAGCAGTTCGCGATGCACAACAAATCCGGCAAGGACAGCGTCGGCAATTTCCAGAAACTCAACCAGGATTTTGGAAAAAGCTTTCAGGGTTTCAAGTCAGAAATGGGACTTGTTAAGTTCTAGTGTTTGACTACCTCCCCGAAGTGGGAAAACAACTCCGCGGCGAGCTGATTGATGTGTATTGGACTTTGCTCGTCCCGTTTGTTGTTCTTCTGATAATCCTGGAGTTTTTCAAAGAGGGACCGCCAAATGTAAGAGAGATTTGTCGGCGGGTCGTGATTTCGATTCTCATGCTTTACTCGTTTGATTACGTCATCAACGCGATTGCATTGGTGGGCGATGGTATCACGGATCGGATAGATGGGATTCAAAAGCTCTGGGATGTGCTGAAAAATCTAGGGCCGAACTACAACGGCTCGTCCGGAGATTGGTTCAGCTTAAGAGACACCGCGATTTATTTTTTTAGCATAGCGGCTTATATTATTGCGTACATCGGATTTTTCGTCGCCACCGCGATGATTCATTACGTTTGGACGGTGCTCTACATCTGCTCGCCGCTCATGATTTTGATGTATGTTTCAAACGGCACGGCCTATGTAACGAAAAGCCTTTACTCTGGCTTAATCCAGGTTGTGACTTGGAAGATTCTCTACTCGATTCTAGGCGTTTTACTCTTAAAGCTCGCTATGAATCCTCAAGTGACCGGAATGGAAGATTATTTGATGTCGATCATCGTCAACCTTTGCATAGGGGTTTCGATGCTCTTTATACCGTTTGCCACAAAGTCCCTCTTGAACGACGGACTTCAAGGGGCAGCAACTGCTCTTGCGGCGGTGCCGACGATGGCGGCGGGTGCGGCAATTAAAGGGGCTGCCCTCGCGGCTGGCAAGAGCCTTGCCATGAAAGGCGTTGAAGCTGGGAAGTTTCTCAGTCTTCCGGTGCAGAACTGGACTGGCGCAAAACTCGATAAGATGCGGGCCCGTATGACGCCCGTGACGATGAGGGCCAGCAAAATGAAAGAACAATGGAAGGATTTAGGACTGGAAACAAGGACAGATTACGGTGGGCATACCCACAAAGTTAGGAGATCCGATCGAAGTAAAAAATGAGGAAAGAAAGCCCGTTGACCAGTGGCTTGCACTGAACCAGGTACTCCACCTCCACCGCACCATAAATTTTGTGACCGGTGGAGTAGTGGCAGTCTTAATTGCTGTGATCGTGGCGATGAGTTTTCAGTCGCCGCTCGTGATTCTGATGGATGGCGAGAAAAAACACTACCGCCAAACCGAGCGAAAATCCGATTCCATTACGGAAAAGGATGTTGAGAAATTTGTGCGGGAATTTTTGGAGCAGCTTTTTACCTGGGATCAACTCGTGCCGGAGGTGATCCTCCGGCAGGTTTCGCCACTCGTGACCTCGGGCCTTTTGGAGCGCATACGGCTTGAGCTCTCGCGGAAGGTGGAAAAGGACTTCAAAGGAAAAACGCTCTCTCAAGAAATTGTGAGTGTCACTGTCAACGTCACTCCGAATGAAGTGATCGCATCTTTCGACAAAGTGCTAAAGATCAACGGTGTTTCCATTGTGATTCCATCGCAAATGGCCTTTAACATTATCCGCGGGGGTTCCACACGTTGGAACCCGATGGGCCTTTATGTGAATGGCATCATCGAGCACGAGGGATCGAAGAATTAGAGGACTGATTCTGGTCCTGACCCTTTTGCTCGGTAAAGGGGCGCTCGCGGGCACAGTGCGGACCATCGGAGTCAATAACGACTCGATGGCGCCGATTTATGTACGGCTTGGAAAATCCACGGTTCTGCGTTTTTCCGATAAGCCCAGGAAAGTGGTAGTTGGAAATCAAAACTACTACGGCTTGGAGTTTATCGAGAACGATTTGGCGATTCAGCCCCTAGGCGGCGTTTCGACAAACCTTTTCGTTTATACGGAAAGGCGCACCTATGGGTTTATTCTCACGCCAGGAGAGCGCTATGATGATTTAGTGTTTGTGCGCTGGAAGCCTGACGTTGAAAGGGTGCCGTCGGAAGAGTCAGCTTCACCAGCTAAGGAAAGCAGTCCAGGTCTTTCATTTAAGGTTGGAGAAGCTCTGATGGTTACGATTGAGAAAGTGAAGACTCAAGGCGGTCTTCATCTGATCGACGGAACGCTAGAAAATATCGGAAAGACGGAATTCATTATTTCAGGGTTCACTCTCCGCGCTGCCCGCCGAAGTAAAGTGCTAGATAAGCAAGACATGGTTACGGAGAAGGAACGCTTGAAGCCTAAAGAAAAATCCAAGGTGCGGATCGTTCTTAAACTCGATAAAAAGGCGGATTTCACGGTTGAAGGGAAAAGTGGTAACGACTCTGGCCAAGTAATCTTGGGCCGCAAATTCCTATGAGTAAAATCAAACAGGTTTTACGCCTGGATAAGTTTAAAGCTCGTGTTCGAAATTTCTTTCTCGTTAAGGATGGCGGGAAAGAAATTCTTCGAAGAACACGAGTCATGTTGTGTGCAGCTTCGATAGTTTTGACTGGGGTGTGCGTGACTCTGTTCTTGGGCAGTCAAGATGATGCGAGCTTTTTCGGGAAAACCGACAAGCCGCTTTCATTAAGTGACGACGCGCGGCCTACCCCTCCTGCTACGGATAGCAAGGTGGGAAGTTTGCTCAAGAACTCGGAAGGCCGCGGCACCGGAGGGGCTCGGCAAAGGCCTAGCGGTGGCGCGGGAATGAAAGTCAACTACCGGGCCAAACAAGTGCTTGTCAGTGAGGGCGCGTTTGATGCGGCGAGAACAATTCCAATGGGAACAAATCTCATTGGTAAAACTCTCACCACGATTGATACCCGTCAGGCGGAACAACTGGTGAAGGTTCTCCTGCCCTACGGCGGCCGCTTTCAAGGTGGAGGCGAGATCCCGAAGCAGTCTATCCTTTTCGGGCACGTCAGCTACGGCGGTAAAGGAAAGAAGGTTTTTGTGAAATTCAGTAAGGGAATTTTCCCAAGTGGCGAGGAATTTTCGCTTGAGGCGCAAGCTTTGAGTTCCGGTGATTATTCGCCGGGTGTCGTGGGCCGTTTTCATGGCAACGCGGATGTGAAAATCGCATCAGCCCTAGGTCTTACGATGGTGGCCGGGATGAGTGACGTTTTGACCGAGAAGGAATCACTCGGCGGCAGTGCTCTCCAATCTGGTGCGGTCACGCCGAAGGCCACGATGAAGAACGCTCTTTATCATGGTGTCTCGCAGGTCGCAAAAACGGAAGCCCAAAGGCAGGCTGAGGCTATCGGCAATGAGCAAGAGTATGTGACCGTGGACGCGGGCACGGATCTGATCGTAAGCCTCACTAAAGCCTACGTTGAACAATGACAACGGCTACGAAGAGGAGTTCAGGTAGTGGAAAGAATCTTGAAAAATTCGTCATTACCCTCTGCAAGGTTACGCTCGGGATCGGCAAAATCTGCTGGCACGGATTTAGCCGGACGCTATTTAAAAAGGTAGAAGGATTCTTGTTTCTGGTGATCTTGATCGCGTTGCCGTTTGCTTTGGTGTACTGGAATTGGGCATACCTCTCATTTCTGCATTGGGCCTTTCCTTCGGTGTTTTCTGAAGGCGTGGTGCGGTTTTTGGTGCTTCATGTGCCGCAGCCAATGCAGTTTATGATGCTAGCCGCACTTTTGATTGTCCCACTCGGGGTTATGCTCGGGTTCTCGCACTATTTTAAGATTGTACGTTATCAGAAGGAATTGAAGCATATCGGACTGAAATCGGCGACTGGGAGTGAGCCCAAGGTGGTCGATGTGGAAGGGCCTGCCCCGTTTAAGAAGAAGATCTCGATTTCCAGCCAAGGGATCGGGCTTGACCAATACCAGAGCAAGAAATCGGATTTAGAGTCTTGTTTTGGCGCCATTGTCGAGGAAATCCGTATCTCACCCAAAAGCCGGAAAATGGTGGAGATCTTGCTCGCTGAGAAGGAACTGCCGACTATTGTGAGCTACAAAGATTGTCTCTCGCTGCTTACGGAGCCTCATTCCTTTCTCATTGGGGAATCTTTGAGTGGCGTGATCGCTCAACCCATTCGCTCGCTGCCGCATCTTTTGATCGCGGGCACATCGGGAAACGGGAAAAGCGTTTTTTTCAATCAGACCTTGATTAGCCTGATGAGAACATCGCCGCATATTCAGCTCTACCTACTCGATCTGAAGTTAGGTGTTGAAGTGAAGGCTTATAGCAGGCTGCCGAATGTGCGAATCGCCAAGGATGCGGACGAAGCTGTAAAACTGCTTCAAGCTGTGGTGACGGAGATGACGGCGCGGTTTCAGTTTTTGGAGAGAACTGGGCGCAAGCTCATTGATCCGGTTCGTGACAAAAAGGATTTGATCGTGGTCGGCGTGGACGAGGCTTCGGTGCTCTATAAGAAAAAGAGCGGAGATCGGAGCGCGAAAGAGGCGACCAATCTCGCCCGCGAGTTGACGGATGAAATTACGAAGCTCGGGCGTGCTGCCGGCATTCACTTGATTGCGGCCACGCAAAAAGTGACGACTAAGACCATTGAGACGGACGTTCAGGAGAACATCGGGGGTCGCGTTTGTTTTCGCGTGGGAACTCTCCAGGGCTCAAACACTGTACTTGGCAATAAGATGGCTTACGAGTTGCCCGACATCAAAGGGCGCGCCATTTGGAACTGCGGGAATGATTTTATAGAAGTGCAAACGCCATTTTTATCCGAGTCCATGATCGAGAGGGAGATTTTCGATATTCAGGCGGACTTTTCCTCCGGCAAGCGAAAATGTCTTCAAGGCATGGTGACGGACGAAAAGAAGGAGACTGCGAAAACCGACAAGGCACAAGAGCACTTACTTGATGGGGCCGCATAGTCGTTGAATCGCGATCAACGGCGGATTGTCCTTGTCGAGCGAGACAAGGAAATTTTGACGAGAATTTTTGAGAATCGGATCATGTCATCTGTGCAGATTCGCGCGGAGTTTTTTCCGAATGTGGCGAGACAGACCGTAGCAGATCGCTTTGCAAAGCTCGTTCGGTATGGATTTTTAGACCGGCGAATTGTTAGCTTTGCTGGGTCAAATAGCTTGCCTGCGTATTCCATTACGCCAAAGGCGCTTGAAATCGTGCGTGCGCGCTACCCGTTTCGGATCGTCAAAGATTTTTGCAAGAGTGATTCTGTGGAGCACGACGTGGAACTCGTGAACGTGAGAAGCCGGCTTCGATCATATCAGTCAGTGGCCGGTTATTATACGGAGAATATGCTTCAGGCGTGCGAGGGTTTTCCCGGTCAAGATTCTTTGGTGGCGTTCAGGAAATACAACACGGACGCCGCCATAGAGGTCAGGAAGAACGGGAAAATTACGGTTGTCGGCTTGGAATTTGAGAGAAGTGAAAAGGCTTTCGACAGATATGCTCGAAAGCTTCTCAGCTACTACTCGGATTCCAGCACGCCGGTCCTTTTTTACGTTTGCAAGAGTGCTGCTATTCAAAAGACGTTGGCGCGCGCGGAATCCTCTGTCATGGGTTCAGGCCGCGCACGATGTTTCTACGCATTGCTAGAAAATGTACTGCAATCGAGTGGCAAATGTACTTTCACGAATCTCAAAGGGGACACCATTTCCCTCTCGTGAAAAGCCGCCTTGGTGGGCTGACAAGGGTCCCCTGCGCGTCTCCTGACGGCGCAGGAGACCTAACTTTGTAACTTATTGGAATCACGGAACCTAAAATTGGATTTTTAAAAGGAGTATGGAGCTTATGAGGATTTGTATTTTTGGGACGAATTTAGAGGGAATAATGACGGAGGACGTATCGGGAAATTGGTAAGGATTGTGTTGATAGTTGTATTGAGTGGAGCGATGGGTTGCGCATCCATGAAGCAGTCTCTGGTAGCAGGAGCTGCTGCTGGGGCTGTTACTGGTTTGGTGCTTGGTCCTGTTGTGGATCGTTCAGGATCGGACGCAAAACTTGGTGGCGCTTTGATTGGTGCCGCTGTCGGTGGGATCGCTGCGTATTTCATCCATGATGGAATAGAAAACCGCGACGCCCGCATTAGAAAAGAAACGCTTTTCAATTTGGACAAGTTCAATGTGTCACGCCCAACAAGCGGCATGGAATCAGAATATGGGATCGCCGCACCTAACATCGAAACGGAGTGCTTCGATACGGAAGTACGGGGCACCAAGTTAGTTCAGGCGCATTGCGAGTCGCGGATCATCGGAGCGCCGGAGTGGGTGAAATCCAAGAAGAAGAAAAGTGAACGATGAACGACGAGCTAAGGATTGTGCTCGTTGGTCCGGGCAAGGCCGCCCACGACCGAATGCTGGAGGCCGCGCGAGCTGATGGTAAAACCAGCGTTAACTCCTCCAGGTTAATTAACTGGATCGTTGCCGACTACTTTGCCCGTTACTTTCAAAGGCGGAAGGATGCGCTCTGTAAAGCTCATTTTAATGAGCGTAAATGGCTTATGGAGGCCATGAGGATCGAAGATCCAGAGGCAAGGCGGCGCGCACTTCAAGAAGCCGCGCGAAGCCTGGGCTTAAATGGCCCGCGACGGAAAGTCCGGCCCGCTGTTAATGACAACAGCGCGGCAAAAGATGAATAACTTGAATAGTAACAAATCTATTACTATAGTTGAAGCTGATGAGGAAATCAGAGCGAGTCGTTGAAGAAATTAGAGCTGGGCTTCTCAGTGAGTTGAATCAAGAGGTTGAGAGCCGTTTCGGTGGCAACAAAGCTAAAGCCGCCGAAACGGTTGATATGCACCGGATTCAGTTCACGAACGTATGCAACGGAAAAGTGGGAACCACCATAGACAAATTGATCCAAATTGGCGCGAAGCTTGGTTGGAAGATCGAGTTTTACGTTGAGCGTGGAAAGGAAAAAGAACCATAGATTTTTTTGTTTTGATTGAGCCTCACGAATGAGGCTGGCGGGCATCCAAAACGATGCTCAAAGTGCGGAGTCGAAAAGCCCCTCTCCGAGTTTTACAAAAAGGGGGCACGCATGGAGGCGAGGTGCAAAACGTGCTTAAAGGAAGTTCGAGCACAAGGGTATTGGCGAAAGAGGAAACGCGCCAAGCTCGCGAAATGTAGGATTACGAAAGTGAACGTAATAGAAGTGAAACCGAAAAACTTGGAACAGTACCGAAGAGAAATGCAGGTTGTAGAAACGATTTTCGAAAATCTGATCTACAAAGTTCTTTCTAAAAAACTGGCTAAGGGAGCGTAAGTTATGAACCGAATCCATCCAGCCCATTTCCATAAGAGGAATAAGGCCGTACGCGAAGGCTTCGCCATTGTCCGTGTGTCCACTGTAGAACGTGGCCGCACACAATTCGGATCTTTTCAGATTCAGGAATCCTTGGTCCAGGATTGGGAAAAGCGGATCAAGGCAGAAACCGGCATTGAATATAAAGTGATCCGGGTGGTAAAGGACAAAAAGAGCGCCAAGCGCGAGCACAACCACCGCCGCCGCGATCTGATGCAGCTCGTTCAAATGATCGAGCTTGGTGCGATTGACTTTCTGGTGGTGGAAAAGCTCGACCGCCTTTCCCGCGACGAGATTTTCAATCTCGAACTGATGGAGAAAATCAAAAAGTACAACGTGGAGCTTTTCTTCATCGAGGGCGGCAAGGTCGATTTCCAAAAACAGGGGGATCGTTGGCGCTACAAGCTCGACAACATCCGAGCCGGTGAATACTCAGAGGATCTTTCCGAAAAGGTGCTGCGCAGGCAGCGCGTGGCGATGGTTAAGGTCGGCAAAGATCCCTCGCCTAATCTGACGCTCGGTCTTGACAAGCATCCCGAGCTAAAGGGTCGCTACGAGATCAATCGTGAGGAACTGAAGATCGTGGTCGATATTATGCAGCGGTTCTGTGAACTCGGTGGCAGCCGTGAGGGAACTCTCAAATACTGTAACGAGAAGAAACAGAGCTATAAGACTAAACTATGGTGGACCGAGCCGAGCGTTGATGAGCATGGCAAGATCATCAAACCGAAACTGAGGGGCGGAAGACCATTTGATCGACAGACGTTGATGGCTCTCCTAACTAATCCGAAGTATCGTGGCTTCAACCGTTTTTATGACTCGTTCAAGCAGTATGAGGATAAACAGGACGCCGAAGGCTACGTCACTTGGGAGTATCACCATCACAAAGTGCATGGCGATATAATCGACCCCGCGCTTCTCAAGCAAGTGGATGAATTGGCGACCAAAGCCATCTATAGGTCGCGGGAAAGCGAGTTTATGCTTTCCGGGTTACTTCGTGCGCCCAATGGGAGTCGGTACGGTGGCGAGTTTACAGGCAAGAAAAAGTACTATCACAACCGCAAGATCGGAAAGCGGATCGGGTCTGAGCAACTGGATACTCTGGTGCTCAAACGCCTGACTGAATATGTCGAGCAAAAAGGTCTGCTTCAGGGGCTTCTATCTCGCATGATGGAACACAAGGACTTTGGCTTGCACAAAATCCAACAGCAAGTGGAGTGGACGAATGCCGAGATTGCGAAGCTCGAACGGGTGTCTGTGAATTTTTCGGATACGATCAGAGATGCCGCCGCCGAAGGCAGTAAAGACTTAGCCGCCGTTGTGCAAACGTTGTTGAAACAGAAGGAGCAAGCCGATCTTGAGCTTATCCAGCACAAGGCAGCCTTGGTGACTTTGCGCCAAGAGGAGGCGAATTTCCGTGAGTCGTTCAAGGGGCAGAAACTCAACGAGTGTCTGCGGCTGGCTCTGAAGCATTTTTCGACGCTTCACCATTTGGAACAAAAGCGAGTCATGCGAGCGTTCATTCCCTTTGGGGTCGTCCGTTTTGAAAAGTCTGGTGAAGCGTTCCTTGATCTTCACGTCAATCTCAATCCCGCCTTAGCCCCCCTTTCCACTGGAAGGGGGCGGCCTTCTCTTACCCTCTACACAAATCCAAACCCGATTCGCAAAGCGCCGTCGATTCCTGAAAATTACGATTTTGAGTTGCCCGCTGCTGTGGGCGCCGAAAACGAAAAAGGCCGTTTTTCTGATTCCGCGCCCCTTGGGGGGCTTGGAGAAGAAAAATGGCCTTTTTGTATGAATGGTCGGGGAGACAGGATTCGAACCTGCGACCCTCTGCTCCCAAAGCAGATGCGCTACCGGACTGCGCTACTCCCCGACACGGAAACACTAATAAAGCTTATCCCTCGACCATGGTCGAGTCACATTTTATGGATGTGCACAGAAGTCCACACTCAGAGTGCGAAGTTGTGTGTGACACGCAAGCTTTGCAATTCCAAAATAGACTTCGGATCGCAAAGCTTTGACGCGCGCGTATGAAGTTTGTAATTTTTCATTGCAATTCTTTCCAATAGATTTTTACGATTAGCTAACTGCGTTGAAACACGACCGCGGTCAAGACCGGTCTAGCACTAGCTCTAGTGAATGACACTAGAGCAAAAACTACGATCGGACCTTGGCCCAGAACACAACTGAGTAGGCTTTGAAAACAAAAACGTTTTTAGAAAACAGCAAAGAAAACAACAAAAGGAGTCTCGCAATGAGAAGAGTACTAGCTGCAGCGGTGCTCGTGGCATTTATGCCCACAGCCCATGCACAAGATAAAGCAAAGTCGGATTTTTCAACGAACGCTGAATTCCGCGGTCGTTGGTTCTTTATGCAAAATCCCGGCGGTAACGAAAACACTTTGAGCAGCTCAACCACTGCTGAGAGCCGTTTTAAGATCAACATGAACTACAAAGCCAACGAGAAAGTGTCGGCAACTGCGACGTTGCTCCATAACTCCACGTTTGGTCAGGACACAAACGCTAGCGCGATCACCGCGCAAGACGCGTCCACAGACGCTGAAGATGGCGTAACTGTAAACCAAGCTTATGCCACATGGATGAGCTCGGATGACCTAAAGTTCAACGTCGGACGTATGAACTATCAAGTGGCTGACGGCGCTCTGATCGGTATCAACGATTGGGAAACTCTGCCGTACTCGTTTGAAGGTTTGCGCGCTATGTGGGAAGCCGAATTCGGTAAATTCGATTTCGTGCTCTTCAAAGTTCGCAATCTGACTGGCACCACAGCCAGCGGCGATCCCGAACAGAATATGTACGGTATCAACTTCGACCTGAAGAACATGCCCGAGTGGATGAAAGCGTTGAACGCTCACGTTTTCAAAAACAATGGCGATGCGGCTGAGCAAGCAGCTGCGGCCGGCGGTGGCAATGTCATGGGATCGACCAATGGTCTCGATGTCATGCGCTACGGTTTGATGGCTCACTTCGCGTTCTCGGATTTCGAATTGAAAGCTTGGTGGGAAGCTCAAGGCGGCAAGGTCAAAAATATCGCCGTGGGTGGTGCTAAGACTGAGTTCGACTATAAAGGCAGCATGATGCAGGCTGAATTGGCCTACAACGCCGCTAACTTTATGAACAGCCGCTTTCACTTCCGTTGGCACAAGAGTTCGGGTGATGACAATGCGGCCGACACTGAGCTGGCGACCTATGACAGCTACTTCACTGAGAAGCACAACTCGGCTGGCGCAATGGACATCCTCGGTTGGGGCAACCTGACTTTCATGCAGCTCGGCTGGATGATGAAGCCGCAGGATAAAACCGATGTCGGTATCCAGTACACTATGTTCTCGCTCACTGAAGAAGGCGACGCTATGACTGCAGGCACATACGGTGCAGCTCTTGCCGGTGCCGCTCAGAACGCGAGCAACAGCAAATTGGGTGATGAAATCGACGTATGGGCGACTCACCACTACGACAGCAACCTCGCAACGACACTTCGCCTCGGCTACTTTATGCCTGGCGACCGTTTCGAGCCCGCTGCGCCCACAGCTAAGTCGACCGATGCTATCCTCCACGTAATGGTTGAAGGCAAAGCGACTTTCTAGAACGATCTCTTTAAAATCTGAATTTACAAAGAGCCGGTTGAAAGACCGGCTCTTTTCTTTTCGGCGCTGAGGATTCGTGAGACATTGAGGCATGGACCGGCTGTTAACTCTAATCCCACGCAATTTAATTGCCTTTGTGGCGATCGTCGCTGGGATTTTGTTTGTCGTACTCAGTGATCCGCCTCACAGCGTGTGCGACTCGCAGCTTGAAGTGTTGCGAGAATCGCAAAAGCATTTTCTTTACCGTGACCCCAAGCAGGCCAAGATTCTAACAACCAAATACGAGCGCATGCGCAATCATTGCAAGCTGACCAACGATCCCGGAGGCTGCTACGAGCTTTTTTTAGAAATGAAAAGGCTATTGAATGACTTCAACACAGTATCCGGTGACTGCGGCAGCGCGGCCGGTTCAGTGGCCGAGCATAAAAAGGCCCTATGGGAGACGGTTGAACTCTTGGTGCGATTCGCCTGGGGAGAAAAAGCGCCAGAAGCGTATCACGCCAAGTTTGGATGGCTCGATAAAGCTGATATGTCGCTGTTCTGTAATCTAAAGAGTAAGATTGTGAGTTTCTATGGCGAACCGGCCTGGGCCAGCTTTCGCGAAAAGATGATGCGAGAGTTGCCTGGCGCTAAGGACGCCGCCCGCAATCATGTTTGGGACATGTCACTTTTTTCTGAAAATTGTGCGAGATACCCGTGAGATATATATGAATCGCAAAGATTTTTGGCTGTTCTTGGTGCTCGAGTTAATCGCCATTTTTTGGGCCGGGGCCGTATTTCGAATTTTTGACTCCCGGTTGTTAGCCGGAGCAATGGCCGGAAGTTATTTTGCCGGATTTGGGCTCTTTATGTTGTGGCGTTTAGTTCGGGCGCCGGACACCAGAAAGTATTTTTCGCTTTATCCGCTTTTGATTCATGTCTTTGTGATTTCGCTACCGATGATGGCTTTTCGTTTCTATCAATATTCAGCGGCGTTTGAAGATGTGAAAATATGGGGATTAGAAGGGCCGGTATTTCACCGGCTCTCCACAACAGTTTTTTCGTTTTTAATTGTCGCGACGATTGTTGACCTTATTCGATCGAAAAAGGCTTAGGCGAAATAGTCTCGGGACGCTCAAAAGTATCGTAGGCTTCGGTGCCATTTGGCAGCAAAGCTAACGAACGGGCCTTGCGAATCGCAGCCGCCACATTCTTCTGCTGAGCCGAGCTCAATTTGCTAATGCGGGACGGAACGATTTTTCCGCCTTCCATAATAAAGCGGCCAAGTGTCACGGGATCTTTATAGTCAAATTTGAAATCTGCGGGATAGTCCGGGCGAAATTTGGAGCGGTAGTTTTTCCGCATTCCTTTTTCATTGCCACCTTCGTCGCCGCCCATATCACGGTCGCCACCACCACGGGGGCCTCGGTCATTGCGGTCGCCTCGGTCGTTTCTATCGCCTCTATCGCCTCTGTCACCACGGTCTGAAAATCTGTCCATTTTTATTCCCTTTATTTTTCGCCTGATATCTCTGTAAAGCCGTGTAGATATATTACGGTTTTAGGTTGCCAACAAGTGTCTTTTTCCTCTATAGAACCCTTTTGCTACATACATATCTATTTTGTGGAGACGTTATGCCTCGTTGTGAATTGACTGGAAAAGCACCGGAAGTCAAAAATCTGGTGAGCCACTCGAATATTAAGACTAAGTCCGTTGCAATCCCAAATGTTCAGCAAAAGCGGCTATTTAGCACGCTTCTCGGGCAGATGGTGAACCTCAAGATCGCCACATCCACAATCCGCTCAATCGATCATATGGGCAGCCTTGATAAATTTATTCTTAATCAGCCCGAGTCCAAATTGTCGAAACGGGCTCTGACCCTTAAAACCCGCATGCTCCGCAAATTGCGCGGCCAGGGCGGCAAAAAGAAGAAGGCGGAGTAAGCCATGGCATTGAAATTAAAGATCAAAAAAGGTTCCACCGTTCAGGTTGTGGCGGGCGCCGAAAAAGGCAAAAAGGGTACAGTCATGGAGATTAACCCCGGCAAAATGGCCGTTCGCGTGCAAGGTATCCGCGTTCAAACGCACTTCGATAAAAAAGAAGGCCTTCTCAAAAAAGAAGGTTACATCCACTACTCGAACTTAAAGCTTGTGGAGGGCCCGGCGTCTCAACCTAAGACAGCTAAGGCTAAATCTAAGTCTGGGTCTGCAAAAAAGGTCTCCACTTAACTGAGATTTTGCCGATACCTATATTATAATAGTGCGAGATTGCGTCGATGTAATCTTGTGAGGGAGTCCGGTTTTGATCATTAGGAGCCTTCTTTTACTAGCTCTATTCGCTCCGATTTTCAGCGCTGCGGAACAGACCGTGGAAGTTGAGAATAAATCCTACTGGATGTGCAAGAATCAAAAAGATGTTCGCACCATTAGAGTCCACGTAAAGGGCGACGGTATGTGTTCGACCTATTACTCTAAGCAGGGCGCTGAAAAGATTGTGGGCTCGGGTCGCAATCAAGAAAGCTGTCACAATTTTTTGAATAATATTAAAACCAATCTCGAAAAATCCAATTGGGCGTGCCGGGATATCAGCTCCACACGGATCACCGCCAGCACCGAAGAAAAGCCCTCCCAGTAATGATTCCAAAAAATTTAACTGTCGCCTTAGTGCAAATGACGTCGGTCGACAGTGTGGCCGAAAATTTAATCTCTATTCATCAAATGATCGCAGAGGCGGCTCACGGCGGGGCACGGTTAATTGTGTTTCCCGAGAACTCGTATTTTATGCGGCTTCAGCCCGGAGCTAAGCTAGAACTATTCGATCCCGAGGGCCCGGAGGCGCGAAAGATTGCCACTTTGGCCGAAGAAAAAAACATACATATTTTGCTGACGACGCCCACCGCGGGCAAGGATGGTCCAAAGGCTGTCAATGCTACGATCTATTGGCAACCGGGTTCACAAGGCGAAGTGGCGTATTCAAAAATTCATTTGTTCGATGTTGAAGTTGATGGGGCGCCGCCCGTTCGCGAGAGCGACTATTTTTACCCGGGTGAGAAGCCAGCCATTTTGTCGATCGAAGGCTGGCGATTTGGTTTGAGCATTTGTTACGATCTGCGGTTTGCTGAGTTGTTCGCCAACTATCAATCGAAGGTCGATGCTATCTTTATACCGTCCGCTTTCTTGGTTCCGACCGGAGAAGCCCATTGGCACGTGCTCTTAAGGGCTCGTGCTATTGAAAGCCAATGCTACGTTTTGGCGCCAGCGCAGGCTGGGGAGCACCATTCCTCGGGCGGAGTGGTTCGCAAGACCTACGGGCACACGCTGGCCGTGGACCCATGGGGCCGTGTCATTGTCGATAACGACCAGGGACCGGGGATTAAATTTGTAGAGTTGGCGGCAGACAAACTGGCGTGGGTTCGCAAGCAAATCCCCATGGCTGCCCATCGGCGTTTGAAGTCCTTTTAAATCTTGTGCTATGCTGTAAAGCAAAACGGGGAGTTTTAAAAATGAAATGGACCGTGATCGCATTATTTTTGGTTTCAGCCTCGGCTTTGGCTAACGATGTTGAGGTCGATCGCGATCCGTCGGCCCTAGTGACCCCCCCGGTGAAACGGCTGTACCCGGGCGGAGCCGATGAAGAAGATCTTAAGGTGCAAGCCGCTATTCCTGATGCTGTCGTACGCACTGATGCGCGCGGTATTCAAAAGGAAGTTTACAAAAGTCTCTATAACCAAGAACTCAAGGATGAAGCTCACGCACCCCCAATGGAAGAATAATGCCCCAATTTTTGGCGGTAACGTCGCGCGGATTGATTGAACCTTTAGCCGCTGAACTCACCGAGCTTAAGTTTAAAAATGTAAAAGCGAGACCCGACGGCGTCCAAGTCGAATGTTCGTGGTCTGAAGTTCAGCGTTTGCATATGCAAACTCGGCTCGCAACACGGGTGTTGCTGCCGGTGGCCGACTTTACGGCGTACAATGAAGAAGATTTGTATTTCGGGGTTTTACGCAAACACGATTTCACCCAATACATCGATCTTAAGCAGTCGCTGCGTGTTGAGGCCAAAGTGCGCGATCATGTGAAACTGCGCGATCAGCGATTTGTGGCCATGAAGGTTAAGGACGCGGTTTGCGACCAGTTTCGAAAGAAGTTTAATAACGCCCGGCCCGATGTAGGCTCCGAGGAAGAGGCGGCCCTTAGAGTCGTTGTCCGGGTGGTGGGACCAAAAATCTCGTTGGCCGTCGATCTTACCGGCGAATCGTTGTCGAATCGGGGTTACCGACTGGCGGCGGGCGAAGCGCCGTTGCGCGAGAATGTGGCGGCGGGCCTTGTGCAAATCGCCGGATGGAAGCCTGGAACCGCGATTGTCGATCCGTTCTGTGGTTCTGGAACGATTTTGATTGAGGCCGCGCTAATGGCGGCAAATTTGTCTGCCGTTCGTAAGAAGCGTGAGTATGCGTTTGAAAAACTAAAAAACTATAAGGCTGGCGATTTTTCGTTGTCATCGGGTGGGGATGAGCCACCGGAGAAGCCTAGATTCTTCGGCTTTGACAGCGACGGAAGTGTGATTCAAAAAGCACGCGAAAACGCGAAGCGTGCTGGTGTAGAAAAGTGGATTTCGTTTCAACAGCGCGGAGTCAAAGACCTGGCAGTGGTGGACGCCGAACCGGGTCTTTTAATCACGAATCCGCCTTATGGCGAACGTTTGGAAGATGCTGAGAGAGCGAAGGCGATTCTCAGCGACTTCGCGGCGGCAATGAAACAGAACTATAAGGGCTGGAATGCCTGGATCTTGAGCGGGAATACTGAGGCGATTAAAGGTCTCCGCCTGAAAGCTGAGCGGCGCGTGCCGCTGTGGAACGGCCCTATCGAATGCCGCTTCCTGCATTACTCTATCCGCTAGTCTGGACTTTGATCGCAAATAGACAGCGAAGAGTATCGCCTTTACGCTTATATACATATGGCCGCAAAAACCAAAATGACCGATCTCGCCGTTCCGTTGATTGTTCTGGTGAATGTCGGTGTTTATTATTTTTGGAACTATCCGCCGTGGCCGGGCACGCAAGGCTGGCTGCAGGAAAATTTTGTTCTGAGTCGGAATCACGTTGCGGATTATCAACTTTGGACTCTGGTGACGAATTTATTTTTTCATCGGGACTTTGTGCACCTTTTTATTTCTACCCTCGGATTGGTGTCGATCGGACTGCTGATCGAAGATCTTGTGGGCAGCAAATTCTTTTTTGAATATTTTCTCGTCGCCGGCATCGTGGGCGGCTTGAACCACGTGATGATCTCACCGATTGTGAATCAACCCAATGCCGAAGTTTACGGAGCGACGGCGCCGTTGACCGCTGTTATGGTGCTTGCGGCTTTGATTTACCGAGATAAAACCGTCTGGCTGTTCAAATACATTCCGCTTAAGCCGGCTTACGGCGCCGGGCTTTTCTTAGCGCTGGATTTGCTCGGTATGCCGTTGTCTAGCGAAGACGTTGGCTCACCCATCGGTCATGGCGCGCACATTGGTGCCGCTGCGGTCGGACTGATTTACTACCACAAGATTTTGCGCCACCGGGTTTGGCGCAATCTTAGGTCTGAAGACGAAAAAGAAAAGCAGCTTTATGAGGTGAATGTCACCGGCAATGTCAACGTAATGGTCCCTTGTGGAAACGAGGAATATGACGACATGGTCGTCTTTTTGCGTGATTTGTTGGGTTTAAAAGTCGTCGGCGAAGGGACCCCCGATGTCGACAACAAAATTGCCCGCTTCACTCGCTTTAAAACTCCCACTGCCACCGTCGACGTGGTGGAGCCCGATCGCTTTTCACGCGATCTTTTTGCCAACCCCATTCTCTCTCTGACTGTAGACAACTTGGCCGCAGCGGTAAGCAACCTCGATGCCCGCCAGGTCAAATTCGTCGCGCCCATATTTCATAAAGAGACCGGTTGGGCCATGATCTACTTTAAGGCTCCGGACGGCCGCGTTTATCAGATTCAAGGCCCATATCCGAACGCTTAACATGAATCTTTTTCGGTAAATAAAATTAGTCTTTGCTCCTCGAGTGGCCGCTGCGGTAGCTGGTGCTTCAAGGAGTTTTTATGAAATATTTGATTTCTCTAACTGCCGCTCTATTTCTCTCAGTCCCCGCTATGGCTCATACCACCGGTGGATTCTACGATGACGTCTATTTGGATGCGATTACGGGTTATCTCGAGAATCGCCTTCCCCGCTGCGCGAATCCTGATTCGCCCGCTTTCCGCACATTTAAGCAGATGTTCTTCTCTTATAGAGAGGCAGCTCTTAAAAACCAAACCTCGCATGTGGAACTGGTTACGGACCTCGCGGAATCCACGACCCTAAGAGATAAAAACAGCGGTCGTGCGTGCACGCTGTATATGCCGAACGGCTGCGTGAGCGCTGCCTGCAATTAGTTATTTTTTGAAAAGTCGAGGCGAGGAAATAACGGCTCGCCCTTGACCATATTCGCGTCCGCGGGAACCAATGGCCATTGGGACAGGGTGTTCCAGTCGCGGGGCGGACTGCCAATACGCTTAAGCAATTCGTCGCATTTCTGCGGCATAACCGGCGACAATAAGACCGCGGCGACGCGCAGAACTTCAAGAGTCACAGCGAGTACGTGGCCGGCTGCGGGCAAATCTTCTTTCGCCAATTTCCATGGAGCTTTTTCTTCCATGTACTTGTTCGCCAGGGTTAACACGCCGATGACATGTTCCAGCGCGAAACTGGGACGGAAATCTTCGATTTCTTTTTTGACCAAAGCGGGTAGGGCCAAACATTGTTTTTTAAGCTCGGACGAGGTCAAATCATCCGCCAGCAAAGCCGGTTTTTTTCCGCCGAAGAATTTTTCGACCAGATTCGACGAGCGCGACAGCAAATTGCCCAGGTTGTTGGCCAGCTCGGAATTCACTTTATTTTCGACCAAATCCAATGCGAAAGGTGCGTCGTTGCCCAGGTGCACGTCGCGCACGAGAACATAGCGCAGATTGTCCAATCCAATCATTCCCACGGCATCTTGTGGGCTCACGACCGAGCCCTCAGATTTACTCATCTTCGCGTTGTCGCGATTCAAAATCCAACCGTGTGCAAAAATATGCTTGGGCAGAGGAATATCTAAGGCCATCAGCATGGTCGGCCAATAAACCGCGTGAGTGGTAAGAATATCTTTGCCGATTAAATGCACCGGGCCGGCTTCTTTCCACCATTTTGTCCATTCGCCTTCGCGGCCCGCTTGATCTAAGCCCACGCCGGTCGCGTAATTTAAGAGCGCATCGAACCACACATAAGTTACATAATCCTTGGCGAATGGAATTTCGATACCCCATGACAGGCGGGCTTTGGGTCGAGAGATGCAAAGGTCATTTAAAGGTTTGCGCAAAAAGCCCAAAACCTCGTTCTTACGAAACTCGGGAAGAATAAACTTAGGGTTGGCCTCGATATAGTCGATCAGCTTTTGCTGATACTTCGACATCTTAAAAAAATAGTTCTTTTCCGCGATTTTGCTAACGTCTTTTCCGGTCGGACTTTTGCCGTTCACCAGTTCTTTTTCGGTATAAAAGATTTCCTCAGATACCGAATACCAGCCTTCATAGGTGTCCTCGTAAATTTCACCCTTGTCCCAAAGCTTTTGCAGACACTCTTGCACTACCTTTTTGTGAAAGTCGGACGTCGTTCGGATAAACTGCGAGTAGTCGACGTTCAAATCCTTCCAAGCGACCTGAAAGTTCTTAACCATGTCGTCGGAATGCTGTTGGGGAGTCATCCCCCGTTTCTCGGCGGCTTGCTGCACTTTTTGACCGTGTTCGTCGGTGCCGGTTAAAAAATACGTTTCCTCGCCGAACAGTTTGTGAAAGCGGCTCAGAACATCAGCCGTAAGGGTGCAATAGGCCGTACCCAAGTGCGGCTTGTCATTGACGTAATAAATTGGGGTGGTGATGTAAAATCGATTCATGGCTGTGCTTCGTCTCCGATGCCGAGGTGCTTAAGGACCTGCCGCATTTGCCGCACGAGATCGGGAAGTTTTTTAATCGACGCCCGTGTACGCATATCGGCCTTTAAATCTTGAATGGGGAATCCGGCATATTGTCCGGGCTCAGTGATCGATTTCGTAATTCCCGACATCCCCCCGATCTGAACTTTGTCACAAATCTCAAGATGACCGGCGATGGTGGTGCGGCCGCCGATCACACAGTAGCTGCCAATCTTTACTGAGCCGGCGACAATCACCGAGCCGACAACGATTGTATTGCGGCCGATAATAATATTGTGGCCAAAGTGGCAATGATTATCGATTTTTGTACCAGAGCCGATTCGGCTGTCGAGAAAGGTGCCGCGGTCAATTTGCACACCAGCGCCGATATGAACGTCGTCTTCAATCACGACGCGGCCGTAGTGGGTGATGCGGTGGTGATTGATCTTTGCGTCTTGCGCGTAACCAAATCCCTCGGAGCCGACGGTGGTGTGGGGATGGATTTCGACATTTTGACCCAACTCACAGGAGTGGCCGATAAAGACAAGGGGATGAATGTGGCAATTTGCGCCGATTTTGCAGTTGGCTTCAATAACCGCATTGGCGCCGATGATTGTGTGGTCGCCAATGGTGCATTGGTCGCCGATTACCGCGCCGGGTCCAACTATACAGTCTTTGCCCATTTGGACTGATGCCGAAATAATCGCACTCTTTGCGACTTTCGGACCCTCGACAATTTGCCGATTGCGCGTTTGCGCAAAGTACTTGCGTCCGATTAACGCCATGGCCAATTGCACCTGTTTTGAACTTAAGACGACTTTCACCTTGGCTGGAACCTGGGTCAAAAGACTCTGATCGACCAACCAGGCTTCACTTTGGCATTTCAAGGCGCTTTGCAGGTGATCTTCGGTCCCCGCAAAGACTAGATCCTGGGGCTTCGCGAGGCTTGGATCCTGCAGAGCGGAAATCGCATGTTCCGCCGAACCTCGTTCGAGACGCACGAGCTCAGGAAAATTTTCCACTATTTCACGGACTTGAATCGGCATCAAAAAACCCCACTCTTAGCAAGACCTTGCACTCTTTCATCCCATATTCCGACCTAGCCTTCCAAGGAAAATTGATGTACTAACTGGGGTTTTGACATGGAGATCTTGATGCCGCAAAAGACCCGGGCCGCGAGCCCGGCCAAATCGAAAGCTGTTGTTAAAAAAGCCAAGGCGGTTAAAGCCGTAAAAGCAAAGCCCGCTAAAGCGGCTCTAAAGGCCGTGCCGGCGCCCAAAGCGGCGAAGGCGCAACCTGTCGCAAAAGAAATCGCCAAAGCCAAACAGGCCCTAAAGACAGTGGCTCCGGCAGTGCCGGCGGCCCCGACCGCGACCCCGGCCGCAGTTGCTCCCACACCCCCGGCGCCTAAAGCGACTAAAGCTCGCTCGCGCAAAATTTCGGTGGCCGTAAACGCCTCAGAGGCGGCATCGGCCCTTGCGCAGAAGTGGAATTCGCTTTTCAAGAAAGCCGAACAGATTGAATCGAAGCCCTACAATATGAAGGGCGTTTTCGAAGAGAAAACCGCCATTGTCCATAAGGTGTTGGGGTGGGGCTACATTTTGGCCAACCGCAATGACCGTTTGGAAGTTCTGTTTAAAGATGGCATAAAGTATCTGATTTCCAACTACAAAGCCTAGGAAGATATGGCCAAAGACGATCTCGCTCAGCTCGAAGGACAAGTTGTGGACGCCGCCGCCGGCGGAATCTACAAGGTCAAATTAGAAAACGCCGTCGAAATTTCGGCCAAACTGTGCGGCAAAATGCGCCGGTTCAATATTCGAGTTGTCGTGGGTGACAAGGTTACTGTGGGCGTTTCGCCCTATGATCCGACCCACGGTCTGATCATGTACCGCCATAAATAAAAACACATATGTCATCGATTACAACTTACATCGCCAAACGAGTTCCTGGAGTTCAGAGCCGGTCCGTTGAAGCGGTCTTAGCCCTGCATGGTGAGGGCGCGACCGTTCCATTTATGGCCCGTTACCGCAAAGAGAAAACCGGCAACTTGGATGAAGTGCAAATCCGCAACGTTCTCGAAGCATTCGAAGATCACAATACGATCGTGCAGCGTCGGGAGTTTGTTCTTAAAGAAATCGAAAAGCAGGGGAACCTGAGCCCTGAACTGAAAAAGGCCCTCGAAACGTCCTGGGACTTGAACGAGATCGAAGAAATTTACCGTCCGTTCAAGAAAAAGAAAAAATCAAAGGCCACTTTGGCGCGCGAAGCTGGTTTGGCTGTATTGGCCGATTGGATTTGGTCTTTGAGTCACGGAGAAGTTTCGGAAGAGACCACTCTCGAAGTGAAGGCCAAAGAGTTTATCTCGGCCGCCAAGGGCTACGCGACCTACGATGAAGTGTTGCGAGGCGCTCAACATATTTTGGTCGAGAAGCTGTCGAACGATATGAATTTGCGCAGCGGTGTGCGTGAAGAAATTTACCAGCGCGGCAAGTTGAAGTCGGTGCGGACCCCTGAGTTTAAAGCTCATTCTAAATTTGAAATGTACGCGGAGTTCAGTGAGGCGATCAAAAGTCTTGATTCGCGTCGGGCCTCGCACCGCTATTTAGCTCTGCGTCGCGGTTGGCAAGAGGGTGAGTTGAAAGTCACCATCGAGTGTGACGAAGAGTTATTGCAGCGGGAATTTGAAAAGGTCGCGATCACCAAAGATTCGCAGGCGACCGAGTTTATGAAAACGTGCGCCAAGCAGGCGCTGACCGTGCATGTGATTCCGTCGATCGGCAATGAATTGCACTCGCAACTTAAAGAGCGTGCGGATCTGGACGCCATTTTGGTTTTTGCTGAGAACGTGCGCAATGTGCTGATGGGCTCGCCATTTGGGCCGAAGGTTGTGCTGGGTATTGACCCCGGTGTGCGCACTGGCTGCAAAGTGGCATTGATCGATCGCAGTGGCAGTTTTGTTTCAAATACCGTTCTTCATATTCAGGGCGATGACGCTAAGGAGAAAGCCAAGGCGCTTTTTGCTGAGGCTTTACAAAAAATAAAAATTGACGCTGTCGCCGTGGGCAATGGCACCGGCGGACGCGAGGCAGAAACGTTTATTCGCGGCGTGATGAAAGAGATCGGCGCTGAAGTGCCGGTGATTATGATTTCGGAGTCGGGGGCCAGCGTGTACTCGGCGTCGGAAGTCGCACGCGAAGAGTTCCCCGATTTGGATTTAACGGTGCGGGGAGCGATATCCATCGCGCGCCGGCTGCAGGATCCTTTGGCGGAGCTGGTTAAGCTGGATCCAAAATCCATAGGTGTTGGTCAATACCAGCACGATGTGAATCAGACCCGGTTGAAGAAGTCTCTGCATGAAGTCGTAGAATCTTGCGTGAACCAAGTCGGGGTCGACTTGAATACGGCTTCGACTTCGCTGTTGCAGTATGTTTCTGGAATTGGTCCCGCGATCGCCAAAAATGTGGTTGAGCATCGTAAAAAAATCGGACTGTTTAAAGAGCGCGAAGAGCTTTTAAAAGTTCCGCAATTTTCGACCAAGGCTTATGAGCAGGCCGCTGGATTCTTGCGGATACCCGACGGAAAGACCATTTTAGATCGCACGGGGATTCATCCGGAGCGCTACTCGGCGGTTCGCGAGATGGCGCAAGAGGCGGGAGCGCCTTTGACTTCGTTGACGGGCGGCAATGTCGAAAAGCTGAAACCGTTGAAAGAAAAATGGGCCAAGCTGATTGGTGAGTTTACATTTGATGATATTATTCGCGAGTTAGAGAAGCCTGGTCGCGATCCGCGGGATCCGTTTAAGGTTTTTCAATATCGCGATGACGTCCATGAGCTGAAAGATCTTAAGGGCGGAATGATTTGCCCCGGCATCGTGACCAATGTGACTAACTTTGGTGCATTTGTGGATATCGGCGTTCATCAGGATGGACTGGTTCATATCTCCGAGTTGAGTCATCAGTTTGTGGATGATCCGCGCAAAGTGGTTTCTCCGGGCGATCAGATTCAGGTGAAAGTTTTGGCCGTTGATCTCGACAAGAGCCAGATTTCTTTATCTTTGAAGCTCGAAGAAAAACCGAAGCCGGAACCTCGCCCGCCTAAGCAGCAGCAGGCTCGCGGCCCACGCGGCGATCGGCCGCAAGGGCAAGGCGGCGGTGGCAAGGGCGGCGGGCCTCGCGGTGATAAGCGGGGCGGCGGCGGTCATGGCGGCGGCGGCGGTGGGAAGCCTCATCACGGTGGTGGGCATGGTGGTGGCGGTCGGCCGCAGCAACCTCGGCCCGAGCGCAAGCCGTTTAACAATCCGTTTGCGGCGCTGACACAGATCAAAAAATAACCTTAATGTTCGGCCGTGTGCGCGCTTCAGCGGGCGCGATCGCGCCTTCTCGAGGGCTATGCCGGAAACAGGGCTCCTTCTGCGCCACGTAAATATAAATAATATTTGACGATGAATTGTTGGTCCTACCATTGGGCTTGAGCCTTATTTTTGATTCCGTCGCCAAGCTTGATCTGGTGATCTCGTGACTCTTCCATATGCGGTCGTGGTGCTTTTAAATATCTTTTGGAGAGTCAGCATGATTTTCAGCTACATTTTAGAAATTCGAAAAAATGTGATTTTGAAACCCATGATATGAATTCAGCGAACGCATTCAAAGGGAGGGTTAGAATGAATCTCAAAAATATGTCAGATCAAGTTCTGCTCGAAAACACAGAAAATTTGGTGAGACGCGAACGCGAACTGCTTGGCGAAGTTTTGCACCATTTCAGGGAGATCGAAAGGCGGCGTCTCTTTTCTCAGCTTGGCTACAAATCTATTTTTGACTATGCGACGAAAAAATTAGGCTATGCCGAAGATCAAGCGGCGCGCCGGATTTCAGCTATGCGACTTTTAAAAGAATTGCCAGAGATTGAGGCCAAGATCGCAGATGGCTCGCTGACGCTCACCAATCTGAGTATGGCGCAAACTTTGTTTCGCCAAGAAGGTAAGAGAATGTCGGCCAGCATGAGTAGTAGCGGTTTTAGCAAAGGCGAGAAATTAGATTTTTTGTCCAAGATCGAGAACAAGTCCAAGCGCGAGGCGGAGAAAGTGGTGATCGCTCATTCTTCTGAGCCGGCGCAATTAACTCCCGAACGCTTTCGAGCAGTGACTGAGACTCATGTAGAAATTAAATTTATCGCCAGCAATGAACTGCAAGAAAAGCTCGGCAAGATCAAAGGGCTGCTCGCCCACTCACATCCTAATATGAGTATGGCAGAGGCAATCAGTTTGCTTTGTGACATGGCGATTCAGAAACTAGATCCGGCCGAGAAGGCGAAAGAGCAAAAGCGAACAGAGAAAACGCGTACAGAGAAATCATCCGCGCCGGACATTAAGCGTCGCATCACCGCAGGCGAGCGTCGGCAGGTGTGGAAACGGGCGGGTAGTCAGTGCCGAAACTGCGGCTCGACTCACGCGCTTCAAATCGACCATATTCAGCCAAAGGCTTTGGGTGGCTCCGATGAGGCAGAAAACCTCAGGCTCTTATGCCGACCATGCAACCAAAGGGCGGCAATCAATAGTTTGGGCCTGACCAAAATGCAGCGTTATTTGGATCGCCCCGCGGGCGGCTGACATTCGTATGAACCTCAGATGTGATTTAATCCATTCGTGTTGGGTACAGTTTAGTTTACGAATCCAATCACTTTTGCAGCGACAAAAGCCGGTCGGCAAGCTGACAGAAGCCTTCCGCTTCCGCTCCCGCCGTCACGAAGGCCGGCTTGGTTTCAATTCGATCTAAATACTCACTGATATTCGCGACCGCGAACGAGTGCGGGAAAAACTCAAACATTGGTTCATCGTTGGGGGAGTCGCCGACGAAAGCGCAGCTCGCTTTCATCTCGGCCTCAGAAAAACCCAATTCTTTTTCAGCGTAGACCCGCACGGTCGAGACTTTGTTGTGCAGGCCGAACCAACCGTTGACATGAATATTAGACACTTTGGCTTGCGCTCCGTGCGACTGGAAAATTTTTACGATCTTGGCGATATCGTCTTCGTCGAGCGGTTTTACGTCTTCGCGAAAGTCGATGGCGAGGTCATACAGCCGGCAAAACTGATCGGAGGCGACGGCCGCTCCGCGAACTTTGCCGAGAATTTCTTTCTGAATCTGCCGCAATTTTTTGCGATCTTCGATGCGGTCTTCGCGATCCCGCGCAAAATGGCGCCGCATCTTAGTGCCATCAAATCGAAAATAGAACGCACCATTTTCGCCGACCACTCCATGCACAGGCCAAAGTCGGGCAATGAGTTCGCACCACCCAGCCGGACGTCCAGTGACCGGAATTACAAAAATTCCGGCGGCAGAAAGTCGGCTGATTCGCTCGTAACTGCGCGATGGCAGGCGCCCATTGTCGGTTAGGGTCCCGTCGATGTCGGTGAAAAGCACGCGAATGGAGGCATCCTGGAACTCTTTAAGGGGTTTCATGCGGACTCCTCAACCCCAAGACAGAAGCATTGAGTCAATAGAAAGCAGTTGAAAGATAATCGCAATGAGTCCATTCCTTAAAACATATGTCCAAAGCCACAGGTAAGAAATTAGTTATCGTAGAGTCCCCGACCAAAGCCAAGACGATCCGAAAGTTCCTCGGTAAAGAGTACACCGTGGAATCTTGCATGGGTCACGTGCGCGATCTTCCGCAAAGCGCGAAGGATGTGCCGGAAAAATATAAAAAGGAGAAGTGGGCCAACCTCGGCGTCAACGTCGACGACGAATTTACTCCTATATATTGTGTGCCCAAGACAAAGACCCGAATCGTTAAAACTCTCAAAGAGAAATTGGCTGAGGCCGAGGAACTGATTCTCGCGACGGACGAAGATCGCGAAGGGGAATCGATTTCGTGGCATTTGATTGAAGTTTTGAAACCGCGCGTTCCTGTAAAGCGCATGGTCTTTCACGAGATCACTAAAGAGGCCATTCAAGACGCTTTGAACAAGTTCCGCAAGATCGATGAACATTTGGTCCGCGCGCAAGAAGCCCGCCGGATCCTGGATCGCTTGGTGGGTTACTCGATCTCGCCCCTGCTGTGGAAAAAAGTGACCTACGGATTGTCCGCCGGACGCGTGCAGTCGGTGGCGGTGCGTTTGATTTCGGAGCGTGAGCATGAGCGCCTGCGTTTTAAGCGCGCCAAATATTGGAGCCTGACCGCTGAGAATGAAAAAGACGGCGTTGAGTTTGAGTCGCGTTCGTTCACCCTAAACGGCCAACGCGTCGCCATGGGTAAAGACTTTGAATCGGAAACCGGCCAACTCTCGCCAGATAAAAAAGGCCAGACCGTATGGCTTAAAGAAGACGAAGCTAAAAAATGGACTGAAACGCTAAAAGGTAAAGATTGGGTTGTCGACGATGTGGAAGAAAAACCGCTGTCGCGCAAGCCGGCGGCGCCTTTTATCACTTCGACTCTGCAACAGGAATCCAACCGTAAGCTCGGATTCACATCGCGCGAGACTATGGAGCTCGCGCAAAAGTTGTATGAGCGCGGTTTTATCACTTATATGCGTACCGATTCTCCGAACCTATCGAACCAGGCCATCACGGCGTCGCGTGAGGCCATTCAAAAGTTGTTCGGAAAAGATTATCTCCCGGCTGAGCCGCGCGAGTATTCGGGCAAAAAAGTAAAGGGCGCGCAAGAGGCGCACGAAGCGATCCGGCCCGCCGGAACCGCCTTTCAAAATCCGGAAGAGACGGGATTGAGCGGCGGTCTGCTTAAGTTGTATGAGTTGATTTGGAAGCGCACCGTGGCTTCGCAAATGAAAAACTCCGAGCAGAAACAGGTATCGGTTAAATTTAAAGTTGGCGATGCCGTATTTTCGGCGAGCGGTTTGACCATTGAGTTTCATGGATTCTTAAAAGCCTACGTTGAAGATATCGAAGAAGATGAAAAGGACGAAAAAGAGATTCGCCTGCCGAAACTAAAAACCGGCGATAAAGTGAAATGCTCGAAGATCACGAGCAATGAACACGAAACCAAGCCCCCGGCGCGCTTTACGGAAGCGAGCTTGGTGCAGACGATGGAAAAAGAAGGCATTGGCCGACCGTCGACCTACGCCACTATTATTGGCACGATCCAAGATCGTGGTTACGTTCGAAAAGTGGGCAATGCGCTTGTGCCCACGTTCACGGCGTTGGTGGTTTCGAAGTTATTAAAAAACTATTTACCTGACTTTGTCGATTTGGGGTTCACCAGCGAAATGGAGCGCAAGCTCGATGATATCGCCGGCGGTGAGATGGATTTGGTGAAGTATCTCGACTCGATTTACTTTGGCGCCAAAGGTTTAAAAGAACAAATCGCCAAGCAAGAAAAGGCCATCAACGCCGACGAGTCGCGCTCGATTGAACTCGAGGGGTTGGGAAAGCTGAGCTTTCGCATTGGTAAGTACGGCGCCTATGTGTGCCGTGAGGAGGGCGACAAAGAAATTTGCGCCTCTCTTCCCGAGACGCAAGTTCCCGGTGATATGACCGCGGAAGTGGCCAACAAACTGATCGATCAAAAAATTAATGGCACCGATGCGCTTGGCAAAGATCCTAAAACCGGATTGCCGGTTTATGTTTTGGCCGGCCGTTATGGTCCGTATGTGCAGCTTGGCGACAACGACTCGGACCAGTTGAAGCGCATGGCGATTCCCGCAACGCTCCCGCCCGAGACCGTTAAGCTCGATCAGGCGTTGTCGCTTTTGGAGTTGCCAAAAACTTTGGGCGCGCACCCGGATTCGGGCAAGGATATTAAAAAAGGTCTGGGCCGATTTGGCCCCTATGTGGTGCATGAGGGCGACTATCGCTCAATTCCGAAAACAGAAAATATTTTCGCCGTGGATTTGAAGCGGGCGCTTGAGTTGTTTGCGCAGCCGAAACGTATGCGCGGCAGATCGGCTCCTCTCAAGGATCTCGGGCTTTTTCCCGACACCCAAGAGGCGGTTCATGTTCACACGGGAAAGTACGGTCCTTATATAAAAGTGGGCGCGAAAAATATCTCTCTCACCGATGATATGAAGATCGAAGAACTGACTTTGGACGCCGTTCTACCGTTGATCCGCGACAAGCTCGCCAGTGGTAAAAAGGGCGGTGGCAAGCGTAGTGGCGCTCCTGCGGCAAAAGCTAAGACCGCGGTGCCCAAAACGCCGAAAGCCCCCAAAGTAGTTACAAAGAAAGCCGTAAAAACAGCCGCCCCTTGACATGCCGCGCCGCAGTCTATTATTTGGGCAGTCATAGGGGTGAGCAATGGCCCAAGGCCCATCGGTCACACAACTTGAACTGCCGTTGAATCGGAACCGCGAGCCGGATCGCAATTTTGACCGCGGCGGCCGCAGTTTTTACTTCTTCGATTTTGACGACAATGTCGCTTTCTTAACCACGCCGATGTTTCTTTTTCATCGCGAAACCGGCAGCGAGATTCAGATCAGCAGCCGCGAGTTTGCTCAACAAAGTCAGTTCATCGGGCGAACGGGCCCCTTTGCCGATTACGAAATGAGGCATGAGCCGACAGGATCTTTTCGCAATTTTCGCGATCGCGATCATTCTTGGTTGGAGAAGTTGCTGGGCCGAAAGCAAATGTTTGTGCAAGACCTGGCGGCGGCCCTGGGCGCGCCCGATTTGCATTGGAAGGGGCCGTCGTGGAACTGCTTTTATCACGCGGTCTACAATGGGCGGCCGGTGGCGTTGATCACGGCCCGTGGGCATCATCCAAAAACAATGAAGTCGGGAATCCGGTTGTGGGTTGACGAGGGGCATTTGCCCGCCGAGCCGAACTACCTTGCGGTTTACCCGGTGAGCCACCCCGACGTGAAAAAGAATTTAGGGCTTCCGGATAGTCAGTCGATTCCGCATCTAAAGCAAAAGGCTCTGCGCGCCGCCGTGGCGGAGGCAAAAAAAGTATACGGTGACAATCCCCATCATCGCTTTGGAATGTCGGACGATGATCCTCGCAACATCGAATGGATCGTCCGCGAGATGAAAGAATTGAAATCTGAAAATCCCGAAATGTCTTTCTTTATCATCCAGACCCACGGCGAACAGGCCATCAAACACGAGGTCTTTTCGGATCACGTGGAAGACCAGCTGTTGCAACCTGAGGCGCAATTGACCCTGTTTGAGGAATAACGCAAAACAGCCGGACGTTCACAAATGTGAGGTCTAGTAAATTCTGTCCAAAAATGAGAAAATCCTGTCTGTGAGTCAGTTTGCCCCTGAAAACTGCCGAATAGAATGCGGACCTTTTTTAGCTAAGGACAATATAATATGCGCAAAATTCTCGTTTCATTGTGGTTGGCCTTCTCTGTTTCGGGAGCCCACGCTCAGTTCACCCGATCGAACAGTTTAGAACTTGGCTGCGTTCACCTTTATCCGGTGCAGGCCAAGTACCTTGAGAAACATGTCAATTATTCGAAGATGGCGAAAAACCTCGAAGGACGCACGGTTGAGCAGTTCGTTAAGCGCCTCGACGGGTCGAAGCTCTACCTTCTCGATAAAGATGTGAAAGACATCGAGAAAATGATGGAGGGAATTTTCGAAAAGGTTCGCAATAAAGAGTGTGCCGCAATTGATAAGTCGAACGAACTTTTCGTCAAGCGTGTCGAAGAGCGCGTCAACTACGCTAAAAAATATCTTGGAGCCAAATTTAAATACGACCCCAAGGTGCAAATTCAACGCGATCCCCAGGATCGGCCGCGCCCGAAGTCCCTGGCCGAAGCCAATAAGTTTCATGAAAACTACATGCAGTACCAAGTGGCCAGCTATCTGGCGACCGACATGAAGATTGAAGAGGCTAAGCAACAGATCGTGCGCAATTACGAACGGGCTTTGAAGCGCGTTCAGGACTTTAAAAAAGAAGACCTTTTGGCCTCGTATCTGGACTCTTTTGCCCGCGCTTTAGATCCCCACTCGAGCTATCTTTCGGCGGACGCTTTGGAGGATTTCGAAATCCAAATGCGCTTGTCGCTGGAAGGTATAGGCGCGACCTTGAGTTCGCAGGATGGTTTTACCGTGATCGAACAACTCATCCCCGGAGGCGCGGCGGATGCGTCGGGAAAGTTGAAGCCGAAAGATCGCATTATCGCCGTTGGCCAAGGTAAAGAGGCCGCCTTTCAGAACGTGATTGAGATGGAGCTTCGCGATGTGGTGAAGCTGATTCGCGGACCTAAGGGTTCGGAAGTTCGCCTTAAGATCTTGCGCAAATCGGCTAAGGATCCGGAGCGTTTTGAGCTCACGTTAGTGCGCGACAAAATTAAACTCGAAGATGAGGCGGCCGCGATCACTTATATGGATCGCGAAGTGAATGGGCAGAAACTCAAAGTAGGTTTGCTGAACTTGCCCTCCTTCTACGCCGACAATCGAAAAAATGGGCCGAGCGCTGCCACTGACACTAAAAAATTGTTGGCCGACGCGGTCAAAAACAAGGCGGACGCGATTGTGCTAGATCTATCGAACAACGGCGGCGGGAGCCTTCGCGATGCCGTGGATATCGCGGGTCTGTTTTTTGGTTCAGGCAATGTGGTTAAACAGAGTCAGCGTGTGACACCCGAACTCGACAATATGAATTACGAAACTCTGCGCGACACCGACTCGATGGTGGACTGGACCGGTCCGCTTGTCGTGTTGACCTCGCGGGTGAGTGCTTCGGCGTCAGAAATTGTTTCGGGCACCTTGCAGGATTATAAGCGCGCGGTCGTTGTCGGTGGTGATCACACCTTTGGCAAAGGCAGCGTGCAATCGGTGGAGTACCTTCCCCCCGGTTTAGGCGCCATAAAAACCACGGTGGGCATGTTCTTCACACCCGGTGGTGAGTCCACCCAGCATCGCGGGGTCGACGCGGATATCACTTTCCCTTCGGCCTACGCTGTGGACGAGATCGGTGAAAAGACTTTGGACTACTCACTTCCGCCTAAGAAAATTAAAGAGTTCACGTCTCCGACGGCTTACGTGACCGAGGGCAAAGGCGCTTGGCTGCCTTTGACGAAAGATGTGATTAAGAAAGTAAAAGAAAAATCAGACGCGCGTGTGGCCTCGTCCGCAGACTTTAAAAAGATCAAAGAGGATCTGGATAAAAGTAAGAAAAAGGGCAAAATGCTGATCGTCGGTGACCTCTTAAAAGACAAAGAGCCGAAAAAGAAAGATGGCGAGAAGACAGCCGCTGAAAACGAAGAGGACGAAAATGCCAGCCTGTCACGGGAAGAGCGCAAGAAGAAATATTTGAAGCGCGCCGACGTGGTGGAGGCGGTCAGCCTGGCCGCCGATTTGGCCCTGGAGCTGAAGTCGCCCACAATTAAGATTGGGTCAAAAACTAAGCCAGCCGCGAGCGCCACAACTGCCGCTCCCGATGCCCAAACGACCGAATCTACTGATAATTGACAAAGACCCCCCTGGTCAGTAAGGCTCTTTCTTTATACCCAGGGGATTTGTCGCATGGCTCTGAACGTGTCAGTTAAGTCAAAAATGGCCAATAAGAAGAAGCCCAAAAAATCATTACCGCTGGGTAAAGATATCCTTCGCCACATTCACTCTTTAATGGTGAAGAGTCGCGTGCTTGAAGAGCGCCTGATCAAGATCTACAAGGCCGGAGAAGCTTATTTCTGGATCGGCGGACCAGGCGAAGAGGCGTTTGGTGTTCCGCTCGGGCTTTTGGTTCATAAGGGCCAGGGCCCACAGTACGATTATATGCACCTTCACTACCGAGCGACTCCGACTATGATCGCGCTCGGTATGCCGATGATTGATTCGATACGCTTAATTATGAATCGAGCTACCGACACCAGCACGGGTGGCCGCAACTTCTGTAATCACTACTGTTTTCCGCAATGGAACGTAACACCCGTGTCGTCGCCCATTGAAGTTCAATACGGAATGGCCATCGGCACCGCGCGCGTGCAGAGACGGTTAAAAACTCGCGGGTTAACAATCGTCACCGGCGGTGATGCCGGTTCGGCTGAGGGCGACTTTGCCACAGCGCTCGTGTGGTCCACTCGCCCGGGCAATGAGCTGCCAATGCTGATGACGGTGCAAAACAATTTGGTCGGCATTTCGACCGATTACAAAGACCAACACGGTGAAACCAATGTGGCGGACCGTGGTAAGGCCTTTAATATGCGCACGCTGGTGATCGACGGCAATGACCCGGTAGAGACGTACAAGGCCTTAGAGAGTGAAATGAGTTATATTCGAAAAACTCGGCGCCCGGTTTTACTCGAGGCCCGAGTCTCTCGCCTCTATGGTCACTCGAGCGCCACGGGCGCGAATTTTATTCCTGAGCGGGATTGCTTAAAAGATTTTGAGCAAATGCTGTTAAAAAATGACGTCATCAATCAGAGCTACAGCAAGCAACTTTATGCGGAATTTGAAAATGAAGCCCGCCAGGCGCAAGAGCAGGTGCGGGGTGAGCCGGCGCCCACCGCCGAGTCGGTGTGGGACAACTATTACGCCAACGGTGAAAACGGCGACTGGAGGAAATTCTAATGGCAAGCATGGCGCAGGCCATTCGGATGGCCCTTCATTACTCCGAAGAAAATCTAAATGTGACCGACATTTTTGGCCAAGACGTAGGTGCTCCTCTGGGTGGGGTGTTTACGGCCACTCAGGGTTTAAAGACAGCATGGAACACGCCACTCGATGAGCGTGGAATTATCGGCATGGCCATGGGCATCGCTATGACGGGCGAGCGCTGCGTGGCGGAGATTCAATTCTGCGATTACATTTTTAATACAATCGACTTGCTTAAAATTGCGGGCAATACCAATTGGGTTTCAAACGGCAACTACACGATGCCGATGACCGTAATGACGCCGGTGGGAGCTGGCATTCGCGGATCGGTGTATCACTCTCATTCGTTTGATTCATGGGCCACGCGTCTACCAGGTTGGAAAGTGGTTATGCCGTCCAATCCCCTCGATGCCTATGGCTTGATGTTGACGGCCGTTGAAGATCCCAATCCGGTTTTGTATTTAAAGCCCAAGGCCTTAATGCGAGTCCGCGGTGACGACCTGATCCCTGGTGAACCCGAGGATCAACGCGAGCTAAAAAATATGATCGACGCGCCGATTGGCGAACGTAAAAATTGGAAGCCCAAATGGCCGAAGCTTGAAGCCTATAAGGTTCCAATCGGGCAGGCCAAAACCACCCGTGCGGGCGAGCACCTGACCGTGGTCAGTTGGGGGCGGCACTTGTTGATGTGCAATCAGGCCGCCGATGAATTGCTAAAAGACAATATGTCGGTGGAAGTGATCGACTTGCGCTCGATCTACCCCTACGACTGGCAGGCCATCAAGAACTCGGTTGAGAAGACTTGCAAGGTGTTGTTTGTAAACGAAGACACCGAGGTCACCAACTTTGCCGAACATTTGTCGTACCGAGTGACGCAAGAGTTGTTTTATCACCTGGATGCACCGCCACGTGTTTTGGCCGGCAAAAATCTCCCTGGAATTGGCCTACATCCAAATCTGGAAGAAGCATCGGTTCCGCAAATGCACGAAATCGCGCAAGCCATGCGCGATGTGATCGCGCAAGAACCGTAAAAGGTACCTGGTACCTTTTCGGTTCGTGTCATTTTGAGGGCTATTTTAATTCTTTGGCGCAGATCTCTTCGAGTTTAAGTGTTTCATCGAGAAATTGATCGCACCAGACTTTGCTGGTGTCGTCGACTCTGGCCTTTTGCACCTGAAAGGTCAGAATTTTGCCAGAGTATTCATAGTGGTTGATTTGGCAGATGTCGTCGTAATAGATCTGCTTTTCTTTTTTTGCGCCCACGCACTTTAAGAAGACGGTGACATCGGCCGGTTTGGCTTGGGGCTCGCCGGCCCATTTGTACTTGAGGCGGATTTTTCCGACTTTTGGGTCATCAATTTTTTTCTCGAAGCTTTTATGAATGTCCTTAATCTTGGTTTGCTCGGCTTCAACGCTGATCGAAATGGCGAAAATCATAAGTGTGGCAGTAAGGAATCTCATGGTTAGCCCCCCTTAACGCCGCCGGCGGCGGCCGCAGTGACCATTCTGCAATTTTTAAGCTGAATGTGCACATGCTTTACATGATCGGACTTCGGAATCGTGTTCTGTCCGGCCTTGATATGAAAAATATTATTCATCTCACCATTCGTATCGTCGGCGAAGCATTTTACAAACTCTAAATATTTAGGGTCGTTCGGCTGAATTTTTTGGCCTGCACATTCGATAAAGCCGACGTCAATCGCCTCGCCCGCATTGTGGCAAGATGGACGCACGGCGTGGGCCTTGTCACCAATGATGCCCAGATCTTCGAACTTACAATCGTTGCCCATGTTGGCCTTGGCGGTGCATTTGTCGAAGTTTTCTTTGAATTTAGGAACCACGGGGTAATTTTGCAACTGATCCGGATCTTTGACGGGGGAAGAGCTCCCTTGCTGTCCTCCGCTTGCGCCACCTTGAAAGCCACTTCCAGTGCGCTCGCCGAAACTCGCGGCGCCATATAGTAAGATGCATGCCGACCAAACCAGAACTGTAACGGTACGAATTCGCCCTGTCATTATCACCTCATTGCTGTCGAGCTTACACTTCAAGATGCGTTCCGGCCGTGTGCACCCGTAGACGTCTCACCATGAGAACGGAGTAGACGCCTGTAACTAAGCCACACAATTTGCCACGTCTCATTTTGAGACTGAAAAAATGGCGAGTCAATTCCGCCGGGAACTACCAAACCTGAACGCGATTCTCAGGCTTCAAGAACATCTTGTCGCCCTCTTTGCATTGAAAGGCCTTGTAGAAGAGGTCCTTGTGAATGACCTGTTGGTTGATTCGCGCTTCATGGGTGGCGTGAGGCGCCGTTTTGAGCTGCATTTTTCTGGCTTCGGGCGAGCTCACGCCGCACCAAAGACGGGCGTAGCTGTGGAAAAACTTTTTGATGTCGTCTGTGCTGGCTTCCTCGGGTTTGGGAAATGCGGCGTTGATGGCGGACGACAATCCGACGCTGTCGCCGATGTTCTCGCCCAAAGTGAGCTTGCCGTTGTGGCCCACATTATTGAACTGCGCGATTAACCGGCTGCCCCGTTCATTAAAGGCTTTAAGATCGGACTCTTTCATCCATTGGCGCTTTTTTCCGGTAGAATCAAACTTTGAGCCCTCGTCATCAATGCCGTGACCCAGTTCGTGGCCAACGACCATTCCCATGGCGCCGAGATTTTCGATCATGTCCATTTTGGCGTCAAAGAATGGGTACTGCAAAATTCCCTGCGGCAATACAAACTGATTGTCCTCAGACGTGTAGTAGGCGTTTACGGTGAGAGGACTCATCCACCATTTGTTGCGGTTGCGGTTGGCTTTAAACCTCTCGAGGGTGCGTTCCACATCGGCGCGCTCGGCCGCTTTGACATTCGATATATGGTCGGTCTCGCTCATTGGGGTCTTCAAGTCTAAAAAATCCCAATCGGCTTCTGTGGCCGGCTTGATCAGCTTGAGTGAGGCGCCCTGAATTTTAGCGATGGCCTCTTTGCGGGCGGAGCTCGACAGCCAAGAGTTCTCGTTGAGTCCCTTTAACAGAGCCGCGCGTACGCGTTCCGCCGTCTCGGCCACTTGAGCGCTGTCGAATTTCGGGAACATCACCTCAAGAAGCTCGGCATCCAGCTCGCGGCCCAGATGGCGCATCGCCAAAGTGGTGCAATGTTCGTCTCGCGGTGGCCGGGCTGCGGCTCCCCCGCGGTGCTTGTGGCGAAAGGCGAAGTACACTTTATAAAACTTCGGATAAGCGTCGTCCATGTAGTCGCGCAAGGAGTGAAACAGCAACACGCTTTGCAGGCTTAAAAGGGAGGCTTCGCCCAGGTACCTGTTCAGATAGGCCATCGCCTCTTTGGTGATCCGACGAACGGGTGCTTTTTCTGGCACGCTCGCAAAAATACGATCGACATCTAAGTTTGACAGTTCTTTTTTAAGATCTGCGCGCTGGATATAGGTGTCGGCGGTCCACAATTTTCGCAAATCGGCCGGGGCGGGGTAGGCTGAAGCAAAGCCTTTTTCAAACTCGACCACGGCGGCGGCACGTTCTTCGGGCTTATCGATCTGAAGTTCAACAAAAAAGGACTTGGCCAGTTTGCGCAGATCCTCAACGGGAGTCTTTTCTTCATAGGCGGTTTTTTCGGGCAGAGTCATTCCACTATTGAGTATGATCAAGTCATAGAGCACCGGATTGTCATGATTGGCGTCTTGACCCGTACTTAAAAAATTGAACTCCGGCGTCCAAATCCGTTGGTTCACCAGATTGATCAATTCGGCGGGCTTCTTGGGCCCTAGAATTTGCGCCATTTGCGATTTTACATTGGCGATTTCACCGATTTTAGCTTTAGAAACATTCATGCAAGCTTTGTAAAGTGCCCGTACGTTTTTAGTGCGCTCTAGTTTAGGCTCATGTCCCTTGGCTAAGGCTTTAAAGTAATTTTTCTTGGCTTGCAGCAGTCGCTCCGACGAATCGCTAAACGAAAACAGCCAACGCGCGCGATCCTTCGGCAAAGTAAATTTTTGCTCGGCAGGCCCGCACACATATTTATGAAAGTCTTCACAGGGGCCAACCGTAGTGTTCAACGGGAACTCGCGGCGCTCGGGAACTTTGGAGCCTTTGAGCAGGTCTTGCGCCGTTAGTTCTTTTTGCTGTTTGGGAGCGGCCTGGGCCCCGCCCACCAGGAGCGAAAGCAAGAATGCAATAATCATGATGTTCCTTGGTTTAAGGATAATGGTCTTTGAGCGCGGCGAGGATGCGATCGCAAATAATTTTATAGCCGACTTCATTTGGATGAAATTCATCACTCATTTTTTCTGGGTCACCCCAAAAGCCATTGAGTCCGTCGAACGTGAGGATGCCTTTGCTGGCCGCCATTCGGGTAATTGCGGGGAGGCGCTCGGCCCCCGGAAGCGGAGGATTTAGACCCAAGTAAACGACCAGAGCTTTATTGCGAAGAAGCCCAGTGAACACAAAGTCCATATTGTCCATGGTTCTCTGGGCGGGAAAGGAGCCCTTCACATAGTGATCTTTAATCGCATCATTGCCGCCCAGACTGATAAAAATGAGTGTGGGTTTTTGTTTCAAAGCGTCGCGCACAGCTGGATCATTGGTGATTCCGTCGCTGGAAAGACCGTCTTTGGCCACGTTGATCACTTCAACGCCGAAAGCTTCACCCAAACAGCCCATCGGGGTTGCAGCTTCGGTCTCGGCACCTCGGCCGTTGGCTAAGCTGTCGCCCATAATCACGATCTTGCCCAAACCTGGTTTGTCGTTCTTGATGGGCGGAAGGCCGGGGCCCACGTTGTTATTTTTGGCTTTAGAGCAGGCGGCTAAAAATAGGAATGAAAGCAAAAGCAGACGTATAGACATGAAATTCCCCCCGGAATTCAACAATCTTAAGCGTCGGCTGCAGCCTCTTTCAACTGATCTTTGGTGAATAAGCTGATCATTTCAAGGCCGCTCTTACGAAGATTCTCTTCGCCGCCTTGCTGCCGAGAGATCACGCACAAAACGCGGTTCACCACGGCCCCTTCACCGCGCAGATCTTCGGCGCTCAGCACAACCTGACCACCGGTGGTGATCACGTCTTCGATAATGCAAACCTTTAGGCCGCGCAGCGATTCCATGCCCTCGGCCACCCTTTGAGTCCCATACTCTTTGGCGCGCTTACGGACAAAAACCACCGGCAAGCCGCTTTCGAGCGCTAAGGCCGTGGCGATGGGGATTCCGCCCATTTCCAGCCCCGCCAAGACTTGCGTGTCTGAGGGGATCAGCCCGCGCAGTGACATGGCGATGGCTTTAAGCAAACGCGGCTGCGCTTCAAACCGGTACTTGTCAAAGTACTCGTTCGAAGTCATTCCCGAACGGAGCTTAAATTCTCCCTCAAGGTGGGCAATTTTGAATATCGCTTGAGCTAACTTTCGATCATTCATCTTTGATCTTCCTTCGCAGAGATGAGGCCAGATTGACACTCGACCAATTCGCATAGGTGTACTTTTGGCGTGGATAAAGCGCAACCCATGGCCTGGAGTGGGGTGTTCCTGTAAAGGTTCTTGGACAATTTTCATGGCATATTTCGTGCTGACTCTAATATTGGGGCCATTTTCATGGTGGCGCCAATAAACAGCAGGCCCGGAGGGCCGGGAAACAACAATGAACAGAATGAGCGCACGGACGATCTACATCATCTTGTTTTTTCTAACTGTCTTGATGGCGGTTGTAACGAAATCCATTCTTAGTCACACCATTTGAGGGGAATTAGAGCGAACCAGGGGGGGTGAATCTTGAGATTCAAAAGCGCGGCCCGTAAGCCGACCGAACAGCCCAAAAAACCAAAACGATCGCCAAGCACCGGAGTTTGGCCAGGATTTTTTCCGTTAGTATTTACAGCTCACTAGAACGCAGACTTGTGCCCGCACTATCGACGAGCGATGCGGGGACCTGCTGCGGTCTGAGATCAATGCCAAAGACCTTGGCGACAAACTCTTCGAGTGTGACCAATCCCACGGTTTGCCCTTGGCCATTGGTCACCGTCACAAAGGGACTTTGCGCTTGAATAAATAAGTCGGCCAGTTCGGGAACTTTGGCGCTCTCGTTTATTTGCGGAATAGGCTGCACATAATTTTCTATTTTTTGATCTTCTCGAACGTCATTTAAAAGTTCGATGACCTTGGCCTTTTCGATCCAGCCCAAAATTCGATCGAGATCACCCTTAAAAACGGGAAAGTGAGAAACCTTGGCCGACTTCAATCGGCGCACCCGGCGCAGTTGAACGTCGGCATCTAAGGCTGTGATCAATGGTCGGGGCACCATAATTTCAATGACTGAAATACCCATCAGTTCCTCCATGCGTTTGCGCAGGAGGGGGGCCGTGTCACGTTCAGAAATTTCAATAAAGGTGCTTGGCGAATTTTGGTCGGCCAGCCAGTTCAGGAGCTTCATCCGGGGGTCAATATAGCACGGCGAAACCACAACTGTGGATGCCGAGATTTATAAGATTTAACGCGCGCCTGTTCCAGAGCTAGAGACCTCAGTGTCTTTGAATACTTGACTCCCTGTGGCATTCCTTTGGCCCTGGTATTTTCCACGGTAGGGAGTCCCCGCGGCCTGGTCCATGCGACAAAAGACCAGCTGGCAAATTCGGCGGCCGGCCTCGAGCCGAATCGGTAGAGAATTGGCGTTGTAAAGCTCAAGGGTGATCTGCCCTTCAAATCCCGGGTCGACCCAACCGGCATTCTGAATAAACAAACCTATGCGTCCAATCGAACTGCGGCCTTCGACAAACGCCACCAGATCGTTGGGCAGACGAATGTACTCCAAAGTTGTAGCCAGCAAGAACGAGTGGGGCGGAATAATAATGCTCTGGCCTTCGATTTGCCGGTAAACAATCTCGCTGTTGAGATCGATGGTGTGCATTTGCCGGTCTTCAACCACCAAAAAATGGCTGCCCAGCCGCATATCAATGCTGGCCGGCTGAATGGAATCTTTATCGATGGGCGTGACTCCCAGTTCGCCGGATTCAACCAACTTCTTGAGAGTCACATCAGATAAAATCACTTCTTTTGCTCGTCAGCGCGTTTCTTTTCGTACTTTTTAACTAGCTCTTCTTGAATATTGCGCGGAACCGGAGCGTAACGGGCGAATTCCATAGTGAACTCACCTTTACCCTTAGTACCCGAGCGAAGTTCGGTCGAGTAACCGAACATTTCAGACAACGGAACTTCGGCTTCGACAGTCGTAAACGCATCGTTCGTCGTTGTGCCTTGAATAACACCACGGCGTTGGTTGATCGTGCCGAGCACGTTACCCTGGTATTCTTCAGGCGCGCTCACTTCCACTTTCATGATCGGCTCAAGCGCAACCGGCTTTGCTTTAAAATAGAATTCGCGGAACGCGGCCATCGCGGCGATCTTAAACGCCAAGTAACTGGAATCCACATCATGGTACGCACCATCGAGGAGCGTGGCCTTCACGCCAACGACGGGGAAGCCGATCAGCAAACCTTTTGCCATTTGATCTTGGAAACCTTCGTCGACCGCCGGAATAAATTCTTTCGGAATCCGACCGCCGACAACTTTGTTGATGAAGTCGTAGGTTTTGTCGGGGCTTTCGAAGGGCTCAAAAGTACCAGCCACTTTCGCATATTGACCAGAACCGCCCGTTTGCTTTTTGTGTGTGTAATCGTAGGGAGTCGCGGCGCCGATCGTTTCGCGGTATGCCACCTGGGGCTGACCCGAAGTCACTTCGCAGTTGAACTCACGCTTCATACGCTCAATGTAAATCTCCAAGTGCAGCTCGCCCATCCCAGAGATAATCGTTTCCGCGGACTCTTCGTCGCGATGAACACGGAAGGTGGGATCTTCCTTACGGAACTTCTGCAGGGCTTTCGAGAAATTAGCCGCGCCTTCTTTATGCTTCGGCGAAACGGCGAGAGAAATCACCGCGTCGGGAACGAACATAGAAGTCATGGCGATATTGACGGTTCCGTCGGTGAAGGTGTCACCGCTCGAGCAATCCACACCGAACAGAGCGACGATGTCGCCGGCGTGCGCGATTTCGATATCTACCATCTCATCTGCATGCATGCGGACAAGGCGCGGAATCTTAACCTTACGCTGGTTAGTCACGTTGGTGATAAAATCACCCTTCTTCATAGTGCCCTGATACAAGCGCATGTAAGTCAACTGACCGAAGCGGCCGTCTTCCAGTTTGAACGCTAGAGCGACGAGCGGTTTATCGGGAGCGGATGAGAGAGCCACTTTCTCTTCGTCCTTGTCGAGATCAAGGCCTTCGTTAGTAATTTCTGAAGGATTCGGCAAGTAGGCCGCGACACCGTCGAGAAGCTTCTGCACGCCGCGGTTTTTATAGGCCGAACCCATAAACACGGGAGTGAGATCGAGGCGCAAGCAACCTTTGCGGATTGCCGCCACCAATTCAGCCTCAGTCGGCTCTTCTTCCATCAAGAATTTTTCGCCAAGAGCATCGTCGAAGTCAGCGGCTTTGCCAACCAGCTCATGACGGTACTTCTTGGCTTGTTCAGCCATATCAGCCGGGATGTCCTTTTCGGTGATCACCTCTCCATTATCGCCGGAGAAGTAATAAGCTTTCATTTTTACAAGATCGATCACGCCCTCGTGTTTGTCTTCGAGGCCAATTGGGATCTGCATCATCACGGCGTTGTGGCGCAGTTTATCGCGCAGAGCTTCGGTCACGCGGAACGGGTTAGCGCCGGCGCGGTCGAGTTTATTGATAAAGGCAAGGCGGGGAACTTTATAGCGGCGCATTTGGCGGTCGACCGTGATCGACTGCGATTGCACACCGGCCACGCCGCAAAGAACGAGAATGGCGCCGTCAAGAACGCGAAGCGCGCGCTCCACTTCGATAGTGAAATCCACGTGTCCGGGGGTATCGATGATGTTGATTTCGATATCTTTCCAGTTCACGTTGGTGGCGGCAGACTGAATTGTAATCCCGCGCTCGCGCTCGAGTTCCATATGATCCATGGTGGCGCCGACGCCGTCTTTGCCTTTGACTTCGTGAATCTGGTGAATTGTGCCTGTGTAAAACAGAATCCGCTCAGTGAGGGTGGTCTTACCCGAATCGATGTGGGCGGAAATTCCAATATTTCTAACTTTTTCAAGTGTCCATTTGCCGGCAGCCATGTGCTTCCTTTTATATTTGTCGTTGAGGCTCTGGGGTTAACATGGGATTTGACCAAGTGCAAAGACAATGTGGGCTGGCCTTTACCCCAAAAAACCTTTTAAATTGAAGATCTTATGGTGAGTTACGCGGACCTCGAAAACCATGCGCGCAAAGCCGGTCTCTTTCCCTTTCGGCCCTATCAGGCCGATGCGCTTGGCCGTTTGGCAAAAGGTGAGAACTTGCTTCTTGTCTGGCCCACCGGATCTGGCAAATCGCTGTGTTATCAGCTGCCGGCGCTGTCCGGTGAGGGGCTAACGGTGGTGATCTCGCCTCTAGTCGCTTTGATGGAGGATCAAACCGCAAAGGCTCGTGCCTTTGGCTGGCCCATGACCTGCGTGCACGCTGGCGTGGCCCGGGAGCAGCGGGAGCGGCGCATCGCGCAGGCGGTGCGCGGCGAGATCAAACTTTTATTCGTGACGCCGGAGCGGTTTCGCCAAAAGGGCTTTGCGGAGCAGATTCAGAGCGTGAAGGTGTCGTTGTTGGCGGTGGATGAGGCGCATTGCATTTCTCAGTGGGGGCATGATTTTCGCCCGGACTACTCGCGATTGGGAGAAATTCGCAAATTGTTGGGCTCGCCGCAGACGGTGGCCATGACCGCGACCGCAACCCGCGAGGTTCAGGCCGATATTCTTGCGCAGCTCGATCTGACCGACAAAGCCGAGGTTTTGTGGGAGGGCGTTGAACGGCCCAATTTGTATTTGGCCGGTGAAGAGTTTGAGCACGCGGACGACAAGTTGGTGACGGTGAAGCCGTGGCTCGAATCGGTCGCGGGGTCTAAGATTATTTACTTCACACTAATTTCAAATTTAGAAAAGACCGCCGAAGCCTTGCGCGGAAAAATTCCCGAATTTGTGGTGTACCATGGCGACCTTGAAGACCGTGTGCGCAAGAGGGCGCAGGCGGAATTTTTGGAAGGCCGGGTGCCGGTGATCTTGGCCACGCCGGCTTTTGGGCTGGGTGTGGATAAAGCCGACGTGCGCGGCGTGATGCACTTTGAAGCACCGGGCTCTTTAGAGGCGTACTACCAAGAAGTTGGCCGAGGAGGCCGCGATGGTAAGCCCGCGCGTTGTTTGCTCCTCTATGCGCAGAGTGATCTCGAGACGCAAATGCGCTTTGTCGACTCTTTAACGCCGGATCCGGATTATGTGCGCGCGGTTTTTAGTCTACTTGAAAAATGGCGCGACCGGCTGCCCTCGTTGCGACTAGATGATTTGCGCGAGCAATTGAGCTTTAAAAATAAACGGGATTATCGGTTGGAGACGGCGCTCAATCAGTTGGACCGGTGGGGAGTTATCACCTACCCGCAGCGCAAGCTCGACCGGTTGACGATCGAGCGGCCCTTGACCGATGAGGATTTGACACCTGAGTTATGGAATCAGCGGCGGCAGCAATTGCATAAAAAACTTTTGAGTTTCGTGCAGTGGTTTCGCTCGGAAGAATGCCGCAAAGTGGGCATCTATCGCTATTTGGGCTGGGATCATGCCGAGGCCTGTGGCCACTGCGACCGTTGCGAGGAAAGTCAGTGAAACCACTCTTTGTAAAAACCCTTAAAACATTTCCGCATCCGGAGATGGCCCTCGACGAAGGCATTTTGGATCTGAGCGACGATCTCCGGGTTGAGCGGCTGCTTGAGGCCTATTCGTTTGGCATTTTTCCGTGGCCGCATCAAGATTTGCCGACGGTTTGGTATTCGCCGCGTGAGCGCGGAGTGCTCGATTTTCGCGACTTTCACGTTCCGAAGAGTTTAAAGAAATTTATCGCGCGCTCTACTTGGACCTACACCTTTGACGAAGCTTTTAGCGAGGTCGTTGAATCTTGCGCTCACCAGGTGCGGCCCGGCCAGGGCGGGACTTGGATCACGCGGCGATTGTTGAAGGCGTATAAAGATTTTCATCGCGCGGGTTATGCGCACTCGTTGGAAGTTTGGGATGGGCCGCGGTTGGTCGGCGGGCTTTACGGCGTCTATGTGGGCGGAGTTTTTTGCGGTGAGAGCATGTTTTTTCGTGAGACCAATGCGTCTAAGTGCGCGCTGGCGCGGCTCGTTTTGTTTTTGCAAGAAAATGGCAATGAGTGGATGGATATTCAGATGGTGACGCCGTTGTCGGCATCGTTCGGCGGCCGCTATATCCCGCGCCGGGATTTTTTAAAACGGCTCGAGGACGCGCGGCCTACGGCGAAAGATTTGAAATTCGCGTTCTGAAGGTGCCAGCTTGGCTTCTCGGCCACTGCGGCCAAGGTTGGCGTATTTAGCAACTTTAGACGCCATAGGACTTCGGTGCGACCTATGGCATCGAAGGTTTCTAAATTTGGAAACTTTGGCCGCAGTAGCTTAGAGGCTTGGGCGGGCACTTTTAGAAGAATTTAAAGCGTTCGCCCCATGGGGCTCCGCGCTTCGGATCGTAGTTCTCGTCGGGCAATGTGAAATAATATATAAAACCGATCGCCGCGAGAGTTAGAAGAAAGTAGCCGATAATCGGAAAAATATTCTGCGTCACGTAGGCTTTGTAATAGAGCATGCGGCGAACCTGCTGATCTTGCAGGGCCTTTAGAAAGCTTTTCTCCAGACCTTTGCGAATCGCGCGCGAGTGCGGCTCCGGAAGCTCGTCAAAGCGCAATGCGATCATAACTTCTTCATGCCGTTTGCGATCGCGATTGCGAGCTAGCCAGCCGCGGTCGTCATACTCTTCGATTCGCACCACGCGGGCGAACCAGGCGATCTGATCGCCATTCGGAATCGGCACTTCGACTTTTACGCTGTCGCCGATTTTTAGGTCGCAGCTGGCATCGGTGATAAAGGCCGCTCCAGTTTCGGATAGATTGATTAGAGTGGTGTGTTCGATATGGGCGGGCCCGCGCATTTGGGCGAGGCCAAAACGCATCATATTGCGGTCTTGAGGCCGCAAAATATATCTAGGGGCGCGCGGAACGAACCGGCGGAGACTATCTCCCATTGGATATTTATCGGTATATGTTCGGAATGAAGTTACTGGATAAAGGTCGAGCGTCGCAAATCTACTCGGCCTTTTTAAATTTATCTTCCACGGCTTTGATCCGGCCAGTGAGCTTTTCATCGATGATGACATTTCGGCGCATAACATCGTTGGCATTGTGCAGGCGCTCGATCAATCCACGAATTAGGCCGACCAGCCAAGGTGGGGCGGTCTTGAGTTGCGCCTCAATAGAGGCTTTGGGTAAGCGGATTGCGGTGACAGGCGATAGGGCCACGACATTGGAGCTGTTGGGCGTACCTTTGAACAAGGCGGTTTCACCGACATACTCGCCACTGGAGATCATTCCGATTATGACCTTTTCGCCGCCGGAACCGGTGCGAAACACTTCGAGCTGGCCTTCTTTTATAATGTACAGCGCTTCGCACGAGGTCTTTTCTCGGATCAAGTACTCGCCTGGTTGAAGCTTAATCGTATTGTCTGGATTCGCCGCCATGGACCGCTCCTGTTGCACGCAAATGTAAATCGGCTTTTGTTTAATCGGCGGGGACGAATTTTTAATTGAGACTAGGGAGTGGGGCTAACAACATTTGCACACACCACAGTGACTCGATGTGGAACGTAAATGCCCAAAGTTGCCGAAGTCATCAGCACATCCACCGGACTCATCCGAAAGTCCAGAGTCTCAATTCGCGAATTCGCGCAAAGTACATTTTGCGGTGGGAGTTGACGGCCAGGGAGAAAGGCCCAAAGAAAGGAGTGGATTTTATAAGTTTTTGCCGGCGGGGTCGTGGGCGCCAATTCATCACGCACAATTTTTACGTGGGCGCAGCCGACGGCGGCAAAGAATAGTATTCCGAAATAGAAATTTCGCATCTTCAATCTCCGCACCATACTTTGATGGTGGTGGGTGTGTAGATGCCGACGGTGAGTCCAGTTAAAAACGCGTCTTCGAAGGATCTTAAGCGGCGAAGAGCGAGAGGTTTTTGATCGATACAGACCTTGTTTATGTTCACTGTGTTGCGGCCGACAAAGCCGACGAGATAGCTATCGAAGTGGTCGACATAAGAGGGCGTGGAGGCGCGATTCCAAGCGGGATCATAGACGATCGTGGTCGACATGCAGCCGGCAAGCACCGGCGCCAAGAGCAAATTTAAAATAAGAAGCTTCACCATTGAAACTTGAGGCCAGCGTCCGCGCGAGCCCCCGCTGACAGCAGGTGCTTGATTACGTCTTGGTCTTGATTTTTAGTCGCCAACATCAAAGGCGTTTGACCCAGCTTGTTTTGCAAGTTGACCTCGGCCTTACGCTGGATCAACCACTTCACCAAATCAGCGTCGCGGTAGATCACGGCATGATGAAGGGGAGAGTTGCCATCGATGTCGGTTTGTTGCAGGGATGCACCTTCCTCAATCAGTTTTTTGGCGAAGTGCGGAAGTTTATAGCTTATGGCGATGATGGGTAGTGAATCGCCATCGCGGTCGAGCTGATCGATGGTGGGGTTTTGATCGAGCAAATAGTCAAAAATTAGGGCGTCGGCGCGCGGAATTGCAAAATGAATTGCCGTCCAGCCATTGGGGTCGGCCGTGTAGACCGAGGCCCCTGATTTAAGGAGCGCTTTGATGGTATCTAAACTTGCAAAACGCACCGCCAACATGAGCGCCGTAAGATCAAACGCATCTTTATGTTCAATCGGTGCCCCTTTTTTGGCCAACAGAAGAATGGATTGAGGCGAACTGCCGAGCGCGGAAAAATGCAATGCCGTGGAGCCTTGCGCGTCCATGGCCTTGGGGTCGGCGCCAGCGTTAAGAAGTAGCTCTACGATTGCGGGATAATTCTTGCGGGCGGCGGCCATCACGGGCGTGATTCCGGTTTCAGAAGTGTCGTGCACCGAGAATCCGCTGTCGATCAGCTTTTTGACCTCTTCCACTTGTCCTTGCGCGGCGGCTCGGATCAAAGGGGTCGACGCCTGCAATTCAAAATCTTTGGGGTTGGCGTGTTCGGGAGGTTTTTTGCCGATATTTTTTACGGTTCGTTCTAACGATTTGCAGCCGGTAGTCAGGCTCAAAGCAAGGATGGGAATAATGAGATAGCGCATACCCGAGGTCTATTCCTAGACCCCGGGTCGGGCAAGTGAAATTTAGCCGGCCTGAAGGCGACCAGTACGCTCAAAATACTCTAACGATTCTAGGTAATAGCCTGCATTTCTGCCGACGGTCGGGATGATATCAATGCTGCCATTGACCGAGATGTTTTTATGCGAAGCAATCTCCACAATTCGGGCGGCGCGGCTTTTTTGGCTTTTCAACTTGGCCTTTACACTTGCGCGCTCAGAAGCCGACAAATTGGACCAGTCGAATCTTTTGGCTTTATCTTCAACATCGCCGCCGTAAAGTGGGGCCAGGTTGATCCTTTGACCATCGATCAGCTCGCGATTGGTTGTGTCCATCGCGGCCGCGTGGGATTTGGCTTCAGAAACCAGATCTTCCGCCTCTTTCTTTTCACTTTTTTTAGCGCAGGCCGAAAGACCCACGGCAAAAACGGCGATCGCGATCGCAAGAAATTTTTTGTTCAACATATGAACTCCTTTTCGTTGTTTAACCATAATGGTTATTTAGTTGTTTTTCGAATCAATGGCGGCGCAAACAGTCACTAACATGGTCGAGAAACGGCCATTGAACATGGGATACCTCTCTATATATTTAAGCCAAATTTCACTGCGCCTGTCCGCGCTGTTTTGCCGTGAAGATTGCAATGCGAATGCCGCGATTTCGCGCGTGAATCTTTTTCATATCGCGCATATTCGTCCTTGAGTGACGGATTCTGTCACTTTGAAAAGTTCTAAAACAACAGAAGCACTCCCGGCCGTGGCACCTACATTGCGATAGGGGTTTCTGGTTGTCTCTACGCTAAGGAGTAGTCATGGAGAGCACGAGTTTTTTTGGATCCATCGTTAGTTTTTTTAAGGTCGGCGGTTTTTGGATGATCCCGATCTTTATTGCTCAGCTGGTGTCGATCGCCATTATTGTTGAGCGCGTGATTCGTCTATATATTCAGCGCAGTCCTGGTCTTCGCAATCAAGCGCAACTGTTTGAAAGCGACATTAAAAAAGGCAACCTCGAGCGGGTTATTCTGCAAGCTCGCAGTCTAGGCCGCGGCAATGCTCTCCGCAATGTGGTCGAAGCCGGCGCGCAAGCCGCTTTGAACATGGGCGGGCGTGAAGAAGTGCAATCAAAAATGGATGAAGTCTTGATTCGCGAACAAAGCAAACTCGAGTCTCGAGTTGAGTTCCTTGCCATGCTTGGTAACGTCGGTACGTTGCTGGGCTTGCTCGGAACAATCGTCGGTATGATTCGCTCTTTTGCCTCGTTGGCGGAAGCCGATCAGCTGACTAAAGCCGCGATGTTGGCCTCTGGGGTTTCGGAAGCTATGCATGCGACGGCGTACGGCTTGATCATGGCCATTCCGGCTTTGGTTATGTACTCCGTACTCCAGAACCGCGTGAATCGGTTGTCGGACGACATGACTCAAGGTGCCTTACGCATCTTTAACTTACTTGGATTTCATTACGACTCTGTTCCCGTTAAAAAATCGGTCGAGAAGTAAATAGGGGTCACCCGTGCAGTTCGGTGGACAAGGCGGCCGTGGCCGCAAAAAAAATATGAACTTCGAGCTGAACCTAGTTCCGTTTATCGATGTTCTCTCAGTTTGCATCTGCTTCTTGCTTGTGACGGCGGTTTTTATTAACCTCGGCTCGATTCATGTGAGTCAAGCTGTGGGCAGCGAAAAGCTGGACGAAACGCCGAGCAAGGGTTCGATCACGGTGTCGATGGGCGGGCAGGGTGATGTTCGCTTTGAAGTGAAAGACGTAAAAGGTTTTACCGGCGATTTGAATTTGGTTACGGTTAAAGGCAGTGGCGGAAAAGTGAATTTTGCCAAAACCGAAGAATGGATTAAAGCCTTCTCGACCCGTTTCGCCGATGTAAAAACGGTTTTATTAATGCCGAATCCCACATCTAAGTACGACGACATGATTCAGCTGATGGCGCAGTTCAAAGCGAACTCCGTTGATCAAATCGGGATCGCACCTCTGTAAGGAATTGAATATGTTGAACGCGAGTCGACCATTACAAAGAACCATGCTCACCTCTCCGCTGGAGAATTTGAGCCGACTTAAGGCCTCAGGCGCACGCGCCAAGCGCACCATGGTTGCCGGTCTTATGTTGACCTCGCTGGTTGATGCGTTTTCGATTCTTGTTATCTTTTTGATTATGAACCACTCCACCAACCAAGAAATTTTGAACGTTGGGGATAAGATTCAGTTACCGCAGGCTCGAGAAAGTCAGTTTATACAGAACGGGGTTGTGGTGCGAGTGGAAGGCGGCCAGTACTTGGTGGACGACAAGCCGATCGCTTTGTCTACGCTGGCCGGCCATTTGAAGACTCTCAATGACGGACCGGACGCGGCCAAAAAGGAAGGCCTCGTGATCGTGGCGGATCGACAACTCGATTACGCCGATCTTAGCCCCGTCATTCTTGCCGGCTCGCATGCCGGCTTCACCAAATTTAAATTCGCCGTTATTCGAGAATAGTTCTTATGTGGGCATTTGTTGCGCTGGCACTGATGTCCTTTTCCGTTCACGCCAAAGAGCTGGGTTGCGAATTGGCGTTGTTCTCAGATCCGCAGCTTACGATGCGCGAGCGCTTTGTGGGCGAAGAGGTCCCGAAGTACACTCCCGAAGAGATCCGCGCGCTACGACAAGATCCAACTCGTTATAAACTGCTAAATAACATGCGACGCCTGGTTCCCTACATGAGCACTGCCGCGCGAGATAAAATTGAAGTCGAGATCGGTGGCGATGGGCGTTTGTATTGGAAGCAGACAGGTGAATTGGTTCAGACTGAGTATGTCGATCGGCAACCGCCCATATTCGTGGCCATTCGCGAGGGGCAGTGGATTCGTATTTTTGTCTTGGCGGAGTTTGATCCGAAAGTTCATCGACATTCAACCATCTCGGCGGGGCAGCCGGTTATTATGGCCGGACACCTCACGGTGAGCGATGGTACGCTGACCATGATCAATAACAAAAGCGGGCATTACGCTCCGTCGCGGGCAGTGTTGGATCATTTTGTGGAGTATTTGCGGGCTCAAGGGGCCGACGTTTCACGGACGGCTGTGGAATACTTTGTGCCGAGTACAGATTTTATAGAGAAAAATTAATAGAGAAACCAGATCAAAATTAGACGGACCGGTTACTTCGGGGCTCCATCTACTTTGGGGCTCCGCCCGGTGCACCAGACTTTTCAATTTCGTTGGCGACGCCGCGGACGCGTTGTTGGGCATTGTGGTCGAAGTACTTTTCGTAGAATGCCTTTGGATTTTTTTGTGCCATTTCCAAGATCTGCTTCATTTTTTCTGGATCACCCTTGGCTTCGTTGGTCAGCTTTTCCATCACGTCGGCACTGATGCTGTAAATTTCTTGCTTATTCTTGGCCGAGCCGGCGAGCGCATCGACTTTGGCGTCGACTTCTTGAGCCGCCTTGTCGGTTTTTATAAAATCATCGCGTTGTTTTTTGTCTTTGAGTAAACTTTTAGTGTCGTCGAGTCCTTTGCGTTGGTGGACGTCGAGTTGTGCATGCGCAAAAAACGGTATCAAAATGAAACATACAGCTAGCATTTTCATGTGAGATTCTTCGGCGCTCGCCAGAGGCGACTTAATAGCTCTGAAATTTTATGTCCGGGGTCGAATACTTGCGATCTCAGCGCCCAGAAAAATGGTAAATGACGAATAATAGACCCAAAGTAGCAGGACCACGAGGGATCCTGCGGCCCCGTAGACCAGATCTTGAAATCCACGGTCCAGATATATCGCGATCACAAATTTACCCGCCATAAAAAGCGTCGCGGTAGATAAACCGCCGACCCAACTCGCGCGCCAGCTCGGCGCCCTATCGGGAAGCCAATGAAAGAGTGCCGCAAGAATCGACGCAAATACGGCGAACGTGGCGGTAAAGTGCAAGATTTGACCAACCAAACTGACGTGCGGATTGATCAGCAAAGTTAAAAATGTAGAGGCGGCAAGCGAGACGATCGAGATCACGACAAAAAGAAGCACAATGGAGACGCTGAGCGCGCGATGGGCGAGGTATTTTCCCAAGTCGACCCGCCAGCTCGCGGGGTCGGTGTCGGGGCAACAGAATATCTTGTTCAGCGAAGTTCGGAGTTGGGCAAAAATTCCGCTGGCTGAAAAAATCAGAGCTACGACTCCGAATATATTCGCGCCGCTGACAAATTCCGGATGTTGATCGGCGTAGGTCATCACCTGACGAATGGTTTCGGCCGAGCCCGCACCCATTAAATTTTCCACCTCCGTTAAAAACTGACCCTGCAGGTTCAGCTCCATACTCCCGAGCGCGGCCAAGATTAAAAGGATCAATGGTGCAAATGAAAGCGCCGAATAAAAAGACAAGGCCGCGGCCAGGGTGGGTAAATCATCGCCAAAGACCTTGGCACTAAGAGTCCTAATTCGCCCCATTTTTAATGCTTTGGGATAAAGTACGCCGGTGGATCGCTGGCCGGAAAAGATTGGCGAGAGGCCTCGTCGACCGGATCAAATGGCGGTGTGGCCGCCGTGGCGGCAGTTTTCTGATTTTCTTGCACGGCTTACCTCCTGGTGCGTTTATCCATGATTCAAAAAAGATGCCGTGGTAATTCCTTCGCGGTGGGGACACCTTCGTTACTAAGAAATCTAAAAACGAGCGCGGCCATGGCCATTGTCGTCGGCATTGTGATTGGCACCGGCGTGTTTTTAAAAACTGCGGTCATGGCCCAACAGGTGGGCTCACCGCAGGTCGTGTTGTGGGCCTGGTTGGCCGCTGGGGTGCTCTCGTTGGTGGGCGCCCTGACCTACTCCGAGATTTCGACTCTGTTTCCGCAAACCGGCGGAGAGTATGTTTACTTGCGCGAAGCCTATGGCCGGCTGCCGGCCTTTCTGTTCGGGTGGACTCGATTTTGGATTATCAGTCCCGGCAGTATCGCGGCCTATGCCGCTGGGGCCGCCACGTTTATTGACGCGATGATTGACTTGGAGGGCGTTAAGGTTCCCGTGGCGATTTTAATTCTGAGCGTGTTCACGGGTGTGAATTGCCTGTCGGTGTCGGTGACGGGCCGGGTGCAGACTTTTTTAACCGCACTCAAGATTTTTATGATTCTCGCACTGACGGCTTCGATCTTCGCGCTGTCGTCGAGCGGAAGTTGGGCGAACGTGAATCCGCAGGAATTTTCTGAATTTCGTGGCTGGTCGGCTTTTGGCGCCGCCGTTCTTGCGGCGCTGTGGGCCTTTGATGGCTGGAGCAATTTGCCGCTGACCGCCGGTGAGATCGCCAACCCAAGAAAAACTTTGCCCGTGGCACTCGCGGGTGGAACTTTAATCGTGTTCGCGATCTACGCCGCGGTGAATATCGCGTACTTTTACGCGCTCCCGATGAGCGAAATTGTGAACGCCAGCTCGACGTTGCATCCGAATGCTCTACCGGTGGCGACCAAGGCGGCGCAGACGGCGCTCGGCCCTTTAGCTGTGCATATGCTGTCGCTGATGTTCGTACTTTCGGCTCTCGGCGCGATGAACGGTTCGATTCTTACCGGAGCACGCGTGCCTTACGCGATGGCTTGTGACGGCTTGTTTTTTCATCAACTGACTCATGTCAGTGAACGGGCGCGGGTGCCGGCGGTGTCGGTGTTGGTGCAAGGGGTGATCTCGGCGATATTGGTGGCACTCGGCACCTTTGATCAGCTGACGGACTACGTGATTTTTGCGTCTTGGATTTTCTATGCGGCGGTGGCGTCGTCTCTTTTTGTTTTTCGACGACGGTTTAAAGCGTCTGAGCGCGCGTATCAAGTCCCCGGCTTTCCGTGGCTGCCGGCCGGCTTTGTGGTGGCGTCGGTCTTATTGCTGTTTAACACGTTGTATACGGCGCCCGTTGAGAGCGGCATTGGGGTGGCCATGATTTTGGCCGGAGTGCCGGTATTTTTCTATTTTCGTTCAAAGCGTCCGACTTAAGTTCACTTATACGGACAAGTGTAAATGACCGATTCCATCGCGCCTTCGCGCTCGATTTTTACTTTATTCGGTTTATTGCCCTCGATTCGATACAGCTCGGCGATCGCCGGATCTTGCGGATCGGTGGGATTGGCCTTTATGCCATTCACCTCAAGAATAATGTCGCCGATCACCAGGCCGATTTTTTCATAAAACGAATTTGGCCGAAAAAATTTTTGCACCAGCCAGCCGCGGCTTTTGGTTTTTTTGCTCATGCCAGGCCACAGATGGGCCTGTTGGGTGACTTGTTTTACGTCGCGAATGCACGGGTTCTGCAACTCTTCGTCTTGGGCAAAAGCGGGATAGGAAACAAAAAGTAGAATTAAAATAGTTCGGATCAAACGCGCCTCCAGCTCCAACACTAAGCCATATTGACGCATCTTTACTTGAGGCCCCTCAAGTAAAGGCGCGTCATTAGAACCTGCGCGCCGAAAGCCATTTAGGAACTTCGCGGCCGAAAATCACATCCACCAAACGCTTGGTGGTGTGAAAAGACAGTCCGATTCCGTGCGCCGTGTAGCCACCGGCAAAAAACACCTGGGGATCATCGGGAATGGAACCGACCATGGGTTCGCCATCGCGAGCAAAGCCCATGATGCCCGACCATCGGTGGGTCACACGGGCTTTTTTAAACTGAGGCAGATGGGTGACAACAAACTCGTGAAGGGCATTTTGAATCGGCTCGGTGATATGGTCTGAATAGCCGACTTCGGATTCTTTTTCGATTTGCCGAAAGCCGCCAATCAACAATTCCCCTGAGGGAATTTGTCGGAAGTAATCCAAATAAAAATTCGCGTAACAAGGGGCATCCATAAAGCGCGGTACGGCTTCCATCATCAAGCATTGCCCGCGCGTCGCGTAGATTTTGTCTTTAAACCACGGATGCATGGTGGCCGAGTAACCATTGAGGTTCAGCAAAATCATCGGTGCTTCAAAGTCGCCGTGATCCGTTTTTAAAACACGCAGGCCCTCGGCGCCTTCTTCAATGCCAAAGGCTTCGACGTTTTCATGCAAATCGGCCTTCACGCGCGAGGCCATTCGGCTCACCAATGCCACGGGGTTTACGGACGCATCATCGAGATATTTTATGCCGCCGACAAAATTGGCGGCGCCGGCCCGTTGACTCACGTCTTCGGAGTTGTAAATTTCTGTGCGAATATTCAATTTGCTCATGGTGGCGGCCACGTTTTTCAATTCGGCAAATTCATTTTCTTGCGCCGCTAGGGAGTAAGCGCCGTTTTTTTCGAATTGAAGTTCAGCCGCTTGGTCCTGAATAATCTCTTGTTCAAGCAAGCGCAGATTTTCTTGGGCAAAGCGCCAAATTTCAGTCGCCTGCTCTAGGCCATGCTTGTTGATCATGCGGTTGAAGTGCTCCACCGAGCCGCACGTGATAAAGCCGGCGTTGCGGCCACTGGCGCCGAAGGCCAGCCGCGATTTCTCGACAATGGCCACTTTCAAGGAGGGGTCTTCTTTGTTCAGCCAATAGGCCGTCGATAGGCCCGAAATTCCTGCGCCGACAATAATGGCGTCGTAACTTCGCCGTTCCGTTCCGCGCGTGCGATCCAGCCAATATGATGTACTCATCCACCCTCCAAGGCCACTAAGTCCAAATACATTTCAACGGCTGTACATCGGCAAGGAGGCTTGAGGCAACGGGTGCAATTGTAATTCACATCTCTCCAATACTCTTTATGCTCAGCCACCACTGTAAAACCCAATTTTTGCAAATAGCGGGTCGAAGAATTGTTGGGACTCTCCTTCCACGAATGACAGACAATCCCTTTTGCGCCCACGCGTCTTAAAATTCCAATGGCCTCTGTCGACAATTTGCCGCCCCAGCCTTGACCCTGCAGGTCGGCGGAGAGAAAGAGCGATTGAAAGTAGGCGGTTGCGCCCAAGTCATGCGGCCACTTTTTGGGCTCCAATCCGTGCCCTTTGCCATGCTCCCAATGCCCGGGTGGGTAGGAAATACGTATGCCTTTAATTTTATTTTCGGGGCTTTCTAGAACCAAGGTGCACATGACGCCGTTTTTTTGCGACTGCTGGTATATGTCTTCGATTTCTTTGGGGGAATAGTAGCCCGCGCCGATTTCCAAATCAGTGAAGCGAACTACGTTCGGTAGGTCCTCTAAGGTCATGGGGCGAATTCTCATTTGCGATCCCCTAACGCCAAGCTCCTTGGTCTGAGAAATTTGGTGTGCTCGAGGCGATTCGAACGCCTGACCTTCGCCTTCGGAGGGCGACACTCTATCCAGCTGAGCTACGAGCACATATCCCGATAGACAATGGGAGTTAAGTCATAGAAACTCTTTTGAAAGGAGTAAAGTATGAAGTCAAAAAAACGCGTTAAAAATAAACATCACGCCCGCCGCAAATCGAAGAAGAAGAAGATGATTCGCAGAAAGAAATAGTCGGTACGTCCCACCATTGGTCTGAAAAAAGGCCATAGATCGACCGTAAATTGAACAGCTAAGAGATGGAGATTGCGGGACAATTGACCGCCTATGTATAAGGTCCGCCATATCACCGGTAGTCATCCGGTAAAAAGGGGACCTCATATGTATTTTAAGAGCATTATTCTCGCGCTCGCCGTGGCATCCAGCCAGGCGTGGGCAGCGAAGACCGTGGCCATCTCAACGTTTACGCCACAGAATCTCAGCGAAACCACCAACCAAATTCGGGCTGTGTTCAGCGAAAAGATGATCAATCTGGGCGCGAATCCGAACGCCGACATCTTTACCATTGCCTGCTCGCCCAATGTTCAGGGGCGCGCTCAATGGGCCGACGATAAAACTTGGACGTTTGATTTCAGCACCAAGCTTTACTCGAATAAACTTCCCGGCGGCACCCGCTGCGATGTAACTCTCAAACAACAATTTAAGACTGAGAAGAAGATCACGGGTAAAACCGCATTTTCCTTTCAGGTTGATGGCCCCAATATTATCGCCATCTATCCGGGCGACACCAACGGGCGCAGTAAGGCGACGGTCAATGAAGATCAGGTCTTTGCGCTCGGCCTTGACGCCGCGGTCGACCAACCTTCAGTTTTAAAAAATGCGCACTTCCGAGTCGACGGCGTGGCGTCGCCGGTCGCTCTTCGCGTCCTCAGCGAGGCTGAAAAGCGCGCAATCATGAAGGCTCAGAACTTCCCCAATTATCAGTTCGACAAAGAACTTCCTGTGATCATGGTGCAAGCCGTGCAGAAGTTCCCGGCCAATAAGAAGATTACCTTCGTGTGGGGCAAAAATATCAAATCGCAGGAGAGTGGACTTCAGCGCCAGCGCGAGCTGCTTCTCCCCTTTGAGACGCGCCCCATGTTGACCGCGCAGTTCTCTTGCGAACGCGAAAACGCCAAAGCCAACTGTTCGCCGTTCTCGCCGATGGAAGTCACTTTCTCTTCCGACATTCCGGCCGATTTGGCCCGCCAAATTCGTTTGATCGGTGCCGATGGGACTGTGATCACGGCGCGGCTTGAACCTTCCGAAAAAGGATCGAGCACCGTCGGCCGTGTTATTTTCCCGGCCACGGTCAAAGAGAAACAACAGTGGCGCCTCGAACTTCCGCAGGGAATTCGTGATGACGCCGGTCGAACGTTGTCCAACCAGGCCAGCTTTCCGTTAACAGTTAAGACCTCAGAGTTCCCCCCGATGGCGAAGTTCGCCGCCGATTTCGGGATTATTGAAGCCAATCAAAGACCAGTTCTGCTCCCTGCGACTTTGCGCAACCTTGAAGCCAGCGTTCTTGGCAACAATTTGGTTCCGCAAGCGCTGCAAGGGGCCTCGGCTCGTGTTTCGGCCGATAACTTTCCGGCCGTTGTGGAATGGCTCAAAGCCCTCGACGCTAAAAACGACAGTGTGTTGAGTGAAAATCGCAAGACGTCGGTCTTCGATCACAACAAAAACGTAAAACCGCTTCCGTTCAACGTCCCCATGTCGCAACAAGGTAAAGCGTTTGAGGTTGTCGGTATTCCGCTCAGCGGCCCCGGTTTCTACGTGGTTGAGTTGCAAAGCCGATTGCTCGGCAAGGCGCTCCTAGGCCAAGAAGCCAATATGTATGTATCGAGCGGCGCTTTGGTGACCAATATGGTCGTTCATAGCAAGTTTGGTCGCGAGTCATCGTTGTTTTGGGTCACAGCGCTTGATAGCGGATTGCCCGTGAGCGGTGCTCAGGTCGTGGTTCATGACTGCGCGGGCAAAGCCTTGGTGTCGGGATCGACCGACTCGAATGGTGTTTACAAATTTGAAGGATCTTTAAAAGCCAAATTGCGCGAAGATACTTGCGAAAAATCGAAAGTCAGTTCGCGCTACAATTATGGCTTCTTTGTTAGCGCGCAAAAGAGCGGCGATTTCACATTCACTCATTCGGGTTGGAATGATGGCATCGAAACTTGGCGCTATGGCAACTTCAACATCAACAATCCCATGTATGGCAGTGCCCAGTTGCTTACGCACAGCGTGTTGGATCGCACTCTGCTCCGCGCCGGCGAAACGGTCAGCATGAAGCATTTTGTCCGCGCTCCGAGTGGTCAGGGCTTTAGAGCCGTGAAGGCCGAAGAATTGCCGGATCAAGTGGAAATCGTGCACATTGATACCGACACTCGTTACAACGCGAAACTGGAATGGGATCAGGCGAGCTCTGCCGTGTCTGCGTTTGCGATTCCGAAAGAAGCGAAGCTCGGGCTCTATTCTGTAAGCCTCACCCGAAAAGATTCCGCGGTGGAATTCGATGGTGGCAATACCACTTTCCAAGTGATGGAATTTAAAGTTCCGTTGATGAAGGGTGAGATCGCATTCCCGCAGCAGGTCGAAAATCTTGTCCAGCCGGGCCGTCTCGACGCGCAAGTCAGCGTGAAATATCAAGATGGTGGACCGGCCGGAAACGAGTCGGTGAAGTTCCGCTACACCATCGGCAAGACCTACGCCACTTGGTACCAAGAAAACTTTCAATATATGCGCTTCGGCCTCGAGAGAGTGGTCGAAAAGCAGACCCGGCAGTCGGACGGCGAGGAGTCCAACGAGAAAATTGTTGAAGTCCCCACACGTTTGAACGCACAGGGCGCTGCCGTGGTCAGCGTTCCGGGCCTGAGTGGCCTGGATGCACCAAAAGTCATCACGACACAGTTGGAGTTCACCGACAAAAACAGTGAAACCCAAAACGTAGCCCGCACTTTGACCGTATATCCTGCAAGCCGCTTGGTTGCGGTGGATATCGAGAGCTCGGGTGGATCGGATCGCAAGGTCAAATTCCGCGCCGCGGTCGCCACCCTTAAAGGTGAGCCGGTGGTTGGCGTACAACCGGAATTCGAACTTTTCGAAGAGCTGAGCTATACGCATAAGACTCGTATGGTTGGCGGATTTTACGCCTCTGAGACTTTTACGGATATCAAACGCAAAGCGGCCGCATTTAAATGCGCCGGCGTCACCGACCGCAAAGGTATTGTGAGCTGTGAAGTGATCGCTCCCGAGAGCGGCCAGTTTATTGTACAGGCTGTGGTTGCAGACCCTCAGGGCCATCGCAGTTACGGTAGTGATTCTGTCTTTGTCCGTGGGATGAACCGCGCTTGGTTCCCGGCCGAGAACAATGACCGTATGGATTTGATCGTTGAGAAAAAAGATCTGCAAGCCGGCGACAATGCTGAGTTGCAAGTGCAGATGCCGTTTAGCGAAGCCACCGCTTTAATCACGGTTGAGCGTGAAGGCATTGTGGAACACTTTGTTCGCAAACTCTCGACTCAAGATCCGCGTGTGATCTTGAAAATTAAAGAAGAGTACGCTCCCAACGTTTATGTCTCTGTGATCGCAGTTCGTGGCCGTGTTACGGGCCAGGGCACGCAGCCCACCGCCACAGTCGACCTTGGCAAGCCTGCCTACAAAATGGGGTTGACCGCTCTGAATGTGAACTGGAGAAAAAACGCGCTGAACGTCAGCATCAAACCCAGCAAAGAAACTGTAAAGCCGGGTGAGACTGTAACGGCGGATGTAGTGATTTTGAACGGGCAGAAAGCTCCTGTTGCCAATGCTGAATTTGCTTTGGCAGTGGTGGATGAAGGTCTTCTGCAACTTGCCCGCAACCGAACCTGGGATCTGTTGCGAGCCATGATGGGCGAGCGCGCCCTTCAGGTTGAGACGGCCACGGCGCAAATGCAGGTGGTTGGTAAACGGCACTTTGGTTTGAAAGCCAAACCGACCGGTGGCGATGGCGGCAGCGCGCCGACTCGCGAACTGTTCGATACATTGGTGACTTGGCAGCCGCGTGTGAAGACAGATGCCAACGGTAGAGCCACCGTAACTTTTAAAATGAACGACTCCTTGTCGAAATTCCGCATCGTCGCCATCGCCCACTCAGGCATTGGCCGGTTCGGATCGGGTGAGGCCTCGATCATCACGCAGCAAGAAATCTCGGTCAGCCCCGCGCTGGGCCAGATCGCTCGCGAAGGTGATAAACTTGCGACTGAATTTACGGTTCGTAACGCCACTCAAGGCGCGAAGAACGTAACTCTGCGTGGCCGTGTGATTATCACTTATGCCGATGGCCGCACCGAAATCCGTGACCTCGGTGAGCAGCAACTGCAATTGAATGCGCTTGAGACCAAGAGCGTTTCGCTGAATAGCAACGACATTCCGGTTGGCGCCGTTTCGGCCCAATATGTGATGGATGTGGTTGAAGGCGGCAAGACCGTCGATCAAATCAAGATCACTCAGGCCATCAAGCCAGCCGTCCATGTTCGCACTTGGATGGCGCAGATGAATCGCGTGACCGATAAGAACACCTCGGTCGGCGTGAATCTGCCCCAGCAAGCATTGCCCAATCGCGGCGGTGTAAAAGTGAGCTTGATCCCGAGCTTGGCCTCGGGTCTCGACACGGTGAAGGACACATTGGCGAATTATCCCTTCCAGAGTTTGGAATTGGACATTTCTCGCGCTGTGGCTCTTTCGGATCGGGCGCTTTGGGATAAGGCGATGCTTAAGCTGCCGTCGCATCTCGATGCCGAAGGCTTTGTGATGTATTATCCGAGCGCTTCAACCGCGCAGGGTAGCGACGTGTTGACCGCGTACATTCTGTCCGTAGCTAAGTATTCAGGCATGGAAGTTCCGCAAGCGGCTCGCGAGAAAATGACTTCGGCTTTGACCGCGTTTGTCGAAGGTCGTGCGAAAATCGTTCGGCGCAATGAAACTCAGGTGGATACTTACATCCGCCGCGTTTATGCGATCGAAGTGTTGGCTCGGTACTCACTCGCCAAAGGCGTATGGATGACCTCGCTCCCGGCGGTTGCGCCTGAGCAGATTCCGACGGTGACTCTGGTCGACCTGCTGTCGATTTACCAAAACTTGAGCGATGCTCCTCAGCGACAAACATTGTCTGAGAACGTGCAAGCCTCGCTTCGCGCGCGCTTGACCCGCACTGGAACTGGCCTTGGCCTTTCGGGCTATGAGGCACCTTGGTATATGATGTCGTCGACGCAAGCGGATCAACTCGAGTTGATTCTTGTACTGAGTTCGTCGCCACAATTAGTGACGAAGTGGAATGAGGAAATTCCGCAGTTGGTTCGCGGCAGCATCGGTGCCATGGCCAACGGATCGTGGAATCTCACCACCGCCAACGCCATGGGTATTTTGGCCCTTAAGGCTTACGCGAAGGTCTATGAGCCGACCAATGTAACGGGAGAAACTGAGGCCGCTCTGAATTCGGCTAAAAAGTCGTTCAGCTGGGCGCAGTCGCAAACCGGTGGCGCGCTTGATTTCGGCTGGCCGTCGACCGGTGACCACCGTGTGGACCTTGTGCACAAAGGCACCGGGGCCCCGTGGTCGATCGTAGCCGTGAATGCAGCGATTCCGTTAAAGACCAAAGTTGAACGCCACATCGAGGTGATCAAGACAGTGACTCCACAACAGGCCTCATACAGAAAAGGCGATGTTGTCACAGTCACTCTCAAGGTGAAGCCGCAACGGGATATGAGCTTTGTCTCGTTGATGGATCCGATTCCCGCTGGCGCCAAGATCTTAGGCTTGGGCGAGAGCACCAACTGGCCCGATCATCAGGAGACCGGCTACGATGCGTACCGCGCGTCTTACGGTTGGGTGAATGGCACTGGATTTGAATTGACCTATAAAGTGCAGCTCAACAACGCGGGAACGTTCAAGCTACCCGCGACACGTGTTGAGGCGATTTACATGCCTGAAAACTTTGCTGAAGTTCCGAATGGCGATTGGACGGTTCAGCCCTAAAAAAGGAGTAACGAGGTCGCTTTTTGGCGACCTCGCAAAATCCGGTGAAGAGAACTTTAGTTATCAGTTCGATTGTTGCAATGGCCGTCTTTACGACGGCCATTTTGCTTTTTCAGATCGGGCGCTTGCCCGAGCCGAAAGATGTACGGGCGGCGTTTAAATCCTCAGACCGCGCTATTCTGGATCGCAATCAACAAATTATCGACGAAGTTCGCGTTGAAAAACGTGTGCGGCGCCTTTCGTGGGTCGAACTGAATCAAGTGCCGCCCGCGTTCTTGAATGCGGTGATCAAAGCCGAAGACAGACGATTTTTTTATCATCCCGGCTTCGATCCGTTGGCCATGGTTAAGGCCATATTTGGCGGCCTGATCGGCCAGCCGCTGCGGGGCGCGAGCACGATTTCGATGCAAGTGGCTGAGCTGATGGAGAATCCCACCGGTAGCGTACGGCCGCGCCGTGGTTTGGTACAAAAGCTTAGGCAAATGGGCAAAGCCTTTGTGCTCGAATTGAAGTGGCGAAAAAATAGTATCCTCGAGGCCTATATAAATTTGGTTCATTACCGAGGAGAGCTGCAGGGGATCGGCGCCGCCAGCTACGGACTTTTTGATAAAGCGCCCGGCGGCTTAAACCGACCCGAGTCGGCCGTGCTGGCCGCCTTGATCCGGGCGCCCAACGCGGGCGTAGACAAAGTGCGGGGCCGGGCGTGCCAGCTGCTCAAGAGCATGGGCACACCGGAGGAATGCGGATTTTTGACCGACCATCATTTGTCGCATATCGAAGAGGGGTATCGTATTCGGCCGTATGTGCGAATGGCGCCTCATGTGGCCCGACGGCTGGCCATCGAAAAAGGTTTAGGCTCGGGCCTTGTGCGCAGCACGCTCGATCGGCAAATCCAGTGGGTCGCGCTGCACGCGTTGCAAAAGCAAATTACCGCCATGCAATCGCAGAATATGAACGATGGCGCCGTAGTGGTTATCGAAAACGCGACTGGCAATGTGCTGGCCTATGTGGGCAATATCGGATCGGCTTCGCAGGCTCCCTACGTGGACGCGGCGATGGCCATGCGCCAGGCCGGCTCGACATTGAAGCCGTTGATCTTCGCCAAAGCGATTGACGAAAAAATTCTGACGGCCGCCACCGTTCTTGAAGACTCGCCGCTGGCGATTTCGGTGTCGACCGGTCTTTATCGTCCGGCCAACTTCGATAAAGCCTTTCGCGATTTGGTGACCGTGCGAACCGCGCTGGCGTCTTCACTCAATATTCCGGCGGTGCGGGCTCTTGAACTGTTGGGTGTGGAAAACTTTGTGCATACCATGAGTGAGCTTGGGTTCACGGGCCTTGAACGCACTGACTTTTATGGGCCGTCGCTGGCCTTGGGTTCGGCCGACGTGCGCCTTCTTGAGTTGGCAAATTCCTACCGAACCTTAGCCAACAAGGGGCTGTGGTCGCCCGTGAGATTTTCTCCTGATATCGCTTCCGACCAAGCCGCCAAGAAGGTGTTTTCGCCCGAGGCGGCTTACATCATCACCGATGTTTTGGCCGACCGGCAGGCGCGCGCTTCGACATTCGGACTTGAGAACACATTGTCGACGCGATTTTGGACCGCGGTGAAGACGGGGACCAGTAAAGATATGCGCGACAATTGGACCGTGGGGTATTCGCAAAAGTACACCGTCGCTGTGTGGGCCGGGAATTTTTCTGGAGCGGCGATGTGGAATGTGTCGGGCGTTCAGGGCGCGGCTCCCGTATGGCAAGAAGTGATGAACTATCTGCACCGTCATGAACCGTCGGAGCCGGAACCGCCGCCACCGGGGTTGATTCGAGCAAAAGTTATTTTTGCCCACAATAATGAGAACAGAGACGAGTGGTTTTTAGCCGGGACCGAGCCTGCGGTCGCGCGCATTGAGTCTTCGAGTGATATCCGCAGTCGAATTTCTTATCCGTTGGATCAATCGACCATTGCTCTTGATCCCGATATCCCGAAGCGCAATCACAAGATGTTTATTCAAGTGGTGGCGCCAAAGTCAGATCAAAATTTGTATCTCAACGGCCAGCGCATCGGCCGGGCCCAAGCCTATTTGCCATGGACGCCGGTGGCGGGACGGTGGGTTTTGGAATTGCGCGACTCGAAAGGCATTCTTCTCGATAAGGTGGCCTTCGAAGTGAAGGGCCGCTCCTTCGCGACCGCGGCACCCTGATTTCTTGACGCCCCAAAGAACATACGGTGCAATTCTCCTTAACAAGGGGAGTTGTATGCAAATGATGGCATTTATTTTCGCGATCGGACTTTTTGGACAATCCGTTTTAGCGGCATCACCACCGGTGGGGCCGGAAATTTTGGCGGCCAAAATTAAACATGGCAAACTCGTGATTCGCACGTATCAGTATGATTGCAATACTTTGTCGGGAACTTTGACCGAGATTCCGCAAATGGAAAAGGCACTCGGAATGCCTAAACGCTTTGCTTTAGGTTTTGCCAGCACCAAGATGAAATGCCCGAACGAAACTCCCCGGAGGGAAGTCGAAGTCGAGATTGCGCTGCCGCAGGCCGCTGTAGGCGACGACGTGGAGATTTGGTCTGGACAGGCCCATGTGGGCTATAAGGTAAAACGGCCGCAACCAAATCAAGAGTTGGGAGTGGTTGTTCCTCCGTCCACGGTCACGCCGCCGCAGCCGGGCGGGGCGAACAAGTAACGCAAACATGACTTAGGGTGTCTGTGCTTTGACGCAGGCGCCCTCTATGTTAGCTTCCCCGTCGTGAAGCAACAAAGCCCGTCGTACATTATCGAAAATGTTGAAGTTTGGACTGAGCAAAAGGTTGTTCACAAGGCCCGAGTTCTAGTCGAGAACGGCAAGTTTAAAGGCATAAATCCTTCTGGTGCCACTGCGACTCGAATCATCGATGGCAAAGGTCATGTACTGATGCCAGCGGGGGTCGATGCGCAAACGCACTTGCGTGTTCCCGGCCAGGCCCACAAAGAAACTCCTGAAACTGGAATGACGGCAATGTTGAAGGGCGGATACTCCGCGGTTTTAACTATGCCGAATACGCAGCCGACCATTGATTCGGTAGAGACGTTGCAAAAGGGTCGCGATGAGGTGGCCCGCTTTGAGAAAGATTTTGGCATTAACGTGTTTTGGTCTGCCGCGATCACCAAGCGGCTAAATTCCAATGACCTCACTGACTATCAGCAACTGATCAATGCGGGGGTGCGCGCATTCACTAACGACGGCTTGGGCGTGTTGTCGGATGAAGTGATGGACGAGGCCTTTAAAAAACTCGAGAACTTGGGCGTACCGCTGTTGCAACACGCTGAGTTTCTCGGGCATGGCGGCTCGCTCGCTCCCGGCAGCGTGCAGAGAAAAGTCGGCGCTACCCCTTATCCCGACGAGCCCGAGTGGAAAATGGTGGAGCGAGATCTGCGGGAGCTGCGCAAGCACCCGGGCGCGCGCTATCATGTGTTGCATGTGTCATCCAAGCGGACGTTGGATTTTGTTGCAGAGGCCAAACGCGAGGGGTTGAAAGTTACGGCTGAGACCACTCCTCATCATTTGTTTTTCAACACAGAGACGATCGACGGCGCCAACACGTCATTTAAAATGAATCCGCCGATTCGCGGGCCCGAGGATCAAAAGGCCCTTTGGCATGCTCTGGCCGAGGGGATTTTAGATTTTGTCGCGACTGATCACGCTCCTCACGAAGCGCATATGAAAAGCGGTTCATTTGATAAAGTGGCGTTTGGAACTCTTGGCCTTGAGACGACCATTCCGGTGCTGCTCTATGGCTTGCAACAGGGCTGGTTAAAGCCGGAGCGACTGGTGCAGGTGTGGGCCTCAGAGCCGGCCAAATTCTTAAAATTGCCCCCCGGCCATGGATCCTGGACTTTGGATGCGCCCTTCCATGGGGTTTGGGTTGATACCAAGGCCGCACCCAGCACATACTCTGAAGACAGCATTTCGAGTCTCTCGAAGAACAGCTGTTTCGTGGGCGCGCAACTTCCGGGTGAAATTCTCGGCGCCTTTCACGAAAATAATATCTTTCAGTTCTAAGGAGCTGTTTTGATTCGCACTCTCCTTATCGTAGCAGCAGCTTGGCTGGCGACTACAGCGTCGGCGTTGACGCCGGGTAAGCCCGAGCAAAAAGATTTTTCTTCGTGGCGTAAGTTCACCACGGGCAAACTTCTCGCTGAGACCACGGCGATTCCGCCTGGCAGCACGGGTCACATCGGACTTTATATAACGTTGGCCGATCGCTGGCACACCTATTGGGTCAACCCGGGCGACTCGGGCGCGGCTCTGCGATTGGATTTTAAGAATGGCCCAGGCGTAAAAGTAAATCGGGTTGATATGCCGCCGCCCCAGCGTTTTATTAGCGGCCCTTTGGTGTCATTCGCTTATGCCAAAGAAGTTTTGTTTCCGATCGAAATTGAGATCGACCGCAAAGTCGTGCCGGGATCGACGGCCAAGATTGAAGTCGATGTGGAATGGCTGGTGTGCGATGAAGTGTGTTTGCCGGCCGTGGATACATTTACCTTAGACGTTCCGATCGCCGATTTTAGTGCGGTTAAGCCGACAGAGAATTTTCCGCTGTTCCAAAAATTTATTCGCTCACTGCCTAAAAAAGTCCCGACCGATATTGAGTTTATGGACGACGGGTCCGGCGGCGCACGGCTAGAAATTGCAGTGTGGACTCCGAACCGAGAGTTTATCGACTTCTTTCCGTTTCGCGGGAGCGGGGTGAGTAACAAAAAGCCCGTGGCCTCGGGCGCCGTGCCATTGGTGCTTAATTTCGAAAAATCGACCACGCCTCGGGCTGCCAAAGATCGCGTCGGGATGCTGATCAGCCGCGACAATACGACAGGTTCGGTTGAGGCTTGGCAATTTGGTGGGCCGCAATGGAGTTTTGGCGAAACTTTGCAGGCGGTTAAAGTCGCCGTGCCGATGAAAGAGCTGATATGGATGCTTGTATCCGCTTTTTTGGGCGGACTTATTTTAAATTTGATGCCTTGTGTGTTCCCGATTCTGTCGATCAAGATATTGGCGTTATTGAAGGTGGGCAAGGGGCGGCAGAGTGAGATTCGCAAACAAAATTTAGCCTATTCCGCGGGCGTCTTGCTGTCGTTTTTGACAATAGCCTTGGTGCTTTCGGGTCTGCGCTCCGCCGGAAATTTGATTGGTTGGGGTTTTCAGTTGCAGTCGGCGCTGTTCTTAGTGTTTTTGTGCTGGTTGTTTTTTGGCCTGACCTTAAATTTGGCCGGACTTTTTGAGATCGATTTTCTTGATTCTGGAGTGGGCGGCCGCTTAACCAAATTGGGCGGAGTTTGGGGATCCTTTTTCACGGGCGTTCTCGCGGTTATCGTGGCCTCGCCCTGTACAGCACCGTTTATGGGCGTCGCGCTTGGCTTTGGACTCACCCAGCCCGTGCCCGTTTTGCTCGCGGTGTTTTTGTTTTTGGGGCTGGGATTGGCGTTTCCATATCTTTTGCTGGCCATCTTTCCCGCCTCTTTGGCGGTGTTGCCAAGGCCGGGCGCTTGGATGATCCGGCTAAAGCAGATTATGGCTGTGCCCATGGCGTTGACGGTGGTGTGGCTGGCTTGGGTGTTGATTCAGGTCTCAGGAGTTTACACCGTTGGCGTGGTGATGGTTGGCTGTGGTGTGATTTTTGTGATCGTGCTGCTGGCGCGGCCAAAAAAGATCGCGACAGTGTTAGGGGCTGTGGTGCTTTTGGCACTGATGGGCTATGTGCACGTGCGCTCTGCTAAAGATTTGGCAGCGTCGACTAAAGTAAAAAAGACGGACGACGGACCGTGGCGATCATTTACGCCGGAGCTGATGAGCGAACTCAAAGGTAAAAATATTTTTGTGAACATGACGGCCGACTGGTGTTTGACGTGCAAAGTGAACGAGAAATTGGTGTTTGATCAGCCAGATATCATCGAGTTTCTCAAGGCAAAGAACGTGGTGATGGTCAAAGGCGACTGGACTCAGAAGAACGCCGACATAACGCGCTTTTTAGCCCAGTACAATCGCGTTGGTGTCCCGTTTTATGTGCTGTTCTCGCCGCGCAATCCCAGCGGACAATTGTTGCCCGAGGTACTAACTAAAAGTAGCTTCAAGGATTGGATTGAAAAAGAATTTCCTTAAGGAGGAATATATGAGGAAAGCGTTATCACTAGTTCTCGTTTTGTTTTTCGCCGCAACGGCGACGGCGGCAACTCCCGGCGCATTGAAGCCCGAGGATAAGGCTCCCGATTTCACTTTGCCGGGCGCCGATGGCAAGACCTACAAACTGAGCCAGTTTAAAGACAAGAATGTGGTCTTAGAGTGGTTTAACAAAGATTGTCCGTACGTGCGCAAGTTCTACGATGCGAAGGCTATGCAAGCTTGGCAAAAAGAGCAAACCGCCAAAGGGATCGTGTGGTTGGCGATTGTTTCGTCGGCCCCCGGTAAAGAAGGTGCTCTGGATGCGGCCGGCGCAACCAAACTGATGACGGATTGGGGTATGGGCGCCACCGCGATCTTGTTTGATAACGACGGCAAAGTTGGGAAAATGTACGGCGCGAAGACAACTCCGCACATGTACGTGATCAACAAAAAAGGGCAGCTTGCCTATATGGGCGCGATTGACGATCGTCCGTCGGCTCAAAAGAAGAGTTTAGAAGGCGCGACCAACTATGTGACCGCCGCGCTCACCGCCGTAGAAAAGAACGAGAAAGTTAAGAACGCTTCGACCACACCTTACGGCTGCAGCGTTAAGTACTAGTCGGCACTGATCAGTACTGATCAGTGCAATGTTGAGGGCGGCGCTTCGATTCGGGCGCCGTCAATCAGCTCACCGAGCCAGGCGTGTATGGGCCTGGCGGTGTAGCCCAGTTTTTCCACCTGATCACAATTTAAAAAACAGTCCGAGTGCGGGGCATACGGTGACTCGCTCTGTGGCTGCGGTTGTTTGATCAGCAGCGCGCGATTGCCAACGCGTTTTTCAATCTCGCGGAGCAATTCGCTTATACGCACCGGCTCTGGTGAAGCGACATTGACCGGACCTTTAAAATTTTTGTCCATGGACCATTTTAAAAACTCGGCAGCATCGGCGGCGTGGATCATCGAAATCCGGGCATCGAGATTGGGGATGTAAATCACCTGGTTTCGCTCAATGCGCTCGACATGAAACTCCAGGCGCCGTGTGTAATCGTCGGGCCCTAAGATCACCGGCAGCCGTACGGCGATATGTGGAAACGGCGCCTGCTGCGTGAACATCGCTTCGGCTCTGCGTTTTCCGGCCTGATAGCTGTGCTTAGCCGATGGCGAGCCCACGTTGGCCGACAAATCCCAACCGGCCGGGTCGAAAGAGCTTTCTTTTCGATTGGGTCCATCGTCATAAACCGACGCCGTTGAGACCATAATGTAGCGGCCGACCTTATTGAAGTGGCTGATCGAACTTTGCGCGTCGACGTCGTCGTAGCAGGCGAAGTCGACGACCACATCATAGTCTTTATCGATCGACGCCAGTGCCAAATTTTTGCGGTCGCCTTTGTAAATTGCCGCGCGTTTCAAATGCGGAGATTGTCCCGTGCGGTTGATTACATCGAGGTCGAAATTTTTATCGCGGTCGAGCTCCATGCAAAGGCGCAATCCCACAAAGCGATTGCCGCCAATCACTAACACCTTCATGCGGCACCTCGAAAAGCGGCGCTCACAAATCTTCGAACAAATGGGTCGAGAATTGGATCCACCTTGTGCTTGAGGCCCGGAAGTACGACAAACTCGCCCTTAAAGCCGGCCTCAATCAATTTTTTATGGGCTGCGGCCGAGGCCTCAACGGGAATGCGTTCGTCGTCGGAGCCATGCAGGCCAAAGACTAAAGTTTTATTCAATTCTTGGTAGCGCTCAAGGGGATAGCCGCTGCCTGCTGCAATAATCGCCTTAACATCAGGAAAATGCTTGGCCAAAAACGGCGCCAGATAGCCGCCCTGTGAAAAGCCGTAAAAGATTAAAGGTTCGCCGGGTGGTAAGACTTTATGAATCAACTCGGCCAGCTGGATGGCCGTGTCGGCCGGGTCCACGATCATTAAATTTCGTGAAGTATCGCGAAAGTACCAGGAGTAGGCTTCGATATACCCGTCGGCCTTCCAAATCGGAACAGGGAAGGGCGCGTTCACCGCCAATATTTGAAATGGCAAATCGTCATTCGTGAGCCAACCCATTCGGCGAGTCATCGACATTGCATGGTCTTGATAGCCGTGCAGCAAGATCACCGTGCCTTTGTTTTTCGGTCCCCGCATCAGATAGCGCATCTTTAAGGTGAAGTGGGTAGGTAAGGCGGGCCAATCTTGCATGGTCTTCTCGGTCATAGGAAAATCGTACCTAGGTTAATCAAGGGGCACAACCTCTTGCCCTTTCGGGTCAAGCTCTTGCGCCAAGGTTTTTGGCAAACGCTCGCGGATGGTGGCCTCTAAGGCCTGCAATACGTCCGACTTCCACTGGTCCCTGCGGTAAATCAGGCTGATTTCGCGGCTCGGAACGGGCTTCTCGAAGTCGCGGATGTAGTCGCGCCGCTCGGCCTCAGGCAGCGTATCGACGAACAGGGCCGGCACCAGGGTATAGCCTTTGGATTTACGAATTAAATTGCGAAGTGTATCGAGATTGCCACCGGCAAAGTGCACATTGGGAAACACGCCGTCTTTTTCTTCGAGGCTGCAATAGCGCATGATTTGCGTGCGAAAGCAGTGTCCATCGGCAAGTAGCCACATGTCTTTGCCGCTGATGTCATCTTCTTTAATACGTTTGCGGGTATTGAGCGGATTTTGTTTAGAAACGTAAAGCGAGAAAGGTTCGTAGTACAGCGGACGCTCGCGCAAGCCAGATTCGTGCAGAGGAGTGGCGAGGATGCCGGCATCGACGGTGTCATCGCGAAGACCGGTCAGAATATCGCTGGTTTTCATCTCGTCGACCAGCAGCTGCACTTTTGGGAATTTTTGCGAGAAGGATTCAAGGAACAGAGGCAATAGGTATGGCGCGACAGTGGGGATAACACCCAAATGAAGCTCGCCGCTGATCTCGCCGCCCTGGCTTTTTGAAAGATCCATCAGTTTTAAATGTTCGTGCAAGAGCACTTTGGCCTGATGAATAAATTTTTGCCCTTTGGCCGTCGGCATAACTGGCTTTTTTAAGCGGTCGAAAAGAGGGTAGCCGATCTCCTCCTCCACCTTTTGGATTTGCATACTCAGTGTGGGCTGCGTGATATGGCAGGCATTGGCGGCCTTACCAAAATGGCGCATTTTCTCAACGGCCACTATATATTCAAGCTGAGTTAAAGAGGGCATATATATTCTCCTGCAGCCTTAATAGATATCATCTATCAATGCATTTATACAATCGATTTTACTTATAACGACGCGGGCCCGATTCTAGGTAAAGCAACTCAAACCCGATCCGAGGAGGATATATGTTGGGCGTAGGCAAACCATTCCCTGATTTTAATTTAAAAGCGGTCACCGGCACGGACCTTAAGACCGCGTTTACGGAGGTCAACAATCAAACCTATAAAGGCAAATGGTTGGTGGCTTTCTTTTACCCAAAAGATTTTACGTTCGTGTGTCCGACCGAAATTAGGGGCTTCAACGAGCTCAATGGTCAGTTTAAAGATCGCGACGCGCAGATTTTAGCCTTTAGCACAGACAGTGAGTTCGTGCATTTGGCGTGGAAGAAAGACAACGTCGACCTTAAGGACCTCAAATTCCCGATGGTTTCTGATATCAAGCGTGAGTTAACCACAAAACTCGGCATTCTTGATGAGGCCGAAGGGGTCGCCCAACGCGCCACTTTTATTATCGACCCACAGGGAATCGTGCGCTTTGTGTATGTGACTGATCTCAGCGTGGGTCGCAATCCCAAAGAGGTTTTGAGAATTTTGGACGGCTTGCAAACCGATGAATTGTGCCCGTGCAACTGGGAAAAAGGCAAGGAGACGATTCAATTATGAGCTTCGATCAAATCAAAAGCGATATTCCCGATTTCGGAAAAGATATTCGGCTGAATTTAGATTCGGTGCTGTCGGAAGACGGCGCCCCCGGTCTAACTCCGCAACAATTGTGGGGTGCCGCCTTGGCCTGTGTTTATTCGCTCGAGGCCCATCATATGCTCGAGCCGGTTTTGAAAAAGGCCGAGGGCTTGATGGACGACGCCTATAAAAACGGCGCCCGTGCCGCCGCCGCGATCATGGCCATGAACAACGTGTATTATCGATCTATGCATTTGTTGGGCGATGAGGCTTTAAGCAAGTTGCCGGCCCGTTTGCGCATGAATGTGATCGGCAATCCGGGAATCCCGAAAGTGGATTTCGAGGTCATGTGCCTGGCGGTCTCGGCGCTGGCGGGATGCGGGCAGTGCCTGGTTTCGCACCGAAATGAGCTGAAAAAGGCCGGGATCGAAGACGTGGGCGTGCAATCGGTCCTGCGGATCGCCTCTGTGGTGAAGGCCGCCGATCAGTCCTTGAGAATTGCCCCGATGTAAGTTTATATTCGGCGAAATGATCAATTTCGCGAATGTGACCAAAAACTACGGCAACAAGGTGTTGTACAAGAACGCCTCGTTTCAGCTGAATCCTGGAGAAAAAGCCGGTCTTGTCGGCCCCAACGGGGCGGGCAAGACCACGATTTTTAGAATCCTCACGGGCGAGCAGGGCGTGGATATGGGCGCCGTCGCTAAGCCTGAAAAAGTTGTGATTGGCTATTTCTCGCAAAACATCGAAGAGATGGAAGGCCGCACCGTTTTGGAGGAAGTCAAATCCGCGGCCGGACGCTTGCCGACGTTGCAAAGAGAGTTGGCTTTGTTGGAAGCCAAGTTGTCGGAAGAGATGGGCGACGACGAAATGGCCAAGGTGCTGGAGCGCTACGGCGAACTGCAAGGCGAGTTCGAGCGCTTAGGTGGGTACGATTTGGATTCGCGTGCCGCTGAGATCGTGACGGGTCTTGGGATTAAGCCCGAAGATCATGGGCGCGACACCGGCACCTTCAGCGGTGGCTGGAAGATGCGGATCGCCCTGGCTAAGATTCTAATATTAAATCCTGATGTATTATTGATGGACGAACCGACCAATCACTTGGATTTAGAAAGCATCGTGTGGCTAGAGGAGTGGCTAAAGAATTTTAAGGGCGCGCTTCTGATGACCTCTCACGATCGCGATTTTATGAATCGTCTAGTGCATAAGATTGTGGAAGTCGCTCATCAGACAATCACCGTGTACGGCGGCAATTACGATTTTTACGAAAAAGACAAAGCCATCCGCCGTGAACAGCTTATCGCCGCGGCCAAACGCCAAGACGATATGTTGGCTAAGGAAGAAGAATTTATCGCTCGCTTCGCGGCCCGCGCCTCACATGCCGCGCAGGTGCAGTCGCGAGTGAAGAAGCTTGAGAAAATTGACCGTATCGAAATCCCGAGTGAAGAAAAGGCGATCAACTTTGTTTGGCCCGAGCCTCCACGCGGGGGCGACGAAGTGGTTAAGCTCGAGAATCTTGGCAAGTTCTGGCAGCGGCCGGGCGGCAAGCGCGTGGATGTTTTTAAGGGCGCTAACGCCTTAGTGAAGCGGCTCGACCGTGTGGCTGTGGTCGGTGTCAACGGCGCCGGCAAATCGACTCTGTTAAAAATTATAAGCGGGCAGACCGAGGCCACCGAGGGCAAAGCCACGGTCGGTGCCAGTGTTGAGATCGGCTACTTTAGTCAGAATTCGCTCGATGTTCTAGATCCGAGCTCGACCGTACTTGAAGAAGTGCATGCCACCATTCCCACGGCTGGAATCGGCTATGTGCGCAATCTACTCGGCGCCTTTAAGTTTTCAGGCGATGAAGTCGACAAAAAAATATCGGTGTTATCGGGCGGCGAAAAAAGCCGCGTGGTCTTGGCAACCATACTGGCCAAGCCGGTGAATTTGTTAATTCTTGATGAGCCGACCAACCATTTAGATATTCAGTCGCGGGAAGTTCTGTTGGAAGCCGTGACGAACTTTCCGGGCACCGTAATGATCGTATCTCACGATCGGCACTTTTTAAGAAAGATGACAACGCGGGTCTTCCGTCTCGACCGCCATGAACTGACGGTCTACGACGGCACTTGGGACTACTATCAATCTAAAGTCGTCGGCTTACCCGGTTAGCTTTAATTCACTCGAGTTTTGATTTTAAAGCTGGCCTTGGATGTACAGATTTTTTGGCCAGCCTCACCACCACAATTTGTCGATCCGCAATTCAACGCGAGAATCTTATTTTCTTTGTTGTCGGCGCGGATTTCTTTCTTCCACTCGTCGCAGGCCTTTTTCCAGGTGGCCTTGGCGTCTTTGTTGGTGGCAGCGGCTTCACCCTCGACATCGGCGTTGCCATCGGTCACTTCCCACAGGCGCTCGCCAGTGGGCACGGTTCCCGTTCGACCTTTTTTAATTTCGATCGTGGTTGTGGTGTCGGGTTCCATGCTGTTGGTGTCGGTGCCTTTGACGTCGACCGTTTGGGCGAAGGCGAAGGCGCTAAAAGCAAATACGAGAGCCAGTGAAATTGTTTTCATTACGAAAACCTCCTTGAGGAATCACCCATCTAGCCATAATATTCCGGCCCATGAAATACATAACGCTTGTGCTCTTTTTTGTGTTGTTTAGTCCTCAGTCTATAGCCTGGGGCAAGCGCGGCCATCAGATTATAGGCGAAGGGGCGGCATTAATTGTAAGTTCCGAACCTGGTTGGGGTTTTATGCGCTCCATCAGCTTTGACTTTGGCTATTACGCGAATGTACCCGATTTCATCTGGAAGAAGCCGGCCACCTACGAGAGCGAAAAGGCCGAACACTTTATGGACCTTGAGATCTTTGATCGGGCCTTTAAAGACAAAACAGACCTGGGCAAACCCTTCGAATTGAGCCGGGCTGAGTTTGAGGCCAAATTTCCTGAAGTAAAATTAATGGCGGGCCGGGCCTATTGGCGAATTCAAGAGCTGGTGAAGGCCTTGGAAGTGGCGTCAGATAAGCTGCGCGCATTGCCCGATACGACCATGGGTAAGCCGCGCCACGAATTGCAAGAACGATGGCTACTGATCGCGGGCCCCTTGGCCCACTATGTGGGTGATCTTTCGATGCCTTTGCATGTCACCGAAAATTACGACGGGCAAATGACCGAGCAAAAAGGCATCCACCGGTATTTTGAAGAACATATGGTCGATATGCTCTACCCCGAGGTTCTGAGCAAGGTGCAGGCGGCGGCTGAGAAACAATGGCCCAACTTTAAAAAGCAGGCCCGCACTAAATCCATTTTACGTTTGATTCAAGACGATACCGAAAAATCCAATAAGTCTGTGGGCGAGCTGCTGAAACTCGACAAGGGTCGTAAACGGGAGCCATTTAGCAAAAAAGAGGCGAAGCGTTTTGAAGCTATGATTATTAAACAGCTAACGGCCTCGACATTAACTTTGGCCGAGATTTACCGCCGCAATCTGGGTTGGAAGTTTGACGACGAAAAATTTTACTTCTTCTCCGGTGAGCCGGCCTTTATTAAACCCGGGCCGGTGACTCAATGACGAAAATTATGCTTCTAGGTTCTGGTGAGCTGGGAAAAGAGTTTGTGATCTCGGCCCAGCGTATGGGGTTGCACGTGATCGCGGTCGACCGTTATCCAGATGCACCGGCCATGCAGGTGGCCGACGATTTCGAAGTTATAGATATGCTGAGTGGCGATGAGTTGGAGCGCGTGGTCGCGAAACATAATCCTTCGATTGTGGTGCCCGAGATTGAGGCCATTCGAACCGAAAAGTTGCGCGAGTTTGAATCCAGAGGAATTCAAGTCACGCCGTCGGCGAAAGCCGCACATTTGACTATGAATCGCGACGCGATTCGCGATGCGGCAGCCCGAGAGTTGGGCTTGAAGACCGCCCGCTTTGGCTATGCGGAGTCGCGCGAGGAGCTGGAGCGGGCCTCGCGTGAGATCGGCTTTCCCAATGTGGTGAAGCCGGTGATGTCGTCGTCGGGCAAAGGCCAATCGGTGGTCAAGCGGGCCGAGGACGTTGGTGCGGCTTGGGCTTACGCGGTGGATGGTATGCGCGGCGATAAGTGCAAAGTGATCGTCGAAGAGTTTATTAAATTTGATTTTGAGATCACCTTGCTCACCATTAAACAAAAGCGCGGGCCCACCTTGTTTGTCTCTCCCATTGGCCACCGCCAAGAGCGCGGAGACTATCAAGAGTCTTGGATGCCGGCCCGGATGTCGGCGGCGGCGTTGTTGAAGGCGCAAAAGATGGCCAAAAAAGTGACGGATTATCTCGGTGGCGCGGGAATTTTTGGCGTGGAATTTTTTGTTGCGGGAAAAGACGTTTATTTTAGCGAGTTGTCGCCGCGGCCTCACGATACCGGCATGGTGACATTGATTTCGCAAAATCTTTCCGAGTTTGACTTGCATCTGCGGGCGATTTTAGGCCTGCCGATTCCGGAGATCACCTACGCGGGCGCTTCGGCGTCGGCCGTGATTCTGGCGGATCGCGAGAGCGACTCATTTACCTTCAAAGGCGTCGAGCAGGCCCTGCGGGTAAAGGCCTCCGATGTCCGCTTGTTTGGCAAGCCCACGACTCGCAAGTATCGCCGAATGGGCGTGGCCCTGGCCCGCGGCAAGAATGTCGATGAAGCTCGGCGGAAGGCGCGTGCGGTGGCCGGTAAAGTTCGCATAGAATATTCTTAATGTCCGAAGAGTCTGCGGCTAAGCCATTTCATTTGTTCCATGCGATTGGGTCCGAGGGCGGCCCCGAGAGCTCGCTCGTGCGCAAATACTTGGTGGACCATAATCTTAGTGATCGTATCGAGTTTCACAACGTGGCCTATGAGGGCTCGCAAAAAAAGTTGCGAGAAATGACTAAGCAGCACGCGGTGCCATGTTTGGTTGAGGTTGCCGGCCATCGTGTGTTTGTGGGTGTGGCCGCGATCTTAGACCGCTTGGCTAAAATCGCGACTGGTCCTTAAATAACCTTTAGTACCAAAGTAATTTTGCCGCCGGATTTGTTGTTGGTCTTGAGCGATTTGGCCGTACTCCCGAGTCGGCCACGCAAGCACTTCGCAATCGCAGCTTTGCCGGCGGTGGGTGCCAGCACGGTGACTTGCGTGTAGGTCCCATCTTTAGTGACGCCGATGACGGATTTAATCAGTTTGCTCTTTTTGTCGGCGGCGGGGATACAGCTCGGCGATTTATTCAGTTTTTTGCTTAAAAAAGCCAGCGCGGTTTTTTTATTGATGTTTTTCGAGATCACGGTTTTGCCCGTGTCCACCGTCATCAGTTTTTTGCCGGTCTTTACAATTGCGGGTTTATCGGTGGGCATGTCGAGCGGTTGCGGTGGTGGCGGAGCAAATGTAGGCTCGGCGGCTGCGGGCGGGGTCGTCGGCTCAACCGGAGCCGCCGCCACGACGGCCGCCGTTTCTTCAGTCACGGCCGGAGGTTCAGGTTGTGGCATGGGCGCTGGCTCGGGCGGGGCTGATTCTGCGTCCATCGCGATGGCGGCCGGTTCCGTGGTGGGCTCTTCATCGCCGCCGGACCCCATATCGATCGCAATAAATAAAATAATGGCGGCAGACACAGCGAAAAAGGCGCCGGCAATCAATAACCTTGGTCTTCCGACGGGTGCACCCTTGCCGGCTTTGATCAGGGCGGCGGCTTCACGAATTTTTTCGAGAGTGCTTGCGGATTTTTTTCCGCCCTTTGATTTTTCTTCGATTAACGAATCATAAAGATCGGTCAAGGCGTCGGACATAGCGAGCATGGATTCAAATTCTCCGCGCGCGCCGGCGTCGGCCTCCACCAAATCGGCCATGGCTTGGGTATCGGCTTCATTGAGCTCGCCATGGACAAAGGCCATATACCGAGCCTTATTCCCGGCGCCCGGAGCCTTACCGCGCAAAGTATTGATTGCTGAGAGCAATAAGGATTGGGCTTCTTCCACGGGGACGTTCGCCGCGGCGGCGATATCTTTGTAACTCAAGCCATCGGAGTAGCGCAGCCGAATAACCTCTTGTTCTCGCGCCGGCAATTTTCCCACTCGCTCGTTGAGTTTTTTTAGCTCTGACTTCACGGCTGTTTACCCGCGCGCAAGGCGCCCTCGTGCTGTTGGTACAACTTTAGAGAATCGCTGATCACCTTTAAAGCTTCATCTTTATCGAGAAAATGATCAATCACGACTTTCTTTTTCTCGAGGATTTTATAGTCCTCAAAAAAGCGTTTGATCTCGACAATGCGATGAGAGGGCAGGTCATCCAAAGAGTCATATTCAGCGTATTCGGGGTCATCGGCGTGCACCGCGATGATTTTGTCGTCCATATCGCCTTGATCGGTCATTTTCATTACGCCGATGGCTTTGGCCCGCATGATCGAGAGGGGGACCACTGGCTCTTGACCCAAAACCAAAATGTCGAGCGGGTCTTTGTCGCCACAGTAACTACGGGGTATGAAACCGTAATTCGCGGGGTAGTGAACTGAACTCATCAACACGCGGTCGACTTTGATCAATCCGCTCGCCTTGTCGAGTTCGTATTTCACTTTCGAGCCCTTCGCGATTTCAACAACCGCGCGGACGATTCGGGGACCTTCAGCACCTGGGTCTACATCATGCCATGGATTCATAATGATTGAATATTCTCGCCTTAAGAGGAATAATTCAAGCCATGTCGTTGCTCGCAATAGCACTTCACTGGCTCGTATCCGGTGCGGCGCTCGCCATAACCGCATTCTTAGTGCCCGGATTTCGCGTGAAAGGCTTTTCAACGGCGCTTATGGCCACGCTTTTTATTGGCGCGGCCAACTTTATGATCAAGCCGTTCTTGGTTTTTCTCACTCTCCCATTGACCGTTTTGACATTGGGATTTTTCTTGTTCGTGGTGGATGCATGCATCCTTAAACTCTGCGCGGCCTTTATGAAGAACTTTGAGATCACCAATTGGTTCTCGGCTGTAGTGGGAGCGATAATCTTGACCATTACTGGCGGCATACTTCACGTCGCCTTAATTTGATTTCTTCCTAAATTAAAAATTTTTGTTTACGCTTTGGGTATGAAAAACAAAATTCTCAAGGCGCTACTTAAAAGGAACATGCTGGTCGCTTTTCTGATGGGAGCGTCTTCTGGCCTCCCACTGCTCCTCGCGGGTCGCACCCTGCAGGGTTGGATGACGGTCCAGGACGTGAAACTCTCCACCATCGGGTTTTTTAGTCTGGCGGGCTTACCCTACACACTGAAGTTTATCTGGGCGCCGATTTTTGACCGTTTCACTTTGCCGTTTCTCGGACGGCGCCGGGGTTGGATCTTGGTGACTCAGGTGTCGCTCCTGATCACGATGCTGATTCTAGCCATTCAAGAGCCCAAAGAGTCCTTGGCTTTGGTCGCGGGTCTAGCTCTATTGATGTCGTTTTTTAGCGCTTCGCAGGACGTGGTGGTCGATGCTTACCGGCGCGAATCGCTCTCCGATGAAGAACTCGGCCTCGGGTCTAGTTTCTATGTTTATGGGTATCGAACCGCGATGTGGCTTTCGGGCGGGCTGGCCTTTATGCTGGCCGGCCAGATGTCATGGAATGCGGTCTATTTGGTCATGGCCGGAGTGATGGCCGTGTGCGCAGCGACGACGCTTTTTGCGATTGAGCCTAAGCTCGAGGGTAAGCCGCCCAAGTCGATGACTGAGGCCGTAGTTGATCCGCTCAGAGAATTTTTCACGCGCAAGGGCGCGATCATGGTGTTGCTCTTTGTGTTGTTTTATAAAATGGGCGACACGATGGCCGGCGCGATGGCGACACCGTTTTACATAAAGATCGGGTTTACCACCACGCAGATTGGGGCCATCGCCAAAACCTTCGGGTTCTTTTCTTTGCTCGGTGGTTTGTTCTTGGGTGGAGTTTTAATTCTTCGCTGGGGAATTGAGCGCTGCCTGTGGATTTTTGGAATTTTGCAGGCCCTGTCGACGGCCGGCTTCGCCGTTCTCTCTCAGGTTGGTCCATCTTTAGGAATGCTGACTTGGGTGATCGCATTTGAAGATCTCACCGGCGGCATGGGGACAGCCGCATTCACGGCGTTTATGGCGGCGCAAACCAATCGCCGATTTACAGCCACACAGTATGCGTTGCTTACAAGTTTGATGGGCGTGCCGCGCGTGGTGGTGAGCTCTTTCACTGGAGTGATGGCCGAGTCTATGGGTTGGTATTCGTTTTTTATTTTTTGTACCGCGATGGCCGTGCCTGGACTTTTGATGTTGATGTACATGATTGCACCGGCCAACCGCGGGCCGAAGCGGTTTCTTGCGTTCGCCTTTGGCGGCGGCAAGCGGCGCTAGTTAGAAGTCGTCGACGCGGCGACGGCCTTTTTTAATCTCGCTGTGGCGAGCTTTTGATTCGCGGCGCTTACGTTGCGAAGATTTAGTCGGCTTGGTTTTTTTGCGCTTCTTTGGAACATGAAAGGCCTCGGCCAGGTGGCCGAGCAGTTTGTCGATGCAGCGAGATTTATTTTGCGGCAAATCGCGGGATTCATCACTGCGCAGGTACAGTAAACCCTCGCTGTTGATCATGCGGGCCAGCTTGAGCCGCACCATATCTTTTTGCCAATCATTCAGCAGTAGCGAATGCTCGAAATCCCAATAGAGTTGCGCCGCGCTCGCGGTCTTGTTTACATTTTGCCCGCCTGGCCCACGGCTTAAGACCGCATCAAACCAAACTTCACTGCGCAATCGAAAGGCATCCATGCTTGCATATTAGCACGCCCGCCCTTTACGATAAAGGTAGTGGGGGAATCATCATGAGAATAACGGTTTGGGCCCTTCTTTTGGCTTTGTCTGTGGTCTCTTGCGCGCGCGATGGGCACAATCCCCCGGCGCCGCCTACGCCTCAAGAGAACGTGCAGAAGGCGACCTTCACGACGCCGACCAAGCTACTCGCGGTTAAAGACTATCCGGTCTTTGCCGATGACAAAGACTTCGATGGACTCAAGCTCGCCATCACCCGGCAACTCGTGCGCTATGCCGAGAAAAATCTCACGGGCACCATTAAAATGGGAACCAAGGTTTATCCACTTACGCAAATGAAGAAGAGCTTGCAGACGCTGGATCAAATGGTCGATGTCTTTTATCAGTGCAAAAAGAACAACACACTGACCCGCTGTTACGCCGATTTCAACGCCAGCTTAAAAACGAAGTTCGACGTTTATATCCCCCACCTGGTCGAAGGCGATCCGCGCTTTGGTGAGCCGGAGTGGGCTTTTTTCACCGGCTACCACACCATGCCGATCGAGGGCACCCTGCAGCCCACCGGAGATTATAAGCACGCCGTTTATGGCAACCCCAACGATGCGAAGTTCAATTTCTCTCGCCAAGAGATCGACTTTGGCGGCAAACTGGCCGGTAAGGGGCTTGAGCTGGTTTACACGAAAAATCTTTTTGATATTTATTTGCTTCATGTTCAGGGCTCCGGTCGCGCCACGATCATCAATCCCGATGGCAGCAAGTCGGGCTTTTATTTAAACTATGACGGCACCAACAAGCAGACTTGGCGCTGGATCTCGAAGCATATGCTCGACAAAGGCTATATTAAAAATCCATCAATACCGGCGCAGCGAAAATTTTTGCGCGAGAATCCGCATCTGCAAGAAGAAATTTTCGCCACCTGCCCATCGTATGTTTTCACCCGCGCGACTCAAGATCCGCCAATGGGGAACGATTCGGCGCCGGTCACCGACAACCGCTCGATCGCGCAGGACTCAGGCTTGTACAAGTTTAAAGGGTTGATTGCGTATGTCGAAGCCACGCGCCCAACCGAGACGGGCAACTACGATCTTGAGCTCGAAGACTCTTCCACGGTTCCGTTTTCAAAGTTTTCGCGATTTTTCCTCGACCAAGACACAGGTGGCGCGATCAAAGGCAAGGGCCGCGCCGACATTTATTTTGGCGAGGATTTATATGCGCAGTTCTCGGCCACGAACATGAAGCAGACCGGTAAAATATATTATATGATGGCCAAATGAGCACCGACGCTATTTTGCGAGCGCTTAAGTTTGTAGAAAAACATCGCGACTTTATTGAGCTGCACAACGGAGACGGTTTGAAAATCGATCTTCGCTACGCCAGCACCAACAATATCACCGGGCGCGACGTCTATGGGCCGTTTAAAAGAGCCTTTCTTCACCGGATCGCCGCTGAGAAGTTGTCTGAGGCCTATCGATTGCTGAGGCAAAGTCATCCCGACTTTGGCTTTGTCATTTACGACGCCTTACGGCCGGGCTGCATCCAACGGGTGATGTGGAATCACGTGAAAGGCACTGACGGCGAAAAGTATTTTGCCAATCCCGAATTGGGCTCTGTTCACAGTTTTGGATTCGCGGTGGATATTTCGGTGATCGACCGGCAGGGTAGGGAGCTGGATATGGGCGCGGGGTTTGATGACTTTAGAGATATCGCCGCCCCCAAACTCGAAGACCAATTTCTAGCTCGTGGGGAGCTCACCAAGGAGCACATTCACAATCGGCGGATTTTAAGAGGGGCGATGGAGGGCGCGGGCTTTATTCAACTCCCGCACGAGTGGTGGCACTACGACGCTCTTCCTAAGTCCGAAGTTCGCGCACAATTTAAGTTGATCGATTGAGATTAAAACGTAATTCCGGCGGCTTGTAAAACGGGGCGAACGCGCTCCAAAAAGCCGCGCTTCACCAATACGAAGTCAGAGTCGTAAGTTGAGACGGCGAACAAGCTAATTTCTGTACCTGAAATTTTATCGAGAATCTTGCTTAGCGAAAAATCCCAATCGCCTTCGACTTCCAAGCAGACCCAGCCCTCTTCTTTTTTTTGCATTCCGGGTGGAACCAGGTCACTCTCGCACACTACGGTCACCTCGTTCTTGGTCCGGGTGATCGAACAGAACTCGCGCGTGTACAAACCCGTGAGTGGAGCATCGGGCGCGTAGCGCGCGACAGTGAAGTTTCCTTGGATCAGTCGCAATTTCATACATAGATGTTTCGGAGTCGTGTTGAGGGTTCTTTAATCGATCCACGACCAAGGTCCTAACGCTGGCGCAAAGGTTCAAAGTGCTGGGATTTTTGCCGATAAATATGAAGCATGAACTTCCCGGGCCGAAAATCTCTCGCAATCACAATGTCCATTTCCACACTCCTGATGATCCTCGGGCTACTGTTCACCAATGCGCACAACGTTCCTCTCGATGAACTTGGCTGTCACAAAGATCCTCCGCAGGGAAAATATCACTGTCATACGGGCGCCTTAAAAGGCAAAGAGTTCGCCCATAAGGAAGACGCCGAGCGGGCGGTTGCCGCGGTTCACGCCGACGGTGATGAAGCCGATTTTGCCGTTGAAGGTTATGAGGAAGTTCCGGATAGACAAGATACAACGCCGACCGCGATGGCAGCGATTGATGTCGGCGCTGGCGGGCGAAGTCCCGCGAGTGATAATCCCATCAAGTCCGCCGTTGGCGATAAGCTCAATCTTCCCCCGGTAGAGGGACCACCCACGGCGGTGGTGAATACAAATTTGCTCAAGATTGTTTCGTGGAAGGTGAAAAAGCGCGATAAAGTGGACGTCGATCGCATCGCGAATATCCTTGCGGAAGTCGATGTGGCGGTCCTGCACGGATTGGACTTGGATGAAGTGGGGCGAGGCCCCCTTCACAAGATGGGCGATTTGCTGCAAGCCCGTATCGGCGAGAAAATTTGCCGCATGTGGTTTAGAAACTCGTCGGGCGGCAAAGAGAAAATTGGAATTCTATGGCGCAACTCCTCGATCGCCCATGTGGACACCGGAGGCACCGTAAAGGCCACGTGTGGTGAGATGGCGGTTATTGTCCCGATCAACGGTAAAAAAGGCGACCGTGCGTTAGCGACGACTCTCTTCTATTCTAAAACGCAGAAGAAAATGTTTATGCTCGGGACCGCCAATTTCGATTCGCGGCCGGGTAGCCTGACGTCGGTGTTCAAGAGTCTTGAGAGTACCACGTGGCCCACCATTGTAATTGGCGATCTCAAAACTCCCAACGGCCCCGCGACCAACGACCTCAAAAAAACCTACAATTTCAAAACCGCCATGGCCGGATCGCCACCCGCGAAAAAAGGCCGTGGCATGAAGTCTTCGACCGACAACGTCTGGACTAAAAACGCCACCGCCACACGCGCCGTGATGGTGAATCTCTATGATCACTTTTCCGAGATGGCGACAAAAGATATCGATGCGAAGGTTTCGGAGTCTTTTCCGGTCCTGGCCGAGGTGGAGCTGGTTCCTGATTCGGGCGACACCGCTCCCACGATGACCATCACTCCAGAGAAAAAACCCAAGAAAGCCAAAGAGGCGAAAAAAATAGTGCCTAAGGCGAAGGTGATTTCTGAAGCGAAGGCGCCGGAAGTGTTTGATGACCCCAGCGAAGATTTAGAAGCCGAAGCCCATCGCTCAGAGCCTGAAACCAAACGCACGCCCGCGTCCGACAAGGGCGTGAACGGCAAAAAGAAGCCTAAGAAGAAAAAGCGCTAGGCGCAAATTGCGCGCATAAATTGTTAGACAGGTGTCTCAATATAAGACAACCAAAGGGGCAATAATTAAGTAGTTTCAGGCACTTAAGGTGGCTGCCATCTTGCCATACTCAGGGGCATGAGACATTCTATTGCCTGCCTAATTGTCGCCCTTAGTTTTGTAAATATCGAATATGCGCACGCTGAACGCACCGCACGCGGGGGTTCAAGCTTTATGGACGCGGTCGCCGAGGGCGTGAGACAGGTGTTTCGCACTTCTGGCCAAACACTCGAATATAGTGAGCGCGGAGGGCGCCGGAGAAATTCGAACTTGATCAGCGTCAACGGCTGCTCAAACAGCTCCACGTTTCAAACCTTTTACGGAAATCCGGGTGGCACTAGAACGCGCAGGGGTCGCCAAAGCCGCGGCCCTGCTTGCGATCGCAATCTAACTATGAATCGGCACTACGCGGACTTCGTAAATAAAAATCTTGAGGCCTGCGCCGTTCGCGCCGCCGACAATGCGTTTGGTGCGGGAGAAGTATCGCCCACCAATGGCGCCAATGCAGTTTATCACCATGGTTGTATGGGTGATGCCAATCACCAACACACAGGTTCTTGGCATAATGAAGGCATGGCTTGGGATGTGACGGCCCTGCAAATTGGCGGGCGCGTGATCAAGTATTCTGACGCGCTTAAAGACCGTAAAACCGCATCGTTCTATGAACATTTTCGCAAATGCTGGGGCGAGCGTGTGGCCGCGAACGGCCGCACCTGCCGCCAAGCCGGCAAAAAAGGCCGACCCGCGGGAACGATTGGCAACGAAGATCGCCGCCACCGCAGCCATTTACACTTATCTCTTCCATGCCGTGCTCTTTCAAACGGTCGAGCTACTTTTACCGCGGGCTATCCGTTCTTTGAATTGCTGTTCCCCTCGGCACATGCTGACGAGATGGAAAATGAACCGGAGTTGATGGAAGCCGAAAGTCAATTCTTCACCAGTCAGCTGCGTATGGCACAAGGCCTTATTGAAGTGGAAGTTGAAGATGCTGGCGGAGAGCCGATCAATGAAGACACGATGATTTCGCTGACCTTGGCGTGCAATCGCGCCGACGACATAGTCAGTCTCGAGTCTGGACTGCCAAGCTGTGCGTTTGACGGACTAAAGCCGGTCGGCAACGGCCAAGTGGTTTTATCTTATCGAACGGCCAAAATGGTCGATGGCGCTGTGAGCTGTTCGGTTCCCCAAACTAAACAATATCAAGTTTCGTGCGTAAGATGAGGATGAATATGAAAATGCTGAATTACACGATTTCACTGTTGACCCTTTTAGCTTCATTTTCGGTGATGGCGGAGTTAACCGCCGCTCCGGGGCCGGGTCCAGCGCCAGCTCCGAGTGCGACGCCCACCGATCCCATCCCCGTGCTGCCCTCCATCCAAATAGTGCAGGCAACAACGCGCAACATAAGCAAAACTTTTGAAGTCACCAACGCCGAGAACCAAGTCGTCGAAGTTCGGCTTATCGTGGATTCCGCAGATGGCGAGGCGCCGCTCAACCGCGATGTCGCAGTCACCGTACAAATGCGTTGCAAGATTGCCGGCAAGGCGGCTAAGTTTAAAACCGTGTTCAACAACGACGGCACTTGCATTTTTAATTCGCTTGCTTACAACTCCATAACCAATGGACTTGTTATTCAACACACCGACCCCCGAATGGTGAAAGAAGCTGGCCAGCCCGACCGCGGCCGTCTGCGCTGCGATCGCGAGCGGAAGATTGAAATCCCGCTGGTCTGTGGCGGCGGATAGATTGTGAATAAGACCCGCATAGCCGTAGTCGGTGCGGGTTTCGCCGGTATGAATGCCGTGCGACAGTTGGGCAAAGATAAATCTCTCGATATCACTCTTATTGATCGGCGCAATTATCACTTGTTTCAGCCTTTGCTGTATCAAGTGGCCACAGCCGCCCTTTCGCCCGCCGAGATCGCCACGCCGATTCGGTCGGTTTTTTCGAACTATGCCAATGTCCGCGTAATTCTCGAGAACGTGGAGACGGTGGACCTTAAAAATAATCGCCTAAAAACGGGTGGCGGCTTTATTGATTATGATTTTTTGATCCTCGCCGCCGGCGCCAAGCACAGTTACTTTGATCATCCAGAATGGGAATCTGTAGCGCCTGGCTTAAAAACACTTGAGCAAGCCACAGAAATTCGCCGCCGGATTTTATTGGCCTATGAGTTGGCCGAAAAAGAAACGGACCCCGAATTGCAGAAGGCGTTGCTCACCTTTGTGATCGTCGGCGGGGGGCCCACTGGTGTGGAGCTCGCCGGCGCCATTGGTGAGATTAGTCGTCACACCTTGGAGAGTGATTTTAGGAATATTCATCCCGAGCGGGCGCGAGTCATTTTGCTTGAAGCTGGGCCTCGGATTTTGGCGGCGTTTTCAGAAAGTCTTTCGAGTCGCGCCCAGCGCGATCTTGAAAAGATGGGTGTTCAGGTGTGGGTTCACACCCGGGTCACCGATGTGAATGAGGATGGTGTTAAGTTAGGCACCGAAGAGGTGCGCGCCAAAACGGTCATTTGGGCGGCCGGTGTGCAACCATCGAGTCTTTGCAAAACTCTTGCAGTTCCACTCGATAAATTGGGCCGTGTGATTGTCGAGAAAGATCTGTCGCTCAAAGACACGCCAAATGTTTTTGTGCTAGGCGATCAGGCCCACTTCCCCACGGCCGACGGGCAGGGGCTGCCGGGACTTGCGCCCGTGGCCATGCAACAGGGCCGGCATGCGGGGAGAAACATCCGCCGCACGCTAAAAGGCCAGCCGCGGCTGGATTTTAAATACATCGACAAAGGCACCATGGCGACAATCGGCCGCAAAAAGGCCGTGGCCATGGTCGGCGCTTTTGAGTTTGGTGGTTTTATCGCCTGGATGGCTTGGTTGTTTATTCATATTTTTTATTTAATTGGCTTTAAGAACCGGCTCTTCGTGTTTATCGATTGGTTCTGGGCCTATGTGACCTTTCGTCGAGGAGCCCGGCTGATCATCGACAAAGAGTGGCGCTCGAATCCGCAAGGCGCGGCGAAAAAACTCAACTAAGGTCTCATTCAAATTGAGACAATCGATTCCGATATGAAATTGAATGGGAAGAAAGAACGGACTCTTTATTCTTATCGCGAGCCTCACGCTGGTCTTCAGCGTGAATGTTTTCGCTGCCGACCGCGCCGCTCAGGCGGGGATGATGTACGGGTATTCCGTTCCTGATGCGCAAAACACCAATCCATATATTCTGATGGGAGTTAAGGGTTCCGCCTTTATCACTCCGTCGTTCAGTACGGGCGGCTACTTTTTGGTCTCCGATAAACAAGGAGCGCCGAGTTCTGCGGATAAATTTCGCTTCTCGGTGAGCGGCGTTCACGCCACGGCCCACATTCCAAATGGCACCGGCGACACGTTTATCGGCCTGCGCATCGGGATCACCAAGGTGAACCGCAATCCGAATGGTGTCGATGCGACCTTCTCGCCCTATCATTATGGAATTGCCACCGGTTACGACTATCATGTGCGCCCATACTTTTCGCTGGGCTTCGAAGGTTCTTACCTTCACGTACAGCCGGGCAAAACCACCCAGAACGGAACGGTTGTAGAGATGGATGCGTTTAACATCATGAGCTTTATGATCACCGCACAGTTCATGCTCTAAGGTCGGTCTCGGTACCTGACCATTGGTCCAATTTCGTCTTACATTCCCTTAAAAACCGCCACTACTGCTAGATCTACGTCGTGAACTGATTTTCTCTCGCGTGCCTAGCCATTGATCGCGACGGTATAAATGTGACTGGTGAGGGGGAAAACATGAAACACCTATTGAAACTGGCCAGTATGGCCTTGATGGTTTATTCGTTCCAAAGTTACGCAAAAATTAGTCCTATGATTGTGGGTGGCAATGAGGCTGCTCCCAATGAATTTCCGTTTATCGTGTCTTTGCATGAACGCGGCGGCCATATTTGTGGCGGTTCGTTGATCAAGAAAAATTGGGTGCTGACCGCGGGCCACTGCGTGGCCGGAACTCGGATTAGCAAAGTGATGATCGGACTTCACGATCAAAATAGAACTTCGGATGCCGAGGCGATCGCTCCCAAGCGCATCATCCGCCATCCGAACTACGGTTCGGGCAACGGCATTGGCCATGATTTTGCGTTGATTGAGTTGGCTTCGGACTCAATCCACCAGCCGGTGGCATTTAATACAGAAGAGATTGCGATCTCGGACGTGCCGTCGGAGCACATCCTGGCAACAACCGCGGGTTGGGGTGAAATGAACCAAGTGGGCGTATTGGGCTCGGCCGATCGTTTGCAGAGAGTGGATGTTCCGCTCGTAAGCCAAACGCTTTGCAATAACGGATATCCGGGGCAGATCGACGAAACGATGATCTGTGCTGGCTACCCCGAAGGTAAAAAGGACGCCTGCTTCGGTGATAGCGGTGGACCGTTGACCGTAGTCGACGTGAATGGCGTAACCACACTCGTGGGCGTCGTGAGCTGGGGCGAAGGCTGCGCGCGGCCGAATAAGTTCGGCGTATACAGCAAAGTGAATAAAGTTTCTGAGTGGATTAATTCCTACGTTCAGTAGAAGTTAAAATGACGCAGTCCTTTCTCACGTGAGAAAGGATTGCGTCATAAATTATTAGGACTTCGAGCCGCCCAATTTGGCGGTGATCTCGCTGTACTGCGGGCCCATAAAGTCTTCAACAGACTCGCCGCGCTTGCGGATTTCCTGGATAATCTTCTGCGCCTGTTCCCAGCGCTGATTTCGCATTAAAAGATCGACGTATTTTTGAATCACGGTCAGCTGCAAGATATCGGTCTTTGAGCGGATGATTGATTCGAACAAAGTCGAAGCCTCATCGATCGCTCCCGATTCAGAAAGCGAGCGCGCCAAGAGATAAGTGACATCATGATTTACGTCTTCGTGGGCTGCCAAATATTGTTTTAACGATTGTGCGGCACCAGCATAATTTTGCCGGCTCATTTGAAATTTGCCCAGTTTCAAGAAAGCGCGGCTGTCGCTGCGGGCGATGGCCAGGTAGGCCTGCTCGGCGCAATCATATTGAAAGGTTTCGATGCAGATTTGCGCCATGCGCTCTTGGCTCGCAACCGAGTTGCCGCCAAACATTTGAATCCAGCGCACCTCGAAGGTGTAACCACCCCAGGCCGAGAAGAAAAGGTGAAAGCCGACCACAAGGGCGGCAAAGCCAAACATCGCATATTTATAGTTCTTAAGCATGCTCTCTTCGACCTGAGCCTCAGTGGAGCTGAGCACATGGCCGCAGTTGTCGCACACTGTGGGAACCGAACTTCTGCGCTCTTCAGAAATATCCGAATGGCAGCGTGTACAGGTTGAATTTTGAGAAAACATGGTCGCCTCCGTTGATTCAGTTCCCAAAAGGAGACGTAATCCCACGCCGCCTTTGCCTATCCATAGTGCAAGGCCGATGCTAGGCCGGGAGGCCTTTTAGAGCCTTCCACGGGATTTAATCTGTGAATAGTTTAGTCGCTGACTACGAAATACGGCCAAGTATCAATAAGGTACGTCGCGGAAGGGGCCACCTCAGTGAGCCGGAACGGCAAATTTAAAGAACTTCCCTTCCTTTAGATAATAAAGCACAGATCCCTCTCCGAAATAGGCCTCCTCAAAGCCGTCGGCCCGCAAGACCAGAGCGTCCTTCTCGAGATGAGAGCTAATCTTACCGGGTCGCCGGTGTCTCAAATAGCGCCAAAGCCCGGGTTCTGATCCTTTAGGACCCTCAATCCATTCCCGTCGCGGGTTGGTGAGTGGGCTGCGATCAATCTCCACGATTTTATACTCGCCCGTAATTTTATCGGAAAGGGCGGCGAGAAGAATGTTGTGAGTTCGGTTGTGACCGAACAGGGCGACATCCCTGATCTTGTCGTTATTGAAGTCCGCCACCACTCCAGACATGGTTTGCTCCGTCGAGGGCTTATACATTTGCCGGATGGAGGGGATAAAATCGGTCTCGTTCCAGGCCTGAAAATAGGGGTCGAATTTTTTTAAGGAGTCCTGCACGGTCTTGCCGATGTCCAATTGGAGCGAGCCGTCGTACTTGTTAATTTTTGGCTCGATGGATTTGGGTGTCGCGGCGAGAAGGCCTAGCGTCAGTGCGCTGAGAAGGATGGCTTTTTTCATTTAAATTATGGTATTCGGTGAGTCCATGAAAGCAACCATTCTTTCCCTCAACACCGCCCATCCGCGACCCATGGAATTTGACGGCAAAAAAATCATGTCGTCGATGCTTAAAGATCCCGTCAGCGGCCCGTTATTGGTTTCGAAAACCAAAATTGACGGGGATTCGTTTGCCAATCCAAATTTTCATGGGACGAACGATAGCGTAATTTACGCGCTCGGCGTGCCGCAGGCGCTTGAGATTATGCGGAGGATCGGCCGCGAGACCTACGAACCCGGTGCCCTGGGCGAAAATTTAACGCTCGATGATTTTGACGAAACCAAAATCAGTGTGGGCGACAAATTTAAAATCGGCACGGTCATCGCACAAGCCACTTTTCCGCGAATTCCCTGCGGCAAAGTCAATTTTCGCCTTTATCATCCGGATGGGCAAAAGAGCATGCAGCAAAGTGGGCGGAGTGGCGTGTATTTTCGCGTGATCGAACCGGGCCGCATCGCCAAGGGCGACTCGGTCGAGCGTATCGAGCAGGCGGCCTACACATATTTAATTAGCGATGTTTATAAAAAAGTCGTGACCAATTCGCAATGGCTTGAAGACGAGGCCAAGCTCGTAAAAACAAACGGCGCGTTTCCAGCCGATTTTGTAAAAAAATTAGAAGCCAAAATTTAAAATCGGCGACACCACGAACGTGCCTTTGTGGTGAAAGTTCGCCAGGCCGATTTGCAGTCCGTAAAGACTGTCGGCCACATTGACCACGCCGATTTGAAGTCCATAGACCGTCTGCGCCCGGTTATAGATGCCGACTTGAACTCCGCGAATCACAGTGTGCGGAACAAGATTTACGGCGGCGAATTGCACGCCGTTCACCGAGGCGGCGCCGTCGTTTTTATTGAGCAGGCCCGCGATCTGCGCACCATATATGTCAGCGCGATTGGTGTTGATATTGGCCAAGCCCGCAATTTGAAAAACGGCCGTAGTCTGCCCCTGGGTCAGGTTAAAGCCGCCGGCCAATCCGATCCCGACAAAACTTTGCTCGGTGACGTTGCCCACCAGACCAAGGTCGACGCCGTACAAATCGCGATGGCGACCCCACAACACGCTGGCGCGAACACCGGTGATAGAAAACGTGGATGGCGGAAACTGCAGCGGTGGAACGATGGCGATCGAAACTGGTGAGGCGAATCCATGGGCTTCGATCTGCAGCCCGGCCAGCACAATCAACATCGAAAGACGGATAAGTTTTTTCATGCCTCAATTGTATGTTGAGGCCGGTCGAGGTGAAAACCGCTTTTTGCAGGCTCGGCTGGACGTAGGTCGCGAAATCCGTTAGCGGACTCCGTCGCCAGTCATAAATTCGGATTGCCCTCGAGAGACAGGCACGCCCGGACGAAGGTTTGGAATTCCGAAAACAATTTGATCCGCCGGATTGCGGCTGATGGGAGCAATTTGAACGGTCTGAGCATTGCCTGGATTGCGCGCGCACGCCGCTGAGAATTCCTGCGCGCTCACGACGCCAATGACCCGGCCCGTGCAAGCAGAGATCGCAACGCCGCCAGACATTCCCTCAAGGTCATAATTCAAATCCGGACAATTCAGTTGATAGTGAGAGGCGTCGGCGCTGGTCACAGATTCCGTGAGGCCCTTGTAAACACATTTGTGGCTTTGGTACGTCCGGCTTTTTGCTTCGGGAAAGCCGGCGATAATAATTTCTTCTTCAGGCGCGGGCGTGCCGCGCGACGACGACTCCACTTCAAGGCCGGGCAGGCGTCGAGTCCGATTCGGGAGCGCAATCTTAACCGTATCGTTTTCAAAGCTTATATTGTGAGGCGCGGTTGAAAACCTAAAGTTTTCAATCGATCGGACCCCAGTGGACGGGTGGAAGGTGAGATTTTCTCCCGGCAAAAGTGTGGGCGGGTTGGGAATCGGATTGTCGGGCGCGCAGGGATCTTCGGCCGGCGCACCCGGGGCTCCTTTTGCGACAACATGAAGAGCCGAAACCATTTCAACACCAAGATTTGAACTAACGAGGAATCCGCTCCCAAGATTGACATTTTCGCCATCCTCCCGGGCCTCGTACCCTGTAACCGAGCGGGGCAGGTTGGCCACAACCTGGCGCAACTGACTGGCGGAGAGGCATTGCTCAGCCGCAAAGGCTTGTGCCGTGGCGATAAGGCTAAAAAGTAAGAAGCCGGCGCCCAACAGAAGAATAACCTTTTTCATAGCTGATGATCATTGCAAGGAACGGCCTATTTACGAACAGATTTAAAGCCAACTCGAGGGTAAGGATTGGACAGGCGCGTGACGAATATTGTCGCCGCTCTATTCGCTTCTATTGCACCTAAAAATTCGCTATTGTTCTTTTATCTTGAATATACGAGCTATGAATAGCATCTCAGTTTTTTTTCTCGCCTCCGCGCTCATTATGACGAGCTCGGTTTGCGCCGCCGCCGCCGTCGATTACGGTTTGGTGAGCACGCTCAAGGTGCCGCCAGGTTTTAAAATTTCCCTATGGGCTAAGGTGCCCGGCGCGCGCTCGCTGACTAAAGCCCCAGACGGAACAGTGTTTGTCGGGTCGGGCGGGCTGACCGGCCGGGTGAACGTGGTCTACCGAATTAAGGATTGGAACAAGAACGGAAAGATCGACGGCGATGAAGTCGAAACTTTAATTGATGGTCTAAACAATCCCAACGGCGTGGCCTTTCGCAAAGATTCGCTCTATGTGGGAGAGATTGATCGAGTCCTGGTTTTTAAGGGCGTGCTAAACGTCCCCAAAGGACAACCCATAAAATACTCCGAGGGCAAGGCGCTGCCACAGAAGTTTCCTGACAAGCACCATCACGGTTGGAAATTTATCCGCTTCGCGCCTCCTCCCAATGACCATTGGTTGTACGTGCCCGTGGGGGCGCCGTGCAATGTCTGCACAGCTCCGACGCCCATGTTCAACGCCATTCACCGTATAGATGTGAATAGCGACAAACTCGAAACGGTGGCCGTGGGTGTGCGCAACACGGTGGGTTTTGATTTTCACCCGACCTCCGGCAATTTGTGGTTCACCGACAATGGCCGCGACATGCTGGGCGACGACATTCCGCCCGATGAGTTGAATGAGTTATCGGTTAAAGGTGAAAACTTCGGCTTTCCGTTTGTGCACGGGCGGGGAATTGCTGATCCGGAATTTAAAGCGCCCGTGGGATTTAAAAGTTCTCCTCCGCGCGTGGAGTTCGGGGCCCATGTGGCCTCGCTGGGAATGCGCTTTTATCGCGGGACGAAATTCCCCGGCTACAAGGGGAAAATATTTGTCGCCCACCACGGTTCATGGAACCGATCTAAGAGAAGCGGTTATCGCGTTGTGGTGGTCTCGGGGGCAAAAGACAAATGGACCTCCGAAGATTTTATAACCGGCTGGCTCGATGAGAAAACCGAAAAAGTCTGGGGCCGGCCTGTCGATGTTGAAGAGTTGAGTGATGGTTCGCTATTGATTTCAGACGACGGCGTGAGGGTCGACCCCCAGTCCGGCGCCATTTACAAATTGGAGTATACAACCCGTGGATCCTAATTTAATTGCCACTTTCGCACTTTTGGTCGGCCTCGAAGTCGTCTTGGGTATCGACAACATTTTGCTGATCTCAATTTTGACCGACCGCTTACCGGTCAAGCATCGGCGTTCCGCTCGAATCATCGGCTTGGCGTTAGCCCTGTTGGCCCGCTGCGCTTTGCTTCTCGGAGCCGCCCACTTAGTGAAGCTCAATGAGCCAGTGTTCTTCGACTTCAGTTGGAAGGCTCTGATTCTGATTGCCGGTGGTGGCTTCTTGTTGTTCAAGGCGGTCAAAGAGATCCACCATGTGGTGGAAGATATTCACGACGAAGTGAAGGTTGGCAAAACGGTGTCGCGCGCGTCGATCATCGGGCAGATTATATTGCTCGACGTGGTGTTCTCAATCGATTCTGTAATCACCGCCGTAGGGTTGACCGACAATCTGCCGGTGATTTACTCCGCCGTGTTGGTGTCTTTTTTAGTGGTATTGATTTTCTCCGGTTCGATCTCGTCGTTTATTCAAAAGCACACAACACTCAAGATTTTGGCGCTGTCGTTCCTCGTTACAATCGGTGTCACTCTGGTGATCGAAGGCTTCGGCGGTCACGTACCGAAAGGCTATATTTATTTGCCAATGGCTTTTGCGCTCGGAGTGGAGATGTTGCAGATGCGCTTGCTGCACAATTCGGCGAGGAAGAAAAAGCGCGCATAAGATGTGCGCCTTTAAGCTATCGTCGAGCTTTTTTGCAATAGCATGAATCTAAATGATCGTTCACCATGCCCACCGCCTGCATGTGGGCGTAGATCACCGTCGAACCGACAAATTTAAACCCGCGCTTCTTAAGATCTTTGCTGAGCTCATCCGATTGTTTACTGGTGGCGGGAATGGTCTTGCTGCTTTGGTGCCGATTTACGATTGGCTTGCCGCCGACAAAGCTCCAAATGTATTTGTCGAACGAGCCAAACTCTTTTTGCACGTCCATAAATAGTTTCGCGTTATGAACCGCGGCCTCGACTTTCATGCGGTTGCGTATAATGCCGGGGTCTTGCAGCAGCTGATTGACCTTTTTCTTGTCGTACTTCGCCACCTTCTTCCAGTCATAATTGGCAAAGGCGCGCCGGTAGCCCTGCCGCCGTTTAAGCACGGTCATCCAACTTAAGCCCGCCTGCGCAGCTTCAAGAATCAGGAATTCAAAATGTTGTTTGTCATCATGCCGAGGCCGACCCCACTCTTTGTCGTGGTATTCGATCATCAACTCGCTCTCGCCGGGCCAGGTGCATCTTTGTTTTTTAGACTTAGGCATAGGCTCTAAGGCATAGCCCCGAATACGGTGAATTGCTACCATAGAGGAGATGCGGCATTTAGTTGTTATTATTTTGGCTTTTTTTATTTCTGTATCCGTTGAGGCTAAGGCCTCAGGTGGGAGCAAGTCCTCCACAGGCTCCAACTTCAGCAAACTCGTTCGTGGCCTCACCCGCTTCGGCCTCGGCTATGGTTTTACGCAAATTAAAGAGCCAACGCCCACTTCGGTGTCCGACTTCAAAACTCCACGCCATTTTTGGCAGGAGGCCGATTTTCCCATACCGGTTTCGGTGACACTCGGATTTCGTGAGCAGTGGGATGACTCTGTGAACGTGGATTTCTTCGGCGACGGCGTTAAGCCCGGCGAAATTTATATGACCAACGTTCTTCTTGGAATGAAGCTGACGTTTCCGTTGTACCGCATACAGCCCTGGGCTGGAGCCGGAGTCGTGGGTGGACTACTGACGGTGAGTAATCCCAAAGACCGCAACACGCACAACTGGCTGGTGATTTTTGACAAAGAATCGCGTGCCGTTCGCGGCAGTTATGCCCACGCCGGCCTCGACATTTTTTTAAATGACGAATTCGGCCTGCGCGTGGGCTATCGGTGGGAAAAAATCATCACCGACAAATTTAACAACCTGAACAAGACCGCCATGAAGTTTGAGTCAACCGCACTTATGGTCGGCCTTATGGGGCGGATATTTTAATCTCCCAATCAGGAGACCCGAGTGGCATCCTTAAGCTTGCCCAGCAGCCCTGTTTTGCCGGATTGAATCTCGATCCGTCGGGCTTTTGCGGCTTCCGCTTTCGGAACAGCCACTTCGAGCACTCCGTTATCGAAGTTCGCTTGAATTTTTCCACTGTCTACGGCCTCAGGCAGAGTAAAGCTGCGACTGAAAAATCCGTAACCTCGTTCTCGGGGTCCGATCGCGCGACGATCTTCATAAGCTTCGCTTTTGCGCTCGCCCGAAACCGTGAGCGTATCACCTTGCACTTCAATTTTGATATCCTCGCGGGCAATACCCGGAACATCAAAGGTTAAAAAATATCCCGTTTCGGATTCATGCACGTCCACGGGAAACCCTCGCACGTTTCGAGTCGGCATGACTTCGAACATGTCGGAAAACATTCTGTCGAAATTTGTGTAAAGCATTGTTACCTCCTTATGCTTCTCGTTCTGACAAGGCTAATTTCTGTTCGAAATTTTTTCTGTCAAGGTGGGAAGCCGACCGGGTCTGATTTTTCAGTTTTCTCAATAATTTGCCGCGCCGAGCTTAAGAGCGCTTAAGAATTTATAAATATCATCGATTCTTTTGATCTGTATGCCCCGTATAACCGAGCCCGCCGTCAGCCCTGTCTCATAATGAGACTGGCTGTGGGTATCGGAGCCACGCCTGTAAAGAGAAATTATATACTAGAGGTCTATGTACGTTGATGCTTATGCCCTAATAGTCCAGCAGGACGGTGATGGTGGCGATTCCCTGCAACGAGAAGGTATGTATGCCTTTGGCAAATGGCTGCGCTACGACCAATCGACCAATACGGTTTTAATCAAAGAGCCGCCTGAGCGCGCGAACCCGAAAAAGATCATCGACAAATTCGAAGTGGAGCCTGGCATTTATGTTCGCCATCCTGATCCCACGAAATGGTACTCCAATCCCAAGACCACCTCGCGGGACCAGCTGGTGCCTTTGATTGCGTACTGCGGAGCCTATAAAGATCATGCTCGGCTTTGGCGATTGTTTAAGGCCTTTGCTAAGCGGGGAATGTTTTCGCAGAATACCAAACGCGCCGGTGAAGGGCATATGGAATTTAAAGTGCCCGACACCATGATCGCCCACTTAGGTTTATTTATTCGGGCCGGCGGATGGTGGACGGCGCCCTTTTACCCGATGCTCCTCGTGACCGACTCGATTGAACTGGCTGGCACACTTCTCCAATTGATTCCGATTCATTGGGAGCAAACCAATAAGCGCTTCCGCTGGAAGGACCTGCGCGATACAGACGACAACAACGCCATTATCACGCACCTCCTTGCGGCCAAGTTTAAGCCAACACCCATTTCGTGGTTCGATCGGCAACTCTACGCGTACACACGGCGGATCAACTATGGCAACACTCGGCTGGGAGAGACCAACAATGTGATGGGGGCTTTGGCGTGGTATCACCGAGCGTCCAATCGCGGCAACCCGGAGATGGCCGAACTTTACCGGCCGTTGATACAAGAATATTTTGCGCCTCACGACGACCTCGAGCGCTTGCGCCTCGACGTCGCGACTTTCGTATCGCGGTTTAGCGAACGGATCTTAACGGTTTCACGTTAACAGGGCTGTAGCTTAAGGATGATAGGAGCGGCCGTCGTTGAGCGACTCAGGCCCAAACAAATTGAGCTGATTGCCGACAATCACAGGCGCCAGGGTGGTGAGCACATTGGCGCGGCTTTCAACGGCCCAGTACATTACACACGCTGGATTCGTAGAGTGCTTTGGGTGCGCGGCATCTTCATGGGCGCTGGCCAAGGGCAGGCCCTTGTTGACGAGGCCAATGGCGTGTCCGATTTCGTGCACCACAACGGCTTGCTCGATATAGCGTTGATCGACGGGATTGCCGCCCGCGGCGACCACCACATCTTTAAATACAAATGCATACGGATACCCCTGAAACTGCACGCCGAGAAGATTGCTGTCTTCGCCCAGTCGCCCATTTACAAAATAAACGCCGACGGCGGCTTCTGTCTCGGGAGATGCCGATGGCGGCGGATTGGCCTTGGCCAAGTTCAACAGCTCGTTTTGTGTCCATACCGTTTTGCCTTGATTGGGGAGTGCGTTCATCGCGGCCAAACCTGTCGGCACCGTCACCAAGCGGCCGACGTGGTTTAAGAACAAAGCCTGCAGCGATGTCTTGGTCACCGACCAAGTGTCGTTGTTCGTGATGCCGATGTTCCCTGAATAGGGCTCGGCGCCGGCTTCATAATAAACCGCCACGATAAATTCTCCCACGTTTCCGGAGAACACGGATTTTACAAAGTTGGCTTGTTGAAGGGCGGAGTTGGCATCTTGACCCACTCCCGCGCCGACCACATCATCGGTGTTTGAGCATCCGTGACCCGCTACCGTGGAAATCACAATTAGGATTATCCACTGGATCTTCTTGATCATCACCCACAGGATAACTCGATGCGTGAAACTTTTCTAGCCGTAGTGGGCGGAGATTTTTGCGAACGCCTGTTTAAATTCTCGCGGCGGCAAAAGTGTGTGAATTCGTACAAACTCTGGCATCTCAAAATGGGCGCCGTCTCGTACAAGCACTCCCTCTTTGAGAAGGGCTCCAGCAAAGGCTTTGCCGGTTGAGAGCGACGGTGGCGCTTTTAGCATGCCGAAAAATCCGCGGGCAAACTCGTGCGACAATTGGTGCGCAGGATTCTTGCGAAAAGTGTTTAAGATTTTTCGATTGGCCGTGGACATCTTAAGTAACTGCGAGTTGATCATTTTCCAATTTTTAAACGCGTACTCGGCTACGGGAATGCATGGCTGTGGGAACTCGCAGTGCAGGAGCCCGCCCATTTTTGTGATTTTGTCGGCCACCTCTGGCGCGGCGATGGTCCATCCCGTGCGGGCGAATCCGAGGCCGGTGGTTTTGCTGAGGCCGCTGATAAAAATAAACTTGCTCGTCTGCTCGAGCAGCGATCGATGGGAAAACTGCCCGTTGCTGAAAAGCGGGAGAAAGACTTCGTCGACAATAATCCAGGGTTTGATGTCTTTAAAGGCCTGCACCGCTTTCGGGTGATACATCCAGCCCGTGGGGCAGTGGGGATTGCTAAGCAAAATCGCCTTGGCCGACCAATGGAGTTTTTTGATCTCGTCGAGGTCGGCGGCCACGTCACCGGTGCGCTGAAAGCGAATCACGTTGAGGTTTAAAAATCGCGCGGCGGCTAGGTACGGCTCATAGGCCGGATACTCGATGATCACGGTGTCATTCGGCTCGGTCAGTGCGGCCAGCACCTGAAAGGCGGCTTGGCCTGAGCCGGGCATTAACGAAATTTCGGATTCGGTCGTGCCAGCCTTTTTGGCGATGGCTTTTTTAAGATCGCTGACCTGTTTTTTATAATTTTTAAAATTTAGTTTTACGCTGATCGACTTGTTTAGGAGTTTGGCCGGGAGCGGGGGGGTGGAGCCGCCCAGGTGAAAGTCGCCGTCGAATTGTTCTTTAGTGAGCAGGTCCAAATATTTTGTGTAGGGCCGCATGGGTGATCTCGTTTCTACAGCGTGTCCGCAAGGCGGCGGAAGAGGTCGCCCAGATTGGATTGAGGGATCATGTAGATAACAAAAATCAAAGTGCCGATAAAAACGATCAGAGACATCGTGCCGTAGAACGGGTGGGGGCGTTCGCCGTTCTTTAGACCCACAATCAAATGATAGGCGGCGAGTCCGTGAAAAAGAATCGGCATGGGAATTGAGAACAGGCAGCAAAAATAGAACCGGCGCATGGATTCGCCTTTGGCGAGAATCGGATCGTCTTTGGCCTTGAGCGCGCTCTTGACGATGTGGGCGGCGATTTTTTGCGCTTGCTCCAGGTATTGTTCATCGACGTGAATGGCGAAGCCATCAAACATCACAGAGACGCCGCCTAGGCTCAGATCCACAGTATCGTCGGCGATTTTGCGCGACATATCTCTTGGCGCCGAGTGCGCCTCGATTTTTGCGGCATTGAGAGCGGCGATAATGGCATCACGTTGTATGATGCTTTCGGCCCTCAGCACGAGCTTAAGTTGCGATTGCGGTTCCTCAGTCTCGCTCATTTTTTCTTAAGGGGCGTTTTTTTACGCCGTTTGAATTGCGTCTCTTTTTTCTTCTTGGCTGATTCACCGGCGGCTTTTTTCGCGACTGGGGGTTTCTTTTTTGCGGCGGTGGTGGTGGGTTTCTTTTTTGTAGAGGCCGTAGCGCGCTTGGGGGCTTTGGGCTTCGCCTTGGCGGTGGCGGGTGCCTTTGGCTTTGCTTTCGCGACGACAGGTAGCGCGGTTTTTTTCTTCGGGGTGAGCTTGACCGACTGGGCCGACGCCGGATTGTGGGCCGTCGCGGCCATCAACACGGCGATGCTTAAAAGTAAGGCGCACACGATGTTTTTCATAGCCTACTTATCGGCAGTGCGCGGCAGAATCTAGCCTGGATGTAGGTCGGGAAATCGTGCTAGAAACGTCTCAGATGTACATCTCTAAAACCAATATGATGCTAGGTATGCGCTGTCCGAAGGCACTGCACCTCGCTCTTCATAGGAAGGATCTCAAGGCAAAGATCGACCCGGCTACGCAGGCGCGATTTGACCAGGGCAATGAGGTCGGCGCTCGGGCGCGGGAGTATTTCGACAGCCAGGGCGCGCTCATACACGCCAAGCCTTGGGAGTATGGGCCTTCGATCAAGGCCACGCAGCAAGCGATCCAGAGCCAAGAGACACAAACCATTTTTGAGGCTGCGTTCAGCGACGGGACGCTTTATAGCCGTGCCGATATTCTGCACAAAAAAAATCAAGAGTGGCATCTGATCGAGGTCAAAGACGGCACGAAAGTCAAAGACGAGCACGTTGTCGACGTAGCAATTCAGGTCGCGACCATGCGGCGATCCGGATTCGAGCCCAAATCATACTCAGTGATGCGTCTAAATCGCGAAGCCATTTTTCCGGATCTGGAAGAGCTCTTTGTCATCGAAGACGTGACCGAGCGGGTGGAGGCGGCGCTGCCCGATATCGAGAAAAAAATCGATGAGCTGGTCGCGTTGTCCAAGCACGCGCAAGAGCCGCAGATGAAAATCGGCGAGCATTGCAAAGAGCCGTATGATTGTTCGTTTAAGGAGCATTGCTGGGCCAAAATTCCGCCGAATAGCGTTTTTGATTTGCCCCGAATATCGGTCGATGTGGCGGTGAGTTTAATGGATAAAGGGCTGCTCGAGATTAAACAGCTCAAGCCGGACACTTTTCCTGAGAACAAATTGTATCAACGGATCATACAGGCCACCAAAAGTGGCGAGCGCTTTATTGATCCGCCTGGGCTTAAAGAGCGGATCAAAGACTGGCAATACCCGCTTTATTTTTTGGATTTCGAGACGGTGATGCCGGCGATTCCGCGCTATGAGGGCACATGCGCGTACACGATGATCTGTTACCAGTTTAGCTGTCACATCCTACGTGCCGCCGGGGCGGAACTTGAGCACCGGGAGTATTTGCATACGGCGACGGGAGACCCGCGTGAGAAACTGGTTAGTGAGCTGTGCGCGGCGATTGGAGATACGGGTTCCGTGGTGGCCTACTACGCGACTTTTGAAAAACAGCGGATGCAGGAGCTAGCCGCGGTATTTCCCCAGCACGCCGAAAAATTGGAATCGATTTGCTCGCGCTTGGTGGATCCATTGCCGATGATGCGCGAATTTGTATACGACGCGGGATTTGCGGGTTCGTTTTCGATTAAAGATGTCGCGCCGGTTTTGCTGGGCGCGGAGTTTAGATACGACAACAAGGAAGTGAGCGACGGGTTGTTGGCGGGCGTGTGGGCCGATCGCATTTTGCGCGGATTTATGACCAATCCGGCCGAAATCGCCTCTGTGCGTGAGAAGTTATTGGCTTATTGCCGTCAGGACACAATGGCGATGGTGCGGCTGTGGGAGTGGATGTCTAAGCCCCACTGACTCGCCGTCATTAATTCCACGCTCCGCGCTTTTTGAACGCGGCCTCAATATCTTTTCTTTCATTCCACTTCGAATAGATCCGGCCCTTATACCCGCGCTCTTCCGCAAGCGCGACGACGCGGCCCTGATTTAAGCGAACGTGCACCGAGGGCTCGCGCATCGCAATCGGGTCGGCATAGGCTTCATCGGGCGAGATGATATTCCATCCGCGCCGACGGAGCTCCAAAATCACCTCGCCGATACACAGGGCGTTTAAGTCGGTTTCGTGCAGCAGCAGCACGTGCTTCACTGAACGGCCGAGCGCCTTTAGAGAAATGTCATCGTAGAAATCAGCCTCATCGCCGATAATGCTCTTGTAGGCCCCGCACAACTTTTTCACATTATACTTTTTGCCCGCCGCCACGGCCTTCACCAAAAGATCGTCCATGTACCAATCGGCGTTGTCGACGGTGACGTAGGCGTTCAAGTATCCCGTCTTGGCCAAATACGAGCGGACGGCGTTGATTTTTTCGGGCGTCTTACCCTCCCGCAGATAGGGATAGCGGAACCACTTGCGAAAATTGCTAAAGCCTTTCAACTCATCATGGGCTTGGCCAATCCGCTGCGTGTAAAGTTGCACGTCGGTCGTGTTGAGATCATCGTGATTGGCGCTGTGATTGGCGATGATATGTCCTTCGGCGGCAAAATGCTCGAGTCGCTCTTTGCCATCAGTCATGCGCGACGGTGAGTTGCAAAAAAACGCAACTTGTTTGACCTCGGATTTTTTAAGTTGATCGGTAATCTTTTTCGCTCGCTCCATGCCGGTCATCAGTTTGTCTGTTTTGCGCGGGCAATCGTCAAAAGTCAGCGCGATATCGCGGGCGTGGGCCTTTGCTCCAGGGGTGAGAATCAGTGCGGCAAGAATTAGGAATTTCATAGTCTTTAAGGCTCACTGCAATCGCATACAGGGTCAATAGATGCTTCGCTTTTTTGGGTGACGCCTCCACCTTGAAGCCGATATACGTGTGTTTTCACGGAGGAACATCCAATGAAGATCTTGGCCCTAGTCGCACTCTCAATCGCCTATATGACCGCCGCCAATGCCGCCGCTCAAGAACTTACCATCACCAAGTTGAACGACGATCGAACAAAAATTATCACCAGCTTTAGTGGTTCGGCCCCGAATGTCGGTCAAGAATTTGTCTTTAAAGACGAATTCGACCAAGAGTGCCGGGCCAAGGTCACCAAAGTCTCCAGCACCGCTCTCTTAGAGACGGTCCATTGTCCGAACGGCAAAGGGCTTAAAGTCGGCGATAAGTTGGCGGCCGCAGCTCCAGCGATTGAACCGCCTCCAACGCGAGTCGATGACGGCACCGTACAAAAAACCGCAAGGAGCGCGTCGGAGGGCTTGAGGTTTTCGGCCTTTGTGCTGCTGAATACGGCGCGAAACATGAGCTTCCCCAGCGCCAAGTACAACAATGGAACGAGCGAATACGACGGGACCGCCAACTGGGATGGCCAAGCGGCCTTTGGTGTGGGCGCTGAGGTGATGTACACCCGGATCGGCGATTGGGGTTGGTCGGCCGGTTTTGACTATGAGTTTAAACGCGAGTTCGATCATTTCGACTTTTCTGGCGGTGGAGTTTTCGCCAACGCCTCTCTCTCGCCGAAGCCGCACCTGACCGTTGCCACCATTTACGGAAATGCGGTTTACCGTTGGGACACTGTTTATCTCCCCTTCGGCTTGAACTACGCGGTTCTGGCCGACTTTAAAAACACCAGTGGCATTTATTCCGGCACGATCGATACCAAAGGCACGCTCGGCTTTCAGGTGGGTGTTGGCTTTAATATCACTGAGTTGATCGCGCTTGAGCTCAACGCCAAAGCGACCGGTTTGCGGCAAGATCTAAAGGGTGGAGCCGTAACCTATAATATGGGAACGGGCTTTTTAACCGGCGTTCAAGGCCTCTGCAAATTTAGATTTTAATCGCCCAGCTCCGACGGCGGCATTAGCATTTGTATAGTGCCGATCCGGGGCCAAACATATTGGCCGGGGGTGCGTGTGTCGGCCAGCTCGGCCTTACGGCCGTCGATCAGGGCCACCTTGCGGGCCTTGCGCTCGCCGGCGCCGTCGATGATCCAACCGCTCATCACGCGAAAGCTGGGGTCCGTGTAATCGGGAATTTTTCGGCCCGTGTAAAATTTAAGATAAATCACTCGCATATCTCTAAGGGTCATAACGACTGAGTAAGGATCTTCGTTGTAGTTGTGCACGACAAAGTCGTCCTTCGCTTCTTGCCACATGGGGAAGCGATTGTTCAGATCTTCGACTCCGAGAAAAATAGCCTGAGTCCGGTTAAATTCAATGCGCCGATATTTCCCCGGCTCGGCCTCATAAAAGCCGCGAAAAATCGTTTTCACGTCGGAGTCGGGCGTGTTGTTGAGCTTTGGCAGCAAGGGTTCTTTGAAGTCGGTGAGATTGGCCATCAGATCTCGTTTGCCTTTAGGAAACGGCTTATCCAGCACCCTCAGTACCATGGGGTCGCCGGTCTCCTTAAAGCGCTTGGCCAGGGCCGCCGCCTTGTTCGCCGCTTGATCGAGCGCCATTTCAGTCACATCGCCAACCGGCTGCCCGGCCGTAGTGGGCGACATATCATCGTCGCTTTGATTGGCGGAATTGGGCTGGAGGCTCCCCGGATTTTTGGCCAACGCGTGAGCCTGCGCTTCGGCTGGAGTCATTGATTGTTCATGGACCATTTGGTTGTAATTGGTCTGCATGCGGATCGCGACCACGACAATCGCCGCTGCCCCGACGAGGTAGAACAATTTTTTGATCATTTTTATGCCGCCTTGTACATAATGTTGGAGCAAACCGGGCAAACGATTTTATTTTGAATCCGATGGAAGTCGTGGGGTTCGATCACCATAAACTCTTCGGCCCCGCACGAGTCGCAAAAATAAGTGACGAATATGGACTGCAGGCTGATATGCGCCGGCATTCTCAGCGCGGCGAATTCGAAGGGCGCATGTTTTATGGTTGTGGGTTTTGTGATTGTGGCGAGCCAGGTCGCCCAATCGGCTTCTTTGCGATTTTTAAGATCAATTTCCATTGGCTATAGTTTAGCGAACGGGGGTTTACTGCGACAAGCGGTGGGCTGGCCTTTAGTCGATGGCCGCCGAAGCGGCCCTCGTTTACGGAACCGTTAACGTTACCCTTTTAGGAATCGAATATGGATCCTTGGGAAACTTTGAGCCGTAGCGCAGCACCTGACCTTCGATGGTGATCTGTGTGCCCGACTTTAGTGTTTCCAAATCGACCTCGGGGACGCCAAACGCTAGAGCCAGCGGGAGGGGCAATTTCCCCTCGGCGTTGGCCTTTAGGTTTTCACGCATAAAAGTTTTCTCGGCCAACAGGCGATTGTTGGCTGTGATTTTGTAGTAATACTCGCTCTTCACCTGCGGAATATCTTGCGTAAGATCGCGGAAGAAAATAACCGTCGCGGCTTTGTTGCCGGTGATCGAGAACTTTCCGACTTGGCTGGGATCCATGTAGGGCTTCGGATTGTAGTTGTCTTCCGGCAGTACCGTTAGGGCCTTCTCACTTACAAAATTCTCAGTCGCAGCCAACACAACACCTTGGCGCACCACCTGAAGATGCATAGTCACCTGTGCACCCACCGGAAGGTTTAAAGCAAGGTCCCAAATGATCTGCTGTTTCACCGGCTGCAGCTGTTGTTTGAACAGCTCAGCTTTGCTCGACGCATCCAGAATGGTGAGCACGTAGTCGGTCTGAACTTTAGGTCGAACTCCGGTATCGGTAAAACTGAGTCTGAGCGCTCGGCCCGAGAGATTTAAGCGCGGAGTGGAGAGTGTGGCGAGGCCCAGTTCACCGGGCTGATAGAGCGGAACCAGGTTCATCTGCACGTGAAAGTGGTTCATATCCTTGCGGGTGATCTGCGGTTTATAACCGTAAAGCGCCGCTTTGGGTGTGACCGTCACGAGGGCAGCGTTGTCGGTGCCCTGCAGGTGCAAGTTGAATATTTCCTGTTCCTGAGCAGTGAGGGTCGCCTCAGCCGGAAAGTTAAGTTCCACATTGGCGGCAAATTGTCGCTCGAAAACTTCGCGCTGTTGGGTCACACAGCAGCGAGTCTCTGTGCGGTATCTGGTGACCATTCGAGTTCTGCGCTCGCTTCTATATTTAGTGACCCAGCGCTGTTTGGTTACGGGCCGAGTTTGTCTGACGCGCTTGATTTCACATTTGGTTTCTTTTTTCGGGATTCGTCTGCAATCGCGCTGGTCGCGGCAATCTTGGCCAACGACGACATCTTCGCAGCGCTGTTGCCAGCAACGTTCACGATCACGCTCCTCACGTTCGCGTTCTTCGCGCTCACGGCGTTCGCGTTCGCGTTGCTCGCGCTCGCGTTCGCGGCGACCATTTTCTTCGCGCTCGCGCTGCTCGCGATCCCGACGTTCACGTTCGCGTTGCTCACGATCACGGCCCTCGCGTTCTTCGCGCTCACGGCGTTCGCGCTCGCGCTGTTCACGATCGCGTTCGCGGCGACCGCTCTCTTCGCGCTCGCGTTGCTCGCGTTCGCGGCGCTGTTTTTCGCGATCTTCATCGCCATCGCCGCCGCCTCGACCGCTGCGATCCGCGAAGGCCGCCTCAGTGCCAAACAACAGCATCAGTCCATGCAGCGCGGGTGATGACGAAGGCACCATACATACACGCTTGCGCTCGCAGCGGCGCTCTTTGCGCGGCTCACAGGTGCGCTTGGTTTCACACTCTTCTTGATAGGTGGTTTCTTCGCGGCAAACTTCCTTTTCTACCCAGTACTCTTCGTAGTCGGTGTAGGTCTCTAACTCTTCGTACGGAACATCTTCGTAATAGACCTCTTCTTCTTCGTAGGGGACTTCAACGGTGTAGGTTTCTTCGTAGGTTTCTGTTCTATAAACATTGCGGCTCAATTGCTGCGTGATCTGCTGAGAATTGCGCAGAGTTCGCGTGACATCCACCGACGGTCTGGCCGTTGGTGCGGCCCATGCGGGCAAGGCCATAACGACGCTGAGCGTGAAAGTTATTAGACGGGACAGGACCCCTAGAGATAAGTGCATTTTCTCCCCCTCCGAAGAAAAGTAAACCAGTCCAACGAAACAATAAAATGTGAAGGGGTCAATCGCAGTCCGAGGATGGAAGAACTTACAGATTTTCTTACAGAACCTGTCTAAAATTATTCGGTGGCACTTCAGATTATATTCTTTCTTTTCTCGCCCTTGGTCGCGCAGGCCGAAGTGTGCGATCAGCTCAGAAAATTTTGCGGCTATGCCCGTGGCGGCGGCGCCTCGGCCACCGGCGCACCACTACGCGGCAGCAAGGTTCGCATCAATCCGGCCGCGGTCCCTACCGAAAAAGGCTATGGAATCGAAAGCATAATTTACGACGGCGCTGATTTCTCGTTGGTGAAGGGCTTCGGCCGAGTGGGCGCGGGGATTTCACCGTCGAACAGTGAGGAGACTTTTTTCGGGCCGCCGTCTATTGAGTCCGAAAACGAATACGTCTATCGCAAGTACGAGGAGAAAAAATATCCTTCGCAAAAATACTCGGCGGCCACCGCATTGCGCCTTTGGGACAATAAAAAAAGTGGCATAAAAAAAATGGAGATCAACATTGGTATTCTTGGTCGCTACAACAAACTGACCAAAAAATTAATGGGCGGTGGCGGTGTCAATGGTTCGATGGGACCGATCACATTTGGCGCCTCGAGATACGCCGATCAAACTCGGAACCAAGACGACCCCTTTTATCCGGTGGCCACGTACACCACCAACTACCACGTCAATTCGCTTTCGATCGGCCTGTTCTTGAACTCACTGGCATTGGACTATTCCATTTTGCGCATGATGGCTGATTCCGAGTCGACCACAACTCTGGTCACCGGCAGCTTGCTCTTGAAGAAGGTGATATTGACCTACAGTCGTCGCAAGGAGCATTCGGACCGGCCGGTTTACCGCCGAGATCTGAACCTCGTCGACTACACGATCAAAGACAAATATGAGGATTTTGTTGGATTTCAGGTCAACGTCGGAAAATATTTGCTGGTCGGTGCGTTTTACAACTACTACCTATTGCGAGAGTATTCGCTTGGCGCGACATTGTTTTTTTAATTGGTGCAGGTGAGCTCGAGATCGTAGTCAAAGGTGTTGGCGCCCGTGCGCCGCGTGCGTTTGACGTGAATATCGGCCAGCCCGTGACGAAGAACAAAGCCGGCGCCGCAGATATTGCCTCGGTAGTGAACAATTTCATCTTTCTCAATTTCGATAAAGGCCGGATTCGTATTGAATACATATTGAAGCGCCAGATGGGCTTCGAGTTCCGCGAGCTCATCGGTTACAGCCGCGCCACTGGGTACGAATCCGAAGCGGCCCGCTGGCAGATTGCCGTCAGCGGTTGTGTATTGCACTTTAAATTCGACGTAGGGAATGACCTCGGGGCAGGTCTCACTTTGGGACGCATCTTGATCGTCACACAAAACCGTATCATCTATTTCGCAGGCGGAGAGAAGCGCTGTTAAGGCCATAGCCATAAGCGCGCGGAGAGGGAGTGGAAGAAACGTACCGGTGATTCCCATATATCTTTATCGGCACCTTGAAGGTCGCGATGAAGTGATATAAACGATTGTTTTGGAGGAATCCCTGATGGAGACTATGATTGAGAATGCGAACAAAAGTGAGGCACCAATCAGCTCGAAAAAGAGCATCTCAATTCGGCGCGCATCCACGCTAAAGCCGCTTCCTCCGACGGATCAATTGCAATTTGGGAAGCATTTCAGCGACCACTGTTTCTACTCTAAATTTAGTGTCAGCGATGGCTGGCATGATTTAAAAATCGAACCCTATGGCCCAATGTTGATTGAGCCGACCGCCGCCGTATTTCACTATGGGCAGGCGATGTTCGAAGGCATGAAGGCCTTTCGCCATCCGAACGGAAAAGTCTATTTATTCACGCCTGAGTTCAATATGAAGCGTATGCAAGACGGCGCCCGCCGGTTGTGCTTGCCGGAGCCGTCGCGCGAAGTGTTTATGACGGGCCTGCGTGAGTTGGTCACTCTCGATGAGCGTTGGGTGCCTGCGGAAAAAGGCTGCTCGCTGTACATTCGGCCCACGCTGATCGGAACGGAACCGTATTTAAAAGCGGTGCCTTCAAAATCGGCAATGTTTTTTGTTGTGCTCACTCCGGTGGGTCCTTATTTCGGCGGACGCACCACTCCGCTAAAAATATATGTCGAAGAAACTGCGGTACGCGCAGCCCCTGGGGGTTTGGGCGCGACCAAAGCGGGCGCCAACTATGTGGCCTCTTTTCAAAGTGCGATCAAGGCCAACGGACTTGGTTTTGATCAAGTGCTTTGGCTCGACTCGCAACATGAGGGGATTGAGGAAGTCGGCACGATGAATGTGTTCTTTGTCTTAAAGGGCGAAATCGTAACGCCCGAGTTGAATGGAAGTATTTTACCCGGTGGCACACGGTCTGCCGTAATCGAGGCTTTAAAGAGCATGAAACTGCCGGTCGTTGAACGGAGAATTACGATTGAAGAGCTGATTCGCGCGCAACAAGAAGGCCGATTGATTGAAGCTTTTGGTACCGGCACCGCCGCGGTGATTTCGCCCATCGGTGAGCTGAATTATTTGAATGAGGCTCACCATGTGAACCGTGGCGAAACCGGCCATTTAACAAAAAAATTGTATGACCTAATCACCGGCATTCAATACGGCACCCAACCCGACACGTTCGGCTGGATGCGACCTCTTAGCGATCTAGCATAAGTTTTTTGGCGCGCTTGATTTGTGCCATCACCGCTTTGGGCGACGTCCCACCTTCAGACGTGCGAGCGGCCATCACAACAGAGTGAGCTAGCTTTTCGTGTGAGCTGGAATCAAACAATGGGCAGTGCGCTTTAAGTTGTTCGACCGTTAGGTCTTCAAGGCGCAAACCGTCTTTAAGGCAAAGTTTCACTAAACCGCCGACAACTTCATGCGCTTCGCGAAAGCTCATGCCCTTGAGTGCTAAATCGTCGGCCAGGTCGGTGGCGTTAGAGAAATCACCTTTGAGGGCGGCGGCCATGGCGGCGGGCTTCCATTCGGCGGATTGCAACATCATGGTGCACAACTGTAAGCACGGCTCGAGCGTGTCGAGCGCGGTAAATAGGTGGACTTTATCTTCTTGCATGTCGCGGTTGTAAGACAGCGGCAGGCCTTTCATCATGGTGAGCGCACCCATCAGGGCTCCGTACACGCGGCCGACGCGGCCCCGAACCAACTCGGCGGCGTCGGGATTTTTCTTTTGCGGCATAATTGAAGATCCAGTAGTCACCGTGTCGCTGAGTTCGACAAAGCCAAATTCGGGCGTCGACCATAGAATCAACTCTTCACACAGCCGCGATAAATGCATGGCGATCAGGGAAGCATTTGCCAAAAACTCGATCACGAAGTCGCGGTCTGAGACCGCATCTAATGAATTGGCGGCGACATCCGAAAAACCGAGATCGTGGGCCACCAGTTGACGGTCAATCGGAAAGCCGGTGCCGGCCAGAGCCGCCGAGCCAAGAGGCAGCGACATAATTCGTGGAATAGAATCCTTAAGCCGGGCGGCGTCCCGCTCGAACATCCAAAAATAAGCGAGTAAATGATGGGCGAGCGAGACCGGCTGCGCATGTTGTAAGTGAGTCATGCCGGGCAAAATGGTTTCTCCGTGCTTTTCGGCCAAGACAACGCAGGTATTTTGCAGGTCGCCGATCAGCTGAAGGAGCTCGCCGACCTTCTCACGCAAGTAAATTCGGGTCGCGGTCGAGACTTGATCGTTGCGTGACCGAGCGGTGTGCATTCGTTTGGCGGGCTCGCCGATTTTTTCAAAAAGGCGCTGTTCGATCTCGCCGTGCACGTCTTCGGCCGCCGGGCTAAACTTCCACGCGCCGGATTTTATTTCAGCCGCGATCTCGGTCAGCCCACCTAAAATCTTTTCGCCGTCGGCCGCCGACAAAATCTTGCGGGCGACCAGCATGCGCACGTGGGCGGCGCTTCCGCGAATGTCGGCATCCCAAAGACGTTGGTCCACATCGATGCTGGATGAGAACTTAGCCATGAGCTTGTCGGTCGCTTCAGAAAATCTTCCGCCCCATAACGCCATAGTCTTACATCTCCCGTTGAAGCTTTTTGCTTAGAGCGTAGTACATACGCGACTGCAGCCCGAAATTTTTAACCGCGCCGGTCGACTCGCGTTGATCAAACGTTTCGGTGTCGAAGGAAGCGAGGTCCTCATTGTAAAGCGCCCACTGTGATGCGCGGCCAACAACAGTGGTTTGACCCTTGAATAGCTTCAAATGCACCTCGCCGGTCACGCGGCGCTGGGTGGCGCCGATAAAGGCTTCGAGGTCTTCTTTGAGTGGATCCCACCATAGGCCTTCGTAGGCCATGCGGCTCCACTCCTGATCAATTTGCGCCTTCAGGCGGATTTCGTCGCGGGTCAGAACTAGATTTTCGAGCGCGCGGTGAGCCTTAAGCAATACGGTCGCGGCGGGGCATTCATAATTTTCTCGAACCTTAAGCCCCATCATTCGATCTTCCATCACATCAATGCGGCCGATGCCGTGATTGCCGGCGGCCGTGTTCATTTGTGCGATCAGAGACGCGGGTGAGGCCGTCCTGCCGTTGAGTGATACTGGTACGCCGCCTTTAAAGCCGATGGTCAGCGACTCAGGTTTGGCTTCGGTGTGATCGATGGCTTTGGTCCACTTGAAGATCTCTTCGGGCGGCGCGAAGTCGGGCTCCTCGAGGCGGCCGCCTTCGATCGAGCGACCCCAAAGATTTTCGTCCACCGACCAGATTTTATTGATCGATTGCTGAACCGGAACGCCTTTCTTCGCGGCGTAATCGAGCTCCCAAGTTCTGGTCAAGTTGCGCTCGCGGATCGGCGCATGGATGGTGGCTTCGGGCATGAGCACGCGAATGCCGAACTCGATACGGTATTGATCGTTGCCTTTGCCGGTGCAGCCGTGCGCGAAGGCTGTGACTCCAAGTTTTTGCGCGACTTCGACGGCCTTGGCTGCGATCAGCGGACGGGCAATGGACGTCGACATGGGGTAACCTTGGTAATCGCCATTGGCTTGAACCGCCGGCCAACAAAAGTTTTTGGCAAAGTCTTCTTTGGCGTCGACCGTGTAGTGTTCGGTCTTCATCTGCTTGGCCTTGGCTTCGGCCTGCTTAATGTCTTCTGGATCTTGTCCGACGTCGATGGTGACAGTGACGACGTCTTTGTATCCGTATTCTTCGCGCATCATCGGTATGCAGATTGAGGTGTCGAGCCCGCCGCTGTAGACCAAGAGCACTTTTTTGTTTGTCATATTTGTGTTTCCTTTCGCTTCAAACCCGGCTTTGAGCCAGGGATAATTATGCATTTTAAAGCGTTTTACGCAATTTTAATTTGCACTTTTCATTATAATCACATATTTATTCATTATGGTGAATAATTATTCGCATGCAAAAAACCCCTTATCGAGCACGCCGACCGGCAAAAAGGCCGCTAAAGTCAGCGTCGGAATCGTTGGCAGCCGCGGCTACAGCGGATTAGAGCTGGCCAAGCTCCTGCTTGATCATCCGGCGGTTGAGCTCAAGTATGCATTCGCAACTCGAGAATTCTCGCTCGAGGCTGAGCTTATGCAGACCCGGGCTCGGTCAGTCACCTGTCTCACCGACGAGCATATATTAGAGAATCTGTGTGACGTAATGTTTTTAGCGACACCCGGCGAGGTGTCCGTGGATCTCGCACCCAAGATTATGGGCCAAGGCAAAACCGTAATCGACATCAGTGGCGCTTTCCGGTTGGATAATCCCCAGGCCGAATACGGCTTGGTTCCCTTCTGCGGCCCCAAGCCCAATGGCGGCAAGTTGATCGCCAATCCCGGCTGTTATGCAACAGCGATACAGCTCGCTTTGATTCCCTTATTGAAACATGACTTGATTGAAACCGACGGTTTAGTTATCGACGCCAAATCGGGGACCACGGGGGCCGGCCGCAAAGCCGCCGAGCAACAGTTGTTCGCTGAAGTGGATGGCGAATGCCTTCCTTATCGGGTGGGTCGACATCAGCACCTTCCCGAGATGCAAAAATATATAGAGAAGTACGCCGGTGTTCGGATTGAACCGCATTTCTCTACCCATCTACTGCCGACAAAAAAGGGAATCGTCGCCTCAATTTATGCAAAGGCCAAAACTTTTGACTTAAATGAAATCGCGGCGGCCTTCAGCACGGAGTATGGCAATTACCCATTGGTTCGACACGGGGCCGACTATTCGCGCTTGGCTAAGCTCGCCAGCGTGGTGGGTACTCCATATACAAATATTTCTTATGAATTGGTCGGCAATAAACTTTACGTTTTTTCGGTGCTCGACAATTTAATGAAAGGCGCGGCCTCCCAGGCCGTTGAAAACCTCAATCGTCTTCTTGATCTCCCTTTAACTTACTCTTTGGCTAGCGAGGCTTAAAAGATGTCACCTGGACCGGGCTTACACAATACTGTGCTTCCTTTGGGATTTTTGGCGAGCGGCGTGAACTGTGGAGTTCGCCGTTACCGTCCTGATGTGGGTCTGATTTATAGCGAGCAAGATTTGGTTGCCGCTGGTGTTTTTACCATTAACGAGGCGAAGGGGGCACCCGTTCGCTACTGTCAGGCTTTGTTGCCGGCCGGTAACATTCGCGCCATTTTAACCAACTCGGGCCAAGCCAATGCGGCCACCGGCGCCGAAGGTGTACGGCGGAATCAAGAAATGGCCGATGCCGTGGCTGTAAAGTTGGGTGTGAACTCCGCCCAAGTTTTGGTGGCGTCGACGGGTAAAATCGGCGTGCAAGTCGAAAGCGAAAAAGTTTGCTCAGCGGTGGATGAACTTGTGGATCGGGCGACCGATGTGGCTGAAGGTTTTGCGTTGGCTATTTTAACTACCGACTTAGTTCCGAAGTCGGTGACCACGACCGTAAAGCTGAGCGGCGGCAAAGTTCGAATCACGGGAATTTGTAAAGGCTCCGGCATGATTCACCCACAGATGGCGACCATGCTCGGCTATTTACTGACCGATGTGAAGATGACGCCGGCCATGGCACAATCGCTGTTGGTGGATGCGACCAATGTTTCGTTTAATATGATTTCGGTGGATGGCGATTGTTCGACCAACGATTCGAACTATTTATTTTCTTCCGGCGCCTCGGGTGTTGCCCTCGAGAGCGAAGAAGATTTAGCCAAGTTTAAAAAGGCCCTGATCGAAGTGTCGCAGTTTTTGGCCAAGGCCATCGCTTCCGATGGCGAAGGCGCGACACGGTTGATTGAAGTGGAGCTTAAAGGTGCATCCGATTTGGCGCTGGCTCGTCGGGCGGCGCGGGGAGTGACGCTTTCGCCTCTGATCAAGTGTGCGATTCACGGTGAAGATCCCAACTGGGGCCGGATTCTTTCGCGGCTTGGCGCTGAGCAGGTTCCGGCCGAGGTGCTGGAGAAGCTCACTTTAAAGTTGCAAGGTTTGCTTCTCTTTCAAGGCGGGCAGCCGGTGGCATTCGACCGCGAAAAGGCTCGAGCGCTGTTAAAAACCAACAAAGTGCAGATTGAAATCGATTTGAAGTCGGGATCGCAAACCGCCACCGCGTGGGGTTGCGATCTTTCAAAAAAATATGTCGACATCAATACGGAGTACTCTTGATGAAAACACCTAGAGTTTTAATAAAAATCGGTGGTGCCGCGCTGGCGGACAGTTCGGCTTTGAACAATGTCACGCATGTGGTGCAGAGTTATCGCGAACAGGGCTTTGATGTCATTTTAGTTCATGGCGGTGGTCCGGCGATCAACGAAGAATTGCGCCGGCGCGGAATTGAGTGGACGTTCGTTGGCGGTCAACGCGTGACCACGCCGCTGATGATGAAGACGATCGAAGACACACTGTGTGGCACCGTAAACGGAAAGATCGTACGCCATTTTGGCGTTGTGGGATTGTCGGCAATTGGTTTTTCGGGTGCGGATCATAAAACTCTGCTCTGCTCGGCACAGTCGGCCGAACTCGGATTGGTTGGCAAGATTGACGAAGTGAACACGGCGTGGATCGAGGAGATTTTGTCTTTACCGTCGAAGCCGTTGCCTGTGATCGCGCCGATCGGAGTTGGTGCCGCGGGTGAGAGTTTCAATATCAATGCCGACCGCGCGGCTTCGGCTTTGGCCGTAGGCTTGAAGGTCAATGAGTTGGTGTTTTTAACCGATCAGCCGGGAATTTACGACGAAGAGGGTTTGATCATTCGGCAAGTGGATTCGATCGGGCTTGAGAACTTGATTGACGCGAAAATCGTGACCGGCGGAATGCTGGCCAAGACGCAGGCGATATTGCACGCGTTGAACGGCGGAGTGCCGTCGGTCAAGGTTACCAACGCCCGCAATGATTCGGGTACGCAGTGTTTGATCTCGGTGGTTGATGTGGCCACTGTCGCGGCCTCATTGGAGGGGCTTCGCCATGTTGCATTTTGATTCTATGCACTTTTTAACGGGCGAAGAGCTATCGCAACACGAGTTGATGGCGTTGATCAAAGGCGCTGAACAAATGCGAAAAAATCGCGGAGCGGGAACGCGCGCGGCCTCTTCGCCGTTAAAAGGCAAAACCGTGGCATTGATGTTTGAAAAACCGTCACTCAGGACTCGAGTTAGCTTTTCGGTGGGAGTGCAAGAGCTTGGCGGTTTCGTGATGGAGCTCCTCGGCTCGCAAACCAAGACCGAAGAGCCGGAAGACTCCATTCGCGTGCTGCAGGGAATGGTGCACGGCTTGATGCTTCGTACATTTTCACATTCCACGTTGGAGCGAATGGCGGCTAAGGCGACCATTCCGGTGATCAACGGATTGTCGGATTCGCACCATCCCTGTCAGGCTTTGGCTGATCTGCTGACTATGTATCAACGTTTCGGAAAATTAAAGGGCTTGAAATTGGCTTACATCGGCGACGGCAACAATGTTTTGCATTCGCTTCTATTGTTGGCTCCGTTTTTGGGCGTGGATGTTTCTTACGCCTGCCCAGGCGGCTACCAGCCGGACGCTGAAATTCTCGCGCGCGCCATGCACCGCGCGCACTTAGGTGGGGCGAAGATCCGGCCGTTCAAACGCGCGGCCGACGCCGTCGCAGACGCCCATGCGGTGTACACGGATGTGTGGACTTCGATGGGTCAAGAAAAAGAGAATGCCGAGCGGGTTTTGGCGTTTAAAGAGTTTCAGTTGAATATGCAGTTGTTTGGCAAGGCGCGGCCCGATGCGATTGCCTTGCATTGTTTGCCCATGGTGCGCGAGCAAGAGATCACCGGCGAGGTGGTAGAACATGAACGATCCGCCTTATTTCAACAGGCCGAGAACCGCTTACATGCGCAGAAGGCGCTGATGGTGGGATTGTTTATGGCCGCGCAAAAAGCGTCTAAGAAAGGTGTCGTGTACTCTCATGTTGTCTAAACCGCAGCCCGACTATTCGCAGCGATTGAGCGCCTTGCGCCGACTCCTTGAAGAAGGGGCGGCGTCCACGCAAGACGACTTGGTGCGCGAGCTTAAGGCGCAAAAGTTCACCGTGACGCAAAGTACGATTTCGCGCGATCTGTCGCGCTTGAACGCGATTAAGACTCGCGATGCCACTGGTCGAATTGTTTATCGTTTGCCCGACGACGTTTTGATTCCCAGTCCGCCAGGCACCGAGATGCGCGGGCTTCTGGTCGACATTCATCACAATGAATCGTTGATTGTGGTTAAAACGACTCCGGGTTCGGCCAGTCTATTGGCGCGATTGCTCGATCAATCCAAACCCGAAGGCATTTTAGGCACGATCGCCGGCGACGACACAATTTTTGTCGCCCCAAGTTCGATTAAGAAAATTTCTAAAACCGTAGAGCGAATCCGGGAAGAGTTCTCTTGAGCGCTACTCGTTCATTAACTGATTGAGCGCGCGGTTGCGCTCTTCCGCTTTCGCTCTGGCTTCATTGGCTCCGTCGATAATCGCTTGCATGCCACCGGGGCTATAGGCTGTAAGTGCGCCTTTGTCCGCCATACGTCGAACCTGATCTAACTTCGGGGTCGGGGCATGTTGAATGTTCACGTTGCCATTAACTCCTGCAGCGGCCGCCGCGGCCTGGACTTGATTCTTTAGGTCTTGGTCAGGATCTGGCTCCACGATTTTGGACGGTTTAAAGTACGTGGCAACGCCATTGATGTAGTAAACGTTCTTTGGATTGTATTCGTACACTTTGCCGTCAATTCGAACATACCTTTTTGCCGCCTGTTTGCCAGTTTGCCCTTGAGCTCCTGCGCCATGTGCGCCTGGCTTTGCCGTAGGCTGCGACATAAAGGGCTTCATTCCACTTCCACCCGGTTTAGAAAAGTTTAAACCGAGCATGACCAGGGAACCGAACGCCGACATCCAGAACGAGAATTTAATGAATTTCATAATCACTCTTATCGGCTAGACCTGGACCTTTCTCTACCGCATTTTTTGGGTGTATTTTCTGGGGTATTAATTTGAGTCGTATTTAATTGAAACTGGACCTGTGTTGTCCACCATCCATTGCCGATAAATAGCTGAATATGAACGAGAAACGAAATCCCATGAGCCAGCAAGGCCCCACCGACTGGAAGCAGGATGCGGGCCCCTTAAAGCCTTTTTTGACTGATCCGGATGTGTCCGAGATCATGGTCAACCGTTGGGATCGCATCTTTATTGAAAAAGCCGGGCAACTTTACGAACTCGAAAAGGGTTTTGAGAACGCTGAGGCGCTGCTGCGTTTTGCAATGGCTGCGGCTGTGATGACGGGACGAGAACTCAATCGCCGCACACCGTGCTTGGATTCGCGGCTGCCCGACGGCTCACGAATGAGCATTATCATTCCGCCGGTCGCTCTCGATGGTCCGATTATCACCATTCGAAAACACAAAAAACAGGCGCTTACGCACAAAGATCTCACGCAGGCCAATACGGCCGATGACAAGATGATCGTATTTCTCTATCAGCTCGTGCGCTGCCGACAGAATTTGATAGTGAGCGGTGGAACGTCCAGCGGAAAAACGACTCTATTGAATGTGTTGAGTTCATTTATTCCCGCGACAGAGCGCATTATCACCATTGAAGATACGGCTGAACTCGCATTGAACGTAAAAAACTTGGTGCGGATGGAATCCAAACCCGCGCTCGGGCATGATCCCGGCGTGAGCATGCATGACCTGGTGGCTTCCTCCTTACGGATGCGCCCCGATCGGATTGTGATCGGCGAGTGCCGCGGCGCCGAGGCGTGGGATATGCTGTTAGCGATGAACACGGGTCATGAAGGCTCAATGACGACTCTTCACTCCAACTCCGCTTATGATGCCCTTCGCCGAATGGAAGCGATGATTCTTCGCGCTGGGCTGGAAACGCCGCTCAACATGATCAAAGGCGATATCGCATCGACCATTAATTTTATTGTTCATATGGACCGCCAGAGCGATGGCAAACGACGTGTGACCGAGATCATTGAAGTGATCGGTCGCGAGGGCGATGTTTACACCACCCGCGAAATCTTTAAGTGGTCTCAGCAGAATGGTTTCAAATCCACAGGCAACGTTCCGCATTTTGTTCAGGTCGGAGAAAATCCGAGTCTCGAGATCAACAAAGAATTCTTTGTGCCCGCTTACAAATACAAGGGCGCGGCCTAAGCCAATTTCTCCGGTGGATACTCCAAGTAAAACGATTCGCGGATCAGTGTGCGTGGTGGCGGCGGGCTCCAAATGCGCAATATGTACCTAAGCCAGTGGCTCTCGGCCTTGGTGCGAAAGTAGAACTCATGATCCCACTCGACTTCGGCCATCACTAGTAAATCTTCAATCATATCTTTGTGGCCCGCGCGTGCGGCCATCCGAGCGGCGTTTTCGTACTCAACAATATTCCCACGTTCAAGTTTGCCGGCGCCGTACATCGGGATAAACCAGCCACCGATTCGACATAGGAGGCTGATCGTTTTGCCGATGCAGGTAAAAATAAATTCGCGTCGCGGATTTGGCCGTGCGCCGAGCGCGACTAAAAACCGACCGATGCACTCCCGATGCTCCAACTCTTCTTGCTGAATTTTTTGAATTTCTTTTTGCTCAGTCGGGCTACGGACAGAACGCCAGTGCCCCTCATAGGCATATGAGGCCGCGAGTTCGCCCGAATAGGCGTTTTGCAAAAGCCGGATCAGTTCTTTGGAATTTTCCTGCCGCATGAATCGATTTTATCGCAAGGTTCTTACCGTAAGGCGAGTCATTTTGTGCGGATTTGCGGCGCGGTCATGGCCCGCTGGTTCAATGGCATAAACCGTGTTCGATGATAGCCCTGTGAGTCGCACGCTGTGTTGCGTTTTAAGCACTCCATCGTCGGCCACTTCGCGATTCACACTTGGGCTCACGCCCCAGAACAAGCGGGTGGTGGCGGGCTCATTGGTCGTCCATGTAACAGTGATCGAAGTGCTGGTCGGATTCCCTTGAGCATTCGACCCCACGGCCGGAGTCGTATCCACGGTCCAACTGTGGCTTGCGCCGACGGGATCTTTGACGCCGAAGGCGTCCACCGCGTGCACTTTAAAAATGTAGGCTGAATCGGGAAGGCTAGAGTACGTTTTGGTCGGGGTGCACGCGCTCAGTGGCGAGCCATTGAGCGAGCATACAAACGTGGCGTTGCTGTGATTGGATTCGAAGTCGATGGCTTTTTGCGTTTGCGCTGTGTAGGGGTTTGTGGGCGCGACTCGAGTGATGCGAGTTTGCAAATTGGGCTGCGCGGTGAACTCAAATGTATATTGCGAGCCGACCGGATCCACATTGGTGGCTTCGTCAACGGCTTGCGCTTTGAAGGTGTGCCATCCGGGTGCGAGTCCCGAAACCGAAATCGGTGTTGTGCAGGGCAGGGCCTGACCATTATCGATGGTACAAATAAAAGTGCAGTTGGGCTCGCTGGCACTGAGGGCAAAGAGAATGGCGTCGTTGGCGGTGGGAGTGGCCGCGAGTGATGTGCTCGGCGGGATGGTATCGACGCGCCATTGGTGAGTGACGCCAACGGCATCGGTGCCGCCGGTGGAGCTGATCGCGTAGACGCGAAACTTGTAATCGCCGTCACGCAGATTGGTAAATGTTTTTGGTGAAGCGCAGAAGGTTGGGTCATCGTCGTTGAGCGCACAGATAAAACGCGCGTCGGAATAGTTAGAGCCAAATTCAAAAGTGATCGTGCGCGAATTGTTGATTGCAGCCGGCGGAGCGATGGCGATAAAAAATGTCGTAATGGTCGAGTGGATGGCCGTGGTCTGAGCCGACGGCTTCACCGACAAAGGTCGAACGTCGTTGCCGATCGTATTTTCTCTTTGGCAGCCCAGCATAATCAGAAGAATGAGTCCGGCGACTACTGCTTTGGTCCAACAAACGGCTAAGTTTGAGTGTCTCATTCTAGTTAGGTCGGCGTTGAAAAGGGTAAGATTAACGGGATTCAGGCCGAGAGTTTGTTGATCTCAAAGGAGCTATGAGATGAAGATTAAATATGTGAAAACCTTAGCCTTCCTCAGTGTTTTGCTAACGTGTTTTCAAGCCTCGCCTTCGGGCTCAAGCTCGAGCAAAGGCCGGTCGAGCGGCGTCTATCTCGAAGAGACCTTCTTCCCTGTCTTCGTCTCGAGAAATGACCAAGAAAACGATGCCGGCGGCTCGGCGACTCGCGATGTTCCCACGCAAACGGGATGGGGCCTCGATACGCGAACCACGTTGGCCTATGTATGGAGTAGCGTGCTGCTCGGAGTAACATTCAACTATTATAATGTGAACTCGTCGCGACCCCGCACGGCCGATCTCGAAGGGCTGACCGAGGTGACCGATAAACAGGAGCTCGGCCCGACCTTGGGCTACCTGGGCGGGCATTGGCGATTTATGCTGACGTATTTTTTAACGGCAACCAAAACTCTTTCACAAAAATACACCGATCAAATCACTGGCGCGGTGACGACCGATGAAACGCGAAAGAACTCCGGCGGACAGGGCTATCAAATCGCCGTCGGCTACGACTTTATGCTCGGGGCCGGCATCGGGATCAGCCCCACCTTGATTTATCGCGCAGTCAGCTACGCCAAACAAAGCTACACCGTTCGCACCGGCTCCGGCACTCCCTACACCAGCACAAAACTGCAAACCAAAGCGCTCGATCACGAACTCAAACCCATGATCACCCTCAACTGGATCTTCTAAAGGTACCCTAAAGGTACCAGGTTCTTTTTTCGGAAGCAGTGCGTCCCCGCTTACCGCAAGCGCTGGAATCCAGCACCATGAACTATGAATAAATGGTTATCGTTGTTGGTGATTGTTGTATGTCCGAATTTCGGATTCGCCCAGTCGGTCTCGGTCGCGGCAGTTAAAGGTCAGGTGGAGGCGAAGTCTCCCACCGATGGAAAATTTAACGCGCTTAAGATCGGCTCCTCGGTGATGGATGGTCAGACGGTAAAGACGGGGGCCGCCGGCCTCGTGGTTCTAGTTTTTCCCGATGAGTCTCGAGTTAAGCTTAAAGAAAAAACCGAACTTGTTGTTCGCGTGCCTAAAGAAGAGGATAAGTACGGCATCGATCTGATCAAGGGCGCGCTGTTTTCGCTGGTCAGGAAGCGGCCCAATCAAAAATTTTTCGTAAAAACGCCAATGGGAGTGGCCGGTGTGCGCGGCACTCAGTTTTTTACCTCATTTGATAAAAATTTTTGGATGTGCGTTGAGGATGGCGAAGTGGAAGTCAAAAATGAAAAGACCACTTTAAATGTAGCCGCGGGCTTTGGAGTCGTGGTCGAAAAAGGCAAAAAGATCGAAGCGCCGAGAAGGTACGATTGGACGAAAAAGCTCAACTGGAACATGGACCCTGACAAAGGCGAGCTCGCCGACACGACCTCAATCGACGACTACAACCCCCTGAAGAAGCATTACGATTGAGAGCCCTTGCCGCACTTTTATTAATAAGCTCGTACGCATCGGCTGCCCCCACGCCTCCCGCCGATATCAAGGGCGGCCTGCAGTCGGGCGCGATCGTCCGAGTATTTAAAAATCTCGACCCTTGGTCAATTCTGTTTGAAGCGACGGGCGAGAAACAGAGTGAGGACCGCGAAGCCAAAGATTTTACGATCGGTTCATATTATCAGCTGTCCGATCACGTGCGCGCCGGTGTTTTTTATCGCCGCGCCTATGGTCTGCGCCACGATGAAGATTGGCATTCAGTGGCGGGAGTGTGGTCTTGGCGCGATAGCAACAGTCGCGGGGAAGATCTCTTGATCTTCGACCTCAGTGGCAAGGCTTTGCTTCACGGCACGCCGTTGACCGCCGAGCTGAAACTTCGTTATTTGTTTAATGAGTTTAACGATAATCGGACCCTGCTCGTGCGTCCAGGAATTAGCTATCACTGGATTGAAGGCGCGCAGTTGAGGGCCAATGTCTTTTTAAACTTCGAAGTGGATTTTCCTCTCAATTACGGCACCGAAACGGCGACCGAGCGATGGATTTATTTTGGCGGGCTTTATCATTTCACAAAGTCATTTGATCTTGGGCCGTTTGCCGCCGTCGCGTGGAAAACTTGGGGTCGCCCTCAAGGGTATTTAGACAAGGGCGGCGGGCCCTATTCGACCACCACACAAAGCACGACTCTCGGACTGGTCGCGGTTTTCAGCCTTCAATAAGATTGGCGAGCTTTTCAAGAATGGCGTTCCAGCCGTCGATGGTGGCGCCTTTTTGGTCTTCGTAATCGGGATGCATTTCGTGGGTGACCACCACTTCACACCAGTGGCCAAGATTTTCAATTTCGATCTTTATATGGGCCGGATGTTCGGCGTATTTTTCAACATTGAGCTTAAACTCGATCAAGCGCGGGCTTTCAATATTTATAATTTCACCAATGTGTTCGACATCCTCGCCCTCGCGATGATCAACAAACACATACTTGCCGCCGACCTTAGGTTCGATTTCAACGCGAGTCATTTTGCCGCCCTCGGTGGCGAACATAAATTTTTTCGCGCGATTCGGATCGGTCATCGCACCGAAAACGCGATCTGGAATAACTTTGATTCGCCGTTTTACGGTGACCGCAACCATTAGAGCTCGGGTTCTTTCAACACGTGCAAGTTTTTAGGAGTGACGTCGCGGGGCTCAGCGCCGGGGGTGACGTCTTTCGGGAAGCCACCGGGAAATCCGCCCGGAAATCCTCGCGAAAAAATATCTTCGGCATTGCCCATGTTAGTGAACACGCGAAAATTAGCCGTACGTCGGCCAAACAAAAGCACCAACAATGCGACCAGAGATAAGCCATTAAAAGCCACAGCGAGAAAGGTAAATAACAAAGTAAAGGGCGCGCCAAGGAACAACACAACCCAAGCAATCATGCTCTTCTCCGTAACGCCGATATGGTAAAGCCGATAGCTCAGCCACAAAGAAATCACGGCGGGGATCGAAACCAGCACAAAAGTTTTTAAAAAAGAGCCCACGGTTCGCATTCGCATGCGCGAAAAATAGGACTCGCGGGCACGGCTGTCAACGGCTGAATAGCGGGCGGTAAATCCGCCAATAGGCGGTCGCGGCCGTCACGTGCAATACGATTATAATCACGGGCAGAATATTCTCCTTTACTCCCGGAGTTAAGAACAGATGGGTAAAGAAAATGTTAACCGTAATTGGCGCCAAAATCACAAGGGCCAGTGCTGGGGCAAACCGACTCAAGAGCAAAAGTCCGCAGACCATCTCGGTGGCCTTTAACAACGGCATAAAATAGATGGAAGCCATCAGGCCGGCCATAAAGGTCTGCAAACCGGCTGGCAAATCTGGCGGCGGCGGAACAAGGTTGAACAACCCAGCGGCTCCCGACAGAAAAAATAGAAGACCGAGCAAATATCGCGCAATCGTGGGCGCAAGCGCCTTGACCTTAGAATTCATGGTTGTCCCCCTGGTTAGAATTAAAACATGCCATTGCCGGGAGCTCAAGCAAAGCGCTATCCGCCAAGAATGTCGATGTGCCCGCCTTTGGCTTCGAAATATTGTAAGTCGATAAACAAAGACGCGGCTAAAATCAGCCGTCGCTCATTTTCAGAGAGATTGGGATCAAAGCCGACATGAAAGGTGTCCTTGTCGCTGAAGATCTCAGTGAAAAATCCGCCCCACTTTTTCTCGACTCGGCCAACCTCGCGGCCGCCACGGGTGAATGGAAAGGTCCAAAATCTGAAAAATGGCGACGACACTTGCATAATGATTTCGCGATTGGAATCTTCGATATCAAATCGCTTGCGAAAAATCGCCCAGCGCTGTTGAACGGCGCCAAGCAAAACATCACCGGCATAAATTTCGAGACGCTGAAAAAGAAAGCGAAATGGATGCCGAGCCACCAACACGGGCTGTCGTTGGACATTAAAGATTAAAATATCAAAAGTGCGCCAATGGCCAAGAAACTGTCGGGCGATCCATCCCAAGAATCCTTTTTGCTGTTCGGCCGCATAGGCAATGGGCTGACCGTGCTCATCCATAATCTGATACTTATTTCGCGTCTCGAAGCCGAAGAACTCGGCGAGTTCGCGGATCTGCTTTACAAAAAGATTGGTGTGGGAAGACAAGACAATTGAATTTTCACTGGAGAATTGTTGACTCATATAAATAAGAATACGTCTCCGGCTTTTCGTTGACCAGTTGTATATTAACGTTTTGAGTGGGGGAATGTCGAATCACGCCCCGATCCATTTTCTGCTGATCTTCTCGTTGATATTGAGCCCGGCCTCCGCGCGAGCCGAACTGACTTCGGGATTGCTCGGGGCGGGCAGCAGTGTCTTTGTTCACGAACTGGGGCATGCGCTAACCGCGCGGGCTATGAATTGGAAGGTTGTGGAGTTTAGGCCATTCCCATCGCGGATGCCGACCAAGTCGGGCGAAAAAGAGTGGGTCATGGGTTACGTTATGTCGAGGCCACCGGACGATATGGATCCGCAGTTGCAGCACAAAGAAGAGGTGGTCTTGCTAGCGATGGGATCGGGCACCAATGTCTTGTCGGTATTGGCGTTGGCTCCGCTCTTGCCAAAAACTTCGGGTTACGGCGCGGAGGTGCTCGATCAGTTTTTACTGTTTAGTTCGCTCAATTGGCCGGCGTATGTGATGAGCGATATTATTTTTCAATCCAAAGGTGGAACCGGCGATTGGCGACGAGTCTCCGAGCACACCGGGGTCTCGATCTACTGGTACTTAGCGGCATCGATGGTAACGACGGCGGGCTTGATCGCTTACTTGAACCATCACCGCAGAGATTCTGAAGAGGCGCCGTTGGCCGGCCTGGCGTGGAAATTCTAAAATTTGCACGCTTAAATAGCTATAGAATACATTAACTTAGCCTTTATTTTTGAACGTGTTCAAAAATATGCTGCGAGCCTGCATGGCCTCTGTTATCCTTGGGCCAAGTTATGGGACGCGCAGACTTCACCAAACAAAGGCTTTTCGAAACCGCGATGACCCTATTCGCCAAAGAGGGGTTTGAAAAAACCACGATGCGGGCCATCGCCGCTAAGGCGGGGGTCGCACCCGGCGCCAGTTACTATTACTTCGCCAGCAAAGAGAGTCTGATCCAGGCCTATTACGAAAAGCTGCATGTCGACCACGAACAACTCTTAGAGGGCTTCTTCGATCAAGAAAAAGATTTTGCCAAACGACTCAATCACGTAGTCCGCACAAAAATTGAACTTGCGGAACCCAATAAAGATATGGCGCGGGCGCTTTACCGGGTGGCGGCGAATCCGCAGAGCCCGTTGTCGCCGTTCAGCGAACCCTCGAAAGAGTTGCGCCTAAAATCACTTAAAATTTTTGAGGATGTGGTGGCGGGGAGTGACGAGAAGTTTCATTCCGAAGTGCGAGCTCTTTTACCTAAATACTTGTTCATGTACCAAATGGCCGTGATCCTGCATTGGATCTACGATTCATCAGAAAATTCAAAACGCACCTTCGAACTGATCGATCAAACAGTGCCTTTAATTGTGTGGCTGAACGAAACCTTAAGATCCCCTTGGGCGGCTCCATTCCGTAAAAAAATTCTTGCGGCTTTAAAAAGCTTCGAGCCGAACCTGGGGTAGGAGACTTTATGAAAATAGTGATCACCGGTGGAACTGGATTTTTAGGAGAAAAGCTGGTCGAACATTGGCTAAACCAAAGGCGCCACGAAGTGGTGGTGCTTTCAAGAGGCGGCTCGAGCCGCGCGCGGGTGGTGCGTTGGGATGGGCGAACCGACGGCGAATGGATGAAAGAAATCGACGGCGCCGACATTGTGGTGAATCTTGCCGGGCGTAGCGTGAACTGCCGCTATACACAGAAAAACTTAAAAGAAATGATGGACTCCCGAGTTCTCTCTACGCAGGCTGTGGGTCGCGCGATTGCGCAGGCGAAAAATCCCCCGCGACTCTGGCTGCAAATGAGCACCGCCACAATCTACGCCCACACTTTCGGCGAACCGAACGACGAACAAACCGGCGTGATCGGCGGGTCGGAGCCCGGGGTTCCGCCCTATTGGAAGTTCAGCATCGACATCGCCGAGAACTGGGAGAAGGCCCAGCAAGAGGCACCCACGCCGCAAACACGTAAGGTGGCTCTGCGAACGGCGATGGTGATGGGCCGCGCGCCGAACAGCGTTTTTGGAATTCTCCGCAAGATGTCGCTCATGGGCCTTGGTGGCGCGATCGCCGGAGGAAAAATGTATATGTCTTGGATTCACGAAGACGACTTCACTCGCGCCATGGATTTTTTGATCGAGCACGAAGAAATCAGCGGGCCGATTAATATTTGCTCGCCCCATCCAATTCCTCAGCTTGAGCTTATGCGAACGATGCGCGCCAAATTGGGAGTGCCGATCGGTCTGCCCGCAACCGAGTGGATGGTGAAGATCGGCGCTGTTTTTATGCGCACCGACACCGAGCTGTTGTTGAAAAGTCGGCGTGTCGTGCCGAAACGCTTGCTCGATGCGGGATTTCAATTCCGTCTTGGCGAATGGAGTGAAGCTTGCGGAGATTTGGCCCGATGAAAACTTTAGCTTACGCAAGTTTAGCTTCAGGATTGGGCGTGTTATGGGTTCTGCGCGAGGCGGATCCGGTGATTAAACTGGGTGCGGCCTCGGTCCTTTTACTCTTTTTTGTTAAAGTCGCCGCCCTAATCTGGCAGTTGAGCGATGGTCTAAAAATAAAATCTCTAGCCGGAGTTGCGCTTTTTGCATTCGCGTGGCCGGGCGTGAGCTACCAAGGATTTGAGTCCCGTCGAATCGAGCCGCCGCCAGAAACTGGCAAACACTTTCTCGAATCCTGGCTGATTATGATGGCCGGTTTTGTTTTTTTGTTCGGCTCGGCGTACCTGGGCCGGGGCCAGACTGAAATTTATAATTACATCGCCCTTTTGGGCCTGCTCTGTATCATTCACATGGGACTGCTTGAAGTGGTAACCGACGGACTTCGCTTGTTGGGCTTTAGCCCGCGGAGTTTGTTTTACCGGCCGATGCTAGCTACGAGTCTGCGCGACTTTTGGAGTGAGCGCTGGAATCGTGCGTTCGTGGACATGAATCGGCTCTTTATTTTGGAGCCACTCCGCGGTCGCGTGCCCGGGAGCGTGCTGGTGGTCGGAATTTTTCTGATTTCCGGATTGCTTCACGAGGTGGCGATTTCTTATCCGGCCGGCGGCCCGTGGGGTCTGCCGCTTCTCTACTTTGCCATTCAGGGCCTTGGAGTTTTGTGCGAGCGCCGTTGGCGGTGGCCGAGGGCTGTGGTCATCGCATGGGTGTTGCTGCCGGTGCCGCTGCTTTTTCCGCCGCAGTTTGTGAATTTATTTATGGGCGGCCTCTTGGGGTGGACCTCTGAGCATATTTTTTCGCTATCGCAGGCTGAGATTCTGCAGTACGGATTCTTGGCCGGCGCGGCGATGCATGCTTTAGTTTTGTGCGCCAGCGTGCAGGTTCCAGCGCGTATGAATTGGCGAGAAGAGTTCAAGCGCTTAAGCAGTTTAAACCGAAAGGTATTTTGGACCTACGGCGCTTATATTTTAACAATTATTATTTTTCTGGGCGGGGTTAGTCTACACCTCTCGAGTGTGAGTGTTTTCAATCGCAGCGATCTAATTTGGGTGGGATTTATCGCACTCTTTTGGTGGGCTCGCATCGGGGTCGACTTTTTATACATGAGCCACGAAGACTGGCCGAAGGGGCCGCTATTCACGGTGGGCCACGTTTGTTTGAGCACATTGTTTATAACTATGACTCTGCTTTATTCAATCTTGGCCTTTCTTGTGGCCAGAGGTTTGTAAATGACAAAAATTTTGTTTTTTGATGGCCACTGCAACTTATGCAACAACTTGGTTGACCGGCTGATCCGTATGGACGGTGCAGGGGTGATCAAGTTCGCCTCGCTCCAAGGGGAAACCGCACGAAAGCTTCTGCCGCCCGACAAAATCACCGAGTTGGATCCGGATACCGTACTTTATCTTCGCGATGGTGAGATTTTTGACCGTTCGACGGCCGTGTTGTTGTGTTTAAAGGATCTCGGCTGGCCCTGGGCATTTTTCTCAGTGTTTTTGGTGGTGCCGAAGTTTTTGCGTGATTTGGTTTATCGATTCGTGGTGCGAATTCGCTACCAAGTGTTTGGTCGACGCGACAGCTGTCGTCTTCCCACAGCCGAAGAGAAAGAGAGACTGTTGCCATGAAACTCGGACAGCTGCATGGAGTGATCGACCGTCGCTTGCTGGTCAACTTTAAGGCGGACCCGCACGTGGTCACACGTCTGTTGCCCAAACAGTTTACACCGCAAATCGTCGACGGGCAGGCCATGGTTGGAATTTGTTTGATTCGCTTTTCGGCCTTAAGGCCGCGGGGAGTACCGGCGGTTCTGGGCTTCAGTTCAGAGAACGCCGCCCATCGTATCGCAGTCGAGTGGCAAACGTCCGAAGGACCGAAGACGGGCGTGTATGTGCATCGGCGCGACACCTCACTTTGGCTCAACACGCTGATCGGCGGCCGCTTGTTCCCCGGCGTGCACTATCGGGCAAAGTTCGAAGTGCGAGAGAACGGCGATGACTATTTCGTGTCGTTTAAAAGCTATCATGACGAAACCAAGGTCATAGTGCGCGGTCGACCCACGCAGAGTTTACCGGCCGATTCTATTTTTAAGTCGGTCGCCGCTTCATCTGATTTTTTCAAGGGCGGCGCCATTGGCTTTTCACCGGGCCGCAAAAAAGATCAGCTTCAGGGTCTGCAATTGATCACTGACAACTGGAAGGTCGACGCTTTCGCGGTCAACGACGTGCAGTCTACCTATTTTTCCGACGCAACCAAATTTCCTAAAGGGTCGGTGGTGTTTGATCACGCCTTGATTATGCGCAATCTCACGCATTCATGGCGAGTTGCGGATATGTTTTAGAATTCGGCGAACCGCGACTTTAAGAAATTTTTTAAGGCGCGGATTGTTGGAGCGAGAATTTAGCCAGCCGAGCATTAACAATCTTCGCGCCATAATGAGCTGATCCAAAATGACATCATCGTGCTTATCCCAATGCGTCCTCGACGAGTATCCGGAGAGCAGCGCTCGTCTGAGTTCCGGCAGTCTCTTTCGCCCTTTAACGCCCAACGAATATCCGACAGAAATCAATGGAATCGCCAGGTCATAGGCATGAAAGCCGAAGCCGCTGTCGTCAAAGTCGATCACGCCGAGTTTGCCTTTTAGATTTAAAATATTTCCGAAGTGAACGTCGGCGTGAATCAGGCCTTGGCGCTGCGGGAATTTTCTTTCAAAGGTTTTGAGCCTCCGCCATACTCGGCGGCGGGCTTTTGTGATGGTGCGCTGATGGACCACAGATACGCCGCGAAGCTGGTCTAGGGAGCCGAACTTGGGCGATGTTCCGACCAAACCGTCGGCGGTCCAATAGCGCCGGTGTTTGGTTTTGGGCGCGGCTTTTTGTAGATCAGCGATGAGGCGGCCAATCTCGAACATGTGCTTTGGGCTGACCGACTTTTCGATGAACGTGCCTTCAATCCAGCGAAACATGCAGCAAAAACGGGAGTCGGGAACGCCGGAAGCTCTGGCTGTCGCGATCAGTTCACCACTCCTAGTTTTCACGGGGCGAGGAGTGATAAGCGTGGGCTCTTTGGCGAGTCGGTCTAGCCATTTTAGCTCTTCAATGATGGCGGCTTTACTGTGATAGTCGTTGCGGTGAACACGGAGCAAAAATTTATTCCCGTTTCTCGCGGTGACTTTAAAGGTGGTGTTCTCGCCGTGGTGGATAAAATCCACAGACCGCACTTGGATGGAGTATTGCCGTAGGGCGTTTCGCGCCAACTGTTTAAGGCGGCGCACTTGCGCAAGATAACTGGCCTGATCGAAGCTCTTCATAATTAGCACGTAACATACTGGACTTGCCGGAATCGGCAAGCGCTTCTTAAGATGAAGTCTATGGTTACTTATCTAAATGTCTTAATAATTCTTCTTCTTTCCGACGTCGCTTTGGCCAAAGAATTTCCGGCCCAAGCCAGACTTTTTGCCGGGTCCGGCAGCGTTAAACCCGAAGACGTAAATTTAGAGTATGAGGCTCAGGGCCTAAAAAAGGTCGACTTGCTCTATCAATATGGAGTCGAGATCACCACGCCTCTGGGGCGCTTCTTAAACGCGGGAATGCGCTATACGCGCCGAAACGTTCTACGAGACGAACTGGTCTCGACCTCGCTCACGTCTTACCAAGCCGATATCACGCAAGACTCTGTAGCGCTTGTGGCGCGAATTCCATTTATAAAATCCAACTTCGTACGGGTCGACGCTTTTGCCGGAGTCGGTGGGACCAACACGACTCTTAAAATGACTTCGGCGGCGCAAGACGGCGAGCTCACTCGCAAAGATGCGGACGGCTGGTTCGGCGCGCCGTACACGAGCTATGGCGGCTCGGTGGCCATCGGATACAAACAGTTTTACCTAGTCGTCGAAGGCGGTATCGAGACCAACAAGATCACCGACCTGAAGCGAACCGGAAATATGAATACCAACATCCAAACGATTGATCTCTCCGGTTCGTACTTTACCGTCGGTCTTTTGTTCGATGGTATTTCAGCCACCCGAAAATAGACGCCGGCGCGCTACGGCGACTTAGATTCGCAACTGCGTAAATCACTCTTTAGAGAACTAACTTCGCTTTCAAGGCGACTCAATTTGCTTTCGGCGTCCGACAGCTCGCTTTTCAGCGATTTTACTTTTTTCTCAAGGTAGGTTTCGCGGCCACTCGAATACTGGCTCATAAATTTCGTGCTCACCGCGGACTCGGGGCAAGTGCCTTTATAGCGGCCGCCTTCGGTGGCGAACTTTTCAATATTTTCCGGCGTACAAAACTGCGCCAGGCCCGAGTCGAAGCCGGATTGAAATGCCGAACTGTCTACCGGAACGTCCTTGCACCCGTTGGCAAAGTGAGCGAGGCCTTCGTGAACCGTTTCCCCCTTAAGGGCAAACTTGGCGCCCTGTTGGTGCCAATTCATCGCCAAGCACTCTTTTCTCGAATACGTCGAGCAGCCGACCAACCCGGCCGCGCCGATCAAGCCGATCACAATTCCAAACTTTTGCGACATTTGATACTCCTATAAAGGGTCGAAGTTACCCTCGGTCCCCGATCTCGGCAAGCGCTTGCTTTCGCGCAAGAATGCCAGGACTATTTCTATATGCTTTCTGAATGGAATTTAACTTGGATGGCCTCTACTCTTTGCGCGCTCGGGATGTGCATTGTGGCGGTCTCGGCTTTGCGGCAGAAAAATCAGCACGTCATCGTACGCGATCCGCTTTTTCTTCCGCTCTATTTTGCCGGAATCTTGCAATGGGTGATTTGGGGAGTGCGGATCGAAGATCCGGGGTTGATCTATCCAAGCCTGTTGCAGTTGTTTTTGCTCAGTCCGTCGCTGTACCGTTGGTACCAGATGAGGGCGCAGTCATGAATGCATTTTTGGCGGGATTTTTTGTCACTTCAGCATGGGTGTGTTTGGCTTACAGTGCGGCAAAGGGCAAGCATAATGGGAGTGTATCGAAGGTGGGTTTTATTGTTTACGCGCTCGGCACATTCGCCTGGTCGCTGAAGGGACTTGAGCTGGAGCAAACGGGGTTGGTTTTAATCGCGGCTTTGCAAACCATCGCCGTAGTGGCGGGGATAATTCTTTTATGAGTGAAAATAAAAACAGTATGTGGGCCTTGTTCGGGCGCAGGTCCTATGCATTTTTGATAGATTTCTTACTGGTGATTTCTGTATTGGCGGTGCTGATTCGCGTATTCAATGCGATTTTGCCCGGCCATGACGTGCGCGAGGATGCGATGCAATTGTACACGCAAAAAGACTTTTATGTCTTCTTCGCCACCTCTTTTTCTTCGCTGCTTTTGCTTTCGCTATACATGTTGTACAGCTATCGCTCCGAGCGTGGGCAAACCATAGGTCATCGTGTGGCAGGAATTCGAATCCGCACGCTGAAGGGAGGCCCGGTGGGACCTGCGGCTTGTGCTCGTATTCTGGTCGTAACTGTCGTTCGCTCTTGTCTATTGCTCTTTCCCGGCCCGGCTATCGCGCTGATGGGAGGGGAAGTGATGGGTTCGATCTTTGCGCTGATTTGGGGATTGATGCTTATTCTTCCGATCCCTGTGCGAAAGACTCCCGAGCCGATCTCTTTGTGGCAGCTCCTGGGCAATTACCGATTTATTGCTGCTTAGATTAGCATCCAGCTCAGAGCGATGGCGACAATCATCGGCACAAAAACCACCGCCAGTGCGCGAGCAAAGCGAAAGCCGCCGATCATCCACGCGATCACAGTTTTTGCGACGAGGCTACCGATTGTAGCTAATAGAATTCCCGTGCTAGCGGCTTCGAGGCTGATCTGATTGGAAGAATACATAGTTGCGTTGGCCAATGATACGCCGTGAAGTTCAAAAAATCCCGTAACGAACGATAGAGTGAAAGTCCCCATATCGCCGAACCATATTTTTGCGGCTGAGATCAAAGCCAGAATCGCGCCCAAGACAAATGACAAGCGAAGCACTCCGCGCCAGTCGAGCGGAGAGCGTAGCTCGAGGGCGGCAGACGCTTGCTCCTTTTTGCGAGCGACGATAAATAGTGCGGCGGTACCAACTAAAAAGCCAGCTCCGGCGGGTACTCCAACGCGCAAGAGAAGCGGAAACGAAACTAAACCAACGATAAAAAACAGCTGAATAAAGGCCGCAAGTTTGGCCGCCAGGGCGGTGCTAACCAAGCTCCATTGCTTTTTCGGCGCACTTTGTGCCTGGCGGGCTGACGACAACAAGATCGCGGTGCTCGAAACAAAGCCACCAAAAAATCCGGCAATCAGTGCGCCATTTTTTTCACCCACCGCCTTGGCGAGGGCGTAGCTTAAAAACTCGAGAACGGCGAGGGTCAGAATAATATAGCCGAACTTGCGCGGATTAAAAATTCCCCACGGGTCGACGATTTTGTCGGGCACGATATAAATCACCACTACGCCAGCCAAAAGAATCATAAGCCCGGCTTCGAGCTCGGCAGGCTTTATGGCATTGGTGAACCGGTGCAGAGTTTTTTTCGAATATAAAATTACGGCCACGGCTGGGCCAAGGATTGCTGAAAGCGCCGGCGACTCATGGGCCACGAAGGCCAGCGCGAAAACCACTCCGGCGGCAACTTCGGTCGTAAGCCCTCGGTCGACTTTAGACGTACTGGTGTTGGTTTGCGTAAAATAAGAAACCACAATCAACCCGAGCGTGAACGAAGTCAGCAAAATCGCAACCCAGGAATCTCGCATGTCGCCAGCCAGCGCGCCGAGCAGGCTCATCAATAAAAACGTGCGAACGCCCATTGTGTTGCGACCGGTGTGGGCTTTTTCACGCTCGATTCCCACCAGCAGGCCAATGGCGCCGGCGATTAAGTAAGGCAGCCAACGTTCCCATCCGGCGGTCATGGTGAATCTCCGGGCTCGATGAGCTTGAAGCGAGGTCCGCGATAATCACCGACCACAACCTCTTCTAAAAACATCGCCTTTGGCCGCACCCAGATTGTGCCTAAGTCATTTGGATAAAGGGCTTCGTAAATGATCATTTCTTCGAGAGTTTCGCTATGTCGTGCGACGCCGATGACTTTGTAGCGCTTGTTTTTGTAATGGCTATAAATTCCGCCGATGACCAGGTCATTCATTTGGCGCATTTTGCTTGGTTATTAGCGTGTCCTCAAGATATTTAAGGGCATGTCTCAATCGAATGTAAAGCCGTTCAAAATAAATGCGAAAGTTCAGTGGAAGTGGCTCGGTGGTCTGATCGGCGGCACGGTCAAAGAGGTCCATTTTACGCCGATCACAAAAATGTTAAAGGGTAAGAAAATTGTTCGCAATGGCTCGCCGCAAAGGCCGGCCTATTTAGTACAGTCAGAGGCCGGGAATTTTGCGCTCAAATTGCATAGTGAACTGATCTTACAAGAAAAAAAGGCCGCTCCCCGAAGAGGGAACGGCCCGAATTTGAACATTACAAAAATAAAGGCTTAAAAGCGGTCGAGGGACATCACTTTGTTCCAGGCGCTGACAAAATCGCCTAGGAACTTTTGTTTTCCATCGTCGGCCGCATAGACTTCGGCAATGGCGCGCAGTTCGGAGTGTGAACCAAAAATCAGGTCCACTGGCGTGGCCGTCCATTTAATTGCGCCCGTCTTACGATCGAGGCCTTCATAAAGACCATCGGTCTTTGCCGACTTTTGCCATTTGGTCGACATGCTGAGCAGGTTCACAAAAAAGTCGTTGGTCAGCGTGCCCGGCTTGCTGGTCAACACTCCATGGGTTGTTTGCCCCGCATTGGCGTTTAAAGCTCTCAATCCGCCCACGAGAACCGTCATTTCAGGTACGGTCAAAGTCAGCATATTGGCTCGATCCACCAACATTTCTGCAGGGGAGAGTACGTTCCCGTCCGCATAGTAATTGCGAAAGGCATCGGCCTTAACTTCAAGCGCTGCGAACGAACTCACATCCGTTTGCTCCTGGGTGGCGTCCATTCGTCCGGGTTTAAACGGGACCTTGATGTTGTGCCCCGCGGCCTTTGCCGCTTTTTCAATTGCCGCCACTCCACCCAGAACAATCACGTCGGCGAGAGAAACTTTTTTGCCGCCCTTGCTAAAGTCTTTCTGAATTTTCTCGAGTGCCGCGAGAACTTTTGACAGTTCTTCGGGATTGTTTACTGGCCAATCTTTTTGTGGCGCCAAGCGAATGCGCGCGCCGTTGGCTCCACCGCGAAGGTCGGTGCCGCGGAACGAAGCGGCCGAAGCCCAGGCCGTGCGAACGAGTTCAGAAACGGTCAGACCCGAATTAAGAATTTTGCTCTTAAGGGCCGCGATGTCTGCGGCATCGATCAACTTATGATTGACCGCCGGGATCGGGTCTTGCCACAGCAGATCTTCTTTCGGCACTTCTTTGCCGATATAGCGAACGCGCGGGCCCATATCGCGGTGGGTGAGTTTGAACCACGCTTTGGCAAAAGCCAGTTCGAATTCTTTCGGATTTTCTAGAAAGCGTCGCGAGATCTTTTCATAGATCGGATCCACTTTGAGCGCCAAGTCCGTCGTCAACATGATGGGCGCATGTTTTTTGTTCGGGTCATGCGCGTCGGGAACAGTGTTGGCAGCCGCGCCACCTTTGGGCACCCATTGAATCGCACCGGCGGGGCTTTTTGTTTTCTCCCACTCGAATGCGAACAGGTTCGCAAGGTATTGCATGGTCCATTTGGTCGGCGCCGCGGTCCAAGCGCCCTCGAGGCCGCTCGTGATCGTGTCTACGCCATGGCCCTTGCCGCATTTGTTAGTCCAACCGAAGCCTTGCTCTTCGGTACCGGCCGCCGCAGGTTCGGGGCCTACACATTTTTGCGGGTTGCCTTTGCCGTGAGCTTTACCGAACGTGTGTCCGCCGGCGATCAGCGCGACAGTTTCTTCATCGTTCATTGCCATTCGGGCGAAAGTTTCGCGAATGTCTTTCGCGGCCAAGAGAGGGTCGGGTTTGCCGTTCGGTCCTTCGGGATTTACGTAGATCAGTCCCATCTGGACGGCGGCGAGGGGATTGCTCAGCTTTCGATCGCCCTTATAGCGTTCATCGGCGAGCCATTTTTTTTCTGGTCCCCAATAAACTTTGTCGGCTTCCCAATCATCGGTGCGGCCGCCAGCGAAGCCAAAAGTTTTAAAGCCCATGGATTCTAAGGCTACGTTGCCGGTGAGGACCATTAAGTCCGCCCACGAAATCTTGCTCCCGTATTTTTGTTTGATGGGCCAAAGCAAACGGCGGGCTTTGTCGAGGTTCGCGTTGTCGGGCCAGCTGTTCAGCGGCTCAAAACGCTGTTGTCCGCCCCCGGCTCCGCCGCGACCATCGGCCACGCGGTAAGTTCCGGCGCTATGCCAAGCCATACGAATAAAAAACGGACCGTAGTGCCCCCAATCGGCCGGCCACCACTCTTGTTGAGTGGTCATTAGTTTTGTGATGTCTTTTTTAAGGGCTGCGAGATCCAATTTTTTAAACTCTTTGGCATAGTCAAATTTTTGTCCCATGGGGTTGGACTCGATGCCATGCTGACGCAGGGGTGAGAGATCCAGTCGCTCGGGCCACCAAAATTCATTCGTGTTGGCGTGCACGGTCGTGCCACCAAAATGCAATGCCGCTATTGCGATTAGCGCAAAGCTTCGTAGATTTGCTGTGAACATTTTTTGTCTCCTGTTGAGGGTCGTTGTTGCTCGCTGCAACTGACGCTATTCTCTTCGATGCTATAAGGTGCCCGACTGTTAGTTAAATCTATAAAAAAAATCGTGTGATAGATTTAATCTATAGGTTACACCTGGGCAGGCCTAGTCCGCAATTGTGCTTGGATCTCGGTTGTGGTTCAAGCACTCAGTGCGCCGCACAAATCTGCACGTTGGGAGAGCAGCGAATATCGGTTTACTTGTGCATACCTTGCTTGAACAATACTTGGAACTCACAGAGGGGAAATCTATATGGTGCAGCCGAATCTGATAATTAATTTTCTCGCCATCGGGGCCTGTGTTGTGGCCGGAATGGTCTTTGGCTTTCTTTGGTACGGACCCATTTTTGGCAAGATATGGGCTGCGGGAATGGGAATGCCGGCTGATTTCAAGCCAGACTCAAAGACCATGACAAGAGCCATGATCTTACAGGTTGTGGGACTGTTTTTGATCTCCTATGTTCTCGCACATTCTGGCCAAGTGTGGCGGCCCTCCGTATGGGGCGTTGGGCCCGACGAAGGATCCAATTTCTTTTGGGGATTTATGTCGGCGTTCTTTACTTGGATCGGCTTCTATATCCCGATGCAATTCAGTAAGGTCGCTTGGGAAAATCGCCCATGGAAGGTCTTCTTTATAAACTCAGCACACGATTTTATTCTGCTTTTGCTCTTTAGCACGATTCTTGCGTACTGGCGGTAGGTCATAAAAAACTAAATGCGGCCATTGAAATCGCCGCGTTTTGAATCCCGCGCACCTCAACAGTGGCCACGGCCTCGTCACCCGCCGCGCCGATCGAATACACCAGTGGAAGTAGGTGCTCCAGTGAGGGGTGTGCCATTGAGAGAAGTTCGGCTGTGAAAATGCGTTCGACCTTTTCTTCCGCCGGCAGATTTTTATTGAGTAAAGTATGAATCACATGCTCTTCAAACGCTTCGGCCCAGGGGTGGGCCGCGGCTTCTGGCTCCCATTCGATCCGTCGGAGATTGTGCACAATATTGCCGCTGCCAAAAATTAAAACGTCGTGGTCGCGCATCGAGCTGAGCTCGCGCGCCACTCGAAGATGCTCTTTGGGCGCGAGATTTTTGTTTAAGCTCAACTGAAATACTGGAATCTCGGCGGCCGGATACATTTGGTGAAGCACAGCCCATGTGCCATGGTCCAAACCCCATTCGGTGGTGGCCTCGATGGCGGCACTTTTCGCTGAAAGTTCCGCGGCGATGGCGGGCGCGCCACTGGGCTCGTACTTGATTTGGTAAAGGGCCTCGGGAAATCCGCTAAAATCATAGATCTGCTTGGGCTTCTGCGCAGCCTGTACTTTTGTGCCCGAAGTTTCCCAATGTGCAGACACGCAAAGAATCGCCTTCGGCATTGGCAGCTCGCGGCCCATGCGCTGAAAATTTTGCGTGAACGTGTTGTCAGCGATTAAATTCATCGGTGACCCATGGCCTACAAATAGAACGGGCATTTTGCTCACACTAAATCCCAAGGTGTTTTTTAATCTCCGCATCGGGTTTAATGTGGCCGACTCGGTATTCGGTCATTTTCCGGCGCAGTTCACTGGGGAGGTAGCGCAAATGAATAACCGTTCCGAATGTGTCAGTCACTTCCATCGCCGAGATCACAAAGCCTTGTTTAAGTTTGGGGATAATCACGGCGTTGTTGGTTGCACTATGGCGGCTCCAAATTTCTTGAAAGCCCATCTCAGTTGCGACTGCAACCACCCGTTTCACAAGTTCAGCATATAGGCCTTTGCGGCGATGATGCGCCAAGATCCCGGAGTTTACCATGTAAAACGTAGTGGCCGATTCTTGTCGTCCAAAGTGCCAGCCGACAAATTCCTCTTTATCTTTGTCTTTGTGAAAAACTCCAAGTCTCAGCTTAAACGGGTCGCCCATTTTCGCGCCAAGCTCCTTCATGCGCTCGCGCTCCTTTTCAGAAAGCGAATTGCGTAGCCTGAAGACCTGCGTCCGGTCTTCAAAAAACTCTTTGGTGAATTTCTCGAACGGTGGCTCGAACTCTTCCGGAGTCATGGAGCGGATTTCGTAGTTGTCGTCGATTTTCCAGCAAAGTTTATTCATTGTGCCAGCTTACCTCAAGCTTATTGCCATCGGGATCCGTCACAAAGAAACTAGCGAACTGATGCTCAACATGTTTGAGATCGCGGACGATGTTGACGCCAAGTTCTATGCACTTTTTGTACATATCCAGCGCCTCTTTTTCTGAGGCCAGGCAAAAACCCAAGTGATACCAGCTAGGAAAATTTGGCAAATCCTCTACCGGGTCGATAGCAATCAAAAAGCCTGAGTTGTTTTCAAGAAAGACTCCCACACCATGATCAAACTTTTTATTGAAGCCGAACGTGGATGAGTAAAATTCGACAGATTTTTTCAGATCTTTTGTGCCCAAATGGACATGATTGAGTGTCATCTAGATCTCCACATTTCTAAAATTTAAATCTGACGGACTTTTCTTTCCTGGCATCTTTGATCCACTCTTTCACAAATTTGTTAGATAGGACCTTGCGAACATATCCTTGGCAACGGCGATCTTTGAGAACGACCCCATAGGATTGGAATCGCATTACAACTGGAGCATAGAAGGCGTCGGCAACGGTAAATTGGCCAAAGAGATAGGGGCCACCACAAGTGCCGAGTGCCGACTTCCAAAGTTCAACCACTCGATCAATATCGGCCATCGTTTGAGGGGTAATATGATTCAGTTTAATTTTGAGTTGTATGTCCATCGACATTTGGCTTCGGAGAGACTGAAACCCAGAGTGCATTTCGGCGACGTAAGAACGAACGATGGCGCGAACTCGGGGGTCCTCGGGGAGTAACTGCGCTTCTGGCGCGAGTTCTGCAATGTACTCACAGATGGATAGCGAGTCCCAAATTGTGGTTGAGCCATGTAAGAGCGCCGGAACCCGACCAGATGGTGAGAACTTGAAAATCTCTTTCTTAGAATTTGGCTTATCGAGGATGATTTTCTTTTCGGTAAAAGCGAGGCCGGAATGCTTCAAAACCAGCCAGGGACGCATGGACCAGCTAGACAGATTTTTATCGCCTATGACGAGGGTTAATCGATCGCTCATTTTATGCCGGTTGAAAGAGTTCAATGGCGTTGCCCGATGGATCTTCGCAAAGGATCTGTGATCCGCCCGGTCCTTGAGTGATCTCATTGCGAAAGCGAACGTCCTTGGATTTTAGTGTGGCGACAAGATTTTCAAGATTGTTGGATTGCATTACCAAACGGCTCCAGCCACCAGGTTCCGGTTTACGTCCATGAGGCATGGGCTGCGCCGCCGATGACATAGGACCCGCCAACCACAGATTAAGTCCGTCCTTGGATACAATTGCCATCGCCGGACCGAATTGCTGCTCTAGTTTGAAGCCGAGCAGTTCGGTATAAAACCGTATGGATTTATCAACGTCGCTTACCAAATATCTAAATGCCGCCATAATATTCCCTCACAATATTTTTGTCGCCCGCAGGCGCCCGGTACTCCCTTAACGCCATCACCACTAGACGTCAAACTGGGGCCGCCAATCGCATGTATACAGGTCAATTTTATTGGCATATATCACCTTGAGCTGGTGTCAAAAAGTACCTGCGGCGCCGCAGGTACTTTTTGGCACCGGCTAAGTGAAATTTAAGGGGCAATTAATGTTTCGACGACTCAGCTTCTTACAAGTTATTTTGATTGTGGTCGGCGCGGTCCTGTTGATGCGCCTTCTACCGCTGATCATGCGCTTGGTGCAGGTCCTCGCTATTGGTGTTCGCGCTTATTGGTGGGCCGTACTCCCCGCGATGCTGGTAGGGATGGTTGTTTGGAGAATCAAACGACAGGCCCAACTTCGTCCGCCCATGCGCGACGTTACGCACAGTTTTAAAGAGTAGTGATAGGAGATGCAGAAATGCATAGATCTTCAACCATCTCAATCTACGGAACAATTGTTTGGTCAATGTTATTGTACGCGGGAGCCGCTATGGCCATTGAAGAACCAAAGTTTACAGTTGAAGCCAAAAATAACCTGTACGAAATCCGTAATTACGAGTCGACCTTAGTTGCTGAGACGATCATCGACGCGAGTTTCGATGAGGCTGGCAATCGGGCCTTTAGAATCTTGGCCGATTATATCTTCGGCAACAACACGAGCCAGGAAAAAATAGAAATGACCGCGCCTGTGGCGCAGGTCAAATCCGAAAAAATTGCAATGACCGCGCCCGTAAATTTAACCAAAGGTGCAAAAGGTTATTTGGTTCAGTTTACGATGCCGGCAAAGTTCAATCTGCAGAATCTGCCGAAGCCAAATGACGATCGAGTAAAAATTCGCGAAGTACCAAAACGAAAAGTGGCCGTATTCAGCTATTCGGGTTCATGGTCTGAGGATCGCTATAAAACTAAGCTCGCAGAATTTACGGCGGCATTAGAAAAGAACAATATTAAAACTGAAGGTGAGCCAACTTTTGCCCGATTTGACTCGCCCTTCCGGCTTTGGTTTTTACGCCGAAATGAAATCTGGCTTGAAGTGGCTCAATGATTGATTCCCCAAGCATTATCGTGGCCGGCGCCAGTGGCTATATTGGCCGGGCCATTATGCCAAAGCTTCTCGAGAAATTTCCCAATGCAAAGATAACGGCGCTTTCGCGCGGTCAACAGACGTCCGATGATCCAAGAATTACCTGGAAGGCCTGCGACCTTTTCTCGCTAAAATCGATCGACGAGGCCGTTCCGCAAAAAGTAGATCTCGCTTTGTATCTGGTGCACTCGATGGGCCCAACGGCACAGCTCGATCAGGGTTCATTTGCCGACTATGATTTGTTGTTGGCCGATAATTTTGCTCGCGTGATGCGAAAGGCCGGTATCCAACAAATGATCTACTTGGGTGGATTGATACCCGAGGCTCCCGATTTATCGCTGCATTTGCAAAGTCGGCTCGAAGTCGAAGAAACATTCGCGCAACACCAACTGCCAGCCACCGTTTTTCGCGCGGGTTTAATTTTGGGGGCGGCGGGCTCGTCCTTCCAGATTCTTCTAAAACTTGTAAAGCGTTTGCCGGTTATGATTTGCCCACGGTGGACGCAAACGCTCACGACTCCGGTGGATTTGCAAACAGTGCTAACGGCAATTACATCGGCGGCATTGGGTGATGAACACATCGGACGCACGTACGACTTGGCCGGCTGTGAGCCACTAACCTACATCCAAATGATGCAAGAGACGGCCCGGCGCCTGGGATTAAAGCGATATTTTATTACAGTCCCGTTTTTTACGCCTACACTTTCCCGCCTGTGGGTGCGGTTGATCACCAACACTCCGCAAGATTTAGTTTATCCTCTGATAGAATCTCTCGAGCATTCCATGGTGGCACGCAAAAACCATTTATTTTCGAGCGAGGCCATTGGGCGAACGTATTTCGAACTGCTTGAAAGTGCCTTTCTTAAGACTCGATCGAACCGCAAGTTCTTTCTCTTTCGCGCTCAGCGAAAAACGGTGCGCTCCGTTCAACGTCTGTTGTTGCCGAGGGGCAAAGATGCAGAGTGGGTCAAAGATCAATATATGACCTGGTTGCCCAGAGTTTTGTCGCCCATCATTGGGGTAAAATGCGACGGGGCGACGATTGCCATTTTCTTGAGGCTTTTTAAAATCGAGTTGCTCGCGTTAAAGGTAAATTTAGATCGCAGCAATAGCGACAGTCAGCTCCTTGATATAAGTGATGGCATATTGGTGTCGGGAGAGAAGTCGGGGCGCCTCGAGTTTCGCGTGGTTCTGAACCGGCGATTTGTTCTCGCGGCCATTCATGATTACCGGCCGGCTCTGCCGTGGTTTATCTATAAATACACGCAAGCTTTGATTCATCTATTGGTTATGCAGGCCTTTGCAAAACACTTGGCGGGGATCGATAAAGCGCGTTAGTCTTACCCTATGATACGTCGCCATCACAAATTTATGCTGAGCTTCACCATGCGATTTTTGCGAGGTATGAAGCGCCCTGTATTTGCCTATCTCGTAACTTTATCACTGACCGCGCAGGCGTTTTTTGCCTCTCTTTTTTATTTTTTAGAGAACAAAGTTAACTTGGGGATTCCCACCTTTTTCGATTCTCTTTATTTCACGGTCACAGTTATGACCGGAGTGGGCCTTGGTGATATTCATCCCGTTACGGTGGCCGGCAAAGCTGTGGCGATGATGATGATGTTAATGGGCACGGCGCTGTTCGTCTGCTTTACGGCGGTACCTAGCGTTTCGATTCTTGAAGTTAAGTTAGAGGATGAGGACGCTAATAATTAGTTCAGAGTGAAAGCAAAACGCAAATGACGGCAAATCCAATCAAGTAGATTGCCGACGCTATCTTTTGAAATCGGATTACAAAGCTTAATTCGGTTGGCTCACTTAAAGGCGCATTTAGCATTTGCCGGCGCGTTTTCCAGCCAATAAAGAACTCTTCCAACAGGTAGACAAAAAATCCCCAAAAAAAGTTTAGAGATACTGCGGCAGAAAGGGCCGACCCGAAGCTCCATTCGCGAAAAGTAACAATGCCTGCGGCAAGAGCAAGAGGGAGTCCCAGGTACTTCGCCAACAGCAGGGGCCAGTTACCAACTTTTTTGTAAGTTCGGTCCCATGACTGCGTGCCATAAATGGCCGTCCGTCGAAAATTTCCTAGCTTCTTCTGATCAATTAAATTGGGATACTTCTGGTTTATTGCATCCAGAATGTAATGACTATTCTCGAGTACTACTGTGAATTTTCTTGGCTTGCTATTCTTGCATTTAACGCTGTACCAACCGCCGAGCATTGGTATGTAAGAGAAGGTAACCTTCTCAATTTCGTGAAAGTTAAAAACTTCAATCTTACCAAGCCGATTGAGTAAAAAATGATCCTCAAAAATATCGACAAACGAATACGCTAAAGGTTTAATCAAATATTGAGCTTCTAGAAACAGTATGGTTGGCAGAATGGCGCCGACGAGGAGCAAGTATAACACCCCGGTGAAGTCGCCTTTTAAGCTGACTGCAACAACACCAATCAACACAAAGAGGCCGAGTACCGCAGACATTCCCAGTATTGCGAAGTAGGAAAATTTCACGTGGCGTCTGTAGAAGAGACGATGAATGGGCGTAACTGCAAGTCTCCTTAATTGAGAATCTGGCCATATGTATTCGGCGTATTGTGCCCACATCTAAACCTGAACTTGGGAATTGACAATTTTTTGCGTGTATCCGAACTAGGCTATCGTACGGCATCGATGACAAAGAGGAACTTTACTTTGCCGTTTCGTTCTTAATCCAAATTGAGTAAACACCCCGAAGGTCACCGACCTTAAATCCATTGGCTAGGTCTTTTGGATATTTAGTTTTAATAAATTCAGGCAAACTGGCCGCCGAGCCGTGACAGTGCAGACAGTTTTGTTGTACGTCGATCCGACGGTATATCTGGGTGCCAGAAACGCCTTCTACAGCACGTTCTTCAATAAAAAACAGGCGATTCGGAGTCTTTCTAAATTCCCCAATAGCTTTAAGACCTTTGTCATCGGCCTTATTATTGGCGTTTCTGTACTTGTCGCTCATTTGGCGAGCTTGATGCCCTTGCGATTTAGCCCAGCTCATCAGCGCTTGACCGACCGGCGCACAAACATCCTTGAAGGTCTGCTCAGTGATCGGCGCCTTTGTAGGGTCTAAACTTGCGGCAAGACTCTCGCGCATATGATTGATCTGGTTGATCTTATCTATGGCGCCGCCAACGGTTTCTCCGCTGGCTGAATGGCTGATGAAAAAGAACAAGATCGTTACGCCAAAGATTCCTGCAGCATTCGTGAGCTTGTTCAGCAACATTTAACCCGGCTTTCGTAGATAATAGGTTCAACTCGGATCATTTTTTAGATTGAGATAGGAATTTTGTCCAGAATTATAGGTTGACCGCTCTCCGGGGCCACGCAATCGTTTAAATCCTCTGATGATACTAAAAGCGTTGGTCCTATTTTTTATTGGGTTGAACATTGCTTCAGCTTCTTATGCTTCGGTGGAACTCGGAGTGGGGCTAAGCTCCGCGACTTCGGGGCGCTACATTCCAGCACTGGCCGGCGCAATTGGCGGAACCGATTGGATCCTCACCGGCACGTCGACCGGCGCCAGAAATGGCTACTACTATTACTCAAATTACTCCATGGCTTGGATGAAAACTTGGCAGGCCGGGGAGTTTGGCTGGGGTGATCTCAAGGCTGGACTGGGAGTCGGGGCGTTTTATTCGCTTCGATCCTTCAAAGATGAAGGTGCCACGCGAGCGGAAGAGGATAGCGACTTTGGGGCCGGGCCCGCGTTTCGAGTGCAGTGGGGCTTCCTGTCGCCGGTTTATTGCAATCTCGAAGTCATCTGGGGACTTCGCGACATATACAAGCACTTGACGTTGAACGGGCAAGATCTCGTTACCTTTTCGGTCGGGGTTGCACTGTGAATCCAGTGAAGCTGATCGCCGGACTTATTTTAACGATGTCGCTTATGCTACCCAATGCTCATGCGGCAGAGCCGAAGGGCCTTCATGCGTTTGTCGCCTTCGGCAATAATTATAACTTCCCTGGCTCGATTCGCGTGGGCTGGGACGAGTGGGAGTTCGGACAAATCTCCATGGGTATATTCGGCGCTGTTAAACGCAATTTTTTTAAGCCCCACTACTACACTGAGTTTGGGCCGATCGTCGTAGGAGTCAGAGATACGCTGGGTTTTGGCTTCGCAGCGGGGATTGGATTTGATTATGCGCTTTGGTTAGGGGTGGGCTTTCGCGGCGAGATTCTGGGCACGTTTGAGCACCATGGAAATCTGGGCTCGCGCGGAAATCTTGGCCTATCTTATGACTTTTAAAAAGGGGATCGGCGTGGGGAAGTTAAAGCTTATACGAGGTGTGATTTGGCTGAGCATCGTGGTCTTTCTTTGCTCTGGATTTCGTGTCTTCCACAAAGATCAGCCCTGGGATCGACTGGCGCGAACTCCGGCTGCGAGCACAAAACTTTTTGTCCTTTATGATCAAGCCACCCGCACATTAGAAAACAACCTACCGGCGGAAGATCCCTTGGCCGGAAGTGCGACCATTACGGTGGAGCAAGCCATGGATTCCATATTTACAGACTACAACAATATCGCCGCGGCTTATGTGACGTTGGTGGATGGCGCCGATGCGGACTATAACTCTACAAACGCCGCCGGCCGCACGATTCGCATATTCAACAGAGGCACGGACGGGCTGAACGGTGGCGAAGCGAAATTTAAGACCGATAACGATGGAATTGTAAGCTGCGAAATTTCTCTGATCGACGACATGTACAAAGACGCGAAGATTTTTATTAGCGTCGCAACTCATGAGATCGGGCATTGCCTGGGGCTCGATCATCCGCAAGAAATTACGAATTCCGTAATGTCTTATTTTGGCGGCAGCGATATCTATCGTCTACAAACCGATGACAAAATGGGGATTGTGTTTTTATATCCTACGGACCAGTCCAAGGCGCGTGAGGATGCGACGATGGGCTTGAGCTGTTCAAGAAGGTAGCCAAAGATTTTGCATCTGCCGAGTTTCACAAATCAGTCAACCCAAGTCGCCTCTGCGATGACCGCCTCTAAATTTTTTGGCTGATACGCAGGATATTTTTCGCGATAACGTTTTACGCTGAGATGAACTTTAGAACGAGCGGGAATATTGCGGCTTGAGACTGGCCATATTCTCCATAGGCCTTCGCGAGATTCATGCGCCTTGGCCAGCGGGTCAGGAGAGATCTTGTTGCGGTAATCGTCTTTCACCAGCAGGCCAAATTTTTTGGCATTTTCAATCATCCAGACTAAGGCGACATCCGACAAGCCCGCATTGCGGTACGAGCCGCCCACATCAGAGTGAACTCCGCGGAACCACACTTGCTCGACCAATTGTTCGGTCTGCGGGTTGGGCTCCCTCCAAAGATTAACCGGAAACTTTTTTCTTCCCTCATCGATAGAAATCGCGTGAAACGCGTTTTTAATTCCCGGGTGAAGCTCTCCGTCCAACGAAGCTTTTTTCCACCGGGTGGTGAGGGCAGAAACCGTGTCCCACACTCCAAGAAAATGAATCGGGCAGGGTCGGCAGTAGGTGTCTTTGAAGCCTTTTACGACGGCTTTATTTTTTCCGTTAAGATAATTTTCCAAATACATCTTCGAGACGTACGGAACCATATTGCGATTGCCAGCATAGAGTAAGCCGCAGGAGTCAACCATACTGGCCAGACGCCGAACGGTGTGCGCTCCGCGACTAAAGCCAAAAAGAAAGACTTGGTCCCCGTCTTTATAGTTGTTCATGAGCCAGGTGTAACCCTCTTGAACATTCTTCTGCAGAGTTTTGCCCGTGGCCAGATCAAGCACTCGCGACAAAAATTTTGAAACTGCCGAGCGGTCGCTGTCCGAAAGAATCGTACCTACGCCTGGATCATAAAACGCAATTTGATTGGTTTGTCTTTGCAGCGCTTGGAAGAGTTTGACGACATTCGAGTTGTCTTCGCTGTACTCGTTTCCCGTGCCGTCACAACAAATTATGAGATTTCGCATTTGCACCTTTGGCTCGAAAGCTGGCCAACTCTCTATTTCTTCCTGAAAGCCCGATAGTAATCGTCTCCCGCATTGCCAATCGACGGGATATCTTCCGCAAGTTCAAAGTTTTCACCGAGGCATTTAAGCACGTCGATCTTATCGTCATACCAGCGCACGTAAGAGTCTGTTGGAGTTATAGGTAGGTAGCGGGCGTATTTATTTACAACGAAGAATAGCCCATTGGGCTTTAAGATCTCATGAATCATGGCAATATCTTGCGCGGGGTTAAGGCAATGCTGAAGAGTCCATACAGAAATGGCCGCATCCACTCTCAATCCACCCTTGGTCAGCACGGCAATTTGGCTTTGTGGGCATGGAATAAATCGATCAGAATTCACATACGGCACCGAGCAGTGGAGCATTCCCGGGCTGATATCGAGTCCTAAAACCGTGCATCCCGTGAGTTCGATGATCCTCTTGGCCATCCGGCCAATTCCACATCCATAGTCGAGAAGGATGCTCTTGTCCGTCAGCGGTGAGTTCGCACGGGCAAAGGATTCGATCATGGCTCGTGCCGTCGCATCGGTCTCTCGGACCCACTTCTCTCCAGTGGGATCATCCGACAGAATGATATCTTTTGCGTGTTCCATACTTTGCGGAATGAAGACCTGTGGGAAGTAGTTTTCTCGTTGCATGTGGCCATTGCATCATACCCAGATGCTGTTTTCTAGCAGGATTTAAACATGAGCCTGCAAACTTATACGATGATCGACGTTGATATTTTCGACAAATTTGACGTCGTGCGAGACAACAATCAAGGCCCCTTTAAATTTTTCAAGTGCGGCTTCGAGAAATTCTAAATTGGTAACGTCTATGTTGTTTGTTGGTTCGTCCAAAATTAAGAGTTGCGGAGCTGGATCCGCAAGTAAAGACTTGGCTAGGGCGAGGCGCAATTTCTCACCTCCACTCAGAGTTCCAGCTAACTGGTTGACCGTTTTGCCGTTGAAAAGAAATTGCGCTAGGAGATTTCGTAATTCGACCACACTTTTTTTTGTGTGTCTCTCAACGTTCTCGAGAACAGACTTCTCTTGGTCAATGACGGTCAGGCGCTGATCGATATAGCTATAATTTAAGTTTCCCAATTTTAAATGGCCCGTCATTTGACCATTTAACCCCGACTGACTAGTGAGAAGGTTGAGGAAAGTTGATTTGCCAGAGCCATTCAGGCCGTCAATAGCAACTTTTGAGGGACCTTTGACTACGAGGTTGAGTGGTTTAGACCAAAGCGGGGATTCAGAATTTGAAAATCGAAAATTCATGTCCCGAGTTTCAAAAACCAATTTTGAATTTGGGATTACAGTTTCGGGGAACTCAGCGTAAATCAGCGGTTTGACCTTGATGGCCTCCAAGGCTAAGTTTTAGCGCAGCACTGAGATAAAACCGGCCTTATAAATAACGGCGGGGGCTGTCCTAACATCAATAGAAAATTCGACCTGCCAATTGTTCCATTTGCCTCCGAAAAGGGCTTTAACCCCGCGGGGTCAAATAGGAGCGATAAGTGCCTGCACCATTACCAGCGCTTTCAAGGAATGCAATAATAGAAGCTTATTTTCGGTCTGGGAGTATCAAGGCTGTTGCTAAGGAGGTCGGCATCTCCCGAAACTCAGTTCGACGAATTTTGAGAGAGGAGCATTTGACGGAAGCGGGTAGGGCCGCAAAGCGCGAGGTCGCTCCTTCCACATCGGTCCCACGGCTCTCTACGCCATGTACTGACTACCGAGTCTCAGCCATCGACTTCAAATTCCTACAGAAAATGTTTGAACTTGGACGTGAAGGAACCGAGTCGTTGGATTTCAAGAGTCACATACTTCGCCGAAGCTCTCAACCGGAGCCACGAGGATGCGCGTATCGCGACGATGGCAGAGATCGACTCATTCGAGCATAATCTCAAGGCTCTCGATGAGCGTCGAGATGTGTTAACGAACTTGTTTGTTGATCGGGAACTTTCAAAAGATGAGTGGGAGCGCCAGAAACAAAAGTTAGAAGGGCAGAGGCAAGCAATCCTCGATAAACTTCGACAAGCACAACTCCGCATCAATGGCCGGATGAAAGAAAATGCGAGAACCATTCTCGAACTGGCTATGAATGCGAAATCTCTTTGGAAGGAGCGATCACCTCAAGAACGGCTCGAATTTTTGAAGCTGATACTCTCGAACCCAACTTGGGATGGTGTAAGCGTTGGATATGAATTGAAAAAACCGTTTGCGCTGCTTCGTGAAATGAAGCGTTTGGAAGATTGGCGTGCCTTCCTCGATGAAATTCGAACTCTTGTTCTCCAGAGGCACGCGGCATAAACTGGTGAAAGAACTGGCCTTCCAGTTATGCGGAGAACAAACGCCAGAGCCCAAACCTACCCGGAGAACATTGTTCTCGTCAATTTTGTTCTCCAACTTTAGAGTTCGAATATTATCCCGTTGGGGGTGCAGGAGATCCAACTTTCCCTAGCGGTTGATCGTCAATGAAGATGCTGCGCAGGCAAGGCTGGGGAGCCCTTGGTTCTTCCACTCCAATGATATAAGATCGCCCGGGGTCTCAATATAGGTGGGGATTTCGTGGCTTCTGACGCCGAGCGCAAGCACATTTTTATCAGCTACGCATGGGAGGATGAGAAATTCGCCCTGTGGTTAGCTAAGACGCTCACGCGTGAAGGCTTTTATGTCTGGCTCGATCGCATGAAACTGCTTGGCGGCGAACCGTTTCCGGGTGAGATCGAGGACGCGATCACCAATCGCACGCATCGCTTTTTAGCATTGATGTCCCAATCGTCGCTCAAGAAGGCAAGCCCGCGCCGAGAGCGTATGCTCGCCGACAAGACTGCAAAAAAGTTGAGTTTGAATGATTTTATTATTCCTTTGATGGTCGACGACCTCTCGCCCAATGATTTGGATTTTGTGACGACCGAGCTGACCGCTCTTCCGTTCAACGGAAACTGGAGTCAGGGGCTGAAGCTTCTCATCAAAAAGTTGGTTCAGACGGACGCTCCTCGTGACCCTGAAGCCGGCCGTCAACGCCTAAAGCAATGGTACGAGTCACGGACAGATTGCGCAGGTCCCGGCGAGTCCGCAGTTACAAACTTAGTTGAGATCAAAGAGATCCCCAGCAAGATTTTTTGCTTCACATTGCCCAATCGCATACGGCTCGACACCCTCAGCAGGAAGTGGAGCTTTTATAGGTCGGACAAGGGTCTTTGGGCATTCACGCCCCCTCCCGGCTTGACCTCACGTCAATATCGACAAGTGAGGGCCATCGAGTGGAGAAAGACTTCCAAAGCCTTGGATATCATTCCCCGAAATGTGGTTGTGACTCTCCTTAATAAACAGATTCAGATCTGTTTGGCGCGGAAGGGATTGATGTTTGATCCCGACTCAGAGCGATTGCGGTTCAAGCCTGGGCAGCTTCCCAAAAATCGGATTCAATACTTGAATCTATCGGGAAGAAAAACGCGAGTGGATGTCACTGGAGAACGTATTTCCCATTACCGAGATGGAGATCCAGTAAAGTTTCGGTACTACTTGCAGCCCGACTTCCGCATTCACCTTGATAGGTTTGATCTCCCGATGCTTTCCATTGGGGTTCGCGTTGCCGTGAGCGATTTGAATGGGAAACCGTTTTCTTCGAAGGCGGCTCTACTAAAACGGAAGAAAGCCACGAGAGGTTGGTTGAATCAGCAATGGCTAAACCGCACCGTGGGATTGCTTGCATGGTTTACTGGCGGCAAGCCGGCAACTCTTCTGAAAACGGAGAGTGGAAATCTGGTGATCGACTCCAACCTTATCAGACTCAACACAAATGTTGGGATCAATGAAGAGAAGATTGGGGAGCAGAAGTTTATTGAACCGTTCGACGATTTGGAAGTCGAGGCCGAAGCATGAACTTAGACGCCGTTGTTCTTCCCGAACCGCTTTTAAAATTTGCATACGGGCAGTCCGTTGAAGATCCTCATCATGGGCTTGAGCTTTTCGGTCCGTCCGATTTGCATTTGCCATCTCATCCAGCCAAGATCAGCTACGCGGTGGTCGGAACGTCTGAAGGAATCAAGAGCTTTTTGAAGTTTGCAGCCGCATGGACCGGCCCCCTGATTCCCGGTGAAGAGTTCAAGAATGAAAACATTTGGCCTGCGTTCCCGGGGTTCGAGGCTGTTTTTCAATCTGAGTGGCCCGCCTTGCCGACGAAGACCTTTGAGTTGGATGCTGAAAAGCTCATGGAAGCATGTGGACTTTCAGATATCCATGACCGGGTTGGCAAGGTCTCCGATATTTTTCTTGAAGGGGTCAAGTTCATATCGAAGTCAGATGAAAAGATAGACGTCGTAATTTGTGTCGCGCCAGATTTCGTCTTCAAGCACTGTCGTCCGCAATCAACCCGAATGAAGCCCTTGCAGACTCATGGCCGAGGAGGCTATCGAAGGAAGGGTGCTCAACAGTTATCTGCTTATGCTGATTTTGCGCCGGACTTTCGACGCCAGTTGAAGGCGCGCACGATGGAGTTCAATATTCCAATTCAAATTGTCAGAGAAAGCACCATGGCTCTTACGGAAGAAGAGTTGAACCTCGTGCGGCAGAAACAAAAACGTGGGTTAACGCCAGCTTCGGATCGTGCGTGGAATCTTGGGACCACGATATTTTATAAAGCCGGTGGCAAGCCGTGGACGTTGGCGTCCGTCAGAGATGGAGTTTGTTATATCGGGATTGCCTACCGTATGACCGGCGCAACCGGGCCTGGATCAAAAAGTGCTTGTTGCGCGGCCCAGATGTTTTTGCAAGACGGAGATGGCGTAATTTTTCGCGGCGAAGATGAGGGGATTTGGTATTCACCGGACGATAAAACGTTTCATCTCAAACCGGAAGCTGCACAAAAGTTATTGGCGGGCGTTCTGGATTCCTACAAGGCATTAGGCGGAAAGCCCCTGAAGGAAGTCTTTCTTCATTGTGCGTCCGGGATAACCGCAGAGGAGTACGAAGGATTTAAGCGGGCATGTCCCGCCGGTGCCGATCTCGTAACGGTTCGAGTGAAACGCGAGTCGTCTATTAAACTTTTCAGAAAGGGATCATGGCCCGTCGTTCGCGGTACGTTTTGGAAAACGTCACCAACCTCCGGCATCCTATGGGCTTCAGGATTCAAATTTCAAATGAGCACCTATGACGGTACCGAAATTCCTGTGCCGGTGAGTATCGATGTTCAACATGGAAATGCGGAAATCGAGAAAGTAGCTTACGATATTCTGGGGCTGACGAAGTTGAACTATAATGCGTGCAAGTTTGGCGAAGCAGAACCTGTGACTATTTGCTTTTCGGATGCCGTGGGCGAGATTCTGATCTCGAATCCCGGAACAAAACCTCACCCGCAATTCAAATTTTACATTTAGAGGATTGATCCCGTGATGCCTTGCAGTCCTATTTCCTTATAGATCGGTTTTTAACCCATCTTTGCGGGTTATGTGACCACTTTCATTCAGTAGTCCATTCGCGCCTCCTAGCGGCGAAATTGGA